>JBGSLS010000037.1:0-454574 GCA_041740575.1 Chitinophagaceae bacterium | reverse complement strand
CCCGCTGTCCATCCTGAAGAATTCGGTGCCTGCCATATCAAAGCGGATGATGTCGTCGTTGGGGGTTTTCTCTACCTGAATCTTTGTATTGCCATCCGCATCCTGCAGTACCGTTGCATACCCCTGCATAATCTTTATCCATGATGTGCCGGCCCAACACCAAAACGATTTGGTATCGGTGTCATACACCAAAAGACCTGAGGCCGGCGTGGGAATAGCCTTGCGCTGCGTAGAATCCATACGGGGGATCAGCAAGCCTTTGGTGCTGCTGCTTACATCTAATTGTGCCGATGCATGGGGGGCGGTAGTGCCAATGCCTACCTGGGCTTGTGCCATTCCAGCCAATACAATGGCAACATAAAATAAGAACGCTTTTTTCATACCTGTACTATTTAAAGAATGAAATTGAAAACCCCGGAACAATCGACGATTAGAAGCAATCTAAAGAAATGATAAAATAATACCACCCTGAACCAGGAAAATAAATGAGTAAGATAATATATTCATTCGTTATTTCAAAAGCTATTTCTTTTATATTAAAAAAAAATAAAGAAGAAATTGGGTCATAAGTCTGGAAAAAAAATAGCTCTTTTTAAATATCTTCTGCTACTTAGGGGCATTGATGCTGGGTTTTTCTTTCGTCATTAAGGGGCATTAGGCAGCCTTTTATTGGAAGACGACAACAGGAAATCAAGATGGGTGATAGGGAGATAGGCAATGATTGGTTATCTCTTTATATCCATAAGGCATCAACTAATCAGGAGGGAAAATGAATACAAACCTGAAATTCAATATCGAACCTATTTTAGCTTATGTCATTTATCTTTTTTGCCCCAATAACTTGCTACCAGCGAAAAAAAGGTATTCATTAAGGGTCCGTTTACGGCTGCAGCCAGCCCAACCGTAGCTATTTTGCCCATTTGAACGGCAAGCCCGGAAGCAAGCCCGCTATTTTGCATTCCTACTTCTATACCAATGGTACGCGCATCCGTTTCGGACAGCCCAAACAATTTGCCTGAAAAATATCCTAAGGCCAGTCCCAAACTCATGTGCAGGCAAACCGCAACCAATAAGGACAATCCAATTTGCAGGAGACTATCGCGTCCTGCAGCCGTAATAATCATTACAATAAATACAATACCCGCCATGGAAATCACCGGCATTATCTTATGAACAAGATCCATATACCTGCGCAGGAGGTAATGCAGCCCTAAGCCTAAAAACACCGGCCCAATCACCATTTTTACAATATCCAGAAACATAGCGCCCGCATCAATGGGTATAAACTGTCCGCCCAGCATTTTCATAAGAAAGGGTGTTGCCAATGGTGCAAGCAATGTAGAAACAGTAGTTAAGGTGACCGATAAGGCTACATTGGCTTTTGATAAAAAAGCAATCACATTACTAGCTAAGCCACCCGGCATACAACCAACCAAAATAAGGCCTGCTGCTATCTCCGGTGGAAAACCAAAAACGGATGCAAGCAGTAAGCCTACAAAGGGCATAATCGTAAATTGACATACCACCCCAATGGCGACCTTTTTTGGTGTTTTTATTACCATTGCAAGATCCTTCAAACTTAATGTGCATCCTACCCCAAGCATAATGATTTGCAGCAGGGGTACAATCAGCTTTTTTAAGGGGAAATTACCCACGTTAATAAAATATAGGGGGAAAGAAAGTGTAATGGATACAGCAGCAGCAATGAACAAACTAAAGGCATAGGCAGAAAACTTTTTTTTGGCTGAAAATAGTAACGCCAAACTTAAAAAAAAGAGCGCTAGGGTAGCACCCGCAGCTTTATTATATCCCATCCAAAGGGAAGCCATCATTAGCATGACTGATAATAAACACAACGCTTTCAACGCCTGAAGAAACCATTTATTCATGGCTACGAATGTACCCGAAAAATGTATGCTGAAAAGCGAATCGTAAAATTGGGAAGAACAAAAGAGAAAGACCACTTAAAATTCCTGTTTGCCAACATGCAATTTTAAATTTCATAACTAAAAAAGCTAATTTTCTGTACAAAGACTTAGGCCGATGCTGGGCTAAAGTCTCTAGTTCATTTGTATATTTTTTATTGTTTTTTTAATAGCCGCACCTTACTGCCAACAAGCAAGTGGAATTCCACTTACGCATGCGTGCAGGGTGTCCGCCTTGTCGTAGAGATTTCATAAGTAGGTTTTCTGCAAAAGACATATAATTAAATAGGCATAAAATATTTATTAAACGGTATATTTCTCAACTGCAAACAGAAAACTGTTTAATTTTAGTTTACTAAACGCTCTTTTCTTGGGTATTCTTTCTTCATGAATGCTAAAAAAAAATGGTTTCACAACAATTTAATTTAATATCAGAATATGAATTTACCTCGTTATGAACTGAAGGCTGAAAAATCTTTGATGGTTTTTGAATTTACGAGCGAAGGTCCAAAGGGCCAAATACCTAAACTCATCAAATTCAGTGAAACTGCATTAAAAGGATTTTATAACCTGGCGTTTGGTGACAAAAATTTAGAATCAGGTGACATTGATGATACGGTAGTTTCAAATAATGGTGATAGTGAGCAGGTTTTGGCAACAGTTGTTTCAGCAGTTTTTGCATTTACTGAAGAGCAAAAAGATGCCTGGGTATATGCAACCGGCAGTTCTAAATCAAGAACACGACTTTACCGGATGGGAATTTCCAAATATTTTGGGGAAGTAAAAGATGATTTCCTAATTTTTGGACTACGAAATGGTGAATGGGAAGATTTTACAAAAGAAGTTGAATACACCGCCTTTTTAGTAAGGCGGAAATAATTTAATTTTGACAATTAATACCCAACCACCATTGGCGGAGAACTAAATAAATATTCAAATGAAAACCATAAAAGAGTTAAACGACAAAAAAATTCCAATTGTTCGAATAGACAATTCCTTAGAAAAATATAAAACAATGCCTATTTTTCAAGAGAAAGTTGACAAGGCTAACGAAATGTTAAGAACCGTTGGGCTTCCTAAAATGGTGACCAAATAAGCCAGTTGCCCAATCACCCAAAGCAATTATACCCGAAACCTTTTACCTTTACCTTCCAATGGAAAAAACACATGCCTATATTTTTCTTATGATTGCACTTGCTATGGATGCGGCAATAAAGTAAGCGAAAAGACCAGTGTAATAGTACTATAACACGCGACAGCCCCCTTTCTTATTCCTTATTGTTTATTTCTTATTCCTTATTTCCTCCAAGCCTCCTGGCTTATAAAATACTTTCTATATGCAAACCGCAATCGCTTCCGCCTTGCAGCAAGCCGCTGCTACCGATTTTCTACCCTTACAGGGTACCGATTATGTTGAGTTTTATGTAGGTAATGCCAAGCAAGCAGCCCACTATTATATGAGTGCCTTTGGTTTTCAGGCATTGGCCTACGCAGGCCCCGAAACCGGTATCCGTGATAAAGTAAGCTATGTAGTGCGGCAGCATAAACTCACCTTTGTACTTACTACACCCATACGACCCAATAATCCCATTGCCGATCATATTTACAAACATGGTGATGGGGTAAAAACCCTTGCATTAATGGTGAATAATGCTGCCGATGCCTGGCACCAAACCACAACGCGCGGTGCTAACAGCTATCTGGAGCCACTTACGCTTACCGATAAGGATGGGGAAGTGGTGCTGAGCGGTATTCATACCTATGGCGACACCGTTCATCTTTTTGTGGAGCGCAAAAACTACAAAGGCATTTTTATGCCCGGGTATCGTGCATGGAGTAATCCTTATTTTGCACCAGCCGATACGGGTTTGCAATATGTGGATCATTGTGTTGGAAATGTAGGGTGGAACCAAATGAACCCCTGGGTGAAGTTTTATGAAGAAGTAATGGGTTTCCGTAATATCCTCAGTTTTGATGATAAGGATATTTCTACCGAATACTCCGCGCTAATGAGTAAGGTAATGAGTAATGGAAACGGATATGTGAAATTTCCCATCAACGAGCCTGCGGAAGGAAAAAAGAAGAGCCAGGTAGAAGAGTATCTGGAATTTTTCAACGGTCCAGGGGTGCAGCATGTAGCCCTGGCAACTAAAGATATTGTTAAAACGGTTACCGAATTACGCAACCGTGGGATAGAATTTTTGCAGGTGCCCAAAAGTTATTACGATAACATTCTGGAAAGGGTTGGCTACATAGATGAAGATATTGCGCCTTTGCGCGACCTTGGTATACTTATTGACCGGGATGAAGAAGGCTACCTACTTCAGTTGTTTAGTAAACCTGTACAAGATCGCCCCACACTTTTTTTCGAAATTATTCAGCGCAAAGGCGCCAAAAGCTTTGGGAAAGGAAACTTTAAGGCCTTATTCGAAGCACTGGAAAAGGAACAGGAACAGCGGGGTAATTTGTAACTTTGCAGTGTAATTAATGGCAATTTGCACAATACCTGTACAGTTTTAGCGTACAGTAAGTTATAATTGCACCTATTTTTGAAAAGTTATGCGGAGTATTTTATTGATATTGGGATTGATTTTTACCGGTGGTTTGCTCGCACAACCGCCTCAACAGCGCGATTTTATTTCTTTCCAAAAATCTTTCAAGCGGGTAGATGCAGCATTCCTGAAAATGGAATCCGTTTTACAAAACGAGTTTGCTGCCAAAGGAATGGAATGGCCCGCCAAATACATGTACATCCGCTCCTTTAAGCTCGATAGTAAACTGGAAGTATGGGTAAAAAACGATGCATCCAAACCTTACCGTAAGTTTAAAACCTATAATGTGTGTGCACTCGCCGGCAGTCTTGGGCCCAAGCGGCTCGAAGGTGATTACCAGGTGCCGGAAGGATTTTATTATATCAATGAATTTAAGCCAAACAGCAATTACCACCTTGCATTGGGCGTAAACTATCCCAATGCCAGCGATCGCATTTTGAGTGATCCAAAGAAGCCGGGCGGAGAGATTTTCGTACATGGTAGTTGTGTTACCGTGGGATGTATCCCGCTTACCGATCCCATAATAGAAGAATTGTACGTGCTTGCGGCAAGTACGCGTGCAGCCGGTCAGGATTTTATTCCTATACATGTGTTTCCCATTATGTTTAAAAGCGATAAAAGCAAGGATCTACTGGAAAAATATCTGGAAAACAGGCCCGATTATAAGCCACTTGCTAACAGGCTTGAAAAAGTGTATTACTACTTCCAGGAGAAAAAACAATTGCCAACCATTGTGATAAATGGAGCGGGTGAATACGATATGCTGCAGGATTTTACCATTCCTAAACGCCCTGTTGCGCCTCCGCCACCGCCGGTTTTTAAAGAAAATACTGCAGCGCGAAAAACGGGCAAGCAACTACCTTTCACTAGCCAGGAACTGGGAGGGTATATTACAAAGCAACCTGAATATCCGGGTGGGGCAGCAGCTTTTAAGGAGTTTGTAGATGGGCTTGACTCAGCACTTAGTCAATTTATTCCCCTTGATGGAAGAGCCCGCATTTTTATTACAGTGGAATTTGTAATAACCGCCGATGGAAAAGTGGTGAATGTAAACCCGGATAAAAATGCCAATAACGAAATGAATAATATGATTATTCAGCGATTTGAAGCACTTGCAGCCTGGAAACCAGCACTTGGCCCAAAGGACAACCCCATACCGCGTATGCTTTCTCAAACCATTATAGTAAATAAAGTAGAAAAGCCGGTTGTGCCCGTTAAAGTGGTGATAGATGAAGATTAAATTCCTGGGTTCAAATTAGTGTTTATCAAAAACATATTGCACCGTATCCGGCGTTTGCTGCTTTAACAGGGGCAAACGGTTTCCTGCATATTTTTCAATTGCTTCCTGTGTGTAATGCCTGATGGTAAAAAGTACCAGGTCGTGTTGTACTTGTACATCAAATATTTCTTCTGCAAAACCGGCGAGTTTGCTGATTTTTTCGGAGTGTGCATCAAAAACGGCCATCAGTTGCACTGCACCGTTTTGAATGAGGTTGGGGCGCATTTTTAGTTCTTCTAATAGCGCATACCATTTCCCAATGGGCTTTTCGCCAACAAAAGAAAAATCCTTGGTATGAAAACGCATGAGCACCTGCTTTTCTTTTTTTACCAGCATAGGCGGTAGTTGCCCCGCTTTTTTATGGTCAATAAGGGTGCCGGGCAGGTTGGGATCTAAAAATGACTTTACCTGGAGCGGAATACGTGCATTGTATAAGGGTTTCATGGTTTTTGGGTGAATAACCTGTGCTCCGTAATAAGCCATTTCCACCACTTCGTCATAGGTAAGGTGGGGTAGTGGAACCGCTTCGGGAAAAAGTCTTGGGTCGCCGGTCAGTACGGCATCCACATCTTTCCAAATAGTAACTTTCCCGGCACCCAGCATGCTGGCAAAAATGGCAGCCGTATAATCACTGCCTTCGCGACCAAGCGTGGTGCTTTCATTTTCGGCGGTACTACCAATAAAGCCTTGTGTAATTACTAATCCATTGTTTGCCAGCAAAGGTTGTAAGGATGCATCTGTCATTTGCTGGGTGTAATCCAGATCAATGCCTGCATCACGAAAGTTATCGTCGGTTCGCAGCATATCCCGTACATCTACCCACTCCATGGGTATACCTTTTTCGCGGAAGCAGTGCGCGACTAACAGGGTGCTGAATAGTTCGCCAAGGCAAACAATCTGATCGTAATAGTAATCATACCCACGCACGGCATTGTCGTGGAGCAGCCATTCAGCCTCCGTAAAAATATCGGTAAACCTAGCTATAAAAGGGAGGTATTCCTTTATTAAGATGTATTTGGCGATGGTTATATGTTGTTGTTTTACCTGTTCAAACAAGGCTAATGCATCATCGGTACGGCCTTCGAAAAAGGCTTCAGCTACTTTTTCCAGTGCATTGGTGGTTTTACCCATAGCACTTACAATCAGCAGGAGTGGGCCGGTTTTGTGGTGGCGCACGATGTGGACTACATTTTCAATTCTGTCGATACTATTAATGCTTGCGCCGCCAAACTTGTAAACTTCCATAAAGGTAAAAATCCGGCTTTTTTTAATACGTGCATTTTGCCGGCCGGCAAACTTACCAAGGCTTTTACGAATTACCACTAATCAAATGTGCATTTGTGCTTACTTTGCGGCACCTTTTTTAATATACCAATCAACGACATGCACCAGGTACGGAAATTAATGACATTGGATGAGTTTACCATCCAGGACCTGCGCAATTTTCCACAGGCAACGGGGGAACTCAGTGGTTTGCTTCGAAGTATAGGTCTCGCTTGTAAAAGGATTAATGTAGAAGTTAACCGGGCAGGTTTGGCAGATATTTTGGGTGCATTGGGTAAGGAAAATGTACAGGGAGAAGAAGTACAGAAACTGGATGATTTTGCCAATAGTGCACTTATCGACATGCTCAATCATAGCATTTATTGTGCGGGTGTAGGCAGCGAAGAGAATGATGATATCGTTGTTTTTGATGATCCTATCAGCAATAACAGTAAATATGTACTGTTGATGGATCCGCTGGATGGCAGCGGTAATATTGATGTAAATGTGAGCATTGGTACCATTTTCAGCATTTATAAAAGGTTGAGCCCTTTAGGGACCCCAGTGGTAAAAGAAGATTTTTTACAACCGGGTAAAATGATCGTAGCGGCAGGTTATGTAATTTATGGGAGCAGTACCATGCTGTTGTATGCAACACGTCGTGGGGTAAATGGCTTTACGCTTGACCCATCACTGGGTGAGTTTTGCCTTAGCCATCCCGATATAAAATGCCCGCAAACCGGAAAAGTGTATAGTGCCAACTACGGTAACTTCGGAAGTTATCGCAAAGGCGTGCAGGATTACCTGAAGCGGTGCGAAGCAAAAACAAAAGAAGAAGGCGGGCCATATACAGAACGCTACATAGGAAGTATGGTGGCAGATATTCACCGCAATCTTATTAAAGGGGGGATTTTTATGTATCCCGGCACACTAAATAAGCCAAAGGGAAAACTTCGCCTGATGTATGAGTGCAATCCTTTGGCCTTTATTGTAATGCTTGCCGGCGGTAAGGCTACTAATGGCGAAATTGATATTATTGATATTATTCCCGAAGAACTGCATCAACGAAGCCCGATGTTTATTGGCAGCAGTGAAATGATGGATGAATTAACGTCTTGTTTACAATCAGAGAATAAATAAACATTTTAAAAAGAAAGAAAGAATGAAAAAAACAGTTTTTACCCTGGTATTTGTAGCGGGTGTAATGATGACCTATGCACAAACCAAGCCTGCTCCGAAGCCGGCGGCAAAGCCTGCAACTGCCGCAAAACCCACTCCTGTAGCCAAACCGAAAGGAATTGTTTTGAAAAACGGCCTTGACAGCCTTAGCTATGCCATCGGAATTTTGGATGCAACCTTCTTTAAGCAGCAGGGCATTGATACGCTTAACTACGAAGCCTTAAAGCAGGCCGTTCGCGATGTAATTGAAGGTACTGATACATTAAAAATGAATCCCAATATGGCAGACCAGGTTTTACGTGAAAAATTGCAGGCAGCAGCAATGAAGAAAATTCAGCCCACCATTGATGAAGGCGAAAAATTTTTGGCAGAAAATAAAAAGCGAAAGGAAGTTACTACTACCGAAACCGGTTTGCAGTACGAAATTGTAACGGAAGGTACCGGCGCTTCACCAAGCGATACCAATACTGTAAAAGTGCATTACACCGGAACGCTTATTAATGGAAAAGTTTTTGATAGCAGCCGCGATAGGGGAGAACCTATTGAATTTCCGCTAAATGGTGTTATCCGTGGCTGGACCGAAGGTGTGCAGCGCATGAAAGTGGGTTCAAGATATAAATTTTATATTCCTTATCAACTCGCTTATGGTACGCAAGGTTCCCCGCCTGTAATTCCGGGAGGTGCCATGTTGATTTTTGATGTGGAATTGTTGGAAATAGTAAAGTAATAAATCCCAATTTTTAAACCTGCCTTTCGGCAGACAGGTTCCAAATTCCAAAACAAAGACTCGTCTATTTTGGAATTTGGAATTTCTTTATTTGGAATTTGCATCAGTCTTTTGGTATTTGGAATTTTTTCATTTGGAATTTTAGTTTGTTATGGATTTTCGTTATCCTATTGGAAAATATCAGCCTGTTCCTTTTTCTCAGGAGCAAAAGCGCGATTGGCTGATTGAAATTGCGCAATTACCAAATATGCTGGAAGCTGCATTGCTCAATCTTGATGCCGCGCAATTGGATTCTCCTTATCGCGATGGGGGATGGACGGTAGCACAAGTGGCGCATCATTTGGTGGATAGTCATACCAATTGTTTCGCAAGGGTTAAGCTTGTGCTTACGGAAGATAATCCCAATATTCGTCCTTATGATGAAGATGCATGGGTGCGTCAGGCCGATAGCCGTTTGCCGGTAAACAATGCGACAACTTTATTGCATGCCTTGCATCAGCGGTTGTATGAATTATTGAAAGCTGTACCGGATAATGATTGGGAACGTACCTATGTTCATCCCGATAGCGGACAGCATACGCTTTGGTTTTTAATGGGTTTGTATGCATGGCATGGTAAGCATCATGTGGCGCATATTAATGCGTTGAGGGAAAGGATGGGATGGGATTGAAGATTTGAAATTTGATATTTGAAATTCGGTGTGGAGTGTGTGGGGAGGTTTGGGTGATTGGGGAAGGATTTGAGATTTGATATTTGAAATTAGTGTGGAGTGTGAGTAGGTGTGTGGGTGATTTGATAATTGGGGTTTTTAGTTTTATATTAGAATTCGAATTTTAAACTTAAATCTCAAATCATGGCAACCTACTCATCCTTTGATCAATTACCCATTTGGATTGAAGCCCGACGCCTTTGTAAGAATGTAAACGAATTCTTAATAAAAGGAGACGGCATAAAGGATTTCCGTTTCAGGGATCAGATTAAAGCATCTGCTGGCTCAATAATGGATAATATTGCCGAAGGTTTTGAGCGATCGGGCAATAATGAATTTATTCAACATTTGTCGATTGCTAAAGGCGAATCAGGCGAATGTCGTTCTCAATTGTACAGGGGCATTGATTTTGGATATTTTATTGAAGAAGAAACACTATCGTTAATAAAAGATTATAATGTACTTGCGAGTAGTATGGCATCCTTCATGGATTATTTGGCTCAATCGCCCTATCGCGGTCATAAGTTTAAAAACAGATAAGGTTGTCGTAAATCCGTAGTTCAAATCTTAAATGTAAAATTTTGTAATGTTTAAGTTTCTGGTTAAGTCGTAATCTTGAATTTCAAATTTCAAATTTCAAATCTTAAATGTCAAATAGTTTAAATCCCTGGGAACAAATCTCCTTCGATTACATCCATGAAGAAACATGGTTTAAACTTCGCCGGGATCGGGTGCTGAAAGGCAACGGCGGGGAAATGTATCCTTATTATGTATTGGAATATACGAATTGGGCAACCGTTTTTCCTGTAACCAAAGAAGGGAAAGTGATTTTGCTGAAACAATATCGGTACGGTCTTGGTGAATGGAGCATAGAAATACCCGGTGGTATTATGGATCCGCATGAGACCAATCCTTTGGAAGCAGGCAAGCGGGAGTTGCTGGAAGAAACGGGTTACTCCTGCGGGCAAATACGTGAAGTAGGTAAAGTGGCGCCTAATCCTGCTACTGCCAATAACTGGATGCATATTTTTCTTGCAACGGACTGCGAATTGACGCACGCACAATCCTTCGATCCGCATGAAGAGCTGGAAATTTTTCTGGCGGATATGGATGAAGTAAAACAATTACTCCGCGATAATAAAATCATACAATCGCTGCATGTAACGGCTATGTTGTATGCGTTGCTGGCGCTGGGGGAAAAGCTGTAATGGTTATTTATAAAACTAATTTATACGCAACTACCCGGTTACCATTAAATGTAGGTACGTAAATAATTTTTGCTGATGGATTATATCCAATGTCTGCTGTATTTATTTTTTGTGCTTTCGTATTCAGCAATTCAGTTACTGTTCCATTAGTAGCTACATAATAAATAGCGCCTACCCAGCTTGAAATTATATAGTTTTCTGCATCCACCGCTTCAATACCGTCTGTACTGGGTTCCATTCCTTTTGCAATTTCGAGTGTGTTACCATCTTTATCCTTGCTAAGGAATACCCCCGATTCTACATAATATAATTTACCCAGATACCACAATACACCATTCGGTCTTTTAAGTCCGGTAATCAGTGGGGTGATTTCATTTCCCACAATTTTATGAATGATACCGGTTTCAGAATCGGAAGCATAAATATTACCTGAAGGGTCAACGGTTATGTCGTTTAAAAATTTTGCACCTGGTATCGGCAATGTAGAAATTATTTTTCCTGACTTTCTTTCGATGGTGACAATGGCATCTACATCCGTTACATAAATATTGGAACCAAATACCGCCATACCTTTTGGTGCATGTAATCCATCTGCCCAACGCAGCTTGATTATTTTGCCTTTGGTATTAAGCTTGCTGATAAAACCCTTGCCATCTTTTGCACCGGAAGCACCGTCAATATTGGAAACATATAATACCCTTTCTTCTTCTTCAAATAAAACCGATTCGGGTACTTTGAATAAAGTATCAGTTTCCCATAACTTTTCGAGTTTTTGGGATTTTGCATTGAGTTGCAAAAAGAATAATGCCGCCAGGAAGATCCCTACAGTTTTCATTGCGATTTATTTAATCGTGAAGATAACCTTAGTTTGTTTTTTAGGTCAAATAAAATTATAGCGCTGTAATTTCCGCCACAACAAATACACTGCCACAAACAATAATCAAATCTTTTTCCGATGCCTTGGTAAGTGCATGCTGCAGGGCTTCATCAGGCGTTGAAAATGCATCGCCGGATAAGTGAAAATGGCCGGCTTTTTCTTTTAATTCTACATTGGATAATGCCCTGGGAAGTTGGGCCTGTGTAAAATAATAGTGATAATCCCTTGGTAACAAGCTTAGCACTTTATCAATGTCTTTATCTTTTACCATACCTATCACTACATGTATGTTTCCAAGGCCTAATTTATGTTTCAATGCATTTATTTGTTGCACAAGTACTTTTATGCCTGCATCGTTGTGTGCTACATCGAGCACCACAAATGGATGCTTATGAATCACCTGCCATCGGCCATTTAGCCCGGAAATTTTTTTCGCATCCTGTAGTGCATCGTTTATATTGTCATTGCTTATCCGCCAGCCTTGTTTGCGCAGTTGGTCAATGGCAGTAATTACGGTTCGTACATTATACTGCTGATAAATGCCCGGGAGGTCGCATTTATAAATATCCACTATACCCGATTTTTTATTTTTAAGGGTCAGCGTAATCAATTCAATATCCGGCTGAACATGTGCAATGGTATAGCAATTTTCTGCATATAAAATTTCGGCATGGCAAGCAGTTGCTTTATGTTCAAAAACAGGTTTTGTTTCGGGTAAGGTTTCGCCAATTACAACGGGAATTCCTTTTTTTATAATCCCTGCTTTTTCGCCTGCAATTTTATCCAATGAATCACCCAATAAATTCATGTGGTCCCAGCCAATATTGGTTATAATACTCAGTTCGGGCGTAATCACATTGGTGCTATCGAGCCTGCCACCCAAACCGGTTTCAATAATGGCGATGTCAATTTTTTGTACTGCAAACCATTCAAAAGCCATAGCAACTGTTACTTCAAAAAAACTGGGTTCTATTTTTTCAATCAGCGGTTTAATTTTTTCAATAAAACTTACTACAAAATCTTTTCTCACCATATCAAGCTGATCCTTGCCCGAAACTTTTATACGCTCCCTGAAATCGTATAAATGCGGCGAGGTGTACAAGCCTGTTTTATAGCCCGCTTTATGAAATACAGCAGCAAGCATATGGCTCGCACTTCCTTTGCCATTGGTACCGGCAATATGAATGCTTTTAAAATCATCTTCTGGATTACCAAGTGCATCAAGCAATGCAATGGTATTATGCAAATCTTTTTTATACGCTGCTGCCCCTATGCGGGTAAACATAGGTAGGCGCTCATAAAGATATTCGATGGTTTGCGCGTAAGTCAAATGAAAAAGTACGAAGTTAGAACTACGAAGGACGAAGTGTGCGTTGGAAATTATCCTTTAAGCTTGAAATTAAAAACCACCGTTCCCAGCGACTCGCCTTCACCGGGATTAAATTTTAGTTGTAAAGCTTTTTTGCGGGCAATATCTTTCAACTTACCATTGCTGCTTGTACTGCCGGCTGCTGTATAATCAGCACTAAGCACTTTGCCGTTTTCATCTACCCGCAGGTTCATGGCTATTTTAGCATTTTCATTAAAATCATCTTCAAACGAAGGAAAAGTGATGATGCTTCTGCCTTTAAGTCCTTTTGTAATGGCTACGCCGCTTTTACCTGTTCCGCCATTTCCATCGTAATTATCACTGTTAATATTTCCATTAGCCTTACCCTGATCGCCTTGTCCACCGGCAATGCCCTGGTTACGTGTATTGTTAAATGCATCCTGGCTATTTCCACCGGTACCTGTTCCACCTGCATAATTACCCATGGTAGCTTTAGGCTTGGGTGGAGTAGGGGCTGGTGGTTCCGGTTTTGGCTTGGTATTGGTAACGGTTTGGTTGGTAACTGGCTGTGGCTTGGCGGTAGTAACAGCCGGTTTGCGGGGCACAACTACGGCATCGGGGTCGTTGTTTTCTTCTTCGCTCGTTACATCTTCGGGCGGTGGCGGGCTGCTTTTTTGAGAAGAAGCCACCGGTTCGCCCGCTTCGGGCGCAGGGTCGCCGGGCACCATGGGCGCAATGTCGCCCAAACCAAGGTCGCTGTTGCCAAGGTTCACTTCTATTCCTTCATCCAGCAGGGCTTCATCCTGTGTAGGTATTTTCCAACTTATCAGGAACATGAGCAAAAACAAAATGGTTATCACCAAAAGGGTGTAACCGCCGGCTTTCATGTTCTTTTCTTTTTCAAATGCTAAATGCATAATGCTGTTTGATAATGGTAAAGATAACCCTGTCATACCTGTGCAAACGTTGCAGGGATGCAAATATTTTTCTACATAGTTGCAAATGTTCAGATGCTGCAAAATGGCTTCTTACACAAATGCACCTATTTTTACCGCAAATTATGCCGATGCGTTGCCTTTTTACAGCTTTTTATGCTTGCTTGTCTATGCTTACTTTAGGACAAAATTCGCCCAAACTATTGATTGGTACCTACACTAATAGTGGAAGTCATGGTATTTATGTAGCACATTTTAATGAAGCTACAGGGCAAATTACATTGATGGATTCGGCAGCAGCCAATAACCCATCCTTTTTATGCAAATCGCCTGCGGGTAATAAAATTTATGCAGTTTCAGAACAAGCAGGTGAAAATAGTGGTGAAGTGCTATCCTTTAATTACGAAGAAGCTTTAGGTAAACTCACTTTAATCAACCGGCAACCAAGTGGTGGCGACCATCCATGTCATGTGAGTATTGATGCGAAATCGCAGTATGTAGCCGTTTCTAATTACAGCGGCGGTTCTCTCGCTTTATTACCATTGGATGTTAATGGAGCGTTGCTGCCAGCTATTCAGGTAATTCAGCGGTATGGAAGCAGCGCCAACAAGGCAAGGCAGGAAAAGCCGCATGTACACCAGGCAGTTTTTTCTCCTAAGCAAACGCACCTTGTTATTAACGATCTCGGAACCGATGAAGTGGTAGCTTATACTTTTACCGCTGGCAAGCCGGTTCCGTTGGATACAAATAAAGTAAAGCGGATAAAACTTGCAGGCGGTTCAGGCCCACGCCATCTTGTTTTTCATCCAACTAAGTCGATTTTTTATGTTATTGAAGAAATGAGTGGTAAAGTTTCTGTTCACGGATTCAATAAGCGGAATATTGCATTATTACAATCCGTTCAGGCAGATACCATAAGTATACAACCCGGTAGTGCCGCTATTCACATTAGCGCAGATGGGAAATTTTTATATGCGAGTAATCGCGCCAATGCCAATAATATTTCCATTTTTAAAATAAATGAAGGTGACGGAAAATTGCAACACATGGGTACGCAGGCATTGCCTGGAAAAGGACCTCGCGAGTTTATATTGCACCCTTCTGGAAAATGGTTGCTCGTTGGATTGCAGTATTCCAATCAAGTGGTAGTTTATAGCCGCGATCCGTTAACCGGGTTGCTTTCCCCCGCTAATCAGCAGCTTGCTTTACCTAGCCCGGTTAGCTTTTTGTTTTAAGTATATGCCTTTTACCTGCATCAAGCTGCAACAAATGACTACATTTGAAGGCGGACATTTTTCATGAACAACAGAATAAAAATATTTGCTTCCTACATGGCGTTTTTGCGTAGCGCCTGTGCCAATGTTCCCTGATCTATGGCATAAATATTGTTTGTTCTCCTTTAATATTTTTTCATCATTTCAATTGTCTTATTAATGATTAAGACAGTTAATCATATTGTATTTAACATGCGTAATGTATCAGTAGTAGGCTTAGGAAAAGTTGGCTCATTGGTAGCCACTTTGTTAAGCGAAATTTTCCAGGTAAAAGGTGTCGATAAATTTCCCCCTACGGAAGAAATGCCTTTTGGCGTATCCACAGGCGATGTAGCCGATCATGATTTTTTGTTAGCACAATTAAGCGGACAGGATGCAGTAGTTAGCTGCCTGCCCTATTACCTCAATTTGCAGGTAGCCCATGTTGCTTACGAATTAGGTATTCATTATTTTGATCTTACAGAAGATGTAGAAACTACCGCAGCTATACGCGAAATGGCCAAAACATCAAAAGGTGTAATGGCACCACAATGCGGTCTGGCACCGGGTTTTATTGGCATTGTAGGTGCTAATTTGTACAACCGGTTTACCAAACTGCGTGATGTGGAGTTGCGGGTTGGCGCATTACCGCGTTTTCCCAACGGGCAAATGGGATATTCCTTTACCTGGTCACCGGCGGGTGTAATTAATGAATATATTAACGATGCAGAAGCCATACATAATGGTCAGCGCAAAATGGTTCCTTCGTTAGATGGCCTCGAGATCATCAACATAGAAGGGCAGGAGTTTGAAGCCTTTGCCACAAGTGGCGGACTTGGCACCATGTGCGAAACACTGGAAGGGAAAGTAGATACGCTCAATTACAAAACGATCCGCTACCCCGGGCACTGCAAGCTTATGCGTTTTTTCTTATATGAGTTGCTCATGAAGAACGACCGCGCCTTATCTGAAAGAATATTAACCGAAGCCAAACCGCCTGTTGCGGAAGATGTAGTGTACGTATATGCTGCAGTTGAAGGTTGGCAGGGCGATAAACTTGCAAGGGAAGAGTTCTTCAATGCTTACCACCCAATTGAACATAAAGGAAAAACCTGGCGTGCCATCAGTTGGACAACCGCTGCTTCAGTAGCTGCCATCGTTGAAATGGTGGCTCGCGGCACCTTACCGCAACAAGGCTTTATAAAACAGGAAGAAATTTCACTGGATGCTTTTTTGCAAACCGGTAACGGGAGTTTGTACAGGAAGCATTGAGATTTTTTAGCCAGGAACTAGCTTAACTGCATTGGGTTAAATAACCCAGTGTGCACTTATAAATGTGTATAGGGAGTGTTAACCTTCTTTTCTTCGCGCCTTGGTGGCTTTTTGTATTTATATTCGCCCCCACTTTAAGCAACAGACAAAAAGGTGATCATTCCTTTTTTATTGAAAACCAATATCTTATGAGTTTCAACAGGGTAAACAACATTGTGGGCTGGTTCGTGTTTTTTATTGCCAGCACAGTGTATATCATGACAGCCGAGAAAAATGGCAGTCTTTGGGATTGTGGCGAATTTGTGGCCAGTTGTTTTAAACTACAGATTCCGCATCCGCCGGGCGCTCCGTTATTTGTAATTTTAGGCCGTTTTTTCATCGTGCTTTTTGGCGATAACCCCGAAACGGCAGCCAAGGCCGTAAACATTATGAGTGCGCTGGCAAGTAGTTTCACCATACTTTTCCTTTTCTGGAGTATTACCCACTTTGCCCGCAAAATGGTGAACCCAGATGTAAATACCATGACCCAGGGCCACATGAACACCATTATGGGTGCCGGTGTGGTGGGTGCTTTGGCTTATACATTTTCCGATTCATTCTGGTATAGTGCGGTTGAAGGCGAAGTGTATGCCTTGAGTTCTTTCTTTACGGCGCTGGTATTTTGGGCCATGCTTAAGTGGGAACATCAGGTAGACAGGGATGCCCGAACGGATACTGCCGATGCCAATCATTTTAATGCTGACCGATGGATCGTCTTCATATTCTTTATGATGGGTTTGAGTATCGGTGTCCACCTGCTCAACTTGCTGACCATCCCGGCCATTGTAATGATTTATTACTTTAAGCGCTACCCTGTTACCAAGTGGGGCACTTTTTGGGCTTTTGTAATAGGGTCTGCCATTACGGGTATTGTACAAAAATTTGCGATTCAGTCATCTATCGGACTGGCGGGTAAGTTTGACATCTTATTTGTAAACAGTTTCAATCTGCCATTCTTTAGCGGATTTACTTTCTTCTTTATATTATTAGCCGTTGTTATTTGGTTTGGTCTGCGTTTGGCGGCTAAAAAAGGTTGGTATTTTCTTAGGCTCGGTTTATGGTGTATTTCTTTCATGCTCATTGGATACAGCAGTTACCTAACCACCATGATTCGTAGTAGTGCAGATCCCGGTGTAGATATGTACAACGTAGATAACCCTATGAGCCTTGTTGGCTATCTTGGCCGCGAGCAGTATGGCGATTTTCCATTGGTATACGGCCAGGTATTTACAGCACGTAGCACCGAAAGGGAAGAAGGAAAAACCCGTTATCAGAAGTCAGATAATGAATACATAGAGATAGGTAAGGAAATCAAAGAAATTTATGACCCTGCCGATCAAATGCTTTTCCCGCGTGTATGGGACCGCAGCAACGATCAGTCGCATGCAGATTACTATGCCGACTACCTGGGTATTGGGAAATCGAATGACCCCAAAATGCAGTCGCCTGAAACCGGTGCATATGAGCGCCGTCCTTCATTTGCAGACAACCTGCGTTTCTATATTGGCTACCAGAACTACTGGATGTACGTACGCTATTTCATGTGGAACTTTGCGGGTAAGCAAAACGATGTGCAGGGCGTACACCCATGGAATGTTCGCGATGGTAACTGGAAATCAGGTATTCCTTTTGTAGATAATACCATGTATGGTCCGCAGGATAAATTACCAGAGACGCTAAAAGAAAATAAAGCAAATAATAGCTTGTTTGCCATTCCATTGATACTTGGTTTGCTTGGGCTCTTTTACCATTACTATCGCAACCGCCAGGATTTCCTTGTAAACCTGCTTTTATTCTTCTTTACAGGATTGGCTATAGTGGTGTACCTGAATCAGGCAGGTAATCAACCGCGTGAACGTGACTATGCTTTTGTGGGAAGTTTCTATGCATTTGCTATTTGGATTGGATTGGCGGTGCCTGCTTTAATAGGTTTGGCCAAAGAAGCATCCAATGCTTTATTGCAAAAAGTATTAGTAGGTTCTGGTATTGTTTATATTGTGGTGGGTGTTGCGGCAGTTATTGCAAGCCGTGGCGATTTCAACCAGTTTTTAGGTTGGTTAATGCTCGGTGCAACCGGAACTGTTATTACGGCAGGATTGGTTTTCCTACTAAAAGCACTCAAAAAAGAATCGGCTATTATTCCTGCGGCTATTGCCATTACATTAATTGCAGCACCGGTTTGGATGGGCATTCAGGAGTGGAACGATCACGATCGCAGCAATAAACTTACTGCACCTGATTTGGCAAAAAATTACCTGGAAAGTTGTGCGCCAAATGCCATCCTTTTCACTTTTGGAGATAACGATACTTACCCGCTTTGGTATGCACAGGAAGTACAGGGAGTGCGTCCTGATATACGTGTAATTAATTACAGCCTGTTGGGTATTGACTGGTACATTAACCAACTTCGTTATAAAGTAAATCAGAGCGCACCTATTGATGTTATCTGGAGTAAAGAGCAGATTGAAGGTGAAAAATTGAATTATGCCATGGTGGATAGCCGTGTGCCCGATTATGTGGATTTGAAAACCGCTTTGAAAGATTGGGTAGGCACATCGGATATGGGCCGTATGTATAATATGCAGGGAGAATTTTTACCCATCCTGCCTTCCAATAAAATGAGCATTCCGGTGGATAGGGCTAAGCTTTTGAAAAATGGTACCATCAACGCATCTGATTCTGCTGTGGTTGATACCGTTCGTTTCCAGCTTAACCAGCAATACCTGCTTAAGAATGATCTTGCAGTATTAGCCGTAATTGCAGGAAACGATTGGGAACGTCCTATTTATTTCTCATCTGCTTTTGATGGATTAGGTTTTCCAAATTATCTCCGTCGCGATGGTATGACTTATCGTTTTGTACCTATTGATAACGGGGGAACCAATACGGATTGGGCATATAATAAAATGAAAAATGAATTCCGGTTTGGAAATGCTGACAAACCCGGTGTTTATTTTGATGAAGAAAACCGTCGTCATATGAATACCATCCGCCAAACTTTTGCGGATGTGGCCGGTGAATTGGCTGCCAAAGGCCAAAAGGATAGCGCAAGGCAATTATTGAAAAAAGTAGATGACGGTATGTCGCAGGAAAATGTGCCTTATGGCCTTGTAAGCCGATACAGCATGCATAACCAAACAAGCCTTATGTTGCTCGATGCAGCATACCGTGCAGGTGATAAGGAATTGGCCAAAAAGATTGGTGATGCTTTGAAAAAGGATATGGCAGAGCAAATGGCATACTTTGAAGCCATTGGTCCCAAACGTGCCGATAACATGTATCTTGAAATGCAGTATGCACAACGTTTACAGCAAATGTATGACCAGGTAATTCAGTATAATAATATGACCAATCCTGAACAGCCTGTACAGATTAATACGAACAAATAGCGGATTAATAATCAACAGAATTTACCGGCTATTGACTTTCTTTAAAAAGGGGTCAATAGCCGGTTTTCTATTTAAAAGGAATTTTTTTAAAAATACTGAATTATATGAAAATTTTATGCTTACCACACAAAAGGGATAATCTTTTTGGTTTTTTGTTGGTATGCTGCAAAGCCGCTGTATTTTTCCACCAGCAGTTTTTCTTCCATTATTATTTTAGCAATTAAAGCGCCTGTCAATATGATAAAACAGCAGGCATTTTTCAATCCGAAATAATCGATTAATTGTGCAAATGAAACCAATATTACTGCGGCATACATGGGATGTCGGATGAGCCGGTATGGGCCTTTAAAAGCTAAGCTACCGCCGGTTTTGGGTATTGGATGAATGGTAAGGCTTGCAGGTGGTATAGCCACAATAGCCCAAATACCTAATAGCATGCCACTGTAAAAAAATAATTTTCCCGCCGGTGATACAGGAAAAACCATAGGGTATCCAAAAAGCAATCCAAGGCATATAAATTGGATAATGACGAGTGCCCATCCCTGTAAAGAAGCATTCATAATATTATATTTAATGGCAATCTGAAAAACAATTGCGCAGCGAAACGGTTATTAGAACATACAAACTTTTTAAAATTAACCTTTCCTGTACATAATTACCTCATTATCTTCACTCCTATGTTAGGCCACAGGTTTTTAAAATATGATCCCAATGCAGGCGGAAAGAACCGCTTTGAGCAAATGCTTGACTTATTTATGCAAATGCTTGGCTACACCAATGGCGACGCGGCCGAAGCCCTGCAATGGATGAATGAGCTGGATAAGCGCTATCAACTTACCGATGACCAATATGGAATGGGCGATTTTATAGAAGACCTTAAGCAAAAGGGATATATTGATGAAAACAACCAAAGCGGTGAAATAAAAATTACCCCCCAAACAGAACAGGGAATCCGCAAACGCAGCCTTGAAGAGATATTCGGTAAACTAAAAAAATCAAAGCAAGGCAATCATTCCACTTTTAAACCGGGAATGGGCGATGAAATTAATCCCGAAACCAAGCCTTTCCAGTTTGGTGATACGCTCGAGCAGATTGATTTTACAGAAAGCATCCGCAATGCACAGATTAACCACGGTGTAGAAAGTTTCTCCATGCAGGAAGATGATTTGCAGATAAGGGAAACGGATTTTAGAACGCAAACAAGCACGGTGCTGATGATTGACATTAGCCACTCGATGATTTTATATGGCGAAGACCGCATAACGCCTGCAAAAAAAGTAGCGATGGCCTTGAGTGAATTAATTACCACACGATACCCAAAAGATACATTGGATATTGTAGTGTTTGGCAACGATGCATGGACGGTAGAAATAAAGGATTTGCCTTACCTGCAAGTAGGGCCTTATCATACCAATACCGTTGCAGGGCTTGAGTTGGCGATGGATTTATTACGCCGCCGTAAGAATCCGAATAAGCAGATATTTATGATTACCGATGGTAAGCCAACCTGCCTGAAAATCGGTGGTAAATATTATAAAAATAGTTTTGGCATTGATCGTAAAATACTGGTGCGTTGTCTTAACCTTGCGGCACAATGCAAAAAACTGAAAATACCCATTACTACTTTTATGATTGCAAGCGATCCTTATCTGCAACGATTTGTAACCGAGTTTACCGAAACCAATAATGGAAAAGCATTTTTCGCTGCGCTTGATAAATTGGGTGCTTTTATTTTTAAAGATTTTGAAAGCGGAAAACGGAAAACGGTGTATTAATTTTTATTTTTTCTATTCAGCCTGATTGGCACAAATTACTTCTTGTTCAAACTATATGACACATCCAAATATTGCAACCATTGGCCAACTGAAAGCGGCAGGATATACAGCTAAATCCATTAAGGAAGAAATCCGGAATAACCTGATTAACAAACTAAAACAAAAGGAAATCACTTTTCCCGGTATTCTTGGTTATGAAGATTCCGTAATTCCCGATACCGAACGTGCTTTGCTCAGCCGGCATAATATCCTTTTTCTTGGATTGCGCGGTCAGGCAAAGACCCGTATTGCAAGGCAAATGATTGATATGCTCGATGAGTATATTCCTGTAATTGCCGGAAGCGAAATCAACGATGACCCTTTTCACCCCATCAGCAAATATGGCCGCGACCTGTTGCATGAAAAAGGTGACGACACGCCTATTGAATGGGTACACCGCAGCCAGCGTTATGGTGAAAAGCTTGCAACACCGGATGTAAGTGTAGCCGATCTTATAGGTGATATTGATCCCATCAAAGCAGCCAACCTGAAACTTAGTTTTGCCGATGAAAGGGTTTTGCATTTTGGCATCATCCCACGTAGCAATCGTTGCATTTTTGTTATCAACGAATTGCCCGATTTGCAGGCACGCATACAGGTGGCTTTGTTTAATATTTTACAGGAAGGCGATATACAAATTCGTGGTTTCAAACTTCGTTTACCGCTCGATATTTTATTTGTATTTACAGCTAATCCCGAGGACTATACCAATCGCGGAAGCATTGTTACACCACTAAAGGACAGGATTGAAAGCCAGATACTGACACATTATCCTAAGACCATTGAAACAGCGCTTGCCATTACCGATCAGGAAGCGCATGTGTTGCCCGAGCAGGCGGAAAGAGTGGAAGTGAGTGACATAATAAAGCGTTTGATTGAACAGGTTGCCTTTGAAGCCCGCAGCAATGAATATGTAGATAAAAAGAGCGGTGTTTCTGCAAGGCTAACAATAAGTGCACTTGAAAATGCAGTTTCTACCGCGGAACGTCGGGCTATTTTGCACAATGAGCAAATGACACAAGTTTGGGTAAGTGATTTGGCAGGTATTATTCCTTCCATTACCGGTAAAATTGAATTGGTGTACGAAGGTGAACAGGAAGGTCCTTATCAAGTTGCTGTTAACCTATTGGATAAATCTATTCGTACTACATTCATTAATTATTTCCCCAATCCTGAAAGTGCCAAGAAAAAGCGCAGTACAGGTAAACAATCGGTACAGCAAAGAGAAGATGAAAGCCCTTATAAAGCAATCGTAGGGTGGTTTGACGCAGGCAATAAAATTGATATTTTCGTGGATGCAACGGACAGGCAGAAAACGGATAAACTCTATGAAGTAAGTGGCTTACACGCACTCGTTGCAAAGTTGCATGGCGCACGACCAGAAATGGAAATGGCCTTGCTGATGGAATTTGTTTTACATGGCCTTGCGAGTTATTCACTCATCAGTAAAAAGACGATCGAAGGTCGTATTGAGTTTAAAGACCTGATGGGTAGCATGCTCAATTTCGGTTCCGGCAGCCTTACAGATGATGATTTTTCTGAAGATGATTACAATTAGTAGTTACCGTGAATGAAAGTTAGCCAGCTAATGCGTTCCAAGAATTTCATGCACATTTCCTGTAATGTTTTCAGCTAGTTTTTCCATCGGTAAATCATTTACATCATCACCAAAAGGATCTTCAATTTCTTCGGCAATAAGCTCAAGGCTTGCCAATACATAAAAAATAAACATTACGACAGGGATAGCAATATACCCAAGCGAGAAAACAAATCCAAAAGGCAACGTAAGCACATAAATAGCGATAAACTTTTTTATGAAAGTACTGTAAGAATAGGGTATGGGTGTGTTTTTTATGCGTTCACAGGATCCGCAAATATCCAAAAGTGATTGTGCTTCTGCATTGAGCGTTATTAATTGATCGCCTGTAAAAGTTTGGTTTTTGTACAAGTCCTGTATGCGCCTTTGGATAAGCAAAACGATTTGCGCGGGAATATGTCTTTTTCTATCAAAGCCGGGTATTTCGGGGTGAGGGTTCGTATCAAGGCTTAATCTTGTTTTTTCCTTATGTAGGTGGTTACTTAATTCGTGGGCAAACAGCGTTATCAATTTACTGAAATATGTTTTTTGCTTTTTATCATCTGCCGGAAGCATTACTTCCAGTTTAATAGCAAGATTGCGGCTATTATTTACAAGGCTTCCCCACATTTTTCTGCCTTCCCACCATCTGTCATAGGATGTGTTGGTTCTAAATACCAATAGCATGGAAATAGCAAAACCCAGCAAATTATGCATCATCGTTATGTTCTTTACATGCGATGTATCACTGAGATTAAGGTATTTAATTTCGAGCCATGCTACTCCAGCCGTAAAAAATCCTATGCCAATCAGCAATGGAAGTAGCTTTCGGAACGTATCTGCTTTATGAAAATAAAGTAATGGCGCTAGCCAATCTTTGGGATTATAGGAAACCATGCGGCAAAATTGCACTTTTAGCACAACAATCCAAGATTTGACCTAGGGCTTGTTCTTTGTTATATTTTTAATCATACCATCAAATATAAAAAAGTGGAACGGTAGCACCGCATACCAGTAAAGCCTTCCCCATAAACCTTTTGGGCGAAAAGTTGCCGTTTGCCGCAAATGCGTTTTATTATCTTTTTTCATCATTTTAAATTCCAGCCACGCTTCACCGGGTACCTTCATTTCTGCAAACAATAAAAGCCTGCCGCCCTTTTTATCTGCAACCAGTACCCGCCAAAAATCGAGTGCATCACCTGCCCTGATATCGGAAGAGCTGCGTCTGCCACGACGTAAACCTACGCCCCCCGATAGTTTGTCTAAGATGCCCCGGATATTCCAAAGCCAATTTGCATAGTACCAGCCTTTTTTTCCGCCAATCTGCCAAATATTTTGAATAACTCCCTGTACTTCTTCCGGATGTAATTCCTTCCACTTAATATCTTTAAAACATCCAAATGAAGGCACCTGAATACGGTTCATCCAATCTGATGATGCAGCGCTTGAAGCAAAAGCATCTTTCCAACTGCTCAGTACATCATCCTGTTCAATTCTTTCAAAAGCCATCTCAATGGCCTTCCGATAGGGAATTAGTTCAATGTTTAATTCATCAGCAAGAGCATTGGGTTTTGCTATTACCGGCACCTTCATGCTGTGCACTAAATTTACGGCCAACGGATAACTCGTTGACGTTACAAAATATAGCCAGTACGAAGAAAGTTTAGGCGTCATAACCGGTATGGTATAAATCCATCTTTTTAGTCCGCGCACCGCTGCAAATTGTAATATCATTTGCTTGTAGCTCAATATATCGGGCCCGGCAATATCAAAGCTTTGGTTATAGGTATTCTTTTTAAGTAAAACGCCATTGAGAAAATGAATCACGTTTCGAATGGCAATAGGCTGGCATTGGGTATTCAGCCATTTGGGTGCAGTCATTACCGGCAATTTTTCTACCAGGTCGCGAATAATTTCGAAAGAAGCGCTGCCCGAACCAAGGATAATGCCAGCCCTTAAAGTAGTTAAAGCCACACTTCCTTCGCCCAGTATTTTTTCTACCTTAAAACGGGAGCGAAGATGCGGGCTCAGGTGTTCGTCGTTTACAATCCCACTCAGGTAAATTACCTGTTGGCATTTGGTATTGGAGAGTGCAGCTAAAAAATGTTGTGCAGTTAAAGCTTCGCGGCTTTCAAAATCGCCACCGGTACTCATGGAATGTATGAGGTAATAAGCAGCATCTAATTGTACAGGAAAAATATTTTCCGGAACCGGTTGCAAAAAATCTACTTCTAAAACTTGCAGTCCGGTATTTGGATTTTCTTCTACAAACCGTTCTTTATTGCGTACACAACAGTACAGCGTATGGCCTTGCTGAAGCAAAACAGGGATAAGTCTTTGGCCTACATAACCATTGGCACCGGTTACTAAAATATGCATATGGTTGATCTAATAATTTGTTCCAAAAACTGTTTCCTTGCTTGCAATGTCAATTTTTCAGGTAATGTATGGTTCATCAAGTAATTGTAGGCAGGTTAATGTACATTTTTTTTCATGGCTTTCCATTGCCAGTTCAATCAACCTGATTGTATTGTATCCATGTTCCGGCTTTTCGCTCAAAGGCGCCCCGTTTTTAATGGTTTCGTAAAGGTTGGTGTAATAATCTCCATAATTCCCGGGCTGTGTAGGAATCGTTTTCCGTACAATTTCGCCGTCAATTAGGGTATGTAAAATTCCATGCTGGCTTTCAGGTTCCCTTCCCCAATCTTTTGCAACCGGCATAATCCCTTTTTTCAATAATTCTTCCTGCGGGTCGTCACCATATTTCAGATAGCTGCCAAGCGATCCATGCACTGCATAGCGTGGCCCCATTTCCCGAATCAGCATACCCGATTTCAGGATAACGGTTAATCCATTGGCATAGTCGAGTCGTACATCAAAATAATCATCTACCATGGCAAATGGACGTTGATGTTTGATGAAAGCGGTAATGGTTTGCGGCAAGCCAAACAAACAAAGCGCCTGATCTATCAAATGTGGACCAAGGTCGAAGAAAACGCCACTGCCGGGTCTTGGTTCTTCACGCCAGGCTTTATCGGGTTTGGGTGTATCGCGGTAACGGTCGAAATGGCAAATGTATTCATGCACATTTCCAATGAATCCATCTTTAATAATTTGTTTGATGGTTTTAAAATCACCCACATACCGGCGATTTTGATATACAGAAAATATTTTATCTGTTTTTTTTCCAAGTGCAACTAATGCGGCTGCTTCTTGCGATGTATTGGCAAAAGGTTTTTCCAGCACCACATGTTTTCCCGCTTCCATTGCGGCTTTTGCATAGGGGAAATGGGTTTCGTTGGGTGTGGTAATTACCACAAGGTCTATATCATCCCTAAGCAATAATTCATCCAGCGAGCGAACTGTTTCTATGTAAGGATATACTTTTTCGGCTTCGTTTTTACTGCGTTCTACTACGGCTACTAAGTCATACTGTGGCAGTGTATGCAAGAATGGTGCATGAAATACACGGCCTGACATACCATAGCCTACGAGCCCAACACGGATTATATTTTCCATGGGATAAAGGTAAGTCAATGAGTCAATGGGTCAATAGTTGAATGGGTGAATGAGTCAATTAGGTGAATAATTCAATTTAGCCCATCAAATGGTAAACAAGCGACAGCCAATTTCAAATTTGCAATTTCAAATATCGAATGTTAAATTTCCATCCACGTATGATCTGCCAATAATTTTACCCCGGATACAAATTGTTTGAAAGGCCCGCTGCCGCCCCATTCTTTAGGATTTACCAATGATAACAAATGGGTACCATCATTTTTTTCATACAAATAATAGGTTTGGCCAATTATGGGGGTAATACTCATTTTAGCTTCGTAAATCATCAGGCTTAGTTCCTTGCGTTTGCGTAATTCCTGCGCTTGCCTAGCCAGTAATTCAATCTGTTCGCGTATTTGGCCAAGTTGCATATCGGTTTGTTGCTCCATGGCAAGCAGGGCTTTGTGCTTAATGGCGCCTTCCTCATTGGGCCGTATAGCTACGCTACCCACAGATGATGCATAGGGTAACACACTCAATTGCTTATGATAGATTTCAATATTATGAAAGGGTTCACCATTTGCATCCATACCTTCCTGGGTTATTTTCATATACCCATTGGGCATAATTTCTTTTACTACCTGCAATACCTTTTGGCCGTTTTTCTCAAAATCCACCTTCATAGTGGATGCGTTGGTTATATCGCCGGTAATGGTATCAGCAAAATCCTGGTTTTCAAAAGGGTGGGGTGCGCCATCGGGGATTAACCGGTATTCGGAAAAAAAAGCACTGTTATCCAGCGTTACCCAATTGTTGGTTATAATCAGGCTATGTTCACGATCATCCGTTTCTATTTTATAATTACCACTTTTAGGTGGGGTTCCTTTGCTGTAAGTACATTTCTCGGGAAATAACTGCCAGGCTGCTAAAAAATTGTATGCTTTTACCATAAATGTTTTTTCTGCAAATACAAGGAAGCAAAACTAATACTCATATTTGGTTAAGTGTATTACATATATGGGTGACTATTAGTTTAGTAATTAAACAAAAATGCCCGGTTGAAAATTAACCGGGCATTTTAAATTTTAAAAAAAAGGAAAATTATTTTGCCTTAATCACACGAATGGTTTCGTGTGTGGTAGTACCATTAAGGCGAAGAATGTAAGAACCACTGCTGATATTCGATGTTCCAATTTGCATAACCGAAGATCCGCCGGGATGTTGGTAAGAAGTATTGCTTACCCTGCGTCCTGATTGGTCAATCAGTTCAGCTTGAATACGTTCAGGCGTAGCCGTATGAATAGCCACATTGATAACCGAAGTGACAGGGTTGCCAATCAACTCAGCATTTGCTTTTGGCTGAGATTTTATTACCACCATTTTGCTATGAACAAAACTTCCGTCTTTATCCGTAACCTTTAAGCGATAGAATTGTACGGATGCACCTGATTTTATTACTGAGTGGTTGTAAAATGCGCCGGATGTTTTATTAGCCGCTGCTACAAAACCAACATTATCCCAGGTACGAGCATCAATGCTTCTTTCAATGCCAAAACCTTCCAGCTTTTGTTCGGTAAGTGTATTCCACTGCAACTGTACATTGTTTCCACGAAGTTCGCCGGCAAAATTTCCGAGGTTGGCAGGAAGGGGAATAAAACCAATATAATTGTAGGCATTGGTTGCATTGCCCGGTGCATTATATGAAGTCATTATGTAATCGTTTGGAATAGCATCAAATGTTCCGTGCTCAGGTTTATCGCCTGTAATAATAAACTGAATATCACCAAATGGAACGGTGCCGATAATAGACCTTGGCACACGGATTTCAATAAAACCTTCACCACTGCCATCCAATGTACTTTTAACCTCAGTTTTTGCAGCATTTACATTGTTGGCAATTCCATCCCAGCTAGCCCCATTCCAGGAATGAAATTCTGAATATTGTTCATCATTTAAATTGCCCCGAAACATAAAGTCCGGCTTGTTGGTATGCATGTAGGTAATCTGCCTTGCCCAGCTATCCATAGAACTGCCACCCGGTTTCGTATTCACAACAAAAACAAAAGATTGCCAGCTTTCTGCTTTAATAGTGGCTCCAAAATAAACATAATTATCATCGTTGGTTACATACAATTTGCGGGCATTGGCACCTGCCCATCCCGCATTACCATCTCCTGAACCTACTTCATTGCCCCAAACAGCTGTTCCATCAAAAATGCCATCAATTACAGGTGTTCCTGCAAACAATAAATGACAAGCGAGCAAAGAGGATGTAAAAAGTGTAAATTTTTTCTTCATAGTTAAACGTTTAATTTGAGAATTGTTATGTAAAATTATAGGACTGTTATCTTTTATTCACTAAAAATTTATTGTAAAACCTTTTCGTTGTCCTTGATAACCAATGTCCCCGCAATAATATCATGTAATGCTTGCTTACGTTCGGTAAAGCCCGCCATTATAAAACCTATATATAAAATGATACCCGAAATTATTTTTGCAAAAAAACGGCCAAGTGCCCTTGGAAAACCAATTCTCCTGCCATCAAGGTCAATAACCTTAATACCTACTGCTCGCTTACCAATGGTTGCCTGCCAGCTCGAACTTTCCAAAATGGGAAAATATAGGATGATGGCTATATACATTCCAACCATCAATCCTATGGCTCCACCTTCAAGGGTATCGTTATCACCACTATAGGCCATACTTACACCAAAAAGCATAGATAGTATGAAAAGTATAACAAAGCAAACAATAAAATCAATCATGTATGCCCCAAATCTTAACCAGAAACCTGCATAATTATCCTTCAGATACACAGGTTGATCGTAAAAAAGAAGGTCTCCGGATGATCTGTTTTCTATAGGTTTTTCTCCCTGATTATACATAGGTATGGTATTTGAAATTTATTTAGTTTTTTAACGACAATTGCAATTTTCAGGAAAAATGGATGGTTGCCATCAATTTTTCAAGGTAAATCTTATCTGTTTCATCAAAATGAGCAAGGAATTCACTATCCACATCCAAAACACCCTTTACCTCGCCATCTATAACTAAAGGCACCACAATTTCTGATTTCGATGCACTGCTACAGGCAATATGTCCGGGAAATTTTTCCACATCATGTACAATAATTGTTTCGGAATTGGCCCATGATGTACCGCATACACCCCTCCCTTTTTTAATGCGGGTACATGCCACTGGTCCCTGAAAAGGCCCCAATACCAGTTCATCCGGGCTATCCACCAGGTAAAAACCTACCCACCACCAGTGAAATTGCTCCTTAAGGGCTGCAGCAATATTGGCTAAATTGGCTATAAGATTGGGCTCACCCGATACTAAACCTTCAATTTGGGGTAACAAATCTTCATATTGTTCAGCTTTTGTCCCCTGTACTATTTGTAAATCTTCTGCCATAGTGGCTGCAAATTAACTGCCTTTTTATATATTTTGCTGTGAATAAGTCCTGTGTAAGAAATAAGGCCACTAAGCCAAAATACCTGATCATTTTAGTACCAAATTCTTATCAAACCGGGTGCGCCGGGCTGATTGTTAAATGCACTGTTTCCTGCACCGCCTCCACCTGGTCGGGTGGGAATATTTCCGCCTCCTCCTTCAAGATATCCTCCAGTTCCTGTAACCAGGTATTCGCCCTTTCCGCCGTTTTGCGATGGCCATTCTGGGGCATTTCCTCCATTTCCAAAATAAGTTTCTTTCCAAATTGTTCCTGCTAAATTGGAAGTATATTGTATTCTGGTATAAGTACCGGGGTTACCATTTACCCCAATAAATGTTCTAAATGTTGAAGGTGTAACACCATAGCCACCCCCATCGCCACCGTTCCCAATTAAACCATTTGCTGAAGTAGAAGAACCACCGCCCCCGGATGCAGTTATCGTTATTGCGCCTGCCGTTGCTGTTGTACTTCCACCGGAACCACTGGAACCACCGTTAGCCCCGCCCGTGCCACCATTACCCACTACCAACGTAATTAGTTGCAATGAAGCTACAGTAAAATAACCTCTTATATATCCGCCTGAACCACCACCTTTTCTAGGCGTAGCGCCCCCGCCGCCGCCCCAGCATTCTACCATAATGCGGGAAACGCCATTGGGAACTGTAAAAGAATTATTGGTGTTATAAGTAACAACATTTCTAAAATCACCTTGAAAATCCCATACTGAATTCCCGGATCCGTTTGTCATTAATACCTGACCCGCTTGTCCGGGGGTTTGGTTAAGAAGTACATTGCCGCTTATATTCAGGTTACCATTTACATCCAATTTTTGCTGTGGATTATTGGTTCCAATTCCGGTATTCTGTCCATGCACTTTACCCATATAAAGGTTTAATACAAGCAATAATCCGGCTGTTTTGTATAGAAATTTCCGGTTCAAAAGATTGTTGTTTACCATAATTTTTCCATTTGATTGATTAGAACTGAGATCAAAAGTCAATTAATAAGGAATGAATTTAGGTAGTTTAACCTAAAAACTAAATGAAACAGTAAATTCCTATTGAGTATTTCTTATCATGTTTCAGCATTATAAAGGGCAAATGGGGTAAAAATGGGGTCTCCAAACGTTACTATTATTATATAACCCAGAACCGAGAGCGAAATCCTATTTTTGTCGACATTTTTAAAAAAACCTGAAACAGTGCGATTAAAGAGTTTAGAAATAAAAGGGTTCAAGAGTTTTGCCGATAAAACCGTTATCCATTTTGATGAAGGCATAACCGGCATTATTGGCCCAAATGGCTGTGGTAAAAGTAATATTGTAGATAGCATTCGCTGGGTAATTGGCGAGCAAAAAATCAGCAACCTCCGGAGCGAAAACCTGGAAAGCCTTGTTTTTAATGGCTCCAAAACCCGTTCGGCAAGCGGGCTTGCCGAAGTAAGCCTTACTTTTGAAAATACCCGCAACCTGCTCCCAACTGAATTTAGCACCGTAACGGTTACCCGCCGTTTTTACAAAAATGGCGACAGCGAATACCGGTTAAATGATGTGCAATGCCGCATGAAGGACATTCATAATCTGTTTATGGATACCGGCATCAGTACCGACAGCTACGCCATCATTGAACTCGGAATGGTTGACGATATCATCAAGGACAAGGAAAACAGCCGCCGCAAAATGCTCGAGCAAGCGGCAGGTATCAGCATATACAAAACGCGGAAAAAAGAAGCTAAAAATAAACTTGATCTTACCGAACAGGATCTTGCACGTATCGAGGATTTGCTTTTTGAAATTCATAACCAAATGAAGACCCTGGAAAACCAGGCAAAAAAAGCAGAGAAATACTACGAGATAAAAAAAGAATTTAAGCAGATAAGCATTGAATTGGCAAAAGCTTCGCTACAAGGCTTTAATCTTCGGTATAAAGAGCTTGCCGAGCAGCAAACCACCGAAAGCGACCGAAGACTACAATTAGAAACCGAGATAACTACGGAAGATGCTTCGCTCGAAGCAGAAAGAGTAGCTTTTGTAGAAAAGGAACGAAACCTGCAATCCATGCAACAGCATTTTAACGGGCTTGTTCAAACCTTGCGTACCCGTGAAAATGAAAAGAACCTTGCCCGTCAGCAACTGCACTTTTTGAGCGAAAAGGAACAAGGGCTGAACGATTTTTTACAGAAAAGCGAAGGTCAATTGGAAAGCCTGCACGACAGTGTGGTTTTTACTTCGGAGCAGGTACAAGCCGAACAGGGAAAGCTTGAAGAACTGAAAGCAGAACTTACCGAAAGAACGGCATTGCTGGAACAAAAGAAAAATGCACATGATGCCCAACGGAGTAAGCTTGACGCAGAGCGTAATCGCTTGCAGCAGTTGCAACGTATGCACTTTGATGCAGAAAAGAATTTTGCGGTAGCTGATACAGGCATTGTAAATATACAGCGCGGATTAGCGCAACTGCAGGACGAAATGCAGCAGCGCACTGCGCAAATTGATACTGCCACCATTGAGAAAGAACAGCGTGAAAAAGACCTGCAGGAAAAGCAGGCATTTTTAGTTGAATTACAGCAGCAGCATAATTATGCCAAAGAGCAAATTATGAGCGGACAAGCAGAACTCGAAGTGCTTCGTCAGCAACTGATGGAACAGAATCGTAAACTCGATCAACGGCGCAATGAATACGACCTGTTGAAAAGCCTGATCGATAGCATGGAAGGTTATCCCGACAGCGTAAAGTTTTTGCATAAAAACCCCAACTGGAACCATCACGCACCTATTCTCTCCGATATTATTTACGTGAAAGAACCCTATCGTGCTGCGGTGGAAAATGTACTGGAACCGTACCTGAACTATTATGTGGTAAGCGATTTACAGGAAGGCCTTCAGGCAGTGAATTTGCTGGAAGCCAATCAAAAAGGAAAAGCGAATTTCTTTTTATTGGATAAAATAAATGCATTTGAAAACCCGGTCATTAATACAAAGTTAGCCAATACCATTCCTGTACTCGATGTGGTGGAAGTGGAACCGCGTTATAAGAAATTGGCTGAGCATTTATTGGGCCATGTAATTATTGCTGAAAATGATAGTGTGCTGGAAACAACCACCACGCATACCATTATTGAAAAATCGGGTAAATATGTAAAAGGAAAATACACGCTTACCGGCGGTAGTGTGGGGCTATTTGAAGGTAAAAAAATTGGCCGTGCCAAAAACCTCGAAAAACTGAAAGCAGAGATAGAAGAACAGGAAACGGTTGTAGATCATTTGAAAGAATTGATCAGTAAAAAACATGCGGAAGTACTGGAATATAATGCCCAATTAAAAGAGCAGGCTATCCGTCAGAGCGAACAGGAAATACTTCAATTAACCAATGCGGTTTTTGCCGCGCAAAATAAAAGGGAAAACCTGCAGCACTTGCAGGAGAATGCTACTGACAGAATTGAACAATACAGCGAACAGCTCGAAGTGCAGCAGGATGCTATTGCAAGTATTCGCGAAACTTTAGAAGATGTTGCCGAACAACTGAATCAACAGCGTGAGCAACTTACGGCAGAGGAAGATGCATACAAAGCTGCAGAAACGGAGTATCAGCAATTTGCAGGTTTGTACAATGAAGGCAACCTTGCATTTACACGGCAGCAAAGCAGAATAGAAGGGCTTACACAAGAGTTGCGTTTTAAACAGCAGCAAGTAGAAACCTTGCAAAAGCAAATCATTGATAGTAAAAATCAGTTGGAAGCGATAGGCGGACAATTGGATGAAAACCAAACCAAGCTGACACAATCGGAAACGGAACTTACCGAACTGATGCGTAAAAAGGAAAGCGATGAAAAAACGCTGAATGAAGCTGACCGTGATTATTATGCGCAACGAAACAGTTTGCACGACAGGGAATCTGCCCTTCGTCTTAAAACAAAAGCCAAGGAAACCGTAGACCATGTGCTCGAACAAATTAAGGACGAATTGAATAACCTGAAACTGCAACTTGCAGGTATTAAGGAGCGGCTTGATGTAGAGTTTAAAATTAATATAGAAGATATACTGGATCAGGACCGTGAAAATGACACACCTACCGAAGAACTACAGGCAGCTGCTGACAGGATGAAGAAGCGTTTGGAAAACCTCGGTGAAGTAAACCCAACGGCGATTGAAGCATTCCAGGAAATGAAAGTGCGCTATGAGTTTATCCTTGAGCAAAAGAATGATTTAGTGAATGCCAAGGAAAGCCTGATGCAAACCATTCAGGAAGTAGAATCTACTGCCAACAAGCAATTTCTCGATACTTTTAATGCCGTACGCGAAAATTTTCAGCAAGTATTTAAGGCATTATTCACCGAAGATGATACGGCTGATATGGTACTTGAAAACCCCGATAATCTTGCCGAAACCGGTATTGATATTATAGCTAAGCCAAAGGGTAAAAGGCCATCGAGCATTTCTCAATTAAGTGGTGGAGAAAAGACCCTTACTGCCACCGCATTGCTGTTCAGTATTTACCTGATTAAGCCTGCCCCATTCTGTATTCTCGATGAAGTGGATGCCCCGCTTGATGATGCCAACGTGGGTAAGTTTACCCAAATGATCCGTAAGTTCAGCGAGAGAAGTCAGTTTATTATTGTTACCCACAATAAACAAACGATGGGTGAGGTGGATGTAATTTATGGGGTAACCATGCAGGAAGCAGGCGTTAGTAAATTGGTGCCGGTGGATTTCAGGAGTTTAAATTAAGGTAATCTATACTTTGAAAATACAAAGCTGATGTGGATAAAGAATCTACATCAGCTTTTTTTTCTTGCCGTTGTTAGTGTTCTCCTTTTTTGCCACCGTTAACTTCCCCGGAGACGCCGTTGCGGTGTGTTATCACCCGCAACTCCTTCATTAACCCGAAGCCGAAAAATCCACCTTTCGATAATGACTTAAAAAGTCAAACCTATCTACTAAAAAACTAGGGACAATAATGATTATACCCTTCCAGATGTTATCTTGCCATAGTGGAAGCCTTCCGAATACTAGGAACCTTGCAAGTGGCAGTGAAGAAGGATGGATATAATGTCGGGAATTCCATTTTTTGAGGTTTTGGTAAAGGTAGGGAGTCAGGCGATTTGGAGTTGTTGGTGATAATACCTGTGGTAAAAATAGACCAATTGGGTTACCTGCTTTACGACTTTACTGAAGAAGCAAAATATATTTTCGATAACAACTTAACCTGCAGATAAGCCAATGATTCACATACACACAAATGGCCAAGAAAAAACCGCCGCTCTACAAGCTAAAAATTGGCGGTAGCGTTTGTCTGTTCCACTGCATCATTCAAAGCAATGACAGAACAGGCAGCTAACACAGCTGTTTGGCGTAATGGCGGGTATCTTTCTTCGTATGAAATCCCCACAAACGAGGCGTATACCCCCCGCCAATGATTATTGGGCATTCCCTGCCTGACGGCAGGCAGGCATGTGACAAATAAAAAACAATAAAAATAAACATATGAATTTTCTGTTTGGTTCAAGTGTAGCTACACGATTCAACTTTTGTGCCAGAAATTCATCACCTTCGCTGCGACCGAAACCATTTGAACTAAAGTGCGCTGAAAAATTAGGTCCCAAATAAAAATTAATGATAACATATCCATCAAGAAAGAGTGGTCACTATGCTTTCGTATTGATTGTACTTTCTTTTACTTTCATTCAATGTAGCAAAAAGCCGGAAGCCGGAACTGAAGCACACATCAAAATGGCAACTGCCATGATTGATGATGATTATTTGGCTAACGCAGACAATACCCCGGAAAATTGGGTAACCTATGGAAAGAACTATGCTGAAGATCGTTTCAGTGCCATCGATGATATCAATAGTGAGAATGTCAGTCGCCTTGGAATTGCCTGGACGATCGATCTGGGTACTACCCGTGGCATAGAAGCCACGCCCCTGGTAGTGGATGGCGTAATGTTTCTCACCGGACCATGGAGTATGGTATATGCCATAAATGTGCGGACAGGCAAAAAAATCTGGACCTATGATCCTAAAGTACCCCGCTATTATGGTGCAAAAGGCTGCTGCGATGTGGTGAACAGAGGATTGGCCATCTACAAAGGGCGCCTTTTTCTGGGTACCTACGATGGCAGACTCATCTCGCTGGATGCGGCCACGGGTAAGCCCATATGGGAACAGCTCACCATCGACACTACAAAATACTATACCATTACAGGGGCACCCCGGGTGGTAAAGGGTAAAGTAATTATTGGTAATGGCGGGGCCGAGTTTGGTGTAAGGGGGTATATCACTGCTTACGATGCCATAACCGGTGATCAGGCATGGAGATTTTACACAGTACCCGGCGATCCCTCGAAACCATTTGAATCCAAAGCCATGGAAATGGCAGCTAAAACCTGGTCAGGGGAGTGGTGGAAATATGGGGGTGGTGGTACTGCATGGGAAGCCATGGCCTTTGACCCTGAGCTGAACCTGTTTTACATAGGCACCGGAAACGGTTCTCCCTGGGACTGGTTCAACCGGAGCAACGGGGAAGGCGATAACCTCTTCCTGTCCTCGATCGTTGCCATTAATCCCGACAATGGCGAGTATGTTTGGCATTACCAAACCACCCCCGGCGATAGCTGGGACTATACCGCTACGCAGCAGCTTATCCTCACTGATTTGGAGATAGAAGGCAAAAGCAGGAAAGTGATCATGCAGGCACCTAAAAATGGCTTTTTCTATATCCTTGATAGGGCTACAGGTAAGCTCCTTTCAGCTGAGCCTTATACCTATATGAACTGGGCCACGCATGTAGACAAGGCCACCGGCCGACCTGTGGAAACGGATTTCAGCAGGTATCAAAACAAAAACACAGCCATCTCCCCGGGACCTAACGGTGGCCACAACTGGCACCCGATGGCGTACAATAGTATGACTGGTTTGGTTTACATCCCGGCCCATGTCAACAATCATCTTTACGGGCACGACTCTGCCTGGACATTTAAAGAAGGCGGTAAAGTGATTTCCACTTTTGTCAATGGGCTTGAAACACGCGCGGACACATCTGCCCCGGCCAATATGCACAGGGGCCATCTGCTTGCCTGGAATCCCAAAACCCAGAAAGTAGCCTGGCAAGTCAATTATGAGGGATCCAACATGTACCAGGGTGTAGTGAACGGCGGTGTATTAACCACCGCGGGTAACCTGGTTTTTCAGGGTACTGCCGACGGAAGGTTTATTGCCTATGATGCCACCGATGGAACCAAACTTTGGGAGCATAAACTGGGAGGCGGCGCCATTGCTCCCCCCATCACGTACACGGTAGATGGAGTACAGTATGTGTCCATTGCTGTAGGTTGGGGCGGTGGCCCCCCGGCGCTGTGGGAACGCTTTACAGACGATATTTACCAGGGCACTATTTTCAGCTTTGCCCTTGATTCCACCCAAAATTATTCCGCCACAGGCATCGGCCGCAGGACGAAACTTATTGACCTGGACGTAACAGCTTCCCGGGACCAAATCAACAACGGTCAAAAATTGTATAGTGCCAACTGTCTCGGCTGCCACGGCCCTGTCGGAACCAACGGTGGCTCCATCCCAAGCCTGGTGTATTCATCAGAAGGTATTTTTGGCATTTTGGAAGATATTGTATTGAAAGGTGCTTTCCTTCCTAAAGGCATGCCAAATTTTGCGGGCAAGCTGAATGCGAGGGAAGTGAATGATATCAAAAATTATATCCTTCATGCTGCCACCGAACTTCGTTTAAAGCAAGAAAAATTACCCAACATAAAATAACAGAAACGAAAACCCATATGCCACACACAATATACAATGATAATTTGCTCCGGAATCTTGCTGGTGTAAATGAACCATTAACTCTTCGGCGCCGGTAGCAATACGGGCATGGAAAACCTATAATATCCCTGAAGAGAACGGCAACCTGCCAGTGGGTTTTGTGCACATCAATGACCATAAATAATTTACATTCGGAATAATCCATCACTTGAATACTTTTACTTGGCCGTTGTTGTTCCCTTTTTTTTGCCGGCATTATTCCCCCGGAGCCGCCGTTGCGGTGTGTAATCACCCGCAACTCCTTCAAACACCCGAACGTGTGCCTAACCCCATCAAGCAGGCATGAGAAGGCTCACCGGAATTGAAAGCCCTTTACTCAACTTTTTAATCATTGTAACTGTCAATTCCTGCCGGTAATTTAATATCTTTGAAACACGGGTTTTATCTCCTATAAAAGGAATCAAATCCTTTTGTTTGAGATTATCCATTTCCATTTTGTATTTGAGAAAAGCAATGGGGTCTTTTGGCTGCATGGGAGCATGCACCAATTCATAGGCTTCAACAAGGGTGGCAAGCATATCTAACTCATTGCCTTCACGCGTTCCCCTTTTTGGCTGCATTTTCATCAATTCCCTGATTCTCAATAAGGCATTTTTATAGTGTAATTCATTTTGCAGATTATCCATTGTATTCAATTTTAGTTACATCAATCAGATCATATGCTTTGTGGCTGCCAATCCAAATTATAAATACTATTTTGAAAGTGTAATCAATTTCTGTTACTAAACTGTGTGCATTCCCTTTTATTTTAAAAACCACCCTGTTATTTCCGCATAATTAGGCTTTGGTAAAGGTTGGGAATCATGAAATTTGGAGCTGTTGATCTTTACAGTCGTAAAGACCAACAGTGGGTGTCTTCGCTCATAATTGTCATTTTGTGCACGATATTTACAATGGGTTATTCGGCGGGAATTTGAAGTAACAGACTTTGCAATTCTTTATCAGGTATAATTTCCTTTTCGCTTTTGTCGAATATCGTAAGCAAGTAAACGGTGGTTAGTGATACCTGTACATAAGTTATTACTCTTGCCCCTCCGCTTTTTCCCTTACCCTTTGAGGCTATTGCCAGTCTTATTTTGAAACAATCGTTGCCGAGCGGTATACCTTGATTGGGTTCTTCTTTAAGGCTTTGCACCAGTTCTATGTATTCGGTTTTTAACGAGACATATTTTTTAGCAAGCCTCTTCAATTCTCTTTCAAACTTTGGTATGGATTTTACATTATAGCTCATTAAACAAGTCTTCTGCGTTACGAGCTTCTAATTTCCCTGCCTTAATAAGTTTCATTTCATCAACTGCGTCTTTTACATCTTCCAGCACCTTGGCTTTATATGAAGTCAAGGGTTTTGCTTTTACAAAAGCGAAGTTTTTGAGCAACTCCATAAAAAATGATGCTTTGCTGTCAGGTATATCAAGTAATATTTTCATTCTGGTAAATTATTGTTTACGCTTTATAGCAAAAGTAATCCTTTTATTCAATTAGGTTTTATGATGGTTGCGCTGTTTGAAGTTCCGCATGGTTCAATGGGCTTATCCAGCCAATACTGTCATCTCACTATTCGAAATGTTCCTAAATGCTGTTCATCATTTATAATAGCGAACCCGTATTCGCGGTTTTGTAAACCGCCATTTAAGCTTGCGTTTACATTCTGTCTCCACTTTTATGCCCTTGCTTGAATTCCACAAATGCCGATAATATCTGGTGTTAGTCCCTTGCATTTCCTGTTTGCCTGGCTGGAATTAGGTAGAATGTAATTAGCTTTGAAGATGTTGGTGAATAATCTGACTTGGTAGACAAGTACCAACATCGGCGTATTTAAATTAAACTAGATTTGAACACCAATAACGGGATAAATAAAATATTCTATTTGTGAAAAATGTATTCATTATACTGATACTAAGTATATTTCTCAAATCGTGCGAGAATGGTCAAAATAAGTCTGTGGTGGAAATTGATGATATTGAAAGGAATTTTCTCCCGATGGCAGGCATTGATGAATTTTCTGCTATCAAATACGCACTAAAAATTTATGATTCTCAAAGGTCGCCGCTTTTCAGAATTTGGGTTTTTAGATGGACTGACGTTGAACGACGGCTATTCGAATCAAGAATGTTTGAGATTTCTAATTTTCGCAGTAGGAATTACGCTGCATTGTATTCATGTGATTTAAGGAGTATAGACACAATGTATAAAGTTGAAAATAGAAAGCAAAAAGAATTTTTTCCAAAGAGCGGCTGGGAGAAAATGAATAGTAAATTGATTGCAAATGATGTTTGGAATATTCCCCGATTTTCGCCCTTTGAATTGGATAGTAGTAAACAATATCTTACGCAAAGTATAGAAATTGAGTTCATTTTGGATAGAGAATATTACCAATTAAATCTGGCTGGTATTACAAATTTGCACGAACTCAAAGATAAAAAGGCAGTGGCAGTTATGAACTTGTTCCGAATTATGAATGAAGAGTTTGGTATTGATTTCTTGAATTTCGATTTTGATGAGAAGTAAATATTTTCGTCGTTCGCGTCTGCATTCAAATCATGAAATTTTTACAATCCGGTTAGACTTTTTGACAACACAATGAATTCAATCTCCTTTTTTCGTTCCCCAATATGTAAACCATCCACCCATGGTTCCGTTTCGCCGGTTGGTAAATAGCCATGGCGATTATACCATGCAATGAGTTCGCCGCGAACATTAATTACCGTCATGCGGATGACGTTTTTTCCTGCTGCTTTTGCAACCGTTTCTGAATAGTTCAGAATATATTTTCCCATACCACCTGCCTGTAGGGTGGGCCTTACGGTAAGCATGCCAAGGTATAAATAATCATCTGCTTCTTTCAGGTACACACAGGCTATCAAACCTTCATCGGGCATGCGAAATATATGCAGGTCCGCATTGGGTTCATCAATAATTTCCTGAATGCCGGCTGCATCTATGCGCGTGCCGCCCAATATATCTGCTTCGGTTGTCCATCCCTGTCTCGAACTTTCACCGCGATAGCCGCTGTTGATATGGGCAACTAATTCGGGTATGTCAGCGGGTGTGGCGATGGTGGTTGTTATACTTTGGAAATCCATATCAATGGTTATATGTAAATTATATTAAAAATAGAATGTCGATAAGGAAAGCTGTTGGTGAAAAACACCAACAGCGGCTTCAGTGGTTATATGTAAAATATATTAAAAATAAAATGTCGATAAAAAATGCTGTTGGTAAAAAGCACCAACAGCGGCTCCGGATTTAATATGTATTAAAATCATCATTCTAAAATCAAAAATCTAAAATTTTATTGTTCCCCTGCCATCACCACTTTCGTATCAATCTCCTCGTGTTCCAATAAAAATTGTGCAAGTTCATCACTTAATTGAATGCCTTTGGTGCCACTTAATTCTACTTCGTAATTTTTCTCACGGTCTCTCAGTTTTACTTTAAGCCCAACCTGCCCATTGTTTCTTTTTATTTGCCCGGCTAAAAAATCAACCATCGCAGGTTGAATATGAGAAGGATGAATATTGAGTTCCAGCGCACGTGTATTGAGTTGCCTCAGGCTTTCCAACGCTTGCATATGGTTTACCTTTAATTCCCATCCATCCTGTACTTGCTCCGGTCCATTGTAACGCATGCGGGGCTTTATGTTGCAGGTAATGTATAAAGTTAGCCCTGTTTTAAAGAAAGCATTAAACCGCGCATAGTCATTACTCCATAAAGTAATTTCTATTTTTCCTGAATAATCTTCAATCATCAGGTTGCCGAAATTTTTACCTGCCTTGGTCGTTCGTTCGGAGGCGCCGGTAACTAATCCTGCAATTTTGTAGGTACGACTCGTGTTGGGTTTTGCATCTGCATCACCCATTAAATAGTTTATATCACTTAAAGGTATAATACCATAATATTTAAGTTCAAATCCAAAATGATCCAGCGGGTGCCCGCTCATAAACATGCCGGTTACTTCCTTTTCATATTCCAATAATTCGGTAAGTGTCCATGGCTCGCAAGGAGGTAATTTTGGCGACTGTACCTGCAAAGTTTCCTGAAGGTTACCAAATAAAGTATTGGCGGTGCTGGCAGATTGGCTTTGCAGCACATTTCCATACTTCACAATTTTTTCAAGGCCTGTTTCTTTTTCACCTTTGGGTATGGCAAAATATTGTGCACGATGGTATTCTGTAAACGTGTCAAATGCACCAGAATATATCAGACTTTCCAATGATTTTTTATTTACCGTTCGTTGGTTAACTCTTTTAATAAATTCAAAAACGTTACTGAAATTTCCTCCTTTATTTCTTTCTTCAATGATGTTTTCTATCGCCGCTTCGCCAACACCTTTTAATCCGCCCAATCCAAATCTTATTTCACCTTTCTTATTGGGGGCAAATCCTTTTATCGATTCATTAATATCGGGCCCTAATACCTTGATGCCCATACGGCGGCATTCTTCCATAAAGAAAGTAATCTTCGAAATATCACCCGCATGGTTCAGCACCGCCGACATGTATTCGCTCGGGTAGTGGGCTTTTAAATATCCTGTTTGGTAAGCTACAAATGCATAACAGGTTGAGTGCGATTTGTTAAATGCATATTGCGCGAAAGCTTCCCAGTCGGTCCATATTTTTTCCAGTTTATCCTGCGCCAAACCTTTAGCTGTCGCCCCTTCAATAAACTGTGCTTTCATGCTATCCAGTTTTTTACGATCCTTTTTACCCATGGCCTTACGCAAGGTGTCGGCATCACCTTTGCTAAAGCCGCCAAGTTTTTGGCTAAGCAACATTACCTGTTCCTGGTACACGGTAATTCCATAGGTCTCACCAAGATATTCTTCCACTTCAGCGAGGTCATAGGTAATGGGTTCGCGGCCATGCTTACGTGCAATGTAGTTGGGTATATATGCAATAGGTCCGGGGCGGTACAATGCATTCATCGCAATCAGGTCTTCAAACTTATCCGGCTTAAGATCGCGCAGGTGCTTTTGCATGCCGGGGCTTTCAAACTGAAACGTTGCATTGGTTTCACCACGCTGATACAATTGGTAGGTTTTTTCGTCGTCAAGGGGTAGCTCGTCAGGTTCTATGTCTACGCCATGGTTCATCTTTATCAGGTCAAGCGCCGTTTTAAGAATGGACAAGGTTTTCAAACCCAAAAAGTCCATTTTTATTACACCGGCATCTTCAATTATTTTACCTTCAAATTGCGTTACCCAAAGATCACTATCTTTTGCTGTAGCAATAGGAATAAGTGTAGTAAGATCGGTAGGTGCAATAATAATTCCTGCCGCATGAATGCCGGTGTTTCGCACCGAACCTTCCAATCTTTCAGCTTCGACAAGTACCTGCGATCGTAAATCGTCGCCCTTATAAATTTCACGCAGCTTTTTTACATTCTCAATATCTTCCGGTGCATAACCTTCTTTTTCCTCTAGTGATTTTTCACCTTCTTTCTTGGTAAGTGGGGCTTTCAACACCCTTCTCAATTCTGTACCCGGTTTGTCAGGCACCAATTTTGCAAGTGCATTGCTTTCCGACAAGGGCAAATCGAGTACGCGGGCAACATCCTTAATACTCATTTTTGCGGCCATGGTACCATAGGTGACAATCTGTGCTACCTGTGCTTTACCATATTTATCCACTACATAATCAATTACTTTTTGCCTGCCTTCATCATCAAAATCAGTATCAATATCCGGCATACTCTTACGATCCGGGTTCAGGAAACGTTCGAACAGCAAGCCATATTTTAGCGGATCAATATTGGTGATGCCTATGCAATATGCTACCACACTACCTGCTGCGGAACCACGCCCGGGACCCACAAAAACGCCAAGGTCTTTACCGGCCTTAATAAAGTCGGATACAATAAGAAAGTAGCCGGCAAACCCCATGGTTTGAATAGTGTGCAATTCAAATTGGAGTCGATCGTAAACATGTGATTCAATTTCTCCATAACGAATTTTTGCACCTTCGAAAGTAATATGTTTGAGAAACTCCCATTGATTCATATTGCTATCTTCATGAATACGAAATGCATCCGGAATAGGAAAGGCAGGGAGCAGAATATCTTTCTTCAGGTTCAATATATCCACGCGATCCACAATCATATTGGTATTGTCGAGCGCTTGTGGAACATCGGCAAATAGCGCCTGCATTTCGGCAGGGGATTTAAAATAAAACTGGTCATTAGGGAACTTGAAACGCCGGTTTTTAAGGTGAATATCATCGTTTACAAAATCATCAAAACCCGGAGTAGCTTGCTTTTCACCAGTATTAATGCATAATAGGATATCATGTGCATTCGCATCATCACGTTCTGTATAATGACTGTCGTTGGTGGCAATCATATGTACGTTATACTTTTTGGCAAACCTTATCAGTACTTCGTTTATCTTTTCCTGTTCATTTATTTGGTGTCGTTGTAATTCAATAAAATAGTCATCGCCAAAAAGATCGTGCCACCATTTAAATTCTGTTTCTGCAGCCGCTTCGCCTTCTTTTAGTATGGTTTGGGGAACATAAGCACCGATACAACAGGTGGTGGCTATCAGCCCTTCATGGTATTGCTCAATCAGTTTTTTATCAATTCGTGGATACTTGCTGTACATACCTTCAATGTAACCGAGCGAAGTAAGTTTTATCAGGTTCTGGTAGCCAATTTTGTTCTTGGCAAGCAGCACCTGGTGGAACCTTCGGTCCTTGTCGTCCTTGGTAAAGATTTTTCTAAAACGGTCTTCCACCACATAAAATTCGCACCCTACAATGGGCTTTACTTTAGGTGCCAGAATATCTTTTCCAAATTCATCCTTGCCTATTACTTTGGTATCTTTCCAGGCGGCACTTACAAAATCAAAAGCACCAAACATATTGCCATGGTCGGTAATGGCAAGCGCAGGCATATCGTATTTTGCTGCCTTTTTATATAGCGAGTCAATGGAAGCTGCACCATCCAGCAGCGAAAATTGGGTATGTACATGCAAATGCGAAAAGCGGTTCATAATATATTCTTGGACAGCAAAATAAATACAATTAATCCCCCGTTTAAGGATAAGTTATTCGCAGGGGCTGTGTAAAAAATGTAAGTAATTGTTTTTCATTATCGGGTACTCCTGCTTGTAATTGCTTGAAAATCAATTGATTGTTGTTGAATAATTAGTATTTGGGTTTTAAGGTTGAATCCCTACCTTTGCCCGGTTCCGGACAATAGCGTAGTGGTGCCTTTCGAAATCATTCACTTTTCTATTTCCGCAAAGCACATTTCTAATGTGCCTTTACCTATTAAAACACATGATTTATTAGCAAGGATGTTATGACCCTGTTTGCGATTGGGCAGGGTATGGAAACTTTCTAAAAATAAGTGTACATGAAATTGAAATTATTTGTAACCACAGTATTGGCCTTTTGCTTTTTCACGGGTTTACATGCCCAACAGGCAGATACCCGTGTTCCTGCTACAACCGCAAAGCAATTGCCGCTACCAAACGGAAAGCTTAGCGATCCGGTTCAGTTAAAACAGGACAATACCTCACTGTCTGTTTTTGACAGAACCATGAATTATATTGGAACCAATCTGCGTTCATCTTTTGAAATGACGTTGGAAACTTTCCTCCCATTCCAATTCAAGTACGCTATTATGCTAAACGAATCGGTGGAAAAGGTTACCAATGTTGCCCTTTATAAAACCATTGATGAATGGTATGGTACCCGTTACCGTTATGGCGGAACAAGTCACCGCGGCATTGATTGCTCAGCTTTTATGCAGGTTTTAAGTCAATATTCTTTTGGATGGATGCTACCCCGCACCGCACGTGAGCAGTATGCATCTCTTACCCGTATAAGCCAGGATGAGTTGAAAGAAGGTGATTTGGTATTTTTTAATACCACCGGTGGTATAAGCCATGTAGGTATGTACCTTCAAAATGGTAAGTTTATTCATTCATCTACTTCGCAGGGTGTTGCTATCAGCAGCCTTGATGATAAGTACTGGAAAGCCCGTTTTGTGGGTGCGCGCCGTGCCTTGCAACAGGCAAGCCGAATACTTATAACAGAAGGTGTTAACTAAACTTAGTTTTTTATTTTACCATTTTAAGGGCTTACTGCCTGGTACGCAACGTAAAAGTTCTTATTCCATTTTTCCTCACATTGTACTTCTGTAAGTTTTGTTTCAATCGTAGTCCAGCGATTGTCAATCCATTTCCATTCCCCGGTTCCTTCGCCGTTTGGCATCCACATACGTAGGGTAAGTTTGTCGGTTCCATTGGTAATGCGGGCCGAAAGTTTGCCGGCATTTATTTTCCATTCAATAATAGGAATGGCGGTGGTGCGTAAATATTGGTCAAAAAATGGTTCCAGCTTTTTGCCCATCCCGCTTTTTTGCATCATAAATGTCTCAATTTGGCCGCCGGATACCGTTTGGTGGAAAAAGGTTTTGTTCATATCCCGCAGCATTTGCCTGAACAGTGAATCATTGTCCATCATAGTTCGCAGGGTGTGTATCATATTGCTTCCTTTATAATACATGTCGCCGCTTCCTTCTTCATTTACCCCGTATGGGCCAATAATAGGTTTGTCGTTTACAATATTGCGCCTGATGCCCTGCACATAAGCTTCTGCGGCTTCTTTACCGCTTTTGCATTGGGTAAAAAGTGTTTCCGAGTAGTTGGTAAATGATTCGTGTACCCACATATCGGCGATATCCTTTGTAGTAATGTTATTACCATACCATTCATGCCCGCTTTCGTGAATTATAATAAAATCCCATTGATTACCCCAGCCCGTTCCACTTAAATCGCGGCCACGGTATCCATTTATGAAATTATTGCCATAGGCTATATTGCTTTGGTGTTCCATCCCAAGGTGCGGCGATTCTACCAGTTTGTATCCATCTTCATAAAAAGGGTAGGGGCCCATCCAGAATTCAAAGCATTGCAACATTTCGGGAACCTGCTTAAATTGTTGTTTGGCCTTTTCAAGGTTATAATCCATTACCCAATAACTGCAATTCAGTTTTCCGCCATCTTCGCCAGCATAAATTTCATCATAACTTGTGTAAGCACCTATATAAGGAACAATATTATAGCTGTTAATAGGGTTTCTTACTTCCCAGCGGTGTATTGACTTGCTTCCCTTTTCAATAGTGGTTACCAGTTTACCATTACCTACTCCCATTAAATCATTCGGGGTAATTATGGTAAGCGATGCCCCTTCATCGGGTTCATCGCTCTGGTGGTCTTTGCAAGGGTACCACACCGAAGCACCAAGACCCTGGCAGGCAACCGTCATCCATGGCCGGCCTTGCTTGTCCTTTCCCCAAATCCAGCCGCCATCCCATGGCGCCCTTTTGGCTTCTCTTGGTACACCGCTAAAATAAATGGAAATGAAATAGTCCTGATTGGACAAGTTTTTCATGGAGTCGGGAAACTCAATTAAAGCTATATTGTAATTACGGGTAAATGGTAATTTTTTCCCCAGCCAATTTATACTGTCAATCTGCATGGGTTGCTGCAGGTCTATTTGCATGCGCTTTCCACCCTTGCCGCTAAACTTAATGGTATTGCATCCCCGCAAACTTTTGGTTGCATAGTCGGGTTCAATTTCAATATCGTATCTTTTTACATCCCACCAGGTTCTGTTCGGGTTGAGGCTGCCTCTTAAAGTATCAGCACTGGTAAATTTTACAGGAGGCTGAGCGGTAGATTGTGCTGCCACGGTTTGGCAGTAATATAGCGTTTGAGATAGAGTAATTACTAAAGTAAGCAGTTGCTGCATGTTGCTAAGCGTTTTTAAATAAAGAAAACGATAATAGCGAAGATAGCTGCTTTACTTAGTTGACCGCATTAGTAGCTGTGTTACGTAATTTTTGCGCAAACACTTTTTTAAATTTATCAAGCTTTGGCTTTATTACGTAGCTGCAATATCCGTAAGTAGGATTATTGGCATAAAAGTTTTGGTGGTATTCTTCGGCAGGGTAAAAGCTTTTGTACGGGCTAATTTCAGTAACAATTTTATTGCCATAGGCGCCGCTTTTATCTAACTCGCCCTTATAATAAATTGCCTTTGTTTTTTGCTCTTCATTTGCATAAAAAATGGCACTACGATACTGTGGACCTTCATCTGCACCCTGACGGTTTAGTGTAGTAGGGTCATGCACCTGGAAAAAAACTTCCAGCAAATCATCAAATGAAATAACTGAGGGGTCATATACGATTTGCACTACTTCTGCGTGTCCGGTTCTTTTACTGGTAACCTGTTCATAGGTGGGATTGGCAACATTGCCGCCACTATATCCACTGGTAACTTTTTGCACACCTTTCAACTCCTGAAAAACGGCTTCAGTACACCAAAAACATCCGGTTCCAAATGTGGCCGTATCAGTAGGCATATTCATACTAAATAAAGTTTGTGTTGATAATAAATGTGGGGCATTTTTAGTTTGCTGGCAACCCATTAGTGCAAAGCCACCCATCATCACGGTTAATACCAGGTTGTAAAACATAATTATAATAAATTTTCTACAATGCAAAGTTTGGTAGAAAGTGTGCTTGTGAAAAGTTAAGAACGGCAAGTTAGGCTGTGAACGTTCCTGAAGTAACAAACGTTTGGCAAATAATGCAAAAGCTTTCTTAAAATCCAATCATTTACCAGATTTCACTTTCCTTTTCTACCTGATTAGCTGTGACCGGATTAAAGTAGTTTTGCCTTTTATAAAATACGGCCACATATTATGGACTACTTGCCAACAATAGATTTTGCCCTTCAAATGGATAATCAGGATCCACTTGCTGCCTTTAAATCAAAGTTTCATTTCCCCCGGCATAATGGGGATAATGTAATTTATTTTTGTGGAAACAGTCTTGGACTACAACCAAAGTCGGCTGCGGCGGCTATAGAAACCGAACTCGAATCCTGGCGTGAGAAAGCAATCGGGGGATACTTTGGAGGAACCAACCCCTGGCTAACTTTCCATGAAACCTGCACCCCTGCACTGGCTAAATGGGTGGGTGCTTCACAAAAAGAAATAACCGTAATGAATGCATTAACGGTTAATCTTCACCTGATGATGCTGAGTTTTTACAGGCCTTCGGCCCATCGGTATAGGATAATAATGGAAGCTGGCGCCTTCCCAAGCGACCAATATGCCATTGAAACGCAGGTGAAACATTATGGTTTTGCCCCGGAAGATGCAATTATTGAAGTAGCTCCGCGGGAAGGTGAAAAACTATTGCGGGAAGAAGATATACTGGAAGCCATTAATCAGGCCGGCGAAAGCCTTGCCCTTTGTATGTTCAGCGGAATGAATTACTACACCGGGCAACTTTTTCCCATGGAAAACATTACCCGTGCCGCACATGCAGTAGGTGCACAGGTAGGTTTCGATCTTGCACATGTGGTGGGAAATGTTCCGGTCAGTTTGCACGATTGGGATGTGGATTTTGCTGTATGGTGCAGTTACAAATACCTGAATGGCGGGCCCGGTGCAGTGGGAGGGGTTTTTGTTCATGAAAAACATGCTACGCAGCCCGCCACGACCCGTTTGGGCGGTTGGTGGGGTAATGATGAAAAGACCCGTTTTAAAATGGAAAAGGGGTTCATTCCCAAGCCCGATGCATCTGGTTGGTGTATGAGCACTTCGCAGGTTTTTAATACCGTTTGTCTGAAGGCATCACTGGAAATTTTAGATCAGGCAGGGCCAATAGCGTTGCGTGCTAAAAGTATTGCTTTAACCGGTTATCTTGAATACCTGTTGGGGTTGTGTTCCCATCTTGATTTTGAGATTATTACACCCTCAGCACCCGATGCACGGGGTGCCCAACTCAGCCTTTATTTCAGGGAAAAAGGGCGTGCCATACACGATTCCATGATCGAAAACGGTATTATTGTAGACTATCGTGAGCCCGGCGTTATCAGGGTAGCGCCTGCTCCGGCTTATTGCAGTTTCGCGGATGTTTATAAGTTTTACACCATCCTGAAGGAGAAATTTTGATGAATTAAGGCGAAAAGATGAATTTTTCGGCCTGATTTTTACCAAAAGGAATAAAAATACCTGAAATACTTTTTGCAGATTGGCTATTTATACGCACCTTTGCCGTCCCAAAAATTAGAGATCATGGCAAGAGTATGTCAGCTTACCGGAAGAAAGCCCTTATCGGGTCACAAGGTTAGCCATTCGAATATTAAAACTAAGCGTCGTTTCCTGCCTAACCTGCAGAAAAAGCGTTTTTATCTGGCTGAAGAAGACAAATGGGTTACCCTGAAGTTGACAGCAGACTCCGTTCGTACTATCAATAAGGTAGGACTTCTTACCGTAGTTAAACAACTGCGCGCACAAGGCGAACACATTTAATTAAGATATTATTATAAAAGTATATTACAATGGCAAAGAAATCGAAGGGCAACCGGGTTCAGGTAATTCTGGAGTGTACCGAGCACAAAACAAGCGGTAAGCCCGGCACAAGTCGCTACATCAGCGAAAAGAATAAGAAGAATACCCCGGAGCGTCTTGAACTTAAGAAGTACAATTCCATTCTGAAGAAAGTAACCGTACATAAAGAAATTAAATAACAATAATTTGCAGATTATTATTTGATGTTGCTAAAAGCGATTTCAAATTTTTAATTTCAAATTTTAAATTGAAATACAATGGCAAAAGCAGCAAAAACGGCGATCAAGACAAAGGACCAGAAGTCAGCCGCTGAAGCAAAAAACTGGAGCAAAGTGATAAAGGCAGTGCGTAGCCCCAAAACAGGCGCTTACACTTTTAAAGAAGCCATTATTCATAAAGACAAAGTGAAAGACTTTTTGGCTACCAAGTAAGTCACAAATACTTTTCTATTGAGAAAATATTGAGCTGTCACTCCGTTTATAGGTGTGATGGCTTTTTTTATTGCAGATTTTGTAATTTGTTATTTAATTATTTGGAATTTTACATCCTATGGGCTTTTTTGATAAATTATTCGGACGTAAAGAAAAAGAATCACTCGACCAGGGGCTTGAAAAAACCAAGCAGGGTTTCTTTACCAAAATTACCAAGGCAATTGCTGGAAAAAGCACGGTGGATGAAGAAGTGCTCGATAGCCTTGAAGAAGCGTTGGTGGGTGCCGATGTAGGGATTGAAACTACGGTAGCGCTGATAGACAAACTCAGCGAAAGGGTAAAACGTGATAAATACCTTGATACTGCCGAGCTCAACAATATTTTACAGGAAGAACTTGCCGGATTACTCGTAGATACACCCGACGGATTAACAAGGGGCTTCGATTTGAAAGGAATGCCCAAGCCTTATGTGTTATTGGTTGTTGGTGTAAATGGTGTAGGTAAAACCACTACCATTGGAAAACTTGCACACCAATTCAAGTTGGCCGGAAAAAGTGTGTTGCTTGGCGCTGCGGATACCTTTAGGGCGGCTGCGGTAGATCAGTTAACCATTTGGAGCGAAAGGGTAGGCGTGCCCATAGTAAAGCAGCCTATGGGAAGCGATCCTGCATCAGTTGCATTTGACGCTGTACAAAGTGGCATTGCCCGAGGCGCTGATATCATTATTATTGATACAGCCGGCCGGCTGCATAACAAAGCCTACCTGATGGAAGAGCTAAGTAAAATAAAGCGGGTGATACAAAAGCTTTTACCCGAAGCACCACACGAAGTTTTATTGGTATTAGATGGAAGTACCGGTCAAAATGCATTGGAACAAGCAAAGCATTTTACGGCTGCAACCGATGTTACGGGGCTTGCCATCACAAAACTCGATGGCACTGCCAAGGGTGGGGTGGTTTTGGCCATCAGCCATCAAATGAATATACCGGTTCGTTATATTGGCGTTGGAGAAAAAATGGAAGACCTGCTGGTGTTTAATAAGCGCGAGTTTGTAAAAAGCTTGTTTAGTCTTGGTTGATATTGGCAATGGATTGAATTGCTTATTTTGTGTGAAAAAAAATGAACCGACGGAAATTTACAAAAGCCATTTCAGTAGCTGCGGTAGCACCTGTTATGCCTGAACCTTTCAAAACGGGAAATGAAATGATCGTCCATCATGTATTTTTTTGGCTAAAAAACCCGGCGGATGCTGCCAAACTGCTCGAAGGATTGAAAACCTTAGGTGCCATTCCACAGGTGAATGCCTTATGGATTGGCCAGCCCGCAAGTACCGAAAAACGTGAAGTGGTTGATAATAGCTACCATGTTTCGGAGCTAATGTATTTTGAATCATTAGCTGCACAGAAAACCTACCAGGATCATCCGGTTCATCAAAAGTTTATTGCTGATTTTGGCATGCTTTGGGAAAAAGTGGTGGTTTATGATACTAAGATGGAAAGTGTTTCTTAAAGCGGGAAATGCTAAATACCGCTTTCAACGTAGCGCTTCCACAAAGCAAGCTTACCTGATACTCCATCTAACTTTCTAAAACCCCGCTTACCCGGAAATTTGCTTTCATCACTTTTCAGCAACCACCCAAAAAAAGCAAACCATGCTTTCGGTACCGCCCCTGCGGATCCGAATTCACCCTTCAATAAGAAAGCAAAAGCTGCTATTCCATCAAGGCCAAAACGCAATAGCAATACCCAAAGCAACCTGCCCACCGGCATATTGCGTGCCATCATCACCAGGTTGTTACGGAAATTGAAATAGGTTTTACGCGGATTCTCTTTTGCCAGACTCGCCGCACCTAAATGCATAGCACTGCTATTTCCACAAGCCAATACTTTATAGCCATGGGTTTGTGCCCGCCAGCAAAGGTCAATCTCTTCGCAGTGCATAAAAAAGTATTCATAAAAACCACCCAGTTCCCAAAAGGCATCGACACGCGCAAATAAACAGGCACCCGTTGCCCAAAAAACAAAAGCGGAATCGTTGTATTGGCCCTTGTCTATTTCTATTTCGTCGAATAACCTGCCCCTGCATAAGGGGTAACCCAGCGGATCAATCAGCCCACCGGCAGCGCCAGCATACTCAAAATATTCCGGTTTCCGTAGCCAGCGCAATTTAGGTTGGGCAAATGCAATACGGGAATCCGCTTCCATTGCCGCAATTACAGGTTGTATAAAGTCCGGCGGTACTTTCACATCGTTATTAATAATAAGAAAATAATCGGCTTCTATATGTTTTAATCCTTCATTATAGCCTTTTGCAAAACCATAATTACCGTCATTTTGCACCAGCCCAACGGTAGGGTATTGACGTTGCAGCCAGGCTAGAGAATCATCAGTGGATTGGTTGTCGATAACCCAAATGGATTTATTGGGGTAGGTGGTTGCCATTACCGAAGGCAGGTAAGCTTCCAGCAATGCCTTCCCGTTAAAGTTAAGGATTGCAATGGCGATATGGGGATGAGAATTAGTCATTTTCTTTCAGCATTATAGAACGCTGAATATATTTTCCCACCATATCGAATTCTAAATTCACCTTAGCGCCCGGCTTTATTGCATGCATATTGGTATGTTCCCAGGTGTAGGGAATAATAGCAACGGCAAAACTATTTTTAGTAACAGCAAATGCGGTAAGGCTGATTCCATTCAGGCAGATACTTCCTTTTTCAATCATAAGGTTGGCAAATGCAGCAGGAAACTGAAAGGTAAAAAGCCAGCTTCCATCTTTGTCTTCAACGCTCACGCATTCACCCACCGTATCCACATGACCTTGTACCATATGCCCATCCAGCCGTCCGCCCATTACAAGGCAGCGTTCTATATTTACTTTAGTACCCTGTTGCCAGGTTCCCAGATGGGTTTTTTGCAACGTCTCGTCAATAGCGGTTACCCGGTGCATGCCCGGTTGCAAAGCATCAACGGTAAGACATACCCCGTTGTGTGCAACACTTTGGTCAATTTTTAGTTCGGCGGCAATGGGGCTTTCAATCCAAAAGGAGCGGTTGGTGCCGGAAGAAATTACTTCTTTTACAACACCCATGGTTTCAATAATTCCTGTAAACATATTTTTTGAACGGGCTGCTATTTTTTGTTTTTGCACCGCCGGATGGCAAATGTATTGCATTTAAGCAACGTCTCCCCGACCCAAGAAGGGGGACGTTGCGTATTGGATTGCGGGCCCCGACCCAAGAAGGGGAAGTTGCGTATTGGATTATGCCATCATTTCCCAAAAATAATTTTGCCATAAAATCCATAATCCCTACTTTTGCCGCCTTAATTACTAAAAGGGGGTATATAAATGTTAATCATCGACTCAAAAGACTGCGAAAATATCGACAAGGCGCTGAAGAAGTACAAGAAGAAATTTGAACGTGCAAAGGTTTTAATGCAACTCCGCGAACGTCAGAGCTTCACAAAGCCATCGGTTAAGCGTCGTTTCGAAGTGCTGAAAGCTGTTTACAAGCAGCAGATTGCCAGCGGAAAAATAGAGATTTAAGATTATCGTTTAATCAAAATATTGTAACAGTAGCCGGAAGACACTATCTTTAGGTTACTGTTTTTTTATGTACCTATCTGAAGCTGTTACTGTCTTTTTATCCTATCTGCAATTCGAAAAGCGATTTTCGGAGCATACTATTATTGCCTACCAAACCGACCTGGAGCAGTTTTCCACCTTTTTGGAAAAGCAACTCGATATAAAAAACCTGGATGAAATAAGCCCTGGCTTTGTACGTACCTGGATGGCGCTACTAAAAGATAGCGGAATCACTTCCCGCAGTATTCATCGAAAGGGCTCGTCTCTTAAGTCATTTTACCGGTATTTGCGCAAGCAGGGCATAGTAGAAGTATCGCCTATGGCCACGCTTTCCATGCCCCGCCAACCCAGGCGGCTGCCCACCTGGGTGGAAACAAGTCAGTTGGATAAACTGTGGGAAGCCGGTGTTTTCCCCGAAACCCACGATGGGAAAACGGCAGCAGTGGCTATAAGAATATTGTATGAAACCGGCATGCGCCGGAGTGAACTCGTTGGGTTAATGCATGCCCAACTCGATTTTGGTAATGGCACCCTGCGGGTTTTGGGGAAGGGTAAAAAGGAGCGGATTTTGCCGGTAGGTAAGTATCTTATGGCTGCCATTAAGCAATATATAAAGGATAAAGCAGGTCTGCCAGTCCATGCTGGGGGGCATTTATTGGTTAGGGAAACAGGGAGACCGGTAACGGCTGCCTGGATTTATAGCACGGTTACCCATTACCTCGGGTTAGTAACCACGCAGCAAAAGAGAGGCCCGCATGTGTTGCGACACAGTTTTGCCACACACCTTACCAATGCCGGTGCCGATCTCAATGCGGTAAAGGAATTACTTGGCCATAGCAGCCTTGCCGCCACACAGGTTTATACGCATAATAGTATTGAGAAGTTAAAAAAAGTACATGGGCAGGCACATCCAAAGGGCTAAGTTTTGAATTTTGGAAAATTATTTTTTTTACTGTGATTTCATTGGGAATTTCTTACGTATAATGCATTACCTTTCATAAACAATTCAAAAATCGTTTGCTTATGTAAAATTTATTCTACCCAATTAGTTCTTTTATTTATTCACTAAAAACGTGTTGTATTATGACACTAAACATTCAGACAGTGCGGTTTGATGCCGACAGTAAACTCAGGGAACATATCGAAAAAAAAGTGGACAAGCTGAGTACTTACCACGATCGAATCGTAAAAGTGGAAGTTTTCCTGAAATTGGATAATGTAGTTCATCAAATCAAGGACAAAGTGGCCGAGATTAAAGTGAGGATTCCTAAAAACGAAATTTTCGTAAAATCGAGTAGTAAGTCATTTCAAGAATCGTTTGATACGGCATTCGACAGTATGTGTACACAGATAAAACGAAGAAAAGAGAAAATTGAAGGGTAGTTTACAGGTAACAAAATCCCTCCCGTTTTGCGGGAGGGATTTTTATTTTCCCACATTTCTGAAAAGAATTTGACATATTTTTTTTGATGTATTTGCTTTTGCCTTACTTTTGCCATCCCGAAAAATAAGGGTAGCTCTTTCAACCGCCATTTTTGCTGATCATTTAGTAAGGCGGAAAATAAAAAAACGCCACTTTAGCTCAGCAGGTAGAGCAACTGATTTGTAATCAGTAGGTCGCTGGTTCGATTCCGGCAAGTGGCTCAGTTGGAAAATTCCAAATTTTCAAATGTCAAATCCCAAAGGTTTGAGTAAATGAAGGTCTTTTGGAATTTGTAATTTGAATATTGTTATTTGATTTCTTGGGCAGATGGCCGAGTGGTTAAAGGCGACAGACTGTAAATCTGTTCTCTCACGAGTACGCAGGTTCGAACCCTGCTCTGCCCACAGTTCTTTAAATAAAAATTGAAATTTGAGCCTAAAAATCTCGAATTTTTGCGGGAGTAGCTCATTTGGTAGAGCGATAGCCTTCCAAGCTATAGGTGGCGAGTTCGAGCCTCGTCTCCCGCTCATTGACAGTTTGCAGTTAGCAAGGGGTTAGTTGGCATGAAATAATTTTTTGGATTACGATCGTTTGCAAACTGCCGAAATGTACTGCCGACTGAACTACGCCGTTGTAGCTCAGGGGTAGAGCACTTCCTTGGTAAGGAAGAGGTCGTGAGTTCAATTCTCATCAACGGCTCTGAAAACCGGATGGTCAACACTCATCTGGCTATCGTTAACAAAAAACAAGTGTAAACAATTATTAAAAACATCTGAAATGGCAAAAGAGACCTTCAAGAGGGACAAGCCTCACGTTAACGTAGGAACAATCGGCCACGTTGACCACGGTAAAACAACATTAACTGCAGCTATTACTTCTATCCTTGCATCGCAGGGATTGGCTGTTGCAAAGAAGTATGATGAAATTGACGGTGCGCCCGAAGAAAAAGAGCGTGGTATTACCATCAATACAGCACACGTTGAATACCAGACTAAAAATCGTCACTATGCGCACGTTGACTGTCCTGGTCACGCTGACTATGTGAAGAACATGATTACGGGTGCAGCCCAAATGGACGGCGCAATCTTAGTGGTAGCTGCTACGGATGGTCCTATGCCCCAAACCAAGGAGCACATTCTGCTTGCCCGTCAGGTAGGTGTACCTCGTCTCGTAGTGTTCATGAACAAGGTTGATCTTGTTGATGATCCTGAACTGCTTGAACTGGTTGAAATGGAAGTTCGTGACCTGCTTAGCGTTTACGGTTTCGACGGTGACAATACCCCAATTATTCAGGGTTCTGCTACCGGTGCTTTAGCCGGCGAAGAGCAGTGGGTTGCTAAGGTTATGGAATTAATGGATGCTGTAGATACCTACATTCCATTGCCTCCCCGCCCGGTTGATCTTCCGTTCCTGATGAGCGTGGAAGACGTATTCTCTATTACCGGTCGTGGTACTGTTGCTACCGGTCGTATTGAGCGCGGAAGGATTAAAGTAGGTGAAGGTGTTGAAATCGTAGGTATGATGCCTGATAAACTTACTTCTACCTGTACCGGTGTTGAAATGTTTAAGAAATTGCTTGACGAAGGTGAAGCTGGTGACAACGCTGGTCTGCTCCTCCGCGGTATTGAAAAGAGCCAAATCCGTCGTGGTATGGTTATTTGCAAGCCCGGTTCTATTACACCGCATACCGATTTCAAAGCAGAAGTTTATGTACTGAGCAAGGAAGAAGGTGGCCGTCATACGCCGTTCTTCAACAAATACCGTCCTCAGTTCTACTTCCGTACTACGGACGTAACTGGTGAAGTTCATTTGAACGAAGGCACTGAAATGATTATGCCTGGTGATAACACTTCAATCAATGTTACCCTGATTCAACCTATCGCTATGGAAAAAGGCCTGAAATTCGCTATTCGCGAAGGTGGTCGTACCGTAGGTGCAGGTCAGGTTACTGATATTGTTAAGTAATAAGCCAAGTACGAAATAAGGAAGTACGAAGTACGAAGGAAATCTTCTAACTTCGTACTTCAGATTTCGTACTTATTTTTTACGGGAATAGTTCAACGGTAGAATAGAGGTCTCCAAAACCTTTGATCGTGGTTCGAATCCGCGTTCCCGTGCTTCCAATTTGAAATTTCTAATTTGAAATTTCAAATTCCAAATTAGAAATTATGAGCAAAGTAACCGCATACGTTAAAGATAGTTTGCATGAACTTACGGAAAAAGTAACCTGGCCTACCTGGGCACAGTTGCAGCAAAGTACCGTAATTGTGATTATTGCAACCATCGTTATTACCGCAATGGTATGGGTGATGGATATTGCTTCTGAAAATCTCCTCAAACTTATTTATTCCCTTTTTAAATAATGGATACACCGGTAATAGAACAGCAAGACAGTAAGTGGTACGTACTGCGTGTAGTAAGTGGGAAGGAGCGTTCTGTAAAGGAATACCTCGACAAGGATCTTCTTCGTCAAACCTGGGGCGGTCGCATCAAACAGATTTTTCTTCCTATGGAGAAAGTCTATAAGGTGCAGAATGGCAAAAAGGTAATGCGCGAGAAAAACTATTACCCCGGTTATGTAATGATTGAAGTGGCAGAAGGTAAGCTTACCGACGATATGGTACAGCATATTAGCAGCATCAGTAATATCATGCACTTTCTTACGGATGGTAAGGGTTCTAAAGGCAATATTATTTCTTTGCGCAAATCCGAAGTTAATAAAATGCTCGGCCGTGTGGATGAAATGAGCGATCAGGGAATTACCATGAGTGAGCCTTTCATTATTGGAGAAACCATTAAAATTATTGACGGTGCCTTCAATGACTTTAACGGGGTAATTGAAGAAGTGAATGACGAAAAGAAAAAATTGAAAGTAATTGTAAAAATATTTGGCCGCTCTACACCTGTAGAATTGAATTATATGCAGGTAGAGAAGCTGAGCTAAAAATAAAATATCCTATAAAAGCCGCTGACATCCTTGTTAGCGGCTTTTTTGCGTTATTGAATTGATCATAGCATTCGTACAAAATGTTCTTCTGTTTTAAATGGGCTTATCTATAAGGAAACCTTAATAATAGCAGCCACTGATCAAGGTTATATAAATTTGTAATGAATAGAATTGTATCATGAAAAATGCGGGTAAAGTAACCGAACAAGCTGGAAACTGGATATCAAATCTGGCAGGGTTGCTTGTTGTAATTCCCCTTACCCCATTTATCTGCCGTTTTATTCCCCCTATACTACTCGGCGATGTAAATATTGACCTGATTATTGCCTTTATAATTGCTGTAATTATTGTTCGCATTATTCTTTGGCTCATGCGGCCACTTATTTTCCCAGCCCTACTTTTTGTGGTAATTTACCTTTCATTTGCTCAGTATCAGGGTACCTACGGTTTCCATAAGGTAGTGCACGATTATAAAACCCTAGCTTTTAGCAACTGGCAGGTAAAAGACCAAAAATCCGATGATCTGCTTAGTATAAATCCAGCTTTATTTGAAAAACCTGCCGATAAAGTTTCGCGAAGAATAAAGGCGAAAATGCAGTTGGGTGACTCAACGGTTAGAAATTGGTCCGTAAAAAAATCCCTTGAGCATTTTTCTGAATATGAAAAAAGGTATTCGATTCTTACCCGTCAATTGTCGTTGTTTAAATATATCAATAATAACTTCAAATATGTACCCGATATGCAGCGGGACGAATATTATGCTACTCCATTAGAAACCATTAACAATGGCATGGGAGGCGATTGTGACGACCATAGTATTCTTATGGCAAGCGCCTTAATGAGCATTGGTGCCAAATGCAGGCTTGTGATAATTGAAGGCCATATGTACCCCGAATTGTATGTAGGCAATAAGGCTTCATTTGATGTGATGCAGCAGGCCATTATTCAATTATTTAAGAACGAACTCATTTCAACACTGCATTATCATGAACATGACGGGGAATACTGGATAAACCTCGATTATTCTGCAAGGCATCCCGGCGGACCCTATCTTAACGACCGGCTTCGCTTAATGATAGAATTATAACGCAAAAAAATGGCTGCATCCTTTCAGAAGCAGCCATTCAAATTCAATAAAATTGTCAGTTTAAAACTTATAAGGTACGGTTACCGAGGTATCATCCCAGGAAATAGTAAGGCCGTCAGCACCTGTAGTAATGGTAAGTTGTTCCACTACTGCCGTTGTTTTTTGCGTAGGCACCTTTGCGCTCATTACATTTTTGTCTTTAATTTTTTCATAGCCATATGCGCCCCATTGCTTCAGTTCGCTGTTTAATATCATTTCCCATTCGTTCTCATTGATAATAGCAAACATGGTGTAAGTACCCGCCTTAACAGCTTGTCCGGCAAAGGTTCCATCCTTTTTAAAGGTTATTTCTGTGGCTTCATCGGCTCCAATGCGCCATACAGATCCAAATTTTTCCAACTGCCCAAATATAACCCTGCCTTTTTTGTAAGGGCGGCCGTAGGTTACACTTACCGCATCACTTTCAACGGTTTCGCGGGGGCTTGCACGTTTACGTTCCTGGGCACATGCGCCAAGTATGGTCATAGCAGCAATTGACATTAACAAAAACTTTTTCATAATTCAGAATTTGATTGTAGTTATTAGTTAAGCAAAATAACGCCAAATATGTAAGCTCAAAAGTAATTTACATGAATTACAACATTTAAGGATACACCTGGTTTATCTGATAAACCAACACCTTTGAATAAGACCACTTTTTACTTCATATATTGCTACTATCCGCAGGGGCTGCTCCCTTCCTGTAACTAGTTCATGATCAATTACATAAGCGCCTTCCACTATTCTCCCGGTTAGGGTAGAATAATTTTTCGGATATTTTTTGAAAATTTCTGCATAGCGTTTTTCTAAAGATTCTCTTCCACTAAGCGATGGAATGCTATCCCCAATTTGGTTATAAACCTGAACATCTGCTGCAAAAACAGCTGCAAATGCTTTTACATCCTGCTTGTTATAGGCATCTAATTGCGCCTGAACAACTTCAAGGGGAGATGTTGCCTTTCCTTGTGCATGTACATTCATAATACTTAAACTAAAGTAAATTACCACAATCCATTTATTCATATCATTTCTTTTATTTTTTATGGTTTTCGAAAAAATGAATCTTTTTATGACCGTCTTTTTTTGCTAAGAAATACCCATGGGGTAAAATTAATGCATGAACCATTTGCAGCTAAAAACATCTATGATGGTAATTTCCACACCGTAAGGTTTTTCAAGTATTAGCCATGGATTATCCGGTATATTTGCGTCCTTATTTTTTACCGGCAGCAATGCACTTAAAAAGACTAGAAAAGCATGGCAGACAAAATTAAAGTAGCCAATCCTGTGGTTGAACTGGATGGTGATGAAATGACGCGGATTATCTGGAAATTTATAAAAGATAAACTCATTCTCCCTTACCTGGAGCTTGATATTAAATACTACGACCTTGGTGTTGAGTATCGCGATTCAACCAACGACCAGGTTACGGTGGATGCTGCCAATGCCATTCGTGAGTATGGTGTAGGCATTAAATGTGCAACCATTACCCCCGATGAAGCGCGTGTAAAGGAATTCAACCTCAAGCAAATGTGGAAGAGCCCCAATGGCACCATTCGTAACATTTTGGACGGTACCGTTTTCCGCGAACCCATTGTAATAAAAAATATTCCCCGGCTTGTAACCACCTGGGATGCCCCCATTATTGTTGGCCGTCATGCCTTTGGTGATCAGTATCGCGCTACCGATTTTGTAGTGCCCGGCAAAGGAAAACTCACCGTAAAGTTTGAAGGCGAAGACGGAAAAGTGATTGAGCATGAAGTTTTCCAGTTCAAAGGCCCGGGTGTAGCCATGAGCATGTACAATGTGGACGAAAGCATTTTCGGCTTTGCCCGCAGTTGTATGAATATTGCATTGGCAAAAGGCTGGCCATTGTATTTAAGTACTAAAAATACCATCCTGAAAAAGTACGATGGTCGCTTTAAAGATATTTTTGAAGAAGTTTACGAAAACGAATTTAAGGCGCAATTTGAAGCAGCAGGCATTTCTTACGAGCATCGCCTGATTGATGATATGGTTGCAAGCGCGCTTAAATGGAACGGAAATTTTGTGTGGGCTTGTAAAAATTATGATGGCGACGTTCAGAGCGATACCGTGGCCCAGGGCTTTGGTTCATTAGGACTGATGACATCTGTATTGGTTACGCCCGATGGACAAACCATGGAAGCAGAAGCTGCGCACGGAACGGTAACCCGCCACTTCCGTGAGCATCAGAAAGGCCGTCCAACCAGCACCAACCCCATTGCATCCATTTTTGCATGGACACGCGGTTTGGCCTTCCGTGGCAAACTCGATGAAAATCAGCCATTAATTGATTTTGCCAATGCGCTCGAAGCGGTTTGTATTGAAACCGTGGAAAGCGGCAAAATGACCAAGGACCTTGCGGTTTGCATTTATGGCAATAAGGTAAACCATGGTGAGCATTATTTATACACCGAGGAATTTCTGGAAGCCATTGACAGCAATCTCCAGGAGAAACTCGGCAAAATATAGTCACATATATATGTGATAGAGAGCGCGTCCTGCAAGGGATGCGCTTTTTGTTTGCCATTTACTAATGCCACCGGTAGGTTTTTGTAACCGCTTGTAACCATTTGGCAAATTACTGCCTGCTAATAGGCAGATATTTATCTCCGATCAGGCTCTTATTGAACCTGGTTGACACACAACAGGTAAACAAACAGAACACACACATTCACACCACATGCTGCGCGTAAGTGCATATCGTTTATTGTGGCTTCTTGCGGTTATTTATTTTATACCGCAAAAAGCCGCCGCACACCGGGACAGCCGCGACTCTGTAATGGTTAAGGTTGAAGAATCCGACCCCGGTGATTATGATTATATAATACCTGCCGAAGCCCAATCGGGTACCATTCCCTTTACACGCGCCGGTAACCTGATTATTATACAGGCAATGGTGGATTCGGTAAGTGGAAACTTTATTTTAGATACCGGGGCACCGGGGCTTATTTTAAATCTTACTTATTTCAGGGATTACCAGGGTTCGGGTCGTGCGGATGCCGATGCTATTGGTATTACAGGCGGTGCTTCCGTTGGCAGCCCTACCATGGTAAAAAAGCTGACATTCGGAGCTTTTGCCTTTACACAGGTAAATGCAGACAGGGTAAGCCTTGGACATATTGAGAATAAAAGGGGCATTAAGATTTTAGGATTGCTGGGAGCGGGGCTTTTTAAGCGTTTCGAAATATTGATTGATTATACCAATGAAGTTATTCACTTACATCGGGTAGCGCGAAACGAAAAAATGACCTATAGAGGATATTATGCAACACAAAAAAACGATTATCATACCATACCGATACGCATTCAGGATGGAAAGTTAATTGCCCGGTTGGTAGTTGGCGGCCAAAAGCTGAACTTTGTATTGGATACAGGTGCCGAAAGCAATGTATTCGACAGCCGATTGAAAAAGGGAATTATGAGCCATGTAATGATGGATCGGAAAATTTCGTTAATTGGAAGCGGGTCGAAAAAAGCAGATGCATGGTACGGGCGGGTTAAGGAAGCAGAATTAGGGCCGTTAAAACTGGAAAATATGGAAGTATTGATAACATCTATGCAGTATATGTCACTGGCTTATGATCGTAATATTGATGGGATGCTCGGTTATCCTTTTTTGTCAAAACAAAAAATTGGGATTAATTTTTTGACCAACGAATTGTACCTATGGAAATGATGCGATACAGATATGAAATCCCCACGAGCCGCTGCACACCCAAAGCAAATGAGTATTGGGGATTCCATATGGCAAAATTAAAATACCACCCTAGGTGGTTAAATAAAAAATACACATATGAAACTTTTGGGTTATTAAAGTACTGGTTAACGGTATGCCTATGTGTTATATCTTCCATTACGCTACAAGCACAACCCATTGAAAATGGTATTACTATTAGCCGGGAGAAAATTCACCTTTCGCTGCACCGTAGGATATCCGATATTGATTTGAAGCAAATCGTATCGCATTACGAACTGGAAGAATTACCGCTGAAGCAATGGATGCAAGGGCGAGACCTGGAAAAGATGGGCCAGTATGGATGGACATTGGATATGCAAACGAGTGATTGGTTTGTAATTACCAAACCTTTGGAGAGCCTTGGCGATATAAGCAAACTTGAAAAAAAGATATTGATTGCAGGTCAACATCAACCGGGTTCTGAACTTTATCCTGTGGGTGTTTATAGAAAAGAATTTGGTTACAATCAACTGCGTCAACCCGATGCCGTTGTTGTGGCCGGGCAAAAAGTTACTTTCTTTTTGGAAGGGTATAAAAATGCCCGGGAAGTGAAGATTGCCGGTAGTTTTACCCAATGGGAAAACGGTGCAATACCCCTGGGAAAATCGGGAGAAGGCTGGTCCGTTACCTTAAACCTTGAAGCGGGAAAACATTTTTACAAGTTTATTGCAGATGGCAATTGGTTGGTACATAAAGATAACCTGCTAAAGGAAAATGATGGGCAGGGTAATACCAATTCTGTAGTTTATGTTACCAATCAAAAATTTGTATTGAATGGTTTCCAAAAGACATCAAGGGTATATGTGGCGGGTAGTTTTAATGGATGGGCTCCTAAAGATGCCGCTATGCAAAAAACACCAAATGGTTGGGAGTTGCCTGTTTATTTACCTGAAGGCACACATACCTACCGGTTTGTGGCAGATGATAAGTGGATGGAAGATCCGGGCAATAGTGATAAGCTTCGAAATGAGTTTGATGAATTCAATTCCGTGTTACGTATTGGCAAACCCTTTATTTTCAGGCTCGATGGATTTAGCAATGCAAAGGAAGTAAAACTGGTAGGCTCATTTAATAGCTGGCGGAGTAATGAATTATACTTACAACAACGCAATGGTGGTTGGGAAATCTCTTATACATTGGGCGCTGGTAATCATGAGTATTATTACCTCGTAGATGGAAGCCGGTTAGGGAGAAAACCATCGGAAAATCCGACCGAAAAGCCATCAGAACCACTTAATTTCAATACGGTATTGTTACCTAATTATACGTTTTCATTAAAAGGTTATAACAAGGCTACGAATGTTTACATTTCCGGTAGTTTTAATAACTGGTCGAAAACCGGTTTCCCATTAACCCTTGAAAAAGGTGAATGGCGTATAAAAATGAATTTACCACCGGGTAAGCAAACCTATAAGTTTATCATTGATGGTAAATGGATCATAGATCCTGCCAATCCTTTGTGGGAAGACAATGAACAAGGAACAAAAAATTCGGTTTTATGGCTCGATGCCGTTAACGAATAAGGCTAAGTATTTGGTTTATATTTCTGCCCTTTTTTGGGTGAGAGCTAACGTTTTGATGGCTTTTTTTAATCTCATGGCTTTTGAATTTGTAAATCATTTGAATCACTTAATTTTATTAAAAATCCTTTAATCATGAAATTCATCTTTTTACTTTTTACAGTTTTTTCTTCCTTTAATGTTTTTGCTCAGGAGCCCGATCCTACTACATTGAACAGTGCCCGCTTCGGGACGAATTTCGCCTTTTTTGGGGCAGGTGATTTATATGGAGTAGCTATATATGGCGAATATGTAGTTCGGCTAAATAAGGTTTTATCTATTTCACCCCGCATCTCCAGTGGTTTTGCCAGCAGGGCTGATTTTGATCAACTCACCAGTTTTGCTACAAGTGTTTCTTTGGGCGTACAGCCCTTTAGAAATAAAAGTTTACAAATAGATGTAGGTGGTTTATATCATAAGGTTATTAATACCTATGGCAGTTTAGGTGAATTTCAATATTGGCAATATGAAATAGAACGTGGTTACCATTCCAATGAAAATCTATTTGGGTTTCTTGGATCCATAAGCGGCAACGTTTACAGCAATAAAAAATTGGAAGTTGGAATCAGGTTCGATTTGTTTACCAGTTTTTATGAAGGCTATTTAGAAGCCGACTCCTGGCAGATAGGCACTTACATTGGGTTTAAGCATTGATATACTTAATTCTGGGATAAGGTACCAAAAATTCGATTCTTTGACCCGTTGCTATTAACGGATAACATTTAGGATTTGAGCCGATAATTTTTCAGCCCATTTCTGATATTCTTTTCCCGATGGATGCAAACCGTCGCTGGCTACAAGGGTAAGGTCGTTGGTTGCATCGCGGCTTCCTTTGGTAATTTCAATATAATTAACGCCATTGGCAGCAGAAATACTGGCGTTAATTTGATTGAATGCATCAATTTCTCTGGCGATTTTTTCCGGGTTCATTTGTTTTCCAAAAGGTGTAACTCCATAGTCGGGTATACTTAATACAAAAACCCTATTCTTTCGGTTGGCAGTATGTGCAATAGCTTCCTGTAAACATAAGGCAAATTGAAGCTTATATTCAACGGTATCACGCTGCTGAAATTGGTTATTTACACCAATCAATAGAGAAACTATATCATAGTTTTTGGGTTTGTTCGCACTATTGATGGCTGACAGTAGATTGCCTGTAGTCCAGCCCGTGGTAGCAATATATTCGGGTTCGGCAACCGTCCTGCCCGATTGCTTGAGTTTGGCAACGGTTTGATGCGGAAATCTATCTTCAATGGGTACACTCTGCCCAATGGTGTAACTGTCGCCCAAAGCAAGGTATTTTAATATTGGCGCCGGTGTAACAGGGATAACAGGTACAATGGGTATATACGGAGGCGCAGGATTAGGACTTTCTTTTTTACAGGCACATAGCAAAGGAAGTAAAATAATCCAAATCGCTATCTGAATGCTGTAGTTACCGGTATGTTTCCAATTGCCCATTATATAAATACGTATGCATTGCGGTAAAGGTTTGAAATTAAATTTAGACTTATACCCCGATTTGGATTAGTAAGCCACTATTTTTATGCCGGTTCGAACAATGATGTAATTTTTAAAGGTATTGATTATTATGGTGGAAAAGTTGGATGTGGTAATTATCGGTGCAGGCCCCATCGGCCTTGCCTGTGCCATTGAAATGCAGAAACAGGGGTTAAGCTATGTGGTGCTGGATAAAGGATGCCTTGTAAACAGTTTGTACCATTACCCGCAAAATATGACGTTTTTCAGTACTGCAGAGCGGCTCGAAATTGGTGGACTTCCTTTTGTAAGCCTGCTTTCGAAGCCCGGCCGCGCCGAAGCGTTGGAATATTACCGCAGGGTTGCTGTTCATTATAAAATTCCGTTGCGGTTGTTTGAAGCGGTGGAGTCGGTAAAAAAGGATGAAAATGATGGAACTTTTTGGGTACAATCCAGCAAGAAAACCTACCATGTAAAAAAGGTGATTGTGGCTACCGGCTTTTACGACCGCCCGGTAAAACTTGAAGTGCCGGGTGAAGATTTGCCCAAGGTTTCGCATTATTATAAAGACCCGCATTTTTACGCTTTTCAGAAAGTATTGGTGGTAGGTGGCAACAATAGTTCGGTAGATGCGGCGCTCGAATGCTGGCGCAAAGGGGCCGAAGTTACCATGGTAATGATGGAAGGCGATATTGGGGAAAGGGTGAAATATTGGGTTCGACCAGATATTGTAAACCGAATAAAGGAAGGAAGCATTAAGGCCTATACATCATCGAAGATTGTTTCTATAAGGGCTTTGGATGTAGATATACAAACACCGGACGGATGGGTATCGATCGAAAACGATTGGGTACTTGCCATGACGGGATATAAACCTGATTTTTCCCTATTAGAAGCAATGGGTGTACACCTGAGTGATGATGGTAAATTTTACCCCCAATACAATACCGAAACCATGGAAACCAATGTGGTGGGATTATATTTAGCCGGGGTAGTAGTAGGTGGAATGGATACCCATGTATGGTTTATTGAAAATAGCCGGGTACATGCCGAAATTATTGGACGGCATATGGCATTATCATTTGGTAAGTAATTTTTCCACGAGCCTTGAAACTGCGAACCATGCCGTTTCTTGCCCAACATTTTTTAGGGTTTGGCCAAAATTTTCCGGTTCAGCCTGCGCACTCGCATAAGCGGCAGCTTCTTCGTTTTCCTTTTTTTGCATATGCTTATGAATGCCAGTGGCTACGGCACCTGCAACCATACTAACGGTTCCGCCTAGCAACCGCATGGGTAGGTCGGTAATGGTTCCGTCCAAATTTCGCATCGAATGCTGAATTTCTTCACGTACCGCCTTTTTAGCCAGCTTTAAATCTGCTAAATTTTCAATATTCGCCGGCTTTTGAAATCTTGTCATATGCAATTGGTATTACAACCCTAATCATCTTTATCGTCGAAAATGATTTGAATAATCTTGTTGGCAACAAAAGTGGCAAGTTTTTTCCGGCCCCATGCTACAAGCATTATAAAAGAAGCCAGATAAAAACCTGCCACAACAGCAAAGCCGTAAAAGAAATTATCAAACACTTGTGAAAAATAAAACCCGGCCATCACGCTGACACATAAAATCGTCATTAGAATAAGCAGACCTGCCAATAATACCACTGTAATAATACCGGTAATCTTTGCGATTTTTTCGGTGGTTTCCAGTTGGAGCAATTGGAGCCTTGCTTCAATTTGGGTTTCTAACTCATCTTTTATACTGCCAAACAGTGTGCCGGATGTTTTTTCACTCATGACATCGTGGTTTCTTTGGCTGCACCGTTAAATTTTTTTGCCAGATCTTCCGCCATGTGTTTCCCCTTTTCTACTAAGTCGCCCATGCCTTTTTTAAGGCCATCGGTACGGCGCTCAAGGTCGTGCACAATTTCCTGGCCTTTTTCGGTTTTTGCAAGGGCATATAAACTAGCAGCAGTAGCTACACCTGCAGCAAAACCTAACAGTACTTTGGTTGAATCTTTCATAAAACATCTTTTTAAAAGTGAAGAATATATGTTAATAATGCTACATTTTAATTTTACATAGTTATTACGTAAACTATTAACTGATAGTTGGAAAGATACGGATTTCTATGCTATTTGAAAAGCATTTTAGCATGTTTTTATAATTTTTTAGGGTCGGGCTTGCAGGTGGGTTATTTTTGTAAGATGCAAGCTATTGAAGTAACATCTGCCGCACAGGCAAAAGCATTTTTGGAATTAAGTCCATCACTTTACCAGCAGGATCCAAATTATATCCGGCCGCTTGATAAAGACATAAAAGAAGTATATGATACCGAAAAAAATAAGGCATTCAAGGATGGGAAAGTGATACGCTGGCTGTTGCAGGATAATAGCGGAAAAATGATAGGAAGAATTGCCGCATTTGTTCAGCCCAAGTACAAAAACAAGGGCGATCAGCAACCTACAGGCGGTGTCGGTTTTTTTGAATGCATAAATGATCAGCAGGCAGCCAACCTGCTTTTTGATACCGCCAAAGCATGGTTACAGGCACAAGGCATGGAAGCCATGGATGGCCCCATTAATTTTGGCGAACGCGACAAATGGTGGGGATTGGTGGTAGATGGTTATGTGCAGCCGTTGTATGGCATGAATTATAATCCGCCCTATTACAAGGCATTATTCGAGAATTATGGATTCCAGGTTTTTTATTATCAAAACTGCTATAGCCGGCAGGTGGGGGGCAGGCTCGATGAGCGATTTTATGCCGCCCATGAAAAATTGGAAAAACGCGGTGGGTTTAGTGCCCGAATGGTGGATGTAAATAATATTGAAAAATTCGCCAGAGATTTTGTAAAAGTATATAATGCCGCATGGGCCATTCATGATGGCAATAAAGAAATGACCGAAGCTACGGCACTCAAACTTTTCAAAGCCATGAAGCCTGTTCTTGATCCGCATATTGCCTGGTTTGTATATTATAAAGATGATCCCATTGCTTTTTATATTAATCTCCCCGATTTAAACCAGATTTTCAAGTCTTTCAACGGGAGTTTTGGTATCCTGGAAAAACTCAGGTTTTTATGGTTTCAAAAAATGGGGAAATTTACCAAAATGGTGGGTATTATTTTTGGGGTGGTTCCCCGGTTTCATGGCATGGGTGCCGATTATTTTATGATTGTAGAAGCGGCAAAAGTGATACAGGCAAAATCGGCTTATAACGATACCGAATTGCAATGGATTGGTGATTGGAATCCTAAGATTAATAACATCGCAAGACATTTGGGATTTGAAGTCAGCCGAAGGTTAGCCACCTATCGTTATTTGTTTAACCGAGACATTCCTTTTGAAAGACATCCGATGTTGTAAATCGTTTTTTATCTCCTAAAATTATAAATGGATTCAATGAAAATAGCCATTATAAACGGCCCCAATCTCAACCTGTTAGGAACACGTGAACCATCGGTTTATGGTAAAGAAACTTTTGAAGATTACTACCATCAACTGCAAGAGAAATTTCCCGATATCACTTTTTCGTATCACCAAAGTAATGTAGAAGGTGAGCTGATTAATTTTTTGCATCAGGAAGGTTTTGAAGCTGACGGCATAATTATAAACCCGGGCGGCTATACACATACATCCGTAGCGCTTGGCGATGCCATTAGTGCCATTAAAGCGCCTGTGGTGGAAGTGCACATCAGCAATACGGCAGCAAGGGAATCTTTCCGTCATATCAGCCATGTATCGGCACATTGCAAAGGAACCATTATTGGCCTCGGTTTAAAAGGGTATGAGTTGGCGGTAATTAGCTTGATGGGTTAAAGAAATCATTCTAAACAATATTTATACTTCGAAATAAAAGGTAAAATAAAATTATATGCTAACCAATAACGATATACTAAAAAAATTACGCATTGCCTTATCGCTTCGTAACGATGACATCATTGAAATACTTGCGCTTGTTGATTTTGAAATTTCCAAAGGTGCATTGGGCGATCTTTTCCGGAACCATGATCAGCCGGGTTACCAGGAAGCGGGCGACCAGATCCTAAGAAACTTTTTGAATGGATTGATCATTTACAAAAGGGGAAAATTGCCGGAAGGGAAACCGGGGGAAAAGGAAGGGGAAAAGAAGAAATAGGGTGGTTTGTTGATTAATCTTTGGGAAAGAAATGTCCATGTAAGGAAAAATATTGAAGTAATGTACACCTAAGTTTATATCACTCCGACACTTTTCCTGTTATCATTTTCTGCTTCTGCACTCCTGGATGTGAAATACCAATTGCTAATTTCTTAATAAAGCTTTGTCTAAAAAAGACGGTTAAGGATAGCCCACCATAAAACTATACTTACCTAAAAAACGCAACAGCAACGGCATCCGCCTGCAACTTGCCTTTCTTAGTCAGCGTTACCCGATCATCTGAAAAAATACACATACCATTTTGTACTTGTACTTCGAGTGTTTTTATAAAGGCATCCCAGCTTTTGCCATCAAGACTAATCCCTTCAATACTTTTTGCTTGTTCATTCACCGTAACTCCTTCCATTCTTCTTAATCCGGTCATTATCTTTTCATTAAAGACATTTTGCAGTGATAAGTGTTCTACTTCATAAACCGTTTCGCTATTGTTCATCCAAGCGTCAATATACAATGCGTTGTTGGCAATACCCATCCATCTTGTGCGATCGCCATCATACCCGTGTGCCGATGGTCCAAAACCAAGGTAGGGCACACCCTGCCAGTAGCTGCTGTTATGTTTGCTCCGGTGCTCGGGTTTACAGCAATTGCTTATTTCATAATGCTCCCAACCCGCTTCGGCCAGGGTCTCCATCAATATTTCAAATTGCCGCACCTGTCCTTCTTCAGGTGGTGCCGGTGTTTTACCTTTTTTTATAAAATAATGCAGTGCCGTATTTTCTTCTACCGTAAGTGCATAAGCCGAAATATGCTGAACCCCTGTGTCCAAAGCAAGATGAAGATTTCTTTTCCAGTCTTCATCGCTTAGTCCGGGTGTTCCGTAAATAAGGTCGATAGAAATATTGCTAATGCCTGCAGCTACGGCATCTGTTATACATTGGGTGGCTTGGGCGGCGTTATGTGCGCGGTTCATCCAGGTTAAATCTTCCTGCCGGAACGATTGAATGCCAATACTCAATCGGTTTATGCCTGCATCTTTCCAGCATGCAAGCTGATGCGGGGTAATATCATCGGGGTTGGCTTCGAGCGTAATTTCGGCATTACCATATATATTATGGTATTGGCGAATAGTTTTCATCATGTGATGTATCTCTGTGGGTTCCAGGATACTTGGGGTTCCGCCACCAAAATAAATGGTTTCAATCAGCGTTTCACCAGCAAGGGCGTTGCGTTGGCGGCCATCCTGTATTTCCTTTTCAAGTGCCTGCAACAGTTCAGGCTTTCTGTGTAAAGAAGTACTAAAATGGAAATTACAGTAATGGCAGGCTTTGCGGCAAAAAGGGATATGTAAATAGATTCCGGCCATAGATAGATGCAGCAAAAGTGCAACATCTGTTGCCAACCTGTTAGTTTTGATGTATAAAATGAAGGGATTTTTAATAGTAATGGCTTTTTGGGTAGGGGCGATAGGGTCGCTCTGTGCGCAAAAAAAGGATTATCGTCTTTATGTGCAGCCCATGGATAGCAATGCAGCCAACTTTCCTTTGCCTGAAAAATTTGCTTCGCGCGCCCAGCTTGAAAAATACCTTAAGGCTTTACCAACCGAAATGCTTGCAAAAGGATACCTCTCAGCTTCGATTGATTCGGTCCGCTATGATTCTTTGGGAGCTACCATCCGTTTATTCGCCGGCAGCGCTTATACCTGGAAGCATTTGGATATTCCACATGAGTATCAAAATCTATGGAATATCCTGCAACCTGTACCAAAGGGCAAAAAGGGTAGTAGCGACTTTATTTCTATTGAAAATTACCGGGCCTTATTTCTCAATTATTTCGAAGAGAATGGATTTCCTTTTGCTGCGGTTTCTTTTGATAGTGTAACCATCAGCGATCATCAACTATCGGCAAGGCTGCAAATAGATAAAGGCCCGGCCTATAAAATTGACAGTATTGCCCAATTAGGCGGACTTCGCTTAAACCCACGATATATTCACCGTTATCTTGACTTACCAAAGGGTATTCCCTATAGCACGGGTAAGCTGCAAACCATTAGCCGCCGGTTAGATGAGCTGCCTTTTGCTACCCAAACGCAACCCTGGGACATCAGCATGCTCGGCACCGGAGGGGTGGTAAATGTGTATTTGCAGCCGCGAAAAAATAATATTTTCAATGTGCTGCTGGGCGTAATGCCTTCGAGTACCCAAACCCCGGATAATAAAGTGCGGGTAACCGGCGATGTAAATATTCAGCTTAATAATTCTTTCAGGGTAGGGGAAACGCTCGGTGTAAACTGGCAGCAAATTCAATACAAATCGCCCCGGTTGAACCTGATGTATCGGCAGCCATACCTATGGGGTTCAAAGGCGGGTATCGATTTTTTCTTTGAATTATTTAAAAAGGACACTCAGTTTGTAAACCTGACCGCTCAATTGGGCGTGCCTTATGCGTTTTCCATTAACCGGTCGGGAAAAGTGTTTTTGCTGCATCGCCAAACCAATGTAACTACTGTTGATACTGCCTTTGTACTGCAAAATGGCCGGTTGCCCGATCTCGCAGCTACTTCTTCCACTTCTTTGGGAGTGGATTTTGAAATAAATACCACCAATTATCGATTTAACCCACGCCGGGGGAGCGAATGGAAATTGAATATGCTCGGTGGAACAAAAACCATTTCTCCTAGCACCGACATTCAAAATCTCCAAAATCCTTCCAACCCCGGTAAAACCTATGCATCCTTATACGACTCACTTACTTTGAATACCTACCAGGTAAGAATGAAACTGCAAGCTGCGCGTTACCTGCCATTGGGTACTTTTTCGGTGGTAAAGCTTGGTGTGTCGGCCGGTTGGTATCAGAGCGCTAATTATTTCCGTAACGAGTTATTTCAGATTGGTGGGTTCAAGTTGCTGAGGGGATTTGATGAGGAAAGCATTTTTGCCAGGCAATATGCAATAGGTACTGCTGAGTATCGGTTACTGAGTGGTAAAAACGCTTATTTCTTTGGGTTTGCCGATGGGGGTTACGCACAATATGAAGATCAGAACCTATCTTTTGATCATTGGTATTGGGGTACAGGATTGGGCCTGAGCCTGCAAACCGGAAACAGTTTGATTAACCTGAGTTGGGCGGTTGGTAAGCGGGATGACCTGCCTTTTGATATACGCCAATCCAAAATTCACCTTGGCTTGGTAAATTTCTTTTGATGGGGAATGTAAACTTGCCAATTTTGCAGCCGCAATGAATAAAGGTAAAGCAGGTAAACTTTTTCAATTATGTATGCATAGCTTACTCGCGAAGCCTGTCATTTTTTTACTTGTTTTCTTTTTATGGGGCGATAATATTTTTGCAGGCCCACAGCCCATCAACTTTCCATTCGCGGTTAAAGATTCTTCTGTTAATCCCGCAACCATTCTCCATCCAATTTTTCTACCACAAAATTTTAGTCCGCGTATCATCGAGAAACAAGTTGAAAGACCTGCAATTCCCTTTGCCCCCTCAGGTGCCGACCAATTCTTTTATTTTTTATGCGGGTTATTTTTCATGGTGGGGCTTTCTGTAAAATTATTTCCAAAATATTATTCCGGTTTATACAGGGTATTTTTCCAATCAGGTTTCAGGCAAAAAGCCATACGCGATCAATTGGTTCAAAACAGGCTTGCTTCTCTTTCGCTGAATTTATTATTCTTTTTTACAGGGGGTATTTTTATTTACCTGTTTTTTGGTTACAAGGGTGTTTCTATTGAAGGTAAATGGTACGTAAGGATTGGGCTTTGCGTTTTACTACTTATGTTGGTATATGGCGGAAAGTATATTGCGCTGCAATCGGGTAAATGGCTTTTTGGAACAAAGGCTGAAATTGAAAATTATTCCTTTATTGTATTTTTTCTAAATAAAATAGCCGGGCTTATTCTGTTGCCGGCGGTGGTGGTTCTTTGGCTTGGCAGTCCATCCATTCACCCGGTTTTTGCTATTGGAACCTTGTTATTAGTGGGCTCCCTGTTTTTGTATCGCTATCTGCTGGCATTGCCCATGGCCCGGAAATTATCCAATGTGTCATCCTTTCATTTTTTTATCTACCTTTGCGGCTTCGAAATTTTACCAATCATACTGCTGGCTAAATTTTTGATGAATTTCCTTGAAAGTTCAATTTAATTTTCAGAAATCGATAACCCTGGTAGCGAATGAATAGCAACGGACATATTAACCACACTACCAAGGAAAGTAAGCCCATGAAAATATTAATAACACAACCACGACCGGAATCAGAAAAGTCTCCCTACTATGAGTTGGAAAGGCGTTTTGGGGTTCATTTGGAGTTCAGGCCTTTTATTGTGCTTGAACCTATAATGGCCAAGGAGTTTCGACGTCAAAAGATTGATATTGCTTCCTATAGTGCGGTAGTTTTTACCAGTAAGAATGCAATTGACCACTTCTTCCGGTTATGTGAGGAAATGCGGGTGAACATTAATCAGGATACTAAATATTTCTGTGTTTCGGAACAGGTGGCACTCTACCTGCAAAAGTTTATCCTATACCGTAAGCGAAAAGTTTTTTATGGTGCAGACGGTAACAATAAGTCGCTTTTTGATGTAATTAATAAACATAAGGAAAACGAAAAATTTCTTTATCCCTGCAGCGAAAATCAGCAGGATAATGAGATTATCAATTGGCTGAAACAGCATAATTGTGAGTTTGCTACCCCCTACATGTACCGTTCGGTAAGCGCAGATGTAAAAGAATTACTGAGCCACGAAGCATTTGACGTTATATGTTTTTTTACCCCAAGTGGCGTTCGTAGCCTTTTTGATAACGTTCCTTCCTATAATCAAAACGGAACTTGCATAGGCGCTTTTGGTAGCAATACCCTGAGGGCTGTAGAAGAAGCTGGATTACAATTGCATATTAAAGCTCCTTCTCCACAATCTCCAAGCATGATTTCAGCCCTGGAGAAATTCCTGCAAGAAAAAAACACTTGATTTTAAGTCATTTTTTTCTATATAGGGCAAAATCATTTTTTTGCCCTATATAAATTTTTCCCAATCTGAAAAGTAGCATCAGGGGGGAGAAGGAACATTTTCTGTTAGATATCCCTGACTTTTTCAAACTTCATTATTTGATATTTTTACTTTGAAATATGGCATCTTACTATCTAAATCTGTGGTAAATTCGCCAAAGTTTCAAAAAAGGCACCTTTTTTCTTATACAAGCAAAAAAACATGTATAAAATTGTTACTTTTTAACCAACGGCGGAAGCTAAGTTATGAACCAACATTTCCGATAAAAAAATGAATTTGTGGTTAAGTACAGTTAAATGCATCAGGTATCGCAATTTTTTTTAATGATCTTCGTTTCCGTATAGTTAGGGAATTCTGAAGAATTTCAGCCCAATTAATAAAATTATTAACAAGGGTTGGATAGAAAACGGATTTTTAATAATGCTTTTTACTACTTTTGACCACAATTATTTTGAAAAAGCCCATGCGTAAAAACATTTTATCATTTCTCCAGATATTTGCTATTGCTTCTTTAGCAGTTGGTTGTAGCAAAATTGGAAAGAAATCAAAGGGTCTACCGAACGACGGACAGGTACACGGTGTAGCCCCAGCAGAGAAGCCCGGACTTACAAAGCCCTTGGGAATGGTGTATGTTCCACCAGGAACTTTTCATATGGGACCAAGCGATGAAGATGTTAGCTATGCTATTACATCCAGAAATAAGCAGGTTTCTATTCAGGGTTTTTGGATGGATGCTACCGAAACGACAAATAACCAATATCGTCAGTTTGTTTATTGGGTAAGGGATTCCTTGTCAGCCACATTGCTTGGATTAACCAAAAACGTAGATGGTGTAGATTATGTGGATTGGACAAAAGCCAAAACGATTAAGTGGAGCGATAAAGCAACTGTTGAAAAATTGGATGCACTCATATTGCCACCCCCTGACAGGTTATACGGTAAAAAAGATATTGATCCGGATAAAATCGAGTTCGCTGTTGAATATTTCGACTTAACGGAAGCTGCAAAGTTGGAAAATAAGGGTAAGCCCCGTAGTACGTTTGTAGTTAAGTATAAGGAGAAAGTTTACCCCGATACGTTGGTATGGATGCGTGATTTTTCCTATAGTTATAACGAACCTATGACGCAACGCTACTTTTCGCACTTCGCCTTTGGCAATTATCCGGTAGTTGGCGTAAACTGGAAGCAGGCACAAGCTTATTGTAGCTGGCGTACGATGTATTTAAATGCCTTTTTAGATTCGAAAAAGAAGATGACCGAATCCAATTTCCGGTTACCTACTGAAGCACAATGGGAATATGCAGCACGTGGCGGCAGAAGTCAGGCACCATTCCCCTGGGGCGGTATGTATTTAAGGAATAAAAAGGGTTGTCTGCTTGCTAACTTTAAGCCCGGTCGTGGAAATTATCCTGAAGATGGCGGTTTTTATACCGTTCGGGCTGATGGATACTGGCCTAATGATTATGGACTTTATAATATGTCAGGAAATGTTGCAGAATGGACATCTTCACTTTATTATGAAGGCAGTTACACTTTTCAAAATGATATGAACCCCGATGTTCGGTTTAATGCAAAAGACAGCGACCCACCCCGTATGAAGCGTAAAGTGTTACGTGGTGGCAGTTGGAAAGACATTGGTTATTTCCTTCAAACCAGCACCCGCGCATACGAGTACCAGGATACTGCGAAATCTTACATAGGGTTCCGAACCGTTATTGATTTACCTTATTTTGGACAATCAGGTGGTAAAAGGAGTAAGTAAGTATTTTATTACGTTAAAGCAAATTGCACATTGTCCCTTTAGGTTTTAAAGGGGGCGAGGATTCTCATACTTATATTTTTAATTGAAATACAAATTCACCAAAATTCATCTAATCTGAAATTTTATGGCAGCCGTTTCCAGAAAAACTGAAGTTATTGTAAACGTTATTGTTTGTGTAGGTGCCTCGATTGTACTTGTAGGAGCCCTGACTAAGTTGATTCACCACCCTATTGCCGATACCATGCTTACGGTAGGTCTCCTTACCGAAGCCTTTATCTTTCTCGTGTATGCGTTTCTTCCTCCTGCATCTTCCGGGCCCATTGCGGTTCCTGCATCCACTGCTGGTAATCCTGCTCTCAAGTCATTAGATAAAATGCTGGAAGAAGCTGAAATTAATCCTACCAATCTTCAAAAGCTTAGTGCCGGGTTCCAAAAACTGGGTGTTACGGTAGATAAAATGGGGGAAGTAAGTGATGTGGTAAAAAGCACCGGTGATTTTTCAGCCAATACCAAAGTTGCTGCTGATGCCATGATGACTGTTAAGAATTCAATGGATAAAACGTCTGAAACACTTCTCCGTTTTAATCAAATGGGTGAGTCTGCCGGACAATTCCATGGTCAGGTTCAGAGTATGACTAAAAATCTTTCTTCGCTGAATGCTATATATGAGCTTGAATTGCAGGATACCAATAACCACCTGAAGGCTATGAATAGTTTCTTTGGAAATCTTACCGCTGTTTCCCAGTCTATGCAAGGCAGTGTTGAAGATGCAAAGAAGACTCAGGAGCAAATTAGCCTGTTGGCCAAAAATCTTGGTAGCCTGAACAATGTTTATGGCAACATGCTTAGCGCTATGCAAATGCGTGGTTAATCATTTATGCCAAAAGAAGATTAGTTGGAATCGTAACAAAGTCAAATAAACCAATAGGGATAAAATTTTAAAATATGGCATTACCTAAAGAGCCGCGGCAGAAGATGATTAACATGATGTACCTCGTGTTGACTGCCCTGCTAGCGCTCAATGTGTCGAGCGAAATATTAAATGCTTTTAAAACGGTAAATAATAGTCTTACCAAGTCAAATACGCTGATTGATGAATCAAATAAGAGCGTGTCCACACAATTGGCGGCTATGCTTGCAGATCCTAATACGAAAATGAATGCCGAAAAGTGGAAACCCAAGGCAGATTCTGCATTAGCCATTACGCAAGAAGTTTCTGCATATATCAGTAATTTAAAACAGGAATTGCTTGTAGAAGCGGGGTTAAAGGAAGACGGAACCTATAAAGAAGATAATTTGGATGCGGCTTCCCGTCTTTTTGAAAAGAAAGGAGAAGGGGAGAAACTTCATGAAAAATTGAAAAAGTTTAAAGCTGATATTCTGGGGGTTCTTACACCTGAATTGGCTAAAACGCTTGAAGCGAGCTTACCCATTGACCTTGAAGTTCCGAAAACACAGAATGCAGGTAATAATACCTGGAGTTCTGCTTATTTCAGAATGACACCAACTATTGCTGCCGTAACCATACTTAGCAAGTTTGATAACGATGTAAAACGCAGTGGCAACCTCGTTGCGAATACTTGTATGGAACAGGTAGGTAAGGTAAAAGTGATTTTAAACAAATTCGAACCGCTTGTTAGTCAAAGTACTGAATACACGCTACCTGGTCAGCCGGTAAAAATTACGGCAGGTTTGGGGGCATTTAGTACGGATAATCTTCCAAGTATTACGATTAATGGTACATCACGTCCGGTGGACCCTGCAACGGGAACTGCAACCTGGGAAACGATTGCAAGTGGTGGTGGTGACCAATCTGTAAATGTAAAGATTACTTATACGGATCCTAATACGGGTAAAAGCGAAACTATTGATAAGTCTGTAAAATATACGGTAGGTCAACCAAGTGGTGCATCCATTTTCCTTTCAAAAATGAATGTAATGTATATTGGGGTTGATAATCCATTAACGGTAAGTTCAGGTTCCGGCAAGGCTGAAAAAATGTCAGTTTCATTCACCGGTGGTTCTATTTCTGGTGCCGGTGGTGGTGGAAATTATATTGCCAAGCCAACTACACCAGGTCCTGCAACAGTTAATGTGAATGTAGATGGAAAGACGTTTCCTTTTCCTATCAGGGTGAAATATCTTCCTGATCCTGTTCCTGTAGTGGGTACTCAATCAGGCGGTAAAATGTCTGCAGCTCAATTTAAGCAAATGGGTGGTGTTCGTTCCATTTTAAAGGATTCTGAATTTGATGCACCTTTCAATGTGATTAGTTATACCCTATCTGGTAATGGAGCGGGTTTTCAGCAGTATACACCTGTTGCTATAAATGGAGGATCATGGGGTACTAATGCAGTTATTACACAGTGTCGTCCGGGAAGTACGGTGTTTATTGATGATATTATTTCACGTGGTGCCGATGGCAAAAACAGGAAATTGTCATCCATTGCGTTTCAGTTACAATAATATTACGGGTCATACCGTTTTTGATATCGAATGAAATTCTGCCTGTATTCTTAAATTGGCAATTATGAAAATGAAATTATTGGGTTTGGCAGCTTGTTTATTGATGGTTTCCTTCAGTATGGATAGCATTGGGCAAACAAGACGCAAAAAGCCAGCAGCCAAGCCGAAAGTTGCCGTGGTGGTTGATACCGTGGTTACTCCACCCCCACCACCCCCACCGCCGGTTGATACGATACCTTTGCGCTCTTTTACGCAAAGTCGTCGACCATCTACTACTGTGGTTGGTAATAATGTTACTGATAAAATGCCTTTGGCTTATGATAACATCCGTATAGACGATCAGGTGTACAAGCAGGTTATTTGGCGTATCATTGATACGCGTGAAAAAATAAATCTGCCTTTCATGTACACGGCAGATGAAGATAATGGAAGCCAAATGTTTATTAATATCCTGTTGAAGCATATCAAGGACGGGGATGTTACTGCTTTCGATAATGTAGATGATCGGTTCTCAACGCCTCTTGAAGTAGGTGCTGTTGCTAAACTACTTTCAGGGTCTAGCTACGATGTTGACATACCAGATATTGACAAGGATCCTTCAGGTACGTTAGGTATTACCAAGAGAGTTACCATTCGTGAAGAGTTTGACGAAAATACCATCAGGTCTTTTGCGGTTAAAGAAGAAGTCATTTTTGATAAAGAAACTTCAAGGCTTCACTTTCGAATTTTAGGAATTGCACCTCGCAAAACTATTTTTGAAACCGATGGTTCAGAACGTGCTACCTACAACCTGTTCTGGGTTTATTATCCCGATATGCGTCCCTTCCTTTCTAAATACGAAGCGTATAACCCACGTAACATGGGTGCCCGTATGAGTTGGGAAGAAGTTTTTGAAAGTCGTTATTTCTCCAGTTACATTTATAAGACTACTTTGAATAATCCATTCAATAAAACGCTTGAAGGCATTCAAAAAGATCCATTGATGCGCTTACTCGAAGGCGAGAAAATTAAAGAGACTATTTTCAATTGGGAACAGGATCAGTGGTCATACTAAGGTAAAACAATCAAATATTTATCAGGCCGGTTGCGATAAGCAGCCGGCCTGTTCTTTTTAGGAAGTTAAGTTGATTCCGCATTCGCAAAGTGACTAATGATGATGGCTGCTTTTGATGGCCCAATAAGTTTGGCAATCTCATCTTCTGGGGCTTCCCCTACTTTTTTCACCGATTTAAAATGTTTCAATAATAGGGTAGCGGTAGATTTACCTATACCGGTAATGCTTTCAAGATCATTTTTGAAGGTTCCCTTACTCCGTTGGTTGCGGTGAAATGAAATACCAAACCGATGCACTTCATCGCGAATCCGGCGGATGAACTTAAGGGATGGACTATCCCACGGAAGTTTCAGGCTTTCTTTATCACCCTGGTAAAATAATTCTTCTTCATTTTTTGCCAATCCAACCATGGTAAGCCTGCCTTCCAATTCCAATGTTTTTATGGCCTTAAGTGCTGCATTTAATTGTCCCTTACCACCATCAATGATTACGAGTTGCGGGAACATTGCATTTTCTTCTTTCAGGCGCTTGTACCTCCTGAAAACAGCTTCTTCCATAGTGGCAAAGTCGTCAATCCCTTTTACTGTTTTCACATTAAAATGCCGGTAATCCGTTTTGCTGGGTAGCCCGTTTTTAAAACACACCATGGCCGACACAGGAAAATGACCCTGAAAATTTGAATTATCAAAACATTCAATATGTAAAGGAAGTGCAGGCAGGTGTAAATCCTGTTGCAATACTGCAAGGAGTTGTTGCATCTCTTCAGCTCCTTTTGCTTCTACATTCAGGATTTTTCTTCTTCTTATTTCATCCCGGTAAATCAAAACGTTTTTTAGGGAAAGGTCAAGGAGTTTTTTTCGTTCGCCAGCAAGCGCAACTGTCAGTTTAATATTGTTTTCAGGATAGTCTAACGTAAAGGGTACTACCATTTCAGACGCATCGCTACCAAATGTGGTTCGGATGTTTAGCATGGCAAAGGACAGAACTTCTGCTTCTGTTTCATCTAACTGTGTTTCAAGTCTCTGTGTATGTGTTTGTACAATGGTTCCATCTCTTACCATCAGGTAATTCACAAAAGCTATATCATCATCTTTCAGCAGGTTAAAAACATCTACATCGCCAATTTGCTTATTTACAATTACGGTTTTGGCACTATAGTTTTCAAGATGCTCTATTTTCTTCTGAATGATGGCTGCTTTTTCAAACGCAAGGTTATCAATATGTTCTTTTAATTGGTTGTTGTAATGGGTCCTTATGGGACCAAGCTTTCCTTTGAGAATATGCCTTAAATATTCAATCCCCAGCATATAATCTTCGGCGGTTTGCAGGTTAGCACAGGGCCCCTTGCAGTTACCAAGGTGATACTCAAGACATACTTTGAATTTCCCACTTTGAATATTTTTTGCAGTTAGTGGCAATTTGCAGGTACGTAATTGCACGTGTTGTTTAATAAAAGTAAGTAACTCTCTTACCCGCGCAACGGAAGTAAAAGGACCGAGGTATTCACTGCCATCATTTATTTTTCGCCGGGTAAGAAATATTCTTGGGAAGGGCTCTTTTTTTATAACAATATAAGGATAGCTTTTATCGTCCTTGAGGTCTATATTGTATTTGGGTTGTAATTCTTTGATAAGCGCATTTTCCAAAAAGAAAGCATCCTGTTCGCTATCCACCACGGTATACTCAATCCGGTGAATTCGTTGTACTAACTCATAAGTTTTATAACCGGCTAAATTTTTGTTGAAATAGCTGCTAACTCTCTTATGCAGGTTTTTTGCTTTGCCTACATAAATAATTTTTTCATTTTTATCGAAGTATTTATAAACCCCCGGACCTTTAGGAAGGGTAGGTGCAATTATTTTAAAAGCTTCCTGTGTCATACTTACGCTTAATCTATGTGTTTGTCCCAAACCCAGCGGGTAACTCTCAGGTAAGATTTCCCATTTTTCAGGAATACATTTTCACTAACCTGCATATGCATTTTGTCAACCCACACCATATGTGCACTCATACTACTATCGGGTGTTTCATATTGCTGACGGATTACCAGGTTTTTTACCGTTTGCTTTTCAGGGTCCATTAATACATCTATTTGTTGTAAGGGCAAATCGGGTTGCAAAGCTGAAATACTGAAAGTAATCCGGTTAATGGAAAGGTCCTTAAAACTTGTTTCCTTATAGAAAATCCTGTTGGGTGGTAAGTTTGGGTCGTATTGTGTAAATGCATTCGTGGCTTTTCGTAATTCCTGCTTTGTGGAAAAAGATGAATCAATTGTTTTTCCATCAATGGACACTATTTTTTCTACGCCTAATGGAGTTGAATCTATATACTGAAGTTGCTGCTTAATATAATCGATATAAGGGTAGAATGGAATATTGGATGGGGTAGTGTCTTCTACTGTTGGCAATAAAACGATATCCTGATATTCTTCATCACCTTTATTACTATTATTACCACAAGCTATTAAAAAAACAATTGGCAACAAAAATAACAGCCGCAACAAGCAGTTTGTCCTATAGGAGCAAATGTATTTCACACGGTAAAATTAATTGATAGCATTGGTTACTAAATCACAATGCCCATTACTTGAAATTTTTAACTACTCCAACTTTAAAACCGTAGTCAATCAAGTGTTCCTGGATGTTATAAACATTTTTGGTGCCAGGTAGTAACTGGTACCTGATTTGGGGGCCTGCCTGCCAGGTTACACCACCTGCTTCAAAGCTGGCAAAGGCTTCAATGGAAGCATTCATATTGAATTTACGGTTCAGGTCAGGTTGCTTCATATAATTTTTAAAATCAGATGAAAGCAAATACGAAGAACTCGCTATTTGATAGGTAAACTGCGATGCAGCGGACATATAGAAATCCACCTTGCTCATGGAGCCCATTATAAGATCGAAGCCTACCGGGATAGCAAGCTGCATGTATTTATTACTTAGCTGGATAGGTTTGTATCCATTTTGGTTACTGATATTGGTGTATTGTACTACAGAATCAAGTGTATTACCTCTATCAAGTGTAAGTACGGCAGGTTGAAATGTGGAAGCAAAAGCATCTATTCCGTACTGCCTGTAATTCAGTTGCAATCCTGTTTTTATCCTGAAATTATCAGCAAGTTTATAAAGCACAGCACCGCCCACTTCAAGGCCTAATTTTGGTTGTTGACGCACAAATGCATTTACACTTGTGGTAAGGTAAGGGGCAACAGGGCCTGATGCGGGATCTGTGATTTTGGCCTTATCTTCAATAAGGTAACGATAGCTTACCGAAGGGGTAGCATAAATTTGGATGGCCCACCTTGACGGAGAAGTTGACTTTGGTTTCCAACTCTTATCCTGATACTTTAAGGATGTTTCGATAAATGCTTTACGGCTTAATTCCTCTGAAGTATTCTTAATTTCTTCGGTACCCGGAGGTTCAATAGCATTGTAACTTTTCGGGTAAAGTGAAAATTGAAATTGATTGATTCCATCTTGAATATTAGCGTTTTCCTTTTCAATTATGCCAGCCGGTACTAACATATTATTTTGTAAACTTTCGCCTTTTAAAGAAGGTTCAGTATTTGTACTATTTTCTAACGTGTGTATTGAAATATCTTCATTTACTATTGCTTCATTTTCAGTTAGCCCCAATGAAACCAAATTATCTTCAGCAACTGGCAAAGGTGAATGTAAATCTTGAACTGCAACTTTGGAAGGGTAGATATGAACTTTGCCAGATTTCTCTACCTGAGCGCTTTGGCCTGGAGGCGTTACTATGGGAGAATCATCATTTTGAGCAATTGTTTGCCCAAAATTCTCGGGAAGTTCTAATAATGCCCTATTGGGGTAAAATATAGTTAAGGTAATTGCAATTAATGTGGTAGTAAGTATTGCGGTAAATGTTAGTGATGGCCATTTTTCCTTTGCATGTAAATTCTCCCTTATTCCACTCCAAACCCTGTCGGAAGGATACATCCTATGCTGTTCTGCCTGTTCAGACAGAAAGGATTCAAAATCGTCCAGGTCAAATCGTTGTTTCATCTTCTTTCACTTTGGAAACAGGTTACTGTATCTTTTTAAGCAGTTCCTGTTTCATATTTCCTACCTGGTGTCAGCGCCAATTTCTCATATAGCATGTACCAGTTCAGTTTTGGGTGCGTATTTTTCTATTATTCTGCGTTTTATTAAAATTTGTTCAAGCATAGCTTTTGCCCTTGTGTATTGGCTTCGGCTTGTACTTTCTTCAATATCCATAATTTCAGAAATCTCCCTGTGAGAATATCCTTCTATGGCGTACAGGTTAAGAACCGTACGGTACCCAACCGGTAACAAGCGTATACATTCAACCACCTGCTTTGCCTGCATAATGGAAGGAATGGTTTCCCTTACACTGGCATGCTGCGCATATTCCATATCCACGTTCTCATTGAATTTTTTATTTCTTTTGAGTACGTTAATACAAGTATGCACAACTATCCTTCTAATCCAGCCTTCAAATGCACCCTTGTTCTGAAAAGTATGTACCTGTGTAAACACTTTGATAAAACCTTCCTGAAGCATGTCTTCAGCATCCTCCCTTGAAGGAGCAAACCGATAACAAACAGACAGCATTTTAGGACTGTATCTGTTGTACAACTCGCGTTGTGCAACCGGGTTGTTGTTTATACAACCTTCGATAATCAAATCCTCATTCATATGTAGTTGGAAAATAACTACACTAAATTAGACAATTTTTATATTCAGGTGCTGCTTTGTGGGTAATTAATTGGTTCAAAATGCAGATTTTTTGAACCGGATGAACATTTTCCCTCAATAATGACATTTTTCAGCCTTTTTTTTCTTATTCAAGGGTTAATCCCGTTTTGTTTTTTTTATTCTTTTAGGATTATACCAAAGCCAAAATCCACTGAATGAAAGAAAAAGCAAGGTAAAACCAACCAATGTGCTATACAATAATTTCGGGCCTTCCAATCCAATTATCCGGTCGATGATACTTCCATCATGGATGTGTTCTATAAAGTCGGACCGTCTTTTTTCCAGTAAAAGTGGTTGTGCTGTTGCCAGGTCAATTTGTACGGCATTGTAATGTTTTTTGAAAGTTACTTTTGCAATGCCTTTTTCGGGTCTCACATCTATCCTGTCCACTTCTTTACCAATCCCGGGTATTTGATTTTCCAAATAGCTAATGGCTGCATCTTGAATTTCTCCGAGGCTTACCCAACTTTTCGGGTTGGTATTGCTCCCATTTTTTGTTTCCGCCAATAAGTACCCATTGGTATTTTTCTTCCATGCAAGTAATAATCCGGTGCCTGCAATAAGTATGAAAAATACGAATGAAAAAATGCCCAGCCATTTATGCCATTTGCGATACCATCTCGTTTGCGATGCAATTTGATTAACCCTTTCTTTGTTCATATTATATTTCTTACATAAAAAACCGTCAGTTAAGCGGTAAAAACCTAACTGCTTATTTTATCATTTTTAAAAATGAAATCTGCCTGAAAGTATCAGGTTACTTCCCGATGCTACAATTCCACTACTGTAAGGTCTGTAGCGTTGGTTCGTTATATTTTCCCAGGCAATATTTAGTGCAAATTGCTTCCAGTTATACCCGGTTCGTAAATTTAGTGTGTACCATCCCGGCGCATAGGGCCTTCCTTGTTCATCCTTTGCATAAATAGTAGTTTTTGCCTGCTCACTGGGCGCAAGATCTTCATAGGATAGCTCACTATTGTACATGGTAAAAATTTCTGCCCTGAAATTGTTTTTGGTGAATCGAAAACCGGATGTTCCATAAAAGGGTGGTGCATGTCGTAAAGCTACTTGTTGGTTTTTAGTATCATCCGTTTCTTCTCCATGTATAAAGTTAGCCATGGTATAAAGACTCAGGCTTTTTACTAACCATACTTCCGCAAGTACCTGAACTCCCCAAACCGTTGCTAGTCCTATGTTTTGTAAAGATTCTACCTGGCTTTTTACCCCATCAAACACGATGCTATCCTTGCCCAAAAATGTTGTAGGTCTGCGGACAATGGCATTTTGTAAACGTGTATAAAAAACATTGGCTTCCAGCGTGAATTTTTGGGCTTTCCGGTAGGCAGTACCAACTTCAAAGTTCCAGGCATATTCGCTTGTAAGGTTTGGATTGGGCACTATCACATTACCCGGATTACTTTCAAATAATTTTCCCATATCATCAATGTTGGGAATCCTGAAACCGGTACTAATGTTTCCATTGATTTGCCACCCTTCGACTGGTCTGAAAACCACGCCTAATGTAGGCGTAAACGCACCGTCTTTCACTTCGGCTTTATCAAATGGGAAAGCCACAAAGGTTTTATCAAATGTTGCTTTTGCATTTCCAAGCGTATAGCGCAAACCTCCATTTATCGTCCATTTAGTGTGCAGGTTCCATTTATACATAGCATAAGCACCAAGATTGTTCCATGTACTGCCATCCGGATATCGGCTTGCTACATTCTTTCTTTCTTGTGTATTTATATTATCGCTCCATCCTTTACTATGCACGGTGTTGCTTACCCATTCTAATCCATAATACAATTCGCCTTCGCCTATTTTTTTATTGGCATCAAAATTGGTACTCCATGCTTTTACTTTTTCCTTTTGGGTGCGGCGGTTAGCATTATTACGTTGGCGGTCAATCCTGCTTTCTTCATAGTTTTGGTAGCCAGCAATAATGCGCGCTTCATCATAAATACTATTTGCTTTCATCAGGTTTGCCTGCAAGGTATGCATGCGCCAAAGCATTGGCCCATAGTTCCATTCGGCAAATCGCAGCGCACCATTCCGGTATTCAATCAGCCTGTCGTAACGCGCAGCAGTTCCGGTACCACCATAAAAAAAACTGTATTGCAATTCCAATCCATCCGTTGGTTTGTACTTTAGCTTTTGAACGATGTTCGTTTGGTCAAATCCCGAAAACACCTGCTTCCGGCTATTGCTGTTTTTTATGATGCTATCTTTATTATTTATCCGCTGAACAAATTCAGGTCGCAAATAACCATCCTGCCCGCCATTTTTACCCATCACCAAATCGTTATAACTGCTATACGTTACACTTCCCATATAAGCTAGTTTTTTGCCGCCAAGGTTCATATCTGCATGATAGGTTTGCTCTGCATTAGCTGTACTGTAACGCGCAAGTGCATTGCCGCTCAGTTTCATTTTTTTAGTTTCATCCGCTGCTTTCATTTTTGCAGGCAGGCTATGAAAATCCATAACGCCACCAATGGCATCACTACCGTAGATGGTGGAACCCGGGCCAAAAATCACCTCCGCATTTTGCGTGGCAAGCGGATCAATACTAATTACATTTTGCAGGTTGCCACTACGGTAAATGGCATTGTTCATGCGAACGCCATCTATTACTAATATTACACGATTGGTTGCAAAGCCTCGTATCATGGGACTTCCACCGGCTAATTGGCTTTTTTGCACATAAACAGCGCCCGTTTGTGCCAATAAATCCGCTGTCGTTTGCGGATTATTAAAGGCTATATCGCGTTGGGTGATTTTGGTAATTTTATTGGGAACCTCGTTTAAATTTTGTTCCCATTTACTTGCAGACACAACGACATTCGCTTCACCGGAAAGCGTGTCGGTTTGTCCAAATCCCAACAACGAAAAGCCTATGGCTGAAAGCATAGCCACCAGGTATTTCATAGGTGATTATATTAAGTGAAATACAATTACAAACACATTTTATTATGTAAAATAGAATTTACATAAATGCATAAAATGTATCTGTTTTCCTTAAGGGAATTATATGTTAATCAGCTGCCAGGGGGGAGGTGCCGGTGGCGCATATTCATGCAAAAAAATGGGAAAGGGTGGGGCTATCGGATATTTCTTTACGTCTATTGATGTAAAACTGCTGGTTGAATATGTTCCTTCAATGTTCCATAATAGCTGTAACCACTGCGCTATTTTTTGGGTTGTATTCCCCGGGGCATTATCGTTGGTTTGCTTCTGGGCAAATGCTTCATGCATTTCTGTTTCTTCATTGTCAAAAACGCCTTTTATGACAGCCTTCCCGTTAGCAAAGGAAATGCTTACCACGTCAAAATATGCTCCATTTACAATAAGTTCGCGGTTCTTTTTTGTCCAATGTATGGTGGCGCTATCAACCTGTATGGTTTGTAATAATCCCTTTTCTGCTTCGTTCCACATTTCCAACCGATGGAGCATGCGATTATAGTAAAAGTCAATGCAATATATCATAGGCGCCATTAGACTGATGCTGATCAGCAAAATGGAAATGTTACGATATAAAGTGACTCTCTTTAGCATATACAGCGGTAAAGATACTTTTCTAAATGAAAATCCAACCAATGATTCGCCAGCAGGGATATCATTGGTTGGATTTAATCTGGGCACCCAAAAATGGGCTATTTATGTGATTACGGTGCAGGGGTAGCGCTACCCTTCATAATTTCTGCTCTTGCGGCAGTTACCCAATCCATAAGCATTTTGGATTGTGCTTCACTTAATATTGCTTCCTTGTGAATGTAGGTATAGCTTTCCAATGGCATTTCTTTTGTCTCTACCATTTCGGCCACTTCTTCCAGTTTATGATCCTGCCGTTTTTCTTTGGTATTGTATTCACTGTTGGGGCGTGGTTCCACCAAGGCAAACTCCTGGAAATTCAGGTGGCCTTTACCTTCATCCACATGATCTTTCAGCCACCAACCCACCGGCTGAATGTTTGCATACCACGGATAATTGGTATTGTTGCTATGACAATCGTAGCAGGATGTTTTTAGTAAATTATGTACACTGTCTGGCACCGATACTACTTTGCTGATATCGTTGGTCATATCATAGCCTTGGTTATTTTTATCGGGTTGGAAAAACTGGATGATAATAAAAGCAGCAAGGAGAAATATGCCGATTCTTTTGATCCATAAACCTTTTTTGCCTGTCCTTTGAACAGAATTCGTATTTTTTTCCTGCATGGTTTTCACACTTTATATTTCGCCTTTAATTCCTTCCATATCTTCTCTTACCTGCTGTACAAATGCATCACTTACACCGGCTATATCCGCAGCCTGATTATTGGTAAGTCCCATTTTTATAAGGAGGTTGCGCACGACTTCGGCTTTACCTTCGGCCTTGCCTTCATTTTTACCTTCTTGTTTTGCTCGCTCTAAAATTAATTCTTCTATACCCATGGTAGTAAAATTATTGGTGATTGACTTGATTTCTTTTTCAAAGATATGATTGGTTTCTGGTTTCGAAAAACGAACATACATCTTCAGGAAATTGGCTAGGGCGCGCATGGTGGTTTTTTCCGTGTTTTGGGTGTACATTCTCCTGAACAAATCTATTTTAAGCTTCAGCAAGGATTCATCGCTTCTTTTTTTGGTTTTAATGTATTGCAGAACGGTAAGCACCACCAGCGCAAAGGGGTTAGGATGATCGGCAAGGAACGCTTCATCCTGTTCCAATATTTTGTAAGTGTTGAACTTATAGGATAGGGTTGTACCAAGGAACTGATAATCATATTGGCTGGGATTAAAACCCGTATTATTGTCGGTGAAGATGGCAAGGGCGGTGATGGGTTTATGGTAGCGGTCGAATAAACGGTAAAAATAGGTGTACATCCGGAGGCTGAATTCCTGATCCTGATAGCCTTGCACTTCGACATGAATGAGTATCCACTCTTCCCGGCCTTCCTTATTGAAAGCCTTTATCAGTTTATCTACAAAACGTGGGTGGTTCGGATTATCAACCGGAAAGAGTTCTTCAAGTTCTTTATCGAGAAACTCAAATTTGCGGTTGAAGTCTAGCTCATTCAATGCATCGGGGAAAAAGAATTGCAGAAAGTGGGTGGGCATATCTTCAATAATGCCTTTCCAGAGTATGTCATTTTGTTTCATGAAAAGGATTGGTTACTTCAATTTTCATATACTGTTTCAATTTGAAAAATGCTATTCCCACCAAAAGGCTTCAAAATATCCATTTCGAGCATTTTCAATGTTTCTTCTTTCCATCCACGTTAGTGTATTGTCTTCAGTAGTTTCAATTTTTTGGGCAAATGGATTTCCATTTCTTTTTACATAGTCATTAAAAAATGTTGTAGATTTTTTAATAAGCTTTTCATAATTTGGGGTGTAAAGTCGGCGGACTCCAAGTGCGATTTGTTCGCGCATTTGTTTTGTGTAAAATTCATTTTCAGAACTTGTAAGTTTTGCATAAAAAATCAAAGGGGGTGTTTCCCATATTTTTTCAAGCAAAATGGCGCTTCTGATACTTTTATGCTCCAAAAGAAGGTCAATAAAATCGCCAAGACCTTCGCCAGGGTCATAATAGTATTTTACATATTCTTCATGTCTTAAAAATCTAAATTGACTTAACCACCTCATACTTGTATCAAGGTAATATTTTTCAAATGCCTGGATGGGAAAGGTTCTGATAACATCTGCAGGCAAAAACTGCCCCTGACCATAATAAAGGCTTGATTCAATTAATGAATCTATTAATGGAATATCTTCTTTGTACTGATAACTTGCCAGTTTTTTCAAAGCTGGAATACCATAAAACCAATTTAAATGATCGTTGAGTAACCGTCTGTCAACAAACCGGGCCATCTTTTTTACGGTTTGGTAATAGCCGGGAAAAGTATCTATTGGGGTTTCAGCAGCCAACAGGTGGTAAGCGGCAAATTCAAGCGGGTTTTGCTGCAACAATTCTTTACGAACTGCCTGCCAGGTTGCTTTATCGGGCCAGCGATAACTATTATGCAGCATAAAGGAAATAATAGTCCATTTATACTCAGAATAATCATCGAACACCTGTGCAGTATCAAACATGTGTTCCCTTACCAGTTGTGCAGTATTAACTGTGGTATCCCACATTAATAAAGAAAGGGCGGTAGCCCTAATAGTTGGGTTTGAGCATTTGGATGCTTTCTGGAGTTCATCATTAGAAGCCAAATTGCCCAGTTGATCGTAATACACTTCAGCTGAATCATAAATTTCGCCACTTCCCCTGCAACCGCCATTGATAATATAAACCAGGTTATGTTGTTCAATTTTTCTAAGCACTTTCCGGACCGGTTCCGAAAAATCATCCGGGCTGTAAGGAAATGGGTTTGATTTGGCAGGTTGCTTGCAAGCAAAATTAAAAGAAACCATTGCCACCAGGGTAAAAAGCAGTACCAGCCGGATTGGGTTATAAATTATTGGTTTACAAGGCATACCAAAAGGTTTTTACTTTAATTGAACCAAAAAGGGCTGAATGAACAGCCCCTATGTATTCGTAAAGTTATATTACAGATGAATATGCCGGAAGATTTTTTTTTGTAACACTTGCCTGATGAGAATCATCCCACTAACATATCCCCAGTCATTTCTTTAGGTATAGCCAATCCCATTACGGTAAGTATACTTGGCGCAATATCTCCCAATTTCCCCGGCTTTACCGTTCCGGTAAAAGAATTACTGATTACAAATAATGGAACCGGGTTCAGCGTATGTGCGGTATTCGGACTGCCGTCTTCGTTTACCAGGAAATCGCTGTTACCATGGTCGGCAGTAAGGAAAATGGTATAGTCTTGTTCGAGACCTGCGGTAACTACCTGCCTTACACAATCGTCCACCGTTTCCGCTGCCTTAATGGCGGCTTCCCATACACCGGTATGGCCAACCATATCCGTATTAGCGAAGTTTAGGCAAATAAAAGCATACTCACCTGTGGCTATTTCAGGTAATAAAGTAGCCGTAATTTCCCTGGCACTCATTTCGGGTTGTAAATCGTAAGTCGCCACCTTAGGACTTTGTACAATAATTCGTTTCTCTCCATTATATGGTGTTTCGCGCCCACCACTAAAAAAGAAGGTTACGTGCGGATATTTCTCGGTTTCAGCAATACGAATTTGTTTTAGGCCATTTGCTTCCAACACAGCTCCGATTGTATTATTCAGGTTATCGGTTTCAAATGCCACATTTACATGCAACCACGATTTATCGTATTCGGTTAGGGTGGTGTAATGCAGATTCAGAATATGCATATTGTGTGCCGGGTGGTTTTTCTGTGTCAGCACTTCCGTAATTTCCCGGCAACGATCGGTTCTAAAGTTGAAACATAACACTGCATCACCATCATTAATCAATGCCAGCGGTTCTTGTGCTTCATTCACAATGGTTGTGGGCAGAATGAACTCGTCAAATACATCGGCTGCATAAGATTTTTCAACCGCCTGAATAGCATCGGTGGCAAGTTCTCCTACGCCTTTTACCAAAACATCCCATGCTTTTTTTACCCGCTCCCAACGCTTATCGCGGTCCATGGCGAAATAACGGCCGCTTACGCTTGCTATTTTACCAACACTATTGTTAAGATGTGCCTGTAATTCCGTAATAAAGCCAAGCCCGCTTTTGGGGTCGCAGTCCCTTCCATCGGTAAAAGCATGAATAAATACATCTTTTAATCCTTCCGCTTCACAAAGGGAAACAATTGCTTTAATATGGTTTATATGGCTATGCACGCCACCATCACTCACCAATCCCAACAAGTGTAAGGGTTTGTTATTGTTTTTTGCATAGCGAATACTGTTCAGAATGGTTTCATTTTGCTGAAAAGTACCATTGCGTATGGCAACATTGATCCGTTGCAATTCCTGGTAAACTACACGGCCTGCACCAAGGTTGAGGTGACCTACTTCACTATTACCCATTTGACCTTCAGGTAATCCTACCAATTCGCCACAGGTAATGAGGGTAGCATTGGGGTATTTGCTATATAAACTATCTACAAAAGGCGTATTTGCAGCACGAATGGCATCAGCGGCCGGAACTTGTCCCAAACCCCAGCCATCCATGATGACTAACATGGCTTTTTTACTCATGGGTGCAAGATAAACTATGACCATTGTATTAAAAAAAAAGCGCTTAATAAATCGCTAAAATGTTGATTTTGAATGGATAATTGCCTAAGGGGTGTAAGGGTTTTCGATAGCAAGAAATATTCCCAATTAAAATTGTGAAGAATTTTGCAACCCAAATCAATCAATGTTTAAACTTTTGTTATAGGAAATGGTTAATCTTGCCGTCTAATATCCACAAAAACGAAAAAAATGAAACGTTCTATTTTAGGTTTACCTGTATTGGCAATAGCAGTTTTTTTGATTACTTCGGCATTTTACAAAGCCCCGGTAAAGTTTACGGTTGATACCAATGCCACAACCATTGATTGGCTTGCCAAAAAAGTAACCGGGCAGCATAACGGTAAAGTAAAAGTTGCATCGGGCGAATTAACCCTTGATGGCGTAAATGTAAAAGGCGGTGAGTTTACCATTGATTTAACTTCAATGACCATTGAAGACTTGCAAGGCGGTAGTAATGAAAAATTGCTTGGTCACCTGAAAAGTGATGATTTTTTCAGCGTTGCAAAATTTCCTACTGCAAAGTTTGTGCTGTCATCAGTTACACCTAAAGCTGGCAAAACCTATACAGTAAAGGGAAAATTAACCATTAAGGGAATTACCAACGATATTGAATTCCCTGCTGATATTACGTTTTCTGGTAAAACAATGACGGCTACTTCGAAAATTAAAGTAGACAGAACGAAGTATGATATTAAGTACCGTTCCAGCAACTTTTTTGAAAACCTTGGAGATAAGGCCATTTATGATGATTTCGAACTTGACCTTAACCTGGTGGCAACGGCTAAGTAAATTTTCATTTTGCCACTATTTAAAACGCAGCAACTACAAATGGTTGCTGCGTTTTATTTTTTAAAGATGTTTGCAACTTCTATTTTTGATAGATAATAAGGCGCTTTATGACTGAACAGGTATTTGAAGAAAAATTACAGCTATTGGTTGCCATGGCACTGCAGGAAGATGTGGGTGATGGTGACCACAGTACGCTTAGTTGTATTCCTGCCAACCAGATGGGGCATGCTGTTTTGAAAATTAAGGAAGATGGTGTGCTTGCGGGTGTTGCTGTTGCGGAACGCATATTTAAAATCATAGAACCTGATGCGTCATTAATTGTTTTTAAACAGGATGGCGATGATATGATAAATGGCGAAACGGCCTTTGAAGTATCCGCAACTGTGCATACGCTGTTAAAAGGGGAGCGCCTTGTGCTGAACAGTATGCAGCGCATGAGTGGTATTGCCACCCTTACCCGGCAATACACGGATAAGCTCAAAGGATATAAAACAAAACTGCTCGATACCAGAAAAACTACACCCAATTTCAGGCTGCTTGAAAAGGAAGCGGTGAAAATTGGCGGGGCGTACAATCATAGGTTTGGGCTATATGATATGATCATGCTGAAGGATAATCATATTGATTTTTGTGGTGGTATTATAAAGGCCATTGATAAAGCTTACACCTATGTTCAGCAAATGAAACCGGGATTGCAAATAGAAGTAGAAACCCGTAACCTGGAAGATGTAAGGCTTGCAGTAGAAACCGGTAAGGTAGACCGCATTATGCTCGATAATTTTTCTCCCGAATTGATAAAAGAAGCACTTGCCATTATTGAAGACCGGTGCGAAACAGAGGCTAGTGGCGGGATTAATTTAGAAACGATTGTAGCTTATGCAGAAACCGGTGTAACATTTGTGAGTGTTGGCGGGTTAATACATCAGGCGAGGAGCTTGGATTTGAGTTTGAAGGCGAAAGTGAGCCCCCTCTAACTCCCCCGCAGTGGGAGAACCGGCTTTGGGACTAATTAGGGGTTTAGATGGTTGAGGATGGTTGGGTGGGGTTGCCCCCTAACCCCTGTCTGCCGACAGGCAGGCCCTGAAGGGGGGAAGTTTGGTGTTTGGGTTTAGGGTGGTTTAGGATGGTTTAGAGAGTTTAGTATACTGGGATTTGGAATTTGTTTCATTGGAATTTTACATAAGTATGAAATCGAAAAAGTTATCTGGATTAAGCGCTTTGGGTGGTCTTGTTTACAGCACGGATCCAAATGCGAAAATTGGCGGAGATGATATTCCCGATGCTGAAACACTTGCACCGGGGAAACAGAAATTGCGGATTTGGCTGGAAACCAAGCACCGTGGTGGTAAGGCGGTTACGGTTATACAGGATTATATAGGCAAAGAAGCTGACCGAGAAGCATTGGGCAAACAGCTAAAGAATGCCTGTGGCACCGGTGGTTCAGTAAAGGATGGTGAAATACTGATACAGGGCGACCATCGTGAAAAAATATTTCAATGGTTGCTAAAGAACGGATATACTTTATCTAAAAAAGCAGGGGCTTAGGTTATGAAGGAAACCAACGAAGTGAATGCCGTTTTTGCCCTACTTTCCTTTTTAATGCTTCCGGCTGTGTTACTGATATTTTTTGGTGCACGAAACTGGTATCTTGGTTTGGAAAAAGGTGATGAAGACAAACTAAGGCTGGGGAAAATGTTTACCATGTTTGGCATCATATTCACCGCCATCATAATCATTTGCAGCTATTTTTTAAAAGGGAGTTTACCAGGTTAGGTAGCTAACTTATCATTGGAACCCTCAATACTCAATGCCCCACTCGGACATTTTGCAACCTGTGCCACAATGGCGTCCAATGCAGCACCGTCCATATTTACCCATGGCTTTTGCGAAGGGTTGAAAACAGCGCGCAAACCTCTTGCGCAAATACCACTGTGGGTGCAGATGTTTGGTTTCCAAACTACGGTAATATCTTCTTTATGATAGCGTATCGTTTCTTTAGGCATAGGATAAAAATAGAAAAAATGCGCAACAAATACAACTTGCCCCTATTTTCACCGCATGCTTTCCACTTTTTTAAAATATTGGGTAAGGCTTGCATTGCCGTTTTTTGCCAAAAGAGTCAATTTCAGGGGCCGGCAACAACTTGCCGAGGAAGGGCCCCTTATTTTGGCGGTTAACCATCCCAACTCCTTTCTCGACGCTGTTTTGATGGGCGCATTTATGCACCAACATGTGCATTACCTCGCCCGCGGCGATGTATTCCGCATTGGCTGGGTGCGCAGGTTATTTACCCAAATGAAAATGCTGCCTATTTACAGGATGCGGGATGGTAAGGATAAGCTTGGCCTGAATGACCAGACTTTTGAAAAAAGCAGGGAAGTGTTGGAGAAAAATGGTATTCTGCTGGTGTTTGTGGAGGGTTTTTGTGAGCATCAGACCACTTTGCAGCTTCCATTGAAAAAGGGAGCTCCACGGGTAATTGAAGACTGTTGGCGGAAAGGTATTCCGGTAAGGATACTCCCTGTATGGCTTCAATATTCATCGTTTACAAACTACCCGAAGGAAATTGAAATCAGGATGGGCACCATCATTGAAAAACCGGCGGATATAGCTAATGCCGAGCCTTCCATCATCTGGCAAAAGATAAATGATGCCACTGCTGATGCATTAAAGGCACTTGAAAATCAGTCAGGTAAATCGGAAATCAAACAGGGTGCATTGGTCAGGAGTTTGTTGTTTTTACCGGCCATGCTTGGTGCGGTTTTGCACGCACCGCTGTATTTGCCCATAAAATCAATCGTTACAAAGGCCACCCGCAATAATGTTCATTTTGATAGCATTTTGCTTGGTGCCTTTTTGGTATTATACCCGCTATACCTGCTGGGTATTTCCTTGGCACTTGGCGCTTTAGCCGGATGGACCTTATTCATTTTTCCTATTGTATTATTGCCCCTGTTGGCAAGGTGCTATGTGCTTTGGAAGTGATCAGGAATAAGGAAAGATGCATACAGGCAGGCCTAAAGCAATGGTATACCGAAGGGCTTCTCTTTATGCAGCAGTTGGCACCCATAGGGAAATTCGAATTGAAAATGTAAATCCGGGCGCCATCATCGGCTTTGACGTAGTAAATATTACACTTGTCCACCGTGGTGTTGGCAGGAATGTCTACAGTTCCGTCAACTTGGTAGCTTTTTTCGTCAAAATAAAAGGGAAGGCGCAGGTGACAAAATCCGTCAGGAGTGGATTATGTTTTTGAAAATCAATTGCTTATGAAATCAGATGGCGATTTGCCAAAACGATGCCTAAAACTTCTTGAAAAAGAACGATGGTCACTGTAGCCCACTTTGTCGGCGACTTTGGAGATGGAATCATAGCTGCGGTTTTCCAATAGATGGCGGGCTTTGTCCAGTCGGACTTCCTTCAAATATTGTATAGGCGACAGCCCGATGAGACGCTTCAACTGCCGAAGCAAGGTGGATTCGCTCATGGCAAATGCAGATGCCAAAAAGGGGACGTCCAGCATCTCATTGGCCATGTTTTTTTGGACGAAAGCTTCAAAGGCTTCCAACCAAACCCGGTCTGCTTTATGGCCTTAGCAGTGTCAAAGCATATTGAAATAAGCGCAGAAATCTCTATCCGAGCCTTCCTTACCCATTGCAAAAAAATAACGGACGCGAGGTTAAGAAATAAAATAACCAAAAAGGAGATAAATATGAGAATTGATGTTCCCGAAAATATTAAGGCTATGATAGCAAAAATTCTCAGACCGCACTAACTCAGACAAGTCAGGATTAATTTTTATCCGTCAATTTTTATCTGTTCATTTTTATTGTTTTTTATTTGTCACATAGTATGCCCCCGAAATGATCATTCCGTGTTGCCTGCCTGCCGGCAGGCAGGGATGGCCATTTTCGGTCGTGGGCATTTCATGTAAGATTTAATGCATCTGCTCCCGAATTCTTTAAACCCTGTGCTTATCCGCTTTCCAATTTTTAATGGATTGCTTAATGGCGTTTGCCGGGAAGTTTTCTTCTGCAGCTTTTTGGGCAAGTGCTACCAATTCCTCATCGGGGGCAAAGCGTAAAGCAATGATCTGGCTCATGCGTAAGCGGCTGTCGGGCAGTTTACCGGTTAAAACAAAATGTCTTAGGTTTTCTTCTGCCCGGATTGCCCGGTCCTGCGCCTTTAAGGCAAACACCCGTGTATACCATGCGATGATGAAGACCATAATGATGAGTGCCACAATGAGTGCAGCTGAATAATGATTTTCGGGAGCTGCAGTAAATAAATTTACCAATGAGCCTATAAGTATGGCTAATCCTAAACCGAATGCCACATAATGGAACCCTGGTACCATCTGCCTGTGGTTGGCGTAATTTTGTTCGGACATGTTATTGTTTTAAATAATTGAATGTTGAAAATTGGAAATAATTTTTACTTTTTCATTTTCAAAGGGATATTGTTAAGCGCAGTAGATACCCATGTCGCTGTCAGAACTTTCAAACTTTAGCTAATTGGTAAGACTGCATGCAACTCATAAATATTCACTACCTAACCATGTACCAACATTTACAAATATTTGCAAATGTCGGTACCCGTTTTCTTTTCCGGGAAAATTTATAATTGGGTATTTTTTGATTTCACTTCTTTCTTTACGCCTCCAAACTTGCCGTTTTCTTTAACCCAATCTTGTACAACAAAAAGCCCATCACTGTAAAGCAAAGCACCCCAAGCAGGAAGTAACCTCCTTCACCAATAGCCCCTGCCAAACCATGTTCCAGGTTTACTGCTTTCAGGAAACCGGCCATACTATCCGGGGCCGAAATAAATGCAATCAATACACCAGCTAAAGCACCGCCTGCAACCAAACCGGTAGCAAATAAATTACCCTTACCCAGGTCTTCTTCTTCGGCATTCAGTACTTCGCCCGATTGCTTCTTTTTCATATCTACCAATCCACGAATGGCACCACCAATAAAAATGGGAAGGGTAGTGCTTAAGGGCAGATAAAGCCCTACTGCAAAACTGAGCGATTTAATACTGCATAACTCCATGGTAATGGCAATAGCCACGCCTACCAAAACAAATTGCCAGTCGAGGTTGAAGGATAAAATGCCTTTTACCAAAGTGGCCATCAGCGTTCCCTGTGGTGCGGGAAACTTATCGGTGCCGATGGCATGGGTAATGCCTTGCGCAGCCATTTCTGCAGTTGGCATATCAAGGATTTTAATAGTAGCACCAATGGCAATGGACGAAACAATAGCACCTACAAATAAGGCTAACTGCTGATATTTCGGCGTAGCCCCTACAATATATCCGGTTTTCAAATCCTGTGAAGTAGCGCCGGCATTTGCCGCGGCAATACATATCATTCCACCCACCACAAGCGCCATGGGTTCGTACACTTTTCCGGTCCAACCCACTGCAATAAAAATCAGGCAGGTGCCCATAAGTGTAGCAATCGTCATACCACTGATAGGATTGTTGCTGCTGCCAATAAGACCCACAATGCGTGATGAAACCGTAACAAAAAAAGCACCAAATACGATAACCAATACACCCAATAATAACCGGCTGAACACATTTTCGCCCGGAATAATAGGAAGAACAGCCATAATCAAAATAAGTCCGAGACTGCCAAATAAAACTACCTTTATATCCAGGTCCTGTTCGGTTCTTTTTACGGCAGAAACCGCTTCACCTTTTTCCTTCATCGATTGCATGCTGCCTTTGAAGGATGATATAATCGTTGGGATGGTTTTTATCAATGTAATAAAACCACCCGCAGCTACGGCACCCGCACCAATTTGCCGGATATAGGCACGATAAATAGCCGCAGAATAATCGTTGAAGGTATGCGCCACCGGATCCCAGCCACCGGGTCCGCCGGTTTTATCCAACCCTGCGAGGTAGCCTAGTTTTACGAGTTGCGCGGCAATTACATCCGCAGGCACCAAGGAAGCCAACAAGGGAATAAGCGCCATCCAGGCAATTACACCACCGGCTACCAATACCCCACTGATTTTTGGCCCGATAATATAACCCACGCCCATATACTCGGGTGTTATTTCGCCACTTACACGTGCCGATGGAAAGTATTTATTGATTTGCTGCGTCATGTAATAAGGCGTTTCGGAAATTACATGAAACATCTTTTGCAAAAACGCATATACAAAGGCAAAGCCCAATCCCATGAAAGCCGTTTTGGCAAAATCACCGCCTTTCTCACCGGCTTTTAGTACGCTCGCACAAGCCGTTCCTTCGGGATATGGTAGTACGCCATGTTCTTTTACAATGAGTGAACGGCGCAGTGGAATCATCATGAAGGTGCCGAGCATACCACCCAAAATAGCCAGCGTAAGAATAGTGAAATAATTAAAAAATTCCTTGCTTTCCGGATCGCTTAAAAACAAGAAACCCGGGAGCGTAAACACTACACCGGCCGCAATACTTTCACCTGCACTTCCGGTGGTTTGAATGATGTTGTTTTCGAGAATGGTAGTTTTCAAAAAACGACGGCCAAGTGTAATGGCGATAACGGCAATGGGAATTGATGCACTTACCGTAAGCCCTGCCTTAAGCGCCAGGTAAACAGTAGATGCCCCAAAAATGACGCCGAATAAGGCGCCCATTAAAATACTCTTAATGGTGAATTCGGGGATTCTTGCTTCATCTGGAATAAATGGCTGGAATGGTTGGTTGCTCATATAGCGATATGTTAATGAAGTGCGAAAGATAGGGAAAAAATAAAAGGGAGATACGCGATGGTATCTCCCAGATGTATAAGCAGGCAGTCAGTCCTTATTTCAACCCATGCATCATTTTCAGTAACCTTCCGCTGAGGAAAAACAAGATTAAAGAAGCAACGCCACTCATCACAACAAATAACATAAAGAAGTCATATAAGTTGTTCATTTCGTAACCAAGAAAATTGGTTGTTTTATTATCAGGATACAGTGCACTTAATACACCTGCTAATTTGTTGGCAGCGGCATTGGCCAAAAACCATACTGCCATCAACAGCGATGCAAATTTTAATGGTGCTAATTTATTTACCAGCGATAAGCCGATGGGTGAAAGGCATAATTCGCCCCAGGTATGTAATGCATACATGCCAATCAGCCATATCATACTTACTTTTATTCCGGGTGCTACATTTTTTACCCCAAATGCAATCCATAAATAACCAAGGGAAAGCAGAAATAATCCTAATGCCATTTTGGTAGGTGCTGCCGGTTCATACTTACCTAATTTAAGCCAAAGCCAAGCAAACAAAGGCGCAAAGCTTACTACAAAAATGGAGTTTAATGACTGAAAGGTACTTGCCGGTAATTCATCCATCATAATGCGGTCGGAAGAACCAGATGCCACACTTATAATACCATAAATGATGGCAGCAGCAAACGCGAATAAAAGTACAAATACGGTTATTTTGAGATTACCTTCTTCAGGAGCCGATAAACCCTTTTTTGCCTTCGTAAACAGGTCGAAAATTAACCAGAGAAATCCAAGTCCTATAGGATAAACAATCCATGTGGGAAGATTGAGGCCAATGTGCCGATTGGTTTGCTCGTCGGCAAAAAAGGTGAGCGATGCACCAGCCTGTTCAAAAGCGCTCCAGAAAAATATTACGAAAAAGGCGACTATAAAAATGACAGCTATACGCTGTTTTTCAATGGAATTAATGGTTTTATCAGAAAAGATAATAAAGCCAATAGCAAGGGTAGCGGCTATTAACAGGTAAGTGAGGTAAGGAACTACTCTTGCATCAAGGTACAGCAATCCGATTGCAAGCCCTGCAAATGCGGCGAGTCCCAATATCATGGCAATCGGTTTCACCCAGGCGGCAGGTGCATCTGCAGGAGCTTTTCCTAATTCATTTTTATCCGGATCAATTACATATTGCTTTGCAAAGGCCATTTGAACAACCACACTGATAAGCATCCCGATGCCACCGGCAAGAAAGGCCCATTTGAAATCGGCAGGATTACCGGTATCGCCCACAAGCCCGCATACGATAGGTCCGAGTGCGCCACCCACATTAATGCCCATGTAAAAAATGGTATAAGCAGGATCAATTCTCCTGTCGCCTTTGGGATATAACTGGCCAACGAGGGAAGAAATATTGGGTTTGAAAAAACCGTTTCCTGCAATCATGAGACCAAGGCCGGTAAAAAATAGCAATGCTGATAAATCGGGTGAAGAAACATAAGTGCTGCCACAGAAAAATAGGATAAATTCTCCCAGCGCCATTACAAGTCCACCGGCAATAATGGAGCGTTGACTACCCCAATAGCGGTCGGCAACAAAGCCGCCAATAAGCGGCGTTAAATACACGAGACTTGTATAACTGCCATATAAATTAGATGCAAAAGCTTTGTCGAATAAAAGTGCTTTGGTCATAAATAGCACCAAAACGGCCCGCATGCCATAATAGTTAAACCGCTCCCACATTTCAGTAGCAAAAAGAACATACAGGCCTTTGGGGTGCCCTTTCGATGAAGCTATTTCATTCATAATTATACAATTTATAGGTAAGCAAGGCTAATTTAAGCGGCTAAAAATAGGGAGAAATTGGTAACCAAAGGTTTTATTTGAAGTACTTTCGCCGCCAATTCAGCTTCTACTTTTTTTTATGCATATTCTCCTTCTTGGTTCCGGTGGCCGCGAGCATGCGCTTGCATGTAAAATGGCGGAAAGTTCGCTGTGTGAAAAGCTTTTTATCGCTCCCGGCAATGGTGGCACGCTTCAGTTTGGTACCAATGTAGCCATTGGGGTAAATGATTTTGCCGCCATTGAAGCTTTTGTAAAGCAGGAAAATATTGAACTGATTGTGGTAGGACCGGAAGACCCATTGGTAAATGGCGTTTATGATTATTTTACAGAAAAGGGTGTGGCTGTAATTGGCCCATCCCAATATGCAGCCCAACTGGAAGGCAGCAAAGCTTTTTCCAAAAAGTTTATGGAAAGGCAGGGCATACCCACCGCGGCCTATGCTGAGTTTACGGCTGCAAACTTTGAAGAAGGAAAAGCATACCTCGCGCAACATGCATTGCCGATCGTATTAAAAGCCGACGGATTGGCCGCCGGCAAAGGCGTGGTGATTTGTCAGAGCCATGCGGAAGCGCAACAGGTTTTTACCGAAATGATTGTAGGAAAACAATTTGGTGAAGCGAGCAGCAGGGTAGTGGTGGAGCAGTTTTTAAGTGGAATTGAAATCAGTGTGTTTGTACTTACCGATGGCATGGATTATAAAATAATTGGCCATGCAAAAGATTACAAACGTATTGGCGAAGGCGACACAGGCCTGAACACCGGCGGAATGGGTTGCGTAAGCCCGGTTCCGTTTGCCGAAGGCGATTTTATGCAAAAAGTAATTGACCGGATTATTGAACCTACCATCCATGGATTTTACCGGGAGCAACTCGTGTATAAAGGCTTTGTTTTCTTTGGATTGATAAATGTAGAAGGGGAACCTTTTGTAATTGAGTATAACTGCCGCATGGGCGACCCCGAAACCGAAGTGGTAATGCCAAGGCTGAAAAGTGATCTGGTGGAACTATTTGTGAAGCTAAATAACGGCGAACTTAAGAATGCCGAAGTGGAGATTGACGAACGTGCAGCGGCAACGGTGATGGCCGTAAGTGGTGGTTACCCGGGCGATTACGCAAAAGGTAAGGTAATGGAACTTCCCGTGGAACTGCCTGCAAATACCTTTTTATACCATGCAGGTACCAAACGGCAGGAAGATGGAACACTCGTAACCAATGGTGGACGTGTGATTACGGCAACCGCACTCGCGCCTACCATTCAGCAGGCTTCCGCAAGCGCAAAGCAGTTGATTGCACAGGTTGCGTTTGAAGGTATGTATTATAGGAAGGATATTGGGTATGAGTTTGAATAGGGGTTAGTCCTTAATATCTGATGCTTTTATCTTCTTGATCTGTCCGTTCTCAGAAAAAACAAAAATTCCATTATTAGCCTTCTTTTGTATGAGAAGCTTTTGGAATGTCAATTCCAATCCTTTGCGTATTTGTTCACGAAGTCTTTCAGTATCTAATTCATTCTTTTTCATCTGGCTGTTTTTTTATTTTTTCCCAAACCATTTCATCGTAAATCCTTATTTCAATTTCTCCTTTGCCTTCAGCTACAAATGTAAATGGTCTTCTTGAATTATTTATTACGATCCAGTATTCACAAAGTGCAATAAACTTGGTGGTCAGGTTGTTGATCCCGCGAAAATACCGTCTCCTTATGGTTTCTTCTGGAATATTATGTCCACCCGAATTCACCCTGGTCTTAACACGCTCAATTGCAAGATTTACATCATTCAACCAAAAATATAACAGCGTTACCGTGTAGCCCTTCTGTTTAGCAACTTTAATGGTATTTATGTAAGATAATGTGGTCAATGTTGTTTCAAAAGCAAAGTCAACTTCACTATTTAAGAGTTCATCAATTCTCTCAATCATTATTCTTCCTGCTTGAAATGATACACTTTCAGGTTGGAAAGGTGAAAGGCCTTTTGCGATTTCGTCAGCATTAACGAATTCCTTGCAATCAAGCATTTCTGGAAGTATAGTAAAAGATGCAGTTGTTTTTCCTGCTCCATTGCATCCTGAAATAATGTAGAGATTTGGCACCTTTTACTTTTTGTGGATCAAAGCTAACATTTATTTTTACCTACATCTAATCCTATGGTGGCTTCGGAAATGCTGATACAGCTAAAAAAATCAGCCAAAAAGATAGATCGTTACGATTGGTTAACAACCCGTTGATAAGGGTTCGGGATAAACGCCCGGGGTTGCAGGCATCCTGATATTAAATATGTAAGCGAGTAATTTTTCAAAAACATTCTTGTGCCAAATCTATTTGTGCCAATTTTATTTGACACAATCTTTATTGACACAGAATTGTGCCCAATTTTATTTTACCAATTCAAGTTGGCACAATGGCCATGATTTAATGCCTTACAAAACATTTTAGAAAACCAAATTGTATTTTCCGGACCATTGTGACCCGGCTGCCCTGATGTAAACGGACGGGGGAAAACAGGAAAATGGTACCGGCTACGCAGGAATGAAGGCGTTGCGGGTGAAAAACACCCGCAACGGCGGCTTCGGGGAACACCTGCATTCGCTAAACGGCGGCTTTGTTTAACAACCGCGCAGGCCGAAAAACAGGAAAATGCTATCGGCTACGCAGGAATGAAGGAGTTGCGGGTGAAAAACACCCGCAACGGCGGCTTCGGGGGAAACCCGAAATGGCAAAAAGAAGCCTTGTATTTTCCGGCGTGGCAAAAAACTATCGTTTATCCCTTTATTTCCGACCCGCTTCTTTTGCCCAATCACCCCTGAAAATTATTTTCTGATCGTGGATCTTGTAAATGAACTTACCATATTGAACGGATATACCTGCGGATGCATTTACGACCCAACAGTTATCGGGAATCGTAAAGAAGTTTTCGGAGGTGATTTTCTTTTTACCCAACTGCTCTTTTATGGAAACGGATGCCTGCGGCCCTACTTCCCAGCCAAGATGGGTATTGTAACTCACCTTCAAATCGCCCAGTAAGGTAAAATTTTCTTTGGTTTCTATGGTGGTTTTTATACTTGCAATTTTACCTTCATTTAAATCTTTGCCGGGGGTTACTTCAATCGAGAGTGTTGGCATTTCGAAAGCTGTTTTTGAAGCCAGGATGCTGATAGATTCATTTTTAATGATCGTATTGTTTTTATCGTAAAACTCAAAAGCCAGTTCCCTGTCTTCTATCCCCGCCGGGTCAATCATCAATTGATCAGCAAAATAGCCTTCGCTACTGATGCTTTTGGTATAGATTATTTTATCCAGGTATTTTACCACCACTTTTTTTACATCCTTGTCATTATAAAGCTCAACAGGTATCGTAGTGCCTATGTGAATGGTATTGTTTTTGGGGCTGATAACCAGTCCTTTCATGTAATTGCGCATGGCAAACCATACCGGGCGGGGCGAACCATATTTGTCGTTTACATCGCTGTATCCCCAGAAGCCGAACCATTCTTCCGGCTGATCCAACCCATGTGTATTTTTATCGCCGCCTTTCCACCATCCATCGGCATAATAAAACGGGCACATGCCTGTGGCACCGGCATCCATGAGGTCGCGGTAATTGGCAATCAGTCTGTCACTTTGTTGTTGGAGGGTGTTGCCACCATAGCGGCCAAAACCTTTGTGCGAAACCGAATAGCCGAATTCGGTGGTGATAAAAGGTTTATTAAGACCGTTCAGTTCGTTTAAGCCTTTTATGTAATCCTTAAAACCCATGGTGGCTGTCTGCGCTTCCGCATGATCGTAACAATTGTAGGCATACACATCAAAATAGCTTTCATCGAGGTAATCGCTGATCATGGCATTGGCCGACAGGGTTACCGGAATGCCCGGATGTTCGGTATGGAGGTTATCTATCAGCGTTTTCATGAGGTCCACAAACGCTTTTCCGGTAACCTTGTGGATATGGTCGGTTTGCGGTTCGTTAATAACGAGGTAGGTAATAATACAATCATATTTCTTTGCATAAGCCGTAACCCGCTTCACCCTTTCAACAGATGCTTTTACAAATGCAGGGTCGCCATAATCCGCTTCCGGATTCACTTCCAGCCCCATAATCAGTTTCAGCCCCGATTCCTGTACCAGTTTCAATTGCGCTTCCGAAAATTCACTCCAGGTGCGGATGGTATTGTAGCCCCCTTCCTTTATCACTTTCAGGTCGAATTTCAGTAAATCGAGATCATCGGCCCTTACCCCCTCATACGGATGCTGCCCCGGCCGGGCGCCAATTTCATACCCGATGGCTTTAATAAAAAACCGCTGCCCGTTCAGGTAGTACCAATTATCTTTTAGCTCAATGCTTGTTTTAGACTGTGCGAACAGGGGGTGTGCCGTGTTAAGCAAAAGTACTATCAAGAGCAGGAATTTAATTTTCATGGCAAATTGATTGAGATGGGTAAAAGTAAGATTATTGGATCAGGTTGAAGGGAGATTCCGGATCATAGCCTGCCCCGCCAATGCGGGGTTGACCCACCATTCCGGCAAACTGACCCCATATTATTTGAGGCTAATCTTTTAGGTTAGCGTTAAGGGTTATGTTAAGTATTCCGGGATGGTGACCCGCCTTAGCTTGATATAAACTGTTGGGGAAAAAATTGGGAAATGTAACCGGCTACGCAGTAATATAGGAGTTGAGGGTAAAAAACACACGCAAAGGCGGGGAACACCTGCATAGGCTTACATTCACCTGCTTTCCCCAATTACCAGCTGTGATGTTGGGTTATGTTGTTGTCCAATCTTCGATGTCAATATCATCAAGTCGGTCAAAGTCACTAACGTTTTTTGTAACCAAAGTTAGTTTGTTGAATATGGCGGTTGAACCAATTAGCAGGTCAAAATCGTCCAACATTTTTCCTTTCGTTTTCAGTCGTGCTTTCTCTCCGGCATAAATGTCAAGTGCGGGAAAAATCGGCATCACGTCAAATTTTGTTTGAAAAGTTTCAATGGTTTTTCTGTTCTTTTCTTTTTGGGTGCTTTTTTCAACACCGTATTTAAGTTCGGCAATTGTTATTTCTGACACAACGCAATTTTAAAAACCAACTTCATCAATTTTAGCTTCAAGGTTGAATTTTCCGTTCAGGAAATATGCACAGATATTGGTGTCTAATAGATACTTTTTCACAAGTCGATCGTTTTACGGCTGAATTTTCTATCCTTTTTCAAATCTGCCACAAAATCTTCGGCAGATTGGTCAATTTCCAATGCGCCAAATAAAGATTTCCATGAGATATCTTTTGATTTTTTTGTCGTTTTCATTGATTTTGAAAGCTTTGCAATAAGTTCTAATTTATTATCAGGACTTAAGCTTTTCAGCAACGTAAAGTACCTGTCTATCAAGGTTGTATTTATATCTGCAGTTTTCATCTTTTGTGGTTTAATCTGTCTTTAGGAAGTAATCAATTAAAATGCTGGAATCGACCATTAATTCTTTGTCCGCCATGCAGTAATGCTTTTGTGGTTTTCTTCAATCTGCCTGATTTCATCTTCCGTATAAACCGGTCCGTTCATTAAGTATGCTATGAAATCATCCTTTGGAGCAGGCGTTGTTGCCGGATTATCCAGTTCCTGCTTCAATTTTTTCTTTTCTGAAGGAGAAAGTGTTTTGATCAAATCAAGCAGGGCTTGAAAAGGAAGTTGTGCTTTAATTTCCATATGCTTATTCCTTTAATACTATTCAAAATTAGTAAAAATTATTGCTTACATCAAAAAGGCTGTTCATAGGGGTAATGAAATAGCTCCCGTGGCTACGTTCCATGCCGGAGATATGGCTTGAAATCAAACGCTTTTCCGGTAACCTTATGGATATGGTCGGTTTGCGGTTCGTTAATAATGAGGTAGGTAATAATACAAACCTATTTGTTTGCTAAGCCCTAACCCGCTTCACGCTGACAACAGATGCTTTTACAAATGCGGGATCGCCATAATCCTTTTCCGGATTCACTTCCAGCCCCATAATCAGTTTGAGCCCCGATTCCTGTACCAGTTTCAATTGCGCTTCCGAAAATTCACTCCAGGTGCGGATGGTATTGTAGCCCCCTTCCTTTATCACTTTCAGGTCGAACTTCAGTAAATCGAGGTCATCGGCCCTTACCTCCTCATACGGATGCTGACCCGGCCGGGCGCCAATTTCATACCCGATGGCTTTAATAAAAAACCGCTGTCCGTTCAGGTAGTACCAATTGTCTTTTAGTTCAATGCTTGTTTTAGACTGTGCAAACAGGGGGAATATCATGCTAAGCAAAAGTACCATCACCAGCAGTAATTTTATTTTCATGGCAAATGGATTTTTGCAGCGGTGAGATATGTGGCTTGGCAATAATAAAGGTTGTGAGATATTGGCATTAATTATTGTTCTTAGATTTTGGATAAGCAATAAATACTAGGGCATCTAATGACAAAGAAGTAGACAGGTCTCCAGTAATTACATAGTATTTCCCTTTATTTAAATTTGAGTCAAAGTCAAATAGTCTGTATAGGTAGTAATTTTCAGGATTTTTAGATGAAACTTCTATTTCGTTTCTTGTTAAATAGAATGGTCTAGAAATGTCACTCCTAGTTGTTTTAACTTCAATTTTTTTCTCATTTCCAAGAAGATCGTATGACAAAATATCAAAACCCATTCCATCTCCGATTTCAACTGAAACGTGTTGAATTTTATTTGCTAAATCATCTTTACCATTTAATTTTAAATATTCAAACTCACTCTTAATAATAAATAATTCTCCAAGTAATCCCAGGTGTTTATTTCTAATTTCTTTTTCAATAAAATTAATCTTTGAAGGCGTAATGATTGTGATATCTTGATTTTCTTGAGGAATAGGAGCAGGAACAACCTCAATACTAATATCTTGGATTACATTTTCTAAAACACCAACCTCAAAACCTTGTTTAAAAGCACAGTTTGTACATTTATGTCTTCCGGTTCCGCCTTGATTGTCACCTAGGATTGATAAAATATGAGTTGGGGCAATCGACCCAATTTGACAAATTTCTGAATCTTTTAAGGTATTGCAATAATCATCATAACTATTCCAAATTCCACTACTACCAAAGTTAAAGCCTTGCTCATATGCACAAGTTGGACAACGATGTCTACCACTTCCAGCTTGGCTATGATGTAACTCTGCTAAAAGAGAAATGGGCGAAGAGCCACCGTGTATACATGTTTCGTTATTTTCCATTTAAAAGATTAATTCATTTCCATATTCCGCTTGCGGTTCTTCTACTAAAAATAATTCAAGTTCCTTTTTGTCGTTGAATCCTGCGATTTTTTGCTTGAAATTAGCTGCTATTCTTAGATTTTCAATTTCTAATTTTCTATTCTTGCTTATTAACAAATATTCTTCTTCTTGGTCTATTCCTAAAAATCGTCTGTTTGCCAAATTCGCTGCAATTCCTGTTGTCGAACTTCCGGTAAATGGGTCTAAAATCCAAGCGGTTGGCTTAGTCGAAGCCAAGATTAGTCTTGTCAAAACCGAAAGTGGTTTTTGGGTCGGATGTTTTCCGCAAGATTTTTCCCATGGTGCTATAGCTGGGAGTTTCCAAACATCTTTCATTTGTTTATCGCCATTGAGTTGTTTCATTAATTCGTAGTTGAAATAATGAGGAACTTTTTCGCTTTTTCTTGCCCAAATGATTTGTTCTGTTGAATATGTAAAATACCGACAAGAAAAGTTTGGAGGTGGATTTGTCTTTTCCCAAGTCACAACATTTAGGATTTTAAAACCTAATTCATTTAGAATTTGTCCGACAGAAAATATGTTGTGCATTGTTCCGCTAATCCAAATTGTGGCATCATCCTTCATTTTTTCACGGACAAGCGATAGCCATTGGCGATTGAAATCGTTTATAAATTCAAATCCTTCCGATTTGTCCCATTTACCTTTATTTACGCTTACAATTTGTCCGTTTTGAATTGACAGTCCATTGTTTGATAAAAAATATGGTGGGTCGGCAAAAACCATATCAAACTTATGTTCAAATTCTGACAAAAGTTTCATTGTATCTCCTTTTAAGAGATTGAAGTTTTTGTCTTCAGATTTAAAAAAGGGGTCTAAGCTCATTTTATTTATTAATTGATTTTAGGCCAGCGTTATAGCCCATAGTATAGGCTTCCACAGGATCTTTATGTCTTACTGTACCTGCTTGGCTAATATCTAATTCATCCAAACGTATTTCATTTTTATTGCCTTTAATAGCATCATCAAATCCTTGATCGTAAGCGCAACCAGCACACTTATGCCTTTCATCCTTTGAATAAAATTTCTGGCTTTCAGGTAAATCATCAAAAATTGCATCATATCGGTGATTTTTTTTGCAAATACCTGTTTCAATCTTAAAGTTAATTAAACCAGATGAATTCATTAAGTCTTTATATAGTTCTGATTGACCTTTTGCACCTGGTATATATTTATTTGTATTAAATTCTTCATCCTTTATTTCTATAGAATCGAATATGCTTGAGAATTCTTCAACACTAATGTTTCTCTCTAACCCCAAATGATTAACAACAGGAGAAAGAAATTTCATAAATGCTATTACTCCAGTAGATTTAACTAAAATTGATTTTTCTTGCCAAGCATTTGGCCATTTTTTTTTGATTGCCAAAAAATAATCCCAAAGCAATTTGGCTATTTGAGCGTCCTTTTCATCAATAAACCAATTTCTAAAAAACCTACGTTCTAATTCTTTTCCACTTATATGTTCAAGCTTTTTTCCACGAATTAGAAAGTCTCTATCCTTCATTTCTTCTCCATCTTTTGAAATGTATTTAAGTATACATTCAACCAATGTTGCTTGAGTGATTGTTTCGCGATTTACATCATCAGCAATACCAAGTCGCTTTATCATTCCAAATAATGGACTTCCTTCCTTCTCGTCAAGTAATTTTACAATGTTGTGACTAGTTCTTTGAGGGCTTCTCGTTTTTGCTAAATCAAATAAGTCATAAACTAATGATTTGTTTACTTTTGTTTGTGCTTTATTTATGGTTGAAAAAATCATTGACTCTTCATCAGGATCTATGTCTATAAATAAAGTTACAATAAGATCAAAAACAAATGTTTCATTAAATAAACTATTGTCTTCAACAAACTTTTGAATACCAAAGACTCGATGTTGTCCATCAATTATTTGAGCGATTCTATCACTTTTTCTTAATGTTAATTCACCTGTTGTGTTGTCATATCCAAGAATATTAGACTCGTCTGTTTCTTTATCAATTGCTTTTAATGACAAAACTACACTAGAAGGAAAGGTTGCATCAGAATATGAAACATATTTTGCAATTTCTTTTAGTCGATTTGTAGATAACTCTCTTTGAATACCAAGATAACTATCAATTGTACCTAGTTCTTCTTTTTGAATTCTTCTTATATCTGAATATGAGATGTCTAATAAATTTTGCCAAGATATTTTGCCAACATAAAATTTGCCAATCGGTTGGCAAACTTCAATGCATTTTATTTTAATAGTGCTATTATCTGCCATTATTTTGTTTATTTAATAGGTCAAACTCATCTTCTAAATTCTCTTGTTGTGTTTCCCTTTCAGCTAAACCTTTAGGATTATATAGACGATAAAAATGGCGGAATTGGTAATATATGTAGAGAACTATAGAGATTACAAAAATTATATAAACAAGTAATTTCGTTTCAAAATTTACAGTAAGATTCTCTAATCCATTTTTTTTACTTATTAGAAATCCAATGATTAAGAGTAGAACAAAATATAAATAATGAAAGAAATTATTTGACTCTGAAAATTTACTACCCTTTCTTAAAATGTATAAAGTAGTTGTGAGAAATGAAGCGCTTAAAATCAAAAATGTAAATGGTTGGTGAATTGATTCGTAAATCTTTAGATAACTCAGCCCATTGTCCGAAATACTTATTATAACACCCATCCAAACAGGAATTAAATTGCCAAGAAAACTCCAAAAAACACTTTCTAAACCATCTAAGATATACTTTGGAATATTGATTTTAATACTATTTTTCATAAGTGTCAAAAATTAATTACCCCTTCACTACGCACTTTCTCAATGAATAAATGAAGAGTTGAGAGATTGAATAAACTTGGAATGATGCTGAATGCTTCTTCAAGTTTATTTTTAGCAGAGTGCCAACCATAGCCATCCGTAATCCAAACAAATTCGTATTTGTCGTATTGATTTATTTTCGGAGCTACATCAGAATAGGACCTTGCTGTTTCGTTAAGTTTTGAACCGCCGCCATTATAATAATTGGTTTCAATTAAATAAGTCTTCGATTTGGTTTTTATTACAAAATCAAATCTTTTTACATCAGCACCTAAACTAATAATTTCAGGAAAAGCAGTGTTACTTACTTCCTTTTTATAGCTTATTTTTTCCTTGTCAAAAAATAGTGAAACAGCTTTTGACATATTTTCGCCACATCTGTTTTTTCTTGCATTTGTATCAAGACCTACTTCAATTCCGAAAACATAATCTACAAGATTTGAAATGTTCTTATTTTTAAAAACATCACCTAAACCTGTTTCTTCAATATATTCTAGTATTAACTTTGAAGTGTGAAAGTATGTTTCTATTAAAACTATATCACCATTGCTGTTAAATGTTTTAGTTTTTTTGCTTTTTCTAACAGCAATCAGTATATCTAAAACTTCAAATACCTTTGGGTTTTCTTCAAATAGTTCTTGAATTGCTTCGCCCAAATTTTCTTTTCCAATCAAATAATTTAATTGATTTAGTTTGATTGAAATTTTATTAATGTTGGTTTTTATCTTATTGAAATTAGTAAAATAGTCAAGTGTTGCGTTGGTTTCTGAAAGTTGAGACAGAAAGATTTTAAATTGCTCTGGCATATTTTTTATTGTTCGTATTGTTGGTAATTAGAAGTTCTTTCAATGAACCCCTTTTCTCTGGATTAGCGTTAATGCTTCTTCTTGCATCAACTCTTTCAATGTTAAAATCAGAATACAAATCGTCAAAAAAATTATCATTTAAATCTTTACCTTTAACGTCAGAATTACTAAGAATCCAAGTATGATTTAAACCATTTAGTTTGTTACAAAAATCTCTTAAACGAATTTGTTCGTTGTCGTTAAATTCGTCTTTTGCATAAGAATTGAAGCTCGATGTTTCGCTTAAAGGTTTGTATGGCGGATCAAAGTAAAACAAGGATTTATCCCCAGTGTAGTTTAATGTTTGTTCAAAATCTCCCCACAAAATCTCAACCTTTTGCAGTGCTTTACTGACTGCTAAAATATTCTCTTTGTCGCAGATAGTTGGTTTTTTATAACTACCCATTGGCACATTATATAAGTTTTTACTATTCACTCGATACAAGCCATTGAAGCAAGTACGATTGAGAAAAATAAACAAAGCGGCTTTTCCACTTTGTTCTTCCTTTCTTGTGTTATACAAATCCCTTTTTTGGTAGTAATAAAGTTTTTTACTGTCCTCATTACCTTCTAAAGCGTGAAATTCGTTTTGTAATATTTCAAGAATTGAAATTAATTCATTTGGTCTTGAACCAATTGTTTTATAAGTATTTATTAAATCTTCATTAATGTCATTGATAATTGCCTTTTCAAGTTCTGGAAAGTTATTTAGGACCCAAAATAAAACAGCCCCGCTTCCAACAAATGGTTCTACGTAGGTAAATTTTTTATTTGTGATTTCATTGGGCAGCGATCTTTCAATCTCTGATATAAGTTGAGTCTTTCCACCTGCCCATTTTAAAAATGGTTTTGCTGCTTTATCTATATTATTTTTCATTCATTTCCTTTTCAAAAGATTCAACATATTCAACTATTTCAATTGATTTTTTAGAAGCATATTTTTTTGCGTCTTTTTCGGAAGTAAAGAAAGCATCAAGCATTTCATAATTCTCTTTGTTAATCAAATGATATGTTTTGAATTCAGCCTTTCCTTTTGTTCGTATAAAATATTTGGTGGTTGTATTCATAAAAGTGTCTTTAATATTGTTTTGGCTTTATTAAGTCCTTGCATTGCATATGGATCGCTGTCAATTGTGTTTAACACTTTGTCGCTAAGCCAAAGTGTCAGTAGTTCTTCGTCAGTTACGTTGTAGTAATTTGCCACTTTAATTACTTGTTTTCTTGTTAATCGTCTTTCGCCTCTTTCTATTTTGCTAATTAAGGCTGTGTCAATTTCTAAAAATGCAGCGACTTGTCTAAGAAGAATACCTTTAGATTCACGTAATGCCCGTATTTTTTCTCCTAGTGAGTTCATTATACAAAAAAAGATTTGTCAATTTGTGTCAAATTTAGAATAGAATCTTGTTCAAGTATTACTTTTTTGTCGTTTATTTATTCACATTCTATTGTAACATCCCCATTATCACCTCAATCGCCTTATCCAATTGCGGGTCCCTGCCATTCAGTTTATCATCAAATTGATTCAGCACTTTTATATCGGGTTGCACGCCGGTAAATTCAATATCCTTACCATCGAGGCTATAACAGCCCTAACTTTGTAAACGCAATACGCTGCCATCCAACTGTGAGGTGCCGTTAGTAATTGAGCTGTGAATATTGGCGCAAATCCATTTAGTTAAGTCTTTTGAGTTCGTTTTCTAATTCTTCTATGGTAGGCATATTATCCTGAATGTTTTGCGGCAATTCATTGAAAGTAAATTCACTGATTCCCATTGGTTTATTCAGGTCTTGCAGTGCAAATTCCACTTCCAGGTTGTCTTTTGATTTACAGAGAATAATGCCAATGCTCGGTTTATCTTCATCGGTTTTTACCAGGTTATCTACTGCAGACAGATAATAGTTCATTTTTCCGGCATGTTCCGGTTCAAATTCCCCCATTTTGAGGTCAATTACCACATAACAGTGCATTTTAAGGTGATAAAATAACAGGTCAATCTTCCGTTCTTTTTGGCCTATTTGTATTGGATATTGCCGGCCTACAAAAGCAAATCCTTTTCCTAATTCCAATAAAAACTGGGTGATATTATCCGTCAGATTTTTTTCGAGTTGCCATTCCTGTACTTCGGCTTCAAGGGTTAAAAATCCAAATTTATAGGGGTCTTTCAGGGTTTCCCTGGCTAAGTCGCTTTGTGGTTTGGGAAGGGTAAGTTCAAAGTTATTAACCGCCTTGCCCTGCCTTTCCATAAGTTTTGATTCGATTTGCAGTTCGAGAATACTTCGGCTCCAATTATTTTTAAGGGTTTGTTGAAGATAGAACAGGGCATCTTCAATGTTTGAGTAGTTACTCAAAATGGCAACATGGTGCCTCAATGGAATTTTGCAAAATATATGATCTTTAAACAATTGTCCACCAGCTTGGTGGATAATTTTGTTTTCATCACTTTCATTTGGTCCACCAGCCTGGTGGATAATTTGGCTATTCCCCTGATTATCATTGTTTTGTAATCGTCCAACAGCTTGCTGTACAATTGCCGCATACGCGTAAAACAAGTAAAATTTACGCATCGAAAAAAGGTTGGTACGCGAGAAACCCTGTGTGTCGGGCAATTCTTTTTTCAGGTCTTTGGCCATTTGCTCTACCACCTTACTGCCCCAGGCAAATTCATGTTGCTTTTCTACAATGCTCTTGCCAATATCCCAATACAATAAAATCATCTCCTCGTTTACAGCAATACTTGCCTTGAGTTGTGCTAATTTAATTTTTTGCTTGAGCTCCTGAATCCATTGGATATATGCGTTATCCATATTTTATTATTTGGCAGTTACTAAAAAACATGTAATCCAATCGAAATTATCCGATTGGAATTTATTCTTCACCTTTTTGTTTTCCTTTATGCGGTCTATGCTTTATTTGTCTCCTTTTGCAACTCTCCCAAAAGTTCTTTAACTTCTGCTCCCATTGCTTTTTTGGTATTGCCAAATTAGTCAATAAGTCCTTTACTTCTTCAACTGCCCCAATATCACATCAATCGCCTTATCCAACTGTGGATCCCTCCCATTCAGTTTATCATCAAATTGATTCAGCACTTTTACATCGGGTTGCACGCCGGTAAATTCAATATCCTTACCATCGAGTGAATAACAGCCCCAACTTGGTAACCGCAATGCACTGCCATCTACGAGTTGCGTGCCTGTGGTAAATACAATCCAGCGGTAGGTTTCGTTACCTACAATGGTTCCAAGTTTCATTTGCTTAAAACCGGCTGCGGTCATTTCGGCATCGCTCAGGCTTTGCTCGTTTATGAGGAGTACAATGGGTTTATCGGCGGGAGCAAAATTACTTTGCCCGGTAAGCGAACCGTTGCGGTATTTCCATTTCAGGTAGGTTTTTTGGCTGAGGTAGCGCAATACTTCATCGTGTACATTGCCACCGGTATTGTAGCGCAAATCGAGAATCAGTGCGTCCTTGTTGTAAAAGTCGCGGGCAATATCCATAAAGAAGGTATTGAGTTCGCCGGTACCCATATTTTTCATGTGGGTGTAGGCTATGCGGTTTTTACTTTTTTCATTCACGCGTTTTTGGTTATCGTCAATCCATTCGTCGTACAGGTAATTGGATACACCGCTTACGGGGTGCAGGTTTACGTCGTAGGTGCCGGTTGCATTTTTAAAAGTGAGCCGCATTTCCCTGTCGGCGGATGGTTGGGTAAAATATAAGGCACGGTCTTTTGCAGGGTCTACCTCTTCGCCATTTACTTTTACCAATACATCGCCGGGTTTAATGGTCACTTCTTTTTTATCTGCCGGGCCGCGGGTAATGATGCGTTTTACCGTGAAGGGTTTGTCCTTTTCAAAAATAATGCCCGGGTCAACGGTACGGTTGGTAAGCGACACATTTTCATCGTCACCAAATGTGCTGAAGCCGGTGTGGGAAGAATTGAGTTCGCCGAGCATATCATTCAGCAATATGCGTATATCCTGCCGCGAATTTACATGGGGCAGGTAGGTGGCATATTGCTTCTTAATGGCTGCCCAGTTAAGCCCGCGGAATGTATCATCATAAAAATTCTCTTCCATTTGCGCCCAGGCTTCATCAAACATCTGGTCAAATTCTTCTGCCAGGTTACGGCGGAAGGTATGGCTGATGGTAATGGGATCGAGTTTGTTGGCATCGAGGTTGAGTTTGGCAATATTGCCCCGAGATAGCACAAAATATTTTCCATCGGCTTGTGCAAAATCAAAACTACCTGTTTCTGCACCGGCAATTTTTTCTGTTTTGGGTTGCTCAAAGGGTTCGAATACCGTTTTCCAGAGCGCAGGTCTGCCTTCTCCATGATTGCTTACATACAGCATGGTTTGCTTCTCACCTTTCTGTAATAATGTCAATATGAATTGATTGCCGGCATCCGGGCCCACTTGTTCCATTCTATCGAGGAAACGGTCGGTATCTATGTTGATGGCTACCATACTATCTTTCTTTTTGGTGGTATCCTTTTTTTCCTGAACAAATAATTCATCATATTTCACCGTGCGGTATGGGTCATCGAATTTTTCCAGCGGAACGCGATAAATTTTTGCAGTTCCCAATCCCAACGGATACGCGGGTTTTAGCGGATTGCTGACAAAATACATATACTTGCTGTCAGGGCTCCACATGGGGTTGGCTTCGGTTACGCCGCTGTTGGTGAGGTTGGTGGTTTTGCCGGTTTTCAATTGGTGTACGACAATATCGGTTTCAAAATCGCGGTACACATTAAACAGCAGGTATTCATCATTGGGAGAAAAATACGGAACAGAACCACGATTGCCCCATATTTCATCTTTCAGAATGGTTTTGGCTTCCAAGGTTTTGGTGTCGAGCAGTTTCACTTCACCACGACCGCTGATCCATGCGGCTTGCGTGCGTTTGCTGTTGAGCGAAAGAAAGCGTCCGTTTGCATTGTCGGTAGTAATTTCCTTCAATGGTTTGCTGCCATCTGCGGTAATGGTGTACACATTATTGTACCCGTTACGTGTTTGTAAAAACAACAGCGTTTTATTATCGCTCAGCCATTTTACTTCTGATGCCCTTTCGGCATTGCCCTTGTTAATTTGCTTAATAAATTTTCCTTCTGCATCGCTTACAAATAGTTCACCACGGCTTATGAAGGCCAGTTTTTTCCCATCGGGTGACACATCGAAAGATGAAATATTACCTGTTACATTGTAGTCTTTGTCTTTTGGTAACAGGTAGTTGCGGGTAATGTCAATATTTACTTTTTCTTCTTTATTTTTTGCTACATCAAACAGGTAAAGCTGATAATCTTTTTCAAAAACAACTTTACCACCATTCGCATTTACCATCGGCGATTTAATGGATGTACTAAATTTAGTCAGCCCTTTCTTTTTTCCATTTTCAAACGTATATAAATTGTATTCACCGTTTACCTCATCGCTTATGAAATATACATTACCTTTTTTATCAATGGAATGCGAAAAATCTTTTCCGTTATAGTCGGTGTATTTTTTAAATGTTTTTTTGCCTGCATGGTAGGATTGGATATCGGGTGCAAATGCGCCTTTGTAACGTTTACGATATGCCTGGCTGGTACTTTCCCAGCTATCGGTAAAAAATATTTCGCCTGAGGTTGGATGCTCCCATAAGTTATGATCGTAACTGAAATAGTAATCGCCAAAAACACGTAAGGGCGTGCCGCCGTTTATGGATACTTTATAACCTGCCTGCCGGCTATCACGGTTGCTCGTAAAATAAATATGCTTGCTGTCCCAGCTCCAGCTATCCACATCATCGCCACTGCTATGCCAGGTAAGTTGTTTTATTTCGCCACCGGCAAATGGCATTACAAACACATCGGTATTGCCAAACTGCCTGCCGGTAAAGGCTATCCATTGTCCATCGGGTGAAACGCGCGGATTGGTTTCGTAACCCGGCATAGCGGTTACCCTTACTGCATTGCCACCATTGGATGCCACTTTCCATAGATCGCCTTCGTAGCTGAAGAGAATGGTTTGCCCATCGGGGGTGAGGGCGGGGGAGGAGAGAAAATAAGGTTGAGAAGTTTGGCCTGTTGCAATACTGAAAATAAGTAAGGCAAAGGATAATAACCTGATATGCATGGTAAATGAAATTTATGTGGTAAAGTAAATGGAAGTTTTGCTATGAAATAGGCCATTTATAAAAAAAGACAGCCGGAATATTCCTTCCGGCTGTCTTACGATTATTTTCAAATTAATGCTAGGATAAATACTTTTCCCTAAACTGTTCAAGAGATATTCCTTCATTGGGATTATTAAGATGTAGACGCATTCTTTCATCTAAAAGTTCTTTTTGTGCTTTGGTAAGGCCCAGGGAACGTTCTTTTTCAATATCCTCCCATAATTCTTCCACCAACATTATTTTTTCTTCTACAGTCAGGTCTTTAATTGCGGCATCCATAGCATGGTATTTTATTGCAATTTAACTCCATGTGCTGTTACAAATGGTAATTTAAGACTTATATTAAACTACATAATAGTTTTGTACCTTTTTGTTTGGCCAAAAAGGTACCCAAAAAGGCCCCCCGCAGCTTAATACCCCCAAGCTGCGGGAAAAGCCCTGATTAGGCCTTTGCACTACTGTAGTGCCAGACATTTTTGCCCTGATGCTGTTCATTTATTTAAAGATTTCTATTTTTTTTCAATAGCACAACAAGTTACGATTTAATGAAAATACAGATCATCTTATCGCAACAAGTCTTTTGGAACTTCCTTTTCCAGCAAATACTTATAGATGAATTTGGTTTTTAAATTTTCGAAATGGTTGGCACGCGCAGGCAGGTTTCTCCATCCATGCCGGCCATTGGGATACAGCATAAATTCAAAATCTTTGCCTTTATCCTGCAAAGCACCAATCAGTTGAATGCTGTTTTGCATGTGCACATTATCATCCATTGTGCCATGTACAATCTGCAACATGCCTTTGTATTTGTCTACATACGGAAATATGCTGCTTGATTGATAGCCTTCTTTGTTTTCTTCGGGTGTATCCATAAAACGCTCAGTGTAATGGCTGTCATATAATTGCCAGTCGGTTACACTGCCACCTGCCATGCCATGCGTGAAAACATCAGCACCTTTGGTAAGCGCAAGACAACTCATATAGCCTCCATAACTGAATCCGGTGATGCAAACTTTTGCAGGATCGGCCGAACCATTTGCAATAAACCATTTCGCCATGGTGGAATAATCTTCCAGTTCCCAATGCCCGAGGTCGCGGTGCATCCAGTTTACGCCTTCTTTGCCAAAATGCCCGCTTGCACGGTGGTCAAATGCAACCTGTATCACACCTTCTTCAGCATACCACTCGCGGTTAGGGCTCCACTGCCAGCGGTCAGCAACCGTGCCGGCATCGGGGCCACCATAAATGCTTACGATCATGGGATATTTTTTACCTGCAACCATATTCTTTGGCCAGGTAACTACAGCGGGTAAATCATATTTTCCATCTGCGCTTTTTATACGGATCAGTTCGGTTTTAGCAAGTGTATATTCTTTTATGGTTCCATCGCCCATATTGCCTAAGGTGCGCACGGCTTTTCCCTGCATATCAAATACGGTAGCAGTCGTGGGATGATATAAATTACTATGCATCACCACGGCGAGTTTACCTGACGGGCTCAGGTTGACGTTGGTAACATTTTCGCCATTGGGTGTAATTTGTTTGAGCTCCTTACCGGTCATTTTTACACTGAACAGGTTGTTTTCCGCCGACCTTGCTTTAGTACGTGCCCTGAAAAAGATGGTACCCGTTTTTTCATCCACTTTATCAATGGAAGTAACACGGTATTCACCGGAAGTAATGGCGTTTTTAAAAGTACCATCCGCGCCATATAAATACAAGTGGTTCCATCCTGTTTTATCGCTTTGAATCAGCATGTCCTTGCCGCCGTTGATAAACTCAACTCGGGCATCCGCTTCACTCAGGTCGATCCAGGTTTTTTGTGTTTCAAAATACACTTCCTTCTTGCTGCCATATGTTGGGTTAACGGCAAACATGCGCAGGCTGTCCTGTCCGCGGTTTTGCCATTGTACATAAAGCCGGTCTCCGTTAGGAGTCCATTTTGGCCAGCCGAGTTGATGATTGGTTTCTTCACCAAATGCTACCCAGGTGGTATTGCCGCCGGTAGCATTTACAAAGCCAAGTTTTACCGCCGGGTTGGGGTCACCTGCTTTTGGGTAACGTGTTTCTTCAATGTAACCATGTTTTCCATCGCTTGCATATAAAGGAAACATGGGGATTTTATTTTCATCGAAACGCATGTAGGCAATGATCTTGCTATCAGGGCTCCACCAAAAGGCACGGTAGCGGGTTCCACGACCAAAAATTTCTTCCCAATACACCCAGGTTGCATAACCATTTAAAATGGTTTGGGTTCCATCGGTAGTTAATTGCATTTCTGTATTGGCAATAAGATCGAAACAATACAGGTTATTGTTTTTGGTGTAGGCAACTTTGGTTTCGTCTTCACTTAAAACAGGATTTGCTTCCAATGCATCATCTTTCGTAAGCTGTCGTTCTTCGCTTCCTTTTTTCCAGAATATATCTTTGTTTTTAATAATAACCATCGTCTCAGGCTCCGGCATTACCATCGTTTTAATGGGGGTAGAAAGTTTACCGTTTTTCATATCCATTACCCAATCCTGCATGGCAGAATCCGGATGGGCCTTTGTTTTGAGCGCAAGCGCATTATCGGAAACCCATTCCTGTACTTGTGGCATGGTGCTGTAAAATCCTGCAGGTATTTTCCCCTTGGCAAGGTCGGATGGGTTAAAGCTTTTTTGCGCATCGGCAGCATTTACCATCAACATGCCTGCCATTAAAACAACTATACGGTTCATTTGCTATTTTTTTGAATCGGGGTAAAGAAACCAAAAAGCTGTGATTGAAGTTTGAAAATTTGGATGCATGGTGGGTAGCGGGCACAAAAAAGCCTGTCTTGCATGCAAAACAGGCTTTTGGGATCGTGTAATTTAATTACGCATAGGCAAATTCGGGCTGTATTTCTTTTGTTTCCGGCAGGTTCTCCATGAGTGACTGCACATTCAGGTCCACAAGCCTGATCATTTTTTCTTCCAGCATTTCGGCCATGGTTTCCATATACAGGATCACATCTTCGCGCACATTCCGCTTCAGCCAGCGGAACCCACCCGGCAGGCGGTCGAGAACCTGTTTGTCCTGCAGGTATTCAATACAATGCACATCAGAAGGTGTAAGTCCAATCTTTTGCAATTTGCTTATGAGCAAATCAACAGGAGCTTCGGTAACGCCGCAAAACTCCTGTGACAGTTCGGTCCATTCGCCGGTGCCGGAGCGGCTGTATTGTAAAATTTCACGGCTGCTCAGGTCAGTAACAGTTTGCAGCAGGTTTCCGCAGTTACAACTTCCATGGTGCCCCCATGCATAATGCGCACCGTTTTTAAGTCGGCGGGCCGTTTCGCGCAGGGCTTCTATCAGTTCAATATTTGCATGTGCCATAATCAGAAATTTATTGAGATGTAAATTCGGTTTAATAATAAAGAAACCGGCTAAATGTTCAATAAGAAATGTAAAAATGTAAGGGTTATGGGAAACAAAAGGTGGCAAAACGTGTGCTTAATGCCTTATCGGAACCTTTTTATGGGGCGTTGTTTTTTATGTCTTACCCTAAGAATAACAATTGAGTTCTGTTCCTGAGCAAAATAAATATCGTAGGGGAATTTTTTAAGTTGGGCTCGTTGCACATTTCTGGATACAAACATGAATTCATGCGGATGGGAAGCCATTCTTTTGACTTTGGTATCCATTGTTTTCATAAATCGTTCTCCAAGTCCGGGGCTTTTTTCTTCGTACCAATCAGTGATTTTTTTAAGATCAAGCGTTACTTTTTTTGAAGTATTAATGAACAACATAGGCTTTTGTTTCCTTTAACCGTTCTAATTGTTGTTTATAAAACTCATCCCACGGAACAGCCGTTTCAGGATTTGCCCGGTATTCGACCAAGGCTTCTTCCGCAAGCCGGATATCTTCTTCATCCGATTCATAAAACGCGTCGGCTTTTCTTTCGAGCCATTCCTGCCATACTTCCGGCAGGGATTCTCCAATAGCATCTAAAAGTTGCAGTTTCTCATTTTCCGAAAGTTGGTTCATAGCTTCCAGAGCTTTTATATATGCAGGTGATTTTTCCATTGCTTGGTATATTATTTCATAAAAGTAAAAGATATATGCTGATGCAAAATCCTAAGATTTCAACATCAGGCATTCATGAAGCATAAGGATTTCTGGTTGAATAACTAAACATCCATTGAATTCCGAATTTATCAAAGCAACTGCCGAAATAAGCGCCCCAGAACATATCACCTAATGGCATCGTTATTTTGCCTCCATCGGATAAAGCTGCAAAAAGTTGATCCGTTTGTTCGCGTGAATCCGTATCGAGGTTGATATATACATTATTACCTTTTATAACTGTGAAGCCCATACTTTCAGGTGCATCAGAACCCATCAAATGGAAACCATTTAATATAGGAAGACACACATGCAATACCATTTTTTTGGTTTCCTCCGGCAAGGGAGGCATATTTTCATTAGGAGGCATATCACCAAAGCGGGAAATACCGCCTAAAAATTCGCCGCCGAATACAGATTGGTAAAATAGAAATGCCGCTTCGGTTTCACCCGGAAAGTTTAAATAAGTGCCAACGTTTGCCATTTTTTTTAAGTTTTATATTGAAAAAATTATTGCTCGCAAATTTCTTTGAGTTTTTCCAGTGCCTTAGGGTAAGTATTGTTGAAATAGTCATCGTAACCAAATGCGGTATCTAAAGAAACAGTAACCGATGTAATGCCTTCCTTTTCGCTGAATGTATAATTTTCATGCGCACCTATCCATGTTTCCACTTCCGGTCCGGTAGTAATGGCTTCGCCGTTCATTATCATGCCAAGATGTTCAATCGAAACAAATTCATTGGGTATGTTTTCTTTTATCCTGCTGATCATGCCGCCAACTTTTCCATTGGCATCACAACCCAGGAATTGAATGTCGGCACCCTTTTCCCATGAACCCACAAAGTGCGATGCTTCATTGAAAACGGCTGTCCATTGTTTATAGCCATCTTCGCTTAACATTGCTGTATAGACCTTTGAAGCGGAGGCATTTATAATAATGGAATAATCAAGCGTAATTAGTTTTTGCAGGCTTTCCGCGTATTTTTTATAATTGTCTATGATTGCCTGCCAGCCCTGTTGCTGCAATTCAATGGTGTTTTCATTTTCCGGGGTAAACGATTCGGTAATTGTGGTTCCTGTTTCTCCCGGGGAAAAAGAAATTATCGCTTCCCGTCCGTCTTCCATCACATAGGCGATTTTTTCATAGGGTATCACTTCCGTAAACATGCCCCTGAAATCGAAGCCATGTGCGCCATCCTTGCTTTCCATTCGTGATAGAAAATGGCCGCCTGTTTGCAGATCAACTTCCGCATGTGGTGTATGCCAATCATCAGATGCATGGTTCCATTTTGTTATGTGTTCGGGTGTTGTCCAAATTTCCCAGGCTTTTTCAATGGGTACCTGAACTATGGTGCTTACGGTAATCATATCGGTAGTTTTTTATAAAGAAAACATCTTTTTATAGTAAAGGCAAACCTTTCATCCATATTTGCAGCATTGGCAGTAATTTTATGGAAGAAAATACGTTTATATCTGCATTTAATCCTTTTGCTTTGAAAAAAATGAACTCCCATCATAGCAGCTTATTCTTTACCCGCATCCTAATATCAGGAATTTTTCTGTTGATTTCTTTTTTGTTGGTAGCCCAACCGGTTACAGGTGTATGGCGTGGCAGAATTATACGTGGCACGGGTTTACGCCAAAGTACTGCACCGGTGGAGTTGAAATTGGTGGCTCAGGGTGACAGTATTCTTGGGGCGGTTTATTACTATGGAAAAGGCAAAAGTTATATTCGTTATTCGGTAAAAGGCTATTTTGGAAAAGATTTTAATACCGTGTATTGGCAGGATTATCATATGATGGATATGTTCCCCAAAAAGCCGGATGCGGTAATGCAGTTTAGTGAAACCATGAAGTCTAAGGCGGATTTTAGCTGTCCCGATGGGCGAAACATGTTTTTGGACGGAACCTGCCAATTGCCTGATGTACCCGAAATGAAGATTGAACTGCGGAAAATGGATGATACCTTTTTTCCGGATGAATGGGATGATGTTATTGAAGGCTATTTTACAGGCATGGCACGAAAGGAAGTGGTGGATAGTGTATGGATGATGGGCTCCGAACCTTATATTGCCAAAACGGCCACCACGGTTGTAAAAGACGATGTGGCCAAAACCATAACGGACGCACCTCCAATGGTAAAAACGCCGGATAGTATTCCTGCAGTGGTGGCCATAGCCGCACCACCGGAAGTAAAGGAAACGGTAACTCCCAATCCACCGGCCCCACCGCCTGTAACAGTAAAAGCGGATCCTCCTGTTAATCGTACTACACCCGATATTACAGAACAAATTGCGCAGGCCAAACGCGAACAACAAAAAGCCGCTCCGCCGGTGGCGAAAGCTTCACCACCTGCTGTAATTCCTACTATACCGGTTGCCCCGCTAACACCTGCTGTTGCCACCGTGATAGTAACACCGCAGCCTATACCCAATGCCGTGATGGAAGAAGCTTTTAAGGAAAGAAAGAAAATTATTCAAACAGAAATAGATGTGCAGGGAGATACGCTTGAACTGCGTTTTTACGACAATGCGGATGTTGATGGCGATAGCATTTCGCTGTTCCTGAATGGGGTACCGTTGTTCCAGCATGTTCGATTAGACGTAAGGCCATACATATTCAAAATTCCTGTTCAATCCTTACCCGATATTAGCGAACTCGCCATGGTTGCCGAAAACCTTGGCGCCATTCCGCCCAATACTGCATTTATGGAAGCTTTTGTGATAGGTCAACGCTATACGGCGAGGATTGAGAGTACGGAGAATAGTTCGGGGGTGATTAAGTTGGTGAAGAAGGAATGATTTCAAATTTGAAGATTTGAAATTTGAAGATTAATCCTGTGAAATTGTTTACTTTTTAAAAATAGTTCATGTTGGTATGTATATAAAACCGGGCGAACGTTTATTCATTCGCCCGGTTACATTTAATGATACCCAACTATGAACAAATCACAACAATAAATAATAAACAATAAATCATAAACAAAAAACTAAACAACCACATTAATCATTTTCCCTTTCACAAAAATCAACTTCTTCATCGGCTTGCCTTCCATCCATTTTTGCACGAGTTCATTGGCAAGAACTGCATCCTGCACAGCAGCCTGTTCTGCATCTAACGGAAAGCTCATATTGGTACGCACCCTGCCATTAATGCTTACGGGGTACTCCTTGCTGCTTTCGGTTACATAGGCTGCATTAAATACCGGGAATGATGCATCCAATACAGAAGTATTATTACCTAATGCATGCCATAATTCTTCGCTGATATGCGGTGCATAAGGTACAAGCAAGGTTACCAATTGCTCAAGTACGGCACGTTTGTGACATTTCAAATCGCTCAGTTCATTTACCGCAATCATAAAGGCACTTACTGCAGTATTGAAACTATAGCGCTCCGTATCATCTTCAATTTTCTTGATGGTTTTATGCAATACTTTCAACTCTTCAGGTGTTGCAGCATCTTGGGTAACGATCAACCCCTTGACGTCGTCGTAAAACATGCGCCAAAGTTTTTTAATAAAACGGTGTACACCTTCAATACCCTTGGTATCCCAGGGCTTACTTACTTCTACCGGGCCGAGGAACATTTCGTACATGCGGAAGGTATCGGCACCGTATTTGGCTACAAGATCATCTGGGTTAACTGTGTTGAATTTTGATTTGGACATTTTTTCAACTTCGGAGCCGCAGATATAGGTTCCTTTGTTTACCATCTCACTCTTTGACCCATCCTCAAAAATAAATTCTGCATTGGCATATTCACCATTGCGCCATTTTTTAAAGGCTTCAATGTCAAGCTCATATCCGTCAACCATATTTACATCGGCATGGAGCTTGTCCATTATCTGTCCGTTGAATGTTTCGTTTTTATCAAGTAACCCTTTTGAAATGAAAGTTTGCGTTCCGTTTATCCGATACACAAACCTGCTGCTGCCTTGAATCATCCCCTGGTTCAGCAATTTTTTAAATGGCTCATCAAAACCAATGTGGCCAAGATCGTATAGTGCTTTTGTCCACATGCGGCTGTAGAGCAAATGTCCTACGGCATGCTCTGTACCACCCACATAAAGATCTACCTGATTCCAGTAATCAGTGGCTTTGCGGGAAGCGAATTCTGTGGAGTTGTGTGGGTCCATGTAACGGAGGAAGTACCACGAAGAACCTGCGTAACCGGGCATGGTGTTGGTTTCCCTCACCCCCATCCCCTCTCCGAAGGAGAGGGGTGCCCCTGTTTGGCTTTGTTGATTAATTTTTGGTTTGTTGATTTTATTTTGGTCGAATTCGATAGTTTTTTTGGCTATGGTTTTGAGAACTTGTTTGATCTTATTTATTACTTCTTCGTTTGTAAATCGTATTACTTCGAAACCTAATTCATTTAACCTATTAGTTCTTTCTTCATCGTAGGCTTTTTGTTCTTCATTTTCGTGGTATCCCCCATCAACTTCAACGATCAAACGTTTCGAAATGCAAATAAAATCAACAATAAAAGCATCTATTGAATGTTGCCTTCTGAATTTTAATTCAACACCTAGTTTATAATCTCTCAATTCTTGCCAAAGTAAATTCTCTGCTTTCGTATGATCCTTTCTCATCTCCTTTGCCAATTCATATTGGATTGGCGATCTTACTATATAACGAAAGTCAGGACCATCATCACTTTGGCTACTAACATTCAATAAACCACTCTGTCCTTGGGCACCCTTCTCCTTCGGAGAAGGGACGGGGATGAGGGCCCACTCCTTGATATTCGCCAACGGCCCTTCCCCTTCAGGCCCAGGACTATAACTCTCCACATCAGGCAACAACAATGGTAATTCGCTTTCATCCAAAGGATATGCAATCCCATCTTTCCATACAATCGGAAACGGTTCACCCCAATACCGCTGCCGGCTAAAGGCTGCATCGCGCATTTTGTAATTCACTTTGCGCTTGCCAATGCCCATTTCTTCCAGCTTATTGATTACGATATCACTTGCATCACGCATCACTATGCCATCGAGGAAGCCGCTATTTTGCAAAATGGCCTCTTTGGTGGCGTTGGCTTCTGATCCATTATAAGCGTCACCAATAATATTGGTAATATCAATGCCAAAGTGTTGTGCAAATTTATGGTCGCGATCATCGCCGCAAGGCACGCCCATAATGGCGCCGGTACCATAGCCGGCCAGCACATATTCGCTTATCCAGATGGGTATTTCCCTGCCATCAAAAGGATTGATCGCATAAGCGCCGGTAAAGCATCCGCTGATTTTTTTCTCGGCCTGCCGTTCGCGTTCGCTACGGCTGTTTACATATTCAAAATATTTTTCTACTTCCGGAGTTTGTTCAGCACTCATTACATCCTTTACCCAATCGAGTTCGGGTGCCACTACCATAAAATCTACGCCAAAAATGGTATCGGGTCGGGTAGTATAAACCCGCATGCTTTTCACGTTTGCCGTTTCACTTTTCACCAAAAAATCAATCTCAGCCCCATAGCTTTTACCAATCCAGTTCGTCTGCATTTCTTTCATGGCATCGCTAAAGTCGATGGTTTCCAGGCCTTGTAAAAGACGGTCGGCATATTCAGTAATACGGAGGTACCATTGACGTAGTTTCTTTTTTACCACCGGGTGGCCGCCACGTTCGCTTACCCCATTTACCACTTCATCATTTGCCAGTACAGTTCCGAGTGCTTCGCACCAGTTTACTTCGCCAAATCCGCAATAGGCAAGGCGGTATTCCATCAGTATGGATTGTTGGGTGGCTTCGTCAAAGGTGTTCCAATCCTCGGCAGAAAAAACAAAGGTTTCATTTGACCTGGAATTAAAACCTGGAATTTGGAATTTTTGATTTGGAATTTCATTCCCCGCATTTCCTTTTTCTTTAAACGATGCAATCAATTCACTGATTGGTTCTGCTTTTTGTTTTTGCCTGTTGAAAAAGCTATTGAACAGTTGCAAAAAAATCCATTGCGTGTGCTTATAATATTCAGGCTCGCTTGTACGTACTTCGCGCTCCCAATCGTAGCAAAACCCAATTTTATCGAGTTGGCTGCGAAAGGTTTCAATATTATTTTTTGTACTTACAGCAGGATGAATGCCATGTTCAATCGCATATTGTTCGGCAGGCAGGCCAAAGGCATCGTAACCCATGGGGTGCAGTACATTAAAGCCCTTCAGCCTTTTGTACCGGCTAAAAATGTCGCTTGCAATATAACCGAGCGGATGGCCTACATGCAACCCTGCGCCTGAAGGGTAGGGAAACATATCGAGCACATAATATTTGGGCTTCGGACTTTCATTCGGTACGCGGTAAGCATTCGTATCTTTCCAATGCTTTTGCCATTTTTGTTCAATCTGAGAAAAATTGTATTCCATAGTATTCGTTGCGGGAACCGTATATATTTCGATCCCATAATTTTTGTTAATCTGTATATCTCCAACATTTTTTGCGGTAAAATGCAGGATAAGGGGCAATATAGCGGGGTTAAAGCCGTTATTTTGGCGAATGCAAAAGTAATGGTTTACGCGGGATGCTTACTTTTGCAGCTTCAAAAGATAAAAGGTAATTCTTAAACATATTCTAAAGCAGATACATGGCAAAGACTATTAAATCAATGGGAAGGCGCGGACGTACATCTTATGTAATGGCAATTGTGGGGGTTTCGCTGGTATTGGTGCTGCTGGGTTTTTTGGGTTGGATGGGTATAAACTATACCAAACTGGTTGATTATTTCAGGGAGTCAGTGCCGGTGCAGGTTTTTCTTCGCGAAACTACATCAGACAAGGAAAAGGACGATCTTATGGATATTGTAAAAAATATGCCTTATGTAAAAAGCTATTCCTACAAGGATAAGGAAACGGCCCGCCGCGAATGGCAGCAAATGGGAAATGAGGACTTTATGACCTTTATTGATACCAATATTTTGCCCCGCAGTATAGAATTGAACCTGCGCAGCCGGTTTGTAGTACCAGATACACTTAAGAAGATTGAACAAATTTTAATGCAAAATACCAATGTAACCGATATTAAATATCCTACCAATGTAGTAGGGAATATGACCATTTTACGGAAAATTGGATTTGCGTTACTGGGAATAGCCCTATTATTGGCTACAGTGGTGATCATACTTATAGATAATACCATACGCCTTGCTATGTTCAGCAACCGTTTTCTTATAAAAACCATGCAAATGGTAGGTGCCACCCGTTGGTTTATTGCCAAACCCATGAATATCAGGGCGATTATCAATGGAGCTATTTCAGCCGTAATTGCCATTGCTATATTATGGACAACCCTCGTGAGTTTTCAGCAAATGGTACCGGAACTAAAAACACTGCACGATACAAAGCTTTTCGTACTATTGTGTTTTATGCTCTTGGTTATTGGAGTTGCCATTAGTCTTTTCAGCACTCACCGAAGCGTTATTAAATACCTTAAACTTAAGCTCGACGAACTTTATTAGTCCCTTTCAAGTGAAAATATAGGCAGTTGTCGGGAACGATAAGCAAAGCTTTACATCCATATTTGCCTGTTTATCCTTTATTTTGCGCAGCTTAAAGAAAGATTATGTCTGCAAAAACACAACCGGTGAAAAAGAGTGCTGCTGCTAAGCAAACCATACAGGTGGTAGACCATGCCCCACTTTTTGGTAAAACCAACTACCTGCTGATGATTGCAGGAGCCGTAGTTATAGCCTTAGGAATGATTTTAATGGCTGGCGGCAAAAGTGCTGATCCCAATGTGTTTGATCCCAATGAAGTATATAGCACCACCCGTATTACCATAGCGCCGGTATTGATTGTATTAGGCCTGGTTTTGGAAGTATATGCCATTTTTAAGAAGAAGTAATTCTATTCCTTTCAGGATTTTTTAGCAAATCATGACCATATTTCAAGCGATTATACTGGCCATCGTAGAAGGCCTTACGGAGTTTTTGCCCGTTTCCAGCACAGGTCACATGATTATTACCAGTTCATTGATGGGTATTCATCAGGAACCTTTTACCAAGCTATTTGAGGTAGCCGTTCAATTCGGGACAATTTTAAGCGTTGTGGTATTATACTGGAAGAAATTTTTCGATTTTCAGAAGTTTGATTTTTATATAAAACTGGTTGTGGCCGTTATTCCGGCACTGGTTCTAGGTTTTTTGCTGGGCGATTATATTGATGCCTTACTGGAAAGCCCTACCACGGTGGCGATCATGTTGATTCTGGGCGGTATCGTTTTCCTGTTTATTGATAAAATCTTCACCCGGGGTAATATTAAAGAAGAGCCGGAGATTGGCTATAAAAGTGCTTTCCTTGTGGGTCTTTGGCAATGTGTGGCCATGATACCCGGAGTAAGCCGTAGTGCCGCTTCTATCATTGGCGGTCTTCAACAAGGGTTTACGCGCAAATTGGCTGCTGAGTTTTCCTTTTTCCTGGCAGTGCCTACCATGGCAGCGGCTACCGGTTACAAAATGCTGAAAGCATGGCTGGAAACGCCCGAAATGCTTACCAATACGGATAACCTGATGGCACTTGCCATAGGCAATATTGTTGGATTTCTGGTAGCCATTTTGGCTATCAAATTTTTTATTGGATTTGTCCAAAAATTTGGATTCCGCTATTTTGGCTGGTACCGGATTATTGCTGGTATTGCAATTCTTATTTTGCTGGCTACCGGGGTGATGCACAAGTAGTTGCATTTTTCCAATATATTTAGCCCTTAATATTTTCCATACATGCAAGTAACTGCACCCAAAAAGGTGATTAATGCGTGGGCCATGTACGATTGGGCCAACAGCGTTTACAACCTTGTAATCACGACTACTTTTTTCCCCATTTATTTTTTGGCGGTAACTAAATCTAACCCAGAATGGGAAAATGGGGAGGCAGTACCTTTTTTAGGGATGAAGTTCATCAATTCGTCTCTCTATGATTATTGTATTGCTTTTGCTTATTTCCTGGTAGCATTATCTTATCCAATACTCACCTCAATAGCCGACACGAGAGGAAATAAGAAAAATTTCCTCAAATTCTTTTGCTATATGGGCGCAATTGGTTGCAGCTCCCTCTTCTTTTTTGGCGACCACAATCTTTGGCTTGGTATATTGGGTTTGATTTTAGGTGCCATGGGCTATTCAGGTGGCCTGGTTTTTTACAACGCATATTTACCTGAAATAGCCGCGCCTAAAGACCGGGACAGGATTAGTGCAAAAGGGTTTAGCATGGGTTATATAGGAAGTGTTCTTCTTCAGTTGATCGGTTTTGGTTTGGTATTGGCCATGTCAGATAATAAGGGGTTCGCTACCCAGATTACTTTTTTATTAGTCGGTATTTGGTGGGTTAGCTTTGCCCAAATAACTTTTCGGGGGCTTCCGCAATCTGAAAAAAAGAGTGTAAAAAAAGGGAATGTTTTTAAGGATGGTTTCGTAGAAATAAAAAAAGTCTACGAAGAAGTAAAGCATATGCCTGTATTAAAAAGGTTTTTGCGTGCATTCTTTTTTTACAGCATGGGCGTACAAACTATCATGATTGCCGCCACCCAATTTGGCAGTAAAACCCTTGAATTGCCAGATACTATGCTGATTATTACAGTAGTGATTATACAGGTAGTAGCAATTATAGGTGCCCTTTTTATGAGTCGTATGAGTACCAGGTTTGGAAATATTCCAGTGCTGATGTCGGTTGTGTTTTTTTGGATATTGGTTTGCTTTGCAGCCTATTTTACAGCACGCTTTAAAGAAGTTGGGGGCAATGCCGAAATACCTTTTTACGGGCTTGCTGTAGCGGTAGGATTCGTAATGGGAGGGGTTCAATCACTTAGCAGGAGTACTTTCAGCAAACTGATGCCTGAAACAAAAGATACCGCTTCCTTTTTCACCTATTACGATTTCACTGAAAAAATAGCAATTGTAATCGGTGTATTTGTGTTTGGTTGGATGCATGAATATACAAAAGACCATGGCGGTATTAAAAACTCCATTCTTTCACTTGCGCTTTTCTTTTTAATAGGTTTGATTTGGCTTTATGCTGCTTACAAAAAGCAACGAAAAATGGAAGTAGCTTAGAGATGATTGCTTTTTCACCCATGTTTTTTACATTTGTGTACTATGGATACTATTATTGTAAAGCCGCGGAACCAGAAAGAATTTAAAATGGTGAATTCCTTTTTAAAAGGTATGGATATACAATCCAAGGTGATAAGTACCGAAAAGGTGCGGAAAAGAAAGGCTAAAGAAGCATTTTTAAACAGTATTCCTGAGAGGTTAAAGGAAGTAGAACTGCATATGCAGGGGAAAATTGAATTGCCAACCTGGGACGAAGTAGTGAAGGATTTATAATACTTCTCCTATGGATTATAAAATTATTCCTTTACAACGCTTTTTGAAAGACCTTAAAATATTGGCAAAAACACATCGGAGCATTGTAAATGATTTTGATGAATTGGCCCAAAGCTTAAAATCGGAACCGAAACAAGGTGTGGCTTTGGGCAACCATTGCTATAAAATACGAATGGCAATTACATCCAAAGGAAAAGGAAAAAGTGGGGGAGCTCGTGTTATAACTTGTGTGAAAGTGATTAGGGAAACAGTGTACCTGATTGCAATATTTGACAAAAGTGATATTGACAATTTGGATGATGAAGAATTACAAAATAGGATAAATCAAATACCGGAAGATTAATGAAACTGTACACCATAAATACCGGCAACTTTAAACTCGATGGCGGGGCCATGTTTGGCGTAGTGCCAAAAAGTATCTGGAATAAACTGAACCCGGCCGATGAAAATAATCTTTGCAACTGGGCCATGCGCTGCCTGCTGATAGAAGAAGGCAACCGGCTTATTCTTATTGATAATGGCCTTGGCGATAAACAAGATGCAAAGTTTTTTGGACATTATCATTTGAATGGTGATGATACATTGGAAAAAAGTCTTGCGGCGCATGGTTTTACCCGGAACGATATAACGGACGTAATCTTAACCCACCTGCATTTTGACCATTGCGGTGGCAGTGTAATTCGCGAAGGGGATAAACTGGTAACAGCTTTTAAAAATGCCACCTATTGGAGCAATGAGCGCCATTGGAAATGGGCTACCCAACCCAATGCACGTGAAAGAGCTTCCTTTCTAAAAGAAAATATTTTACCTATTGCCGAAAGTGGCCAATTGAAAATGGTTCCGGTGGCGGAAAAGGGAACAGTCCCATTTGATGATGTCCCCGGAATCAGCATCCGGTATGCATTTGGCCATACCGATGCCATGATGGTGCCACAGATCGAAGTAGCCGGCAAAACAGTGGTTTATATGGCTGATTTACTTCCATCGCCTGTTCACATGCCTTTGCCTTATGTAATGGCTTATGATATGTTTCCCTTAATTACTTTGGAAGAAAAGAAAGTGTTTTTAGAAGAAGCAGCGGCTAAAGATTACCTGCTATTTTTCGAGCATGACCCGGTTGTGGAAATGTGTTCGTTACAAAAAACCGAAAAAGGAGTAAGGGCTGAACAAACAGGAAAGCTTACAGATTTTATCTAACCTTTGAAGTAAGCGGGTATCTTAAATTTCGGTACATCATCATATCAACCTTAATATTGCCTACCGAAATGGGGCTTTCCACGCGAACAGGTAGCCTGTTGGCATCATCTGTTACCCACACGGTCATTTTCTCTCCGCCTTCAAAAATGGTGCCTTTAAGCAGCAATGGCTTAAACTTAAAACACCTGAATTTACCGTAACGGGTTTTAATGGTTTCCTTTCCAAGATAACGGATGTACATATTGAATACTTCATCGTCAAGGAAAAGGTCGAAAGGTATCAGATCGTTCTTTTTATACTTGTCAAAATCCATGTTGCGCGCCAGGTACATTTCACTTAATACATCCTGAACACAGGAAGGAACTTTAAAATTTCCTCTTGGGGTTGTAGCTATTCCTGCCGGATGGTTAAAAGTGGTCTGCTCATATTTTTTATAACTACCTTCCTGTACATTTCTTATAAACTTGTATGGCAAAAGTGTACCTGTATCTATATAAGTTTCATACCTATCGCGTACTTTATAAATCCAATCGTAGCTGGGCAAGGTACTGCCATTACCCACCACATGGTAAACAGGTTTATTATTCAGTGTAGTTTGGGTGGCAGTAAAATTCACATTGCCTGCATGAACCCAAATGCCTGCCAGTGTATAAAAAACGTAATAAGTAATGGATTCACCGGATAGAAATGCCTTATTCTTATAGCCGCAGGTGGATTGTGTACCAGCTGGCGTAAAGGATAAAATACAAATAGCAAATATGGTGAGTAAGGGTACTCTATACATAATTTGTGTTACGTTTTCTTAAATATTTTAACGCCTAATAACATGAAACTACCCGCAACAGCCGGAAAAATAATGTTAATAAACCAAATAACCGCAGTAGCAACCAAAATTTCAAGTGAATTACTACTGAAAAGTCCAAAAACAAAAAGACTGACCTTCCCCCTAATCCCCAATTCAGCCAATGCAATGGTAGGTACCATTGCCAGAATAAGAAACATGACAGAAGTGGAAGATAGTAATTCATTTATACTGATATCTATTTCTAAAAAACGAAAAACCAAACCGTATTGTACCATAAAAACGCAGTACCGGATAATAGATAAAGCCAGTAATTTTAAAAGCTCCTTGTAATGAATTTCCCCAATAGGATGCATAAAGTAGGCATATTTACTAAAGGGTGGGAACTTCTCCAATTGCCTGGAAAGCCAGCCAATATTAAAATAAATAAAAAGCCCAAGTAAAATACATAAGGATGATCCGTATAGCAGTACATTAACCAATAAGCCTGTCCATCCAAAACTTTCGTTGGTAAGTTGTGGTGCTATTTTTTTTAACCATAACAGCCCAAGGGTACCTGCAAATAGCGTTACGGCCAATTGGCTGATGCTACTTAGCATGGTAAGCGTTGCAGCACGAATACGACTACCATCGGGGAGATAGAGAACCCTGCCTAAAAACTCGCCCATACGGTTAGGAGTAAGCATGGTAAAACTTACACCCGCCATTACACTTTTTACGGCCATCCAAAATGATATAGGTTGTAAGTGAGATGTAAGCATTTGCCATTTTTTCGATTCAAGTCCCCAGTTTAGCAACATAAAAAGCAAAATAACCGGTAAATAACCCCTGCCATTTTCAAGAAAAACCTTTTTTATATGTTGCCAATGCAGGGTTAATTGGGGTTGATCTATGACCTGGTGGTAAATAGAAAAACCAATTCCTATAAATAGTATAGGACCAAGGAAGTAATTAAGTAAAAGCCTGATTTTTTTATGCAGCGGCAAGAATGTTTTGTTTAGTGGGTTGCAAAATAAAGCCAATTAGATCGTAATCCGCTCAAATACAGGATATTCGCAACATGCCGGAAAATAAACCCCTTATTATTTTGGGAATCGACCCGGGTACCGTTGCAATGGGGTACGCGGTTATCCGATGCGAAGGACAAAAAATTTCATTGGAGGCTATGGATGCACTCCGTATGAGTTATACCCATGATGTATTTGAACGATTGCATCGGATTTACCTCACTATTGACGAAGTAATAGCAACTTATAAGCCGGGAGAATTTGCCATTGAAGCTCCTTTTTTTGGAAAGAATGTGCAGAGTATGTTAAAATTGGGAAGGGCACAAGGTGTGGCGATTGCCTGTGCGATAAAAAATGGTCTCCCGGTAACTGAATATTCCCCCAAAAAAGTGAAACAAGCTATCACCGGAAATGGCAACGCAGATAAGGAACAGGTTTGGGGCATGCTGAAAAGACTAACGGGCCTTACCGAACAGCAAGGTGGACTCGATGCTTCGGATGCGCTTGGAGTGGCCGTGTGCCATTTCTATCAAACACACTCCGCCATTGGTAAATTGGGCAGTACATCAAAAGCCAAAGGATGGGACGATTTTATCAAAAAAAATCCCGGCCGTTTAGCCGGGAAATAATTTTTCAGGTAAAATATTCTAGCCTGCAATGCTGAACGAAGTGGAAACACTTACTTTTTGCCCCACTATTTCTTTCACTGTATCCCTTATGCCTGCTGCATCGTAGCCGCATTCGGCATGCAATTCTTTTAATGTTCCATGTTCTACAAGTCTATCAGGTATGCCTAGCATCTTCACATCTGCTTTATAACCATTTTGAGCCATAAATTCGAGTATGGCACTTCCAAAACCACCAATAGTAGTTCCATCTTCCACGGTTACAATTTTGTCGTATTGATTAAAAACTTCATGAAGTAATTCTTCATCTATTGGCTTTGCAAATCGCATATCATAGTGACCGGGATAAATACCCATGGTATTCAGTTCGCTGATCGCTTTTTTTACAAAATTACCGGGGTGACCAAAACTTAGAATAGCTACTTCTTTTCCATCCCGTAGTTTCCTGCCCTTACCAATTTCAATTTCTTCAAAAGCTGTTTTCCATTCAGTCATTACCCCTTCACCACGTGGGTAGCGGATTACAAATGGATAGGGATTGCTATCTAATTGAGCAGTGTACATAAGGTTACGCAGTTCCTGTTCATTCATGGGCGCGCTTATTACCATGTTGGGAATGCACCTGAAATAGGGTATGTCATAGGCACCATGGTGCGTAGGGCCATCTTCGCCTACTAGTCCTGCGCGGTCAAGACAGAATATTACCGGTAATTTTTGTATGGCTACATCATGCACTGCCTGATCAAAGGAGCGTTGCATGAAACTGCTGTAAATATTACAAAATACACGCAAACCCTGTGTAGCAAGACCTGCACTGAGGGTTACAGCATGTTGTTCGCAAATGCCTACATCAATAGCACGATGGGGCATTTGTTCCATCATAAACTTAAGACTGCTGCCACTTGGCATTGCAGGTGTAATGCCAAAAATCTTTTCATTCAGTTCGGCCAGTTCAATAATGGTATGGCCAAATACATCCTGATACTTTGGGGGCTGCGGCGCCGTAATCACCTTTTTTACAATTTCTCCGGTCACTTTATCAAATAATCCGGGAGCATGCCATTTCGTTTGATCCTTCTCGGCCAGGGCAAATCCCTTGCCTTTTACCGTTACAATATGCAGAATTTTTGGCCCGGGAATTTTTTTCAAATCTTCCAGTGTATCCACCAATTTTGAAATATTATGGCCATCTATTGGGCCGAAATACCGAAGTTTTAAGGCTTCAAAAAGATTCGCACTGCTGCTGATGGCACCTTTTAACCCTTCTGCGAGCTTGTGAGCCATGGACCGGGTAAAGTTTTTACCCACAGGTAACTTGCCCATTGCCTTCCACATATCGTCCTTTAATTTATTATAGGTAGGACTTATGGTAATATCCGTTAAATATTCTTTTAATGCACCCACATTTGGGTCTATGCTCATGCAGTTATCATTCAGGATAATGAGCATATCGGCATCGCTAACCCCAGCATGATTCATAGCTTCAAAAGCCATGCCCGCAGTCATGGCGCCATCTCCTATTACTGCAACGCTTTTCCGGTCTTCACCTTTATACTTAGCGGCAATAGCCATACCCAAAGCCGCTCCAATGCTGGTACTGCTATGGCCTACACCAAAAGTGTCATATTCGCTTTCGCTTCTTTTAGGAAAGCCGCTAAGGCCTTTGTATTTGCGGTTGGTGGCGAAATTATCGCGTCTTCCGGTTAGGATTTTATGCCCATAAGCCTGGTGTCCTACGTCCCAAACGAGTTGGTCGTAGGGTGTATTATACACATAATGCAGCGCTACACTTAACTCTACCACGCCAAGGCTGGCTGCAAAATGCCCTCCATGCACACTTACTACATCTACAATATACTGCCGTAATTCATCGCATACAATATGCAATTGTTCGCGGCTTATTTTTTTTAAATCGGCAGGGCTATCAATAGCCTTAAGCAGGGGACCCGGTAATATCTCCATGAATTCATTTAAAATAGTGGTCAAAAGTACAACATACGCAAGCTAATCGATATATCTAACCCGCGGAACTCCATTTTGTTTAACTTTTGTGCATAAACCTATTTGCCAAAATCAGGGGAAATGATGGCTTTTTCCACACTTAACTTCACGGGTTTCAATCATTTAATTCTAATTGCCTGTTGGCACTTCAATTTTTTTGTGCATTTTTGTGCCAATCCAGTGCATGAAACACCGACTGTACGACATATTCTTAGACCGGAAACAGCAAGGCAAAAAGAGCTTTGCGGTATTAATCGACCCTGATAAAGTGAATTCATCCCAGTTGGATGAACTTGTCAGGTTGGGCGACGATGCCGGGGTTGATTACTTTTTTCTAGGCGGTAGCCTCGTTATCAGTAATCACCTTGATGATTGCGTTAAGCATATAAAAGCCCAAACTGATATCCCTGTAATTCTTTTCCCAGGAAGCCCGAGTCAACTAAGTCGTTATGCGGATGCGTTACTTTACCTGAGTCTTATTAGCGGACGCAATCCTGAATTACTTATTGGGCAACATGTTATTAGTGCCCCGGCCGTAAAACAAAGCGGTATTGAAATAATGCCTACCGGTTATATGGTCATTGATGGTGGTGCCCCTACTACAGTCTCCTACATTTCAAATGCAGCACCCATTCCTTCCGATAAAAATGAAATTGCCATGTGCACAGCAATGGCTGGCGAAATGCTTGGCATGAAACTAATCTACATGGATGCCGGAAGCGGAGCGCGTAAACCCATTACCGAAGCCATGATTGAAAAAGTGGCTAGCGTAATTGAAGCTCCTTTAATTATTGGTGGAGGTATTACAAATCCGGAAAAAGCATACCTGAACTGCAAAGCGGGAGCCGATGTTATTGTGGTGGGTAATGCTATTGAAAAGGATTTGGGTCTGATCCGGGAGATTTCTTCTGCCATTCATAGCACTACTGTAAAGGTTTAGGGTAACCAAATAGCCAGGTCACAAATTCATAACAAAAGTTTTTAACAGGCATTCCTGATAATTGTTTTTCTTTGCCATCCCAAAAAGGGTGGCGAAACACCCTAATGAAAGTCAATGAACAAAAACACATCCATATTAAATATTGCATCTGATATTGTAATCAGCAGCAATAAGCATGGGTTTTTTACCTTGCCCTGCCGGCCGGGTTTTTTGGTACGCCCTTACCCGGTAACCGTACGACGATAAGCAACAGCTTTGGATGCGCCCTTCATCATTTCATTTATCCTTTCTTAAGGATTAAAAGGGAAACCCATATAAATAATAATTTCTTTTACGTTTTTTACCCAAAGGGGTTATGAGTCATAGCGATTTTATTGTAGCAGTTGCCAATTCAACACATGTTGATATGGCAGGTTTGATATGCGATGAATACGAGTCGAGTGCAAATGCACGCGGTACCGGTATTGCAAAACGTTCGCCCGAATATGTTAAGCAAAAAATGCTGGAAGGCAAAGCAATTATCGCTTTAGAAAAGTCTACAGGCGCATGGGCAGGTTTTTGTTATATTGAAACCTGGAGCCATGGCGAGTACGTAGCAAACTCAGGTTTAATTGTAGCACCACAATTTCGTAAAGCAGGTCTTGCAAAAAGTATTAAGGAGAAAATCTTTAAGCTAAGCAGGGAAAAATATCCGGATGCAAAAATATTTGGGTTAACAACAGGACTTGCTGTAATGAAAATTAATAGCGACCTGGGTTATGAGCCGGTAACGTACAGCGAATTGACGCAGGACGAAGCGTTTTGGGCAGGCTGTAAAAGTTGCGTGAATTTTGATATACTCACGAGCAAGGAGCGCAAGAATTGTATGTGTACGGCTATGCTTTTTGATCCTAAAGATCATTATGAGCCAAAAGAGACGGCAGCAGCTTTCAAGCAGAAGTCGAAAATTTATGAACGATTTATGCGTATCAAACAAAAGTGGGCCGATGCCTTTAGATTTGAAAGAAGATCAACAGGTGGAGGCGTTGCATCCAAACTGCTTCGTAGTTTTAAATCAATTATTTAATGCATTTGAAAGGAATTATATATGAGCAATAAAATAGTAGTGCTTGGTTTTAGCGGCGGATTAGATACCACCTTTTGTGTAAAATACCTGTGTGAAGATAAAGGGTATGATGTGCATTCGGTAATTGTAAATACCGGTGGTTTTTCGGAAGAAGAATTGCTGAATATTGAAGCACACGCTTATGCACTCGGTGTAAAAAGCCACAAAACGGTTAATGCCGTTAAGGGTTATTACGATCGTATTATCAAATACCTGGTAATGGGTAATGTGCTAAAGAATAATACTTATCCTTTAAGTGTAAGTGCCGAACGGTTAGTACAGGCTTTGCACATTGCTGAACATGCTATTGAACTTAAAGCTGATGCGGTAGCGCATGGCAGCACAGGGGCCGGCAATGATCAGGTGCGCTTCGATATGGTGTTTCATAACATGATACCCGTTGTAGAAATTATTACGCCTATCCGCGATATGAAACTGAGCCGTGAGACTGAAATTGAATACCTGAAGGGCAAAGGCGTAGATATGAATGTTGCTAAAGCAGCATATAGCATCAACAAGGGGTTATGGGGAACAAGCGTTGGCGGTCGCGAAACACTGGGAAGTAAAGGCATGTTACCCGAAGAAGCATGGCCTACACAGGTTACAAAAAGCGGCACCGAAGAAGTGGTACTTGGATTTGAAAAAGGGGAATTGGTTCGGGTAAATGGAGAAACATTTTCGCATCCTGTAGAAGCCATACAAAAATTACAGTCTGTTGCTGCGCCTTATGGTATTGGCCGCGACGTGCATGTAGGTGATACGATTATTGGTATTAAAGGTCGCGTAGGTTTTGAAGCTGCAGCACCTATGATAATTTTGAAAGCGCATCATTTGTTGGAAAAACATGTTCTTACCAAGTGGCAGCTTAACTGGAAAGATCAGCTTGCTTTATTTTATGGTAATTGGTTGCATGAAGGTCAAATTTTGGATCCCGTAATGCGGGATATAGAAGCCTTCTTTACCAATACACAACAAACCGTAAGTGGTGATGTGTGGGTTCAATTACATCCCTACCGCTTTCAGTTGAATGGCATTGAAAGTAAGTTCGACCTTATGAGCAGCAAGTTTGGAAAATATGGTGAAATGAATACGGGTTTTACCGGCGAAGACGTACGCGGCTTCTCCAGGATTTTTGGTAACCAAACAGCTATTTACCAGGCTGTGCAAAAAGATGCGCATGAGCAAGATTAAAGTTGGCATTATTGGTGGGGCAGGTTATACAGGTGGCGAACTGATTCGACTTCTTATAAATCATCCGCAGGCAAAAATTGCTTTTGTACAAAGCAGCAGTAATGCAGATAAACATGTTGGCACGGTTCATGGAGATCTTGTTGGGGAAACAGCTCTCATATTCAGCCAGGATTTTCATTTTGATATTGATGTACTCTTCTGTTGTAGTGGTCATGGTGAAGCAAAAAAATTTGTAACAAACCATGCCATACCCGCTTCTGTAAAATTAATTGATATAGGAAACGACTTTCGGCTTGGTGCAGATGCTCAGGTAAGTGAGAGAAGTTTTGTTTATGGTTTACCTGAACTTAATCGTACCGAAATAAAAAATGCAGATAGTATTGCCAACCCCGGATGTTTTGCCACCGCTATACAATTAGGTTTGCTTCCATTGGCTTATCATGGATTGATTGATGATGTGTACACCACCGGCATTACCGGAAGCACAGGTGCGGGACAATCGTTAAGCGCTACATCGCATTTTAGCTGGCGTGCCAATAACATACAGGCTTATAAAACGCTTACACATCAACACCTTGGAGAAATTACCGAATCGCTGGTGAAGGCAGGCCCTGAACATCATCCTGCACCCGAAGTGAATTTTGTACCCTGGCGAGGTGATTTTACACGTGGTATTTTTGTAAGCTCTACTGTAAAAACCGATTATTCTTTGGATGAGTTGCATCATTTATTTATTGATTTTTATAAGGGTGCTATATTTACGCATATCATTGACCAGCCATTGTTTTTAAAGCAGGTGGTGAATTCGAATAAGTGTTTGATTCAATTGGAAAAAGTTGGCAACAAGCTGGTAGTTCATAGTGCCATTGATAACCTGCTGAAAGGTGCAAGTGGACAGGCAATCCAGAATATGAACCTGATGTTTGGATTTCCTGAAGATTCAGGTCTTAGATTAAAAGCAAATTATTTTTAGGTTGAAAAACTAAAGTTTATAATAATACACTTAAAACAGTTGGGTATGTAAAAGCTCAACTAATAAATCTTATTAAATCACTACGTTAGTCGCGCAAGCAGACTTTCGGCATTTAGCATTTAGCTTTATTATGCAATTATTCGATGTTTATCCCTTGAACGACATTACAATAGAAAAGGCGCAGGGATCTTATGTATGGGACGATAATGGAGTTCAGTATCTTGATATGTATGGTGGTCATGCTGTAATTAGCATTGGACACTCACACCCGCATTGGGTTGCGCGCATTGAAAACCAACTGCATAAAATTGCTTTTTACTCCAACTCGGTAAAAATTCCTATTCAGCAGCAGTTAGCCGATAAACTTGGTGAACTCAGCGGGAAAACAGATTATCAGCTTTTTTTATGTAACAGTGGTGCTGAAGCCAATGAAAATGCAATGAAGCTTGCTTCTTTTCATACAGGTCGAAAGAAAATAGTTGCATTCTCTAAATCTTTTCATGGACGTACTTCCCTTGCGGTAGCGGTTACAGATAATCCTAAGATTGTTGCACCTGTAAATGAAACAGATAATGTAATCTTTTTACCCTTTAACGATGAAGAAGCACTTACTGGTTGCTTTGAAAAACAAGGTAATGAAATAGCAGCCGTTATCATTGAAGGTATTCAGGGTGTAGGTGGCATTTATGAAGCATCTAAATCATTTCTTACATTGATTCGACAGTTGTGCGATGATAATGGTGCTGTTTATATTGCAGATAGTGTGCAGTGTGGTTATGGCCGAAGCGGTCTCTTTTTTGCCCATGATATTGCCGGTGTAAATGCAGATATTTATAGTATGGCGAAAGGTATGGGAAATGGTTTTCCCGTTGGCGGCATTCTTATTGCCCCGCATTTTAAACCAAAGCACGGCATGTTGGGTACCACCTTTGGTGGTAATCATCTTGCATGCGCAGCGGCATTGGCTGTACTTGAAGTAATGGAAAAGGAGAATCTGATTGAAAAGGCAAAACAAAGGGGTATGTACCTGAAAAATTTGCTTGCAAAAATTGATGGTGTTACCGAAATTCGCGGCAGGGGATTGATGATTGGATTTGAAGTAGAACCACATTTGAAGGACTTGAAAAAAGTGCTGCTTAGTGACTTTAATATTTTTACAGGTGAAGCCAAGCCCAATGTCATTCGCTTGTTGCCTGCACTAACGATTCAACGTAAACAAATGGATGAATTTTTAGAAGCTATGCAGGAAGCGATTACGGAAATACAATCCATAAATGATTAACTTTTTCGGTTATGCAAAATTTTCTTTCGGTTGGTGATGTAAAAAATATTGATATACTTGTTGCACAAGCGTTGGCATTTAAAGCCAACCCCGGCAGACGAGGAACATTGGGTGCAGGCAAGCGACTTGGATTACTATTTTTAAATCCAAGCATGCGCACAAGGATCAGTACACAGTTAGCTGCATCTAATCTTGGCATGGAAGCCATTGTTTTCAATATTGATAAAGAAGGCTGGAAACTTGAATTTGAAGATGGGGCAGTAATGGATGGTGATACCGTGGAGCATGTAAAAGATGCAGCTCCTATTATGGGAAAATATTTTGATATATTAGCCATAAGAACTTTCCCTTCGCTTAAAAATCGGGAAGAAGATTACAGTGAAAAAATATTAAATGCATTTGTGCAATACGCCGGCATTCCTGTGGTAAGTATGGAGAGTGCAACCCTGCATCCTTTGCAGTCCCTTACCGATATTATTACCATGGAAGAGTCTATGGCATTAACCGAATTGGAACGTATTCCTAAAGTGGTACTTTCCTGGGCGCCGCATGTAAAATCGTTGCCCCAATGCGTGGCCAATAGTTTTGCGCAGTGGGTAAATGCGTGGGGCAGGGGTAATGCCGATTTTGTAATTACACATCCCGAAGGTTTTGAATTGGATGAGAAGTTTACCACGGGTGCACATATTATTTATAATCAGGATGAAGCCTTGAAAGATGCAGATTTTGTATATGTAAAAAATTGGAGCAGTTACAATGATTATGGGAAGATGGCTGAAAGCGGATATGCCGATTGGATGCTTACGAATGAAAAACTTGCTTTAACAAATGATGCTAAGGTTATGCATTGCCTGCCGGTAAGGCGAAATGTGGAGTTGAGTGATGAAGTGCTGGATGGCCCCAATAGTTTGGTGACTGAAGAAGCTGGTAACAGGGTTTGGGCTGCACAGGCAGTTCTTGCCGGTATATTAGACGGGATTTTGTAAATTTCGGGCTTCAATCTCAATGCCCATGGAAATTATCAGGTCTATTCAAAACAGAATTTATGAAATCTGTGGCGAACGGGTAATGCTGGATTTCGATTTGGCGCCGCTGTATGGAGTGGAAACGAAGGCTTTGAATCAAGCCGTTAAGCGAAATATTGAGAGGTTTCCTGAGGATTTTATGTTTCGGCTTAGTCCATTGGAATGGTCGGGTATCCGGTCACAATCTGTGACCACCCCTTCGCAATCACTTAATAATCAATTAATTGGGAATCAGTCAAATCGCGGGTATGGGCTTATTCCCTATGTTTTTACCGAACAGGGCATAGCCATGCTAAGTGGTGTATTGCGATCAGAAAAAGCAGTACAGATGAATATTGCCATCATGCGTGCTTTTGTTGCTGTTCGTAAAATTGTTTTGATGCAGCCTGAAATAAAAGACTAACTGAAGTTAATAAAAGAAAGAATTGAAGAGCACGATATGCAGCTTGCTCAAATTTATGATGCGATAGAAAATATGCTGGATGATAAAGCTGCGCAAAGAAAATGGGACGATCGTGAGCGGATTGGGTTTAAGAGATCGTAAAATTCAAATGAAAGATGAATGTAAAACAAGTACTAAGGGTCGTTAAAATTGGGGGCAATGTAATTGACAATGAATCTAATTTACTGATTTTTCTGCAGGCTTTTGCCCAAATGGAAGGTGCCAAAATACTGGTGCATGGTGGAGGCAAAATTGCAACACGCATTGGCGACCAATTAGGCATTGAATCCAAATATGTAGATGGACGCAGAATTACCGATGATGCAACCATGGATGTAGTAACCATGGTATATGGGGGCTTGGTAAATAAAAAAATAGTTGCGTCCCTGCAGGCACTTGGTTGCAATGCAATTGGCCTTACCGGGGCTGATGCCAATGTAATGCCGGCTACTAAACGTCCGCTGATGACCATTGACTATGGTTGGGCAGGTGATGTGGACAGCGACAAGGTTGGGGCAGATAAGTTGTCTGGGTTTTTAAGCATGGGCCTAACGCCTGTATTTGCACCACTTACGCACGATGGAAAAGGGCACATGCTCAATACGAATGCCGATACCATTGCTTCTTCGCTCGCAGTTGCACTATCAGGGGAATATTCGGTACACCTTATGTATTGTTTTGAAAAGAAAGGTGTATTGCTCTCTGTGGATGATGACAATAGTACCGTTGCCAGAATCAACAGGGAAAAATTCGAAATCATGAAAAGCGAAGGTGCCTTACATAGTGGTATACTTCCTAAAATAGAAAATGCCCTACATGCAATTGAAAAAGGAGTAGAAAGGGTAATTATTGGACATGCAGATGATTTATTAGAAAATATTGCCGAAGAAATAACAGGCACAATAATAGAATAAAGTATGGCGCTAGAAGCAATAATATTTGATATGGATGGTACCATGATTGATAGCATGCCTTATCATGCGGTATCATGGCATAAGTTTTTTGCATCAAAGGGGATAAAAGTAAGCGATGCCGAATTAAAGGAAAAGGGTCATGGAACGTTGTTTGATATTATGCCAAGGTTTTTTGGTGAAAATATTTCGCGTGAAGAATCTTACCGCCTTGGCATGGAAAAAGAAATCCTTTTCCGCGAAATGTATGCGCCGTTTATGCATCCGGTTGCTGGCTTGGAAGACTGGTTGCACACACTAAAACAGCACCAAATAAAAATAGGGCTGGGAACCGCTGCTGATTATTCCAATACCGATTTTACCATTGATACACTTGGACTACGGCATTATTTCGATACCATTGTAACAAGCGACCTTGTGCCGGAAGGAAAACCATCACCCGCCGTTTACCATTACGCTGCTGAAAAATTGGGTGTAAGCCCGGCGAATTGCCTGGTATTTGAAGATACTTTTTCGGGTGTTGCAGCCGGAAAGGCAGCCGGGATGAAAGTTGGGGTAATTACCACGATGCATAAACCTGATGAATGGGAAGAAAAAGGCGTTGACCTTATATTATCTGATTATAAAGAGGCAAATCTGGATTACATTGTGAAATTATTCAAGTAGCCATGAATGACAAGGAAATACTATACAGGGATGCGCTTACATTATTGAAACAATTAATAGCTACCCAATCATTCAGCCGCGAAGAACAGGGTACAGCACTACTTATTAAGCAATTTTTGGAGCAGCGAGGCATAGCGGTAAGCATGGAAGGAAATAACGTGTATGCACGATCCCAATTTTTTAAAGAAGGGCGACATACCTTAATGCTAAATTCGCACCATGATACCGTAAGGCCTAACCGAGGCTATACCCGCGATCCTTTTTCGCCCGATGTGGAGGATGGAAAATTATATGGCCTGGGAAGTAATGATGCAGGTGGTTGCCTTGTTTCGCTGATAGCTGCCTTTATATTTTTTTACGATCGGGATGATTTGCCATTCAATATCGTTTTAGCAGCAAGTGCTGAGGAAGAAATAAGCGGTATACATGGCATTGAAATGTTGTTGCCATTGCTTGGACAAATTGATTGTGCCATTGTAGGGGAGCCTACCTTATTTCAAATGGCAGTGGCCGAAATGGGACTGATGGTTTTGGATTGTACTGCATATGGCGTTGCAGGGCACGCAGCCCGTAATGAAGGGGATAATGCGCTTTATATAGCACTCGAAGATATTGCTACCATCCGCGATTTTAATTTTGAAAAAGTAAGTCCTTTATTGGGTGAAACGCGCATGTCGGTAACTGTAATAGAAACAGATAATAAACAACATAATGTCGTGCCGCCGATTTGTAGGTTTGTAACAGATGTTAGGGTAAATGAAATGTACAGCTTTGAAGAAGTACTAGAATTGCTGCAGGCAAAACTTAGAAGCAAAGTACTTCCACGCAGTACAAGGCTAAAAAGTACATCCATTGCCATGGATAATCCTTTGGTAAAGGCTGGACTATTATTGGGCTGTTCATCCTATGGATCGCCTACTACAAGTGATAAGGCATTGATGTCATTTCCTGCGCTTAAAATAGGCCCCGGCGACAGTGCCCGGAGCCACATGGCAGATGAATTTATTTATGTGGATGAAATAAATAAAGGAATTCAACAATATATCGGGCTGATAGAAAACTTCGGCCGCTTTTTACCATCTTAACTAAGTATAGTGCATGAAACTCTGGCAAAAAGATACAACGGAAACATCGAAACTGGTAGAAGCTTTTACGGTAGGAAGAGATAAGGAATTTGATGTATTGCTGGCGCCGTACGATGTACAGGGAAATAAGGCACAGGCAAATATGCTTGCCAAAATAGGGGTACTTTGTGCTGAAGAAAATGCACAATTGCAAAAGGAGTTAGATACTATTTACCTTGAAGTAACGGCCCCTGGCTTTATGTTGCCGGATGATGTGGAAGATATTCACAGCTACATAGAATTTTTACTTACAGAAAGAGTTGGGGATGCAGGTAAAAAAATTCATACCGGGCGTAGCAGAAATGATCAGGTTGCGGTGGATGTAAAATTATTTTTAAGGGCTCAGATTCTTCAGATTCAGCAGCAGGTAAATGAAACTTTTAAATTATTGCTTTCTAAAGCAGAAGAAAATAAGGATAAATTATTACCTGGATATACCCATTTACAACTTGCCATGCCAAGCAGTGCAGGTTTGTGGCTAAGTGCTTATGCAGAAAGCCTTGTGGATGATATGGAAATGTTGCATGCGGCTTACCGGATCGTCAATAAAAACCCTTTAGGCAGCGGAGCAGGTTATGGTTCTTCTTTTCCGCTTGACAGGGAATCTACTACACAGGAACTTGGCTTTGCTGCCATGAATGTAAGCAGTGTGTATGCGCAAATGACCCGTGGTAAGGCCGAGAAAGCTGTAGCTACCGGGATAAGTTATATAGCAGCGACGCTTAGCCGTTTTGCTTATGATTGCTGCCTATATCTTAATCAGAATTTTGGTTTTATAAGTTTCCCATCTTCGCTTACTACCGGGAGCAGTATAATGCCGCATAAAAAGAACCCCGATGTATTTGAACTTATACGCGCGAAATGCAATCGCTTGCAGGCAACGCCAAACGAATTGACGTTGTTAATCAATAACCTGCCATCTGGTTACCACCGCGATATGCAGCTTACAAAAGAGATTTTATTTCCTGCATTGGAAGACCTGAAAGCCTGTTTACAAATGACGAGTCTGATGCTGGAGAATATTACGATACATGACAATTTACTTGAAGACCCTAAATACAAGTATTTGTTTACGGTTGAGGCTATGAATGCATTGGTGCAACAAGGTTTAAATTACAGAGATGCATATCGTCAGATTGGCAATGAAGTGGATAATGGATCTTTTAGTAATGAACCTGGCCACTTATCCCATTCGCACATTGGTAGTATTTCCAACCTTCGCATTGATTTAATTCGCGAAGGCTGGAAAAATATTGGTGATTGATTTTTTTATTGTTTGAGTATTTTCATGGTTTCTCCATTTTTAAGTACAATGAAATAAATGCCTGAAGCAAGGTTCTCAAGTGTAATGGTTTGAACTTCGCTTTTGATGATTACTGATTGAACAACCCTTCCATTCATATCTGTAATTCTTGCTTCCGTCTTTATAAGTTTTTTATCGCCAATGGCAATGGTAATAAGCCGGCTTGCAGGATTAGGATAAACAATACTCGGCCGGTTTTCCATATTTCTATAAGTAAGTTTTACAACGGAAGAGTAACTGATTTTTTCATCCTTATCTACCTGCTTAAGCCTGTAGTACATGACCGGGCTGCCGAGCTTATCAATATGCCTGTCGGTAAATGTATATTCTCTGCGTCCGGCGCTGTTACCTGCGGCTGCCACACTTCCAATCTTCATAAAGTTGGAACCTGTAAATGATCTTTCAATGATAAATTCTCTACTGTTTTGTTCCGAAGCTGTTGCCCAATTCAAATGATTATCTACATCACGATTTACACCTGTAAAGTACAACCAATTTACCGGTAATGGACTACCTACAGCCGTACAAACAATATCATTCAGATTGATAGGTTGCTGATTGCCGGTGCGGTCTGTAGCAATTACAAACAAGCAATAGCTTCCATTTGGCGGAAGCGCCATAGTGGTATCGGTTCGTTCGGTTTTTGGCACCAATAAACTATAATTTGCATTGTCGTTTGTAATGTAAATGGAATAGAAATCAATACCCGATCCCCCGGTGTCATCCTTCCCGTTCCACCGCATAAATACTGTGTTGCCGCTTACCACCGATACTTCTTCCAATTTACTCTGCGGCGCAACTGCATCAATGGTATTGGTGTAAATATTGGTGGGAATAGTATCATTTTCATCAAAAATAATCTTTGCCTGTGCGCCAATAGTATCTCCTGTAATTGCATTGGTTCTTGGGCGAATTCTGAAGTTTACAAATCCATTTCCGTAAGCAGGTTGTGTGGTATCCTGCAGGTAAAGAAAACCGGCAACAGGATCATCTGATGGCAGCAATGTAATAGGATCAATGCTGCGGAATTCCCAGAACGCTTCATTATTTATTTGGTCGTAACCTGCAGTAATATCCACAAACAGGTTCATGCTGTCGCGTAAATCAAGACGCTGATAATAAGATGCAAGCCCATTCGGAATTTCAAAGGATTGGTTGTTGAATCCGAAGTTGGCCAATTCAAAAGTTGCCGGGTCCTGTTTAGTTTCGATTTTAGTAGTGATGCGTACATATTTGGCAGGCGCCGTTGCAGCCGTATCATTTTCAAATAATATGGTATAGGGCATGGCATCGGTTTTGTTTACAAACCGCTCAGGCAATTGTACGCCTGCAGGACCAATGATCTCATTGGGGTCAATGGGCCAAACGATAATTAATTTACCGGTTTTAGGGTCGTATTTGTAAAAAGGGCCGGTTCGCTTGCCGCCTTCGGGACAAGGTTTCTTCATTCGGGCATTACGCATTTTTAATTCTTCCCGTTTTTTAGCTTCAGCCCATTTCTTTCCCCAACCCATTTCCTGGGCATGTTTCCATGCGTCATCTTCTATTTGGCTCCCACTTGTTGTTTCATTTTCACCATATACCCTGCCGGCTTCTGCAGTGTGTTCGGTGATAGATTCCCCTGTAACAATAGTTACACCCATATCTAAGCCGTTAAATACCGCTCCAACCGGAGTAACACCCAATGCACCCAATGCTAGATCTCCTCCTGATTGAATTTCTTCTGTTAATTGAGGGTTAGAAGGGCCATCAAGCACGTCAGCTGCAAAATCAATCCCGTCTGTTATGGTGCCAAGAGTACCCAATCCTTTTGCTATTTTTCTAGCTTTAGGTAACATTTTGTTTGCAGACAGTTTTTGAAGTTTACTTCCAAACTTGCTTGTTTTTTTTACGGTTTCTTTCCCGAACTTTTTAGCAATTTTATTTCCCATACCTGTCCTTAGACTTTTTCCAATCTTATCTAAGTCACGATGCGTTTGTTTCAATTGTTTTTCATTAAAAAATCCCTGCAAGTTTCCGTTAAGCTCTTTTATAGATTCATAGTACTCCTTTATTTTTTTCCAAACAATACAATCAGCTAATCCCCAAATATCAATTCCATTCGCCGGGTTATTCCCCACATACTGATACATACCCATACCATCTTCATATTCTATCAAATCTCTTTGGTTAAATATGCCAAGTTCGGGGCTATAATTTCTAAAGAAAAAACGATAACTCATTGTAGCGCTGTCATATTCCTGCCCGGTAAAACCAAAACGATTGCCTGCAGGTGATGTAAGCAAAAGATTATTTAAACTATCGAATCTTTGCAGGCTGCCAAATGCATCATAACGATATTGTTCCAATAAGCGGCCATTGCTATTGGTAATGGCTTCAATACTCAATTGCTCATTGGCATGGTAGAAATAACGGCTTCCATTATAATCGTTAGCAACTGGTTTAAGGAAATTTGAAAATACCGTACTGCTCCTAAGATTGTTGCTGCCATCGCGTTCTTCAATTTGTGCAACGCCTGCGTAAGTATATTTCAATAGGTTGCCGGCCACATTTTTTCTTACCCTTCGTCCAAGTCCATCATAGGTGTAGGTAATTACACTGCCCGGGTTGAGTGAATCCTTTTTAAGCCGGTTTTCGGCATCATAAGTTTTGTACCACAAACCATCAAATAACAGGTTGCCGCGGGCATCATACTGCAAGGCTGTACCGTTACTGGCTGTAAGTTGATTCAGGTTATTTTTTGTATAAGTATTGGCTACACCGTTTAGGTTGGCACTTGTGCGGTTTCCAAGGTTGTCATAACCGTAAGTGTTTTCCAAAGTGGCTCCGCGTTTGTAGTTGGAAAGTCTGTAATTATTATCAAGCGTAAATGTTTCATTCAAACTTGCATTGCCACGGGAAATTGCAGTTTTGTTTCTTTCCTTGTCGTAAGTAAAGCTGCTGTTTTGTATAACCCCGGTTTGCGTATTAAGGTTATTTAGCCTGTTTGCAAAATCGTAGGTCATGGAAGTTTGGACGCCATTTCCAAAACTAGATTGTACAGGTTGGTTTGCATGATTGTAAGCATATTCAACTACCAAAACACTATCCTTCAAAATTCGGATTAGCCGGTTGCGCGTGTCAAATTCCTTTATTACTATACTACCATCAGGGTAGATGCTTGATTGGGACCGTCCGGCAATATTATAATGGTAGTTTACAGTTCTTCCATCAAAAGTTTCGCTGGTAATTCGATCGAGGACATCATAGGTAAATGCAACGGTTCCTGCCTGATTGGTAATACCAGTTATTCTATTATTCGCATCATAACTATAATTATATATTTCGCCATCCGGTAGTGTTTTGGTGGTTAACCTGTTATTCGCATCATAGGCAAAGGTTATAGTGGATCCATCGGTTAATCGCCTGCTCACCATGTTATCATTTTCATCGTAGGTAAAGAGTTGAAAACTTCCATCGGCGAAAGTCATGCGGGTGCGCCTGTTCAGGTTGTCGTACTGATACTGTGTTACATTTCCATTTTGGTCGGTAAGGCTTGTAATATTGTCTTCAGCATCGTAAGCAATAGTTACGGTATGGCCAAGCGGATCTGTATAGGATAACATCCGGTCAAGCCCATCATAACTATAAAGATTAGTATTTCCATTACGGTCGGTATGAGAAACAATGTTGTTATTTTTATCGTATGTAACATTTTGAGTAAAACCAAGCGGATCAGTAACACTAATGATTCGGTTCAGGCTATCGTATAATGCTGATGTTACTGCTCCTGTTGCATTTGTAAATTTTGTAATATTATTATTAGCGTCGTATTCAAATTGCGCCATATCACTTATGGCATCGTTTACTTTTATCAGGCGGTTGAGCCCGTCATAGGTGTAAATAAGTTCCCTGCCATTGGCTAGTATTGCGCTGGTAATATTCCCATTTCCATCATATACATAATGGTTGCTGTTGCCTTCTGCATCTGTTGTTGTGCTCAGTCGGTTTCGGTTATCGTAGGCAAATTTCATGGAACTTCCGATCTTATTGGTTACCTGCTTCAGGTTATCCATTGCATCATATTGAAAATTGATTACGCCATTCAGCGGATCGGTTGTTTTTACTATCCGGTCACTCGCATCATAATTGATCAATGTGGTTTCATCTTTCTTACTTTTAATTGAAACAACATTCCCATTGGCATCGTACAGCATCCTGATGTTTTTATTAACCGGATCGGTTATTTGCCTAAGCCTGTCTAAAATGTCGTATTGCGCTGAAGTAGCATTTCCTCTAGCATCGGTATATGATAACATATTTCCTCTTGCATCATATACTAATTGAGCAACATAGCCATTAGGCCCGGTCACCATTGTTGGGTTTCCAAATAAGTCATAGTTGTAAGTGTAAACATTTCCTATTGGGTCAATGCTTTTTATGATATCTCCCAAGGAATTGTATTCTGCAGTATAGGTTTGGGCACCGGGTGTATTCATCTTTATCAAATTTCCCCGTATATCATATACCAGTTCGTATTGATATCCTTTGGGATCTTTTAAGGTTTTCAACTTTTGAAAATCATTGGTATATGAATAGGATGTTATCTGCCCAAGCGGGTCTGTGGCTGTAAGCATATTTCCTTTTTCATCATAAGTATATACATACAACTGCCCGTTAGCATCTGTTTCCTTTATCATATTGCCATCATCATCATATTCATAGCTCATTTGGAATCCACAGCAGTTGCCTTTCATTTCAGTTATCCAACTCAGGTTATCTAATTTTTTATAGGTATAAGTAGTTACCTGGTTGGGGCTTCCATCATCAAAATGATCTACGATTACTGTTTTACGATTGGTAGTATCATATGAAAAACTAATGCGTTTATTGCAACCAACCACTTCACGCGTACTGAAATCGGGATAAAAAATAATATCAATTTTGTTGTGGTTGCGATCCATTAAAGTTTTCATAGGGCCGTTTACCAGGTAGGAATATTTGTGGGTGGCGTTCAATGGGTCTACTACCTGTACAAGATTACCTGTAGCATCGTAGCTGTAAGAAAAACTTCGTGCAGGTGTTGCAATGGCATCCGTCATCATTGTCAGCAGCCCTTCGGCATTGTAGGTTAAACTGATGCTTTGGCCTGCTGCATTGGAAAGCCCTGTAAGTTTTCCATTGGTGTAGGCAAATGAAATGAAATTGCCATTGGGTTCTTCCATGCGGGTTATATGTTTATGTGTGGCATCATCAAAATAGTAACGTGTACTATCCAATTCAATCAAAATATAACGGTTGGGCTGGTATTGAACCAAACTACTGAAAAAACCTTTTGGTGTTTTGTATTCACCACCAGGAAGACTATCATAAATATCTTCGCGGCCATCGCCCCAAATTACCACTTTGCCACCTGCTAATGAAGTATCATTTTCATATCTTATATTATAAAAAAAACTCCATCCCTTTCCATATCCTTCCTGTGCAAAGAAATTATAACTGTTGTAATAATAAGTCAGGTCAATATTAAATACCCTGGCAGCAATAACTGCATCAGTTCGAGACACAAAAAGATTACCCGAAAGCGTATTCACCTGTACCCCTAGCGGCCCCTGCTTATTTGGGTTGTTCAGGTTTTGGGCATTAGCGCCTATGCATGTATATGCAATTATGCCGATCTGAAATATTATTTTAATGATATATGGATTAATTCTCATGGCTTTCATTTTACGGGTTCTCACTATTGTAATTTGAACAAGATTTCAGGATCGGCGGGAACTACCCGTGGCGTGATTGTATATAAGGTAATTGTTCCGCTGCCACCGGCCCTTATGATTCCGGGAGGGCCACCTGATTCCTTGATTTCAATATACATGGCCGTAGTACCATTCGGTACATCTTCTTTGGTATAAGCAAGCTTTAAACCTTCTTCGGTATACAATATTCTTGTTTGCGCAGGTATATCATTATTGGTAGGATTACTGTAATGAATTTGAATCATTACGGGCCTGTTAATCAAGGAACGTTCCGGCACCACAAGGTCAAGACTTAGCTGCGCATTACGTCCACTTGGCGCTCCCGGATCGCAACCGGGTTCGTTTCCATTTCCACTGGAATAGTTCGGGCCACTGCCTGTTATCAAACCGCCATTATTACTGGTTACAATGCTGTAGCCGTTTGCTAAAACAGCTTGTTCTCCATCCGGCTTTTCCAGTATCACATCATATAAACCAATACCTGCTCCTTGCAAGTTAAATGTGGCAAAAGCATTGGTACTGTTAACAAAGAAAATCCGGCTTGCTTGTATGGTTGTACTTCCTTTTTTCAGGCGGGCAGTCATATCTGAAGTAAATAGCGATCCATCTAATTTAATGGTAGCATTTCCGCTGTTACCACCCGAGTTGCTGTTTACGGTTAACAGGGCAAATGGTAATACTTCAGCACGAAGTGTAATTTGCTGAATAGTTGGATTTGGTGAAACACATGTTGCTATAATGTAATACAAAGTGTCATTCACTTCCGACATCACTATTCGTTGATTACCGTAATTGGGAATTTCAAATTTGTAATCATATTTAGCGGGTGTTGGTACATAATAAGCACCCATATACAACTCGTTTCGCCTGGTTAGTGAGTCATTGGATTTAAGTGTGATCATTATGGTAGAACCAATTAATGAGTCGGGAATCCTTAGCTTATAAATTTTAGACAGATCATGCAACGTGGTTACTTCCGTTGTTTCAAGTAAAAGTTCCCTGGCTTTTACATGCACCGTATTTTCCCTTGCAGTCCGATTATTCTCATCGCTTTCTTCCACCATAATGTTCAATAAATCGGTAGCTACCCATAGTTGATAATCGCCTTCTACTACCCCCGAAACAACCGGCCTAAGGCTATCATTGCGGCTTGTTACCGGTAGCATATTAATCCTTCTGTTAAGCGTTCCCATGAGTACTGCAGTTGAATCAAAAGTGCTATCTTTTGTCAGGTATATTCCATCAATTACGCTTCCAGCAGCAATCTCAGTTGAGTTGTTAGATACTGTCCATTTTACCTGGTTAATTCTTTCGCCAAGGATGAGTGTGTCTGGTGCTGTCACATTTTCAACGATCAGGTCGCTCACAGGTTGTTCCAGTATTTCAACCTGGGCAAAACCTAAGTTGTTGTTTTCATTTGATTCAAGAATTTTTTTATCGTTGTCGGCAAATCCTATCAATATATAATTTCCCGGCGTTGTAGTTGTAGGTATGCTAAAAGCAAATGAATCTATGTAGTTTTCTCCGGCTTCTAATACTATCTGTTTCCTCTGTTCACGCAGGCTGCGGTCGCCATCGTTAGGATTTGCAAAAAAGTCGGAAGAAAGGCGAAGCTGGCTTTGTATACTGGAAGGGAAAGTGGCACCTGAGCCTTGATTGGAAACTCTATACCGGATAAAGCCCGTTTCACCTTGTGTTAATCGTTGAGGTGCATTAAGTAATTCAATCTTCAGGTCAGATAGCGGTGGCCGGTTTATGGTAATTACTTTGGCTGTTCCATCTTCATTTCGCAACAAGTTGGTATTATTGGTTTCATCCAGTTCACCTTCAATAGAACTGGTGCTATTTGTTTTTACAAATACATAATAGTTCCCCGCTGCCAGATCAGGAACCTGGACCGTTTTTGCATCATCCAATGTTTGGTTCCTGCCTAGTTTGCCCCATCTTAAATAGTTTGCAGCGAGCGCATCTGTGGTTTGCCAAACACTGTCTTGTGAAAAGTAAACACCATCATACCACAAACCATAGTAACCGCTTAGCGAAGGGAAATAACCTTGATTTTTTACCTGCCAGCCGAGACTGTAATTTTGTCCTACAGCAGCCATATTACTACCAGTAACCATAGGAACAATATGATCTATGAGTGGATTTTCCAATACTTTTTTTGTACTTGCCCCAATATTATTTCCTACATTACTACCTTCAAAACTTGCTGTATCTGCGTTGGTTTTTACAAAGAAGTATGCATCACCAAATTTTGAAATAGGCCAGCAAGGATTAATTTCATAGGTAAAGCGGGTATTTATCATTAAGGTATCGGTATATGCACTATCAGGAAGTAGGGCAGCCGTCCTCGTTTTTTTGGATACATAGTAGGATGTAGCACGATTAAACAGGGGGCTACAGCTTACAAATAAACTATCCGTATAGGCAGCAGTAGTAGCACCGCCTCCATTGTTTTTAACCGTGTACTCAACTACGTTGGTAAAATTGGTAAAGGATGTATCCGGAAGGTTTACAGACAACACAATAAGGTCCGAAGGATTAGCAGCCGATATACTTGTAACAGCTGAAGAACTGCGATTGTTTACATAATTGGTTTCTTTAAAACTACTATCGTAATTTGTAATAACATAGAAATATTTATTGCCAGATGTATTGGCAGGAATTTTGTAACTCATGGATTTAGAAATACTACCCCCAGCTTCAATATTATCTGTAAATTCTTGTGTAGTTACCAATTGTGCTGATACATCAAAGGCTGAAAAATTACTGATGTATAATCTATCTTTTCTTAATGCGTTGAAAACACTACCATTGCCATTGTTGGTAACTGTATAATTGATGGCTATAGTTTCTGTTCCCTGGCTCGTAGCAGGTGTGCCGATGGCACTCACAATCAGGTCTGGTCGACTTATAATAATAGGAGCAGCACTTCTTTCAATTTGCGCCGTGCCCGGAAATTCAAAAACTGATTTTGTGGCATTGGTGTGTACATAAATATAATAGCTTCCTTCGGGTAAATCCTGCGGAACGGTAAAGTTGAGCGACTTGGGAAAATTGGAACGAGGCTCAATTACGGCTTCGGTATTTTTATATCCCGGACCGTTTCCACAATCCTTGATTACATCGGGATACCTAAAGGCGCCATTTTCAACCCCGTGTTTTACGGTACCTATTAAACGGGCGGAATTGGTATTTAACCCGGTTCCAACTGTGCTAATATATACTTTATCCTCCCAATAACTTGTACCCTGTACAGGATTGTCAAAATAAATAGGTATGCCATTGCAAATGGTGCCCGGCGCGCGGGGACCAGGGCAGGGGCATTGGCCAATGATACCATTCATCCAGTGGCCATTGTTATTTTCAATATTATCTCTGAAGCCTTCATTATAAATGCGCCAGCTTATGCCAATAGGCTGCGTGGTGCTTGCAGTGCTTACCGGAACTGCAAGGCTTTGTACAGTAAGCAAAGGAGTTGGAGTTAAAAATACATTCAACTGTGCCTGCCCCAGGTTGTTATCGCCAAAACCACCTTCGTAAATATTATTAAGTGTGTTTGCTTTATTGTTTGCATTTGTTTTTACATAAACAAACCAGGTACCAAATATGAAATTGGGTATTACTACTTCTACACTTTTGGTAACCATACTATCCTTTTGCAATTGAGCACTATTTAGCACATGTGCTTTCACTGCATTTGGATAATAATTGCCCCTAAGTTTTGGTAAATGCAAGGGTATAGCCTGTGAACGATCAAAGAGCGGATTTTGCGAAATGAAAATTGAATCGGTCCAGGTGCGCCCGGATGGTGTAAGTACGCCATAATTTTTCACCCTGTAGGTGAGATTAATCGTGCTTCCGCTAAAAGTGGTAACAGGGGCAAAAACACTATCCACCCGCAAATCTGGTGTGGGTAGTAATGTAACATTTATGGGTGTAGCGCCAAAAATGGTATCATTGATGTAACTGTTCTGCTGGAGTTTAGCATTTTTGTTATAGTTACTCATCCCATATACATATAAGGGGAAACTGTAATTGAGTGGCAGGGTAAACTGAACACTATTTGTATATGACTGTCCTACTTCAAGCGCCGAGATATTGGATTTTGAACCTGCCAATAAAGGTCGGTTATCATTTACAAGATTATTGAAATCAGCGGGATTCCAGCGGATTCCACCAAAGTTTGGTGTTGGACTAGTAGCTTTAGCAAAAAAGATGGCATCAGTCCATGATTGATTGACCGTCGTTGTTCCCGGGCCTATATTAGTTACCTTCCAGCTAATGGAAATGGTTTGACCCGAAATGGCGGTGGATGGATACTGAAGATCGCTGATAACCAGGTCGGGCAGTGGTATGATAGCAAATTGCTGAATGGGACCTGATGTTTGGCTGCAGGGATTTTTGGCTACCACTTTCCAATTATAGGTGTTGTTAAATGGCAGTGAACCATTTGGTAAAATATAAAAGAAATCATCAAGATTAGCCACAAATGGCGTCGCGGGTTGGGGGTTATCCGTGTCCCAAATATAAAGGTCATATAAAGTGGTATTACTCGCCGGTGCCCATGAAAGTCTTAGCGGGAACTGCTGACCCGTAGCGCCATTTGCGGGCTGCATTCCAGTTACCAAACCAGGTGAATTATCGCTTGTGGTAATTTGCAACGCTTGTGTATTGCTGTAAATCGCATCGCAAGGGCTGTTAGCTTTTACCGAAAGGGTATGGTTTCCGGGTGTTTGCCATTGTACCCATGCAGTGTCCTTGTTTGTAGTTAATATGCCGCCGCCACTAAGTTGCCAAACATAGTTGGCGCCTGGTATTCTTGGTGCATGGTAACGATAAGTATTCAGGCATGGATTGGCATCACCCGTTATTTCCCCCAGGCTTCTTATGCCAATACAAAAACTACGTTCAACCGGTGCCGCAGCATTATAGCTGGCATTACCTGATTGTGAACCCCTAACGGTAACGGTGCCCACCCCTAATTTTCGGATCCTGTACGAGGAATTGGAAATGGCTTGCGCAAGTCCAACGCCTCCAACAATGGAATAACCGATGTTAAGGTTGGCGGTAGATCTTTGTGGCAGAAAAAGCAGGCTATCATTTAGTATCTGGTCAGGAATTTCCGGTATTTCAATCACCTGTTCACCTTTGGTAATAATAATCGTCAGGTCAACATCTGCTGCTGGGCTGAAAATGTCGTTTCCCGGCTGGCTGATACGGATTACATAGGTACCGGCCGTTACACTTCCATTAGGAAAAAGCGTATCGTTTTGAATCAGCGCTGGTGGCCCGCTGATTTTTTGATAGAATACCGGTAAACCAGAACTTGATGAACCCGTAAGGCGGAAGGATAACCCTGGTACCATGGGCGTAGAAGGAATAGCCGTAAACGTTATTGTTTGCGTAATGGCATCTGCAGCAATTACAAATGGATTAGAAGATGGGCCTTCACCGCAATCATTTACAAATTTTACTGTGTAGCTTCCACCAAGTAAGGCATAATACTTGTTTTGTGTCGCCCCCGTTATGAGTTGGTTGTTTCGATACCATTGGCAATTAACACCCGGAGGCAATGCTTCCACACTTAACTGTCGTGCAAAATGCAGGATAATAGGTGTTTGTGTTGGATTGTCGGCATTCACAACTACTTGTATTTCTTTGGTAGATGAAATGCCTGCTGCGTTGGAGAGAAACAGTCGCACACGTTTTATTCCAGGTTCGGTCCAGTTCACTGTGGCAATGCTGTCGGCAACACTTATTGTGCCGCCACCATCGGGTAAGCTCCAATTGTAGGTTAGTTGTTCGCCTTCTATTTGCCGTACTTTATATTGGTATGGGCCATAGCAGGGCGTGGTGTCGCCTGCAATAATAAATCCCGATCCGGGTTTTATTAAGCCCATATTGAACCGGTAAACAAACCTGCCTGAAGAATTGATGCGGAAATCAATATAGTCGCCCGCCACCACGGCACGTTTGTAGGAAATCCGTGCAGTATCGCCTTTAGCAATATTACCTGAACCTGCCGTAAAAAGCGTGTTAGTAAGGGCATTGCGAAACCCTGTAATTCCAATGGAACCTGTTTCACCCGAACAACCGGTATTTATTGCCTCCAGCGATATTCTAAATGTATCGGCAGCAGGAAAATGAATTCTGTAATAATCGTACGAATCAAAGTTCGAAGAAGAGTTATAACCAATATGGCCATTTTTGCTTTCACCGCTGCTAATAAGTATGGCCTGAGATCTTAAATTGTTGGGTTCCGCATCGTTGGTCCAGTTTGCATAAGCAGGTTCAGGCAATAGTTCGAACCAAAATGCATATTCATATTTGGTTCCGTAATAAGTTGTTATATTAAGAAATGCATTGCCTGGCATGGCAGGGCAGTCAAGGGTATCGCTGTATTCAAACACTGCATCCGGCAAAATGGGTTCGGTCATGGTCAGGTGATTCCATGGATAGTCAAAGTTGCCACCAACGCTGCCTGAAAGATTAATACGGAGGTTGTAATCACTGTCCTGGAAAAGTTCGTAGTCACCTCGGTAGATAATTTTTGAATGCAGCACCACGCGTGCAGGCTCGGTTATTGCAATTTTGTAATTGTCATTCTGATCCCAGAAAACCGGGTTATGAATAAAATTAATATTTCCCCTGGCCGTGTCGCCAGGATTAATTAATAAAGCTGTTGCTTCCGAATTATTGGGTTCTGTATCAATATTCCCTGTACTATCAATTGCCTGGTATTTAAACCGGTAGTTCAATTCCCAATGCCCATCAGCACTATTCCTGGTATGAAGTCGAATAAAATATTCTCCGGGATACAAGCCCCTTAATTTCACCGTATCTTTCATAATTCCATTGCATTCAGGGTCCCAATCAGAATATACCAAATCCTGTGCACTTAATTCATTACCAAATTTATCAAGGATATCAGCCGTTAAATAGTAATACCCCGATCTGCATCCTTTATTTTGTACTTCAACAAAAAAGTTTACTGCCCCGGTAAACGGCATATTTATTTTATAGGTATCGTATTCATCAATAAAGGTTTCCGCTCCTTCGTCATAAGCACCCACATTGCCACCTGCATAACTGTTTTCAGGCAGATTTACAGCATTTGGGGGGCAGCAATTGTCTTCGGGATCATTGTACGGCGGTACATCCGAAACGCTAAAATCGAATTTGAAAGCCCCGGAATTCAGATTTTGAAAATAAATGGTGACTATATCGCCGGGGGCTACGCCGTTAAGTGAAATGTCTTTTGTTGCTGTGCTTAAGTAGGGAAGGCTTTGCCCGATAATTCCCTGAGTGAAGGCCGTGGTTTCGTCATTTCGGTACAAAAAGTAATGTAATCCTACAAAAAATCCTGTCGTGGGAAGGCAATCATTGTTTTGCACCATCAGGTAAAGGTTGTAGTCGGAAAGATCCCCGGCTGGAATGGTAGTTTTAAAATACTCAAACCGGTCATTGCTGCCGAGACTTGGAAAAACCGGCCTGTCGAAGGTGGTATAATTAATGCCGCCCTCCATATTGCTATGAGGGGCAAATAAGGTTGCATTTGGCCTGGTATTGTTGTTGGGCCTGCTTGTAGCTGCATTTAGTGGGTACCATATGTTTTCATAATCCACCTGTACGCCATTATTCTCAAGCCGCATAAAATATTGGTCATCCGCTCTTCCGCAAATATCGATTGTTTCATTAACGGTTTCGCCCGCAGGCACGCTTATGCTGCGGGTGGAAATAGTATTAGTGCGCAATAAGTGAAATATGGAAAAGTTTACCGTTGCATCTTCATCGCTATTATTGGTAAAACTTAGCTGCAATGATATATTGGCGTTCCAGATAAGCGGCAGCCTGAAATGGTCAGCAACATCTCCATTGCCCAATGACCCTTGCATCAGCACATCATAATCGAATTGATCGGAATTAGCAAAATCATTGTTAGGCTCACTTTCGGTAGTTTTGGTTTGGCCATAGGTGCTTAAACCTATCCATACCGAAAAAAAAGCAAGTGTTATGTTCCTCAAGGGTGATAACCAATTCTTAAATGTTTTACTCAATTCCATCAGCATGTTAATGGCGGTTAAAGTTTATATAAAACGACCTGTAATTAACCCCGGCTAACTTTAGGTTATAAGTTACATCGGGTCAATAATCAAAATGTCATCAAAATCCCTGAAAAAAATAAAATTGTATTGTATTGAAATCCTGAGAAAGGGATCGTAGCCTGGGAGTTTAAAAATAATATTTTAATTTATTATTGATGACAATTAAAATAAATACCGATGAATAAGAAACAATTAAAAGGTTAACAGTCGGTGTTGAAAATGTACGTCAATTGGAAATAACCCTATCTTAGTCGGGAGATTTTAGTAATTATGATAAAATCCCCTACACTAGATATTCCGGTTGACTGGCATAACAGGCTTTTGGCCAACGATGAACAGTTTTTGAAATTTATTTATCAATCCAACTATCATAAAATAGCAGGATATGTAATGGAAAATAGCGGAACCAATGAAGATGCCAAAGATATTTACCAGGAAGCCTTCATTGCAGTATGGCGCAATATGCAGCTTGGCAAAGTTTCTTTTGTAATTTTTGACCATTTAAAAGGTTATTTGTTTCGCATTGCACAGTATAAATGGATTGACGAATTAAGAAGGCGGAAAATGAAAACAGTGCAACTACAATTTGATATAGTGGAGGATGAAATAGCTTGGGAGCCATTAGATACTGATGATGAAGATTACCTGCAAAAAGTAGAAACTGCATATAGTGCAATGGGCGACCCATGCAGGCAATTATTGAAACGGTTCTATTTTCAAAAGCAACCTATGCGTGAGATTGCAGAAGCATTTAGCTGGACGGAAGCCACTGCCAAAAACAATAAATACCGCTGCCTGCAAAAATTACGGAACCTGGTTTTACATAAAACAAAATAGCTTGAAATACAATCATAACATACCTGAAGACGAATTTATTCTTATTGAAGGCTACCTAACTAATTCCCTTGGTGCTGAAGAAAGGGTTGCTTTTGAAAAGAAACTCCTGCAAAACAGCGACCTGCAACAAAAAATCAATGAGTTGAAGCTGCTCCTGTTAGGTATTCAGGAGACTGAACTAAAAACCAGGCTCTCTGAATTTCATCAAGGTTTAGCGATTACTAATAGCAGTTTGTCTATTAAAGTTTCAAAAAATTTGAACTTTCCACGAATGGCAATAGCTGCTTCGGTTTTAGTTTTACTTAGCATGGCAATTTGGGGCATTTGGTTCAGGCAGCCTTTACATCAAAAGTTGTTCAGTCGCTATTATAGCCCCGACCCTGGCCTTGCTACAGTGATGAGCCAATCGGACAGTTACGATTTTGAAAAAGCAATGGTTGAATACAAAAATGAAGAATACCAAAAAGCGGTTGAAGCCTGGGAAGTTTTATTAGCCAAAAAATCCGGGAACGATACACTCATTTATTTTATTGGTTCGGCTCAAATGGCCATGGAACAATATGAAAAAGCCGGGAAAAACTTCGAACAGGTAGCCGGCCTTTCTTCAAGTGCTTTTCAGCGCGATGCTTGTTGGTACATGGGAATGTATTACTTGAGAGAAAACCAAAAAAGGAAAGCAATTGAATATCTTACCCAATCGGGCTACCCCGAAGCTACGGCATTGATAAATGAAATAAATAAACCATAATTGTATGTATAGGTGGCTGTCTGGCTTAACAGTGATTATGGTAGGGTTGGCATTATTGCTGCCACTGCTTGCGCAAGATAAAAAGCCTCCCACAAGCCCTGTAGAGCATGCTATTGAAGTTAAAAACTATAAACAGGCCGATAGCCTTCTCAGCAATGTACTGCCGGCATTTATTGCTTCCGGTAATTGGGATACTGTTATATATTTTATACCCCTGCGTGGCGAAACTTTAAATGCCTTGCATGGAGCAAACGAGGCGGTAAAAGGTTGTTTTTCTATTATCCATTCCATGAAAACCGGAAAGGCGGAGCCCGCCAAATTGGTAAAAGCATACCGCGCGTCAGCGGAATTTTTTGCTAATATTGGTCAAAGCCAAAGCGGTTATGAAGCAAGCGATAGTGCCTATCTTTTTACCCTGAAAAATCCAGCGCATACCCAAAGTGATATTGCCCAATGCTGTTACAATCTGGGTGTATATGCACAACGCCTTGGCAATATCAGCTTATCATTAAGTCACCACAGTAAGGCTATGGCCATAAGGCTTGCAGATAAAAACACCGATCCCGAAGATATATTCCGCTCGGGTAATGCCATGGGTTCACTTATGTGGTACGCAGCAAAGTTCGATAGTGCCACGCTATACTACAACCAGGCGCTTATTGCTCTGGAAAAGATGCCTTTAACGGACATCAACAAATACTACCGTACAGGGAATTTACAAAACAACCTTGCAGGCTTGTATAGCAATCAAGGTAAAACATCTCACGCCATTATGGCTATGGAAAAAGCCATTTTTTGCTTTCAGCAGTTTATTGCATCAAAAGATGCGGGCGATAAAAAACAATCGGCCACCGAAGGGCTTTACGAAGCCATTGACAACCTTGCTGGAATATATAAGGAAATAGGCGACTTTAACAAAGCGGGACAGTTGCTGCGTTTTTCGTACCAGGGCAAGCAGCAAGCGCTCGATTCTGCACATTCAGGAATTTTTATTTCAAAGGTCTTATTGGGGCAATATTTTTATGCGGTTCACCAGTACGATTCGGCAAGTATTATGCTTAATCAGGCATTAAATAAAATGGAGCAGGCTGATGGCGATTACCTGCTTTGGCAGGCAGATGCATATTATACACGCGCATTAATTTATGAAAGTAAAAAGGAATTCGAAAAAGCAGCTATCGCCTATTCAGAAGCTGAAAACTGCAATGAAAAAGCTTACCAGGGTCAGTATGATCACGCTTACATGGATTTTTTAAGAAATGCATCATTATTTTATGCGCAGCAGGGCAATTATTCCAAAGCTATGGCCATGGCCAGCAAAGTGTACAAGTACCTGGATGAAGTAGGTGAAAGCAATGGCCTGATGGGATTTTACCAACTGTTGAATATTGCTGAAATAAACCATGAAACCGGGAGGTACAAAGAAGCTATTAACTATTGCGAAAAGGCAATGACGGTCGTAAAAAACAGGCTATCTACTGGAACTACGCTTCTTGATTCAATTAAAATGGAAGTTTTTGTACCTAAAGCTATTTTAATTGAAACCAAGGCAGGTTATGCTTTACAAGATAGAAGAGATACTGCTTTCCTGGAAAAGCTTGCAGCAAGACTGAATGAAGCGTTGCAAACATTGGAGAAGAGAAAAGCCATCTTAAATAATGAATCAAGTATCAATATTTTAATTGCCGATAACCAGGAGCTTTTTGATTTTGCAAAGAAAATAGCCCTTGAACTCGCGATGTTAAGTGGAACCGCATCCCACATTGATAACCTTGTAAACTTACATGAATCGGCGCTTTATACCCGTATCCGAAGCCGCCTGGATAAACAGCATGCCATATCGTTTTCAGGAATCCCCGATTCTATTTATAATGAAGAAACCCTGCTTAAACAAAGCCTTGCTATTTCGCTTAATGAAACGAAACCCAGAAGCGAATTGATGAATGATTACCTGCAGGCTTCACACAACTGGAATGCATATCTTGATCGCATACGCCAACAATATCCTGCGTATTACAATATGAGGTATGCAGCTATATTTAAACGGGCCCATGAAGTTCAGTCCCTGCTTCCCGATAGTACTACAATGATCAGATATTTTTTTGTGGATACAACCTTGATGGCTTTGGTGCTCGATGGGCGAAACAGGCAATTGGTACAAATAAAGTCTTATGGTCTTTCTGAGAAATTGAGTGGTGTGCTTGCGTATGGCACTTCCGAAACAAGTCAACTTCAGAATTTATTCGAACTATACAATATGCTTTGGGCACCACTTCAGCCATTTATTGCCTATAAGCGCGTTACTATCATTCCCGATGGTATTTTATATAACATCAGTTTTGATTTGCTTACACCTGAAAGGCTCAACTCCTATACGCAACTGGCAACTAAATCATTATTGGCAAGCCATATATTTTCCTACCATTATAGCATGCTGATGATTGGGAACCAGCAACCTATAGTTAAAAACCATAAACAAAACTATGTAGCTTTCGCTCCTGTATTTTCAGACGAAATGAAAGCTCAATACATTGCAAGTACGACCGACCCTGTAATGTTGGATTACGACTATCTGAAACTTTTACCGCAACCTGCAACCCATAAGCTCGCTAACCATGCAAAGGATTTGTTGGGAGGAGAAGTATATGCGAACACAACATCAACCAAATCATCATTTTTAGCAAAGGCCGGGGAATACAAGATTGTTCATGTAGGTACACATGCTGGGTTTGATAATGTTCATCCTGAAAACTCGGGTTTAATCTTTGCAAAAAATTCCACATCGCCGGATAACAATAATTTTTTATCGCAACCCGATATTTATAAATGCAATATTCAAAGCGATCTGCTGATTCTTACTGCATGTGAATCGGGTCGACCCGGATACCAGGACGGTGAAGGAATGGTGTCACTCGCCCACGCTTTCAACTATGCAGGCAGTAACCGGATACTTACAGCGCTTTGGGAGATTGATGAACATTCAAGTAGCTTGATTACAGGCAAATTTTTGCAAAATTTAAAAGATGGCTTGCCCACTGATGAAGCACTTCAACAAGCCAAGTTGCTATACCTGCAACAAAGCAGGGGAAGAGTTTTGGCTCCTGCTTATTGGGCAGGGTTAATTATGTTGGGCGAACCGGATGTGGTGAAGATTGAGCAAGGATGGATGCATTTTTCATGGTTGATTGCAGCGTTGGCCCTTGTTTTTTTTACATGGATTTTTATGCTTATAAGAAAGCGTGGATAGCGTAAGATGTTAATTAATATTTGGCATCAATAAAGGTTATTGACACTATACTTCATGCGAACATAATCATCGGTTCAACTGGTTTGTATCAACCCTTGTTGGCGTATCTTTTCCATTTACAATACTTTTACTGCTGATAGCAATTGCCCTTATAATTTCAGTCATATTTTTTGTATCAAGCGTACCTATTTCATCGCTTACTTTATGGTAGTGCGGTTCAATATCCATTTTGCTGGTACTTATGGTATGAGCGGGCACGCCAAGTCTTGCTAGTGTAGCATTATCGCTGCGGTAAAAAAGTTGTTGCTCAGGGTATGGATCTGGATGGAATTGGAACTGACTTCCTGCAAGATTTTTTTGTAAAATCTCCCCCATATTTGTTTTTTCATACCCGGTAATATAGGCGCTGTTGGTGCCCCATTTACTGTCAGTGCCAATCATTTCAATATTGAACATGGCAACTACTTTGGCAGGGTCGAATTGTTTGGAAAAATACTGTGATCCAAAACCGCCTACTTCTTCTGCAGTAAAGGCAGTAAAAATGATGGTACGTTCATTTCCACCCACAGAAGCAAAATGTTTGGCCAACATTATTACAGCTGTGGTACCACTTGCATCATCATTGGCACCGTTGTAAATACTGTCTCCTTTTTCGTTTGGTTTACCAATTCCAATATGGTCATAGTGTCCGGAGAAAATTACATATTCATCAGGCTTGGATTTCCCGGGAATCATTCCCGCTACATTGGAAAGTTTAAGTTCAGTAATCTCATTATCTAATTTTATATCGAATGTTTCTGCGGTAGATTGTGCAGTAAGTACATACACAATACTCGTTTCACTTTTCATTCTTGCCGCAGCATTTTGCTTAACGCGGGTAAAGAAAGGCTCATGGCTGCTATGCATTAGCACGAGTACATTCCCCTTTTTACCACGAATAGAGCGAAAGGTTGCCATGGCATTATCGCCTTCATTAAGACGTATAACTTCATAGCCCGAAGCAGGTGTTATATGCAATTTCTTTTCGCCTGTTTGGCAAATAATATGTTGAGCTGATACTGCATCTGTGCCAATGGTAACTTTCGATGATTCCAATGGTTTGGAATTGAGCATCACAAAAGTTTGCATGTGAGAAGTAAGACCTGGCAATGGTTGCAAACGATACTTCAAAAATTCATCGGCAATAAATGCAGCTGCGAGCTGAATGGTGGGGCCAAAAGTCTGCCTGCCTGCCATTTCATCGGCACTCAATATTTCAAGTGTTTTAGCTACTTCTTTTTCAGAGAAGGTTTCGGTAGTTGCAGATTGTGCAGAAACTTGCGTATTAATTAATACTGTAAGCAGTATTATAGATAATACTTTTTTTCTATTTATGGCTGTAAATAAATGTTTCAAGAATAAAATATTAAATGTCAATGACTGTGTTTGAATTTTTTGTTGATCGTATGGGTACTTCGTTTTGTTTGCCTTCAACATACCTGCCATATAACCATGCGATAGTAAATGTGGGGATAAAATCAAGGAAGGGTAAAATTTCTTCCATAAAATTAAACATGGCGCCCAAGGCTCCTTTTTTGCCGCCAAAACTTGCATAAAATATAATGGCAGAAAGCGGCGCCCAAAGAATATCGCCAAATTCACCATAAAAAGGAACGGTAAACGTAAGCATGCCAATGGCATCCATGGCAATACAAAATAAAAGCGAAGGTGATTTTTTCATTAATCAGGTAGTGCTTGTTAGAAACTCATCATCTCTTTGAAGCGAATGGTTTGACGCCGGCTTATTTCAACCTTGTCGCCACCTTTCAATTCAAGTTGCAAACCTCCGTTAAAATAGGGTTCCACTTTTTCCACCATCCTAAGATTAACAATATGCTTGCGGTTTGCCCTAAAGAACACCTTCTCATCGAGCCGTTCTTCAAGCGCGTTGAGCGATTTTAAAATCAGTGGTTTGTAACTTCCAAAATATACTTTGGCATAGTTGCCCACACTTTCTATCAGCCTGATATCGCCCAATTTTACAAACCAGCACCTTTCGCCGTCTTTTACAAAAACCTGGTCGTTTTCGTTCATCAACCCGCGCCGGGCCGATTCCTGAATGGCAACCTTTTCTTTTTGAAAAGCTTCGTTTACTTTCTGTATGGTATCGGCAAGCCTTTTGGGTTCAATCGGTTTTACCACATAGTCCAGGGCATTTACTTCAAAGGCTTTTACCGCATATTCATCGTAGGCGGTGGTAAAAATTACCATGGGCGATTTATCCAGTTCCTGCAGCAGTTCGAAGCCGGATTTGCCTGGCATGTTGATATCAAGGAAAATAATATCGGGATGGTGCTGATCAATTTTGTCCAGCGCTTCATCGGCATTGGCAGCTTCATCCACAATTTCTATTTCCGGAAAATCGGCGAGAAGTCTGCGCAATTCAGCCCTTGCCAACCGTTCATCGTCAATTAAAATGGCCTTTTTTGTCATGTTGGTTTCAATTAATTTTCAAAATCTTATATTCTATAACACATTTACCGGAAGGATTACCCTTGCTTCTACCCGGTTATCACCTGATTCACTAATCTGAAAAGTTGCTTTTTTGGCGTATAATAAGTGGAGCCTGTCCCTTGTACTGCTTAGCCCAAAACCCTGTTTATGCACATGTCCATTCAGCTTCCCGGTATTTCTAACTACAATTTCATGGTGGTTTTTTACAAAATCGCTCTTAATTTCAATATCCCCGCCTTTCACTTCGCGGCTAATTCCATGTTTAATCGCATTTTCAACCAGCGTTTGCAACATCATATGCGGTATTTTCTGTTGCAGGGTATCCTCATCTATTTCCAGCTTTACCCTAAGCCTGTCTTCAAAGCGGATTTGTTCCAGTGCAAGATAGTTTTTTACCATATTCAATTCCTGCTCAAGTGTTACAAGGTCTTCTTTTTCGCTGTTCAGGCTATTACGAAGCAACTGACTAAGGGTGGTAATGGCCGTTCTTGCCTTGTCGGGGTTTTCATCTACAAGCGCTCTGATGCTGTTAAGTGCATTGAAAATAAAATGGGGGTTCATGTGCGCCTTAATGGTTTTTAACTCTAATTCTTTCACCAGGGTTTCCAACTGCGCTTCGTTTAGTAACTGCCGTTGCAGGCTGCTTATATAATGGTACACAAAATACAACAGGTTCCAAATGGTAAAATACAGAAGTGTACCCAGGGAATCTTTCAGCCATTTTTCACCAAAAGAAAAAGTGCGGTAATACACAGGTTCCCAACCCATTACTTCATCTATTGAAACGGTAATGCTGGTATTAATAAGGCTGAAAGAGATGGTAATAATGATAAACCAAAGGATTTGCCTGCGTAATGGGAAGCTGAGTACATTAATCCCAAGGATGACCGATCGCATAATATGGGTAACCATCAGCCCGGTGGTAGCTACAAAATACATGCTTTTAAAATAATGCGGGTACAGTTCATCGGGGAGCCCCAGCGCATGGTAGTAAAAGGTATTTATCAATATAAAAACTGCCCATCCGCCAAATTGGCAAAACCAGTAGTTCCATTTTTTCGACCTGAATATTATCGTTGGGTTCAAATGCATACTATTATGCTGCCAATATGGCTATTGTTTTTGATATCAAGGTTAAAATTAGGTGCTTTGGATCGGGGGCGTTTCAAATTATTATTTTAGCGGTTAACTTGTGTGGTATAGGGTCTAAAATGGGTATGAAGCAATATATAAAATGGATAAATGGTCGTGTATTCTAAAAAGTAGCCGCACCATGATATTGATTTGTTTGAGAAAGATACTATTCAATTTTCCACACCCTGTGTTGAAAAATGGCTCTTTTCAGCATGCATGCGCCTTTGCTGCGAAATCCACATTTTTGGCCAGCAATGTGAGAATTAACATTGGGAAAAATCGTTGGTATAAAGATATTTTCGTTCTCCGCTTAACAATTCGGTAATAATAGAACTCACCAATTAAATTTTGAAATTTATCCGCTATGGCTGCCAAAAAATCATCCAAACCAGGCCTCAAATTTGAGCGCCATTACACCCGCGAAGGTGTAAGCCCCTATGAAATGTTTGAATACGACTATCGTACAAGCATGATTAAAGACCCGTCGGGAAAAGTTATTTTCCAGATGGATAATGTTGAAGTTCCAAGCCATTGGAGCCAAATAGCTACAGATATAATAGCACAAAAATATTTTAGAAAAGCAGGTGTACCACAGCCGGACGGAACAAAAGGCCGTGAAACAAGCACCAAGCAGGTGGCACACCGCATGGCTGATTGCTGGCGTCAATGGGGCGTAAAGTATAATTACTTTGCTTCAGATAAAGATGCACAGGTTTTTTATGAAGAGCTGGTTTTCAGCATCTTAAACCAAAGCTGTGTACCCAATAGCCCGCAGTGGTTCAATACCGGGCTTTATTCCACCTATGGAATTGCAGGCAAACCACAAGGCCACTATTTTGTGGAACAAAATACAGGTGAATTACAAAAATCCACTTCGGCTTATGAGCGCCCGCAGCCGCACGCATGTTTTATTCTCAGTGTAAGTGATGATCTTGTAAATGATGGCGGTATCATGGACCTGTGGATTCGCGAAGCACGCATTTTTAAATATGGTAGCGGCGTAGGTACCAACTTTAGCGGCATTCGCGGCGAAGGTGAGAAATTGAGCGGTGGTGGAACAAGCAGCGGACTTATGAGCTTCCTCAAAATTGGTGACCGTGCAGCCGGCGCCATTAAAAGTGGTGGAACTACGCGCAGGGCAGCTAAAATGGTTTGTCTCGACATTGACCACCCCGAAATTGTAAACTTTATTGATTGGAAGGTTGAAGAAGAAAAGAAGGTAGCCGCTTTAGTAGCTGCCGGATATAGCAATGATTACGAGGGTGAAGCTTACCGTACGGTAAGTGGTCAGAACTCAAATAATTCGGTTCGCATTTCCAACGATTTTTTCAAAGTTTTGGATGAAGACGGGGATTGGGGTCTGAAAGCACGTACCGATGGTCGTGTAATGAAGACTATAAAGGCGCGTGAATTGTGGGATAAAATTTGTTATGCCGCCTGGGGTTGTGCCGATCCCGGTACACAATATGATACTACCATCAACGAATGGCATACCTGCCCCGAAGGTGGTCGCATTAATGCGAGCAACCCTTGTTCCGAGTACATGTTCCTTGATAATACCGCATGTAACCTTGCTAGCGCCAACCTGCGCAGGTTCTTTGATGAAGAAACAGGCATATTCAACGTTGATGGCTTTCAATATGTATGCCGTTTGTGGACAGTAGTATTGGAAATCAGCGTATTAATGGCGCAGTTCCCAAGTAAAGAAGTTGCGCAGCTTAGCTATGATTATCGTACACTTGGATTAGGTTTTGCCAACCTCGGCAGCATGCTGATGGTAAGCGGTATTCCTTATGATAGTGAAAAGGCCCGTGCCATTGGTGGTGCTATTACTGCAATCATGACGGGTATTGCTTATAAAACTTCTGCAGAAATGTCCGAAATACTCGGGCCCTTCCCACGCTACCGCGAGAATGCGTCGCACATGCTGCGTGTTATGCGGAATCACCGTGCTGCTGCTTACGATGCAGTGGACGCTACCGAAGGTCTTAGCATTAAGCCTGTAGGTATCAATAGCAAATATTGCCCCGATTACCTGCTGAAAGCTGCCTGCAAAAGCTGGGACGAAGCCGTTCAACTCGGTGAAATGCATGGCTACCGTAATGCGCAAACAACTGTAATTGCGCCAACCGGTACCATTGGTCTCGTAATGGATTGCGATACAACCGGTGTTGAGCCCGATTTCGCCCTGGTTAAGTTCAAAAAATTGAGCGGTGGTGGTTATTTTAAGATCATTAACCAAAGTGTACCGCAGGCTTTAAAGAAGCTTGGTTACAACGAAAAAGAAATTGAAACCATCGTAAACTATGCAAAAGGTTCTGCCAGCTTGCATGGCGCACCACATATTAATCACCAAACGCTAAGCGCTAAAGGCTTCCTTGCTGAAGAATTGCAAAAGCTGGAAGCAGGAATGGCGGCAGCTTTCCAGATTAAGTTTGCTTTCAACCATTTCTCACTGGGCGAAGCTTGCTTGCAGCGTTTAGGTTTTACACCTGAGCAATACAACGACTGGAGCTGGAACATGCTGGAAGCGTTAGGATTTACTGATGAGCAAATTGCCGAAGCCAATGAATATGTGTGCGGTACAATGACCATTGAAGGTGCACCTTACCTGAAGGAAGAGCATTACCCCGTATTTGATTGTGCCAACAAAAATGGTGAAATAGGACAACGCTTTATTCATGCGTATGGCCACATTAAAATGATGGCGGCTTGTCAGCCTTTCTTAAGTGGTGCTATCAGCAAAACCATTAACCTGCCGCATGAAGCTACTGTGGAAGAAATAGCTGAATGCTATCGCATGAGCTGGGAATTAGGTCTTAAAGCCAATGCTTTGTACCGCGATGGCAGTAAACTGAGCCAACCGCTTAGCAATAAAAGTGAAGATAAAAAGAAAAAGGATGATAAGGCCGAAGTGGTTGCCGAAGATGCATCAGCAGCCGATAGCAATATTGTAGATCTTGGAAAACTGACCATTGAAGAGTTGCTGGAAGAAGTAACCAAACGCATGCAGGAAAGCCCCGATACGCAATTGAAGCGCAAGCTCGCTCAAATTGTGGAACGCCGCACGCTTCCATCCAAGCGCAGGGGTTTTGTTCAAAAAGCAAAAATCAACGGATCTGCCATTTTCCTTCATACCGGTGAATACAATGACGGAACCCTTGGAGAAATCTTTATCGATCTGGCTAAGGAAGGTAGCACGCTTCGAAGCCTGATGAACTGTTTCGCCATTGCCGTTTCAGTTGGTCTGCAGTATGGTGTGCCGCTGGAAGAGTTTGTAGAGAAATTTGTTTTCACCAAGTTTGAGCCATCCGGTATGGTTGATCATCCGAACATTAAATCAACCACTTCATTGGTAGACTTTGTTTTCCGTTGTCTTGCGTATGAATACCTCGGCCGTACCGATTTGGTACATGTACTTGATAAACCTGAAATAGGCAATATGCCGGAACCGGGTGAACAGGGTTATGTAGCTGATGAAACGCAGGTAGAAGCCCAAAAAAAAACTTCGCCTGAAATGAGCAGCGTTAGAATTACACCTTCTGCGGCGGTAAAAACTGCACCAAAAGCAGCAAGTGCTGTTCGGGAAAAATCAGCAGTAGCTATGGATACAAGCAGCATGGGCATGAACCAGGCCATGAAGGGAAACCAAAGCGATGCGCCCGCCTGTAACACCTGCGGACATATAACGGTAAGGAGCGGCACCTGCTACAAATGCCTCAATTGCGGCAATAGCATGGGTTGCAGTTAACCACAGCATTTAGTAAGTATTACAAATACCCATTGAGACCACCGGAATCATCCGGTGGTTTTTTTATACAACGTATTGAATGGTTTATGGTAATCAATTCGCTTTAATTAAGGACGGCATTTGTATTCATCATTGTATTAAAATGCACATGGATATACAACACTTGTATGCAAAGTGCCCTAACCGCTTATCTTTGCACGCTGCAATAAAAAAGCCCCGGTGGTTTTTGCCCAAAAGCAGGTATAATAGTGTATGAAGGAACTTAGGAATTTTTGCATAATTGCCCATATTGACCATGGTAAAAGCACGCTGGCAGACCGTTTGCTGCAAATGACCAATACCATAGGTGAACGTGAAATGATGGATCAGGTACTGGATGATATGGACCTGGAAAGAGAAAAGGGTATTACCATTAAAAGCCATGCTATTCAACTCCGTTATCCTTATACCGGTAAGGATAGTCGCTTTGTGGGTGAAACTTTTACACTCAATTTAATTGATACACCCGGGCATGTTGACTTTAGCTACGAAGTAAGCCGTGCGCTTGCCGCCTGCGAAGGTGCCCTATTGTTGGTAGATGCTGCACAGGGCATACAGGCCCAAACCATCAGTAACCTGTATCTCGCAATGGAGAATGATCTTGAGATTATTCCTGTTTTGAACAAAATCGATATGGATGGTGCCATGATTGAAGAAGTGGAAGACCAGATTATAGATTTGATTGGATGTAAAAGGGAAGAAATATTAAGAGCAAGTGGAAAAACCGGACTCGGCGTAGAAGCTATTTTGGAATCCATCATTGAGCGGATTCCTTCCCCAAAAGGCAATCCTGATGCGCCTTTGCAAGCACTCATATTCGACAGTGTGTTCAACAGTTTCAGGGGTATTATTGTATATTATCGTATCGTAAATGGCCGTTTGCCTAAAGGTGAAAAAGTAAAATTTGCAGCCACCGGTACTATTTATGAAGCCGATGAAGTAGGCAATTTGAAAATGGGTCTTGCTCCTGCTAAGGCGGTGGAATGTGGGGATGTAGGCTATATTATTACCGGGATTAAAAATGCCAAGGAAGTAAAAGTGGGCGATACACTTACGCTCGCGATTCGTCCGGCAGAAATGATTAAAGGTTTTGAAGAAGTAAAGCCGATGGTTTTTGCAGGTATTTTTCCGGTAAATACCGATGATTTTGAAGAACTGCGCGACTGCATGGAGAAATTGCAGTTGAATGATGCAAGCCTGACTTTTGAACTTGAAACATCGCAGGCCCTCGGTTTTGGTTTCCGATGCGGCTTTTTAGGCATGCTCCACATGGAAATTATCCAGGAGCGTTTGGAGCGCGAGTTTAATCAAACTGTTATTACTACGGTTCCAAACGTAAGTTTTATTGCCACCACTACCCGTGGTGAAGTTATTACGGTAAACAATCCGGCAGAAATGCCCGATCCGGTGAAGATTGATAAAATTGAAGAACCTTTTATCAGGGCACAGATTATCACAAAGCCCGAATACATTGGTAATATCATGACGCTTTGTATTAATAAGCGTGGCATGCTGATTAACCAAGGCTATCTTACCCCAACCCGTGTGGAGTTAATTTTTGAAATTCCGCTCACAGAGATTGTATTTGATTTTTATGATAAGCTGAAAAGTTCTACCCGTGGATATGCTTCTTTTGACTACCATCCCATTGGCATGCGCGAAGCCGACATCGTAAAAATGGATATTCTGCTGAATGGCGACAAGGTGGATGCCTTAAGCGCATTGATTCACCGAGGCAGATCGCATGAATTTGGCCGTAAGCTTTGTGAAAAACTCAGAGAACTTGTACCGCGTCAGCAATTTCAAATTGCCATTCAAGCCGCAGTAGGTGCCAAAATTATTGCACGCGAAAACATCAGCGCCATACGTAAAGATGTAACCGCCAAGTGTTATGGTGGGGACATTAGCCGTAAGCGCAAATTGTTGGAAAAGCAGAAAGAAGGTAAGAAACGCATGCGCCAGATAGGCAACGTGGAAGTGCCGCAGGAAGCATTTTTAGCGGTGCTGAAGTTGGATGAATAAAAATAAAAATTAATGGCTGGTGTCCCCACCAGCCATTAATTTTTATTTAAAAGAAGGAATTTCATTTTTATTGGCAGGTGTCATCACCTGCCAATCGTTTTTAATACAATAACCTTAGCCTAAGCGTTTCCTTTACGTGTTTAAGTAGGTTTATTGCATGCCTGCTTATTTCCTTATCTATATCCAATACCACATAACCAATATGCTCATTGGTAGCAAGATATTGCCCGAGTATATTTACATTGGCATTGGCGAGTGTAGTGTTTATTTCGCTCAAAACGCCCGGTACGTTTTTGTGAATGTGTAAAATACGATGTGCACCTTCCAGCAAGGGCAGGTTCAACTCCGGCACGGTATGCGATCCATAGGTACTTCCTTTTTCAAGGTAACCCAGTAGCTTGGTACTTACATCTATACCTATATTTTCCTGCGCTTCCAGCGTACTGCCGCCAATATGTGGAGTAAGCAGTACATTTTCAAGCCCCTGTAGCGGAGATGAGAAAATGTCACCATTTTTTTCAGGTTCTACCGGAAAAACATCGATGGCTGCACCACTCAGTTGGTTGCTTTTCAGGCATTCGGCCAAATCATCAATTTCCACCACTTCACCTCGTGCATAATTAATCAGGATACTGCCCTTTTTAAATTGTTTCAGCAGTTGCTTATTCACCATGTTCTGCGTGCTTTTGGTATCGGGCACGTGAAGCGACACAATATCCGCCCTGGAAACCAATTCTTTCAAGGTTTTACAGGCAACTGCATTGCCGAGTGGCAATTTTGTTAGTACATCATAAAAAATCACTTTCAGCCCCATAGATTCGGCCAATACACTTACCTGGCTTCCGATATTACCGTATCCAATAATGCCCAGCGTTTTGCCACGTAATTCATAGCTGCCAGATGCATCTTTATTCCATAAACCTTTATGTGCGGCAATATTTTTATCGAGAATTCGACGAATAAGTATAATGCTGGCACCAATTACCAATTCGGCTACACTGCGGGTATTGCTGTAGGGAGCATTAAAAACCACCACACCATTTTGGGCTGCCGCAGTAAGGTCAATCTGGTTGGTACCAATGCAAAATGCTCCGATGGCCTGTAGTTTTGGCGCGTTTTCCAGTACATGGCGGGTAACCTTGGTTTTGGAACGTATGCCCAGCAAATGCACGTTTTTCAATTCTTTAATCAGGGCTTCTTCGTTTAGCGCCCCAGCCACACGCTTAATACTTACATATCCATGCTGTTCTATATTGGAAACCGCTGTCTGGTTAATGTTTTCCAGCAAAAGGATATTGATTTTTTCCTTTGGATAACTGGTTTTTTTATCACTCATGCCGGCAAAATTAAGGCACAGAAAGGAAAGCACCTTGATAAACGCTCAGTTATCAAAGCGGGCGCTACTTTATTTCAACCCAGTCAATAAGTTTGTATTGGTCAATTTCGGCTTTCAGTTGGTCTCTTTTACTCTTCTGCATGTTTTTAATTTCGGTAAAAACATTGGCGCCAAGTCCGGCAATACTTCCCAGTAATGCGAGTCCGCCGATCGGGTTAAAACCAAATCCCTGGCTTTTGGTGCTTACAAACTTGGTGAAATCATTCAATTGCCAAATCATTTCATTCATTTCTTCGGTAATGGTAATTTCGTTTTTTTTAGCCACATTCGGGTTGTCAATGATGCTTTTGTAACGGCTAATGGCCCCATCAGAAGCTTCCTTTAGGTCCATGTACTTCCACTCGGTAGAATCCAGCACTTTTTTTTCAGTAATATTTCTTTTAGCGTAACTGGCAAGTGATTTGCTTTTCGATTGGGTTTTACTAAATTGCTCCACCCATTCAAAATGGTCATTCAGTACCTTTTGCCCTGATAACTGGAAACTTACCATCCAAATCAGCAAAGCGGGTAGGAATAATCTACTGCCTGATATTTTCATAGGTGAAGTTTTTATATTTAAGCATGGTATATCCCCAGTATTCACCATCAAAAGAAGCCGTTTCCAGTTCAAATCCATCCTTTTCAAACCTGATAAATTCATCCAGTGGGAAAGTGTTTTTATTGCCTTGTACCTGCACCCGGGCAAGCTGGTCTTTATTATATTTCTGCATTACGGTAACCCATTGGCTGTTCACATATTTGCAGGAGGTAGCTACATAAAGGGTCTTCCAGAGTTGGGAAATTTCAGTTTTTGGATAAGATGAAGTTATCAAAACGATTTGATCATTAATACCCGATGCCATGGCATCTTCTTCCAATACCCAATACGCGCCATTTGCAAATACCACATCTTTTACCACTTTACCCATTGCCTTTTTTACATTCAGGTCATTTGCATCGAGCTTAGCATAGCGCGCAATCGATTGGTTGTTTATTTTTTTAAGTGTATCCACCAATGCAACAAACTGTCCACCTGCAAATTGAAGGTGGTGAAGGGTAAAAGCATTTTTTTGTATTTCTGCCGATAGTTCTTCAGCCGATTGAAAGCTCTTAATCACATTCTTTTTCCTTGCCAGATCTTTATAATAAAATCCATACCAGGCATTGTTCAATTGAATAACTTCCTTGATGGCCCAACCGCTGTCTGAAAGGTTTTTCGTTTCCTGTAACGAGTCAAGTTTAATATAGAGGTGCTGCTGCATGGACAAGTCTTCCAGTTTTACCTGTTCTTTTGGTTTTCCTGGCCTGGCTACACCTGCTTCGTAGCCGGTGGCAATGGCTTCAAGTCTTTGTTCCTTGCTTGGGTGGGTCGAAAAATTTTCATCAAAAGTATAATTAAGCGACTTTACCGCAGCCTGTGCTTCATCCAGCGTAGCACCAAGCATGGCAAGTATCCGGCCACTCCATGCATCGGCTTCCAGTTCCATTTGCCGCCTTTTTTCAATGGTAGCATTTCTTATATGCGTATGCTGATCAAGGTGGTGCAGCACCTCATGGGCAAAAATGCTCATCGATGCCCAATGATTGTTACCCTGTGAAACAAGGTTTTTTAAGAATACCCTGTCATACAAAATATAGCGCCATCCATTTTCGCCAATAGTGGCAACACAATTTTGAATGCTATCACAAGGTTGCAAAACAAAATTGGGCCGCAGGCCTACCGGTTCCAGAAGTGTTTTTAGTATTTCTTTTGCATCCACATCATCCTTAAAGGAAAGGGCTTTTAATTCGGCACATAAATGATCACCAGAAAGGTTTTCTGTAAAATAACAGGCAAATTTTACGGGTTCCTGTGCCTTTAGGGTAAACCCTGCAAATAATAAGGCTATACTAAATATGATAGATTTCATAAGCAAATGCAATAATAAAGATAAGGGGAAAAGTTTGATTCCGTTATTTTGCAGCCATGGGAAGAGTTGTTAAGAGATTAACCATTGCAGGTTATATTTTTGTATGGGGAATTGTTTTAATATGTGGATCTGCCTGCCACACAGCAGCAAGTGAGCCAATTTACACGAATGGTCTACGTGTAATGGATTCTACTGAAATTGCTAAGTATAAAGTGGCTTTAACATATTTTTTTGATTCACTGTTAAATACGAATGGTTTTTCAGGTGGAATATTAGTGGCAAAGAATGGCGAAGTTTTATATGAACATTACCAGGGGAATATTTTTGGTAAAGATGATGTACTCATTGATGAAAATACGCCTTTTCATGTGGCATCTACCTCCAAAACATTTACCAGTACAGCTATTTTGCAATTGGAAGCAGCAGGTAAGTTGAAGCTCGATGATTCGTTGCGTTTGTACTGGCCCGATTTTCCATATGCATCCGTTACCATAAGGCATTTACTTAACCATAGCAGTGGAATTCCTAATTATGCTAATTTTTTACCAAGATATAAATGGGACCGTAAAGTAACCGTAAGCAATTATGATGTACTTGATGTATTAACGCGAAATAAACCATCACTCGAATTTTCAACAGGTTCAAGGTTTAAATATTGTAATACTAATTTTTTATTACTTGCCCTTATTGTAGAAAAAGTTACCGGTATTACTTTCCCTTTTTACTTGGATGAAAATATTTTTAAGGTAGCTGGCATGGAGCATAGTTATGTGCTTACCCACCTTAATAGTGGTGATTATATGCCAAGTTGGACGGCTTCAAACCGAATCTATAATTTCGATTATCTTGATGGTATTTACGGTGATAAAAATGTATTTACTACCTGCCGCGATCTTATGCGGTATGACAGCGCCATTCGCTCCGGCTTACTGTTGGATTCAACAAAATATAGCAAGGCATGGGAACCCTATTTTAAGGATGGAAAACACAGTGAGCCATGGGAATATTACGGGCTCGGCTGGCGACTGAAAATATTTAACGACTCGCTTAAAATTCCTTATCACAATGGATGGTGGCATGGTAATAATGCCGTTTTTCAACGATTGGTTTCCGATACTGCCATCATTATTGTAACAGGCAACCGGATGAATAATAAAATCTATAAAGCTGCTTTGGCTGCCAATATATTCAGGCCATACTACCCGGATAGTTTGAGGTTTCCTGCTGAAGAAGAGCCTGAGAATATGTTGGAGGGAAATGGATTACCTTTGAGACAAGCGGAAGATGCATCGCACTTACCAGTTAATATTATTGATGGTAAATTAAATGAAATGCAGCGAAGCAAAAAGCCAGCTGTTTACAAACCACCATTACGACCATGAATGTATATAGCAGTCTTCAGATAAGGGCATGGGATTCTTACACTATAAGCCACGAACCGATTGCCTCTATTGATTTAATGGAGCGTGCTGCTAAGAAAGTGCTGATATGGATTGCCCACCGGTATTCCATTCAAACACCATTCATTATTTTTTGTGGCCGCGGCAATAATGGCGGTGATGGATTAGCGCTTGCAAGAATGTTATTTGATGAAGGTTTCAGGGTGCAACCATTTTTATTGTCAGGTAATTCCATTACAGATGATTGTAAAACAAACCTGGAGCGACTGAAAACTCTGCAGGTACCCGTCACAGAAATAGACAGTCCCATTTCTTTAGGGAAGCCTGATCCGGACGTGGTGATTATTGATGCATTGTTGGGAACAGGATTAACCCGGCCGGTAGAAGGTAAGGTGGCAGACATTATTCAGTTTTTAAATGGCTTACCGAACACCATTATTAGTATCGATATGCCTTCGGGCTTGCCTGCTGATAACCTGCCGGCCAACAGCGATGTGGTGCATGCAGATGTTACGCTGAGTTTTCAGTGCCCCAAATATTCTTTTTTTCTACCCGAGAATGAACATATTCTCGGTGATTGGCAGGTACTCGATATTGGGTTGCATCCATCCTATTCTCATGCAGAAAAATCGGGTTATCATTTTGTAGATGCTGAAATGATAAAGGATTATCTGCCGCCGGCCCGTGGTGTGTTCTCCCATAAAGGGCATTTTGGGCATGCAGTACTTTCCGGGGGTAGCGAAGGCATGATGGGTGCCATGATAATGGCTGCAACCGCCTGCCTGAAAAGTGGTGCCGGGTTACATACTTTGCTGGTGCCGGAATGGGGACGACCCATTTTACAAACAAGGATTCCCGAAGCCATGTGTTATACACAGCAGCAAATGGCAACCCAACATGCTTTTTATACCGGAAAAACTGCAGTAGGCGTGGGTATGGGTTGGGTAGGTGATGAGTATCATGCAAAATTGTTGCAATGGCTCATAAGTAATGTCACAGCACCGCTATTAATTGATGCCACTGCATTAAATCTTTTATCCAAAAATCCTGAATGGCTTGCGTTAAGGCCGCCCAATGCTGCAACGGTTCTCACCCCACATACCGGGGAATTTGTGAGGCTTACCGGGCCATCCGTTAATAGTGTGGAGCAACTCGAAAAGGCCAAACGTTTCGCTTCAGATTATGGCGTTTTTATCATTTTAAAAGGGGCATATACCCGGCTGATTACCCCCGGCGGTTTGGTGTATTTTAATAGTACGGGTAATCCGGGCATGGCAAAGGGTGGTAGTGGCGATGTATTGGCCGGGCTAATTACCGGTTTGCTTGCAAAAGGGCTTGCGCCTGCTATGGCGTGCCTGCTTGGTGTGTACCTGCATGGAGCCGCAGGTGATATTGCTGCTACAGAAAAAAGTCAAACAGGAATGACAGCCATGGATATTGCCGAAGCATTGCCGGAAGCCTGGAAATCTATTGGAGTGGCTTGATGGATTTTAGTAGAAAACATAGGCAAGGGCATACAGCATATAGGCGGCAAAAAAGAATCCCCAAAAACTAATATAATACCTTTTAATATTTGCTGCATCGGAAAGTTGAACCTTTGAAGCGCCATATAAGAAAGTCAATAATAGCAAAGCATTCCCTGCATAAAATATGAGTGGGTTCACTTGCAACTTTAGGATGAGCGCAAGTAAAACCATTCCTGTAAATGAAAGTGCCACTGCCAGCACACCTAGCAGAAAAGCCCGCTTGGGTGTAATTTTTACAGCAAGGGTATTAATGCTGAATGCTTTATCTCCTTCCGTATCCGGAATGTCCTTAAACCAGGCAATTGCGAGACTGAAACCTACTACAAAAAGAGACAGTGGCCACACATCGGGCGGCAGGGTAAGTTCTCCATTTACAGCATAAATAAAGTGAACGGGCATAAACAGGTTTACCAACAACCCACGCACGAGTAAAATGCTTATTGCCGCCAGCAAATGATGCTGCTTCAATCGAAAGGGTGGGAGAGAATAGGCAGCACCAATCGCCATAATACCAGCAATCAGCATAAATAAAACGTAATTACTTATGGCGGCTGTTACCAGCGCTACAAGCCCCGCTATGCCCACAATCCATTTGCCCTGCAAGGGTGTTAGGTTTCCTGCAGCTATGGGCAGCCATGGTTTGTTAATGCGATCTATATCTACATCAGACACCTGGTTAAGCCCGGTGATAAACAAATTGCAAGCCAATGCACTTATCAGCGTTATAAAAAGAAGTTGCCAATGTGCGCCAATGGCTTCTATGCCGTTGGTGTCATCCAACCATGTTATACTTAGCACATACAAGGCACAAATGCTGATAAAACTACCGATAATCGTATGTGGACGGGTGAATGCCCAAAGTGTTTTTAGTGGTTTCAATTGATGGTCGCTGCTCCTTTCAGTATCGTTAATGGGTTCCATTTGGTTTTCATGTGAATTACAGAAAATTTATACCCGGTTTGATGGGGTAATTGTGATAAAAGCTTTGCATATTCATCTTTCCCGGGACTTTTTGCCACACTAATCCACCCATCAATTAATACAGATAATATATGTACAGGAATGATGAAGGTGAAAATAAGCCTGCTTAGCCGGAATGGTTTAATAAAAGGGGCAAATAGCCATTGCCCAATGGTAGATGCACCCAATACCGAAATATAGGAGCCGACACCGGGACGTAAAATCTCGACTGAAAGAAAGGGCCTTTTGGCAGCAGCAACCTTATGCAGCAAGTCTAGTTTTTCATCGTGGGTAAAATGGTGAAAGGCATTGAAAAGGGTAATTACACTATGCCCATCAGGCAGATTTACTAAAATATCGAGTGGTTTTCTATCATATTGAATATTTGGTTGGAAACCTTGTATTAATGAAGGCGGAAACTTATCGGTTAGGATCAGCGAAGGTGAAGGCTTAATAAAACGCTCGACACTTAAAGCAGCGCTGCCATTACCGGAACAAGTGTCGGTCCATTCAGGTTGAAAGGTATGGTTTAGCATGGGCTCCAAAACTTTTACCAAAGGTTTATATAGCTTAAAATGATAAGCTATAAACCCAAGGAACTCCTGCTGATGCATACGCATCCATTGCGGAAACCAATCCCTGTCGGCCATTTCTCTCATACAGCAACGCTTATATTTGTGCGTAAGATAACCGCCGAATGCTTTGGTTGTTGTAATGTTGAAGTTTTTATTGTATGAATGTAGCGGCTGTTGTCATTTTGCTGGTAAGTGTAGGGCTTGTGTTATTGGCTACCGAGTATTGGGCAAGGCAGGGGGGTGACCGTGCTTTTTTTGCAAGGAAACTTCTACATATTGCAGGTGTAGGCACGTTGGCGGTGTCTCCCATATTTTTTTCGTCATATTATTTGCTTGGTGGTATTGCTCTATTTTTTTCAATAATTCTTTTTTTAGCGGTTCATTACCGGTGGATTAAAGTGGATATTTATGGTCGCAAGAGTTGGGGTATTGCCTTGTTTACACCTGCCTTTTTGTTGCTTTGGTTTTTTTTGGGGCAAACGAACCCTTTGTTGGTGATACAATCTATGCTGGTATTGGCATTGGCGGATCCTGCTGCTGCTATTGCGGGTAAATATTTTCCCAAAGGCCCCTATAACCTTACCGGCGATTCCAAGACACTTGCTGGCAGCACGGCATTTTTTTTGGTTGCTTTTTTGGTTTTCGCGGGTTTTTCATACCTGCAAGTCCTTTTGCCTTTTTCATTTATAAACCATAATGAGGCAGATATTTCTTTTGGTTGGCAACTTGTGATCTGGATATTTATTGCTTTGGTTGCTTCCATGGCAGAAGCTTTATCAAGCGGTGGCTGGGATAATTTTACGGTTCCACTGCTTACTGGTTGGTTTATTTTTATGTTATCTGCCAATAACGACTCCAATATTGTTGTTTACAGCCTTGTTTTAATGGGTTTATTTTTTTTCGGGATACTTGCCTCCCGTTTTGGTTGGTTAGACATGGGTGGCACCATTACTGCTATTTTTCTGGGGCTAATTTTGTTTTTGGCCGGTGGATGGCCAGCTTTGGGGATAATTGGAGCCTTTTTTGTATCGGGAAGCCTTTCGTCGAAAATGGTACTGCAGAATAAGTACCCAACCGATGCCAAACACGGAAAGCCCCGAGACTACATGCAGGTGTTATGCAATGGTGGGATAGCTGCAGTTTGCCTTGCAATCATGGCAGTAACAAATGATGATCGTTTTCTTATTCTTTTTGCCATTTCTGTGGCCATAAGTACTGCAGATACCTTGAGCAGTGATATTGGCAGGCGGTTGGGTGGCAGGGTGTTGGATATAAAAAACGGGAAACCATTGCCTGCCGGAATTTCGGGTGGCATTTCGTGGCAAGGTACTTTGGCAGGGTTGGCCGGATCCTTTTTAATTGCCTTTCTGGCAAAATGGATAGGCATGATTGACACACAAGTTTGGATGGTTGGATTTGCAGGATTTACCGGAATGTTAGTAGATAGCCTGATCGGTAGTCTTTTTCAGGCACGGTATCGTTTGGGTGGAAAAGGAGAAAATTACCTGGGCGAATACATTCCTGATGGCAAAATGGGGGTGTTGGACAAAGGTTTTTTATGGATGACAAATGACAGGGTAAACTTGCTGAGTAACCTGATAGTCACTGTTTTGTGTGCTTTCGGGCTTATTTTTACATGGTAGAGCAACTATTTTCAGCATTTTTTGCTTTTTATTTTTGTTAATTGGCGCTTGACGCCTACCTTTGCCGTCCAATTTTAAAAAGAGCGTAAGTAATGCCTACCATACAGCAGTTAGTTAGAAAGGGCAGGGAAGTAATTAAGGCCAAGAGCAAAAGCCGTGCACTCGATGCATGTCCTCAGCGTCGTGGCGTATGTACCCGCGTATACACTACCACACCTAAGAAGCCAAACTCAGCGCTTCGCAAGGTTGCCAAAGTTCGTTTGACCAACAAGATTGAAGTTATCGCCTACATTCCGGGTGAAGGACACAACCTGCAGGAACACAGTATCGTACTGATTCGTGGCGGCAGGGTTAAAGACCTTCCCGGTGTACGTTACCACATTGTACGCGGAAGCCTTGATACTGCGGGTGTAAAAGATCGTAAGCAAAGCCGTAGTAAATATGGTACCAAAAAGGTAAAAGCCAAGAAATAACCGCTGATTACCGATTAACCACTCAGGACTTAAGATAATTATAATATACCATGAGGAAAGCGCAAGCCAAAAAGTTACCATTAGCACCCGACCCACGTTTTAATGATGTGCAGGTAACACGTTTTGTAAATAATATTATGTGGGAAGGCAAAAAAAGTATTGCCCTTACCATTTTCTACGATGCACTCGAAAGAGTTGCTAAAATAACCAGCGAAGATGGTTATGAAATTTGGAAAAAAGCCCTTGCTAATGTTACACCTGCTGTAGAAGTACGCAGCCGTCGTATTGGTGGTGCCACTTTTCAGATTCCAAGTGAAGTGCGCCCCGATCGTAAGATTAGCCTTAGCATGAAATGGCTTATACGCTATAGTCGCGACAGGAATGGTCGTAGCATGGCAGATAAACTTGCAAACGAAATCGTTGCCGCCGCAAAAGGTGAAGGCGCCGCTTTCAAAAAGAAGGAAGATGTACACCGTATGGCAGAAGCCAACAAGGCGTTCAGTCACTTCCGTATCTAACTGATTATATTTGGTTTTAGTGAATATAAAATCCCGCTCCTGCAAAGGGCGGGATTTTTGTGTTGTAGTATCTCTAAAAGTAACTTTCCATTTTGCTGATTGATCATTCCTTCTTTCAATTTATATTCAATTGGTTGGCATAATAATTTTTTGCGCAAATTGCAGGGATGAATACGAATACTATCGTTCAGATTACGGGGCAACTCGTTGATATACTCAATCGCCATATTTTCCCTGCCACTATTACCATTGAAAAAGGTGTAATCATTCAGATTCATCCTTTGGACCCTTCGGAAGTCAGGGCTGACTTACCTTTTATATTACCTGGTTTTACGGATGCGCATGTACATATTGAAAGCAGTATGTTGATTCCATCTGAATTTGCAAGGTTAGCAGTTGTGCATGGTACAGTGGCTACCGTAAGTGACCCACACGAAATTGCAAATGTGTGCGGAGAAGAAGGCGTTATCTTCATGATAGAAAATGGACGAAAAGTCCCTTTTAAATTCAATTTTGGTGCACCAAGCTGTGTGCCCGCCACAACTTTTGAAACAGCAGGCGCTGCGCTTGATGCGGTTGCAGTTACCCGGTTACTGCAAAGGGACGATATTAAGTACCTGAGTGAAATGATGAATTTTCCCGGCGTACTTTTTAAAGATGCCGAAGTAATGCAAAAAATTGCTGCGGCACAAGCTTTGGGTAAGCCGGTAGATGGCCATGCCCCCGGATTGCGGGGTGAAGCAGCGCAACAATATATTGATGCCGGCATTAGTACCGATCACGAATGTTTTACCTATGATGAGGCGTTGGACAAATTGCAACGTGGCATGAAAGTCATCATACGCGAAGGCAGTGCTGCAAAAAACTTTGACGCCCTTATTCCGCTGTTAAATGATTGGAGCGATAAGATGATGTTTTGCAGTGATGACAAGCATCCTGACAGTTTGGAAGAAGGCCATATTAATGTGTTGTGCGCACGTGCGGTTGCTGCGGGAATAGGCGTTTTCAACGTATTGCAAGCGGCCTGTATTAACCCCGTAGTTCATTATAAACTGGATGTAGGTTTACTTAATGTGGGCGATGCGGCGGATTTTATTTTGGTACAAGATCTCAAAGACTTCAAAGTATTGGAAACTTATGTAAATGGCAAACAGGTAGCCAAAAACGGTTTGTCAAATATTGAAAGGGTATTAGAAGAAAATGCAGTAGCGATGAACCGTTTTGATTGCCGCCCAATGACTGCTACTGATTTTGAAAAAGTATATGAAAACGAAAAAACAATACCAGTAATTGAAGCATTGGACGGGCAACTGATTACGAACCGGTTGGAATTAGTTCCTATTATTAAAGAAGGAAAAATAGTGGTTGATACAACGAATGATATATTAAAAATCGCTGTTATTAACCGATATTTTTCTGCACCGGTGGCAGTTGCTTTTATCCGGAATTTTGGATTGCAAAAAGGTGCTATTGCTTCAACGGTTGCACACGATAGCCACAACATTGTAGTGGTAGGTTGCGATGATGAAAGCATGGCACGTGCGGCCAATCTTGTAATTACAGCAAGGGGTGGCGTAGGTGCTACAGATGGTATAACGGACCATGTATTGGCGCTGCCTGTAGCAGGGCTTATGAGTGCCGTTGATGGTTACCAAATCTCGAAGCTTTATACAGCTATAGATCGGTTTACGAAGGATGTATTGGGTGCTACACTTGTATCTCCTTTTATGACGTTATCGTTTATGGCTTTGCTTGTAATTCCACATCTTAAACTAAGCGATAAGGGTTTGTTTGATGGAGATACTTTCAGTTTTGTGTAATGAAATTCATTGTCAGTATTTTTGTAATGAATTTTTATTTCCGGCAAATGCCATTAACCCTAACAAGGGGCCAATAGCTAATGTCATATAAATAAATTTATCATTTATGATAGGTCTAATAGCATTGATGGTTTGAATGCTGATAATGGTAATGGCGAATCCAATACAGTTTACAATAGTGAGCGAAGTTCCCCTTGTATTTTCAGGTGCATTTTGCGCTACCAGTGTTGAAAATAAAGGCGAGTCAGCAATAACTGCTATGCTCCAAATAAAGAGGAAAGTAAGTAATACGGCAACTGATGCCGTAAACAAAAACAAAGGTGACAGAAGACAACAAATGCAGGATACGGATAAGGCAATCGATGCGATTTTTTTTGCCCCGTATTTTTGAGAAAGAAGGCCACTGATTACACAAGCGGGTGCACCTATTGCAATAATCAGGAAGGACAAAAGTGGAATATTCATTTCAGTTTGATGGTACATGTTTTTATAGGATGCCAGCATTACAGGCACCATTGCCCAAAAAGTATACAACTCCCACATATGACCAAAATAGCCAAACGAAAATGCCCTGAAGGATGGAACCCTGAATCCACTGAGAAATGCATTCAGTTGCAGTTTTTGTCCATGCTTTCTGAATGGCCCATTGGGTACCAGCAGGAAAATACTAACCCCGCCAAGAAAGGAAAGGGTAGTGGTGGTGTATAGGACATATTTCCATGGCAGGTGTAGCGTGAAATTTTTCAACAAATGCGGTAATGCTGTACCCAACACCAGTGCGCCAACCAAAAATCCAAGCGATTTTCCAAGACCTGCCTGAAAGTAATCCGAAGCTATTTTCATACCAACGGGATAGATACCGGCAAGAAAGAAACCGGTTAAAAACCTGAAAAGTAAAACTTCGGGAACCTGAATGCCAGGGATAGTAATGCCAAGGTTGAACAGGCCGGCAAAAATGGAACTAAAGAAAAACACAGAAGAAGGGGGGAATCGGTCGGCAATGGAAAGTAAAGCAAAAACTAAAGTACCGCAAATAAATCCAAACTGAACACCACTTGTTAGATTTCCTAAAAACTGTGTACCAAGTTGCAAATCATTGAAAATATCCGCAATTACTGCATTACCTGCAAACCAAAGGGATGTACTGAAAAATTGCGCAATAACGATAATAGCAAGGATAGGGCGCATGGAATGATGGGTGGTGTAAGTCTGTTACTTCTTTTTGGTAAAAAATGCAACAATTAATGTAGTAATTATTCCCATTACCGGTGCGCCTATTAATCCTTGTATGATATAACTTTTAAGGTTGAAATAGTTTTCAGCATCCTGTTGAGAAAGCTTACCCGATTCTACTGAATACTTTATAACATTTGGAAAATAATCAGGAGTAATAACATTCGATGTTATGTATTGTGTAAGTGGGCTTACTATAGTTACAATAGCTGTGATAATGAGACCTGATATTAAACCCTGCTTGTATGTCATCCGGCCGTTGTAATCATTTTTTCTTTTATCAATCAGTGCCAATACATAAATGAGTATGGCAGGTATGGCAATAAAATTGGTGAAGATGGCATGCTTATCAATATACTTATCGTGTAATCCAAATAGCTTTTCCAACATCATCCATAAAAGAGTCATCACCACAAAAATGGTGGCCCATTTTATTTCTGTTTTTAGATTTTGCATGGAAGTATTTTTTTGTATCGCAACAAATGTAGTTGCTGGCATTTTTATTTCAGGCAAGTAATTATAAAAAAGATTTCCATTTATTTCGTTACGGCTGTTTCCCAACCGTCATAATCCCCTTTGCATTTTACAGCATCATTTTTCAACTCTCTTGTTATACGCGAAATTTCACTAAGAATAGCCATATCTTCTCTTGAAAATTGCAACAGAAATGGCATGCGCTCATTACCTGCCAAACTTTTGCTTCCTACTTTAAATCCTTTTCCAATAATTTTTTTTTCAAAGCAACTGCGACTTTTTTCGCTTGGGAAATAAGCCCAGTGATCAATCTGCCTGATTTTTTCAGGATTATCACCTGCCTCAATTAATTGATTTACCAGCTTTGCATTCGACATGTAATCAAGCGTTTCTTCATTGGGGTATAGAAAACTTTGGTAGGCTTCCCAGTTCCTGTCTTCACGCATGTTTGTGTAGGGCTTATAGGCTGCGAATTCTTTCGCGTAGAGAGCAGATAATTTTTTGCGTAGTTCTATTGTATCCCTTACATAAAAATATAATAGTCTTTCGCATTGGTAAGTAAATATGCCAACATGGATATAGCTTCCGGACATATCCAAAACATTGGTTATTGCATCTTCTAATGTATAAAGATCATCAAATGCTTCCTTTTCAGGTAAGCCATCCGGTTTACATTGTATAAATGTTATGCCGGTGATTATCACAAATGGATGACTGGTATCGGGTGCAAAGGATTTGGCTGATAAATTAATAATGGTGCTACCAGGCCCTTTTTCATACATGGCCATATACACATCCCAATGGTCTTCCTGTGCAAAGGTTTCTTCTGATATAAAATTTAGTGCCAGTATAGTTAACACAATTTTTATCATGCTGGTAATTGGGCAAGTTTTTTTTGCATCTAAAAAATACTTCAGGTAACCTTTGATTTTTTAATTCGCCAAACTTATCCGCAACTGCACACCTGCCCTTGTATTGGTTGTAGGGGCAGCCGTACTGATGTAAGGAATACTGCGCATCTGATCAAAGAAAAGCCGCACATTAATACGATTATTCATAATGTAATCAATGCTTGGATTAATCTTAATTACCTTTTGGCCGGCCGTACTAAAACTACTGTTTTGATCGAGACGGCTATTGCTCGTAGCATCATCACGCACGCTAAAATCGAACCGGAAAGTAATATCATTATCAAGTTGCTTATCCCCATCAGGGCTAAGGAATTTGGGTAACTTAAATGGTGTTTTCAATCCACGTTTACGCCAGCTTGCACCTACACTATATTCTGTACTATTCATTTCACTCAACTGGTAGTCGAGCAAGCTAAGACTAAGTGTACGCGTTTTGCGATATTCCGCCCTTGCATTCAATTGTCCTTTCGTTGTTATATCTATACCAATCAATGGCTCAAAGCCTTCCGAAATAGTAAGGTTGGGCAGTAAGAAATAAGGTACAAAATTGCCACTCACTGTATCTACAAACGATGGATAGCCTACCGCAAACCTATCCTGGAATAGTAATGCACTGTTGTATTGGTTCATACTCAACCTGCCCTGGTAGGCATGTGTTATTGCAATGGCGGTAAATGTTTTTTCTAATGAAGGAATACGGGTAAGCCCGGTAAAATTCAGTCTCCAATTCGGCATTGGTTTAATTCCTTTAAATGGATTTGATGAAATATTTGGATTGTTATTTTCAATGAGTGGCACACTGTTAGGGTCCTTTTTTGTATAGGCTGCCAGGAAAGAGGGTATCAATACATCCTGCGCATACCGGTTATAACCTTTGGCGTACCCATCGGCTTCAATTAAGCTGCCGCCCTGCACCCAATAAGGGTTTTTGCCGGCCACACGTAAACTCATCTGTTGACGGAAACCTTCAAAATTCTTGAAAGTCTCACTTGTCTGATCAGGATTAAACTTTCTAAACAAGGTTTGGAAGCTAATATAACTTACACTAAATGCACCTGATGCATAAGGGCTAAGGTGGTTAAAGCCACTGCTGCCGGTGGTATCCTTAAATAGTTCACTGTAGCTTTTGCCAAAAGTCTTATCCATATTCACGTCAATCATAAATTCACGGAAAGGCTCCAGCTGTGCCTGTAAACTTATTTTTTGATCGAAGCGCTGGGTGAATAACTGGTTAAACTGCGGATCGTTGGTAATTAATCCACGTCGTGCAAAATCATTCAAAACGAGTGTATCCGGTTGGAAACCCATAATATATTTAAAACCGGGAGCATTGCTCTTAAAGTTATTGCCAAGGAACTGTGTACTATCTGTATAACCTGGCAGGCGGGTATTTCCCGATTCTCCGAAGTTGATACTAGCCCTTTTTACCATGGTAAGTACCTTGCCGGCAACACGGGCTGCGCCATCCACTTCCACCTGTTTCATTTTTCGCTCATTGCGCTTATCCAAACGGGCTTTCTTACGAGCTAATTTGCGCTCTTTTGGCGGTAATTTTTTAATTTCCTTTTTCAGGCTGTCGGCCTTTATTTTATCAATTTGCTTTTGCAGTTTTTGCATTTTAACAGTAGCACTGTCTAATGTAGCTTTGGGAGGGGGCTCATTCTCCAATGCGGCCAGCCATTTACTTTTTTGATACAGGCGGCTAAAATCCAGTTCTGCATTGATAGCCTTATCGTTACCATTTTCCAGGTAGTTGCCCTGGTTCAATAATTTTTGTAACAAACTACTCGCTACCCAATTATACCGCGCTGTATAACTAGCGCGCACCTGTGTCCAATCAAGCAATGGTATTTTTTGTGTAGGCACTACATAGCTGAATACCATATTCTGACGGTAATCCGTATTTCTTCCACCATCAAAAAAGTTGTTCCACATTGTATCGGCTTTGGAGCCATTCAGCTCACCGGATGGTTCGTCAACGCGTGCTCGGTTTACTGCTGTAAAGTCAACATTAAAACTCCGCATCAAATCCCAGCGGAAACTGTAAAAACGGTCGAAGTTGAAATACTTATCGTAGGTGCTGTCCACCTGTTCCACCTTATTATCGAAAGTGTTTACAATACGTGGTACATATCGCCCAAACTGCCGATTTACATCCATTCGGAAAGCAAGTGCAGTAGGCACGGGGTTCAGGTTGAAATCCTTTGCCCAGGTAAGCCACGGCGATTTACTTTTTATCATTTTTTTAAAGGGTTCCCAATAAATTGGCTGTGCACTGTAGGTATATCCAAGTACGCCGCGGTGTCGTTTTATCAGATCTTCGGTTACAATGGGCGATGTAGTAGATTGCTTTAAAAAATTATAGGTAAGGTCGAAATTACTAATGCGCCAAAAAGCAGGCTTTTTGCCCTGTTTAGGCTGCATACGCATGTTATTTACATTAAATGTATTGGTAAGCAGGTTTTCGCGGGAATACTGTTTAATGGAGTCACAATTTATACAGGTAGCTAGTTTGTCTTTATAGAGAATATCCTTATCATAAGGATCAAATTCAGGTGTTCTTGTGGTGCGGCTCGTACTAGCATAAACGGGAATGCTCAGGCCGGCACCACGAGGTAATAATTTGCCGGCATCAATCTGCAGGCTTGCATCAAATTGTGTGGTGGCTTCTGTACTTCTTTCACCTATTCGCTGTTCAATGGTTCCAAAATTTGTACTGGTATGCGCCCCTGCAATACTCAGGGTTCCAAGGTCGGAGAGTTGCATATCCACCCGGCCAATGGCAGCATAACCCTTTTTGTCATCAATATTACTCATGCGCAATTCGTTAATCCACATTTCCATACCAAGGTTTTGCCCATCGGGACGCGCGGGGTTTTCAATACCCACAAATATGCCCCGTACCTCTCCTATATTTGGGTTACCAAAAATGCCGTAGATGCGATCATCGATGGTTTCACTGTAGTATTGAATGGGTGTAGCACCGGGTTGTGCATTACGCCTGTTTTTTAGGTCTATCAACTCTTGCAGGTAAAAGTCAAGGTTGTTTAACTCGGGCCAAATGCTATCCGTGGAAATATTTGGTCCTGCCGGACGCGTAATACGCAGCGGGATTTTTATTTCGTAATAGTTGTTTATAAAATCCTGACCAATACGCACCACAGCGTATGCATAGTTGTCTGGAATAGGGGTATAGCCGGGATCACCGGGGGGCAATTCTTCCGCGTGAATAAACATACGGAGCCTTTTATAACGGCGCAGGTCATTACTAAAGGTTTTGAAAACCCCGCGGGCATTTCCACTTAGCAGGTTTCGGGTTTGCAGGCTTAGCGCCTGTTCGTTTTGCAAAATATTTACACCACCATTGGCCAGTGCCTGCACCCTTTCAATACCTGGAGGAATGCGGTAAGGTATAGGGCTGCGGCGGTCATTTTCTTCAATATTTACTGCAAGCGTATTTAAAGTAGTAAAAGTATTTGTAGCAGTGCTTTCATAAGTACCATCCCTCGTTAATTCAAAAGCAAACTGACGCCAATTGTTTCTTACCAGGTCAAGCCGTGCCATGCGGAGAACCACACTGTCTTCCCAACCGGTCATATACATGCGCATAAAACGGATGCTCTTAAAATCGGGGATGTCACCAACTTTGCGATCGTAACGCGCTACCGGTATACGAAACTGATACCAGGTTTCTTCACCCACTGTGCCATTTTCATATTTGATACTTACAACTCTTCTATCCGTTACAAAGCTTTGGCCTACTGCAAGCGAGCCTGGCTTAATGGGAATTTTATATTCAAAATATTCTTCGCTTTCGTTGAGCGTATTATCGCGGTTAAGGTCTTCGTTATCTGGGGTAAGTGTACTAGCATTTAGCGTGGTACTTTCTCCACTTACGGGTGAGTTACCGTGCGGGCCATTAAAACGTTTGTAACGCTCCAATATGCCTGAGTTGGAAGCATCGTATATTGAATTACGATAGTTTACAAAATTATCGTTACTTGGATCGGTTTGTACCTGCAAAAAGGCAGGGTTGGTAGCGCCAAGTATACCACGAAGGGGGTTCAAAAAATCAACAAGTCGGCGGGTTTGTTCTTCATCATCATTCAACCCATCTAAACCTACATCTTGGAAGGGTCTGTCTTCAGTATTATTGCTGAATGCATTGGTTACCTGTATGGGATTAAGTGGTGTTTTGCCCCAAACGGTAGATGAATCAACTGCCAGGCTTGGTTGGGTTGGAGTGGGAAGTCCGTTTTCATAAAAGCGGCGTCCATCCCGCAAAATGTCTTCGCTCATATTACCCAAATTAAATACCAGTTCACCACCTGCGGGGTTGGTATAACCATTGGGAAACTGCTGATTTCTTAAAAATGGATCTTGTAACCAGAATTCAACAAATTCAATATTGGCTGTTTCAAAGTCTGTTTGATCAATAGCGCGCATAACGCCACCCCACCTACTTTTAGGATTAGCAAGTTGTCCGTTGGGTAAAATGCTTCCTGTGCGGGCATCGTAATTGTAAGAACCCCGTTCTTTAGGATAGTAGGCCAAGTCGAAACTAATCAGCTGATTGAGCCCGGGTTGTGGCGTACGCTGTGGAAACAACTCTTGGTTGCTGATGGCGCGTACACGAGGGTCGCTGAGTAGATTTCGGTCTTTAATCGGGTTGTTTGGGTTTCTTGGATCCTGCATTACAGGTTCAATTTGATACCATGCAAGTCGGGCACGGTTTTGACCAGACCTGATATCGTTTATAAAATCTGCTTCGGGAAAGCCTGCATCGCGCGGAGTACTTGCATGCACCCAACCAATAAAAGGAAAACGCAGGTCGATATTAGCGCGGGTACCTTCAAAGTCATCAAGGTAAATAAGCGCGTCTTGTCCATCGCCAATTTGCGGGGGCTGTCCGGGTTTTAGCATTGCGGCTTCGCCATAAGCTTGTATGGAAGAAGGGGCAGTACTTTTAAAGGTTGGAATCTTATTGAGCCAACGGGTCATTTGCTTCCAATCATTATTATAATTAAAGTCCACACCAAACATGGAATTTCTTATGGGGTCTTCTCCATAATTCATTTTGGTGAAAAAAGGCCGCTCTCCAAGCCGCATCATGGTTCCACCAATGCTCAGGTTTTTATTGGCAATATAATCTCCACGTAATGCCATAAAACCCCTGTTTTGAACACCAAAACCTACGTTGTTTTCCATATTTACACTTACCGGTACCCCTGAGCTTTTAATAGCCTGGTTTATTACCGAAAGTTTACCTAAGTTATAGTCAATTGTATAGTCAACGTTTTCTTTCAGCACCTGTCCACCGGCAGTTACGGTTACAGATCCGGGTGGAATATTAATGGCGTTAAGGTAAATTTCATCGGTTTGGCTACTTTTTGCCTGACCCCTTACATAAAATCGGTTTTGCTGCGCAAAGTTTTGCTGCGCAATCATTTTGATGGTATCGTACAATGCCTGAAACACATATTTGTCTGCGACATCCGTAGGTTGGTTGGCAAAAGCAAGCCTCCGGAGATCACTACCAAAAGGCTCAAGTAGTGGGAATATGATGCGCCCGTATTGGGGTTGAATAGTAAAACTATCCACGAAGTCAAACACACCATCGGGTTGGGGATCGTTTCGGTTATTCAAGCGGTCGAGTTGTAAAATGCGCAGCAACGGACGACCCGGATCATCACCCTCGGGCAGCATTCTTTTTTCGCCACCGCTGGGTTCTTCGTAAGTAAGGTTTACCTTGAACCCATCACGCTCCACATTAAACAGGTCCAAAGCATATACGTTTTTCATCATCAGATCCCAAATGGGTAGGGTGGGGCGCTGACTCGTAGCTTTCAGCATTTTCAGGTATAAAATCTTTTGAATTCCCTGTCTGGCAGTGTCGAGCGAAATATCCTGTGCAAATTCACCTACCTGGTACACCCGGCCATTATAGGTAAATTGAAAAGCAATACCAAGCACTTCATCGGGTTGCACAAACTGGTTAATGGACAAAAAACCTACCTGACGGTTAAAAGAATAGTCTGTGCCTTCGCGTAGTTTACGGGCAAAAGTGCGTTCGTAATCCTGCACCGGCCGCAAACCTTGCTGCTGCAGCAGGGTAGTGGCAATACTTGGATTTCGGAAAGCTTCGTTATTGATAATGCCATATAAACCATTGGCACCATTATCGGGCAATGGGTTTCCGGGAATAACAGGTACATTATTATTATAAGGCTGCCTTTCACCAAGGTCCATCAGTGCTATCACATCTCTACTGTCAGTAGTTTGGCCGGTTCGGTTGGTTACCCACACATCAAGGCGCATAATTTGCACCTGACTTTGCACAAAAGGCAATTGCGACATGGCATTATTATATTCATCACGGAAATATTGCGAAAGCAGGAAGTGACGGTTTTCTTCGTAATCATCAAGTTTTTTACTAAACTGCAATACGGATGCGCCGCCTTGAAAATTTTGACTTTGCCGCTGGCTTCTTTGGTTTGCAACGGCGCCGGTAAGCGTTAATTTCCCAAACTGCAATTGGGTTTTTAAGCCAAATAATGCCTGTGCACCTTGTATCAGTCTGCCTTTAGTGGCAAAACTCATATTACCAGCTTCAATACTTTTAATAATTTCATCATCCTTTCCTTTATAATCTAGTTTAAGCTGGTTTTCAAAATCAAAATTGGCAAGGGTATTAAAGTTGATAGGGATTTTCATTTTGTCGCCAATATTGGCATTCATATTGAACTGTGCGTTCATATCAAAATCGAAAGTTCCATATTTACGAGCGCGCTCGGGTAGGGTGGGGTTCTGCACATTTTGGCCCTGGTAACCCGCCATTATATCCACATTACCATTAGGCCTTATATCAATTTTACCATTGCCAAATACACGGTTAAACAAGTCGTCGAACATGCGCAGTTGCGGGCGAACAAGTTTTCGGTTGAGTGCAAAGCTTGCATTGGCCCGTTTCTGGAAATTTTCCATTTCCATTTCGCGACCGCGCAATTCCAAAAACTCATCAAAATTGAGGTAGGTAGGTTTGCGGTAATAGGTATCCCCAATTTTTTCGGTAATATAATATTGCCGTGTAACCGGGTCGTATTCAACTTTTTGCTTTACATAGCCTGTATCTCTAAGGTCAAATGGGTTTCGACGGTATTCAGAATAGCGGTCACCCCTTCTATCGTTTATAGGATAGCGAAGTGTATCGGTTTTTCCTTTACGTGTGGTATCATTTTCAGGCTTGTCAAAACGTCGCGGTCCAGCCAAAGCTTCGCCACCCTGCACCAAAGCACAGATTTCCATTAAAAGCAATAACAAAAAATGACGGAATCTAAACGTCAAAATACAATTTGTTTGGTCGGGTAAATTTCAGATCAAAGGCAGTCTGTTTGTTTGGTTGATGATATTAGAGGCGGAAAAATAATACATTCTTACAAAGATTTAAGCACCTGTTTTATAATTGCCTCCACAGATGGGTTTTCCATCATTTGTGGTTGCAGCTTTTTTAGCGCGGAATCCGCCATGTTTCGCTGAATACCAAGAGCTACTAGCGCTTCTAACGCATCGCTCCAGGTAGTATTGTGCTCTATGGAAGAAACCGTGTTGCTTAAAGGCTCTTTTCCCATTTTATCCTTAAGTTCCAGCACCAATCTTTCAGCTGTTTTTTTACCAATTCCTTTTATACTCTCTAATTGCCGCACATTTCCGGCAAGTATTGCTGTACCAATTTCCACCGGTCGCAGGCTACTTAGCATCATTCGTGCAGTGGCTGCACCCACACCACTCACACCAATCAGCTTCACAAACATCTCTTTTTCTTCTCCATCAGCAAAGCCAAAAAGCACCATGGCATCTTCGCTTACTTTTAGAAAAGTTTGCAAGGTTGCCATTTCTTTCCCTTGCAAAGTTGTAAATGTATGCAACGTAATATGTAGCTCGTATCCCACACCCTGTACATCCAAAATGACCCGTGTAGGGGATAGGTAAGCTAGTTTTCCGGTAAGTTGGGCGATCATAAACAGTAAATCAACACTGCGAAGATAAGGGTCGGGATATTGGTTTCAGAAGAATATAGCGGGGATTTTTTTAGTTGCCTAACCAAGGTAAGAAAGTAATCTGCTTCATCTTATTTCTGAATAATGCTTGAGTTGTTTTACCGTCCTTTTCCTCCATTTTTTTCTGGCAAATTAAATATCCGACCTTCTTTTAGTACCGGATTATTGGTGTTTTCTATTTTATTTTTCGTACCGCCTTTCGGGCTCGATATTTATGATGTGTCAAAAAGGGCATTTACATCGGCAATGTATGGGACTGCATCCTTTTTGGTCAGTTTGGTTTTCCTGATTGTTTTACCTTTCATCTTACCCCGTTTTTTCGATGGGCTTCATTGGACCGCAGGTAAGGAAATATTGTTTTTCAGCATTTTGCTTGTATGTGTGTCAATGGCTAATGCCGGTATTAATATATGGCTGCAATCTGTCCCCTTTAATGTAAATAAATAGCGTGATGTAACTTATGCAATCAGGAATTTCAAAAAACAATTTCTCTTATTGGCTGTTATTTGCTACTAATATTAAACAAAAAACTTTCACTATGTCATTACAAATTGGTCAATCCGCACCCGATTTTACACTTTTCGATTCCGATAAAAATGAAGTAACGCTTAGCAGTTTTCGTGGTAAGCCGGTTGTAATCCTGTTTTTTCCATTAGCATTTACGGGTGTTTGCACTGCAGAACTTTGCTCGGTTCGGGATAGTATTGCTACCTATAATGGGGTTAATGCGCAGGTTCTTGCAATTAGCGTGGATAGCCTTTTTACCCTTGGTAAGTTTAAGCAGGATCAAAATTTGAATTTCCCTTTGCTTAGCGATTTCAATAAAACAACTTCAACTGCTTATGGTGCATTGTACGAAAATTTTGTACTTGGAATGCAAGGTGTAAGTAAGCGCTCAGCATTTGTGGTAGATAAAGAAGGCAATATTGCCTATGCCGAAGTGCTTGAAAGTGCAGGCGACCTTCCCAATTTTGAGGCCATTAAAGAAACCTTGGCTGCTATACCTGCTTAATTTGGCAAGGGGTTAATGATTAGGTTAAAAATTAAATTTTTCCTGCGTATAATTATATCCCAAATTTTAATATTACATCAACAGGAAACCTGAATGAAATTGAAGCATTGTCCTAAGTAATGGATAATGCTTCAATTTTTTGCATTGTATTTATCTTTTTTGCACAATATCACAGGTTAACATTGATTTTTTCTTTTTTTTCACGACTTTTGTATTAATTTGTATTCAATTATATAATTTTTGGTGAAGAACATCGTTATCATATCGTTTTTATTATTTGCTGTCTTGGGTAATGCTTATGCCCAAAAGCCAATGCAAACGCCTGATAATCGACCGGAGAATAATAAGGTTCAGGTGCGTTTCTATCCAAATCCCGCAACAAATTTTATCAACTTTGAATTTAAGGAACCTTTAGAACGTGGTGCTACACTTCAGGTTTTCAGTTTCCTTGGCCGGCAAGTTGCTTCGATCCAGGTGCAATCGCAAAGGGTTACCGTTAATGTAAGTGAGTATTTTCGGGGTATTTATGTATTTCAGCTTCGCCTGCCTTCAGGTAAAGTGGTTGAAACCAACAAGTTTCAGGTAAACCGTTAAGGGCGGCGCCTGCTATTCAATTTCATCAATCTTTTTTCTAACTTATTTTCCGGGAAGGAGCGTATACATGCGCGTTTGGTAGGGTTCGCAACGCTTCAAGGTGATTCTTTTTAATAGGTTCACGCCGATGTTGAGAACTAATGGTAAAATACCGGTGATGCTCCAAAAAGGGAATTTGTAATTTATTGAACGCTGCTTCATTTTCCAAAATTCCAAAATGCAACCATTCATTTTTTAGGGCTTCGGATTGGACAGAAAAATTCACTGTTCCCAGGTAATCGAGATCGGCATCACACAAAATGGTACCCAAAGAGTTGGGAGGCGTTTGGGGTATTTTGGTCCCCATTATCAGGCTGCAAATGGAATCTATTTCTTTTGTATTGGCTCCCAAATCAGGTAATAACTCTTTGGCTATTTTACAACTATAGTACTCATGGTTGGAATAGGATAAGGTAAAACCGGTATCATGCAGCCAGGCAGAAGTTTCCAGTAATAGCAAACTTTCTGTATCTATAATCTGCTCATGGTGTGCAATTTCCAAACAACTTCTTACTACACCGATGGTGTGGTTGAGATTATGGTATGTGAGAAAAGGTGAGAGCCTGTTTTCCAATAATTCCCGTATATCCTGCCTTATCCGTTCTATGCTTATCAATGTTATTCAATAAATTTAATAAATGAAAATAGGAAGAAATCCATAATAATTTTCAGTATTACCAAAAATATTCTATAATAATGGACAAAAAAGAAGCCATCCTGTAGAAACAGGACGGCTCAACGATTGCTTGCCATATGAAAAAGGTAGAAAATCTCTTATTGGGAATTTCTTAATTATAATTTTTCTCCATGCTGACTCCAGTCTAACCCTTCGCTTTCTTCTTCTGCACTTACCCGAAGCGGTGAAATAAAATCCGTAACTTTTAATAATAAATAAGACCCGCCAAAAGCAAACGCAGAAACGCCAATCAATGCGATAATATGTACCATAAATAAGCCAGTTTCCCCAAAAATGAGCCCTTTGGTAGTTACGGCACTATTTATATGCGGATGTGCAAAAACCCCGGTAAGTAGCATGCCTACCATGCCACCTACACCATGACACGGAAATACATCAAGTGTGTCATCAATATTCGTCCGCTTTGTGCGCCATTCCACCATCATATTACTTACCACACTACTAATTATGCCAACAGCAATGGAATGAGGAATGCTTATAAATCCTGCGGCAGGTGTAATGGCTACAAGACCTACCACAGCGCCAATACAGGTTCCCATTGCCCCTGGTTTTCTACCTCGTAATGCATCAAAAATTATCCAGGTAAAAGCTGCGGCAGCCGATGCGGTGGTAGTTGTGGCAAATGCAGTGGCTGCCAGTGTATTGGCTCCCATTGCAGAGCCGGCGTTAAAACCAAACCAGCCAAACCATAACAAACCTGTTCCCAGCAGCACGTACGAAATGCGTGCCGGTAAATGCTCGGGTTCATTACGTCGTTTAAGGTATATAGCACAAGCCAATGCTGCCCAACCCGCGCTCATATGTACTACTGTTCCACCTGCAAAGTCAAGAACGCCGAGTTTGAAAAGAATACCATCAGGGTGCCAGGTGGCATGTGCCAATGGGCTGTAAATGATAAGGCTGAACAGTACGATGAATAGAATGTAAGAAGTAAACTTGATACGTTCAGCAAAAGCACCTGTAATAAGTGCTGGTGTAATAATGGCAAATTTTAACTGAAAAAAAGCAAAAACGAGTAAAGGAACAGTAGGGGCCATTGACCATGGTGCCCCTTCCAATACACCATCCATCATAAAAAAGGTAAGGGGATTGCCAATAATACCGCCAATACTATCGCCAAAAGCCAGGCTAAAACCCAATACCACCCAAAGAACGGTAATGATAGCCATGCAAATAAAGCTTTGCAACATGGTACTTAATACATTCTTCTTACTTACCATGCCACCATAAAAAAAGGCAAGACCTGGTGTCATTATCAAAACGAGTGCACTTGCCATCAGCATCCATGCAGTATCACCAGTATCAATTCCTTCATACACCACCTGTACAGCAGCAGGAACCGAATTTTTAAAAAAAGTAATTAGCAGAATAATTATCAAAAAAATAAATGGAATGGCTGCTAATCGTCTACTCATCGACATATTTATATCGCTTTTATTTTAAATCGCGTCAAAAGTAAGGATGAGTTTAATATAAAATTACATATTTAAAATTAACATGTGAAAAAATGGGTAGCCAGACAAGCCGGTTACCCATTTATTGATGTTTATTATTTTTATTAAATCTTCCCGGGATAAACTTTTAGTGCTTCTTCAAGGCAGTCCATTGCTTCATTGATGGATTCCAGGTTAAGAACATAAGCCAATCGCACTTCCTGTTTGCCTAATCCAGGTGTTCCGTAAAATCCGGTAGCAGGTGCCAGCATTACAGTAGATCCGTTATGTTCAAAACTTTCCAGTAGCCATTGACAAAAAGCATCGCTATCATCAATAGGCAATTTTGCCATGGCATAAAAAGCACCACCCGGGTTAGGACAAAAAACCCCTTCCATTGCATTGAGGCGGCTTACCAGTAAATCCCGACGTCGTTGATATTCTGCTTTTGTGTCTGTAAAATAATCCGGGGGCAGGTCTATTGCAGCTTCCCCGGCAATTTGAGCAAAAGTGGGCGGGCTTAGCCTTGCCTGTGCAAACTTCATTACTGTATCCAACACTTTTTTGTTTTTGGTAACCAGGGCACCTAATCGTGCGCCACATGCGCTATAACGCTTGCTGATAGTATCCATAACTACCATATTGTCATCTGCACCTTTCATGTGCATCACACTCATTAATTCACCGGTATAGCTGAATTCGCGGTAGGCTTCATCGCTAAACAGGAACAGGTTGTGCTTAAGAATTATTTCTTTCAGACTTTCCATTTCAGCATGGCTGTATAGATAGCCTGTTGGATTGTTTGGGTTACATATTACAATGGCCCTGGTTCGGGGCGTAATTAGTTTTTCAATGTCTTCCATGGGAGGAAGCGCAAATCCGGTTTCAATATGAGAAGTTACGGGCACAACATTTATACCCGCAGCAATGGCAAAACCATTGTAATTAGCATAAAAAGGTTCCGGAATAATTACTTCATCCCCCGGGTCGAGGCATGCCATAAATCCAAAAAGAATCGCTTCGCTACCACCTGTGGTAACTATAATCTCTTCATGGGTAACATCTACACCCACACTCTTATAATAATTCACCAGTTTGCGGCGGTAGCTTTCGTTACCCGCACTGTGGCTATACTCAATTACTTTTATGTCAGCATTTTTAATGGCATGCATTATGCTGGGTGGCGTTTCTATATCGGGTTGGCCAATATTTAAATGGAACACCTTTACGCCACGTCTTTTTGCGGCTTCGGCAAAGGGAACTAATTTCCTGATGGGGCTTGCTGGCATTGCTTCTCCGCGCCGGCTGATAGTAGTAGACATATAGATTATTTATTAATAATTTTCGTAAAAATAATTTTGCCGGCTGCAAAAGTAATAAGGTTTAACTCCAGCCGGTTCAATTAAATGCCAAATACAAAAAAGCTTCCGAATGGAAGCTTTTTTGTATTTAGTATCAGGTATGTAATCTATGAAACCACTTCACCACTAATACTAAGCACGATGGGGTCATTATTGTTTACAAGCTTAACGGTAACTTTTTTCGTAAAGGCGCCCATTGTTTTACTATCATAGGTAACCTTTATGGTACCACCTTTTCCAGCAGCAATTGGCCTTGGCGGAAACTCTGGTTTTGTGCAGCCACATTCGGCAGTTGCATCTTCAATAATTACCGACTTTCCACTTGTATTAATAAAGGCAAACTCTATGGTAACCGCTTCATTTTGTTTTACTTTTCCAAAGTTGTGTGTACTTTTTTCGAAATCAAGCACTTTGCCCTGGTACGTAAAACTGGATAGCAATACGGGTAACATAAGTATTGCCGCATATTTAAGAATTTGCTTCATAATTTGTTTTTAAATCAAACCTGGAATTATAATCCAGGATTGATGTTTGATTATTGTTTAATTTTTGATAACCCATTACCTGGTGCAGGAGCTGCAGGAGTTGTTTGAACTTCCCCTGTAATGTAAATTACTTTTTGCTGGCCATCGTTGTAAAAAATGGTAACCGGTTTGTTAAACGGCCCCGGGGCTGCTGCGTTAAAACCCACTTTAATTTTAACCGACTCGCCAGCTTTGTACGATCCGGCTTTAAATTCTGGTGTAGTACATCCACATCCGGCTTGAACCAATTCCAGTTTAAGAACATCACTCAGTCCTTTTAATTCAAAGGTTGTGTACACGGGTGTTCCTTGTGGGATTTTTCCAAAATCATGTTTTTCTTCATTCAACCACAGGCTTTCTGTGGGTTTAGCAGGTTGTGTCTGGGCAATAGCAGCCATACTGAATAATAAAACACCTGATATTAAAGCTAAAAATTGCTTTTTCATGATAAATCGTTTTTATGGCGCTAAGTTATTCCATATCACGCAGAATTGCCAAATTATGGGTGTTAAAAATTTTTTCCACTTAGGCTATAACCTTTCAAAAAAAGTTGCCTAACCCGTCATTACTGCTACTTTTGCCTTATGGATGTAAACATTGCTGGCAGCCAATCAGCGGAAGCGCTGTCTTTCGACAATTTTCGTAACGAAGTGCTGAAGGATTACCGTATGGCCCGCATAAGTCGCGAGACCAGTTTGCAGGGTCGCCGCGAAGTACTTACCGGAAAAGCCAAGTTTGGCATTTTCGGAGATGGTAAAGAGATACCTCAATTGGCACTGGCCAAGTTTTTCAGGCATGGCGACTGGCGTAGCGGTTATTATCGTGATCAAACCTGGATGATGGCACTTGGTATTGCATCTGTAGAAGAATATTTTGCACAGCTTTATGCCAATCCGGACCCAACGATGGATCCCATGAGTTGCGGCCGGCAAATGAATGCCCATTACACATCGCCCAATACTGATACAGATGCCAATTGGCTCCCATTGATGGAACAATACAATACTGCAACGGACATGGCTCCTACAGCAAGCCAAATGCCAAGAAGCCTTGGCCTGGCTTTAGCTTCCAAAACTTTTCGAAGTGTAAAACCATTAAAAGGTTTCGATAGTTTAAGTAATGGTGGTGATGAAATATGTTTTTGTACCATTGGTGATGCCAGCACAAGCGAAGGGCATTTTTGGGAAACGATTAATGCTGCTGGTGTACAACAAGTGCCGCTGGCTGTATTTATTTGGGATGATGGATATGGTATTTCGGTACCCAAAAATTTCCAAACTACAAAGGGCTCCATTTCTGAAGTGCTTTCAGGTTTCCAAATGGAAGATGGAACTAACGGACTTAATATTTATAAACTAAAGGCATGGGATTATGCCGGCATGTGCGAAGTGCTTGAGCGTGCCATTGCCCATATTCGTGTAAGTCATACCCCTGCCATTTTTCATATTGAAGAAGTAACACAGCCCCAGGGCCATAGTACAAGCGGGAGCCATGAACGTTATAAAACCCCGGAAAGGCTGGAATGGGAACGTGAATGGGATTGTATAAAGAAAATGCGCGAATGGATAATTGGGAACCAATTAGCTGATACTGCAGAACTTGACCGAATAGATAATGAAGCCAAAACTTATGTAAGGCAGGCAAAAGTGGAAGCATGGAAAAAATACCAGGAGCCGATTTTAGAGCAAAAACAGCGGGTAATAAAAATAATGGAGCCATTGGAGCAAATGGCAGATGTGCCCAAGCTGCTTTCGGATGCCTACAAGGAGCTAATTGCTATCCGTGAACCGATGCGCCGCGATGTAATGAAAGTTTTAGGCGTTGCTATGGATTTTGCGCATTCCGGAATGGCTGATGATGCCCGTGCATTACACAGCGAATTATTGGATTCCAGCCGTGAATTATTCAACAGCCACCTTTACCGCAAAGGAAAAGGAAGTGCGCTTGAAGTAGAAATAGTACCTGCCCAATACGAAGATGGTGCCCATATGATGAACGGGTATGAAATTTTGAATCATTATTTTGATAAGCTTTTTACCAAAAACCCCAAAGTAGTTGCATTTGGTGAAGATCTTGGGCATATTGGAGATGTAAACCAGGGTTTTGCTGGATTACAGGCCAAGCACGGCAAGGATAGAATATTTGATACCGGCATTCGTGAGCTTACGATTATGGGCCAGGGCATTGGTCTTGCCTTGCGTGGATTGCGACCGATTGCAGAAATCCAATACCTGGATTACCTGCTATATGGATTACAACCACTTTCTGATGATGTTGCCAGTTTGCAATACCGTTCCGGCGGAAAACAGGCTTGCCCCATCATTGTACGTACACGTGGCCACCGGCTGGAAGGTATTTGGCATAGCGGAAGTCCCATGGGTATGATTATTAACAGCCTGCGTGGAATGCATGTATGTGTACCACGCAATATGGTGCAAGCTGCAGGTATATATAATACTTTACTGGAAGCCATTGAACCAGGAATTGTAATTGAATGCCTGAATGGATATCGTTTGAAGGAAGCGCTTCCGGTAAATTTGGAAAGTTTTACCGTTCCATTGGGCATACCGGAAGTATTGCGCGAAGGAACCGATATCACCATCGTTTCTTATGGAAGTACATTACGCATCGTTGCCGATGCGGCTGTGCGTCTTGAAGCCATGGGAATTGATGTGGAAATTGTAGATGTGCAAACCTTGTTACCTTTTGATATTAACCACGATATTCTTGATTCGCTTAAAAAAACGAATCGTATACTTTTTGTAGATGAAGATGTGCCGGGAGGCGCAGCAGCTTATATGTATAATCATGTAATGGAGCAGCAAGGCGGCTACCGTTGGCTTGATGCAACACCGCGTACACTAACTGCACAGGCACACCGACCCGCTTATGGTAGTGATGGCGATTATTTTAGCAAACCCAATACCGAAGATATTATTAGGGTAGTGAAAGAGATGATGGCAGAATAAGTTTGGCTTTACAACAACTTCAACAACATGTTAGGAGTAAATATTGACTTTCTTACCATTATAGATATACTGGGCACGTTTGCCTTTGCCATCAGCGGGGCTTCTATGGCCATGCAGAAAAGGCTGGATATTTTTGGTGTACTCATATGTTCTTTTGCAACAGCCATTGGTGGTGGTACGCTGCGCGATATGTTGATTGGCGACCTGCCGGTAAAATGGCTTACCAACGAATTAATAATTCTTATTATACTTTTAGGTGCCGGTGTTACATTCATTTCCCGATTAAGAGTTACGCGTTTTTCAAAAGCACTTTTTTTATTCGATAGTCTGGGTCTTGGGTTGTTTACTATGGTGGGCATTCAAAAAGGATTGGAGCATGGTTTTTCTGCAGGTATTTCCATTGCGCTGGGCACTATTACTGCTTGTTTTGGCGGTGTAATTCGTGATGTTTTACTAAATAATGTGCCACTCATATTCAGAAAAGAAATTTACGCATCCGCATGTATTGCCGGGGGTATCCTTTATTTCCTTTTATTGCAATTTAGCCTTTCCGGATTAATCGTACAGGCAGCTTGTATCATTACCATTGTAATCATAAGGGTTATTGCCGTTACATTTGATCTTTCACTACCATCTTTTTACAAACAGGAAAACACATGAACAAACTTCATATTTACCAGGTAGATGCCTTTGCCGAAAAACTTTTTCAGGGGAACCCTGCTGCGGTTATTCCTTTGCGGGAGTGGCTGCCCGAAGCACTGATGCAGCAAATTGCCATGGAAAACAACCTGAGCGAAACGGCTTTTTTTGTACCGCTTACCCCCGAACAAATGAAAAGAACCGGTGCAGATTATCATATTCGTTGGTTTACCCCCAATGCCGAAATTGACTTATGCGGACATGCAACGCTCGCTACTTCCATGGTAATCGACAAAATATTGCGGCTTGATACCAATAAGCATAAAATTACTTTTATTACAGAGAAAGCAGGTTTGTTGGATGTGTATGCTGATGATGGTTGGTACACGCTCGATTTTCCAGCAAGAATGCCTGAACCATGCCCAACGCCTGATGGCTTGCTTCAGGCGCTTGGTATTAATAATGCTATTCAGGTAATGCGGAGCCGCGATTATTTCGTTGTGCTTTCATCAGAAGCGGAAGTGCAGGCACTAACCCCCGATTTTACAGCACTAAAAAAAATGGATGGGTTGGGAATAATTGTAACAGCGCCGGGCGAAGTAGCCGATGCAGTTAGTCGTTGCTTTTATCCAAATGCAGGTGTTGAAGAAGATCCGGTAACGGGTTCTGCTCATTGCAATATTATTCCTTACTGGAGCCGCAGATTAGGAAAGCAAGAATTGGTTTGCAGGCAGCTTTCAGCGAGGGGTGGTACTTTAGTTTGCCTCGATAAGGGTGACAGGGTATGGATGAGTGGAAAGTGCGTCTTATATTTGGAAGGTACCATTCACCTTTAACATTACAGAACTATTTAAGGGGTTGACTGTAAATGATTATCATAATATTAAACGCATTTTTCTATGGCCTATCATAAAACAGAACATTACGATAAAGACATTACAGATGGGTTGGCTCAATCCTACAAGCAATCACTAGGATTATTGGGTGAAGATCCGGAGCGCGAAGGATTGGAAAAAACACCGGAGCGGGTAGCAAAAGCTATGCAGTATCTTACACAGGGTTACCAACAGGATGCTGTGAAAATTTTAAACTCTGCAAAGTTTCATGAAGATGTAAGCGAAATGGTAATTGTAAAGGATATTGAACTTTACAGTCTTTGCGAGCATCATATGTTACCTTTTGTAGGTAAAGCGCATGTAGCTTACATTCCCAATGGATATATAACCGGATTAAGTAAGATTGCACGTGTGGTCGATGTGTATGCGCGCAGACTGCAAGTACAGGAGCGCTTAACAACGCAAATACTAGATGCTATTGAAAAGGCTTTAAATCCACTTGGCGTTGCAGTTGTAATTGAGGCCAGTCATTTTTGTATGATGATGCGCGGGGTTAGTAAACAAAATTCGGTTACTACAACATCGGCATTTAGTGGAGAATTCCGTAATGAAACCACAAGGAGCGAATTTTTGCGTTTGATTGCCAGTGACCTGAGATGATTTTTTGTGGCTAACCATGAAAAGAATTTTATGCAAATTTTTGAAGCAAAATTTCAAAGTATTTTGCATTAATAAGTTAAAGCAAAATACTGCTAACATTATGTGATTTTCTTAATTTTACATCCCCGAAGAACGGGATGTAGCGCAGCCCGGTAGCGCGTTTCGTTCGGGACGAAGAGGCCGCTGGTTCGAATCCAGTCATCCCGACAACTAAACTGCCCCATTTAAAATAGGGCAGTTTAGTTTATATTTGGGCGCTAAAAAATCCATTTCGTTACAGGCCGAAGATTTTAATTTACCATTATAAATGACAGCATTATTTAGTTTTTTGGGTAGGATGCGCAACAAAATGTTTATGCCACAGCCCAAAGGGATGATTGTTTCTATCGATTACATAAATGGCGGGTCTAAAAGAAAATTGGTAATAGAAGAACGGGTTGTTCCTACACCGGAGGTACTTAATATGAAGTTTTTGGAAAAGGCCAAACATCTCCATCAAACCGAGTATAAGATTCCCGATATCTATACTACTGTTTTGGAAAATGTGCTGTATTGCCCCAAATACAATATCGTTATGACCGATTCCAGAAAGATTATTAATGAATCGATAAATACATCCCTTGCAGGAGATATTGATTATAAGTTTTTATTAAGTGCCAGTATAAAAATATTGCCGGGCTGGAGCTCGATATTTCGTTCTATACAGAACAATTACTATCATGCGCTGATTGATAATATTCCCAGAACATTCTTGTTGGCAAACGATACCGACTTTGTAAAAAATGATGTTCAACTTTTAAGCTCATCTTCACTAAAAGGATACGAGACCTTTTTTCTAGGGAAAATACTAATGGACAAGCTTAATGTAAAGGTATTAGATCCAAAATATCTTTATCGTATTGAGAAACTTATTTTTCCTTCATTTCTTACTCAACGGTTTGCAGGATTTTTACCGGGTGCTTATCTTCACCATGTATTACCCTTAGTGTTACCCAAACTTCCGTCAAATAAGAATAAGCGTATTTATATTTCAAGGGTAAAAGCAGGCTTTCGTAAAGTGCGTAGTATTGTAAATGAGCAGGAACTATTAGATGTAATATTACCTTTGGGTTTTGAAAGGTATGTATTGGAGAACCTAAGTTTGCAAGAGCAGATTGAATTATTTTATGATGCCGAAATCGTGATCGGACCGCATGGCGCGGGTTTTACTAATTTATTATTTGCAGGGCCCGTTCATGTTATAGAATTATTTCCTACCCAACAAGTGGTACCTCACTATTATTATTTATCAAAATCGCTAAATCAACAATATTACTTTTGGTGTGGCTCTGAAACTAATAAGAATAGTAATTTTAAAGTAGATGTTGATGCTATTAAAAAAATGATTGAGCAGATTATATAGTATTTTTAAAGTTATATGATATTCAATTTGCTAAATTCCGAACCAAGTATCGACTTAGCATCCGTTTGTAACCAATCCTTCAAAACCATCTGATACACTTCCCTGAAATCAACTGTGTAGGTAAGGTCGTTATTATCCAGGTTTGAGAGATCCGGTAAAGCATTTACCAGCCCTTTTTGCTTTAAAGCGCCACTTATGAAAAACATATTATTGGCAGTACCATGATCGGTTCCGCCGCTTGCATTTTGGTTTACCCTGCGACCAAATTCGCTGAAAGTAAAAAGCAGTAAATCATTAAACCTACCATTGGATTTCATGTCTTTTACAAAAGCAGCAACTGCTTCATTAAGTTCAGTAAACAACCGCTTCTGTTGCGCTTCCTGGTTGATATGTGTATCAAAACTTCCCAGGCTTACATAATAAACCCTTGTATTTACTTCGCTGAAACTTAAGCTGGCAATGGTTTGCAGGCTTTTTCCCAATTCGGTATTGGGATAGGTAGCGTTACTGGGTTTGCGGCGGCTTTCTTTAAAAAGATAATCAGCACTATTCAGTGTATCGGAAAGGGTTTTGTATAAATAATCAGCTACGGGTTCATGGTCGTGTGGATGGTCGACGAGTTTTTTCAGATAATCCTGGCTGCCTGTGGCAAAAAGCCTGCGTGGGTCTTTGCTGGCAATGCCATTAAAATATTCCCCTTTTAAGGCAAGGCTAAGCATATCGTCAAATTCCAGTATTTGCGTTGGATGCGGGCATCCGTTACATTGGGCATCAAGGTAGCGACCAAGCCATCCGGTATTCAAATAACTTCGGCTATCAGATGCAGTATGCCAAATATCCATGCTGCGAAAATGCGAACGATCGGGATTGGGATATCCTACATTATTCAGAATGGAAAGATTGCCTTCATCATACAATTCCTTAAAATAGGGTAGGTTGGGGTTTAGTCCCGTTTCATCATTTAAGGTAAGGGTGGTTTCGCGTTGAATGCCGAGTTTGGGTCTTAGCTTATAGTAAATTTCATTGCGTACCGGAATAATGGTATTCAACCCGTCATTTCCACCACTAAGTTGAATAACTACCACAATTTTTTCACCCGATTGGGCGAGATGATTGCCATTGCCCAAAGCCTGCAAAAATTTTGGAACCATCAGGGTCCCTGCGGCTGCCATAGCACCGGTTTTTATAAATTTTCTCCTTTTTATATACATGGTAATTGCTTTGTATTAACTCAATTGATATTCGGGCATACTCATAAGTGCAACTGACATATTTACCAGGTAATTATCCTTCCCGATGAACTGTTCCATAAATATTTGTTCTGGTAATTTTTCTGTTTGCAAAAAGCCGGCTGAGAGAATTTGGTAGCGGTCTTTTTCAGTAATTTTCCCCAGGGATTCAAAAGCTTTTTTCCAATCAATTTGTGCGTTGATTTTATATCGGTTCATATTACCGCTTTGCTTTTTGCCTTGTCCCATTTCGGTATCATCATCCGCCTTAAAGTTTATTTCAATACCATCGGTGGAAGTTAGCAACTGCGGTATGCGCATACGCAAAAGAAGCGAACTACTATCGATCCAGGTTTTTCCACCGGGCCATCCCGCTACATTGGGTGGATAGAATAAAATCTGTCCCAAAGCGCGCTGTATAAGCAGTTGCGCCTGTTGATTGGAGAGTTGCATGGGTATTTGGCGTCGTATGCCAACCCAAAGTTCTATCGGGCTTTTGATATGGGTGCCCACATTTTCTTTTTCATAAAACCACCCGGCCGTAAACATGTCGGTTAGTAATGATTTTACCTGGTAGCCGCTTTCGAAAAATCTTTTCGCCATCCAATCAACGTGTTTTGTGTTGACGATGTCATTTACAAAAAAGCGATAAAGTTTTGTACAAATGAATGTTGAAGTTGCCGGCTGTTCCAATAAAATTTTCAAAACATCATCCCCATTAAAATTTCCGTTTTTTACCAGAATAGTTTTATTTCCTTCATCGTGCTGAAAGCGACGAAATTGAAATTCGCCTGCAAGGTTAAACCCCCAACCCGTAAAGGCTCGTGCTGCTTCTTTTACATCCTGTTCGGAATAGTTTCCCCTGCCCATAGTAAAAAGTTCCATTACTTCACGGGCAAAATTTTCGTTGGGACTGTTTTTCCGGTTTTGTTGATTATTGAGGAATTGTAACATGGCGGCACTCTTACTCACTTCGGTAAGCAAGGTTCCAAAATCGGATAGCGAATGGGTACGAATGGTATTGAGGAGTTGTTGCTGAAAAAAACTGTTTTGTGTGCGGCAGGCAAAATGTCCATGCCAGAAGAAAGCCATTTTTTCGCGCAATTGATCCGGATTATTAACCATTTGATTCAGCCAGGCAAGGTTAAGGTCGCGTATACCTTCCCTGTTTTTTTGTTGTAATGCTTTTCTGCGTTCAGCGGTTTGTTCGGTATTTGCCATTTGCTCCTTTTGCATAGCCTCACCCATGTTTTGCCCCATTGCTTCTGCAAAATTTTCTATTATACTAAAAGGCTCGGGTGCTTTTTCCGATGCTTTCAATAATTCGTTAAAGACTCTACCCGGCTGAAAGTTCCCAGGATTGACTAGTTGGTCGGGACCGGGGCCAAATCCGGCACGCCAATAGAGATGATTTTGCTTTTGAATGGGATTCATGACCCATTGGACGATATAATTTGCATTTTGTTTAAATGGCTCTTTGGAAATTGGAATTTGTACTTCGGCATTTTTTTGGTTATTATGAATTATTTGCTGCAATATTCATAATCTTGCATTTATTATTTTAAATCCTATCAAATTAATAGAATTTAATTATGCAAAGATTACCTTCAAGTGAAGTTCTGGCATTTTTTCTGATGGTAGGATTACTTCTTATGTGTGCCAGGCTTTCAGGAGAATTGTTTAGAAAGTTACGGTTACCCCAGGTTATGGGTGAATTAACTGCAGGGATTTTACTTGGGCCTTCTTTTCTTAAGAAAGTTGCACCCGATCTTTACCACAGTCTTTTTGAATCGGCACCCAATGCGGGTATAGCTTTTGACGGTTTAGCCCGATTGGGTATCCTATTATTGCTGTTTGTAGCCGGCATGGAAATAAATTTAAAGAGTATCAGGGAGAAAATGCATGCCGCTGCTACCATTAGTATTTCGGGCATAGCCATTCCATTTATATTTGGTTTTGCAGGTGCATGGTACTTTTTTCCCCATTTATTTCCGGAAGGGATAACCAATCATTTTGCTACTTCTCTTTTTATGGGCACTGCCCTTTCCATTACTGCCTTGTCTGTACTCGCCAAAATTTTAATTGACCTTGACCTTATAAAAAGCAAGTTTGGAAACCTGATGATGACAGCAGCCATGATCGATGATTTTATTGGCTGGATGTTATTTTCATTGGTGGTAAGTGTAGCAAACCTTGACCACGAAGGTGGGTTTTCGGCATGGCAGGTAATGTTTATGGTAATTGGTTTTGCCGCTATTATGCTTACCGTAGGGCGCAAGTTTGTACACTATGCTTTTATTTTTTCCAATAAATACCTTACCCGCAATGGGGGAACACTTTCCGTAGGAATCGTATTTTGTTTACTTGGAGCTATTTTTACCGAATGGCTGGGTTTGCATGCCATTTTTGGTGCATTTATGGTGGGTGTGGCTGTTGGTGATTCCAACCATTTTAGCCATCGAACCCGTGAGATGTTGCACGATATTGTAACTTATATTTTTGCGCCCTTGTTTTTTGTTTCCATTGGCTTTAGGGTAAGTTTTACAGAGAATTTTGATCTCACGGTTATATCCTTCATTTTGCTTATTTCCATTTTAGGAAAATTAATTGGCGGATATGTGGGTGCAAGAATGGGAAAGTTCAGCCATAATGAATCAATGGCTATTGGGTTTACCATGAATGCGCGGGGATCGCAGGAAATTGTACTTGGGCTGATTGCGCTAAACGCAGGGTTAATTACGGAGAAAATATTTGTAGGCTTAGTGGTAATGACTTTTGTAACGATTATGATGGCTGGTCCGATGATGAAATATTTTCTTAAACGTGAAAAGCTGTTACAAAAGAGCAAAGTGGCTAATGAAATAGAAAATGTGGTTTCAACCGGATAAATCAGGCTAATAAAGCTTTTCTCTCCCTATATACTTTCCAAATCATTTCTCCATAAAGTGTGTTAGCCCATGCAAACCATTTGCGGGTGAATTGCTCAGCATTGTCTTTATGAAAGCTTTCGTGCATAAAACCTGTTCCGGCATGGGTTTTTCGCAATGTTTCTATGCATGATGCAATTTCCTTGTCATTAGCGCTTGTAATGGCACGCAGGATTATACTCATTGGCCAAATAGTATCTGCACCAGTATGCGGCCCGCCAATTCCTTCGGCAGCTTTTCCCTTATAAAAAAATGGATTATTTTCACTAAGTACTACTTTGCGTGTATCCAGGTAAAGTGGGTCGGTTGCTTTAAATGCTCCGAGATAAGGTAACGACAAAAGCGAAGGCACATTAGCATCATCCATCATATGAAAACTGCCAAAACCGTTTACTTCAAATGCAATTATGCGGCCAAAAGCGGGGTGTTGAATAATGCCATGTTTTTGCAAGGCATCTTTTACTTGTTTTTGCAAAGTTGAGGCTTCGTTTGCCAATTCTTTTTGGCCAATGGCAGGAAGGGCAAGCATTTGTGCCATTTGCCCAAGGCTCTCTACTGCAAAAAAGTTACTAGGGATAAGGAAAGGGAATAACGTGGAATCATCACTAGGCCTGAAAACAGAAACGATTAATCCATTGGGCTTAACCGGGTAGCCATATCCACCTAATGGTACGCCATCCGTAGCCCAAGCAGTGGTGCGCTGAAATGTATAAGGCCCTTTGTTTTCAAATCGTTGTTGTTCTTTAAAAGTTTGAACCACGAGCCGCATAGCTTCCACCCACGCACTGTCAAATACGGAAGTATCACCTGTAATTTTCCAATAACCATAAGCAAGCCGGATAGGGTAACAGAGACTATCAATTTCCCATTTCCGTTCATGTATGCCTGGTTGCATTTTGGTTAGGTCATTCTTCCATTCGCTTACTTTATTTACATCCTTAAAAAATGCATTGGCATATGGATCGAGCAGGATACATTTTGTTTGGCGGTTAATTACACCCTTTATCAGTTCCTGCAATCTTTTATCTTCCTTCATTAAGGGCAGGTAAGGCCACACTTGTGCAGTGCTATCACGCAACCACATAGCATCAATATCGCCGGTAATTACATATGTATCCGGTTTGCCATTTATCATTTCAAAATCTACCGTAGTATCCAATGTGTTCGGAAAACAATTTTCAAACAACCAACCAATCTCGGGGTTGCGAATATTTTTTTTCAATTCCGTAATTACATTTTCTACCGCTGGGCTTGTAAATTTTCTTTCAGCAAGCGGAACCCTTACCACTGGGAATTCGCTGAAATGCTTTCCCCAACTGTATTTGGAAGCAATGAAGGCTCCGGTAGTAAGCGTAGATTGTTGTATGAATTTTCGGCGAAGCATAGGATGTCAATGAGTCAATAAGTGAATAAGCCAATGAGTGAATACGTGAATGAGTCAATACGTGAATTGTGTGATTGAGTTTTTGAAGCTTGAAACTGATATTCTTGAATTTGGAATTTGGAATTTTTTTATTTGGAATTTTAAATCTTTCTATTTGGAATTTCATCAGTTTACATCAGTCATAAATGGAGTGGTTCGTTGTCCCATTAAGGGAACAAAACATCTTTCGTCAATGCGATAACCGTTGCCATGTGCACAAAAATGGACGCGGAGATTTTCAATGCTGATGGGATTGCCTTCAGGTATGTCGGCAATATTGAGATGCACAATATCCTGTCCGTCAATAATGATTACAAGCCCGCTTCCTATTGCTTCCATTTGGTTGCCTTCGGTTATTATCATGCCGGTATCTTCACCAAGGCCAATGCCTATTTTACCCGGATTGGCTGCAATTGCTTGCGCAAGTCGCCCGAAACGCCCTCGTTTTTCAAAGTGTGAATCAATAATTACTCCTTGCATTAGCCCGAGACCTGATGTCATTTTTACTTCACCTTTCAGGTGTGCGCGGGTAGCATTTCCTTCATAAATCATGGTATTACCCATGGCCATGGCGCCGGCACTTGTGCCTGCTATTAAAAAGCCAGGTTCCATTTGATAGCGATCTTTCATTATTTGTAAAAAAGATGTGCCTCCAAAAGTGCTTGATAGCCGCATTTGATTGCCTCCGCTCATCATAATGGCATCGCATGCTTTCAAGCGCTCAAGGTACTCAGGTTCCTGAGTATCCTGCCGGTTGCGTATGTGCATAACATTAATATTCAGGCAACCGATTTTGCCAAAAGCATCCATATAGTTTTCGCCTACTTCGTATGGAATGGTAGATGCAGTGGTAATTACTTCTATATGTGCATCCAACCCGCCGGCTTCTTCTACAACACGTTTTAGAATGCCCAACTCAAAGAAGTTGAGGTTATTCCGGTGTATTTCACCCTTTTCCAAATCAGTTCCTTTGTCTTCGGCTCCGCCAATGGCTATAAGTTTTCCCTTAGGATGCATGCGCTACGTAGTTGAATGCGACAAATGTAGGTTAAGTGCCTTTTTTATGTTTCCTTGGTACAAATTGTTTTCCCACAATTGTGTTTTGTACCGATTTGCCTTATTTTCACCCACCTGATTATTTAATAGCCAATTTTTTACATATGCGTATACTCGAAATTAAGGTATTGAAGGGCCCCAACTATTGGAGCGTTCGCCGTTCCAAGCTTATTCAGATGAAGCTCGACCTCGAAGAAATGGAGCAGAAACCCACCAATAAAATAGCGGGTTTCAGGGAGCGTATGGAAGTTATGTTTCCCGGCATGTATGAACATAGATGCAGCGTGGGAGCCCCCGGTGGCTTTTTTCAAAGAGTAGACGAAGGCACATGGATGGGCCATGTAATTGAGCATATTGCACTTGAAATTCAAACCCTTGCGGGCATGATGTGTGGTTTTGGTCGTACACGTGGAACCGGAGTGGATGGAGAGTACTTCGTTGTTTTTGCCTATTTGGAAGAGGATGCTGGTGTATATGCTGCCAAAGCCGCAGTGCGCATTGCCGAAGCGCTTGTTTCAGGAGCAGATTATAACCTTGAAGAAGATATTCAGAAAATGCGCGAAATAAGGGAAGATACGCGTCTTGGGCCGAGCACGGGCTGTATTGTAGAAGAAGCGGCAAAACGTGGTATTCCCTTCATCAGACTTAATAAACATTCGTTGGTGCAATTGGGATATGGCGTGCACCAAAAAAGAATTCGGGCTACGATTGCAAGTACCACAGGCAACATTGCGGTGGACATTGCATGCGATAAGGAAGAAACAAAAAATCTGCTGGAAGCAGCGGAAATTCCGGTGCCGCGGGGTGTTGTAATTCGCACTGAATTGGGTTTACAGGAAGCGGTGGATAAGTTTGGCTATCCATTGGTAATAAAACCTATTGATGGTAACCATGGCAAGGGTAATACTACCAATATCACTACCTGGGAACAGGCGCTTCAGGCATTTGAAGCCGCAAAGGTTTACAGCAGGAGTGTAATTGTGGAACGCTTTATTGTGGGTTATGATTTCAGGATACTTGTTATTAATTATAAATTTATTTGTGCGGCTTTACGCACGCCTGCGAGTGTGGTTGGCGATGGAGTTCATAACATTCAATGGCTTATTGAAGAAACCAATAAAGATCCGCGAAGGGGATTTGGACACGAAAAAGTATTAACACAAATAACCATCGATCAGTTTACCCAAAAAATGCTCGATGAAATAAGTTATACACTTGAAACCATTCCTGCAGCAGGAGAAAGGGTGATGTTAAAGCCAACTGCTAACCTTAGTACGGGCGGAACGAGCACTGATGTTACAGATCTTGTGCATCCCGATAATATATTTATGTGCGAACGAATTGCGCGTATCATTGGATTGGACATTTGTGGCATAGATATAATGGCACCTGATTTGCAAATGCCTGTTTCACAAAATGGTGGTGCCATACTGGAAGTAAATGCTGCGCCCGGTTTCCGCATGCATATTGAACCTTCGGAAGGCTTACCGCGCAATGTAGCAGAACCGGTAGTGGATATGCTTTTTCCGGGTGGTAACAAAGGCCGCATACCTATTATTGCCATAACAGGAACCAATGGAAAAACTACTACTACAAGGCTTACTGCCCACATTATGAAGAGTGCGGGACGTAAGGTTGGATTTACCACAAGTGATGGCGTGTACATTAATAACCAATTGATGATGAGGGGAGACTGTACCGGCCCAATAAGTGCACAATTTGTTTTAAAAGATCCAACAGTTGATTTTGCTGTACTGGAATGTGCGCGTGGCGGGATGCTAAAATCAGGGCTTGCTTTTCAGCATTGTGATGTAAGTATTGTTACGAATGTTGCCGAAGATCATATGGGTCTTGGTGGTATTAATAATATCGAGCAAATGGCAAAATTAAAAGCCGTAGTGCCCGAAACTACCCGAAAGGATGGCTATGCTATTTTAAATGCGGATGATGACCTGGTATTTGGGATGGCGCGCGGGTTGGAATGCAATGTTGCCTTATTTAGTATGGATGAAAATAATCCGCGTATTCGCGCACATTGCGAAGATGGCGGCATTGCAACCGTATTTGAAAATGGATTTATCAGTTTGCTGAAAGGTACCTGGAAGATTCGTATAGTAGCCGCACGTGAAGTGCCCATAACCTACGAAGGAAAAGCAGTTCACAATATCAATAACTGTTTACCTGCTGTATTGGCTGCTTACATTTTTAAGGATGTAAGTATTGCTGAAATAAAGCAGGCTTTGTTGACATTTATTCCGGGCGATACACTAACACCCGGCAGGTTAAATTTCTTTCCATTTAAAGACTTTACTTTTTTAGCCGATTTTGCACATAACCCGCATGGGCTAAAGTTGCTTGGTGATTTTGTAAGTAAATTGGATTATCCGCTAAAAGTGGGTGTAATAAGCGGTACGGGCGACCGTCGCGATGAGGATATTCGTGAACTTGGAGCCATCAGCGCACAATATTTTGATGAAATCATTATTCGCTGCGATAAAAACTTAAGGGGTAGAACTGCAGAGGAAATTATTGAATTACTGCAAGGAGGTATAAACTCGGTTAACGATAAAATACCTACCATGATTATTCCCAATGAAGATAAGGCGCTGGAGTATATTTATGAAAACCACAAACCCGGAACACTTTACACGGTAATGTGCGATGTAGTAGCGGGTGCTATTGATAAAATAAAGCAACTAAAGCAAAGAGAAGATTCAGGTAAATAGTATCTGTCAATAATAATTTTCTGAAGCCTGTCTTGTAATGATTGCAAGGCAGGCTTTATTATTAATTGCTATCTGCAAACGGTTGCCTATATTACATTTCTATGGATGTTCCGCTTTCGCTTACATTATACGATTTTAATTTAGGTGCTTATTTAGGTGATGTAAAACCTGTTAAGTCAGAAACTGCCAATGCCCTGTTTACATTTTTTAAAAATCACCACCTTTTTAATTGGACGAAAAGCCATAATTATTGTGAATCACGTGCTGAAGCGGTTTCACTAATGCTGCAAGCTGCCAATATAGAACACGCAAAAGCCTGGGTGTTTGGAGCTGCTTTTTTACATCGGGGTTATATAGGTGGATTAAAGAATAACTGGAATTTTCATGTTGCTATTGCATTACCCGTAATGACTGAATATGGCGTCATTTGGATGGTTTTGGATCCATCACTAAACAAAGAACTTGTGGTACTGGAATTCTGGGCCGAATCCATTACTGCTTATCCCCATAGTTATTATTTTTTAAAAGAACCTGATTACTATATTTTTCCTGATATTAATCCAAATTTAAATACCTGGCATAAGCGAAAGAAACGGAATTTTAAATGGACCATGCAGGGGCTGATGGGAATACATGCAATGGATGCCGAAGGGAAGGCGAAGCTTGTTTTTTGTAAAAAAATGATTGTAGATTTTACGAAGAAATTTTTCTTAGAAATGCGGAAGATGAAATATAAATTATTGAATTAATGTATGCTTTGGGTCCTTACGGCGCTGCGTGGCAATTTGTATATAAAAATGGCATTGCCCGCAAATCGTTTATTTTACAAGCGCAGCCTGCATTTTTCTTATCCTGTCTTCAAGTTTTTCTGTACTTAAGTTGTTCCTGTTTAGTCCATCTACAATAATGGGAAAGCTAAGCGGGGTGTACCTTTCAGGGAAGGTAATGATAATGGGATTGGTCATGATTCTTTGCATGGCTTGCCGCAGCCGTACTTCTTCCATTTGTTGTTCAAACACTTCGTTGTAGGCTTGCCGGAGTAGCAAGTTGTCGGGGTCAAATTCGCGGAATACTTTAAATAACAGCGATGCAGAAGCCTGCAGGTGACGTGCTTTTTTTTGTTCGCCGGGCATGCCAGGAAATACAAGACCGCCAATCACTGAAATGTCGCGGAACTTTCGCATCGCCATTTCTACCTGGTTGGTACTTTTTTGCATATCAGCCAATAGATTTTCCGTAGTAAATAATTCATACACATTGCTGTCATCCACCGGGATCGGCTTGTCGCTGTGCAATTCAAATCCATAATCATTCATGGCGATGCTAAAACTGATAGGAAGTATTTTGCCAATGCGGTATGCAAGAATGGCACTCATAGCTTCGTGCACCTGCCTTCCTTCGAAAGGATATACCAACAAATGAAATCCATCATCATCTTCAATATGCTCTATCAGTAATTCGTTTTCACCCGGTATATGCGATAACTCATCCTGCAAGTGTAACAACGGTTCAAGGCTACTTATTTCAATGGGAAATTGGTTAGATGGTTCACCACGAACGAGCCTTGCGGATAATGCAAACGTTTCACGCAACACCTGTCCAAGGTTGGCTGTAAGGCTCATGCGGCCACCCATCCAGCTTGGCACGATAGATTTCTTGCTTTTACTTTTTCGAACCATTACCGTCATGTCTTTCACTTGCACCAATTCCACATTTCTTCCTGCAAGTGTAAATACATCGCCGGGATCAAGCCGGCTGATAAACCATTCTTCGATATGACCAATATAGCCGCCGGTCATAAATTTTACTTTGAGCATGGCATCGCTTACAATAGTGCCAATACTCAGCCGGTGACGCATAGCAAGTCTTCGGTTTTTAATACGATAAATGCCCAATTCATCTGCTTCTACTTTATGGTATTCATCATATTGTTTCAATGCCGTTCCACCATCGGTCAGGTGAAAAAGCAGGTTGTTCCATTCGTCTTCCGTAATATCATGATAGCCGTAAGTGCTTTTTATGATGGGAAAAATTTCTTTTGGTTTGAAGCCATTTCCCACTGCCAGCGTGCATAAAAATTGTAATAGTACATCAAAGCAAAGCCGCATGGGATCGCGGCTTTCAATATACCCCAGGTGCATGGCTAGCTGTATTGCGGCCGATTCAATTAATTCAAGTGAGTGGGTTGGTAAAAAATAAATATGGCTGACTTCACCGGGTTGGTGCCCTGCGCGACCAGCCCTTTGTACAAAACGTGCCACACCTTTTGGGGAGCCAACTTGTATAACGGTATCAACGGGTCTGAAATCCACGCCAAGGTCGAGACTTGCCGTAGTAACAACGGCTTTCAATTTTTGGGTATGCAATGCTTCTTCCACCCAAAGCCGCAATTCCATTTCAATGCTGCCATGATGTAAGGCAATTGCTCCTGCAAGTTCTGGCGCTACATCGAGCAAGCTTTGGTACCACCGCTCTGCCATACCACGGGTATTAATGAATATGAGCGTGGTTTTACTTTTTTCTATAATGGGTATTACTTTTTCGATAAGCTTTATTCCCAAATGCCCCGCCCATGGATATTTTTCAATTTCATCGGGGATGATGGTGTGTACCGCAATCTTTTTATCCATATCGGCTTTTACAATCACACCCGGTTGGCCAAGGCTATGTAATAATACTTCGCGCGCCTCCTCAAGGTTGCCGATGGTGGCGGATATGCCCCAGATTTGGATGCCCCCCTCTAATCCCCCCGCAGGGGGGAAGCCGGCTTCGATGGAAGTTTTTGGGTCTATAGAACTTGCGGACTTTTTTACTTTCTTATTTGTTTTTTGTGGCTGAGTATTGTTTTCTATCTCGTTAACTGGTAAACTGGTCAACCCGTCAACTGGTAAACCCGTCAACCCGTCAACATGTAAACTCGTCAACTTACCAACCAAATACGCCAACGCCAACTCTACCTGCACCCCACGTTTACTGCCAATCAACTCATGCCATTCGTCAACGGCAATTATGCGCAGATTTTTAAAGAATTCTTCGTGCCCTTTCATAGCAAGCAGCAAGTGTAAACTTTCCGGGGTAATGATAAGTACTTCGGGCATTTGTCTTTTTTGCTTTGCCCGTTCGTTGGTGGTGGTATCGCCATTGCGCACACCCACTTTCCACTGCATCCCAAGACCTTCGACTACTTCTTCCATGGCCCGGCCAATATCTTTTGCCAACGCGCGCAGCGGGGTAATCCAAAGTAGCTGGAGGCCATTGCTTTTGCTGGTTTGCCAGTTATCCGGATGCCCGTTAATAAATTTAATGATGGACCCCAGGAAAACGGAATAGGTTTTACCACAACCGGTAGGGGCATTTATGATGCCTGATTGGCCTTTTTGAATATGAAGCCATGCTTTCGACTGAAAAGCAAACGGCTGCATGGATTTCGTTGCAAGCCATTGCAGGATTATTTCAGTACCAGATTTGGATAGCGTTTTTTTCTTTTTAATCATGTTAACACTTTGTCCCAAAGACAAATGGTGCGAAAGGTAACCGCTTTACAAGGTTTTCAAATACTCAATCACCGCTTTTCTTTCTTCATCATTAAGCTTATCGCCAAATGTATGGCCGTGGTTGCCATAGCCTTTCAGTGTGGTGTTGTAGGTGCTGCGGGTATTTTGTTTGTCGCTTATTGTATAAATCCAACCAACCTTTTCATAATCGTAATTGGGTTTTTCAAAATCACGTGCCCAAAAGGTTGGCCTTGTTTTGCTGTTCAGTAAAGTTTCAAGGTTGGGTACACTTGCATTATGCAAATAAGGCGCGGTAATCCAAACCCCATCCAACGGTGGAGCAATATATCCCCTGAAAGGTACAAGTTCGGCTTTACGCTGCCCGGTACGGAACCAGCTTTGTTTAAACCATTCTAAAAACTGCGGACTGCTGAAATTGCTTTCCACTAATGTAGAATCTGTTTTTATAATATGTGTTGGTATTAACAGGTTTGGATAGGTTTCTTTTTCGCCATATGTGCCATGGCATTTGCTGCAATTATCATTGAAAAGTACTTCACCTTGTGCTGCTAATGTTTGATTAATTTCTTTTGGATATTTGGGTGGCTCAATGCTATACAAAAAGGCAAGTACATCGTAAAAATGCGGTAGTACTTCCGCTGCTTCCGCTGTATCGGTTACAGTTAATAAATTAGCAGCCATTAAAAATCGCGGGAAATCGCCACGACCAAAACCGCTGTAGAACATAGCATTTTTCTTTTTAAGCAACCACCATGCCGGTACGTCTGTGGGAATTACTTCTTCCGGAATTTTCAACCCGGGTTCATCGCGCCAAACAAAACTTAATGGGTCGCGATGGGCAGCCAATACCGCCGTTAACCTATCTGCAATATTTACACCTTTGCTTGCCGTAACAAGGTAAGGACCTGTGGTTTTACCTGCCCTAATCAGGTTGGATGAAGCTTCCCGATCTTTTTCTCCCATCATTTTCAAAGCCATTTCGCCCATGGCCATGGTACCCGTTTGCGGCATGCTGTAATCGCTAAGGCTGTTGCCAAGGCCAATAATTACACTGTCGCCCCAGTTTTGCGCATGGCAAAACATACAGTTGGGTGCCGCTACTTTTACCCCATTGGGCGCCGAAATCATAGTGAAATCATAAGGGATGCCCTTATTTTCGCCCTGTCTTCCTAGATCAGGTTTTTTAGGTCCAAAACGCAGACTTTGTTTGAAAAGCGCTACGGGTAATCCGCTTTTCAGGTAATCGCCTTCGGTAAGATAGCGGTAACCTTCTTTGGCATCGGCAGGGTATTGTTTATTGGCAGGAATGGAAATGGGTTTGTCGGAATAATTCGGGTTAATGCTACTGATTTTGCTAGCGCAGGCCATTAAAAAAAGTATGGAACAGCTAACCAGGAACCATTTCTTTGAGAATAAATTATACATAAAAATTAAACAATCATTCTAAAGGATTGGTTGAAAGGTAAGGCAACGATTGTTGTTTATGTTAATATTCAAGGCATTTTTTATTTAATAATCCAATCAAACTCAAGGTTCTCTCTTCTTGATGTGGGCTGTTGCTTGCCTTTGGTAAGTTCGGGAACCATGGTGCTTACGTAGCGCATCAGTTCCTGAACGCTGACTTTTTTGTCATTATTGCCTCCATTCAGTTCTTTATCCGCAGCACCTTCCAATCCTTTCAACACTGAGTAGGTAAACACGCCATTATTCCATCTTGCTGATTCCAGTGCATACTCAAGCCCACCTGCTGCAGAAATAACCACTATTCCATTATCGTTAGAAAAGTCGGCGAACATATTTTGCATCAGGCTGAATGTATTCGCTTCATCTACTTTTTGGGTAACCTTTGGTTGAATACCCCTTTTCTCTTTTATATTGATTGCACCATTTGTACTGTCTTCGGTTAGTACAACTGATTTTGCATTTACCACATTTTCCTTATCCACAAGGCCTGAATGGCAGGCATCAATCAGCAGCAATTTTTGCCTTGCAGCCGTTTCATTTAATATTTGCTCCAGTTGGTCATAGGGCAAACCTTTTTCCTCCGGTTTTTTAATATCAATATCATATGTAGCGTAGTAAAAGTCAAGTTCATCACTAAGTAAACCATGCCCTGTAACTGCCATAATTACACGGTCGGAGATCGAAATTTTTTCCAGTCTTTTTTTAAGTTTACTGATATTGTTTTGTGTTACTTGTTTATCAATCAGCGTATCAATGATTAAATCAGGATAGAGGATTTTAAATTTTTTGACAAGGTCGCGTATATCTTTTACACTATAACTCAGGTTGTTTGCTGTGTCTTTGTAGTTGGCTACTCCGAGCCCGATAAACCAGGTTTTTTGCGTTTTAGCTTTTGTGGTATTATAAATGTCAATATACTCCTTGTAGCTTGCCCTTCCTGATTGGTTAATGCAATAAATCTTTATCTTGTTATTGCCCAGAGTCAAGGGTATGGCAACATTCAAAATGATAGAAGTGGTGTCAAATTTTTCGAGGTTTAAAAAACTATCTTTTACAGGCACATCATTCACAAATACCTTCAGTTGAGCAAGTTTATCCTTAAGATCGTAACATTCAGTTTTAATGGTGTAGAAGGCTTGCGAAGTACTAGGTTTTATGGAAGTTCTGTTATGGATGATGATGGATGGAGCCGAAGCTTTGTCATTGTTTTGCCCGTCCATCCCGTTTTTCTTCATGCGTTTTTCCCAGGCTTTTTCATAGGTTGCCAGGGTAGTTTCATCAGCCCTTCCTATTGCGGCCAGTACTTTATGGGGTTGGTTCAGGTCAATATCAAATTGTTCATAATTGAAGGTCCGGTAACCTTTTGTAAATACCACATGCTGCAGCGCTGTCTTTGATGCAAGGTAATGGCCAAGAGTATCCGTAAGAATTGGGTCGCTCGTCATTGGTAAAAATATTCTGGCCAACTGTTTACCTGTGCTAATGGAATAAATAAGTATTTCGCCATTCATGCTTCCAACAAATAGCTGTTGGTTGTCGGGACTGATAGCTATTGACTGCAGGTTACTAAGGTCAGGTTGTAAACTTTTAATAATTTTCCCGCTTTCGGTTTCCAAAATATGACAATAAGGCACATCCAACAGCATCAGGTATTTTCCGTTTTGAGATAACCTGATGATATCAAAAAAGCTACTTGTTGATTCAAAATCCATGGTATCCAGTGCCTTCAAATTATTTACATTACCTGTAAATAGTTTGCCAGTGCTATCTGTCATCCAAAATTTTTCATTGGAGAAAGCAATACACCTTGCAAAACCAATGGAAAGACTATCAGTTATTACGCCGCTTGATGCATTAAGCACATAGGGTTTAGACCTTTCCCTTAAAAGAATAAAGTTCATGGTACCCGGTACCCTTTGAATGCCAATGATGGAAGCTTTCGTGCCACCGATGTTTGAAATCGTAAAATCAATTTTTCCCGTTGTAAGATCCCAGCAGGTTACGGTGCCTTTTTTCCCAGTGATCAGGCATTTGCTGTCATTGTTGTAAAAAGCCACGGCATTAATATGTTCTTTTTGCAGTAACCAAATTCTTGAAGTTTCAGTTTTTGCTTTATTGTCAAAAATAAATAAAGTGTCGTTAATGAAATTTTTTCTGAATAGAGAAATGTTTTCTGAAATAGGCCATTCACTATTTGGCGAAACCCATGGCGGGTCCGGGTATAGCATGGTTGATTTTCCACTTGACAGGTCAAGATTATAAGTACCGTAAGTGGTAATTTGTAATGTGTTATTCATGCCTGGAAATCGCATGTCCATTACCGGACCGTGCCCGGTTTTGAAATCTTTTTCTTTTAAGGCGTTATAGCTTTCAGTCCTTACGTTTATGGATGCATTTCCGTAAAACAGGTTGTAAGCATTATTAAAATCAATAGTCGAAAAATCAACTACAGAAGGGGGGCCAGCGTATTGCGTAATGAAATATTTCCCTGAATTATTAAAAATATACTGCCCGGTAATGTAACTATAGAAAGGTACCGAAAGGCGCTGATCAAGATCAACAACCACGGTGGTAGTATCAGGTCGCATAAACACAAAGTACTTTTCGTTGGGTGAAAAATCACCGGTAGAAAAGTATCTTGAATCCACGAAATTCCAAACAATAAAATTATCGCCAAAAACATAACGCCCGCCCTCAAGATTATAAATGTAAAACGATGAATCGCTTGTATAATAACAGAGGTATTTACCCCCTTTGCTGATTTTTAACCACCAAACCTGCTTATCGGATTTTAATAATTGTTTGGTATTGCCTGATGAAATATCAAGGGAGTATAATGCGCTGTCCTGGCATTGAAGATACAAGATATCGGTTCTGTCGTCTACAAAACTAAATCTCCTGATATTTCCGCCGGGTGAAGGTATTTTTGATTTTAATGCTCCGGTGAATGGGTTCCAAAAATATAGGGAAGAATCTTTTCCGGCACTTAGCAATGTTTTTCCATCAGGTGAAAATGCAATGTAGCGGTGCTCTTTCGGCGTACGTATGGTATTCATCAGCCCGTAGGTAAAAGTGTTCCATATCTTTATAGTACTATCTTCTGAAACACTTGCCAGGTAACGTCCGCCAGGGTTGTAGGCTATGTGGTTAATCTCGTAGTTATGGGCGTCTATGGATTTAATTTGTTTGCCTAACGTAATATCCCAGATTTTTATGGTTCTGTCCAAACCTCCGGTTGCAAAATATCGTTCATTAGGCGATGGTACCATATCATACTGCAGGTTATGACTCCGTTGAATGTTCATTTGAATGCCGGCGCTATCCAATACGGCATTACGCACCGAACTGATCCATTGCATTCCTTCTGCTGAACCAGCATCTTTAAAGTTTTCATAGGAATCTTTCAATAAACTATCGGCTCTTGCATGGCGACCATAATCTTTTAATCGTACCGCGTCAAAAAAATACGCCCAGGCAATGTAATCCGACCTGTTGGTAGCCCTGCCATAATGGTATAACAAGCGTGCTTGTGATAGCAAATCTTTCCAGTAATTTTTATCAATAAAACTCAAGCCTTCATCCACCCAGGAATCTACCAGGTTTTTTTCTTCTACTTGTTTTGTCAGCTTTAATGCCCTTTCAATCATTTCTTCAGGAAGCTTTTCATTGCCAAGAATAAAACTTCGGATATCATCTTTATCCATAGGTGTTTTGCCCATAATCCAGGTAGCATAATGTTCTGAAAATCGAAAGGGAACGCCCGAGTAGTCAAAAGGGTAGTCCACTAAAAAACGTAAATAGTAGTTGATGGTATTTCCGTTGGATTCGTTGAGTGCGCTGATAATATTTTTGCCCTTAAAAATTCCATCATCTATCACCTGTGCTACCATAGCATCTTCTTTAAGCGTATCAGGACCTAATCTCTCCACAACATTTGTCAGTTCATCCCGGAAGATATCCATCAGGTCGCGTGTATAAAGGCTATCCGAAAAATAATAGTAGTATCTGCGGTTAAAAATATCAAGGTAAGTATCGTTGCTCTGCCATTTTATATTTTGGCGAAATACATTATTAATACCTGAATTAGCCACTTCATCAGGAACCTTGCACATAGTATAAACCTGCCAACCATTTGCAATAATGGTTCCCTTTTTTATTTTAATTAAGGCGATACTTTTATTTTTCCCAATATTTCTGAATTCGGCAGTGCCCTTGTAATCTCCCTGGATGCCGGACTTAACATCTTTAATGGAATAAACAGAAGCTGCCTTGTTTTTTTCCAAAATTACCCCATCAAGTAATCCTGCTTTTATGCGTACTAGTGCAGAATCTCCCTGTTGCCAAAAAATGGAATCCAAATCGTACTGAATAATTTGTTCGGTGAAGCTTCCTATTTCAGGATAAGGAAAGGACAAATCGTTGGCTTGTATGCGTTCATGCACAGAATGCAGCATGCGTAGCGCTTTTAAACGGAGTGGTTTATGATGGGTGTATTTCCGGCTATTTAAAAGTGCCTGATAATAATAGGTATGTGATGTAGCATACTGCTCCTTATTGTAAAGGCAATTTCCCATATCCACCAAACACCCGGTAGCTGAATAATAGTCCAGCATCTTTTTGCTTTTGGCAAAATCGAAGGCACTTTTATAAATGCCGAAAGCAGAGTCATATGATTTTCGGCCAAAGCATTCATGAGCTTTATCAATGGTTTGTAAAAAAAATAAAGAATCCGTATTCGTTTGCCCAAATACGATGACCAACGAAATACAGACCAAAAAAGAAGTCAATAGTAAGTTTCTGAACATATTTTTCTATGAAGTCTTAAACTGGATTATTTTGGGTGTTAATTTACATAATTAATTTATGTATTAAAGGGCAAAATCAAATCCAGATGATTATGATGTATAAATTCATATATATATTATTCTTTTTTATTGTTTTTTTTCATTTTTTACATGCCCAAACCAAACATGCCCTTATCATTGGTATTGATCAATATGAACCGGTCGGGGGTCCTTCAGCTATTGAGCCGGGCAGCGGGCGGTCGGGTTTTACCAATCTTGATGGTTGTAAGAATGATGCCATGGCCATAAAATCCATCCTGTTATCAAGGTTTGGATTTGTACCGGAACATATAACGGAAGTGTATGATCAGGATGCTACCCGGCAAAGGATTATGGATGAAGCTGGTGCTTTGGCAGAAAGGTTGGAAAAAGATGATATTGTTTTTATTTTTTATGCTGGCCATGGTAGTCAGCAACCGAACAGCCTTTCTCCCGAAAATGATAAATTGGATGAAACTATTGTGCCTGCCGATGTTTGGAAAAATGGCATACATGATATAAGGGATAAAGAACAACGTACCATATACAATTCCTTATTGGCAAAAGGCGCTAAACTTACCGTTATCCTGGATTGTTGCCACAGCGGCAGCATGTCGCGTAGTGGCGAACCGGTGTACAGTAAGCCTAAATTCAGGAAAATTGATCCAACCAATCTGGATGCCAAAGATCCCGGAAAAGCACCATTGCCTGAAACAATTGGAGGTGACAGGTTTCTCATTATTTCCGCCGCACAGGATTATGAACTTGCTTCGGAAGCGGTGGATGATAATGGCATTCCGCATGGGGCTTTTTCGCTGGCCATTAGGAAAGCATTGGAACAATCGTCGCCCGCTATTTCGGTAGGGAATTTGTTTACAGCCGTGCGAAATATTCTTAAAAGTGATGGCGTTGCACAGGAACCACAGGTTGTGGGTACCCATAAAAGATTGGAAGAAAACCTGCTTGGAATTGCCCCGGCGGAATTGATTAATAAAATGGTTGTATCCCTGGTTAAAAAACCGGGTACTGATAATTGGGAAATCAGCGCCGGTAGTGCTTTAGGGCTTCGTAAAGGAAATGAATTTTGTTTGATGGGCGATACTGCAACGGTAGTTAAAATTGATGCCATCAGTGGTGTTGCAAGGGCATCGGTACAATGGGTTAGGGGCGATAAATCAAAACTTAAACCGGGTCAATTGCTGGAACTTACGAATTGGGTGAGTGAAGAAAAACCACTGCTTTCCATTTATGTTCCTGCTAATCCATGGACATTTATTGAAGTACAAAAACTGGCAGTACAATTCAATGACCTTCGGGCAAAAAATGCGGCTAAATGGATTGACAACCTGAATGAAGTATTACCAGCGTTGAGTGCGTGGTACTTTGAAGGAAAACTATATATGCAATTAAATGGAGAATTGTTTTCAAATGTTAGCTGGAAAGATGTTGAAACTGCTGTTCAAAAATCGAGTGTGAAGCATGCTATTTTTTACCTGCCTGTACCCATTGAATTACAAGCCGGGCTTGGTAAATATTTTCTGCCAAATACTTCGTATCAGTTGGCTGCAAACCCTTTGGACGCTCAGTACCATGTAACCGGATCTGTAAATAAAGATGGCCGAACTTCCTTTTTTCTTATGAATAAAGCAAGTTCGGCAAAGGATAGTCTTGATGCCCTACCCAATGAAACCGACAGGCAGATATTAAAAAGTATTTCGGTGGAAGATGTTGAAAGTGTATCCTACAAATTATTTGAATATGCGGTACGTATTGGCCGTGTACGCGGTTGGCTGCAGGTAGGCGGGCCTTCCAATAACGATTTTCCTTACCAACTTTCAGTGGTACGTCAAGATGGTACCGTTGCAGGACCTGAAGGACTAAAGCTGAATGAAAATGCAACGCTGAAACTATTGCCAGCTCCGGGTTTTGATCCTGAAAATGCATATGTAAAACCAAAATATATTTATGCTTTTGCGATTGAGCGAACCGGCAGGATGGTTCTATTGTATCCCGAACGCGGCTCAGGAGAACGATTCCCCGCTGCTATAGCGGGTGGTGGTATGGAAATGGAGAGGGTGATTGGTAATTTCGATATTACGGAGCCGGTGGGTACTGATAACTTTTTTGTATTAGCTGTGAATGAACCTATCGCTAATCCGCAGCAAATATTTAACCAGGAAGGTGTATATACGCCACGCAATGCAAGCCTTAAGGGATTACTTGACCCGCTTATCAATATGGGTACAAGGAGTGTAAAGCTTGGCAGAACAGAAACCGGGAACAACTGGAATCTTTTAAGGCTGAGCATCAGGTCTTCGCATTAAATACGTCTGTATAATATGATTCATTGTGCGATGAATGTTAATGTATAAATTAGATTTTATGGGATTATTTACCAAACATCCCAATCTGCTTCCAAGGTTTCGTTTCGCGATGTGGGTTTTTGAGCGCCATTGGTAAGTGCTGATACACGGATTCCCACATAGTTTTTCAATGCACTTACACGCATATGAGTAGAAGTTTTCATAGCTTCCAGGATGCTATAAGTGAAAACCCCATTTTCAAGGTCTCCCAGTTCAAGTGCGTATTGGGTACCGGCTGCTGCCGATATAATGGTAGCACCGGTACCTTTATGTACGTTCACAAATAGTTCCTGCATCAATTCAAAACTGTTTTTAAGCCCTAACCGGGGTTGGGTTTGCTCAATTTTTCCCAGTTTAATTCCCTTGGCCCCAGTAGGCAGTGTTTTTTCAATAGCATCTTTTTCTTCTTTATCTACTTCCCCGCTATGGCAGGCATCCAACAGTAATAGTTTTTGCCTGGCTGGTATGCTGTCTAAAAGTTCTTCAAGAAATGTATAGGGCAATCCTCCTTCTGAAGGCTCATTAAAATTTATTTCGTAAGTGCCTAAGAAATAATCAAAATCTTTATTCAGTACACCATGGCCTGAATAAGAAACGATTACCCGATCATTGATACCGGTTGAAAGGAGTTTGCTTTTCAGTTTGCTTAGTGCATCAACAGTAACTTCTTTATTAAATAGGGTATCAATAACTATATTTTTCCCATGTTTAGCTTTTAGGGCACGAGACAGGTCTCTGATATCCTTTATACAGAATTGAAGATTTTGATTATTGTTTTTATAATCATCTACTCCTATCCCAATAAAATAGGTAGTAGTTGCTTTTGGGCTTTTAGGAATGTAATTAAGTCTAAGCGGTGCTCGGTAACTTTCTGAACCATTTGAATTTACTATGCTTACTTCAATCGTATTTTTTCCTATAGAAAGTGGAATGTTCAGGATGGTATCAAGGGTGTTTATTTTTTTTTGCCTTAGTAATATCCCATGTTGCCCAAACATGGGTACTTCATTTACCCAAATGTTTAGTCGGTCAAGTAAGAAAGCATCATCATTTCCTTTAATGTGTATAGAAATTTTTTCTGAAGTTTGTTCATAGTTGATGTTATCTATATTCAAGATGTCAACAGTGGGTAAGCTGAATTTTTCGCTAAATACTGCTGTGTCAATCCCTAGTTTACGGATTCTTTTTTCCCATGCTTTTCTGTAAGCATTTACAAGTAGTGTATCTTTACTATTAAGTGCCTGAAGTACTTTGTCAGGCCGGTTAAATTTAATATCAAGCTGATCAAAGCCCAGCGTTTTTAATCCTTGTCTGTAGTATAATTTTCTGATCATTTGTTTGTCTCCCATATAATACCCTTTGGGCGTATAAAGCAGGCAAAGTGAATCGTTAAAGAAAATGGATACTTGTGGAACTGCCAGGGAATCGCAAAGAATGAAGGCATTATCCCGGTACAGTAACAGCTGCGTGCCATCATCCGATGGAAAAATAGATTTTACACTTGCACCTTCCAAACCAATTGTTTGATCTAATTGCGCATTTTCAGGGTTCCAGATTTTAAGCGTACTGTCAAGCGCTGCTGTATAAAGCTTTCGCCCTTGTTTGTTAAATCCAATATTGTAAACGAAATCACTGTGTCCTGAAAAAGTACGTAAATAATTTCCATTGGCTGCATCCCATAAAATGGCAGTTTGGTCCCCTGATGCGGTAGCAAAATAATTTCCATCCGGGTTGAAGACTCCTTTTCTTATTACTGATGTATGTCCTTTCATAGTAGCAATAGCTTTGCCGGTTGAAGGATCCCATAGTTTAGCAGTTCTATCAAAGGATGTTGTTAAAATCTTTTTTTCATCCGGACTGTAGGAAGCTGTTTTTACCTGTCCTTCATGGTTCAGGATAAACTTTTCTTTACCGGATGATATTTCCCATATCCGAGCGGTTTTGTCTTCAGATGCAGTAACTACATTGGTGACTGCTTTGTCAAATGTCGCATGATTTATGGTGTTGGTATGGCCTTTCAGCGTTTGAATCATTTCGCCGGTTTCCCGTTTCCATATTTTTGCAGTATTATCGGTGGCAGTAGTAACAATGTATTGGTTGTCGTGGCTTATATCTGCATAATATACCCAACTGCTATGGCCCTTCAGGGTACTCATTACTCTTCCCGATTTTAAATCCCAAATCCTGCAAAGGTTATCGCCAGCAGCTGTCAGGAAATAATTTTTATCCGGTGATATTTTTCCAAAGAAGACATTTTGCGCAGCACCGGCTAGTTTGTGCAACATGGTGCCGCTTGCAGTATTCCAGATGATGGCAGTTCCATCATTGGAACTACTTACAAACTCTTTTCCATTGGGGCTGAAAATGATTGCATTGATGTAGGATAAATGTGCGCTGATAGAATGAACGGGTTTGTTTTGTGCAGGGCCCCAAATGTTAATCAGCTGATCGCGCCCTGCTGTAATAATGGTGTTTCCTGTACGATTGGCACGTGCAGTATTAATCCATCCTGAATGCCCGCTGATGGTTGTTATTCTCCTTCCGGTTTTGGCATCCCAAATAAAGCAGCTATCCCTTCCTGTTCCTATAAATTTTGAACCATCCGGAAACCATTGAACAGAGATTAGCCGATTTTCACGGGACACATGGTAGTCGACTTTTCCGGTTTTTATATTTCCCATCATTAATGAACCATCTGTATTGGTAAGGATTAATAATTTTTCTTCATCAGGGCTCAACTGTATTTTAGAAATATTTTTCACATCCGGGAAAGTGTTCTTTTGAAAAGTATCATCATTTATATTCCAGGTACTTATTTCGCCATTATCTGTAAGTATTATAACTTGCCTGTTATCCTTTTTGAAGATAATATCATTGGGTTCTCCCTGGATTTTTTTGCGTTTAATTGCTTCGCCTTTTTGAATATCCCACACAATAATAGTACTATCTCTTGCAGCCGATACAACTAATTTATTATCAGGGCTTTTTGTAATGGATGTAATGGATGATGTATAAATGATTTGTCCTGCAAGGTTTTCAAAATCTATTGTTGGTATATTGCCATGACGCAGGTGTTTAATTACAGCACCTAAGGCTGCATCCCAAATAATGATGGAGTTGTCACCGGCAGTAATTATTTTTTTATTATCCGATGTAAATTCAGCATAAATCACTTGTTTAGAATGTCCCAGTAAATTGTGAAGCAGCCGGCCTGTTCGTGCTTCCCAAACTTTTGCTGTATTGTCTGCCGAAGGGGTAAGGATATAATTACCATCGACGCTATATGTGGGTTGGTAAACTTCGGCCGTATGGCCTTTTGGAATTCCTAGTAGAACTTGTTGGGCAAAAGTTAGTTGTAAAAGATGTAAGCCTGCAAATAGCAAAAATATTTTTAAATGGATGGTAGCTGCCATAGTTTCTAAAACTGATCGAAGGACAATGGTATGATTTTCTTTCGACACCACGAAAGTGATAAATCTATGATTTGAGTATGGGATTCAACCGTATAGTTGCAGCATTTTTTTTAAATCTTCCAGCGTGTTGATTTCTTCTGCTTTTTTATCTGTCCGCCATCTTAGCATGCGCGGAAACCTTAAAGCAACCCCACTTTTGTGCCGTTTGCTTTCTGCAATTCCTTCAAATCCTATTTCAAATACCAATTCGGGCTTAACCGTTCGTACAGGGCCAAATTTTTCAATCGCATTGTTTTTTACAAATGCATCTACCTGTGCAAACTCTTTATCCGTAAGCCCGCTGTAGGCTTTGGTAAACGGTACGAGTTTTTCTCCATCACGTACTGCAAACGTATAATCGGTGTACAAATTACTTCTTCGCCCGCTGCCTTTTTGCGCGTAAATCATTACTGCATCAATGGTCATGGGGTCTATTTTCCATTTCCACCAATCGCCCCGTCTTCGGCCAGTTCCATAAGGCGATATTTTTCTTTTCAACATTAATCCTTCCGCACCTTTTTCGCGCGAATGGGTGCGTATCTCTGTCAACGCATTCCAGTCATCAAAATCAATGGTAAACGATATGGTGAAGGCGGGATCTTTTATGGTTTGAAAAATTTGTTCCAATAATTTTCTTCTTTCTGCCAATGGCATTGTTCGTATGTCACTTCCTTCGTATTCCAACAAATCATATGCAATAAAACCTGCGGGAACATCTGCCAATATTTTTTTGGTAAGGTTTTTTCGGCCAATGCGCTTTTGCAATTCAGAGAATGGTGCAGGGAATGGATTGTCCAATGTTTGGTAAGATGGTTGCAAAGAAACTATCTCACCGTCAAGGCATATACCGTTAGGTAGTAAGTCAAATAGTCTTTTAAACTCTGGGAATTTTTCGGTAATCAGTTCTTCGCCACGGCTCCAAATATAACCTTCATCATTTCTTTTGATTACTTGTCCGCGTATGCCATCCCATTTCCATTCAGCCTGCCACTCGAAAGGAGTGCCAGGTGTGTCATTATTTTCTTCCAGCGGATAAGCAAGATAAAATGGATAGGGTTTACTGTTGTCGGATGAAAGGTCAGGATGCAGTAGCAATCCGTTGAACGTGATGTGTTCCGGATTCCAATTGCCGCTGATGCGATGCGCTACTTCAGCAACCGTTAGGTTAAGGCTTTGTGCCAAGGCTTGTACAGGTAAATTTGCCGATACACCTACCCGAAAGTTGGCACTCATAAGTTTATTGAAAACAAACCGTTCATTTGTCTCAAACTGTTGCCAGCATGCTAATACAAATGTTTTTCTTTCTTCTTCGGGTTTACCCTGTAGCTCGTTAAATACATTCAACAGGTGGGATAGGGTAGTGTGTGAAGCAGGGATTGAATCCGTGGTTTCTTCTTCACTGAAATGGTGGGCAGGAATTATCGGCTTCGCTGGGGAGACGCCTCCTTCGTCGGCATTTCGGGGAGGAAGGAGCAGGGCAATGGTTTCACTTAGGTCGCCTACCATTCCATAGCATTCAGTAAACATCCATGCAGGAATGCCGGTAATTTCCATACACCATTGTCCCATCAGGCCGCCACTTACAAGTCGACGTGGTCTTCGGCCTGTAAAAAGCGCAATAGTCCATACCTTATCATCGTCCGGTGCTTCGGTAAAATATTCCCTCAGCAATGCAAGCTTCTCCCCGGTCTTAGTGGTTTGACCGAGCGAAACGACAAGTTGAGAAAATAGTTTGAAAGACATTTGTTTTTTATTATTTATGGTTTATGGTTTTTTGTTGCTTTAATTTTTGGTTACCTTATATTTTATTTGAAATATTTAGTTTTCATTTTTAATAATCTCCAATTTAAAATCTCAAATTCCAAATCTCAAATAATAAATACTAAACAACAAACAATAAACAAACAATCATTCCAATTCCTCCGCACCAAATTCTGTTTTTACTTCTTCACTTTGAATGCCTTTTTCATTTAAATATCTGCTAAATGCAGCGGTGAATCCATGCGTGGTGTACACCTTTTCAGCGCCGCACAAATCAACTGCTTTTAACAATGCCGGCCAATCCGCATGATCGCTGAGTACAAATCCACGGTCTGCATTTCTGCGCCTTGCATTACCGCGTACCTGCATCCATCCGCTGCACACACCAAGACTAAAGGGTTGCAGTTTGTTGAGCCATGGCGTTCCTTCTGCGCCCGGTGGCGTTATGATGATTACATTTTTTAAATCTGCCTTTGGTGTTTCGGGTGTAATGCGTATAACGGTCGGTAGCTTGACGCCGGCTTCCACTAAAGCAGTATGTGTATTCCATATGGCGCCATGCACATAAATGGGAATACCCAATGGTGCAACCGCTTGAAGAATCCGTTGCGCTTTACCAAGACTATAAGCAATCAATACACTGTTTTTTTTCGCGGCTATGTTTTGTTGTACCCAATTTCTCATATCACCAAAAATTTCATCCTGCGGCTTCCACTGGTAAATGGGTAATCCAAAAGTACATTCGGTAATAAGCGAGTTGCATTTTACTGGTTCCCATTCACCGCTTATGCCATCGTTTTCCAGTTTATAATCTCCGGTAATTAACCACACTTCACCTTTATATTCCACCCGCACCATACTGCTGCCAATGATGTGCCCGGCAGGGTGTAAGGAAACATTAACGCCATTCATATTCAAAGGTTCATTCCATCCAATCGTTTGAAAGTTATTTTCAATACCCAACCTTAATTGGAGTATGGGTTTTGATAGGGTGTGGCATAAATAGTGCTCGCTTCCCCAACGCGCATGATCACTATGTGCATGCGTGATTACTGCACGCTTTACACCACGCCATGGGTCGATATAAAAATCGCCAGGTGCACAGTAAAGGCCTTGCGGGGTATTTTGGATGAGTTGCATTAATAAGTACGAAGTTAGAAGTACGAAATACGAAGTTAGAAAGATGATTGTTGAAGTTTCTTTGGGTAACTGATTTGTTTTTGGTTGAATGTAATTTTCAAAAAAAAAAGTAGTGTCTTGCATAAAAAAAACCACGTTTCTCACATGGCATTTTTTATGCAAGTATTTTCCTTAACTAGTTTATTAAATATTTCGATGGTTTCTACGCTATAACTCATCAAGAAGCGCTTTTACCGGTCTTGATTTCTTTTTACCACTGCTGATGGCTGTTAATTCTTTTATAGCATCTTTTAATTCCTGGATTAATTGGGTTTTACCCGAGTTGTTTAATTCCAGGGCAGCCACATCCTTATTTTTTGATTTCAAAGCATTCCATTCCTTTATGGGAATAAATACTCCTGCAGGTTTTCCCTTTTCGTTTTCAATATATTGCAGCTTCATAAAATAATATTTTGCATATTCAAAGGTACACTTGAATTCATTCCATCCATTTGTTCAAAAATAATGAAATCGAAAAGTGGTATTATTATGATGATTAAGCATCTGCAAACAAAGGCTCTTCGATAAACGGTTGTTTTTTTAGCCGCTTCCCTGTTGCTTTGTAAATAGCATTTGCTACCGCGCCGCCGGTGGGTGGTAATGCGGGTTCGCCAAGGCCGGTAGGGTCTTTTCCGTTGTCTACAAAGCTTGCATCAATTTCCGGTATTTCTTTCATGCGGATAAGCCGGTAATTATTGAAATTGTTTTGCTCGGGCTTCCCATCAACAAAAGATAATTTGCCAAACATAGCGTGCCCGTAACCATCCACTATAGCACCTTTTACCTGCTGTAATGCACCGCTGCTATTGATTACCTGTCCGCAGTCGCTAACAGCATAAATTTTTTGTATGTTGGGTTTGCCATCTTTTACCACCATGTCGCATACTTGCCCTACATAGGATGCATGCGAAAAATACACGCTGAAACCTTGTGATACGCCTTTCTTTTTACCCCAACCACTTTTTTCAGCCACGGTACGAATTACATTGTCGAAACGCTCAATATCATAACTGATTTTTCCAACGGGGGCCTTTCGTGCTTTCTCCAACAATTCAAGGCGGAACTGAACGGCATCTTTACCAGCTGCTTCAGCTACTTCATCGAGGAAAGTTTGTTCGGCAAAAGCAAGGAAGTTGGTCGTAGGTGCCCGCCATGCACCCGTTGTTATCGGCGACTGATGATCTACGGATTCAATGAGTAAATTGTTTAGAGCTCCGGAAGGGAAATTATCGTGCCGGGTACTGTTTCCCGCATTGATACCTGCTCCACGCAGTTTATATCCAATCATGTTGCCTGATGCATCCAGCGCTGCTTCAAAACGATAACGGACTGCCGGACGGTAACTTCCGCCCATCATATCATCTTCACGAGACCAAATTACCTTTACCGGCTTTTTAATAATGGAAGAAAGTTCGGCCGCTTCCACTACATAGTCAAACTTTAATCTTCTGCCAAAACCGCCGCCCAATCTTGTAATATCCACGGTAATTTTTTCCTGGGGAATATTCAGCAGTTTTGCTACTGCCTGTCTTGCCGCCTGCGGTGTTTGTGTTGGTCCTACAAGTTCTACACCATCTGCATGAACATGGGCAAAAAAGTTCATTGGTTCCAGCGGGCTATGTGGCAAAAAGGGACTTTGGTATTCGCTCTTTATGATTTTTGCCGCATTTTTAAATGCTGTTTCCACATCCCCATCCTTACGCTGCACCGTTACTTTTTCGCCATCGAGCATGGATGTAAACAAAGCATCATGATCAGCAGTGCTTTCAATGTTACCTGCCTTTTCATATTCCACTTCCAGCAGTTTTTTGGCTTTCATAATTTCCCAGGTAGTCTTGCCTACAATGGCTACATTTTCCTGGAATTTCACCACATCCAAAATACCCGGGCTTGCTTTTACCGCCGCATCATTGATGGATTTTATTTTGGTACCAAAAGCCGGTGGTCTTTGTACCATGGCTATTACCATTCCTTCCCTGTAAAAATCGAGACCATAAATGGGTTTACCGGTAATAATATCCTTGTTTTTTATATTTCGAATGGGCTTGCCTATCAGTTTGAAATCTTTCCTGTCTTTCAGTGGCACTTCTTTTGGCATTTCAATGGTGGATGCCGCAGTGGCAAGTTCACCGTACCCTAATTTTTTATTACTAGGTTTATGGATGATAAAGCCATTATCTGCCGTGCATTCTTCAGGAGCAACACCCCATTGTTGCGCAGCGGCATGCAATAATAGCCACCTTGCGGAAGCACCTGCTTTGCGCAATCGCATCCACGAATGGGGGATAGCGCCGCTTCCGCCGGTAAGTTGCCGGTCGAAGGCCTTGGTATCCAACGGGGCCTGCGTTACCCGTACTTTTGTCCAGTCGGCATCGAGTTCCTCCGCCACAATTTGTGCAAAAGAAGTCATGATATTTTGGCCCAATTCGGGATTAGGCGAAAAAATATTAACGGTACCATCGGTGGCAATCGTTAGGTAACTATTAAAAGAAGGGGCAATAACGGGATCTGCTGCATTAAAAATGGCAGGCATTTCAGCATGCGCGCTGTTCCATTTAAAACCAAGCATCAGACCGCCGCTTGCAAGCGAAATATTCCGGAGAAATGTTCTGCGTGTATTTGCATTTGTTTTACTCATGGTTTCATGTTTTTACTGGCTTCTAAAACAGCTTCGCGGATGCGGTGGTAAGCCCCGCACCGGCAAATATTGGCATTCATGGCATTTTCCACCTGCTCTTGTGTAGGTTTTGGGGTCCTTTTCAGAAAGGCTGCTGCTGTCATAATCTGACCGGCCTGACAATAGCCGCATTGGGGTACATCCACTTCATCCCAGGCAACTTGCAGCGGATGGTCGCCTTTTTCAGAAAGCCCTTCAATGGTGGTAACGGCCCTGCCTTTTACCGAAGCAATTGGCGTAGAACAGGAACGGACTGCACTTCCATTCAGGTGGACGGTGCAGGCCCCGCATTGGCCAATGCCGCAACCAAATTTGGTACCACACATTTGCAGGTGGTCGCGCAGCACCCAAAGCAGGGGCGTGTCTTCGGCTACATCCACTTGCCGGGATTTGCCGTTGATGGTGATGTTATACTGGGGCATATAGAAAAAGTTATTCGTTTAAATTAAGTGAAGTTATGGACGTTTTTTTGAAAGCATTCCATTGTAAAACATTAAAATAAGGCGAATGTTTTAGGTGAATATATGGTGAACACATGTTTTTTTGGGAGATGGAAAATTTTTTATCAGGAATTGTGATTTTGGCAATGTTTTTACTTGTTTAATCAACAAATACTTTTACGGCATTATAATTTCCTATTTCCTTTACCTTTAATTTTTCAAAAACCTGTTATGGAAAACATCATTCAGGAACCTGCTGTTGCCTATCAGCGCCGCTGCACCACCGCAGAATACCTTGCCATGGAGTGGGAAAATGGTGTAAGGTACGAATATTGGGAAGGGGAATTGGTTGCTATGAGTTTTGCCACCAAGGCGCATAATCGCATCACTTTTAACATCAACAAAACTTTCCTTGCAAAAAAGGAAAAGGATACATGCGGAAGCTTTCAGGATGGCATAATGGTGCGTCCGCAAAATAAGCAAATCTTTTTTCTGCCGGATGTAGTGCTTACCTGCCACCCGGATGATTTGGACTTGCAAGGGTACGAAGTAAAATATCCTGGAATTATTGTAGAAGTACTGAGCGAAAGCACTGAGATATACGACCGGGTAAGGAAATGGGAGCAATACCGGAAAATACCATCACTACGCCATTACCTGCTTGTCAGCCAACATCGCTATAAGGTTGAAATGTTTAGCCGTACCCATGAACAGGCCCTTTATTATTACCAATGCTTTGATACACTTGATGGAATTATTGCTTTCCCCGACCTTGGGTTTGAGATGGGAATGATGGAAGTGTATGATGGGATAGAAATAAAGGAAGATGTTGAGGATTGATTACACTGGTTTTTGTCTATTTAAAAAATAATGGGGATTTTTTTAAAGTTCAATGCCAATCATTGCTCACACATTATTGTGCACTAATTAGGGCATTTTGTTGGCAATTTCCAATTCATCGGGGAGCAGGTCAATGAGCGAAACATTTAGGATGGCCGCAATTTGTTTAAGCTGACCGATGGTAATGTTTTCATCCTTTTGTTCAATACGGCTATAGGTGCTTTGGGTAATGTGCAGTTTTTCGGCCATTTGGGCTTGAGAAAGGCTAAGGGCTTCACGATGGTGTTTGATCCTTTTTCCGGGCATATCCGTTTTAAGATTTTGTTACGAATATATGCAGGATTTGCATAACAGGCCGCTTACCATTTAAATAACTTTGAATAAGCTTAGTAGGGTTGATCAATTTGAAAGTATTACCCGAAATTTTTTCTTTTATAAAAAAGTGGGGATTTAACTAACCAACCTAAGTTTTACAACGAATTACACAAATTTTAAGTAACGAGCATGCATAGGACGATAAACTTCCAATTCAATAAAATACTTTGAACTTTTGACTGATGTAGATAAAAATAAAACACGGACAAGCCGAACACCGTTTTAAAAAGTAGGCAGACTTTAAGATTTATAAAATATGAACAAAAAAATGTTTTTGAGGCTACTCGTAGTAGCAGGTATGGCAACATCTTGTGGCCAGGTTACAGAGAAAGCAAAAGAAGAAGCCAACAAATTTGTTTCGCAAACAGGCGATAGTTTACAAAAAGTTATTGATGATTTAGGTTTAGTGTATGTAGAAAAAGGCGCACAAACTATAATTACGTATGACGAAGTAAATGCCGCCCAACAAGCTTGGTGCGATGCTTTGGTAAAAATTGGTAAATTGAAAGAAGAAGGTGGCGACTATAAAGCCTTTGCCAATGAAGTACTCTCATCAGCCTACAATTATGATAGTGGTAAAGTTTTCTTCAAACCTACACTGGCATTTGGCGACCAAACCTTTAGAAACGACAAAAAAGGAGCATTAGCCTATTTTGTCGGTGGCGACCCCGATTATCCTAACGACAAAGGTTTTGCTCTTGCGCCATGGGTAAAGGCTCGTTATGACAATGCTGGCGAGAAAAATGAAGGCATACAAATTTACGGTTCTGTTGCAATTACAATGGGTAATGTTTGGGTAACAGGCAAGGACGGAAAAGAAGTAATGGTTGATAAAACATGGGTTTTCAAAAAAGGGAAAGACGGAAAATTAAGAATTATTGTACACAAGTCTGCATTACCATTTACACCAATAAAATAATAAACTTTTTTCCACAACAGGCTGCAAAAGCCCTTGCAGCCTGTTGTAATTATATTAGGTATGATTGATTGATTTAGTCCGTTAGCAAATTTACTATTCTTATTAACAACAACCCATCGAAGCAAGAAATATTGACTTAGTAAAAATTTATATAATGAATGGCACAATGACAGCCATTTACTAACTAATGTTATATAGCAAAAAACACGATAATGGCCACGGCAAAGCAAAATGGGTATGTCTACATTTATGTTACAAACGAAATCGTAAGATTCGCCCATACCTTTAAAAACAATAAACAAGTCCATGGGCAAAGTGGGCTTGGCATTTGGTTCGACGACCTAATTGTTACCAACCGTACAGGGCCGTTGTTGCAAGCCTGTCCCGATGAAAGAGGGAAGGCACACTTTTACCCTTTTGGCCAGGAAATCACCCCGCTCAGCAGCAAGGCCCTCCTGAAAATCCCCAACGACCGCATGCTGCAGTAAAACGAGTGGGACGAAGAGTTTGGCATGAACCTGCACGATTTTGATGCAAGATTATATGATGCTAGTATTGGCAGGTTTTGGGGGGTGGATGTGTATGCGGAAAAATTAGGAGGAAATTACCAGGCTCAGGCTCTCTTGCGATAATTTAAAATCGCCCACACATTCAGCACCATCGCAAAAATACCCATAATACCCAATTGCCGGCTGATATCGATGAAACCGCTCCCCTTCATAATCACCATGCGTATTACTTCTATAAAATAGCTTACCGGGTTAAATTTGGTAATCCATTGCGCCCACCCTGGCATACTCTCCACGGGGGTGTACAGCCCGCCAAGCAAAATAAAAATCATCATCAGGAAAAAAGAAATAAGCATGGCCTGCTGTTGTGTTTGGGCATAGGTAGAAATTAATAGTCCGAGACCTAATACTGCCAGGAGAAAAACAGCCGCAAAAAGGTAAAGCAGCGCAATATTGCCCACAGGAACAACACCGTAGGCGATGCGGGCAATCACCAATCCAATGGTTAATACAATCAATCCAAGAATCCAAAAGGGTATGAGTTTGCCAAGAATAAAATAATGTTTTTTTACCGGGGTTACATTTATTTGTTCGATGGTGCCAACTTCTTTTTCTTTTACAATATTAAGCGCAGTAAGAAAAGTCCCCACCATGGTTACGAGGATGACAATAATGCCCGGTACCATAAATTTCTGGTAATTCATGTAGGGGTTAAACCAGTTGGCAGATATGATTTCAATTTGGGGTTGCTCGGGCAGGCGGGGCAAACGAAGCCATTTTTGACGAATCTGCATGTTATAATTCTGTACAATAGATGATAGGTAACCTGCACCAATATTGGCACGTGTTCCGTTTACTGCATTTACCGAAAGCATGAGTTGTGCTTCTTCCTCACGTAACAGGTTGGCTTCAAATTTGGGCGGTATTTCGAGGATAATATCTGCCTGATCACTTTCCACCAATTTCATGGCATCTTCATATCGTTGGGTATACCCTGTTAGTTTAAAATAGCCTGATGCCGTTATTTTTTCTACCATTTGCCTTGATAGCGAAGAATGATCATGATCTACCACTGTGAGCATTACGTCTTTTACTTCGTAATTGGCAGCAAGCGGTAAAAGGATTAGCTGAATAACAGGCATAATCAGCATCATGCGCAGAATGGCAGGATCGCGGAATACCTGCCTGAATTCTTTTTCCAGTAAAAAGCGTAGTACACGCATCAGCTTAAACGAATTTTAAATTTCTTTAATGCAATCATCAGCAAGAATAAAGTCATACCGATTAGTACCAATGTTTCTTTCCAAACAGATGCAAAGCCCAATCCTTTAATCATTACATCTTTTACAATCAGGTAAAACCATTTTGCAGGCACAATATTGCTTATTACCTGTAAGGGAACCGGCATGTTTTCAATGGGAAACATAAACCCACTCAGCATTAAGGTAGGAAGAAACATGCCCACCAATGAAATCATCATGGCAATTTGCTGCGAATTGGTAATGGTGCTTATAAGTAAACCCAGTGTAAGTGCGGTTATTGTGAACAGAATACTTTCGCTTACCAGCAAAAGAAGGCTACCTGCAATTGGGAGTTTTAGTGCAAATACACTGAGTAATAAAATGGTTGCAATGTTAATGATGGAAAGCAGCAGGTAAGGAACTGCTTTGGCAATAATGATCAGCACTGGCCTTAATGGCGATGCAAGTAATACTTCCATAGTGCCGCTTTCTTTTTCGCGTACGATGGATATGGATGTCATCATAGTGCAAACCAGCAAAAGAACCATGGCCATTACACCGGGTACAAAATTGAAAGCACTCAGCAATTGTGGATTATACAACATTCGTACTTCGGTTTTTATGCGGTAAGGAATTTCCTGTTGCGTAAGTTCCTGCTGAAAATTATTAATGATGGCACCCGCATAATTGGTGATGGTGGTAGCTACGTTTGGATCCGAAGCATCGGCAATAAGCTGCAGGGTAGTTTTATTTTGATGAATTAATTCGTTGCCAAAGTTTTGCGGAAAAATGATGGCAAGCTTTATTTTTCCTGTTTTAAATGCTGCTTCAATTTCGGCAGGCGATTGCAGGTAGGTTGTTACGGTAAAATAGGCGCTCGCATCCAAACGTTCAATCAGTTTTTCTGATTGTTCATCTGGAGTAGGATTTAGAATGGCAACTGCTGAATTTTTTACTTCGGTACTCAATGCAAATCCAAACAACGTGATTTGCGCCACCGGCATACCAAAAAGGATAAACAGGGTGCGTTTATCGCGCCATATATGCAGCATTTCCTTTTTTACAAAAGCCAGAAACTGTTGAAACATTTTTATTGTTTTAATCTCCTTTTCGCTGAGCGGTTCTTGCTAATTGCAAAAAGACGCCTTCCATACTATCTGTATTGTATTCATTCCGAAGCGCGGCAGGTGTGTCCAATGCTTCTATTTTGCCATCTACCATTATGCATACCCGGTTGCAATATTCTGCTTCGTCCATATAGTGTGTGGTTACAAAAACGGTTGTACCATGGTGTGCTGCCTGATAAATCATTTCCCAGAATTCGCGCCTTGTTACAGGATCCACACCACCGGTAGGTTCATCGAGGAAAACAATGGGCGGATCATGAAAAATGGCAACGGAAAAGGCCAGTTTCTGTTTCCAACCCAACGGCAAGGATTTTACCAGTGCGTTTTGTTCTTTGTGTAAATGCAATTCGCCTAATATGCGTTCCGTTTTTTCGCGGATGGCCGGCGTGCGCATACCATAAATGCCGCCAAACAGCCGCATATTTTCTTTTACGGTCAGGTCTTCGTACAGCGAGAATTTTTGGCTCATATAGCCAATATTCTTTTTAATAGATTCTGCCTGATGGTAAACGTCAAACCCGGCTACGTTGGCTTTCCCCGATGTAGGATTCAATAAGCCACACAGCATGCGCATAGCGGTTGTTTTGCCGGCACCATTTGCACCCAAAAAACCAAATATTTCACCCTTCGCCACTTCAAAGCTGATGGCATCTACGGCAGTAAAATCACCAAAGGTTTTGGTAAGCAGATTGGCAGTTATGATGGGTGCTTCAAGCTTCATGGTTTTCTATTTTCATCAGGTGCATGAATATATCTTCAATATTGGGTGTAATCATTTTGAGTTCAGCCTTATCATGCCCTTGTTGCAAAAGCCATTCCCTGATGCTTTCTCCATTTTCAAATCCCGGCCTGGGTGTTACATGATAATATTCGCCAAATAAATATGCACTTTCCACAGCTTTACAATTACGAAGGCTTTGGAGTAATGTAAACATGGATGTTGCTTTAACAGCCCAAAGTGCCTCCTTGTTTTTGGTAATAATATTTGTTGGTGTATCAATATCCATAATGCGTCCATCCTGCATCAGCGCCACACGGTCGCAAAGCATAGCCTCATCCATATAGGGTGTGGCAACCATAATGGTTAATCCTTCCTGCTTTAGTTTTTTTAGCATGTGCCAAAATTCTTTTCTCGAAACCACATCTACGCCTGTAGTAGGTTCATCGAGCAATAGAACTGCAGGCTTATGTATTAAGGCACAGCATAATGCAAGTTTTTGTTTCATGCCACCACTCAGTTTACCTGCTTTACGGTTTTTAAATGGAGCAATCTGTTCGTAAATATCTTTTATCAGGTGATAATTTGCTTGTATGGTAGTTTTAAAAATTGTAGCGAAAAATTGCAGATTTTCTTCAACTGATAAATCCTGGTATAGCGAGAACCTTCCCGGCATGTATCCGGTAATCTGTCGTATTTTTTTATAGTTGTTCACAGTATCAAATCCATTCAATATGGCGGTTCCGCCATCCGGCAATAGCAGGGTAGTAAGTATGCGCAGCAACGATGTTTTTCCGGCACCATCGGGCCCAACAAGTCCAAACAATTCCCCCTGTTGCACGGTAAGGGATACATCGCGCAAAGCCGGTACGGTTGTTTTTCCGTTTGGATAAGATTTTATTATGTTATTTACATTTATCATAGTTTAATAAATTCCAATTGACAAATCCCAAATTCCAAATGGGTTTGTGTGTGGTGGATTGGGATTTGGAATTTGAATATTTGGGATTTCCTATATTGGGATTTCAGAATTTTACTTCACCATATTGTCCAATCTTCAAATACCCATCATTTTTTACCAAAATCTTTACCGCATATACCTGGTTGGCGCGTTCGTTTTTGGTTTGAATAGTTTTCGGGGTAAATTCGGCTTTGTCTGCAATCCAAATTACCTTCCCTTCGTATTGGCGATATGCTTTTGCGCCACTATCTACAAATACTTTTACCGGTTGATTAAGTTGTACCTGCGAAAGTTGTTCACTGCTTATATAAGCCCGAAGCAGGAGAGAAGAAAGATCGGCGATTTTGTAAATAGCTTTACCTGCACCAATTACTTCACCTGTATACGCATAGCGTGTTAATACGGTTCCGGTAATGGGATTCATTACCCTTCCACGGTTAATTTGGTCCTTCAAAATATCTGCTCTTTTTGCCAGCGGCTTTTGCTCGCTTAATATACTTCGATTTTGGGTAGCTACATTGCTTTCCTGCACTTTCATCTGGCTTTTGGTAACTTCCATTTGTCCCTTCAAAATATCCATTTGCGCTACAATATCATCAAGCTGTTTGGGCGTGGCTGCATCGGCCTGTACGAGTTTGGTAAAGCGCTCTTTTTCTTTCTGCAAAGTTTGTAATTGTGTTTGCTGAACGCGCAATTGTTCGCGTAGCAAATTCAGTTGCGGGACTACATCATTTGTTTTTTCGTTAAGCGCCGAAATGCTAGCTTCCACCTGTTGTTTTTGCAGGTCTATATTGCCTGCATCAATAATAGCGACTATGCTATCAGCGGGCAAAATATCGCCTTCCTGCAATCGCATTTCGGTAATGCGTCCCGGTAATTCTGACGATACCATAATTTCATCGGCTTCAAAAACACCTGTGGCATCAAAAGTATTTTCATTGCTTTTACAACCCTGGAATAACAGGGTAATAAGAAGATGTCCTATGATTAACAATTTATTTTTCATTGTATTCATTTTCCTGCGGTGGTTGAATAGTTTAATAAAGCCTGCAATAATTGCAGTTGGCGTAATATTTGTGTTTGTCTGGCGGCATCTTCTGCATTTACTTCGCGCAGGTAATCGCTTGCGGTTATTACGCCGTTTTCCAATTGTGCGGCAGCGGCTTCTTTCACCTGATTTTTAAGCCTGATTATTTCTGAATCTGTTTCCTGTAAGCTTTTTAGTTTGGTGATGTTGGATTGCTGTTGCCTCAATTGGGTTTTGGTTTGCATCAGGAAGTTTTCTTGTTGTGCCTGCACGTCGCGGCGTGTAATGTCAGCTAGTTCACGATCTTTTTTACTGCTATAAAATCCACTGATGTTCCAATTGAAACGTACGCCCGTAGTTATATAGGGTGAGAATTCATTTTTAAGAAAATCCAATGCAGGGCGGCCATAACCGCTGTTGGCAAAAAGGCTTACCCTTGGCTTTAGTTTGCCATCAATCAGTTTCGATTGTTCATAGGCAATGCTATCCCTGAGTTTATAATAGGTTATTTCAGGTCTTGAAATATTATCTTCGGAAAAAAGGGTAGGGGCGGCAGGCATTAACAGGCTTGCATTGGGTGAAATGGCTTTGTTTGTATAAAGTACCAACACACTAATAAGTCCTTCCCGGTCGCCTTGTAATTCTATTTCACGCTGTTGCGCCCTCAGCTTCTCTGATTGAAGCAACGCCAGGTTACTACGATAGGCTGTGCCATTGATTACCTGTGCTTTTACTTTTTTTATCCCGGCATCCAGGTCTTTTACCACCAGCGCATTTTGTTTTTTCTGCTCATCGAGCAGCAATATGTTCAGGTAAAGACTATTTATTTTTTCCCTAAGCTGATGTAAACCCATATTTACTTCTTCTTCCTTTAGCAAGGCCTGCAATTCATTCAGGAACTTTTGCTGTTTGGTTTGACCGCCATCGTAGATCAGTTGGTTGATATCAAGGGTTAAACGGTATTGATCCTTGCTTAGTGGATCGGGGGCAAAACCCGGAATCCTGACCGGTACTTCGGTTACGGCACTTTGCCAGCTTGCCTGTCCGCCAAGCGTGAGTTGGGGCAGGTAGCTATTGCCAAGGTTGCTGTTGTTGGCCAAGGTGCTTTCCTTTGCGAGCGCTTTTTGCTTGAGTAGCGGGTAGTTTTTGGCAGCCCATTGCTGGGTTTGCTCAAGGTTAAGCTGCTCCACCGGTTGGGCACCTGCGTACAGCACAGGAAATAGCAGTAAGATAAACCACTTTTTCATTTTTTATATTTTTGGGGTGATGGCATTCAGGATGAATTCACTTACTACTTTTTTTCGCTCTACCAGGATTTCGTCATATTCCGTATCGGGGATATCAAGCATGCGTTGCAACATAGGGCGGGCTATAAAGGGAAAAACACAGAGTGCCATCGTATTGATCATCAGGTGCCTTGGTTGAATATTGGCGATTTCACCATTTTCTACTGCTTTTTCAAACAAGGTAAGTATTCCTTGAACCCTAATTTTCAGATCGGGGTGTACCAATTCATTGAAAAAAGTATCCGGGTTCCGATGCATTTCGCTCAGTACAAATAGGGGGATGAAAGGATTTTGTAAAATCACGGTTAGATATTTCTCTACAAAAAGTTCAATTTTTTGCCCAATGTTACCTTCACCTAGAAAGACATGTGCCATTGCAGGAAGTATCGTAGAAAACGCTTCCCTGAAAATTTCTGCAAACAACTTTTCCTTATTTCTATAATAATAATGTACAAGCGCCTTGTTGATTCCGGCTTCATCAGCAATCTCCTGCATACGGGCACCATCGTAGCCCTTTAACGTAAAAACCTTCCTCGCTGCTTCCAGAATGCGCTTTTCGGCATTAGGCTCTAATATCGCTGTCTCATTATCCATTTGGTTTAATTAATTGGTTTAACTGAATGGTTAAAGCAAAAGTACAGGTTTTTACATATCGAATTTTATTTTCTCAAATTACTTGTAACTCATCTATCTTGGTTTTTTTGTAGACCGGCACTTATCGCTACAATATTTAACATTTTCCCAATCTTTTTCCCATTTTTTGCGCCATTTAAATGGTCTTCCACAGGTTATGCAGATTTTTTCGGGCAGATGAAGTTTTTTGTGTGCCATGTATCCATTACATTCGTTTCACAATTTGGTTGAAATAGTAAAAATTTCTGCTCTTCCTTTTGGCTAATACACCCTATTGCCCTACATTTGCAATCCTTTAAATTGGGCTTATTACACTTTGGGGTCGCAATACATGAACATTTAAGGAACTTTTTTGAAAGGCTATGTGGTGAAAATCACAGGCCTATAGTTGTTTTGCCCCTTTTTGAAACGCGCTAAAAAACAGGAAATCAGCATATGTCGTCAACACAATTACAGAGGCTAAATTTTGGTAAAAGTAAAAATCTCGCCGAAACCCCTGACCTGCTGGCCATTCAAATCCAGTCGTTTAGAGAGTTTTTTCAGCTAGAAACTACGCCTGACAAACGAAACAATGAAGGCTTGTTTCGGGTGTTCAAGGAGAATTTTCCAATTAGCGATACCCGCAACATCTTCGTTCTCGAGTTTCTCGATTACTTTATTGATCCGCCCCGTTACTCCATTGCAGAGTGTATGGAGCGTGGTCTTACTTACGCTGTTCCCCTCAAAGCAAAACTGCGTTTGAGCTGTAACGACGAAGAGCATATTGACTTCCAAACTATTGTACAGGACGTGTTTTTGGGTAACATCCCCTACATGACACCCCGCGGTACTTTTGTAGTTAACGGTGCTGAAAGGGTAGTGGTAAGCCAGTTACATCGTAGTCCCGGTGTATTTTTTGGCCAAAGCCTGCATCCTAACGGTACCCGGATTTATTCTGCCCGCGTAATTCCTTTTAAAGGTGCGTGGATGGAATTTGCTACGGATATCAATAACGTGATGTATGCTTACATCGACCGTAAGAAAAAGTTTCCTGTAACTACTTTACTTCGTTCTATTGGTTTCGAAACTGATAAAGCCATACTTGAGCTTTTCGGAATGGCTGATGAAGTGCCTGTAACCCGCGAAGGTTTAAGGCCTTTTATTGGTCGTCGTCTCGCAGCCCGCGTTTTGCGTAGCTGGGTAGAAGACTTTGTGGATGAAGATACCGGTGAAGTAGTAAGCCTTGAGCGTAACGAAGTAGTTATGGAGCGCGATAGCCTTCTTGACGAAAGCGCTGTGGTGGAAATAGTTGATATGGGCATCAAAACCATCTTCGTGCAAAAAGAAGATGTAGGTGGTGATTATAATATTATATATAACACACTTAACAAGGATACATCGAACAGTGAACTGGAAGCAGTTCAGCACATCTACCGCCAATTGCGCGGTGCAGATGCGCCCGATAATGAAACCGCCCGCGGTATCATTGACAAATTGTTCTTTAGCGATAAGCGTTATGACCTTGGCGAAGTAGGCCGTTATAAAATTAACCGCAAGCTCCACGTTGATTACCCAATTAACAAGAAGGTATTAACGAAAGAAGATATCATTGAAATTGTAAAATACCTGGTACGTCTTACCAATGGTAAAGCTGATATTGACGATATTGATCACCTGAGCAACCGTCGTGTACGTACCGTAGGCGAGCAGTTATATGCACAGTTTGGTGTGGGTCTTGCCCGTATGGCACGTACCATCCGCGAGCGCATGAACGTTCGTGATAACGAGGTATTTACGCCGGTTGACCTTATTAATGCACGCACCCTAAGCTCGGTTATCAACTCCTTCTTTGGTACATCGCAGTTGTCGCAGTTCCTCGATCAAACCAACCCGTTGAGTGAAATCACGCACAAGCGTCGTATTTCCGCACTCGGACCCGGTGGTTTAAGTCGTGAGCGTGCAGGCTTCGAAGTACGTGACGTACACTACAGCCACTATGGCCGTCTTTGTACCATTGAAACGCCGGAAGGACCCAACATTGGATTGATTTCTACCCTTTGCGTACATGCCAAGATTAATGATATGGGCTTTATTGAAACCCCATACCACCCGGTTCATGAAGGAAAGGTAGATCTGAAAGGATTGAAATTCCTGAGTGCGGAAGAAGAAGACGATAAGAAAATTGCACAGGCAAACGTATCCCTTAATGATAAGGGTGAGTTTACTGAAGATAAAATTATTGCACGTGAAACAGGTGACTTCCCTATCCTGGAAAAGAATGATGTTCAATACATGGATGTTGCTCCCAACCAGATTGTAGGTTTGTCTGCTTCACTTATTCCATTCCTTGAGCATGATGATGCCAACCGTGCCCTAATGGGTTCGAACATGCAACGTCAGGCAGTTCCGCTTCTTCGCCCTGAAGCACCTATTGTAGGTACAGGTCTCGAAGGAAAAGCTGCCCGTGATGCGCGTGTTCAGTTAACCGCTGAAGGTGATGGTGTGGTAGAATTTGTGGATGCAGCCGAAATACATGTGCGTTACGAGCGTAACAGCGAACAGCGTCACATTAGCTTTGATGATGACCTGAAGATTTATAAGCTTACCAAGTTTATTAAAACCAACCAGGGTACATCTATCAATCACAAGCCTGCAGTTCGTAAAGGACAGATTGTAAAAGAAGGCGACTTTCTTACTGAAGGTTATGCGGTTAAAAATGGTGAACTGGCGCTAGGTCGTAACCTGCGCGTGGCTTTCATGCCATGGAAAGGTTACAACTTTGAAGATGCCATTGTAATCAGCGAACGTGTAGTAAGTGAAGACTGGTACACATCGGTACACATTGATGAATATGAACTGGAAGTTCGCGATACCAAACTGGGTGAAGAAGAATTAACGCCTGACATACCCAATGTAAGCGAAGAAGCTACCAAAGACCTCGACGAAAACGGTATCATCCGTATTGGTGCGCAGGTTAATGAAGGCGATATCCTGATTGGTAAGATTACACCAAAAGGAGAAAGCGATCCTACACCGGAAGAAAAATTGCTGCGTGCCATCTTTGGCGACAAAGCAGGTGATGCTAAAGATGCTTCCTTGAAAGCACCAAGCGGAACCGAAGGTGTGGTTATCGATAAAAAACTTTTCCAGCGTACCAAAAAAGACAAGAACAGCAAAGTGCGCGAAAAAGCGGCTTTGGAGAAAATCGAAAAGGTACACGAGAAGCATCAGGGCGATTTGTCCGAGTTGCTATTGGATAAACTGGAAGTGCTGTTGAAAGAAAAACCTTCTGCAGGTATCAGCAACAACTTTGGTGAAGTGCTGATTGGCAAGGGTGCAAAGTTCAACCGTAAGAACCTGAGTCAAATTGATTTCCTTAATGTGAACCCGCTTGGCTGGACCGGCGATGCGCATATTGATGAATTGATTAACCAGTTGTTGCACAACTATACCATTAAGTATAACGAAGAACTTGGCCGTTACAAGCGCGAGAAGTTCAACATCAGCATTGGTGACGAATTACCAGCAGGTGTATTGAAACTTGCAAAAGTTTACCTCGCTGTTAAGCGCAAGCTGAAAGTGGGTGATAAAATGGCGGGTCGTCACGGTAACAAGGGTATTGTGGCCAAAATCGTTCGTCCGGAAGACATGCCATTTATGGAAGATGGAACGCCGGTTGATATCGTACTGAACCCATTGGGTGTACCAAGCCGTATGAACCTTGGACAGATTTACGAAACAGTTCTCGGTTGGGCTGGTCTTAAGTTGGGTAAGCGTTACGCCACTCCGATTTTTGATGGTGCTACTACCGATGAAATTGCACATGAACTGGATATCGCTGGTCTTCCGCTCTTTGGCCATACCTTCCTGTTTGATGGTGAAACGGGTGATCGTTTTGACCAAAAAGCAACCGTGGGTGTTATTTATGTAATCAAACTACACCACATGGTAGATGATAAGATGCACGCGCGTTCTATCGGGCCATACAGTCTTATTACACAGCAGCCATTGGGTGGTAAAGCACAGTTTGGTGGTCAGCGTTTTGGTGAAATGGAAGTGTGGGCATTGGAAGCATACGGTGCTGCCAACATTTTGCAGGAACTCCTTACACTCAAATCGGATGATATCATTGGCCGTGCCAAGACTTACGAAGCCATTGTGAAGGGGGATAATATTCCTCGTCCGGGTGTACCTGAATCGTTCAATGTATTGGTACATGAACTTAGGGGTCTGGGTCTCGATATGAGTTTTGAATAAAAATTCCAAATTTTAAAAATTCCAAATTCCAAATTCGGTTGGGAAAAAATACAAACCGCTTCGGGTAATTCCGGGCGGTTTTTTTTTGCGCGAAGACGTAAGCCTTCACGCACTTGCCCCGATTTAAATATTCGCCATTAATGCTCCATGTGTGTTCGTAGCTTTTTTCATTTTTAATTGGAATTGCTTAACTTCAATTTTCAAAACGTATTGTTATGGTTGCAATGGAAGAGTGGGTGACGTTTGATAATGATGGAAAAATAATTCTACCGCCTATAGATGCGCTTAAGAATAAAAAGGCACGAATACTAATTTTATTAGATGAAAAAGAACGCGATGACTTTTTGCAAATGTCGTTAACTGGTTTGGGCAGAGCTTATGGTGAGCATGAACCTGAATATGACCTTTCAATGATATCCGAACCTAACCCAGATTATGAAAAACTTTGAAGGATCCATTTGCCTGATTTCTATTCCACAGGCCGATGGAAAACAGAAAATCAGACCCGTTTTATTGTTGAAACAGTTTCCTCCTTTTAATGATTATTTGGTTTGTGGAATTTCAACTCAAATTCAACAATTACTGCCCTAATTCCTTTTTGTATTGTTCAATAGCTTCATCCACGCTTAAGCCTTCCATATGCGTCATTTCAGCAAGGCTTTCATCTAACTCCGGTAAGCCAAGCGCGGCAACTTGTGCTTTAAAGGCAGTGTGCCATTCTTCAAAAGAGATTTCGTTTTGCATATTTTTTATTTAATTGATTAAAACTGCTTTATTAGTTTGAAAGGATTTTATTTCTTATTCCACAATCGTAACCACCACTCCCGGCGCAACATCTACCCGGGCACCCGGATCAATCTTCACACTTCGAAAGCTGGTATTCGTTGTAATCGTTGGATAACGTGGCGAACCCATGAATCTCCTGCCACTCGGAATAATCACTTCGGTGTTTTGATTTGGTATTTCCCCGGTACTCCAGTTCTCCTTTTTGTTCCATTCGCTATTTAATGTGCCTACCCACACATTCGTATTAGCGGGCGAAAGCCGTATACTGAATTCAGCAGGTCCACCATTGAAGGTGTTTTCCATTACCAGCACCGTATAGGTATCTCCAATGGTAAGATTAGGTATGGTATCGTTGGCGCTTCGTACTGATGCCACACATTTAATGGTATTAGCAACGGCATCTCCAGTACAATTTCCTTTATATAACCTGTAACCCACACCAATTTGGTTAAGAGAAAGCCTGACCCAATCTTTAAAATCTATATAATGGGTAGTAGCGGTAGCGGTAAAATGGTAGTACAATACCCGGTTAGGGGCAGCGCTTCCATAACAGGCAATAATGCTGTTATTTAAAGGCTGCCCGAGGGTTGAACCCCGCTGCCAGGTTGTCGTAAGGTTGCGTGTATTGGCACAGTTTCCATTCCCCTGTGGGGTAAATTCCATCACACCTATTCTAAAGGTATGCGATTGGCCTGGTGTATAGCTCATAGTACGCAGGTAATAGGTGGCACCCGGGGTAAGCCCGGTAAGCAGGTCAATGGTTGTTGTATTAAAACAATAGAATTGGGTAAGCGCTCCGCAACTACCGCTGTAGGCTATGGTAAACATAGATGTGTTGCCGCCACCAGTATTAACTATATCAAATAACCTCACTTGTACAGCGCCGCTTGCAGGTGCTACAAACCGGTACCAAACATCGTTTAAACCCTGTGGAAAGCATAGGCCGGTTATAGGTATGCCCGAAGGATTGGCATTAGTGGAAGTACCTGCGGTTGTTATACTAAAAGTCTGATCTGTATTTACAGTAAGCAATGTTGCTCCGGAGCAATTGTCATTTTCGGGTACGAGCGTCTGTTGCATACTCAGGGAAAAATTGGCAGCACTACCTTCATCCTGTGTCATAAGGCGTAATTGGTAGTCTTGCCCGGCAATCAGTCCGGTAATAAGCGCCTGATTACCCGTCCCGCAGGTTACCACTGATGATACAATACAAGTGCCGCCTTGCACGATGTATTGCATGATAGGTGAAGAAGGATTGTCGGGGTGTATTACATTTTCTAATTTCATTAATACATTGCCGCTTTCTGGCGCTGTAAAACTGTACCATACATCATCATCGGGGGTTACACTACAGGAACCAATGGTTTGGGCGCTTTGGCCGGCATTTTGGGTAGTACCGTTTACTACAGGCCCAAATCCCGCCGCCCCTACTACTACCTGTATAGCACCCGTACATTCATCGTTTGCGGGCGGCGTTATGGCCTGTACACATAAAGAAAATCCGGTTAAAAGGCTGCTTGTACCTATGGTATATACCCGTATATAATAGGTTGTGGAAGTATTGAGTACTCCAAAATCAGCGGTGGCGTTAATGGCGAAATCACCTGCATTTTCTACTGCGCCACAAGCGGTCCAAAGCTCCATTACTGAGTTTCCAAAACCTGTATGGTAAGTTCGGTTGCTTATTTGGGCTATATATTTTTGAGCCGTTACGCCTGTCGTAAAGCTAAACCATACATCATCATCTCTACCGGTTTCAAATTCCGCAGGTTGATCACTTTTTGTAGCCGACAGCGTACTGTAGGGGCCTGAAGGAACACAGGTAGCGCCAACCGTTAAAGCCTGCGGATTGGTGCAGTTATCGTTGCTTGGTGGTGCAGGTATAAAAAGGCAAATATTATAGGATGCCCGGGAAGTTCTGCCTTCGGTATACAATCGGATGGAATATTGCGTAGCCGGCAATAAATTCGTCATAATCCATCGCTTGTTTAATTCTGCTGCACCTATGTAATGACTGGAAGAAATAACATCACCACAAACATTAGCTATGCCTTCGCGGCGTTCGAGCCAAAGCCCTGCCACATCTCCGGAAATCATAACATTAGTCAATTGCAAAATCACCAAAAATCTGTCTGTGGGATTGGCCGATGCAGGCGTGGTAAATTTGTACCACACGTCATCATCCTTGTCAAAGGGTACCACCGCCGCTTGTGAACTTTCATTAGCACCGGCCGTGGTACCTTCAAGGGTAGTAGCACAACTGCCGTTTTGCACCGGTAGAGTAGGGGCACCATCACAGTTATCCTGCGCCCATGCAGCAGGTACACCTATCAGGAATAAAAAAAGATAAGTAAGAAAGCAGATGCGTAAAGTAAGTGTCATTCGATTATGTTTTAAAGTAGTTTTCTTAAGGATGGTAGTTTTATAATGGCTATTGTCTAATTACAATTACATTGAATTTTACCCCAAGCGGCATGTCTACCTCATCTTGTCTGAAAACCCGCCACTCGCCTTCGGTAAAAAATACCCCGATGGGTGATTTTAGGTATGTGCCTGTCCAAACCGGGGTAACGGTTACCATATCATTAATAGAAGGATTCGGGTAACTTAGTCGGGTGGTATTAAAGGAAGTATTGGCCGCTGATGTAACTACCTGAAAGGCGGTATTGATGGAAACTCCAAGAGGCTGGGTGCTAAGTAAACCATAATTATTGGCTACCACCATGCGGGTGCCAATACCTGAAAGGGAACTAAACTCTACATTTCCTTGTGTAGTTTGAAGAGCAACACCATCATTTGAATTATTGTTTCGAAAGCTTCCTCCAACCCCAGACAGGCTATTGGTTGTGCCCCAGACACCATATAATGAACCATCACCCCATACACCAGTTCCTCTAACACTGTTAGTTGAACCACGAACACCATAATTTTCTCCAGTAGTGGAAACAGCGTGACCAAAGATGGCTATGCCTTCACTACTTAAAGTATAACCAGTTACCCCTTGCACGAATCCTGAAGTTGCATTAGCCCAACCAATAATACTTGCTCCACTTTCTGAAGCAACTTCTAACTTTGCAAATAAAGGATTAGTACCAATCCCCACATTTCCGCTATTGCTATTGTAAATATTATTTCCGTTGGTTACCCATTGCCCACCTGCCAAAGCCTGTGTACTGAGCCTGCCAGCATCATTGGCTACTACCATGCGGGTGCCAATCCCGGCTAGTGCATCAAATTGTACTTGTCCATTTGCGGTTTTAAGTGCAACTCCTTCGATAGAGTAATTATTAAAGTAACCACCGAAACCAATTGGGCTGGATGTTTCGCCAAGAACCCCAAAATTTCTGCCCGTATTGGAGGAAGCAATTCCCCAAACGGCAGCTCCTGTAGGACTGTTGGCTTTCCCAAGAACGCCTGTTGTTACCCCGCCTGAATTAGTAGCCAATCCGTAAACGCCTGTTCCCGCAGTACTATTACTTTCACCAAACACCCCAATAGTATTTCCTGTGGTGGAAGCTGCAAAACCATATATGCCCTTTCCTTCAATACTATTGCTTCTGCCTGTAACACCAAAGGTCTGTCCGGTAACGCTTGTAGAATATCCTACAACCCCTGTTCCATTTGAACTATTTGAAACAAATTCACCGCCCCTTGTTGTCCCTGTGAAAGATGTGGCTTCACCATAAACACCCCTGCCTTCTGAGCTATTTGACACAAACTCGCCGCCCCGCGCATCACCGGAAGTAGATAAAGCAATTCCATAAACGCCAGTACCATTCGTGCTATTTGATTCAAACTGACCGCCCCTTGTTAGCCCTGTGGCAGCGTTTGCAAGGCCGTAAACGCCTCTGCCATCTGCGCTTTGTGATAGAAAATAACCACCATAAGTATTACCGGTAGCTGCATTCGCTCCTCCATACACCCCACGCCCATTCGTACTCAGTGTGGTAAACTGCCCACCATACGTTGTCCCCGTTGCCGCGGTAGCCGCGCCATACACCCCGCTGCCTGCCGTGCTTGCACTGGTAAATTGACCGCCATACCAATTGCCGGTTGCAGCAGATGAAGCACCGGTAATGCCAATGCCATCGGTACTTGTAATATTCAATGCATTGCCTGCCGTGCTGCCTGTATAAGGAAGGGAAAAGCCACTGCCGCCACCGAGCATTTGCCAGGCGCTGCCGTTATAATAGTAAAACCCCGGTGTATTGTTGGTTTGGTAAATAAGCAAACCGGTGGCCGGGCTTGCTGGGCGGTTGGCCTGAGTTACCCGCGGTACCAAAAGGCCTTTGTTTACAGAGGTAACATCGAGCATGGCGCTTGCATGCGGGGTGGCGGTGCCAATGCCTATGTTTTGGGCTATAGTAACTACACTACAGCCTAAAAAAGCGATGAAGAGAATTAAATTTTTCATATAATAAATTAAAAAATTATAGCAAGTTTAATTGCAGTAAATACTATATAAAAGTTTCTTTTGTTTATATAAAATTTATTTAGTATCTGATATATCCTGAATTACAAAATCCAAAAAACATATTGCAAAAAGTTACCTTGTAAGATTATTCACCTGCGCTTTTTCCCAAACTTTAATGTATTGTTCGGGACCCATGAATAATGGATTAAGATGTTGATCGGTAAATCCATTATTTTTTAAATCCTGAATTAAATCCGGAAATAATCCATAATGCGCAAGGCCATCAAGATTAAAATCAAAATCTCTGCCACCATTATAGGCATAACTTCTTCTCAAGGGTAAGTTTGGACCATTTTCAAACTCGTTCCAGAGCTTAACAATTTCCTTAATTATTTTATATAACTCCATTACCCTTGGGTCTTCTTTCATATTTGCGGGTAATGCATATTCACCTTGTGCAGATAGCGCCATAAAGGCTGCTTTTCTTTCGGCAGGGCAATCGCCTGTTAGTATGCCATAGTCTGGGCAATTAAGCCAGTTTAGATTAGTAGCTGCGGTTTTAAATCCATGAGCCAGATTTTTTATCTTTTGCTGCTGAATAAAAGTACGTTGCGTACTTGCACCACCGCCCGGTTGCCAGGCCCGTTCCGGATCAACTCCTGATTTTGCAATGGCCAATGCTTCCCAAATATCTCTTTCTTCCTGGGTAAGAAAAGATGGCAATTGAAAACGATGGTAGTGATAGGTGTTTATGGGTTTATCATACTTAACACCTTTTTTTTGTGCAAAAGCATAAACTCTTCTTTGGTTATCTTCAGACCTGCTGCCAAGTTGCATGTTTCTCTTGGTATCGCCTTCAATCATGGCGGCGGCATCCACACCAAATCTTGGTGCAGCCTGAGGTGCAAATCCATTAAAGTCGGAACCAAAACCAATGCCTAATACTCCCCCTGTTTTTTGATACGCATACCAATAGGCTTGCGCAAAAGTGGTACTACTACCCGGTGCATTATTTGGTATGGGGCAACCAACAGCATCTTTAATATCATCCTGTTGACTCATAATGCCGAAAAAGCCTCCATTCCGACCAATTAAATCAGCCTTTGAACCGCTGATGGTAAATTCTGTACGGATATTTCCTTCTTCCTTCGATGTTTCAGATCTTAATCTGCGTAAATCTCTGAAATTTGTATGTCCGGAAAGTAATGGATAATTATTGGCTAAGAATAAATCAGTCGTTTGTTGCTGAGCCAAATCACTCATATGATCAAGATCAATGATCACGCCCTTCTTCATCAATTTTGTTACATAAGTATTTCCAAATGGTGTTAACCCTTCCAAATTTTTATGTGCATGATGTAAATTATAAGTAGGTAATTCCCTGAATTCAAAAAATGGTATATCTCCAAATCCTTGCAAGGGAATGTTTTTCATTTTTTGCTGCATAAAAGTCTGTGAAAATTTGAATTCGGTAAAATCAGCAGTGCCATCCTGTCCTTCCTTTACTTTGAATTCTACCAAAGAAGTATTGAGTCTTTCCCTGTTGACTAAATCATTATAAGCATTTATGGTATTATTAAAAACGGCAGCACCGCCTATCGCATTATCAATATTATGAATAGGAAAATAGTGTCTTACGCCAAGATTATATAACCAATTAATTTCATCATCTGCATTAGCAAAACCAAAATTTCCAATTTCTGCTTGTTCCACAGCGATTACTATCGCCATCTTATTATTCAAAATAATTTCCCTTGCTTGTTTAGGAGTGTAGGCAATTGCAAGCCAATCTTCGTTAAGCGATACTAGCTGTTTCAAAGCATTTACCTGATCTTCTATTATTCTTTTTGGTGGTGTTGTGATTCCATCGGCTGTCATATTAAATTCCCAGCTTTTTGCAGGGCTTGCAGGGACCACCATTAATCTTTGCCCTCCTTCAAAACTTCTTCTTACCCAGGTAATATGCATTTGTTGATGAAATAATGTATTCCATCGGGGAAAATCAATAAACCATTTTGTTTCGGGATAATTAGGATCATCTGGTGTATTATTTCCATAATGTTTAAATGTACTTTTAAGTAAAGGATAAGCACATAAATGATTAATGGGGTTGTATATGGCTTGTCCAATTACACCATTAATAACGGCATTCATACTTCCTGCCCAATATCCACTTGCTGCTATTGCACCATATTGTGTTATAAGTGGAAGATTGGATAGAATAGTCAATGTTCCACAGGTTATATTCCCTGCCTCCCCTCCTAATCTTTCTCCGGCGCGTTTAAGTGCAGCATTCTCCACCATACTCATAATGAGCGCTGATGTAAGTTTGGGCGCGTTGTGTGATGACTCATCACAAGGTGGAATATCTGTTTTTACATTACTGTTTCGCCAATTACCACCAATGTTGCCATGCATAAAACCCCTGCTTCCAACATTATTTACCCAATGTGCATGCGTATCTGCAAAGCCCCAAACAGGCATGTCACTATCATACCTATTGCTGCCTGCCAAAATGGTTTCTGGTTGGGTATCCGAAAATGTAATATCATCCACATTAATATGTCCCCACCCGCCGCTGCTTCCATCTGCAATTACTATACGTGCATTAATTTGCATGTCCTTCATTGTGTTTTCATCAATAGCTTTTTTGAAATTCAGGTTGAGAGCAATTTGTTTTAGATCAATTACCTGTCTCTTTAAAATTTCGTGATTTTCAGCGTTGAATATTTTTCTGATAGAAGCATAACCATCGCTACTGATAATTTCTGTGGGCGGTTCAAAGCCCATAATACTGCTATAAAATTCTTTGGCAACTTCTATGGATACATATAAACTATGGTCGGTTCCACCACCCATTAAAAAATGGATATATCTTTTTTCAAGTAAAAAAGCAGGGCTGGTAATGGTGCCCTGTGGGGCATCTCCGGCTCCGTTTTCATAGGTGCCAATCCAATCATTTCCTTTTATGCCAATAGGATATGGTAGTTTCATCCAGTAATCGCCCCCAATGCCGCCATTATAATAATGCATTTCTCCTCTTACTCTATCTGCAGTAACTGAATTACCGGAGACAGGCTGATTGTTAAATGCCGTACCTGTTTTTACCCAACCGATGAGTTCGAAGTTATTTTCAAATGTCCAGACATTTGGTTTTGCAGGCTTTGGCAATATTTTTCCCTTAGGTATATTTTCAAAGGATTTGTTTATGATAACGGGTGGCTGTGCTTCAATAAAAGTAGCTAACAGTAATACCGGAAATAATGCAAATTTTTTTTCCATATGTTTTTTTTAGAATTCCATTATTGTTTCATTACAATTACATTAAACTTTACTCCATAGGGCATAGCAACTTCGTCTTGCCGGAAAACCCGCCATTCATTGGAAAAAAACCATAATCCAATTGGCGATTTTAGGTAGGTGCCCTCATAAACCGGGGTTACGGTGACAATATCGGTTGCAGATGCACCCATGTAAGTGAGCGATGTGTAGTTATTTGTGGTATTTGTATTGGAGGTAATTACCTGAAATGCAGTTCGGTTGGTGCCGCTTACTTTTATAAAGCCATTATCAACAATAAGTGCATTGCCGGTACCGGTGCCAATATAACTCGCTAAAACCCCTGCCCCGGTTGGCGCTTTCGATTTGCCACTGACCCCATATCCGGAAGCCGCGTTCCTATTGATACCTTCTACACCTACCTTATCGTCGGTAACGATATTTCCTTTCATTCCATCATCACCTGCAATTCCTACAATAGCAATTGAAATTCCTAAATTATCATAAACGCCACTATATAATCCAAACTTTCTGCCGCCTATACCCAGGTTAGTTATATTAATTCCATTGGCTGCTCCGCCGTTTTGAAAAACTTCCATTGCGTTGCCCTTAGTGTTACTGTTTATTCTTACGGTCGGTGTAATTTCAGCCGGATTATTATCCTCTATTTCTAATTTGGCGGCGATGGCGGTTGTGCCTATACCTACATTTCCTCCATCCCTTTGCAGGTAAAGGTCACGAGGCTGACTGGTGGAAGGGTTCCATGACTGGATAACAGCGCCATTTTTGTTTTGCCCCCCAATTTGTAGCCTTCCTGTGGAACCACCTATATAAGCATGCCATATATCGTCGTTGTGAAAAACATCCAACTTTGCTGCTGGATTATTGGTGCCGATACCTACATTTTGTCCGAATGCATGGGCAAAACCCATCATGGCAAGCATTAGAAAAAATGAATATTTCATAAAATAGTATTTAATTGAAAAGGGAAGGGTTGTCGTTTATAAAAGAATATCGCTATACAACCTGATGGTAACAGGTTATAGGTAACATCCATCCTTGGTTACAGGTAAACTATAATAGCTAACTAAAAGTAGCAGCGAAAAAAATAAACATTATGCTGGTTTAGGGTAAGTGCAGATTGGTTGAGGCAACGCAGGAAAATGAGCGGAAAATGCAATGCAGGATTAGGCAAGGGTTAGATGAATTTCGGCTGAATGGTAATGGTTTGGACTTTTCAACCTTCCATCATACGTAAAAAATCAGCCTTACGCCTTACGGATACTTCTATTTCGGAGCCATCCGTCATTACTACTATGGGCAGGTCGCTTTTATTGAGCTTTACAAGGTAGTTCAGGTTAATCAGGTGCGATTTGTGGATGCGGTAAAACCCCTGTGCACAAAGTAATTCTTCAAAATCGCCAAGGGTTTTTGATACGGTTATTCTTTTGCCATTTGCCAAATAAAATATGCTGTAATTATTTTCTGCTGCCACCCTTATAATTTGGGAAATCTGTACAAAATGTACTTCACGTGAAGCATGGAGGGTAAGTTTGCCGTTTTGTTGCTGTCCGGCCTTTAGCATATTGCTTAGTGCATCCATTTTTTTATCGAGCAATCCTTCTTTTTGCTTTTTTTCCTGCACCTTGTCCACGGCGGTGCGCAGTTCATCTATGTCAACGGGTTTCAGCAGATAATCTATGGCGTTAGCTTTTAGGGCTTTTATAGCAAATTCACTGTACCCGGTAACCATAATTACTTCAAAACTGCGGTTGGGCAAGGCTTCCAACAGGTCGAAACCATTCATACCCGGCATTTCCACATCGAGAAAAAGTATATCGGGTGGGGTAGTGCGCAATAACTGTAGTGCTTCTTCGGGTCGGGTAAAAGTGCCGCTTACTTCTACATCGGGGCATACCATGCCTAATTTTATATGCAGCCCATGCAGGTTCTCCTGTTCATCATCTACCAATATAGCTTTAAGCATAGGTTTAATTTATGTTGTGTGGTGGGTGGGGAAATTTTTTGTGTGGTGGGTGGGGACACCAACCACGGGTTTTATTGCGTTTCCCCATCCAAATTTTAAAACATCGGTATCAAATATAGAATTCAAAATCATTCGAATGCATTAACTTTTATTTTCACTCATCTCTTTTACTACCGGGATAAAAATTTCTACGATGGTGCCGGTTTGGGGTTCGGTACGATTGGTGAAAACAAGATAGCTACCATGGTTTTTATGTCCATGCAACGCTTCGAGCCTGCTAAGGGTTAGTTCCATGCTGATGGATTGATGGATAACGGTTTGCGCAGCTTTTATTTCCATGGCTTTTGCACGGCCCACTCCATTGTCCTGCACGGTTATTTTTATTTGGCTTCCTTCCAATTGGCTGAAAATATGGGTCATACCACCGGGTGCGTTTCTATTGCGCATACCATGTATTACGGCATTTTCTACAAATGGCTGAATGAGCATGGGCGGTATGGGAAGTTGGGCTGTTTCAGGAGCAATGTTTATGTCAAACTCAAAACTATCTGCCTGTCTCATACGTTCAATTTGCAGGTAAATACGCAGGGTTTCTATTTCATCTGCAAGGGCTATGTATGTGTGCGTGGTATGTTCAAGTACCCTTCGGGTAAGTTTGCTGAAGCGCTGCACCAATTGCGATGCTTCCATTTGTTTTTTTTGCAATATAAACGAGTCGAGGGTGTTCATACAATTAAAAATAAAATGGGGATTCATTTGTGCCCGCAGCGCTTTCACTTCGGCTTCTGCCACTTTTTTATTAAACTCCGCTTTTATTCTTTCTTCTTTTCTTACTAAGTTTATTTTATAGATGTAAAATTTGTAAACCATAAATGAAAAGAGCAATACCATCATTGCAATAAACCACACTTCCTTCCAAAAGGGTGGCTGAATGCTAAAACGAATGGTGGCAGGATTTTCATTCCACACACCATCATTGTTGGCAGCTTTTAAGCTAAAGGAATAATTGCCCGGTTTCAGGTCCGAATAGGTGATTTCTGCTCTTGATTTCGAATTAACCCATGCTTTATCAACACCATCTAATTTGAATGCGTATTGGTTTTGACTTGCATCTATATAGTTTAATGCAATAAATGAAAATCCTAAAAAATTCTGGTTATACTTTAAATCCAAAACCTTCAAAGGATTAGCAGAAAATGAATCTATCCACTCTTTTGCGTTTACCTTAAATGAAGTAATGATTACAGGTGGTGGCTTTTTGTTTTTTTCAAAATTATACACATTGAGTTTACTATAACCTTTTTGATGGCTTATAAAAAGATTTCCTGTAGGATGCAAATTCAATTCATTAATTTCAGACCATTCAACATCATACCCATCTGAAATGGTAAATAATTTAAAAGAACGATTTTTCGTATTGCAGACTATGATTCCGCTTTTGGAAGCGATCCATAAATGCTGTGTACTGTCAATGACCACATGGCTCAAAAACATTTCAGGAAAGCCTTCTGATTCTGTGTAATGCCGATAGGTGTATTTTCCGTTGTCAGTTTGCCACATTTCGTATAAGCCTGAAGAAAAGGTAGTAATCCAGAAATGATTTTGGTTGTCCGCAGCCATCGCCTTGGCATCACTTATCCGCGTTAAACCTTTTTGCAAATAAGCAGTATCCATTCTATTCGTTTCTGTATGTAAGATGCACAGGCCAAGATTTCTGTCAGCAATCCAATTTTGCTGTTTATTGATAACACCCGCAATGAAACTGTAAGACGGTAACGGATATTTAAGCACCAATCCTTCTTTTGGCATTACTACCTTAAGTGTATTCATATTAATCCGGTATGCATTTTGTTTTTTGTCTGTAAACCATGCATAGCCTTCTTTATCTGGCTTTGAACTATACCCTACAGGCTCTAGTAAATTACCGCTGTAGTTAATAGTTGCTTTTTCTATTTTCTTGGAGAGTGTATTGAAAGTAAACCAGCCTGTTGATGTTTGCAATAAAAGTTTATTGTTTTGTAATGGGGTTATGGAGCGTATGAAAATAGTACCATCTTCCCGGGTGAAGGTATTTGGAAAAAGATGACAGGTTATTTTGCCGGTTTGTTCCTGTTTTTCATAAAGCCCTTTTCCAAATAACCGGGAATAAAAAACACTGTTTAGGTTTTGCTGGTAGCAAGTTGCTAATACACTTACATTATCCTTAACCGGGCCCGTAAAATCACTAAAAGTGGTTGTTGTAAAGTTTTGCAAACTCGCTGTCCAATAGCAAAGACCGTAATCAAATCCTGCCCATAGCATACCATCTCTATCATTATACACCACTCTGCATTCCTTAGGTGGCGGGGTATAATCATCATTGGGGTTATGGCTGAAAAATGTAAATGCTTTGGTGTGCGCATTAAAAATACCTAATCCTTTATCTGCCGATGCTACCCAAAATTCATCATTCTTTTTATGCGAGATATCCAGTATAATATTGGTGAAGGCTCCTACATTATATTGCTTATCAAAAAGATTGCTTTTGAAAGTTTTGCTTTTAATATCAAAAAATTTAATACCACAGCCCCAGGTTGTTAATGCAACTGCCGTATCGCCCATTAAAACGGGTTTGATAAATAAATTTTCATTGTGAATATAGTATTTTCCCATATTGTCTGTAAAGGTGGTAATAGCGCCGGTGGTATTATTTTTATGCACCAACCCATACGTGGTTGTGATCCATGTAGAACCTTTTACATCATGTGCAAAACCTGTTACACAATTGGCAGCATTTTCCCCCCAATGATTGATGAAAGTTAGTTTACTTTTTTCGTGAATAAATTGTTTGGTTTTAAGATTAAGTATACTCCATCCTTCAAAATTGTAGCCTATCCAAATATTATTTTGGTCATCAGCTTTTAGTGATTTAATATGATCATCCGCTATCGTTGTACTATCATTTTTGCGGGCCCTGTAATGGGTAAATTTCTTTGTTGTTGGATTATACATATTCAATCCACCTGCCTCGGTACCAATCCAAATATTTCCATCTTTATCTTCTTCAAGTGCCGTTATAACATTCCAGCTTAGTGATGCAGGGTTGTAACTATTATGCATAAATTTTTCAAACTGCAAACCATCATACCTGTTTAAACCCAATGACGTGCCTACCCATACATATCCTTTCCTGTCTTTTAAAAAACAGGTTACCCGGCTATTGCTTAATCCGTTTTGCTGACTTATTCTTCTGAACAATGGGTTGTCAGCCTGTGCATGTAGCTCAACTGCAAATACAAGCAGTACCAGCCAAGATATTGCTTTTTTAATGAATGGGAAAATAACTATTTCCAAATAGTTTTGCATGTAATCGTAAAACTAATGGAAAATAATAATTCAATGTAGCATTTGTTCCGCTATCTTTCTTCCCATTATCTTTAGCCAAATTTTTCAAAAAATGAAACAACTGTTGGCATTCCTGTTGATATGTTTTAGTTATGGGGCATTTGCCCAACCTGCAAGAGAAGATTCACTTTATGTGGTAAACCATTACGACAAAGCCATTTACAGCATTCCTATGCGGGATGGGGTGAAGCTTCATACAATTGTTTATACGCCTAAAAATGTGGGCACCCGTTGGCCTATGCTTTTAAACCGCACCTGCTATAACGCCAGCAACTACGATAATTTTAATCTGAATAATTATCCTTCCAAAACCCTGATTCAGGATGGGTATATTCTCGTGTATCAAGATGTGCGTGGCCGTTATCTTAGTGAAGGAACCTGGACGAATATGACACCCAATATTCCCGGCAATGATGTAAAAAACAAAGCCGCTGTGGATGAAAGCAGCGATACGTGGGATACCATTGAGTGGCTGCTAAAAAATGTAAAAAATAATAATGGGAAAGTAGGACAGTATGGCATTTCCTATCCCGGCTATTATGCAGCCGCCGCATTACCCGATGCGCACCCGGCACTAAAAGCTGTTTCGCCACAAGCGCCCATCGCTGATTTCTTTTTCGACGATTTCCATCACCAGGGTGCATTTGTACAGGCGTATACGGCCATTTTTGGAGTGTTTGGTTACAACCCAACGAAGCCTACAAAGGATAATTGGTTTCTGCCATCCATGATGCGTTTTTATAGTCAGCCTATTCCCGATGGGTACGATTTTCACCGTCGCATGGGCCCGCTTAAAAATTTCACCGAAAAGTATCATAGCGATAACTACTTCTGGAAAGAACATGTGGACCACCCTAACTACGATACTTTTTGGCAGAAACGCAATATTTTGCCCCATTTAAAAAGAGTAACGCCAGCTACACTGATTGTAGGTGGTTGGTTTGATGCGGAAGACCTGTACGGCCCACTGAATATTTACAAAACCATTGAGAAGAATACTCCCGGTGGAGAGAACCATATTGTAATGGGACCATGGGGCCATGGTGATTGGGCAAAGGAAAACGGAAAAAGCACCCACAATCATATTTATTTTGGCGATAGCATAAGTACCTCGTATCAGCGAAATATAGAAGCGCCATTTTTTGCCAAATACCTGAAAGATGCAGCGGTGGCGGCGCCTTCGGAAGCCAATCTCTTTAATACCGGGACCAAACAATGGGAGAAGTATGATGTATGGCCGGCGGTAAAAGAAACCGTAAAACTAACCTTTGATAATGGCAGGAAACTTGTGGTAAATAGTGCAACAAATCCTTCAGCAAGATTTTCCTATATCAGCGATCCTGACAACCCGGTGCCTTATACATCACAAATTGAAGCATTATCATTTACGCCGCGCACTTTCATGAGCGATGATCAGCGGCATGCGTCCAAAAGACCCGATGTGCTTACGTTTGAAACCGATATTCTTACGGAGGATTTTACGTTGAGTGGTGAAATACTGGCGAAGCTGAAAGTAGCTACCACCGGTACCGATGCGGATTTTATGGTGAAATTGATTGATGTATATCCCGATAATCATCCTAATTATGAGCACAATCCTAAGAACATCATCATGGGCGGGTATCAGCAATTGGTGCGCAGCGAAGCCTTCCGTGCAAGGTTTAGAAAAAGCTTCGAAAAGCCCGAGCCTTTTGTTGCCAATCAGCCAACCGATGTAAACATTCCACTGCAGGATGTATTACATACTTTCAAGAAAGGGCATCGTATCATGATTCAGATTCACAGCACATGGTTCCCCTACATTGACCGTAATCCCCAAAAATATGTAGAGAATATTTTTAAGGCAGATGCAAGCGATTTTCAGAAAGCAACCATCACGGTTTTTGGTTCGTCGGAAATACTTGTTGGCAGGGGATTACATACACTCAGGGACCAATAACCTGATCAATCTTGCCAACCCCACGGGGCCGGTGGCAGGGCTATTGGTTTTTTAAGATTAAACCGTATGGAATATTGCCTGTCGGTACCTATACGGCGCAGGTGGTAAGTAAAATATTCATCGGTTACGTCAATCCACCATACGTTGCTTGCTGCCGTTGGTAATAAGTTTACCGTAAACTGATCGGCAGGAAAATATTGCGTGGTTTTGTTGCCGGTGTTGGTAGCAAAGCCGCCGTATTGTGTTACCCTGTCTTCACTACCATCTTCGTGCCGATGATCATGTTTCAGTTGTATCAGGCTATCGTGCAGCGTAAGCACCCATGTACGCGAATAATTTTCACCCACATGAAAGGGAATACGGATGCGGTTTGGCGTACAACTGCGGACATGCATCACCAGTTTTTTTCCGGCAAATGTGGTATCGTTGGCCGGTGCGGTTACTACTTCGCCTTCAAAAGCTTGACCGCAGTGGGTTGCAAGTGTTTGCCAGAATTGGAGGCTGTTGGGTTTTATAGTTTGTGCTGTAAGGGAATAAAGAATTGTTAGCAAAAAGAAGCCTGTAAAAATTGATTTTATCATAGTATCCGTTGAAAATTTTAACTGGGAATCAGCGAAAGTTACAGGATTCATGCTGAGCAGGGAATATTTTCCGGCATATTGTTAATATAGCATCCCCAAAAATTTCACGCTAAAGTTATTATCCTGCAATAGAAACACCAATGGTACACCCTGATTAAATAACCAACTTTTTCAAACATTACCAGTAAATGATTGTATAAGCGAACTATTGGAAAGATTTTTTTAGAATCTTTATTATGCTTCAACCTTCCTTGAAATATGGGTTGCTCATTTGGATAGCCAGCATCAGTTGGTTATCATCTTTAGGTCAAAATTTTTCAAGTTTTGGCACTGATTTTTATATCCCGTTTCCCGCACATATCAGTGGAACTCTCGCCAATATGGGGGTTTACATTACCGCCAACCGTGCAGCTACAGGTACCGTTCAGATAGGGAATACGAATATACCTTTTGCGGTAGAAGCAGGTGGTGTAAGCAGGTTATTTATAGGGCCGGGAGCAACGGCGGTGGCTCCAAACACACAAGTTTATTTAGAACAAAGAGATGGTATAAAAATAAATGCGGCTATCAGGGTGGTTAGCAACAATCCGGTAACCGTTTATGCCCATATCTTCAAAAATTTTGAATCAGGCGCTTCTCTTTGCCAACCCACCAACACCTGGGGTTTAAATTATGTAGCCCCCGGCATTGAGGGCAAAGCCGGTTTAGGGCGACCATTTATCAATGTGATGGCCAAAGAAGCAAACACTACGTTTGAAATAACGCCAAAAGCACCTGTTTTAAACAACGACCGCCCTGTGGGGCAGCCTTTTCGCATTACCTTGACCAACCCCGGTGATGTATATCAAATTCAGTTTGCCGGTGGTGCCGATATTTCAGGAACTACTATACAAAGCGTGGCTAACGATACGCTAGATGCCTGCAAAACCATTGGCGTGTTTGCCGGAACTACCTGGTCGTTTTTTGGCTGCGAAACTCCGGCCGGTGGTGATAACCTTTATCAACAACTATTTCCTTCCAATACATGGGGCGAAATATTTTTTGCTCGTCCTCTGGCCTTTCAACAGTTTAACATACTAAGGGTGTATGGAAATACGCCCGGTACTGTTGTAGATATTTTTAATGGTCTGCAACGTATTGATAAAACGATTGGGGCACAAGGATGGGTGGAATTTGAAATAAGGGAACCTGTACAAATCACTGCCACTTCACGGGTATCGGTTGTACAGTTTATGACATCCTTAAATTGTGATACCCGAAATCCTAACTTGTGTATAATCGAAAATAATTGCCCGTCTCCCGGTGATCCTGATATGGTCATCCTGAATCCAATCTATCAGTATCTGGACACCATCAGTGTATTTTCAGCCTTGCAACAATGGTTGCCACCCGCTGAAAGCCGTTTAAACATTGCTTTTTTAAACATTTCCATACCCAATGAAGGCGTAGCCAATTTCAGGATAAATGGTGCCGCGCCTACCGGTACATTTATTGCCATACCGGGCACCGGATACAGTACTTTACAAGAAAACGTAACCGCACTTGCGGCAAATAACCCCGTACACATTCTTACATCTTCTTCACCATTTTCATGCATAGCTCACGGCGTTGGCACTACAGAGAGCTATGCCTATAACGCAGGCAGCAGGTTTGCAGATGTTACCCAAATTTTATCTGTAATTGATAAACAGCTAAATGTGCCGGAAACGGTTTGTGGTAATGATTCAGTGAAATTTCAATTGCAATTACCTTACCGGATATCAAGGGTACAATGGTTGGTTGAAGATAGTTTATTGGCCACCGAAAACCCTGGCAACCCTGCCTTGGTGAGCCTTCGTCCAAATGGTGACAGCGTATTTACGTATCGTTCAGGTGTCAATTTTCGTTTTAATGAAGCAGGCAGATACAACCTGAAAGCTTTGGTGAATGGCATTGGCGCAATTGATTGCATTGGACAACAGGAAGCAAATGGAGTTGTAACTGTTTTTCTTACCCCTGTGCCGGGGTTTTCAATGCATCCTTTTGTTTGCAGCGGGCAAAATGTTTCCGCTATTGCGCAGCGGAGTGGCGTATCGCAAAATACACAGTGGCAATGGTTGATTAGCAATGGAACCAGATTTTCGGGAGATAGCATTAACCTGAACTTAACCCAACCGGGTACCTACACCCTACGGCAATGGGGAGAAACTGCTACGGGGTGCAAAAGCGATACGGTGACAGCTAATTTGGTGGTAGGGGCGTTGCCTGTTGCTACCTTCAATCCGCCGGTAAGGCTATGCAGTAGATTGCCATTTACCATCCTGGATGCATCGGTGGGAAACATTACGAATAGAAACTGGTTGGTAAATAATCAACCACAGGCCACGACAGGCAATTCATTGATATTAGTCAGGGATACTTTTGGAACTATTTCCATTGGCCTTCGGGTAACCGATGATAGAGGATGCCAAAGCGCCATAACCACCCGGAATTTTACACTGGCTGAAACCCCCCAAACCAACTTTATAGTGCCCGGTATTTGTCTCGATGATGCAACGGCCATTTTTACCAATACCACTTCCTTTCAAAGTAACCCGCCTGCAAGCTTAAGCTATCTGTGGAACTATGGAAACCCGACAGCACCGGGCAATACCAATACCGGCACTACTTTTACCGGTCAGCATCGGTACAGTGCCACCGGCAACTATCCTATAACCCTGATTGCTACTTCGCCGGCAGGATGCAGTGATACAACCATAAAAACGCTAACGGTCAATGGTTCCAATCCAAGGGCTGCATTCAGCATTGCCAATGCTACACCTTTCTGCAGCGAACAACCCCTTGCCTTCATAAACAGGAGCACCGTTGGTTTTGGTAATATTACGCGCGCGGTTTGGTACTGGAACTGGCCTACCAACCCGCGGGATAGCACCGAAGTACTATTTCCTGCACCCGGCGATACCATATTGCACACTTTTTCACTTCCCGCCGATGTTGCATCAGGTAATTTTACCATAAGATTGCAGGCTTTCAGCGGAATTGTTTGTGTGCAGGATACCACTGCCAGTATTCGGATAGAAAAAACGCCACAGGGAGCTTTGGATGCTTTACCCGTGCTTTGCAGCAATGCGTCACCTGTGCTACTCACGCAAGGCAGGGTAACGAATGGTCTTGCAGGTAATGGTATTTATACAGGTGAGGGTATCAGCAATAATGTGTTGAACCCTGCGCTCGTTACCGGCAACAATCCATCGGTGCGTTATACTTTTACTACCAATCAGGGTTGCAGCGCTTTTGCCAATCAACCTCTACAAATTATTGCAGCACCGGTGGTAAATGCCGGACCCGATAAAACCATTATCATCGGTGGTCGCACCACATTGGAAGGGAGTTTGATTTCAGGAAACAATGTACGGTTCGCATGGACCCCGGTGGATGGTTTGACGAATGCCAATACACTACAACCTTTTGCATCACCTGTACAAACAACCACCTACTCCATTGCGGCGAATACAGAAGATTGCAGTGCCAAAGATAGTATGGTACTTACTGTACAGTTGTTGCCCATTATACCCAATGCATTTAGCCCCAATGGCGATGGCATCAATGATGTATGGATTATTCAAAACCTGAATAGTTATCCTGATGTGCGGGTAATGATTTTTGACCGCTACGGGCAAACAATGCTAAGCAGTATTGGCTACAACATACCCTGGGATGGAAAGTACAAAGGAAAGCCTGTACCTGCGGGGGTTTATTATTATGTAATTGAATCGAAAGCAGGAAATATCAGGCAAAGTGGAAGTGTGACGCTGATTAGGTAACAGAAGACCGAAAGTCGGGAAGACGGGAAGACCGAAAGTCAGGAAGACGGAAGGTCGGAAAGACGGAAAGACCGAAAGTAGGAAAGACGGAAAGACGGGAGACTAAGGAATGATGAATTATGATTGCGGAATGATGAATGAGTCGGAAACTTGGGAAGACCGCAAGTCGGGAAGAGTCGATAGTCCGTAGACCGTTGTCAATAGACTAAAGTCGGAAAGACCAAGTAATGATGAATTATGATTGCAGAATGATGAATGAGTCGGGAAGACCGGAAGAATGAAAGGTAGGAGGAATTGTAAACAATCCTAAACTACAATTTTTAAACCAAATACATGCATTAATTGTCCTCAAAAAATATTATTTTTTATAATGCCCGCCTGCTATTCCAAACTACTGCGCTTATTATTATTGACTACCGCCATGGTATGGTCGGCGAGTACGACATGGTGTCAAGACTTTTCTAGTTTTGGCACTGATTTTTATATCCCTTTCTCGCTACATTTCACCAATACTGCAGCCAATATGGGAATTTACATAAGTGCTAACAGTGCTGCCTCCGGCACCGTACAAGTTGGTACTACCTCCATCCCATTTTCAGTAGCAGCAGGTGATGTGCAAAGGATTTTTATTGGGCCTGTAGCCACGGCATCTGCTCCCAATACACAAGTTTATTTGGATCAAAGAGATGGCATAAAAAACAACGCGGCAATCAGGGTGGTCAGCAATAGTCCCGTAACCGTATATGCCCACATATTGGTTGAAAGCCTTTCGGGGGCTACCCTTGTGTTACCTACCACTACATGGGGTACAAACTATGTAGCATCCGGCATACCTGGCCTAAGCGGCGATTTAGGAATACCCTTCATCAATATAATGGCCAAAGAAGCAAACACTACGTTTGAAATAACTCCTAAAGCACCTGTGCGAAACAATGACCGCGCTGTGGGGCAGCCTTTTCGCATTACACTGACCAATCCCGGAGATGTATATCAGATTCAATTTGCCGGAGGCGCCGATATTTCAGGTACTACCATACAAAGCGTAATAGCCAATGCAGGGGATACCTGCAAAACCATTGGCATATTTACTGGTTCTACCTTGTCTTGGCTTGGCTGTCAAAACGTATCATTTGGCCCAAACTATCTATATCAACAATTATTTCCTTCCAATACCTGGGGCGAAATATTCTTTGCTCGTCCCATGGCGCTGCAACAGTCCAGTTTATTAAGAGTGTATGGATCTAGGCCTGGTACGGTTGTTGATATTTTTAATGGGTTGCAACGTATTGATAAAACCATCGGGGCACAAGGATGGGTTGAATTTGAATTAAAGGAACCTGTGCAAATAACCGCCACTTCGCCGGTAATGGCCGTTCAATTTATGCCTTCCCAATCCTGTGATACCCGCAATCCAAACCTTTGTCACACCATAGACAGTTGCCCTTTTCCAGGCAACCCAACTATGGTGATGCTGAACCCCATTACGCAATACCTCGATACCATAAGTGTTTTTTCTGCCTTGCAGCAATGGTGGCCCCCCGTTACCAGCCGCTTAAACAGGGCCTTTCTCAATATTACTATTCCCAATGAAGGGGTAGGCAATTTCAGGATTAATGGCGCTCCTCCGGTGGGTTCTTTTATTGCCATTCCCGGGACCGGCTATAGTACTTTACAAGAAAACGTAACTGCGCTTGCGGCAAATAACCCGGTACACATTCTTACATCTTCTTCACCATTTTCATGCATCGTACATGGCGTAGGTAATGGGTCAAGTTATGCTTACAGTGCAGGTAGCCGGTTTGTAGATGTAAACCAAAACTTATCAATAATTGATGAAGAGAAAAATATACGGGATAGTGTTTGCAGCAACGAGGAAGTGCAATTACAGCTCAGTTTGCCCTACCGGATAAGAAGGGTACAATGGTTGGTTGAAGATAGTTTATTGGCCACCGAAAACCCTGGCAACCCAGCTTTAATAAGTCTTCGTACGAATGGTGACAGCATATTTACATACCGTACAAGTATTAGTTTCCGTTTTAAAGAGACAGGCAGGTACAACCTTCGAGCACTGGTAAATGGTATTGGCGCTGTTAGTTGCCTTGGACAGCAGGAAGTAAAAGGATTTGTAACCGTATTTCTTACCCCCGTGTCGGGATTTTCAATGCCTCCCTTTGTTTGCAGCGGGCAAAATGTTTCCGCCATTGCGTTGCGGAGTGGTGCATTGCAAAATACACAGTGGCAATGGTTGGTTAGTAATGGTACAAGATTGACCGGGGATAGCATTAACCTGAACTTAACCCAACCGGGAACCTATAGCATTAAGCAATGGGGAGAAAGTGCTACCGGCTGCAACAGCGATACGACGACTGCAAATTTTGTGGTTGGGTCCTTGCCTGTTGCTGCCTTTAATCCGCCTGTAAGGTTATGCAGTGAATTACCATTTACTTTCCTGGATGCATCGGTGGGAAACATTACGAATAGAAACTGGTTGGTAAATAATCAACCGCAGCCTAACACCGGCAATTCATTGACGTTGGTCAGGGATACTTTTGGAACTATTTCCATTGGCCTTCGGGTAACCGACGATAGAGGATGCCAAAGCGCCGTTACCACCCGGAATTTAACTGTGGCTGAAACCCCCCAAACCAACTTTATAGTACCCGGTATTTGTTTGGATGATGCTACGGCCAATTTTACCAATACCACCACTTTCCAAAGCAACGCGCCTGCAAGCCTAAGCTATCTATGGAACTATGGCAACCCGACGGCACCGGGCAATACCAATACCGGCAACACTTTTACCGGTCAACACCGGTACAGCGCTACGGGCAACTACCCTATAACCTTGATTGCTAATTCACCCGCAGGATGCAGTGATACAGCCGTAAAAATTCTGACGGTCAATGGCTCCAATCCAAGGGCTGCATTCAGCTTTGCTTCTGCTACACCTTTTTGCAGCGAACAACCCCTTGCATTCATCAACAGGAGTACCGTAGGTTTTGGCAATATTACCCGTGCGGTTTGGTACTGGAACTGGCCATCCAATCTGCGGGATAGCACCGAAGTACTATTTCCTGCACCGGGCGATACCACATTGCATACTTTTTCATTACCTGCCGGTGTTACATCAGGTAATTTTACCATACGTTTACAGGCATTCAGCGGAATTGTATGCGTGCAGGATACCACTGCCAGTATTCGGATAGAAAAAACGCCACAGGTAGTTTTGGATGCCTTACCCGTGCTTTGCAGCAATGCATCACCTGTGCTACTCACGCAAGGCAGGGTAACCAATGGCCTCGCAGGTACAGGCGTTTATACCGGTGAAGGCATCAGCAACAATGTGTTGAACCCTGCGCTCGTTACGAGCAACAATCCATCGGTGCGTTATACTTTTACTACCAATCAGGGTTGCAGCGCTTTTGCCAATCAACCTCTACAAATTATTGTAGCACCGGTGGTAAATGCCGGACCCGATAAAACCATTATCATCGGTGGTCGCACCACATTGGAAGGGAGTTTGGTTTCAGGAAACAATGTACGCTTTGCATGGACTCCCGTGGATGCTTTGACGAATGCCAATACATTGCAACCTTTTGCCTCGCCCGTACAAACAACCACCTACACACTTATGGCGAATACGGAAGATTGCAGTACTAAAGATAGTATGGTACTTACTGTACAGTTATTGCCCATTATACCCAATGCATTTAGCCCCAATGGCGATGGCATTAATGATGTTTGGATTATTCAAAACCTGAACAGTTATGCTGATGTGCGGGTAATGATTTTTGACCGCTATGGGCAAACCATACTAAACAGTGCTGGCTATAATACCCCTTGGGACGGCACCCTTCGCGGCAAACCCGTTCCTGCGGGAGTTTATTATTATGTAATTGAGTCGAAGGCGGGTAAAATAAGGCAAAGTGGTAGTGTAACAGTTATTCGGTAACTATTTAATTGTAATATTATTGATAAAGAATTCTGGGGATGCGAGTGGAATTAATTACAATTCGGTTTTATCAATGCCTGCCTGCTTGATAATATTATGAAGGGTTCCGGCTGGTAAGTCTTTATTGTGCATTGGAATAATTACCCTTTTTGTTCCATCGGGTAACATGAACAAGTAATGACTTCCACTTGCTCTATCAAAAACGAAGCCTTTCTTTTCAAGAAGTTTGATGAGTTCTTTGGGTTTATATGCCGGGGTTTTATTACTCATGCCATAACAGAGACAGAATACTCAAAGGTGTTGGCTTCATCTGGTATTTCTTCGCCATGTGCTTTTAAACTTTCAAGGTAAAGCTCAATTGCATCTTTAGCCATTGAAATGGCTTCTTCCATGGTTTCACCATATGTAATACAACCTGGCAAAAAAGGTACGTTCACTGTAAAGCCTCCTTCAGGTTCAAGTGTAAGTAGTATGCGATAGTTTCTATATTGTAACATAAATCAAATTTAAGAAGTTTTGGCCCAAACTTCAATCTTCGTTTTACTTAATACACTTATCATTTTCATTCATGTCTTCGTCGCATCCTACTTAAAGAATATATCCCAGGCAAACCTCAATATCGTTCCCGCCACCACCACTAAAAAAAATGCCCTGATAAACTTATTGCCTTTTGCCAACGCAAGATGTGTGCCGGCATATCCACCCAACATATTACACACCGCCATGGGAATGGCTAATGCATAAATAATGTGTCCTGTATAGCCAAAATATAAAATGCTGGCGAAGTTGGTGGCAAGGTTAATCATTTTAGCATGCGCACTTGCATGCATAAAATCGAAGCCAATGATGCTGATGAAAACGAGTACTAAAAAACTACCTGTACCGGGGCCAATAAAACCATCATAAAAGCCAATGAGCAGACCTGCTATAATGCCTTTCCATAATGCTTCCTTGTAAGGAATTGCTTCGTGCTGATTGCCTAATGTTTTTTTTAAATAGGTATACAGCGCTACCACCACAAGCACTACAAGGATTATAGGTTTAAGTACTTTATTATCGAGTATGCTTACCATATACGAACCGCACATGGCCGAAACAAAAGCAGCTAAAGCAATCCATGCGATGAGCTTCCATTGTATTTCAATACGCTTGCTGTATTGCCATGCCGATACGGCGGTGCCACAAAACGAAGGGATTTTAACCGTACCGAGCAGGGTAGCTACCGGCAGGTTGGGAAAGGTAACCAACAACACAGGTGTTTGCACCAATCCGCCTCCGCCCACTACGGCATCAATAAAACCTGCAGCAAAAGCCGCAACACATGCAATAAGTATTTCTGCTGCTGTCATGGGCCGCGAAGGTACCGGATGGTTTCATAGACAATGATTGAAAAATCAGGATATGTTTAACCACATCACAATGACTTCAATAGCAGATTTAAAAAGAACACCGGCGTAGCCTTCCTGCTTTCCCATTTTTCCCGCATATTTGTTCCATCTAAATGTAAAGATCATGAGCAAGCATGCATATATATTTCCCGGGCAGGGTGCGCAGTTTTCAGGTATGGGTAAACAGCATTATGAAAATAGTGAAACGGCAAAGCAACTTTTTGAAGAAGCCAATTCCGTTTTAGGCTTTCGTATATCGGATATCATGTTTACAGGCACCGATGAAGAACTGCGGCAAACCAAAGTTACCCAACCGGCTATTTTTTTACATTCGGTAATTGCTTACACATCGCTGGAAAATCCTGTGCCCGATATGGTGGCAGGTCATTCATTGGGCGAATTTTCGGCATTGGTAGCCAATGGCGCCCTCAGTTTTTCCGACGGGTTAAAGCTGGTTAGCATCCGTGCCAATGCCATGCAAAAAGCCTGTGAAGCGCAACCAAGTACCATGGCGGCAGTGTTGGGGTTGGATGATGATAAAGTAGAAGCCATTTGTGCCGAAGTAGCTGCGGAAACCGGGGAAATTGTAGTGCCGGCTAATTATAATTGTCCGGGGCAACTCGTTATCAGCGGAAGTGTGCCGGGGGTAAATGCTGCCTGCGAAAAATTAAAAGCTGCCGGGGCCAAACGTGCGCTCGTATTACCGGTAGGTGGCGCCTTTCATAGCCCGCTTATGGCACCTGCCCGCGAAGAATTGAAAGCGGCTATAGAGGCTACGCATTTTGCCAACCCATCCTGCCCGGTTTACCAGAATGTAGTTGCTGCAGCCGTAAGCGAACCGGCGGCCATCCGCCAAAACCTGATTGACCAACTTACCGGCGCGGTAAGATGGACCCAAAGCGTACAAGCCATGGTAGCCGATGGTGCCACCCACTTTACCGAAGTGGGACCCGGTAAGGTTTTACAGGGATTGGTGGCAAAAATTTACAAGGAAGCGGTTACTTCCGGTGTAAACTAATTATGGTTGCGGTGGCGGTTCGGCATCTAATCTTTCTCCATTTACCCCCAATGGAAGTACGGCATTACAAGGCCCGATAGTGGCTTTGTAAACGGATCCTGCCTGTGCTTCAAACCCGGGATTTAATTGTACATAATTGCCTGCCCGCATATGTACGTTTGTTCCAATTGTACCTGTAATGGTGGTTGTGGCATTAATCGTACCCGACGCCTGGAAAACCCTTTCACTATTATACGTTGCGCCATATGTTGCGGCTGCGGGGCAATTGGAAAATAAATCGGAGCGCCAAATGCCGCGGCCATAAGTGCCGGCATAAATATAGGTTCCGTTTAATTCGATATCGGTAACCATTACGCGGGGTAATCCATTGCCAAAATAAGCCCAGTTACTGAGTGTATTGCTACGGTAAAACACACCTATATCTGTACCAATATACACCTGGTAATTGCCATTGTTGGCACCCTGATCCTGGAACTTAATTACATGTACCGGTAAATTGGGTAATGCACCTGTCATATTCGTCCAATTAAGGCCGGCATCCATTGAGCGAATTACTTTTGAACCGGCGTTATAACCCGAAAATGTAACCCATATTTCGTTACTATTATCAGGATTAACAGCAAGGCCGGTAATTTGTGAACCCGAAAGAGTAAGCGCAGAAGGCCATCCAGGATTTCCACTGATGATGTTCCAGGTCGGCAAAGCGTCATTTATATTATCACTACGGCGCAATGTGCGGCTTGTATTGCTGTTATTTGCCGCATAAAACCGATTTGTATTGCTTGTTCCCTGGGCCATAGCTCCACTACCACTGCCGCCTATATTTACCCAACCACTGGTACCGGAATTGGTACTACGCCAAATACCTGCATCGCCGGCAAAGAAAATAGTAGTAGGGGTAGTAGTATGTAATACAATAGGGGATACCCAATCGCCTGCACCCGGCGAAATACCTGTCCAGTTATCGCCGCCATCCGTTGAGCGGTTCAGTCCTCCATCCTGGCTACACATATATATAATCTGGTCGTTGGTGGGGTTAATGGCATTATCCATGCCATCGCAGCAGGTAAGGGTCCATTTAAAGGCTGATGTATTAGTGGTTCTGTAATGATGACCATTGTCCTGTGTGCCGCCTAATACAGCAAACTGGTTGCCAGGGGTGGTAGATATCCTATAGTATTGCGTAATTCTCAACCCGGTAGTAATATTGGTCCAATTAACCCCATTATTGGTACTCCTGCTTACGCCGCCATCGTGACAGGCATATGCAGATCCATCCAGGGGGTTAAAATAATATCCATGTAAATCAACATGCATTTCTGCCGGGTGCGCTGCTGTCCAGGTGCTTCCACCATTGGTACTTCTGCGCCCGATTACGCCACCCATAAGTTGCACATCACTATTTGTGGGAGAAATACCAATAGCTAAAGCCCACCATGGAAAGCCACCATCGCCGGTTCCATCCGTAGCGCCGCTGAATATATTGGGGGTATTCATGATAAGGGTAAATGAGTTGTCGCTCCATTGATACCGGTAATAACCACGGATGGTTCCATTACCTTTATTACCCATCATAATATAAACATTACCATTTGCATCCGGGGTAACGGCAAGCATGCTGCGCGTGGTGCCAACTGTACTGCTTGGTATCGTGCGACTGGTCCAGTCAGCACCGCTATTTGTTGATGTGCGAAGCGTAGAAGACCCATAGGATATCGCTGCCAATTGGGTAGAAAAACCGGGTCTGAAAACGACATCGGTATATTGACCGGTAAGTTCCTGTGTCCAATTGGTGCCTCCGTCGGTAGTACGCCAAATACCATTACTGGTAGCGGCAACCAGCAGGTTGGCATTTACCGGACTTTGAATGAGTTTATAGCCATATCTGTCTGCATCCTCGCGGTTCCAGTTGAGCCCTGTGGCCTGCCAGGTAGCACCCGCATCTGTGCTTTTAAAAACCCCTGAACTACGTTCTTTTACATAATATCCCCAATTAATGCCGCCATCACCATCGCCGGTGAGTATGTATAGAATATTGGGATTGCTTTGCTGAACCACCACACTGGCAACAGACAAGCTTGGCAGGTTATCTGTTAACGGTGTCCAACTCGCTCCCAGGTTAGTGGTGCGCCAAAGCCCACCTGTAGCGGATGCAACATAAAGCGTATTGGGATCTGTAGGGTGAAAAGCTACCTGTTCAGTACGCCCTAAAAAATTCTGGCCGTTTGAAATACTGCCCGGCCCCACGGTAATCCAATTTCCGTTTGCATCATCAAGTTGAGGTAGCGATTCCAGAGAGGCAATCGCAATCTGTTGTTTTTCTGTCCAGTTAGAAACCCTGCCATCAGGGTCGAGATGCGCGTTGGCAAACCATTCCCAGCGTTTCCATTGTTTATAGCCGTTTTTATTTTTTTCCTGCTGCGTTGAAAATTGGTTGAAATGCTTTTCGATGGTGGTTTTAACGTCACTAAAGGTTGCATCGGCAGGTTGCTGAGCCAGCACATCCACGTAAGGTATTTGTGCTTGAAGCACCATACAAATACCCGAAAGAACTGAAATAAATATAACCTTTATCCAATTGCGTTTGATATAGTTTTTCATGGCTTCGGCATTAAAAGAACAAGATACACCAAAACCTGAAATAAAAAAACCTTTGGCTATTGTTTTATGCTGGATTAGATATTGTTTTACTAGATAGGTATACTACAATTAATCCACTCAGGATCGAAAGTTGAATTGTATTTTTTGTAAAAATGAATGGCGGGCTCATTCCATTCCAATACCTGCCACACGATACCGTTAAGTCCTTTTTCTTTTGCTTCGTCTATCAGGTGGTCAAATAGTAGTTTGCCCAGGCCTTTTCCCCGCCAACTTTCGGTTACCAGTATATCTTCCAGGTACATGCGTTGCCCTTTCCATGTACTGTAGCGAATGTAATACAGCGCGAAACCTTTTATTTCTCCCGCCGCTTCGGCTACAAAGGCCCACCAAACCGGGTTGATGCCAAAGCCACTTTCTGTAAAATGTTCCAGGGTTACGGTTACTTCCTCGGGGGCTTTTTCATAAACCGCCAGTTCATTTATCAGTTCCAGCAACCTTGCGCAATCATCTTTTTTTGCCCTGCGAATCGTTATTTCCATAATGTTGTAAAATTAATCAGTTGAATTCTTTTCTAATATGTAGCAATAGGTCTTTTAGGGAAGAAAATCTTGTCCATGGTAAAAAATGATTTTCTCCTTCCAGTTTTATGGTATAAACATTTTTTGCTTTTGTTAAATGCTTTTGGGCATAATCTACATTTCCATAAGGTACAAACATATCCTTGGTTCCATGCATAATATATACTTCGGCAGTAATGTTACCGAGTGCATCTGGCATGCTGTTTACATATTTCTTAAAGTCAAGCATCTCCTCATTGCTTGGCCGCATGGCACCTGGAGCCAGCCAGCTAAAAAAAGGGGAACCCAATGGTTTACGCCAGCTTTCTTTGGGTTCCAGTTCGGGAGAAACACTTCCCGCAATAATCAGTAATGTGTGTGCGATGCCGGTATCTTTTGCAGACATGCCTACAATGATGGGACCGCCAAGTGAATGGCCCACCAATACCATCGGTTGACCGTTATCTTTCTCCTTAATTAACCGGTTAAAAGCATCCACCTGTGTCTCCATGGTTTCGGCTTTTCCAAAATTGCTGTAGCCAAATCCCGGTCTGTCAAGAGCAATCATCCGGTATTGTGTGCCAAGCAGGCTATCGGATAAAAAATCCTGGAAATTATTCCATGAACCGGGGGTTCCATGGACAAAATAAATCGACGGCGCGGTAGTATCTCCAGCTTCTACATAATGGATTTTCTTATCCTTTGAATAATAAAAATTATGAATGCGTACGTTAATTCCTTTTTGTTCAAATGCTTCCAATACTTTAGGATCGCTGGTGCGGAATTTGAAACAACCCTGCCAAAGAATTATACAAAATAAAGCAGTCAGCAACCTGCCGATGATTTTTTGAATGCGGGAAGATTGTTTTATGAATGGTGTGGACATGAGGCAATAAGTGAATGAGGTAATAAGTGAATAAGTTAATAAGTTAATAAGTGAATAAGTTAATAGAAGTGAATAAGTTAATAAGTTAATAAGTGAATTGGTGAATAAGTGAATGATGAATTTATGAATGAATGATGATTATGGAATGTATGAATACGGAATAAAGAATGGTATGCGTCAGCCATTATCAACTATCAATTATCCACTATCAATTCCCTTTATACCCGTTCCCTTTCAAAAACTTTCCCGGTTTGGCATTGGTATGTTCTCCATTATGTAAAACCTGCTTTCCATTTACCCACACATGAACCACGCCGGTGCTGTATTGGTGCGGGTTTTCAAAGGTTGAATGGTCTTGAATGGTGGCAGGATCGAATACAACAATATCTGCAAAAAAGCCGGGACTTAGTTCACCCCTTTCTTTTAATTTCAGGTTGGTAGCAGGTAAGTGTGATAGTTTCCTTATTGCTTCCTGTAGCGTAATTATTTTTTCATCGCGTACATACTTACCGAGTAAACGTGCTACGTTCCCATAGGCACGCGGGTGTGTACTGCTTTTCAGAAAAATACCTTCGTTGGTGTAAGAACCTGCATCGCTCCCAAAACTTAGCCAGGGAAGCGCAATTTGTTTCTTTGTATTGGCTTCATTCATTAAAAAATAGGCTGTACCAATCCTACTGCTGTCTTCAATAATGATATCCATGGCACAGTCTTCCACTGTTTGGCCGCGCAGCTTTGCCACTTCTGCCAGGTTTTTGCCGTTGTATTTTTTCAGTGAATCTTTGGTAAATTCAATCAGCAAAACTTTTTCAGGTGAACCGGCGGAATAGTATAAGTTTTCCCAATCTTTGGCATTGGTATTCATCGCCACTTTCATGTTGCTGCGTATGGCAGGGTCCATCAGGCGCTCGCGTAATTTTCCAAATCCGCCATCTTGCAGCGAAGGAGGAAAAGCAGATGTTAATCCGGTTGCACCTGCTTCGTAATTATACATGTCAGCAGTTATTTTTAGTCCTTCTCTTCTTGCCCTTTCGATGCGCTTGATGGCGCTATCCATTTTTGGCCAGTTATCTTTTCCTGCTGCTTTCAGGTGATATACTTCTGCAGGAATATTGGCTGCTGAGGCAATGGTAATCAACTCTTCCAGCGCTTCCAGAAAATTATTGCCTTCGCTGCGCATATGGCTGATGTACATACCGCCATAAGGGCTTGCGGCTTTACAAAGTTCAATCAGCTCGGTTGTTTTTGCATAAAAAGCAGGCGGATAAATCAGCGATGAACCAACGCCCAATGCGCCTTCTTCCATGGCAAAGCAAACGACCGATTTCATGCTATCCAGTTCGGCAGGTGTAGGGTCGCGGTTGTCTTCGCCCATTACATAAATACGCACGCTGGTAGCGCCTACAAAAGAGGCAACATTGCAACTCACGCCCTTTGTTTCAAGGTATTGCAGGTATTCGCCCAATGTGTTCCAAGCAACATCATATTTTATGTCGCCCTGACCATCTTTTAATTCTTTTTTCATTTTTGGGTTGAGGGGTCCCATGCTCCATCCTTCACCCATTATTTCGGTAGTTACACCCTGCCGTATATCGCTTTGACTGCGACCATCCTCCAGCAAAGTTTCATTTGCCCAACTCAGCATATTAATAAATCCGGGTGCAACGGCCTGCCCCTTGACGTCGATATCATTTGCTGCTTTAGCATTAGACAGATCCCCGATAAAGGCAATAGTATCGGCATTAATGCCAATATCGGCTTTATAGGGTTCACCGCCTTTTCCATCATATACCATTCCATTGCGGATGATGGTATCGTAGGTGGGTTTGGTGTTGCAGCTAATAAGGAAAATTGCAATGAGAAATGGAAGGGAAATATCTTTCATTTTGAAAATTTAATAATAATAAATTATTTACACAAAAGAGCACAAAAGGACAAAAGGTAGTATTTGAGTCTGGTGTTTGATTTTTTCGAAACTCTGTATTTCTTTTGTTTTCTTTTGTTTCAATTGTGGTTAGAAAAAAGTAATATGTTGTATTATTTTTTTTTCTTAGTGGTTGGTGAGGACACCAACCACTAAGAAAGAAAAAGATTTTTAAAGGTTGGTGTCATCACCAACCTTTAAAAATCTTTTTTATAATACTAAAGCCTGTTCCAAATCCGAAATTATATCTTCTACATTTTCAATGCCCACACTTAGTCTTATCAATCCATCGGTAATGCCAAAAAGCTGCCGGTCTTCGCGCGAAACGCCTGCATGGCTCATAGTAGCGGGGTGACTAACCAAGGTATCTACCGTACCAAGGCTCACCGCACGGGTACACATTTGCAACTTGTCAATAAATACACGGCCTGCATCCAATCCGCCTTTCAACTCAAAGCTCATCATGGGGCCGGGGTGCCGCATTTGCTTTTGGCTGATGGCATAATCGGGGTGATGCGGTAAGCCATTATAATTTACTTTTTCAATAGCAGGATGCTGCTGTAAAAAGTTGGCAACGGTCATCGCATTGCTGCAGTGACGGTCCATGCGCAGTTCCAATGTTTTTATACCCTGTGTAAGCAAGTACGCATCAAAGGGGTTTGCATTGCCACCCAATAATGCATGCCATTTCCACGCCTTGGTTTTCATAAACTGAATGTCTTTTCCAATCAGCACACCGCCGATAGCCGAACCATGTCCATTTAAAAATTTGGTGGTGCTGTGAAAAACAAAATCAACATCATACTGAAAAGGTTGCTGCAAATAGGGTGTAGCAAATGTGTTGTCGACGCTTATGAGTTTGCCATATTTTTTGCCAAGCAAACTAAGCGCTTCAAGATCTACACATTGAATGGTTGGGTTGGCAGGCGTTTCAATATGTAACAATTTTATCGTTGGATTATCGGCCAATATTTTCTCAGCAGCATCGAGATCATGCAAGTCGGCAATGATGGCTTCGATGCCATTATCTTTTAATAGTTTGGTGAGAAATTCGTGCGTGCCGCCGTATAAAGATTGATGTGATATCACCATATCGCTTGCCTTCAAGGTACTCAGGAATAGGGTAGCCATGGCTGCTTGTCCGCTTGCATGTAATAAGGCTTTTAACTGCAAGGGTTCACCCTGTTCATCTTTTAATCCAAAAGCTTCGAGCGCGGCTATTTTTTGCTCACATTCCTTAAAAGTGGGATTGCCCCAGCGGCTGTAAATGAGTTCCTTATCGAGGCTTGCGAATCGCTCGCTGCCTTCGAGTGCGGTATCAAATACAAAAGTGGAAGTGGCATAAATGGGTGTTATATGCGAAAAGTTGGGATCTTTCTGGTGGCCGCCGTGTATGGCTGTGCTGCTCCAGCCTTGTAATGCTTTTTTTTCCATAGGTGGTAAAACTAAAGAGATATTACTACTCATATTCTTTTCGTACCTTTTTGTTTGCCCCAAAAGGTACCCAAAAATGGCACCCGCCGCTTAATACCCCCAAGCGGCGGGGGAAGCCCTGATTAAGCTTTTGTAATACTGTAGTGCCTGGCATTTGGACCTTGATTTCGTTCATTGAATTTAAAATTCTTTATTTTTTTAGATGCTATATAGCATAATGAACATTTATTTTTTAAAATATTTTACAAAAAGCTTGCATTTTATTTAATCCGTATTTATATTTGAGCAAACCATTTATCATGAGAAATCGCCTTTCATCCATCGCAAAGTATGTAACGAGTAGCGAATCATGCGCTATATGTGCTATTGCTGTTACCATTATTGCTGCTGTAGTAATTTGGAAAGTGATAGCCACTTTGCAAGGCCATGTGCAGGATTATGCAGCCTTGCAGGATGTTTCACAGTGGCGCAGATAGTGCCTTTACTTCTCATTTTCTACCAATTGCCGGCACAGTATCCTGATGTCAGTGGTTAGTGTCAGCACTGCTTCGAACTGCAACAGCACAGCATCCTGTGCATTTTCCCACACCCCGTTTCCCTGACGATTCTCTTTTTTACCCAGTTCAGCTTTCAGATGAATGATATGCGGTTCCAGCCAATTCAACGGATCCCTTGCTTCGGGTTGCCGCACGATTCCCGCATCCGGTTGTAGCCATTGTAAAGCCGCATCGAGGTTTTGGGCGCCTTTTTCTATAAATATGTTGAAATCCTTATCTGCCATAGCAGGTGCATAAGTTCGGCTATAGCCCGAAAGTGTGGCAATGCGCGAAGCCAGCACATGACAGCTTACCACCAATGGGTGCATAAACTCGCCCGTGTGCTGCCTGCTTTTAGGCTCGTTCAGCATGCGTTGGAAAGCATCGCTCAGGTTGGCGAGCGAAACATAGGTTTCCTTACGGTAAAATTTATATTGCGAAGCATCAATGGGTTTGCCCACAAAAGCCGATGCGATATAGGTGTAATAATTTTTATTGGATACAATAGCTGTAAGCAGCAAATGCCGGATTTGATCGCGTTCCCAAATAGGCGGAATAATGCGGGTAAATACAAATGCGATGACGGAGCCGATAAAGGTATCGAGCAGCCGATCTTTAAATAAAGGTGCATAGTCACCGGGTTGCAACAGGTAAAAAGCAACAAGCACATAAAGGGTAAGCAAGGCCACACCCAACCAATAACGAATGCGTATAAGGCTGAATGCTGCAATCATACTCACAATTAAAATGCCCAACAGCAGGGGGACGCTTTTTAGATTCATTAATATCAAGGCTCCTACTACACCACCCGCAACGGTACCCAATAACCTTTCCATATTGCGCTGTTTGGTTAAGGCATACGCCGGTTTTAAAATTACCACGATGGTAAGCAATATCCAGTAACTGTGCCCCACCGGAAAATACAGCGACAAGCCGTACCCCGCTAGTACCGCAGCAGCCATGCGCACCGAGTACCGGAAAATATTCGAAGAAAAACGAATGTTATCGAGCAGCAACCTTATGTTGATATAAGATGGAACCACAAAACGCTGGTAGTCGATTTTTTTTTCGAGCTTAATGCGTTTATCGTAGGTGGTGTACATCGTAAGGTTTTTCACCTTTACCAGCAGTTCGCTGATGCCGCCAATTACATGGCTAAGCCCGTTAAAGGCTTCTGCATTTTCTTCATTCAAAAATTTTTGCCGGCTGTCAGCATAGGTTTCTTTTAGTCCTGCCAACCACTCATCGATGTTATTGGGTGCGGGAAACGATTTGCCTTCCTGCATGGCCACGCCAATGGCCATTAACTGATCTGCAATTTGCTGCAACAGGTTACCCACATGGGGAAGCAGTTCGGTGGTGCCCAATTTGTTTTGCATTTCACGGTAATCCTGTTCGCTCGTAAGCGTAGTTTCAAAAAGATCTACCGTATCTAAAAAAGCCATTACCAATACCCGCCCGGTATGCGTACTTTCTTTTACGATACTTCTTGTTTTAAATAAAATTTCGCGCACCACCTGTTGCTTGTTATGCACTTCTACCTGCGCTTTCAGCAACTGCGTGTACAGATCATCCAAATCGGGATGGGTGCCGTAAAAATTGGCTTTTAGCGCGAGAAATTTCCCCGTTTCCATGATACAATCTCCGAGTACCTGCTGCGCCAGTTTGTACGGACGAATACGGTACAACGCAATGCTGAGTAAAAAATACCAAACCCCGCCCGCAGCGGTAAGCAAGGCATTTCCCCAAATGCCCAATGGCGATTCGGTAAGCTGCAATGTAATGGCCACCAATACCGATGTACCTAAGTAGGAGGCCCGCGTACCAAATACACCTATCAGCGAAAAAAAGAAAGAAAATCCAGCGAGCAGTACCATCACCAATCCCGTGTACGGCAAGGCGTACCCCGTTACCAGCGATGTAATAAAAATAAATACCACCGCTGCAAGCATCCCATTGATGCGGTGGTGCAGCGGCCCCGGATTATCGGTAAGACTTACGCATAAGGCACCAAGCGCCATTGCAAGTCCCCACCCAATTTCATCGTAGCGCGCCGCCACCAATACCGGCACCATAATGCCAACAGTAACACGCACCCCTTCGTAAAAATGATGGGTGGAGAAAAAGGATGTATAGCGGGAGGTGGGGAGCATAAGTGGGCGGTTAAGGTAGGAAGTGAAGAATTAATTTAATACCTGAATGCACCTCTCATTAATGCTGTTTCTGCTCTTGAAATCCCAATCTCCCAGGCCACTTTTTCCCATAACCGAACACTTGCTTTTATTTCCGCTATTATTGCATTCATCTCTTCAATATTTAATTTGAAATATTCTCCAACACTTTTTGCTAATTCAAAATCCAGGTTATTGTTAACTGTATCAATATTCAATGCGAGCCCATTCTTATCAACAGAAGGATTGATATCATAGGCAGGTGATAATATCCAGCCTTTTTCTGTCAATATAAATCCATGATTCCGCAGATGATCATCTGTATTGCATATGGCTATATTAAAAACAATCCTGCGCCATAGTTGATGCAGGTCTTTTTTATTCTGAGCTCCGTAGTATTGAATAAATTCCGCCATATCCAAATAGCTGGCAGGATTTTCTTTGATGGTATCTTCATTTTGCCCGGTCATCGTCATAGCTGATGCAAAATGTATGCGTTCATGCAATTGCCGGTCGAAACGTTTTGAAAAATAGGTATGGTATTTACCAGCCACTTTTTCAATTTTCGCTGCAGCCATTTCAACACCGCATTGCAAAGCAAGTTTATAGGCCAAATATTCCCATGCCGCTTTATCTATGGAATCGGCTTTTGATGGGAATTTTGCAATCCACAAGTGCCCTTTTTCATCAGTGATATTTGCTTTGGGTCTTGCACCGCCCAAAGAACAACCCGGCGCCATCAATATCGCCAACCATTTTTTTATTTCTTTGGTGTCATCACTATTTTCAAATACTTCCGCTGCATGCTGCAACTCCCTGATGTTTGCCCATGGCGGCGTTGGCATACCATGGTTATCATCCAAAAAAGGTCCTTGCCTATCGAGTTTAAAACGCAATGCACCCATTCTCGTTTCATCATATACGCCGAGTAAAAAATCAATATCGTACAAAACAGGCGATGGATGGCCTGATTCCAGGGCAAGTTGTGCAGCACGACGTTTCATTAATGTTCTTCCCCAGGTATCAGGCATTGAATCCATAAATACCCCAAATATTTCTTTACCAGCCGGGTATTGCCTGCCGGTAAACCATGCAATATCGGGGTCGAGTAATTGTTGTTCCCTTGAATGCAGCCAATTGTCATCATAGGAAAAACTAAAAGCCTTTTTGCCTTTGGCCCGTTGCGCACTTAGCAGCCCTATACATTTAGGTTCGGGCATCCCCTGCCAATGTGCGTAAACGTAAATATCTGTTTTTTGGGTAGCCATCTTTATTTATTGCCCATTAATTCCAGGTCCTGCAATTTTCTTCCGAAATCATCATCTGCAGCGAGTTTTAAAAAATCATCCTGAAGACCCAATACACGTAAGGTATTCAACCATGCAGCCATAGAAACACTTCCATTGCCTTTCTCAATATTATACAAAGTAGTGCGATCCATACCCGCGCGTTCAGCCACCTGTGTAGTAGTTAATTTTCGCCGTTTTCTCGCAAGCTTTATGTTTTCGCCTACCTGCTCGAGTATTTTCCGATGCTTGGGGAAAACAACCTGTTTCTTTCGGTTCATTGGAATTTGTTGTTTATTAACCACAAAATTACAATTTTTGTTGATAATAAGCCACTTTTTGTTATTTAATGCTTTTGGATGATGCATGATGCACGCAACTAACCCCCTCCCGCAGTACAACTTGTTTAACCAAAAGGGCAGATATGGAAAACCGCTTTCGGGGTGGTAAAATCCCCTCCTGCGGAGGGGTGGCAGCGGTACAACTTGCTAAACCGCATGGGCTGAAATGGATAACCGCTGCAAGGGTGGTTACCCTTTGCCTTATACTTTTTTCTTGAAGCGCGAAAATGGAAATTGTAAACAGTTTTTTTGTAAACGAAAAAACGTTTACAGGATTTGTGTTTACAAGGTTAAGTTAAGGTAGTATAATTAATTTCTCAAAGGTTCTTACTGAAACTGAAAGCAAAAAGAATATTATTTATTGTTGTCCGAGATGATTCAAAAATAGCGTAATTTCTACCCTGAAAGTATTGTTATTGCTCAAAAGTCAAATTTCGGTTGAGAACATGGGTGTGTGTTTTCTTTAGGCTTCTTTTTGGGTGGCGTATCCGGGTCAGGCTTTGTTCTTTTTCTTTTCTGTTTGTATTTTTCAATTATAGCGGCAATTCCAACGTAGTTCATTAGGTGCAGGCAACCAATGGATGCCAATATTGAGAATGCCATTTGCGACTTATTTTCATTGAATAATACCTGCAATAATATCAGTCCTATCAAGGCACACCAGATTTGTATTTGGATGGCATTTTCATTATCCCCCAAAAAGTAGTTAAGGGGGAAGTTTTGTTTCAGTTTTTTAAAGAATTTCTCTATTTGCCACCTATTTTGGTAGATGGCAATAATGTCTGAGGCCGTCATTTCCAAATTATTGGTCCAATATATAAATGTGGCCTTATGCTTTTCGCTGTAATAAGCTACCCGCCTTAGCTGCAGCGTTCTTTTAATACTGGTTTGTTCTACTGTTTCAGTGTATTTAACTTCTACTATTTCATCCTTCAAAACAGCGGTTTCGTTGTCTTTGAGTCCCATTTCTTCGATACTGGTGAAGTCAGCATTATCCTTTTGTGGCACTACATAAGTAATGCCCCTTTCGCTAAATTTTTCAAACTGCTGATAATTGATGTAGGCCTTGTCGAAGGTTATGATGGAGCCATCAGGTAGTTCTTTTATGCATTCATAAAACCGCTGGTCGTGCATGGCCGCTGCCGTATATTTTATAAAACTTGGCATGTTGCTATCGGCATTTAAAAGGGTATGCACTTTTATACCGCCCTTGCTTTTGCCATCATTCCTTTTGCGGCCTGCTGGCTTTAATATGGCCTTGAACAGGGAAATGGTGGTGCTATCCAGTATATATAGCTTGCTGGCAATACTTGGCTTCAATTGGCTGTCCGAGATAATATGCTTGTATTTCTGATAAAGGCTTTGGTACAAAGAGCCGAAAGCCCCGCTGGTTCGATTTTTGTTGCCATCGCTAAGGGTGCTTTTTGCAGGTACTTTTTTCAAGCTCATATGGTTAAGCTTACCGCCACAAAACTCAAGCCCAGTCTCTACTTCACGAATGGAAGTACACCTTGCAAAAATGCAATATAGCATGGTAGAAAGGTGATCCTTGAAACTTAGTTGTTTAGTCGCTACAAAGTTGAGAAAGGGTGGTTGAATAGCCAACCTTATTAAAAATTTATCTCGGACAACAGTAATTTTTTTGTATTTATAATTTTTTTCTGATGGAATACCAAAATCCTTGCGGCGCTCTTTCTCTCCGTAAAATAAAAGGAATTCGTTAATGGAGGGTGCTAGTGGAAAATACAAATTAGCACGCAAATGCGAAAATACGCAGAGAGCCATCCTCGCTATATTTTACAGCTTACGTTTCCCATCACCTTTTGGAGTGTATGTCGTGGGGTAGGAAACCGTCAACTTTCAAATTAAATCAACCACTTATACTTTGGGCACCCCTCTCTCCTGGAGAGGTTATGGGGGTTAGGTTCTACTGCTTGATCACCAGCACATTAAACGATTTGCCTAACAAAGATGTTCCAAGATCTTGACTGATAATGGTCCATTTGGTTCCATTCCAATTTACCCCAACTGGAACATTTAGAAAAGAGCTTCCGCCACCGGGAGGGTTGGTGTTAAGGGTAATAATTACCATATCATTCGGTAATGGGTCGGTATAGTTTAAGGTAAGAATATGGCCGGCAACATTGGAAACGTCACCGGTTACGATAAAAGCGGTTTTATTGGTTCCAGCCACTTTTATAAAACCATTATTTAATTCAAGTGTGGGTTGTCCGCCTGCGCCAACAATTTTTACAACAGGATCGGGGTTGGTTACTTTAAAATTTTCAAAAAGGGCAACAGGGCCCGACATAGGGTTAGGTGAATTGGATTTTCTGCCATGAATGGCAATACCATTTTCGCTTGTCCCAAATACGCCACTTCCATTCTGTGAATATCCCGCTACACCGGAATTTCTTTGTAAAGCAGGGGGTATATTTGATTCACCTGCCCATCCAAAAACACCTATACCGGTATTGTTTGTTGCTTCCCCCCTTAACGCAATTGAATTGGTGCCAAATCCTGTTTGTGCCCTTATGCCTACAGTATTGCTATTCAGCGAATAGTTTCCTATATCAAGGGTTATTTCAAATTGTTGAGAAGTCCATGTTTGCCCCAAATGATTGTGGTTATTACCCCCGGTTGTCAAGGTTTGCCAGCTCGCAAGGCCATTGGCATCACTTGTAAGTACTTTACCCAATCCTGGGCTTCCGCCGGTTATCCTTATTTGTCCGGCAATATCAAGTGTAGCCAATGGGTTACCCGTTCCAATACCCACATTACCAAAGTTGCTATTATAAATATTGTTTCCCGATATAGTCCATGGGCTGGCAGGAATAACCTGTGTACCCAACCTGCCCGTTTCGTTGGCAACTACCATACGCGTTCCCGTTCCGGATAGCGTAGCAAATTCAACAAGACCGGGGCCGGTACCTAGCGCAACGCCACTTCCGCCGGAAAGATTACGGAAATATCCACCGAATCCACCGGGACTATAGGCTAACCCGGTTACGCCATAATTGATACCGGCATTGGCATAAGAAATGCCGTATACACCTGTTCCTAATGCACTGGAAGCAGAACCTTCTACACCAATGGTCGATCCGGTAATGGATGTTGCTCCTGCCTTTAGTGCCACACCTGATGAACTCTTATTTTCTGCAAAAATACCAATGGTTGCCCCGCTTGGATTGGATGCTGCACCCCAAATGCCTATTCCCTGATTACTGGTGGATACTGCATAAATACCCTTGTTAAGTCCGGTTGAGTTTACTGCATAAGCCTGAATTCCATTGCCGTTTGATGCATGCGATACAAAATAGCCACCATCCCCTTCGCCATTGGTAGCAAGTGATGTGCCAGATATCCCGGTGCCGTTTTGCCCGGTGGCAAAAAATGATGCGCCTACAAGCGGCGCTTCTGCGCGTAGTGCCAATCCGTCCTGATGAAGTGACTGAAAATTACCGGCAGGTGTAATGGGTCCTGCATTGGTAAGGCCTGAAATAGCAACCCCGCCTGCATTGTAAATGCGGAAAGCAGTATCTGATGAAATACTCCCGGAGTAGGGTAGACTAAAAGGTGAAGTTCTTAACGCTATCCAATCTGACCCATCATAGAAGTAAAAACCAGGATTGTTGTCAGTTTGGTAAATCAGCAACCCTGTTGCCGGGGATGCAGGGCGATTGGTCAATGACATACGTGGGATTAAAATACCCTTGTTCGAAGCAGTTACATCAAGTTGCGCACTTTCGTGAGGGGTAGTAGTGCCAATACCAATATTTTGTGTTTGGGCTTTTAACACGCAAAAGAGCATGAGTAAGGCTAAAGGAATAATGACTTTCATTATGTAAATGGATTTTGTTCTAATGATAAAGTGGAACAAATTAAAAGAAAATCATTAATGTGAAAATCATTTTTTCGATATTTATTTTTTCTGGTAAATGGTATTTTTTGAATGAATAAAAAAGCCTTCCTTAAGTAGAACTAAAGAATGGTTTGTAGATTTTTATAAAGGTCCTACTGCTTCACCACCAGCACATTAAACGCCTTTCCCAGCATGGGGGTTATGGTGTCTTCACTATAAATAGCCCAGGCCGAGTCCGTCCAGAAAACCCCAACGGCATTGTTATGATAAGTTCCACCCACGCCGCCGGGGTTATAATTATGGGTAACCATCAGGATATCAGTGGCCGATTGGTTGGCATAATTTAGCGTTAAAATATATCCGCTGGAATTGCCTGCGGTTCCTGTAATGGTAAAGGCGGTTTTATTTTCGCCCGATACTTTTAGGAAACCGTTATTTATATTAATTGCCGGTTGTGCTGAACCCACCCCGGCCACTTCTAGTTTAGCACCGGGAGTGGAAGTGCCATTGCCAATAGCTCCGGATGGTTTGATCCAGATGGCAGGGCTGCCATAATCGCCTGTCGCCCCCTGATTGGTTTGAAAAAACATATCCCCGTTTTCACTGTTTTGAATACTCGCCACAAAGAAATTCATCCTGAGCCTTAGCCCATCAGAAATAGAAGTTCCAGATAACTGATTGGTAATCAGTATATTTCCTTCCGAACTGCCTTCTGTAGCATCGTTTACCTGCAAATTAACCGCCGGGTTGCTGATGCCAATGCCTACCCTGCCAGCGTTGCCGTTATAAATATTATTTCCGTTGGTTAACCATTGCGTGCTGCTTACAGGAGTGGACCAGGTAGCCAACCCGTCGGCATTGCTTGTAAGCACCTTTCCCACCCCAGGGCTACCCCCGGTAATTTTTACCTGACCAGCCATTTCAAGTTGGGCAGTGGGTGCAGAAGTGCCAATGCCTATAGCCCCCGTAGGTTTTATCCAAATTATGGGAACTCCTAAAGCGCCGGTAGCCCCGGAATTGGTTACAATAGCTAAATCACCATTTTCCCTATTGCTGATATTTACATCATCTTCATTATACATCCGTATCCTTAATCCATCATTTAGTCCACTCCCCGACCAACTATTGGTTAGCTGAATAGATGCATCGTTTGAATTTTCATCATGCACATGGAGCGGGTGATTAGGAAGGTTGGTACCTAAACCCACAAAACCAGATTGCTGTTATAAATTTTGTTACCGTTTTCCAGCCACGCGCCATCCAACCCCTTCCAATCAGTTCCGTTGTAATAATAAAACCCGGGTGTACTGTTGGTTTGGTAAATGAGTAATCCCGTAGCCGGAGACGCGGGCCGATTGGCCAATGCAATCCTTGGAATAAGCAGCCCTTTATTGGCAGCGCTAATTTCCAGTTGGGCGCTTGCATGCGGGGTAGGGGTGCCAATGCCTACATTTTGGCTATGAGAAATGCTAAACCATAATAAACCAAAAATTGAAAGTGGAATGTTTTTCATGGAAGAGTGTTACTGGTTTAAAAATATTTAAAGAATGTAATGTATTAAGGCTTTTTTATATAACAAAATTTTCATAAAAATCATCACTAAATAGCTTCCCTTAGGCTTGACTCTCAAATTCAATCAACCACTCCCACTTTGGGCACCCCTCTCCCCCGGAGAGGGGAAGGGGGTGAGGGGAATGCAGGGGGGAGGAAAAACTTCCCAACCATTTAACCTTCATCCGTGTTATGTTTGAAGACTAAAGCATTTGAATGCAACCACTCATATCCGTTAACGGCCTCGTAAAGCAGTTTGATGAAGTAAAAGCCGTTGACAATCTCTCTTTTTCGGTGTATCCCGGCGATATATATGGCTTTTTGGGCCAAAACGGCGCGGGGAAAAGTACCACCATCCGCATGTTGCTTACACTTATTACACCCACAGCGGGTTCTATTGAAATGTTTGGGTATCAATTACCCAATCACCGTTCGGAAATATTGCGACAGGTTGGCGCCATTATTGAGCGGCCAGATTTGTACAAATTTCTAAGCGCCTATGATAACCTTGACATGTTTGCCAAGCTGAGCGGCATTAAGCCTTCAAAGCAGCAATTAATGGATCAGTTGGAAAAAGTAGGTCTTGCAGAAAGGGCGCACAGCAAGGTAAAAACATTCAGCCAGGGTATGAAACAACGACTTGGCATTGCCATTTCGCTGATACACGATCCGCAACTGATTATTTTGGATGAACCTACGAATGGGTTGGATCCGCAGGGCATTGCCGATATGCGCAGGATGATTCTCGACCTGCGAACCGAGCATAAAAAAACGGTGATTGTAAGCAGTCATTTGCTTAACGAAATTGAGCAGATTGCTACACGCATGATTATCATTCATAAAGGAAGAAAGATTGTGGAAGGCAGTACCGCCGAATTGTTTGATCCTGCCGATTCGTTGGTAGAAGTGCAAACAAGTGATGTGCATGTGGAAGAAAAACTACATCGCAGCCTGTGGCTTTCCAGGTTTGAAAAACAGGATCATAAATGGGTTTTTCGCCTGCATGCCAACGAAGTGCCGCAATTGGCAAAGGATTTGGTAGCCATGGATATTCCGCTGGAAAATTTCAGCCGCGTGCATTCACTCGAACACTTGTTTTTAAAACTTACTGCGGAAGCATCAGCAATGTAATTATTGGAAAAATTAATATGTATTCTGTTTCGGCAAAATGTATAAAGCAAAAGATTCTCAAAATGCATGAACAGCATCAAGGCCCAAATGCCTGGCACTACAGTAGTGCAAAAGCTTAATCAGGGCTCCCCCCGACCGCTTGGGGGTATTAAGCGGTCGGCGCCCTTTTTGGGTACCTTGGAGCCTGCACTGACGAAGGAAGTGGGCGAGCAAAAAGGTACGATAAAAATGAGAAGTCGAGTATTTTTTTAGAAGTTTGATTTTTAAATTAAAAAACAAGTTACGCATTTACTTTATGTTCCTCACTATCCTCCAAATAGAACTTTATAAAATCTTCCGCAAACCGCGCACCTATATTGGGTTTGTAGCCATTGCCGTTATCGTATTACTCATTCAACTCGCGCTCAAGGCCGATGGACCATCATGGCTCAAACTCATGTTCAGCGGCATGGACGATATGTTTGCCATTCAGGATGGCGATGTGCTCAATGGCTATTTTGTTTGCTTTTTAGTATTAAATACTTTATTAATACAAGTTCCCTTACTCGTTGCATTGGTAACCGGCGATATGATTGCGGGTGAAGCGAATCTTGGTACACTTCGATTACTACTCACTAAGCCGGTAAGCCGCACTGAATTGCTGTTGGGCAAATTTACCGCCGGACTATTTTATACTTTTTTATTGCTGGTATGGATGGCCATTTTATCGTTGTTCATGAGCATGCTGTTTTTTGGTACCGGCGATTTATTGGTAAACAAAAGCTATACCATCATTCAGTTTTATGTAGACAATAAAGGCGATGATGTTTTTTGGCGTTATCTCGCTGCTTTCGGGCTTGCCTTTCTTGCATTGGCAACGGTGGCCGCCTTGTCTTTTATGCTGAGTGTGTTTGCCGAAAACAGTATTGGCCCTATTGTAACCACCATGAGTATCATCATCGTTTTTACGATTATCAGCACGATGGATCTTCCGCTTTTTACCAAAATCAACCCCTTTCTTTTTACTAGCTACATGACATCCTGGAAGGGCTTTTTCAACATGGCCACCAACGAAACCGGTGCCGCTATTCGTGGGTCGGTGTACAGTGTTTCAGCACTGGTAAATGCCGGGTTATTATTGGTGTTGCATATTGCAGGTTTTTTTGGAGTTGCGTTATATTCGTTTAATAGAAAAGATATTCTTAGCTAAATACTCGCTCTGCGTGCGGAAATATTTTTTTCGCGCAGTGACGCAGAGCCGCAAAGGACTGACGCAAGATTTAGATATGGGTAACTTAAGGACGAAAAATTTTCCACCCGTAAGCCACCTTTCTTATTCCTTATTTCTTATTATTTATTCCTTATTCCCTTACACCCATAGCTTGTTATGACAATACTCATTGTTTAGGGGTTGTAAATGAATGCTATTTGCATAATGAGTATAATCCCGCAATTGGAAATGGTGCAACGCTACAATCTGCCGGTGCCCCGCTACACAAGTTACCCTACGGTACCTTTTTGGCCACAAACCATTGATCATCAGGATTGGGAAGCAAGGGTGAAAACACGTTTTACAGCTATCAACCGTACACAGGGCATCAGTCTCTACATTCACCTGCCTTTTTGCGAAAGCCTGTGTACCTATTGCGGATGCAATAAAAAAATTACCACCAACCACAGCGTGGAAACGCCTTATCTATCTGCTTTGCTCGAAGAATGGAAGCATTACAAGTGGTTGTTGGGCGATGCACCGGTTATCCGCGAAATACATCTCGGCGGCGGTACACCTACCTTTTTTTCGCCGGCCAACATCGATACCTTGATTACTGAATTGGTGAAGGATGCAGAACTACATCCCAAAATGGATTGCAGCATTGAAGGTCATCCCAACAATACGACCAAAGAACACCTTGAAGTTTTATACAAGCATGGATTCCGGCGTATCAGCTATGGTGTGCAGGATAATAATGCACGCGTGCAGGAATTAATCAATCGGGTGCAGTCATGGGAGAATGTAGTTTCAGCAACCGAAAATGCAAGAAAAGCCGGCTTCAAATCGGTGAATTTTGATTTGATTTATGGGTTACCGGGACAAACACTTGCATCGATGGAAGAAACCATAAAACAAGTGTTGAGCATAAGGCCTGATCGCATTGCCTTTTATAGTTATGCGCATGTACCCTGGACAAGCCGCGGGCAGCGATTGTTTGATGAAAATGATTTGCCCGATGCATCGCTGAAGATGGAATTGTATTTGCTCGGTAAAAAAATGTTTACGGCAAAAGGTTATGCCGATATTGGCATGGATCATTTCGCTGTGCCGGGCGAAGCGTTGTTCGAAGCCCGTGCCGAAGGTAAACTGCATAGAAATTTTATGGGCTACACCACGCAAAACAGTGGTATGCTGATTGGGCTTGGTGTTAGCAGCATCAGTGATGCCGGTAATGCGTATGCACAAAATCATAAAACATTACAGGAATATTACGAAGCAGTGGGTAAGCATGAACTGCCTGTATTCAGGGGATGCATGCTGAATGAAGAAGATGTTAGGTTTAAACAATACATACTTGATATTACGTGCAAAGGATTGGTAAAACCAACCCCATCCGATATGTCATTGGTATCGGCTATGAATGGAAATTATTTATTGCAATTAATAATGGATGGTCTGATAGAAATGAAGAGTAGCGCAATTGAGGTCACTATGAAGGGAAATAATTTTTTACGCAATATCGCCCGCATTTTCGATCTGCAATTGTTGCGCAGTGAACGGGATACCAAACAAGATCGCAAGTTTAGCAAGGCAATTTAATAAACATGTTATTCCTAGCAATATCGAACCATAGATATTTAAAAATAAATGCACAGTATCAGGGCAAAAATGCTTGGCACTACAGTAGTGCCTAAGCTTAATCAGGGCTGTTCCCGCAGCTTGGGGGTATTAAGCTGCGGGGGCCCTTTTTGGGTACCTTTTTGGGCAAACAAAAAGGTACGAAAACAAAAATGAAATTTTATTCAAACACCAATTTTTTTATCCTTTTTCCCGTATCCTTTTGTAAACTTTTATAGCCGTAATTAGCAACACAATCAATAAAAATAAACCTACAAGTCCATAGACTAAACTCATATTATTTTTAACTACCACAAGCATTACAATCGGTATCAGAAAAATGGTGGCCACTTCATTCCAAACCCGCATCTGATCACCGGTGTAGCGGCTTGTGCCACTGGCTTGCCTGCGGTAAATTATTTCCAGTGAAAGGTGATACAGGTATAAGCCAACCACAAGCCCGAGTTTAATCCATAACCAGGATGGAGTGGGGGATGGATACAAGTACCAGATCCAACCTCCAAAGATGAGTGTAACTATACCCGATGGCCATGTGATGCCATACCAGAGTCGCTTACTCATCAAAAGCAATTGTTTATTCAATATTGTGCGGTCAGGCTCCGGCTTCGTTTCATTTTCGGCAATATAAACAAATAGTCGCGGCATGTAAAATAGCCCCGCAAACCAGGTAACGATGAAAATGATATGAATGGCTTTAATGTAGAAGAAGATCATGGTGCCGAAAATAAGACGAAATTTTTATGCAGGCATTAATGCCGCTTCCCGATTCTGCGAAACATAATCCACTATCACTCCCACCCATGCCGGATGCGTATTCAAACAAGGAATCATTTTAAAACTTTCCCCGCCAGCATGCATAAATGTTTCTTTACCTTCTTCAGCAATTTCTTCCAACGTTTCAAGGCAGTCGCTTACAAAGGCAGGACATGCAACCAATAATTTTTTTATGCCTTCTTTAGGTAGTTCTTCCAATCGCTTGGCTGTATAGGGTTTCAGCCATTCTTCGCGCCCAAGCCGCGATTGAAACGATACACCAAATTTTTCTTTTGGCAAACCAAGTTTTGCAGCTAGCAACTGAATGGTTTTTTTGCATTGGTGACTATAGCAATATTCATGTGCAGATGAATCCACTTCACAACAATTTTCAACTTTTAAACAATGGCATGATGTGGTATCGCCTTTGCGGATATGCCTTTCAGGTACACCATGAAAACTGAATAACAGTTGGTCAAAATCTTCCTGTAAATAGGGCTTTATACTTTCTGCCAATGCATCAATATATTGATCTTCCTGGTAATAAGGTGGAATGATGGTTAACCTGAATGGATACTTTTCCTTTTGGTACACTTCCTTGGCATATTCAACTGCCGTTTCATAACTGCTCATGGCATAATGCGGATACAAAGGCACCAACACTACTTCATCTATGTCCGGATCGAGTTGTAAAAGTTGTTCGAACGCTGCTTTGGGTGTTGGGTTGCCATACCGCATCGCCAATACTACCGGCTCACTTACACGTTCCTGAACAGCCTTGCGCAATTGTTCGCTGATAACCATTAAAGGCGATCCCTCTGCTGTCCAGATGGACTGATAAGCTTTTGCAGATTTTGGTGAACGAAAAGGAACGATAATGCCTTTTACCAATAATGCACGCAGTAAGTAGGGATAATCTATAACCCGTTCATCCATCAAAAATTCATCGAGGTAACGCTTTACATCTTTTACAGATGTAGAATCGGGCGAACCAAGATTCATTAATATAATACCTTTTTTGCTCATATGTATTTTCTTAAATATCGTCTGTCAAGTTACCATTATTGCGACGAAAAGTTCATTCAGACCTTTAATTTCCGCTGCAAAGCAATTGCGAAACATCCAACTCCAACGTTTCCTGATATAAATCATACTGAGATTTTACAATGCCATGACAATCAGAATAGGTCATTGGGAAACTGGGGGCTAATTTTGCCTTTTCAAATGAATCTCCACGTTAACCATAGAATTGATCGTTTCTGCATAGCGGGTATCAGTTATAAAAAAGCTGACTTCAATGTGCGTGGACGGTTTTCGGTTGACGAGCCCGCAAAAGAAGCCATTCTTGCCGATGCAGCCGCAATGGGGCTGAAAAGCTTGTTGATGGTAAGTACCTGTAACCGTACCGAATTGTATGGATACGCGCCGCATCCCCATGTATTGGGTAGCCTTCTCGTAAAGCATGCCGGTGGCGGTTCTTTTGAGGAGCTGTTGGACTTTGGCTATTTCTTGCAGGGGTTTGAAGCACTTAACCATGCATTTAAAGTCGGTTCCGGGCTCGATTCGCAAATCATCGGTGACTTTGAAATTGCCGGGCAAATGAAACAAGCACTTTCCTTTTCGCAAAAACGTAAAATGGTGGGCCCTATTCTCGACAGGACCTTCAATTTCATTTCGCAGGCATCTAAAAAGGTAAAAAATCAAACTGCACTCAGTTCGGGTACGGTTTCTGTTTCCTTTGCAGCCATTGAATGGTTGCAGCAGGAACTTAAGGGTGACGAAGCTTCCATACTTGTTGTAGGTGCAGGAAAATTTGGTGCCAATGTAATGAAGAACCTGTTGCATTACCTGCCATCCTGTACGGTGGCGATCAGTAATCGCACCTTAGAAAAAGCACAGGAAATCGCAGCGGATCTTCCCGTAGAAATCATTCCTTTTTCATCTATCAGCGAACAGGCGGATGCATTTGATGCCATAATTACCTGTACCAATGCACCTGATCCTTTTATAAGGGCTGAATATTTTTCTACCCCCAAAAGAAGGCTGTTAATTGACCTTTCCGTTCCCGCCAATATTCATGAAAATGTAAAGGAACTGGAAAACGTTCATTTGGTAAACGTGGATGATATTTCGGTAATGCTCGATAATACCATTATTCGCAGGATGGCTGATTTACCTAAGGCAGAAGCCATTATTGGCGAACATATTGAAGCTTTTTACGATTGGTTGGCAACCTTTCAACACGCACCTGCCATTCATGATATGAAGCGTAAACTCTTGTTATGGTCAGGTACAAATAATAGAAATATCTGTATTGCGCCAACGAGTGTATCCCATGGTGCAAATGGAGGTGGGTATGAAGAAAATATTCATGCTGCAGTAAGTAACCTGATGGTACATTTGAAAACCCGCCGCGAAAAGGGTTGCCATATGATTGCTGCTTACCACGATTTTTTTACACTGCAAAATAATGTCGGCCTGCCATGATACGTATTGGTACGCGTGACAGTCAGCTTGCTGTTTGGCAGGCAACGTTGGTTCAGGAACAACTAGCACACAACGGTGTGGCTGCCGAACTCGTGTTCATAAAAAGCGAAGGCGATATAGACCTTGTTACCCCTTTATATGCACTGGGAGTACAAGGTGTTTTTACGCGCACGCTTGATGCAGCCCTGCTTTCAAGCCGTATTGATATCGCTGTCCATAGCATGAAGGATGTGCCAACACAACTTGCTGAAGGTATATCACAGGCTGCAGTTTTGGAGCGTGCATCTTATCACGATATTTTTGTACCCAAAAGTGATATTACTTTTTTAGATGATTTTCAATCGCAAGCCGTAATTGCTACGAGCAGTGTTCGACGGAAGGCGCAATGGTTACGTCGGTACCCACATCATACGATAGAAAATATAAGGGGAAATGTAAATACCCGCTTGCGCAAAGTGCAGGAAAATGAATGGAAAGGTGCGGTGTTTGCTGCTGCGGGTCTTGAACGTATTGGCTTGTTACCCGGTAACGCGGTAAAACTCGACTGGATGCTGCCTGCGCCGGCCCAAGGGGCAATAATGGTGGTTTGCCGCGAAAATGATCACGCTGTAAAAGAAGCATGTATCCCGCTTCATCATGAAGCAACGGGAATTTGTGTGGACATGGAAAGGGATTTTTTGAAGCGATTGATGGGTGGTTGTACAGCGCCTATCAGTGCGCTTGCAATCATGGATAAAAGCGGTATTCAATTTAGCGGGCAGGTATTATCTCTTAATGGAAGCGAATTATTGGCTATAGATGAATTCGTACCTTTGGAAGGCGCCGTTGATGCCGGGTTGAAAATGGCTGATGAATTGATCGCCAAAGGAGCAGATGTTATGATAAGGCAAATAAAAGAGCGGTTGCAAACCTGATATGGAAAAGCCTTTACCTATACGCATACTCAGTACAAGGGCTTTGGGCAATGCCGCCCGCGATTTTATTCATCATGAAGATTGGCTGGTAGATATTATTTCCTTTATTGAAACCCACGGTATAATCACCGTTGACCAGCTTGCCGATTTTCTTAATGCATGTAAGGAGCCCGGGCAAAATACCCTTTTGCTGTTTTCAAGTGAAAATGCCGTAAAATGGCTCAAGTGGGGTTTGGATAAATTTGGATATAACATGCCACCAGGTGTACATACTGTTTGTGTAGGTGAAAAAACATTACACGCTGCGGCAGATTTTCTTGAAGTACTACCCGTGCTTGTTGAAAAGAGCAGTGAAACATTAGTGAGCAAATTGAAGGAAACAATACCATCGGGAACTACATTTATTTATTGTTGTGGAAACAAAAGGCTCGATACATTGCCAAATGGATTAATAGCAGCGGGTTTTTCGGTAAAAGAATATATTGTTTACAAAACAGAACTTACACCCCATCATACTTTCAGAGATTATAATGCCATACTTTTTTTCAGCCCATCGGCAGTAGAAAGTTATTTTAGCGTGAACAAATGGGATAGTAAAAGGGTTGCAGTTAGCATTGGTCACACAACATCGGCTGCACTTAAAAATGCAGGTGTTGAAATAATATTGATAGCTGACGAGCCGAATGAAATTGCTATGCTTACCACTTTACGGGATTATTTACAGTATTGATTTTATTATTATATGAGCGGATTGAAAAATGATTTGTTGTTAAGGGCTTTACGCGGAGAAAAGTTGTCGCGACCGCCGGTATGGATGATGCGGCAGGCAGGGCGTTATTTGCCGGAATACCTTGTACTTAAGGCGAAGTATGATTTTTTTACACGTGTGCAAACACCAGAACTTGCTGCAGAAATTACTTTACAGCCAATAGATATTGTTGGAACAGATGCCGCCATTATTTTTTCGGATATCCTTGTGATACCACAAGCCATGGGGCTTGAAGTATTAATGGAAGAAGGGAAAGGACCTTCGCTTCCGCAAACGATTAAAACAAAGGCCGATATTGATGCGTTAATTACTGAAAATGTGGAAGAAAGTCTGGGTTATGTAATGCAGGCACTTACGCTTACCAAACAGCAATTAAATGGCCGTGTACCCTTGATTGGATTTGCCGGTGCTCCATTTACTATTTTGTGTTATATGGTGGAAGGCAAGGGTAGCAAAACCTGGGACAAGGCAAAAAAGTTTTGTTTTACGCAGCCTGAATTAGCAGCGGCTTTATTGCAAAAAATTACTGATATTACTATTCAATACCTGAAAGCACAGGTAAAAGCCGGTGCAGATGTGGTGCAGGTTTTCGATAGTTGGAGCGGTTGCCTGAGCAAGCAGGATTTTGAAGCATACGCCCAACCTTATCTCGTACAAATTGCACAGGCATTGAAAGATGTTGCGCCTGTAATCCTTTTCCCAAAAGGAAGTTGGTATGCATTGCCTGTGCTTGCACAAAGCGGTGCAAGCGGCATTGGTATTGATTGGTGTATAGATGCCCCAACCGCACGGCAATTAACCGGAAGAAATATTACTTTACAGGGTAACTTTGATCCCGCCAAATTGTTGGCGCCCATACCGCAGATTAAGCAATGGGTAAAGGAAATGATAGATGCTTTTGGAACTCAATATTACATTGCCAATTTGGGTCATGGGATTACGCCGGATGTTCCGGTAGATCATGCAAAAGCGTTTGTGGATGCAGTAAAGGAATATGGGGAAGTGAATGTGGTCAATAAATCAATTAGTGAATAAGTGAATGGTTTTCGCTTCACGTTTGCCTTTTCACCTTTCACGCAAAATAATAATCCATGCATATAAAACCACTTTTTATATCACTTATAGATCAACTGCAGGATGACATTTGTGCTGCTTTGGAGAAAGCGGACGGTAAAGCTTTGTTTAAAGAAGATAAATGGGAAAGACCTGAAGGCGGGGGAGGAAAGACACGGGTTATTTCTAATGGAAATGTTTTTGAAAAGGGTGGTGTAAATACATCGGTTGTTTTTGGAGAAGTTACGTCCATGATGCGTCAGCAATTGAAGATGGATGGTGAAAGTTGGTTTGCAGCGGGAATATCATCGGTACTACATCCAATGAATCCTTTTGTTCCGACGATTCATTTTAATTACCGCATGTTTGAGTTATACGATAGTGGTGGTAATATTATGGACAGGTGGTTTGGTGGAGGTTCCGATCTTACGCCTTATTACCTTTTTGATGAAGATGCTATTCATTTTCATAATACTTATAAGCATGCATGTGATCAGGTAAATCCATTCTTTCATTCCGAGTTTAAAAAAGCATGCGATAATTATTTTGTAAATACCCATCGTGGTAATGAGCGCAGGGGCATCGGTGGCATTTTTTATGATCATAAGCGTGCAACCAATGGAATCACGAATGATACATGGGTTGAACTTGCCCGTTTATGCGGATATGCTTTTTTAGAAGCCTATCTGCCAATTGTGGAGAAGCATAAGCATACTAACTTTACCCCTGCACACAAGCATTGGCAGGAAATTCGCCGGGGACGATATGTAGAATTTAACCTTGTGCATGACCGTGGTACATTGTTTGGATTAAAGACCAATGGCCGCACTGAAAGTATTTTAATGAGCCTTCCGCCCACCGTGCGGTTTGAATACAATTATCAGCCGCTACGAGGCAGCGAAGAAGATAAACTTTTGCAGGTATGCCTTCATCCCCGTGATTGGATAAATGTTGTTACAGAATCCGAACGCGAACTATGGGCCAAACAATCCAATACTTGTTAATTGTTTATTTGCACAAATAAATTTCACACCCATCCTATTCACACCTACATCATTCACTTATTGACTTATTCACTTATTGACTCCTATGATTTTACAACGCAGAAACCGCATACTACGTCAATCCGCTACCGTTAGAAGCCTGGTTGCCGAAACCAAACTGTCACCTAACGATTTTATGGTGCCGCTGTTTATAGTGGAAGGAAGTGGCATAAAAGATGAAATTGCATCCATGCCCGGCTACTATCGCCTTAGCCTTGATAATCTTGCAAAAGAAGTAAAGGAATTGTGGGCTATGGGGTTAAAAAGTGTTTTGCTTTTTATAAAATGTGCCGATGAACTTAAGGACAACAGTGGCACCGAAGCGCTGAATCCAAATGGGTTGATGCAGCGAAGTATTAAAACGGTAAAAGATGCAGTACCTGAAATGGTTGTGATGACCGATGTGGCATTGGATCCATTCAGCATCTTTGGCCATGATGGGATTGTAGAGCATGGAGAAATTGTAAATGATGCAACGGTGGATGTATTGGCGCTGATGAGTGTGAGCCATGCAATGGCCGGTGCCGATTTTGTAGCACCTAGCGATATGATGGATGGCCGTATTGGCGCCATTCGGTTGGCATTGGAGCAAAATGGATTTACCAAAACGGGTATTATGGCTTATAGCGCGAAATATGCATCCTGTTTTTACGGCCCCTTCCGCGATGCATTGGATAGTGCACCGGGCTTTGGTGATAAAAAGACTTATCAAATGGATTACGCCAATCGCAGCGAAGCCATTAAAGAAGTGCTGATGGATATAGAAGAAGGCGCTGATATTGTAATGGTGAAGCCTGCTTTATCTTACCTTGATATTATTCGCGAAGTAAAAAATATTTCGGATGTGCCGGTTAGCGCTTACAACATTAGCGGCGAATATGCCATGATTAAAGCAGCCGCAAAAATGGGCTGGATTGATGAAGACAAAGCGATTCTTGAAACACTTACTTCCATTAAAAGGGCCGGGGCGGATTTAATTGCGACTTATTTTGCAAAAGATGCGGTGAGGTTGCTGTCGTGAAAGGTGAAACGTGAAAAGCAAACGTGAAATTGGGAAACAGGGTGATTTTATAAATTCCAAAATTAATTTCTATTTTGTTCTTCACTTTTTCACCTAAAATATCTTTTTATTGTTCTTCAATTTAATCACAAGCAATTGGATGTTTACAAATCAGTAAGGGAATTAACAAAGACTGTCTATATGCATTCAAAGGAATTGCCTGTGGAAGAAAAATTTAATATGGTACAACAGGTAAGAAGGGCAGTGCTTTCTGTAAGACTTAATCTTGCAGAAGGTAGTTCAAGGAAATCGCTGATTGAACGGAAGCGATTTTATGAAATTGCGGGAGGATCTGTTGTGGAATTGGACGCTGCCTTTGAAACGGCAGTTGATTTAGATTATTTTCAGGAATCTGAATTGCAAATTTTTGGAGAACAGTTGAATAAATGTTTTGCCATGTTATCAAAAATGAGATTATAAATTCAGGCAAGGATTTCAGGTTTGCCGTTTCACTTTTCACAATTATGAATCAAGAAAATAGTATAAAACTTTTCTCCCGCGCCCAACAATCTATTCCGGGCGGGGTAAATTCTCCCGTGCGTGCATTCAAACAAGTTGGTGGTACTCCCGTATTTATTAAAAATGCAAAAGGTGCTTACCTGTACGATGTGGATGGTAATCAATACATCGATTACATTGCTTCCTGGGGCCCTATGATTTTAGGTCATGCTTATGGGCCGGTGGTAGAAGCTATTCGGGAGAAAGCATTGGACTCGACATCTTATGGGGCGCCTACCGAATTGGAAGTTGAAATGGCTGAACTCATCCGCAGCATGGCACCCAATGTAGATTTAATTCGTATGGTAAGCAGTGGAACCGAAGCCTGCATGAGCGCACTACGTCTTGCACGTGGCTATACCGGGAGAAATAAATTCATCAAGTTTGAAGGATGTTATCATGGTCATGCTGATAGTTTTTTAGTAAAGGCAGGAAGTGGATTAGCAACTTTTAATATACAAACCGTGCCGGGTGTTACTGCTGGTGTTGCAAATGATACATTGACTGCACCATACAATGATCTTGAAGCAGTAGAAGTATTGGTGAAAGCGAATCCAGGAGAAATAGCTGCCATCATCATTGAGCCGGTGGCTGGTAATATGGGTTGCATTATTCCAAAGCCTGGTTTCGTGGAGGGTTTACGTAAGCTTTGCGATAAGGAAGGCATCGTTTTCATCTTTGATGAAGTAATGACAGGCTTTCGCCTTGCACCCGGTGGGGCACAGCAACGGTTGCGGATTGACGCAGACCTGATTACCTATGGAAAAGTGATAGGTGCTGGCATGCCTGTTGGTGCATTTGGGGGTAAAAGAGAGATCATGGAATGTATTGCACCATTAGGTAATGTGTACCAGGCGGGTACTTTGAGTGGTAATCCATTGGCGATGATTGCAGGTTATACGTTGCTTAAAGAACTGAAGAATAATCCTGAAATTTTTACCGAACTTGATGCTAAAACAGAATACCTGCATATAGGCTTACAAGCTGCATTAGAAGCCAATGGGCATAGTTTTACTATCAACCGTTTGGGCAGTATGATCAGTGTGCATTTTGGTGCACATGCAGTTACTGATTTTGCTTCTGCTGCCGCCTGCGATATTGAAATGTTCAAGCGTTATTTTCATCATATGTTGCAAAACGGAATTTATCTTCCACCCAGTGCTTACGAAAGCTGGTTCCTGAATAATGCGCTCAGCTATGAAGATTTAGATAAAACGATTAAAGCTACAAAAGCATTTACCCTTAATTAAGTGCACTTGTATTTTTTCAATTAAAAAGTAATCCAGGATTGATTTTTATAAAATCTTTCCAGGTAAATCCATCAATGTCAATCAGTAATTTTTTGCATTCACCATATTGCTTTTCAAATGCGGCTAAACCGCTTGATTTTATACGGTTGCCTGCTTTAACTTCAATAGCAACGATCTGCGTTCCACGCTTTATAATAAAATCAATTTCTTTATTGTTCTCTCTCCAGTACCAAAGTTCAAAACCCTGCTCCCTGCTTGCATTTAGTAAATGTGTGCCAACGATGTTTTCAACCCAACGTCCCCACTGAACCGGGTCAAGCATAACTTGCGTGATGGGCTGTTGCGTATAAGCAGTTATGAGTGCATTATTGTAAACCTGTAATTTGGGGGATGTATTACGTGTGGTAACAGCGGAGCCCGAATATTTCTGTAAGCCTTGCAAAAGCCCTGCTTCACCCAATAAATTCAAATAATTGGCCAATGTAGTGGTATTGCCTGCATCCTGCAATTGGCCAATCATTTTGTTGTAACTCAATTGTTGTCCGCTGTAAATACAACCCAACTCAAAGGTTTGTCTTAGCAAAGCCGGTTTATCAATACGGGTAAGCATTAATATATCCCTGCTGATAGAAGGTTCAATAATGCTGTTCAGCATATAATCTTTCCATCGGCGCTCATCGCTAATCAATTCGGCCGGTCCGGGATAACCGCCAAACCACGCAAATTGCTCTTCCGAAAAATCAAAAGCCTCCTGCATTTCAGCATAATTCCAGTGCAGCATCGGAATTAATTCGAATCTTCCGGCAAGGCTTTCGGTTAGCCCTTGCTGTAACAAAAGACGCGATGATCCCAGCAGGATAACTTTCAGGTTGGTTTCGCTTAGGGTATCGGCATCCCATTCTTTTTTAACAGCTTCGCTCCAGTCTTCAATTTTCTGAACTTCATCTATAATCAGAACATAATCGGCGTAGTTGCCGGCTTGCATTTGCAATCTTGCTGCCTGCCATTGTTGACTAATCCAACTATTGGTTCCTGCTTGTTGATTATCTGCTGTAACAAAAAGCGCCGGCATGGGTTTTTCTGAAATCCATTGCCTGATAGTGGTTGTTTTTCCAACCTGTCTTGGTCCTGCAATCACTTGTATAAAGCGGCGCTTTTCGGCCATTCGTGACCTGATTTTCTCCAGATGTAAACGCCTGATTTCCATTTTGCTTTATTTAAAAACAAATATACTCAATGTAATGAGAATAATTACTCATTTAATTGAGAATTTTTACTCAATATGATGAGTGAATATACTCAATGTAATAAATGGAATCAATAATTTAATATAAGTGTTTAATTATCAATTTATTATCTGATTGATAATAGTTGATCTTCCCACTTAATGAATCGAAAATCTAACCCCTAATAGCACTTTAAGCCCCTGCATTGGCGCATAATTGTAGGAGGGATCGAAGGTATAGCCGTTAGGATTCGTAATGGGATTTGCTGTACCGTCGTGTTGCCAGTATTTACCACCGGGTTTATCAAAAGGATCGTCAGGATGAAGAATAGGGTTTTCAGGAATAAAATTCAGCAGGTTTTTTGCTGATAAATATATTTCGAAATCATGACTGAATTTATGCGTTATCTGAAGGTTTACCAGCGAATAGAAGGGAGAGTATGCTGACCTGAAATCGTTGGGGAAAACGGGCAGGCGCATCGGACCCGTAAAGGTCCCGGTAAGATCGAAATTTGTCTTCCATTTTTTTATAGGTACCGAAAATGAATAATTGCCGCTCCATTTAGGTGCGTACACTTGCGTTTGCTTTTGAACCTGACCGTTAGCATCGGGTTCCTGTACATACACATCCATAAAGGTTGCTGCAATGCCTGCACGTATTCCATTTTTACCTACCCAATCTATATTGGCAGATGCGCCCCGTGAAATAGCGCTTCCATCTAAGTTATCATAAATAATTTTTTGCGGGTCTGTATCATAGTCGGGCACTATGCGATTGGTAAACCAGGTATAAAAACCTGAAATATCAAAATTGATGATGCCTTTATGGGTATTAACCTGTGCCGCATAATTTAAGTTCGTATTCCAGCTACGTTCGGGTTTTAGTTCGTTCTTTATTTCTACTTCTCTAAATCCGCTCAAGGCTGCATGGTCTTCCGTAAAAAGATTTACAACCCTGAAGCCGTTGCCTGCACTTAGTCGCAGGGTTTGATTCGATGCAGGTTGCCACTTAAATGCTAAGCGTGGTGCAAGTACACTTCCCTGAACATTGGTGTATTCATACCTAAGCCCCGTAAGCATCATAAATTTATCTGAAAAGTTGTATTCGTTTTGCGCAAATGCACCTATCATACTTTGCAACGATGGAGCATTGACGCCGGTTTCTTTTTCAGTTGCTGCGGTGTTATCATCATATTGAATAAGCCGCAATGGAACCCCGGCAAGCCAATGATGCTTACCTTTTTCTTTCGACCAACGTAATTGCCCAAAAGCCGTATGTTGCGAAGCGCGGTACCATGTTTTACCATAATAGGAATCCTGGAAATGATAATTATATGAAAATTCTGATATAAGATTTTTCGAAATTCCATAATGCGATAATAATTCCACGCGGCGTGTATCAATACTTTCTCCATATAAACTGTCACTGCCTTTGAATGCCTTTGTCCACTGCATTTCGCCGCCCCAACGGTTTTCAGTTAGCAATCGTATAGCAAGCGATGCGGGTAGATTACTGCTGCGATCTAAACTCCATTTATTAAACAGTGAGAATCTTTTTTGTAAGGCAACATCCGTAAAATTATCATCATTGATATCTCTCGGGTTTGAGTAATTAAAATAATTCAATCCCAATAAACTCGTTGCTTTCCCAACACTAAATTTTGTATTTACATCCGCATTCATTTCGCCTATAGAAGTAAGGTTTATGTCACCTGATAATTTGTGCGCCGTCAAGGGGTCCACCGTTATAATATTGATTAGGCCTGCAACGGCTTCACTGCCATATAAAGTAGATGCCGGGCCTTTTACAACTTCTATTCTTTTCACCATACTGTTAGGTATGCCGCTTAGCCCATACACCGTGCTAAGGCTGCTTACAATCGGCATGCCATCTATCAGTACCATGGTATAAGGTCCATCAAGCCCGTTGATGCGGATTTCGCCGGTATTACAAACATTACATGTTACCTGGTTTTGCACGCCGTTTATCATGCCCACTGCATCAAAAAGCGATGGGGTAGGGTTGCGTTTAAAATAGCGGGCATTATAACTTTCTACCGGAATGGGGCTTGCCAATCTACTCATGGGCCTTAGCGATCCGCTCACCACCACATCATCTAACTGACCATTTATTTGAACCATGAATACAGTTATTGCAGGTAGTAGGGGATCAATGGTGGCCGTAGCATCCTGGTATCCAACTGCAGTTATAATGCCTTTGGTTTTGGTAGCAGTTTCAATGGTAAAATGGCCATGTTCATCACTTATCAGGTGTTTGCCTGCAACATGAATGGTGGCGCCGGCTATGGGTGTGCGTGTTGCTTCATCCTTTACTTCTACGCGTATGCGAACAAGGTCTGATGCAATTGCGCCTGCATTGTAGAAAAAAAGCATGAAAAGTGGTAATAATAATTTCATTATTTAGTCTCGTCTAAAAATTTATTTAGATAAAAATAAATGTTTTTTATTGATTTGGGAGAATTCTTTGGGTAGGGGCAAAAAAAAACCGGCTCTCAGCCGGTTTCTCCAAAATCATAAAATGATGTGTTTAACGTACCAGTAATTCACACGGCTTTAATCCTGTATGCTTTTTAAAGGCGGTACTAAAATGCGAAATAGACGAATAGCCTAAGAGCGAAGAAACATCTGTAACGCTTAACCCCTTGTCATACAGCAGGTATTTGGCATGTTCCATCCGCTGACTTTGGTAAAAGTCGAAAATGGTAGTACCAAACATTTCTTTAAAGCCTTTTTTAAGGTAGCATTCATTGGTAGCCACTTTTTTGGCCAACTCTTTAATGGTAATCGGGTCTCCAATGTGCTGCAGCAGAATTTCGCGGGCTTTTACAATAGTGTCGCGGCCCCTTTCATCTTCCAAAAATTTACATTGATACACTTTATCCCTGTCGCCTTCGCCAAACAGGCAGTCCATGCTATACACTAATAAAAATTGGATTTGGCTATTGATGAAAATATTCTCCATAGCACCTGAGTACTTATGGTTGAAAAGGCTTCCAAGAATAACCCTGTTCTTATTACACAGCGGTATAATATGTGAAACGGATTGTTCGTGCTCAAAACTTAGGAATTTTTCTGCATCACTAATGGCAACTTTGGTGCTTAAAAATTGCTTTAGATAGCTATAAGTAAAGCGAAAACTATAAACATCAACAGTTTCAACTACTTCGCTGCAGTTGCTGCTACCGGTTTTTTTGCAAACATCCCCGCCTTCACATTCATCTTCATCGCAATAAGCCTGACCTGCAAGGCAAAACTTAAGGCTTAACGAATTTTCAGGATTATTGGCTGAAATAAAGGAGTACTCCATCATGCCCACATCGTCAGGTTGCCAACCGGGTTGTTTCAGGTAGCGGCGCATATCATAACTAACCGAATTGGGGATCTGCTTCTCCTGACGGGTAATTACGTTCAGTTGTTCCACCATTATTTCGCGGCGAACACTTTCACTTAGTATTGCTAAAGATTCTGGCATATATGCAAAAATAACTATGATGAACTAAAAAATCATGAATTTAACCTTTTGAATCAATGAATCCATCGGCCAAAAACAATAATCCCGCCGATTTATTAACACAACCTGTTATTTACAACAACATATAGTTTGTCTGTGTGTTTACATAAATATGCAAAAAAAATATTGGAGATGGTTTTCCCCTTCCATGCTCTGTTGCTTTTTCCTTCCTTTGTTTGCAATGAGTCAGGTTGATTATACCTACCGGAAGGGAGATAGAGAAGGTACGGGAAAATGGTATATGGGCAGGGAAATTGCCCCGGTTATGAGTCATTATGGAATCGGGTGGCTTGAGCGTTCGGAGCGGGAAGAAGAAGAAAGGACCACCTTGCTTTTGAAAAATATGGATTTGAAACCCGGAGATGTAGTGGCTGATATTGGCGCAGGAAGTGGGTACCATGTCGTACGAATGGCACCTAAAGTTTCGGAGACCGGTAAGGTGTTTGCAGTTGATATTCAGCAGGAAATGCTCGATTATGTAAGCGGGAGATTAAAAGACCTGCGTATAAAAAACGTTGAGTTAGTATTAGGTGCGGAAAAAGCAACAGGTTTATCTAATGCTACCGTTGACAAAATGCTGTTGGTAGATGTATACCATGAATTTTCATTTCCCAAAGAAATGGGGCAATCCATGTATCAGGCGCTTAAGCCCGGCGGTTGCATCTATTTAATAGAATATAGAATGGAAGATCCGGAAGTTCCTATCAAATTGGTGCATAAAATGACTGAAAGCCAGGCAATTAAGGAATTAGAAGCCGTTGGATTTATTTTTGAAAAAAATATAGCAAACCTTCCCTGGCAGCATTGCCTTGTTTTTAGAAAACCTAAATAAAATTTAATAAAGTTGCCGCTCATTGGCCTTGATTTGCCCCTTGCCGAGGTTTACAAAGGCCTGGAATGGGATTAAATTGACATTCATTTTCGGATGATGTATCCTGAGTGCTTTTTTAATGTGGATACCGTACATTTTTGGGGATAAAATGGCTATTTTCCTCAGCCTGAAGGTTGGCGCCCTGCCTGCATTTTCGTACATTTGCCCACCTTGAGATGGTTGGGTTTTATTGGCAATAATTATTAGCCGGTATCCCCTTGAAATTTTACTCAAATTATTAGCTGACAGGAAACGATTATATGAGCGAAGAACTCGAAGAAATGAAGAGCCTTGCCCAGGGCAATTATGGTGCAGACAGCATTCAGGTATTGGAAGGTTTAGAAGCAGTGCGTAAGCGCCCTGCTATGTACATTGGTGATATTGGTGAAAAAGGCCTCCACCACCTTGTGTATGAAGTGGTAGATAACTCCATTGACGAAGCCCTTGCCGGATATTGCAAAAACATTGATGTTATCATTCACGAAGATAATAGTGTGAGCGTGCGGGATGATGGTCGTGGTATCCCCACCGCCATGCATACCAAGGAAAAGCGTAGTGCTTTGGAAGTGGTAATGACTGTATTGCACGCCGGTGGTAAGTTCGATAAAAATACCTACAAGGTTTCCGGTGGTTTGCACGGGGTAGGTGTAAGTTGTGTAAATGCACTCAGTAAAGACTTGCATGTAACGGTAAGGCGTGATGGAAAGGTGTATGAGCAACAATATAAAATTGGTATTCCGCAATATCCCGTACGGGAAATTGGCGTATCCGATGAAAGGGGAACCCATGTGCGCTTTTGGCCAGATGATTCCATCTTCCAGGTTACTGTTTTCAAACGTGAAATCCTTGAAGGTCGCCTTAGAGAACTTTCTTTCCTCAACAGGGGTATAAAAATCAGCATTATCGATCTCAGGGAAATCATTGAAGGCGATGATGATCCTGAAAAAAATGGCAAACCTTATCGTCAGGACTTTTATAGCGAAGGTGGTATCGTTGAGTTTGTAGAAATGCTGGATAAAGCCGGTAACCGCAATTCCTTAATTCCCCGCGTTATTTTTTGTGAAGGCCGCGATGAGACATCAAATGTAGCTGTTGAAGTAGCTATGGCCTATAACAATGGTTACAGTGAGCATATTTTCAGCTATGTAAACAATATTAATACCATTGAGGGCGGTACCCACGTTTCAGGTTTTCGCAGGGCAATTACCCGTGTTTTCAAATCTTACGGAGATAAGGAAGGATTGTTCGAAAGAGCAAAGGTTGAAATTGAAGGAGATGATTTCCGTGAAGGATTAAGCGCGATAGTAAGTGTAAAGGTTCCTGAACCACAATTTGAAGGGCAAACCAAAACCAAACTTGGCAACAGCGATGTGGCGGGTACGGTAGAAGTAACCCTTGCAAGGGCATTGGAAAATTACCTTGAAGAAAATCCCAGGGAAGCTAAAATAATCATCCAAAAGGTGATTTTGGCTGCGCAGGCAAGGGCGGCAGCGCGTAAAGCCCGCGATATGGTGCAGCGTAAAAGCGGTCTTACCGGTGGTGGGCTTCCTGGTAAATTGGCGGATTGCAGTGAAAAGGATCCTGAAAAATGTGAATTATACCTTGTGGAAGGAGACTCGGCCGGTGGTACTGCCAAGCAGGGCCGTGACCGTAGCTTCCAGGCTATTTTACCGCTTAGGGGTAAAATCCTGAACGTGGAAAAGGCCATGGAGCACAAGATTTATGACAACGAGGAAATCAGGAACATGTTTACCGCACTTGGGGTAAAAATGGGTACGCCCGAAGATCCCAAAGCGCTTGATATTACCAAGCTTCGCTATCATAAACTTATTATTATGACCGATGCCGATGTGGACGGTAGCCACATTGCAACATTGATACTTACTTTCATTTTCCGGTATATGACCGAATTGGTGGAACAAGGCTATGTGTACATTGCCCAACCACCGCTCTACCTTGTAAAAAAGGGAAAAAACCAGGAATATGCCTGGAATGAGGAACAAAGGAAAATGCTCGTTGAAAAAATTGGTGCTGGTAACGAAGCTGGTGTTAACGTGCAACGTTATAAAGGTTTGGGTGAAATGAATGCCGATCAGTTGTGGGATACCACCATGAACCCAGCACATCGCACGCTTCGCCAGGTAACCATTGATAGTGCTGCAGAAGCCGACCGCGTTTTCAGCATGTTGATGGGTGATGAAGTAGCACCGCGTCGTGAGTTTATTGAAACCCATGCACGATACGCACGTATCGACGTTTAAGTATTTTGATACTTTTGGATTTCGTATAATGTTTCAGAATGATGTATATTGCTGCCCGCAAAACGTGTAGCAATATGCATCAATTACTGAAGCAGTTAGCCGCCTACAATGTATGGGCAAGTCATAAAATAACCTACCATATCCTGCAAATGCCTGAAGAAAGGTGGATGCAGCAAACACCATCGAGTTTCGATAGTTTGTATAAAACAATCCTGCATATGTGGGATGCCGAAACGATTTGGTTTCAGCGCATGCGCAACCACGAGAAACTCGTAATTCCGTCGCAAACATTTGATCCCAGTATGAAGGATGCCTGTAACGGTTTATTGCATCAAAGTATGCAATGGGAGCAGTTTGTAGATCAGCAGTTAACCAATGAAATCCTGAATAGTAATTTATACTACCACAATTCAAAAGGTGAATCGTTTTCACAGCCGGTGCATGAAGTGGTACTGCATGTTTTCAACCATAGCACCTATCACCGCGGGCAGTTGATTACCATGATGCGGCAATTAGGAGACACCAATCCTCCATCAACAGATTTTATTAACTATACAAGGCGAAAGGATGCGTAGCAAATGATTCCGGTCATTTTTTTATATGAGATTCATCCTGATATTCGTGCCTTAAATTGCTTCCATGTCATTTCCATCCGATCTTGCTATTGCACAGGCTGCGCCTATACGCCACATTAAAGAAATTGCCGCTACACTTGGCATTAACAACGACGACCTTGAATACTATGGAAAGTATAAGGCAAAACTACCCCTGAAATTAATTGATAAAGAAGTGGGTGCTAAAAACCACCTTGTTTTAGTAACTGCTATGACGCCAACCCCTTATGGTGAAGGAAAAACAACCATGAGTGTTGGTCTCACGGATGGTTTAAACCGCATTGGCCAAAAAGCAATGGCAGTGTTGCGCGAACCTTCGCTTGGCCCGGTGTTTGGTATAAAAGGTGGCGCTGCAGGTGGCGGCTATGCACAGGTAATTCCTATGGAAGACATCAACCTGCATTTCACTGGTGATTTTTCCGCAATTGAAAAGGCAAATAATCTTTTATCTGCGTTAATTGATAATAACCTGCAGGATAAAAAACGTTCGTTGGGTATTGATCCGCGCACGATTGTATGGAAGCGGGTAATGGATATGAACGACCGTTCATTACGACAAATATTGGTAGGGCTTGGTGGTAAAAACAATGGTATCCCACGCGAAGAAGGATTTAATATCACCCCGGCTTCTGAAATTATGGCGATACTTTGTCTCAGTACAGATATTGCCGATCTCAAAAAAAGATTAGGCAATATTTTTATTGGAATGACCTTTGAAGGTAAACCGGTGTTTGCCCGCGACCTTAATGCGGTTGGCGCCATGGCAGCTTTATTGAAAGATGCCATTAAGCCTAACCTTGTACAAACTTTGGAAGGCAACGGCGCCATTTTACATGGTGGACCTTTTGCAAGCATCGCACAAGGCACCAATTCGGTGTTGGCAACGTGGATGGGCCTGACGTTAGCAAAATATGTGGTAACGGAAGCCGGCTTTGCTGCTGACCTTGGGGCAGAAAAGTTTTTCGATATTAAATGCCAGGCTGCGGGTTTACGACCCGAAGCAGTAGTGTTGGTAGTAACGATAAAAGCATTACGTCATCATGGAGGAGCAGTAAAAGATGAATTACAACAACCTAATACCGATACAGTAGCTAAAGGTATTTGCAATATGGAAAAGCATATCGAAAATCTGAAAACTTTTGGTATGCATCCTGTGGTTTGTATTAATCGTTTTCCAACAGATAGTAAAGAAGAGCTTGCATTATTAAAAGCAGCTGCCAGGCAAATGGGTGTGGTGGCTGTGGAATGTGATGCTTTTGCAAAAGGCGGTGAAGGAGCCATGGAACTTGCTGCTGCAGTACATGAAGTGGTAGAAAATAAATGGTGTGATTTTAAGCCGCTTTATGATTGGGATGCGCCTGTAGAAGAAAAAATTGCTAAGATTGCCTGCACCATTTACGGAGCTAAAGAAGTTGCCTATTCGGTAAAAGCAAGAACCCATTTAAAAACCATTCAGCAACTTGGTTTTCAAAATCTGCCCATTTGTATGGCCAAAACACCAAAGAGTTTGTCGGATGATGAAAAAAAACTCGGTCGCCCAACAGATTTTGTAGTAACCGTACGTGAGTTTGAATTTGCTTCAGGTGCCGGGTTTATCATTCCTATTTTGGGAGATATGATGCGTATGCCGGGGCTTCCATCTATGCCATCGGCAGAATCAATTGATCTTACCGATGACGGAATCATTATTGGACTTTTTTGATTGCTTCTTACGTTAATTCAACAATATTAATTGGGTGACACGGGCACGGTCAACGAAGTTCATATTGCATAAAACCTTCCTGCTTATTGAACGGTTTTTAAGATGCGCCGTCGTAAGCCCATTTTACAAGGGTTGCACCCCATGTAAATCCACCACCAAATGCAGCAAGAACAATGTTGTCACCTTTTTTTAGCTGGCTCTCCCAATCAGACAAACAAAGTGGCAAAGTGCCCGCCGTTGTATTGCCATACTTCTGAATGTTGATCATCACTTTTTCCTTATCGAGTCCCATACGGTTAGCAGTAGCATCTATTATGCGCAGGTTTGCCTGGTGGGGAACTAACCATGCAATATCATCACCGGTAAGGTTATTCCTTTCCAGCAATTCGGCACTTGCATCGGCCATGCCTTTTACTGCAAATTTGAAAACCGTTTGGCCCTCCTGGTAAGCATAATGCTCCTTCGCCATTACCGTTTCTATGGTAGCGGGTCTTACAGAACCGCCGGCTTTCATGTGCAGGAATTTTGCGCCGCTTCCATCGCTGCGCAATATACTATCGAGTACACCAAATCCTTCCGTATCAGGTTCTAATAAAACTGCCCCACCGCCATCGCCAAAAATAATGCAGGTAGCACGGTCTGTGTAGTCAATAATGGCACTCATTTTATCGGCACCTGCCACAATTATTTTTTTATAGCGACCGCTTTCAATAAAAGCGGCTCCTTGCGTAAGTGCAAATAAGAAACCGCTGCAAGCAGCACTTACGTCAAAACTAAAGGCATTTATAGCGCCCACTTTATCTGCAATAATATTTGCCGTTGCTGGAAATACCATGTCAGGGGTAACAGTTGCACAGATAATACAGTCTATTTCAGATGCATCCATCCCTCTTTTGGCCAGTATTTGTTCAATTGCAGGCACCACCAGATCACTTGTACCTTTACCTTCTCCTTTTAAAATACGACGTTCGGAAATTCCGGTTCTGGTGCGAATCCATTCATCATTGGTGTCAACCATTTGCTCCAAATCAAAATTGGAAAGTACATGGTCGGGTACATATCCACCAACTGCGGTAATAGCTGCGGTAATTTTATTAGTCATATAAGCAACGAAGATAAGGGAAGGGGGAAAACGGCATTCTTTTACCCGGTTTAGCAGAATTAAACATTATCCATAAATAGGGAAAAATATTCCATCAGGCCATATTGTGAAAAACTTTTTGTACATCTTCATCCTGTTCCAGCTTGTCAATAAGCTTGCTTACTTCTTCTGCCTGTTCATCTGAAACGGGAACGGTTGTGCCAGGAATCCATTCAACTTCGGCACTAATCGGGTTTATTCCTTTTGCATCAAGTGCATGCTGAAGGTTCCCAAATTCATTAAAAGGACAACGTAAAACCAAAATATCCTTGGTATTGCCCATATTGTCGGGTTCAGTAGTGCTTTCGCCTAATTCTTCAAGTCCGGCGTCAATTAATTCAAACTCCAGCTCTTCTGCATTTAGGCCTGCAGGGTCTAATTTAAAAACCCCCATTTTTTTAAACTGAAACGATACACTTCCGCTATTGCCCAATGCGCCGCCACCTTTGGTAAAATGACTTTTTACATTGGCCACTGTGCGTACATGGTTATCTGTTGCAGTTTCTACCAGAACGGCTACACCATGTGGGGCATAACCTTCGTAAAGAATTTCATCATAATTGATCAATTCTTTGCCGGTAGCTCGTTTAATGGCAGCTTCCACCCGGTCTTTGGGCATGCCCACACTGCGTGCATTTTGAAAGCAACGGCGTAACGCAGCATTTCCATTTGGATCGGCACCACCGGCTTTTACCGCAATCACAATTTCTTTTCCAATCCTCGTAAAATTCTTCGCCATTTTGTCCCAACGGGCAAACATGGAGGATTTACGAACTTCAAATATGCGACCCATGACTATTTAAAATTTGATATGTAAGATTTAATATTTGAAAATCCATTCTGCAATTCAAGGGCATTATCCTTTTTTGCTTCATATTGGAATTTGGAATTTCTTAATTTGGAATTTCCAAATTCGGACTGCAAAAGTAAGGCGGATAGGTATAAAGAAAAAACCGCACCCATAATCGAATGCGGTTTTTTGGTATTGTATTTTAAAAAATTACTTTTTATCGAAATCGCCTCTCGCTTCCGCTATTTGCATTTTACTATGCTTACGGCTGTAAAGGAAATAAATAAATAATCCAATCCCCATCCAGGCAATCATATTAAGCCATGTTTTTGCGGGTAAACCTACCATCATAGCAACACAAACCAAAATGCCGGCAATAGGAACAAAAGGCACCAATGGGGTTTTAAAAGGTCTTTTACGGTGGGGATCCTGATAGCGCATAATGAGTACACCCAAACAAACAAGAACAAAAGCAAATAACGTGCCCATGCTCACCAATTCACCTACAACCCTTACCGGTACAAAGCCAGCAAATAAACTTACGAAAACCAGGAAAAGCAAATTACACTTGTAAGGCGTGCGAAATTTGGAATGCAGATCGCTGAACAACTTAGGAAGCAAACCATCGCTGCTCATGGTATAGAAAACCCTGCTTTGCCCCATAAGCATTACCAGCATTACCGATGTATAACCTGCCAGGATGGCAATAATTACGGTTTGGTTAAGCCACATATAGGGTGTTTTAGCAATGGCAACTGCCACAGGTGCTGCGCTACCCCTGAATTCACTATAATGGGCTACACCAGTCATTACATAAGAAAATAATACATACAATACTGTACACACCGCCAGAGACCCAAGAATACCTATTGGCATGCCTTTTTGTGGATTTTTTGCTTCCTGTGCTGCAGTTGATACGGCATCAAAACCAATAAATGCAAAAAATACCATCCCAGCTCCGCGCAAAATACCGCTCCAGCCAAACTCCCCAAACGTACCTGTATTTTTAGGGATAAAAACTTCGTGGTTTACCGGGTTGATATAAGACCAACCAATAGCTATGAAAATTAATACAACTGAAACTTTTAGAATTACCAGGAAGTTGTTTACCAATGCACTTTCCTGAGTACCCCTGATAAGAAGCAAAGAAATGAGAACAACTACTATGATAGCTACAATATTAATATTTCCGCCTGCCACTTCGGTACCATCGGCCAATAGATACGATTCCCAGGGAGAATGTATGAGGTTAAGTGGTAATTCAATACCCATATTGGTAAAAAACTTACCGAAGTATTGCGAAAAGCTAATGGCGACAGTAGCCGCACCAAGTGCGTATTCCAATACCAGTGTCCAACCGATTATCCATGCAATAAACTCACCCATGGTAGTGTATGCATACGTGTATGCACTACCGGCAATGGGAATCATAGCTGCAAATTCAGCATAACATAATCCGGCAAAAGCGCAACCTATGGCAGCAATTATAAATGAAAATGTAACACCGGGCCCTGCCACATCTGCGGCAACAATTCCAGTCAATGAAAATAGCCCCGCACCTATAATGGCACCTATACCCAGGGTTATTAAATTAAATGAATTCAGGGTCTTTTTAAGTCCATGTTCAGAATCGCCAGCCGAAGCAATCAACTGATCCAAAGGCTTTTTTACAAACAAACTCATAGTTGATAGTTGTTGATTTTTAATGGAAAAATATTGATTTCAGACGGCCAAAGTAAAGATTCCTGCCGATTCTAAAAGAATAATTCGAAATAATAGGGCTAACAGCACCATTTTTGTACAAAACTGAGATATTGGATTATATTATTACTTACTTACTTCCACTTTTTTATGCCATTTTTCTGGGGACTATGCTGTATAGAAATAGTTTTCTAAGGAAAAGTGGTATAATGCCGGCTTACTCATTATTCTTTTTTTATGGAAAAATTTCAATAGGGGTATTATATACCTTCATTATGGTGAATTATATACCCACCGCTTTAGCTGATATTGATTTATTTTTTGGCGGTGGGCTTGAAATGTATCAGATTTTTTGGGAAGCTCCATCTGCTTTTCCAGCATACCTGGCAGAAACATTTCACATTACCGATTTTAGTATTGGCAATACAGACTCGGATTTTATCCGGACTGTATTTGATGGAATCAAGTTCATTCACTTTTTACTCAATTTCTTTTCAGGTGGTGAGTTGTATACCAATGTTATTCTATTTAATTGTCTTTCTGTCTGGTTATTTTTACGATGTTGGGTGTATTTAAAAAAAATCTTTGGTCAGCCATGGTTGGGAACCTGGATATATTTATTCCCATCATCTTTCTTTTTTACGAGCGTTATCCTAAAGGAAGGGATTGAATTAACGATTATTTCCGCTATAATCCCAATGCTATACCTGTTTTCAGTAAAAAAAAACATTGCCAGGATACTTTGCCTTCTTTTACTATTTTTTCTATTATTCTTTTTTAAATACCTGGTTGCTGCCACTTTCTGTGCATCTATAGTATTATATGTGCTGTTCTGGCAATTACCTCCATATCGAAATTGGATAACAAGTTTGTCCATAATCGGCTTTTTACTATTGTTTTTTAATGCAGGTCTAATCCATCCTTCTTTAGATCTTCCCCAATATATAATAGAGCGCCGGCTTGAGTTTTTAGAACTGGAGGCGAATACAGAACTGGTAATGCGCCCTTTAGAACCTACTGCACTTAGTTTTGCCAAAGCTTTACCCGAAGCCATTCATAATGTTTTATTCCGCCCATGGCCCGGGGAAGGCGGGAAGCTGACCTACCTGATTTTTTCTGCTGAAATAATGGTCTTTTGGGGCTTAATGGCCTGGTTGGTTTTGCGTAAAAAGCAAGAGGGTATTAAAAAAACGGGGCCCGAAGGTTGGGCATTCCTGCTCTTTGCTTTGGTTAATCTCCTGATTATTGGATACACCATTACCAACACGGGAGCAATAATCCGTTATCGGAGCATTTTCCTGCCGGGAATAGGGTATTTTATATGGATGTGCTGCGGTGGTCCCCAATTTTACCACCATTTTATCAGGCAGTTAAAGCCTTTTCTGCCATTTATCGCAAAAGACTAATTTTCAATGAATTGGGTACCAAAGTTAATGAATAGCAAAAAAATAAATGTGTATTCAAGTTGTATTTTCATCTGGAAAAATGCTTTTTTGGTTATTTTTTCAATACTTTTTTTGAAATATGTCAATTTTTGAAGCAAAAATTGGGTTACTTTTGACCCCCGTACGGGAATTAAGTTAATTCGGTATTTTATCAATTCACATAAAAAAAGCTAAAACACAATCCATGGAATCATTGCGTTTGAAAGCATTAGACAGCCTTTTTGCCAATTCTGCACCCGTTAAGGTGCCCGGCGCTACCAAAATCACATCTATTTTTGGTGAAAATGTATTTACCCTAAAAATTGCACGCCAGTTTTTGAGCGACGAAGCGTTTAAGAGCCTTGTAGGGAGTATAAACAGCGGAAAAAAAATTGACCGTTCCATGGGCAACCAAATTGCCAATGGAATTAAAGCCTGGGCCGAAACAAAGGGTGTAACGCATTTTACCCATTGGTTTCAACCCCTAACAGGAACTACTGCCGAAAAGCATGATTCCTTTTTTACCCTAAAAGGCGATGGTACTGCTATTGAAACTTTTGATGGTGATGCACTTATTCAGCAAGAACCTGATGCATCTTCTTTTCCAAGTGGTGGATTACGCGCAACTTTCGAAGCACGTGGTTATACTGCATGGGACCCATCATCTCCGGCTTTCATTTTTGAAGTAGGAGAAGGAAAAACGCTTTGTATTCCTACAATTTTTGTTAGCTATACCGGTGAAAGCCTTGATGCTAAAACACCACTGCTCCGTTCTTTGGATTCTTTGAACAAAAACGCTGTTGCGGTTGCTCAATATTTCGATCGAAATGTAAATAAGGTTACCGCAACCTTAGGTTGGGAGCAGGAATATTTTGTAATTGATGCCGGTCTGGCGAATTCCCGCCCCGACCTATTACTTACTGGTCGTACGGTCTTTGGCCATTCATCTGCAAAAGGCCAGCAATTAGAAGATCATTATTTTGGATCCATACCTGAGCGCGTATATGCATTCATGCGCGATTATGAGCAGGAAGCTTACAAACTGGGAATTCCGCTACGTACCCGCCATAATGAAGTTGCACCCGCCCAGTTTGAGTGTGCTCCTATTTTTGAAGAAGCAAGTGTGGCGGTAGATCACAATATTCTTTTGATGGATGTAATGGTGCGTGTAGCCAAGCGTCATAATCTCGTGGTATTGATGCATGAAAAGCCATTTGCCGGTATTAATGGTAGTGGTAAGCACAATAACTGGAGCCTGAGTACCGATACAGGTGTAAACCTTTTGGCACCCGGAAAAACGCCGAAGACAAACCTGATGTTCCTTACCTTTTTTGTGAATGTAATTAAGGCCGTTCATGATTATGCTGAATTGCTGCGCGGATCCATAGCAAGTGCCGGTAACGATCATCGCCTTGGTGCAAACGAAGCCCCACCTGCCATCATTTCCATTTTCATTGGTAAGTACCTTTCTGAGGTTTTACAGGAAATAAAGGAGAGGGTAGGAGAGAATTTTACAGAGCAGGATGAAATTCTTTTGAAGCTCGATATTCATAAGACCATTCCAGAACTGTTGCTGGATAATACAGATCGTAACCGTACTTCACCGTTTGCTTTTACAGGAAATAAGTTTGAATTCCGTGCAGTAGGCAGTACAGCCAACTGTGCGATTCCCATGGCGGTTTTGAATGCTATTATGTCTAAAACACTTGAAACCTTTAAGATTGAAGTGGATGGATTAATAGAAAAAGGAGAGAAGAAGGAAGTGGCCATTATGGAGGTAATCAAGAAATATATTGTTGCTTCTGAAAAGGTACTTTTTGAAGGTGATGGTTATAGCGAAGAATGGCATAAAGAAGCCGCCCGCCGCGGTTTGCCGAATGTACCTACCACACCACGTGCCCTTGATGCCTTTTTGCAACCCAAAGCTTTAGAATTATTTGAATCACTGCATGTGCTTAGCCATACCGAAAGCGAAGCCCGTCATGAGATCATGCTTGAAAATTATATTAAGCGGGTTCAGATTGAAGGCAGAATAATGGGAGAATTGGTTACAAGTCATATCATGCCATCTGCGGTTAAATATCAGAATGTGTTGATTGAAAATATCAAAGGATTGAAGGATTTAGGTATGTCACCTGAGTCATATGCCAATCAAATGCAGATACTTGAGAAAATTACAATGCATATTAATCAAGGTGCTGACTTGGTAGAAAAAATGATTGCTGCCCGAAAAAAGGCAAATGCAATTGAAAATATGCGTGATAAAGCCATTGCATATTGCGAGGATGTTAAGGAAGCGTATTTCGATCAAATCCGCTACCATGTAGATAAACTGGAATTGCATGTAGATGATAACTTCTGGCCGCTTCCCAAATACAGGGAAATGCTTTTTCTGAGATAATATGTAATTCACTCCCTGCCTCAGGGGTACATGCATTAACCGCTTTCGAAAGAAGGCGGTTTTTTTTGTCCTTTACCGTCGCTAGAAATTAAGTATTATATATATATTTTAAAATAATATAAATATATAATTTTCGATGATGTGTAGACTTATTATTGTTGATAGGCACATAGATATTAATATGTATTTGATAATCAATGATTTATGAATTTTTGCTAGCCAGTATTAACAATTTTGAATCACTAATACGAACAATTTTTATAAATTACAAAAAATAATATGTTTAAAGAAATGTTATAATAGTGTCTTTTTGTTTATATTTGTACATGAACAGATGTAGATATTTCAACAATATCATCAAATTAGCAAAATTGTTCTAAGATATTTATATAAAATTTTAATTATTATATGTTTGATGGTTAATCTATTTTTCAATCTATTTATACGACTGCAGCCATAAATGTTGTGGGGAGTCTTCCCCGGTTTCTTATTGTTCACTAAAACAAAAACAATCTATGAGAAAAATTCAAGCAAGACAAATTGCACCTTTTGCGGTGCTGGCTGCTATTGCGTTGGGAGCGGCATTTGTGCCTACACTTCCTTTATTTGCAGATGAAAAATCTGTGTACAACCAGGCGGACATAGCCTGGATTCTGGTTGCAACTGCCCTTGTGTTTTTGATGACACCTGGGTTAGCCTTCTTTTACGGGGGCATGGTACACAGAAAGAACGTGATTTCCACCATGATGAAAAGTGTGGTAGCTGCTGGTATTGTAAGCGTACTTTGGGTAGTTGTTGGTTTCAGTTTGGCTTTTGGCGAAAGTCAAGGTGGATTTATTGGTGATCCTTCCACCTTCTTAATGTTTAAAGGAGTTATGTCAGGCGAACCCTGGTCGTTGGCACCAACCATCCCATTGTCATTATTTGCAGTTTTCCAGCTTATGTTTGCGATTATTACCCCGGGTCTTGTAGTAGGTGCCGTGGCAGAACGTATCCGTTTCACTGCTTACGTACTTTTTATCGCATTATTTAGTTTGTTGGTTTATGCCCCGTTAGCACATTGGACATGGCATCCAGAAGGATTCTTAGCCGTAATGGGTGTATGGGATTTTGCAGGTGGTACCGTTGTACATATTTCAGCCGGTTGTGCAGCTCTCGTGGGTGCTATAATGCTGAAGCGCCGTAAATCTCATATTGACAAACAAGAAATTCCCCCAGCTAATGTTCCTTATGTATTAATTGGTACAGGTTTACTTTGGTTTGGTTGGTTTGGTTTCAATGCAGGTAGTGCAGTTGCTGCAAATAGTTTGGCCGTTTCTGCTTTCATGGTAACAAATATTGCCGCAGGTGCTGCAGGGTTGTCATGGATGTTCTTTGATGTTCTCCGTGGGAAAAAGCCTAGTGTACTCGGTTTCTGTATTGGCGCAGTTGTTGGTTTGGTAGCTATAACGCCTGCTGCAGGTTTTGTTGCAGTTCCACAAAGTATTTTTATTGGTGCTTTCGCTGCCATTGTTTCCAATCTAGCGGTATATTACAAATCCAAATCTCGCCTTGATGATGCATTAGATGTATTTCCCTGCCACGGTATTGGTGGTATGGTTGGTATGTTAATGACTGGTGTTTTTGCAACAACTGCCGTTAATAGCGCAGGACCCGATGGTCTTTTCTATGGTAACCCAGGTTTTCTTTGGACACAATTCAAAGGCATGGTGATTGTTGTTGGATTCAGCATTGTAATGTCTTTTCTGATTTTCAAATTCATAGGGCTTATTGTTCCTCTCCGTGTAAGTGAAGATGATGAAGCCGCTGGCCTCGATGCATCTCAGCATAATGAAAAATATATGCAGGGTACATTATTGGTAAGCAATAATGGTGTAATGAAAGAAGAAGAAGCCGTTATTTAAAATAGGTAGGTTATGGTTGTTTTTTGCAACCATAACCTATATCAAAAAATCTCCTGTTCTACCTGTCCTGAGTTTTTCAAACAGGGAAAACCAAAACTAATTTCAATTTAAAAAAGCACTGCTGTAATTCCATGAACTTCTGGTACAAGTTCACAAAAGCAGTGCCTACATTTTTCATCCAAAAAATGCATTACAATGTTACGTAAAATATTTTCATCGCTGCTTTTTGCAGCAGCTATATTACCTGCAATGGCGCAGGATTCAACCGCCGTTGCCGAGGAAGAATCAGAACCTAAGAAGGGACTTACCATAAGCGGATCTGCGGATGTATATTATCGGTATGATTTTGCAAAAACAAAAACAAACAATTACACAAGTTTTACCAATTCTCATAATCAGTTCCAGTTGGGAATGGCTTCCGTAAAACTTGATCAAAATTTTGGGAAAGTTTCCATGGTTGCCGATCTGGGATTTGGGCAACGTGCGCAGGATTTCTCCTATAATGATGAAGGAACCATGGCAGCCATAAAGCAATTATATATTGGTGTTCAGGTTACAGATTGGTTAAAGTTAACCGCTGGTAGCTGGGCTACACATGTTGGCTACGAATTGGTTGATCCAATGCCAAACCGTAATTACAGCATGTCCTATATGTTTAGTTATGGTCCGTTTTTTCACACCGGAGTTAAGGCTGAAATCACAAGTGGTAAACATGGATTTATGTTAGGTATTGCGAATCCAACGGATTTTAAAACTGTGCCGGATGATGTCACCAATAAAAAGTTTTTGTTAGCACAATATAGTTTTGCAGCAAGCGATAATTTCAAAGCCTATTTTAACTATGTAGGCGGACAAGGTATCGATGATTCAAAAGGCAATCAATTCGACTTAGTTTTAACTTCTCAGGTATCTGATAAATTCGGAATAGGTTTTAATGGTACAGTAAATTCAAGTAAGGCTAAAGTTGATGGTAAGTATGAAGATGCTAAAAATTGGTGGGGTTCTGCTATGTACCTTAATTTAGATGCTACCGAAAAGTTTGGACTTACGCTTCGTGGTGAATACTTTAGCGATTCAGACGAAAGGCTAATGTTTAGTGGAATTCAAGGTGGGGGCAGTATTTTTGCTACAACCTTGTCGGCTAATTTCAAGGTGGGCAGTAATTTCATGCTGGTTCCTGAATTTAGAATGGATAATGCATCCGAAAATATTTTTACCGATAGCAAAGGTATTGGGTCCAAATCAGCAGGCAGTGCATTGATTGCTGCAATTTTTGCTTTCTAAATATATAGTGAGTTAGTAAGTAGTTTTCATAGGATTTTACTTGTTTTTTATTAGTATCCCGGCTGTTTTTTGAAACATGCCGGGATATTTTTTATATATTATTTTTTTTAAATTGAAAAATTCTAAACTAACCCTTTAGATTCATAGGCATTCTGATAAAATGTTTCGAAATCTAACTTTTCTTTTGAAAAATTGTAATTTACCTTTGATAGCGATTGCTTTTAGCTGAATTACAATTTTCAATGGAATGTGTATGAAAACCTTATCTAGTCAGGGTTTTTTATTTGCCCTGGTTTTATTTTTTGTTTTAATAGTAACTTCTTGTTCATCGCCTGCAACTACGATGCGTCATGGAAATGATTTTTCCAACATCCGATCCGAAGTGGTACTGAATAATGGCAATTCTGTATTGGGCTACGCAACTTACCAGGGAGCGTTTCATGAAGGTCAGGTTACGTTGTATATTCCTTCTGAAAGAAAACACTTAAAGATTCCACTCAATGATATTGAGAAAATGAAAGTTGAAGATCATGAATATGTAGTAAAGAAGCTTGTATCACCTTACAATGCCCGGAAAAATGGAGCGTCTACCACTACAAAAGCAATGGTTCGGAGAATGGGAATGGAAAAGGATCCCATACAGGTCTTTGAATATAAGTATCCTGTAAAAAATCCTAAAAGCCCATTAAATACCATCGAAACGGCCTGGTTTGTTTCTTTTCCCGGTGATTTACCTGACAGGCCTTTAGTGCAAATGGGCTCATCTGCTTATAAAACAAAATGGAATGAACTCGTATACGGAATGCAACAGGAAAATGTTATGCTTCAAAAGAAAGCGCCCGCTTCTGCAAGGAGTTTGATTGATCAAATAAAGGAAATTCCAGTAAGTCATGCTATTTCTGAAGAATTAGCAACACCGGGGAGTTGATTTTTCTGGATGTAAATCAACCTTTGACTGGCAAGTGATAATCTAAGACTAGCAGCCTGAGCTTTAAAAAAAAATCAAAAAGTATTGAATTGTGTCAGGTCCTTAAGTAGGTTAGAACTACTGATATATTGTTGTTGGGGTGCATAAATAAACATGCAACTTCCTTCCTTAATTAAATCAATAATCATTTTATGTTCTTTTTGAGAAACTGCGGGACAACCCCAGCTTCTGCCTAATCTACCAAGGTTTTTAATAGCATTCTCACTTACATAGTCTGCACCATGCATTACAATAGCCCTTTTTTCGGCTTTGTCATTAAATCCTGCTTCCATACCTTTTAGTTTCATACTATAACCATTGCCTCCATTATAGGTATTGCCTGTTATGTAAAAACCTAAACTGCTTTGGTGTGATGCATCAGTATTTGAAAATTGAGTAGCAACTTTTTCCCCAGAATTTCTACCATGTGCTACAAGACTATGAACAAGTACTTTTCCAGATCGCATATCAACAATAAAAAGTCGTTTTTCAGTAGATGGTTTGCTGAAATCTACAATAGTAAGAATGGGTTTAGCTATCTTATTTGCGACATCCAATTTTTGGTATCCGTGTAGTGCAAGCTGATAAATATTGGCAGCTAATGCCTGATGAGGTGATGTTCCCGCGTATTTATGAAGGGAATTAGTAGAATCTTTTTCAATGGAGGCAGGACCCAACTTGTTATCCCTATTGGCAGGCAAAATGTTTACAAACCCTGTTATTATGGCTATTACACAAAACAATGCTGTTGCATTTAGCCATTCCTTTCCAAGTTTATTCAAATCTGATGTTTTAATAAATAAGAACGCAAAATTAACTTTTGGATTGTAAACAAATGGTCTATTAATAAACTTTACCTATTCATTAATAGAAAAAGGGCAACCTTTTACAGTTGCCCTTTTTACTGAAATTGATGAAAATGATGTTATTGCATAGTAAAACCTTCCATAAACTTGGTATTGAAATTACCCGACCTGAAACGCTCATCCTGCATAAGTTGAAGATGAAACGGTATTGTTGTCTTTATTCCTTCAATTACATATTCACTCAATGCCCTGTACATGGTGTTAATAGCTTCTTCGCGGGTGCGGGCTACGGTTATTACCTTGCCAATCATGCTGTCGTAATAGGGTGGAATGGTGTAGCCGGCATATACATGACTATCCACGCGCACCCCATGGCCACCCGGTTGGTGCAACACTGTAATTTTTCCCGGACTTGGTCTAAAATCATTATAAGGATCTTCTGCATTAATCCGGCATTCAATAGCATGCATGTCTTCCGGGATATAATCTTTACCACTAATGCGGATACCGGCTGCTATTTTTATTTGCTCTTTAATCAGGTCGAAGTTTATTACTTCTTCGGTTACACAGTGTTCTACCTGAATGCGTGTATTCATTTCCATAAAATAGAAATTGCGGTGCTTATCTACCAAAAATTCTACGGTTCCAACACCTTCATAGCTAATGGCACTTGCCGCTTTTTTAGCTGCTTCACCCATTGCATACCTAAGTTCGGGTGTCATAAAAGGTGATGGGCTTTCTTCTACGAGTTTTTGGTGCCTGCGCTGAATAGAACAATCTCGCTCACTAAGATGGCACACGGTACCAAACTGATCACCTGCAACCTGGATTTCAATGTGGCGGGGTTCTTCCACAAATTTTTCCATGTAGATGCCGTCGTTTTTAAAAGAAGCACCCGCCTCTGCTTTCGCCGAATCGTAAGCTTTTTCAAGTTCTGGCTCGCTGAATACCACCCGCATGCCCTTGCCACCGCCACCTGCGGTAGCTTTTAACATTATGGGATAGCCAACTTCCTTTGCGGTTTTTTTTGCATGGTCAAGGCTATCCAACAGGCCTTCGCCACCGGGCACTACCGGTACATTGGCTTCAATCATGGTTTCTTTGGCAGTTACTTTATCGCCCATTGCCCTTATTTGCGAAGGGGTGGGACCAATAAACTTGATACCGTTTTGCCCGCATATTTCAGAGAAAAGAGCATTTTCTGCTAAAAAACCGTAACCAGGATGTATCGCATCGGCATTGGTAATTTCGGCCGCTGCAATAAGTCTTGGGATGCTTAGATAACTATCGCTGCTTTGCGGTTTGCCTATGCAAACTGCTTCATCAGCAAATTTTACATGAAGCGAATCCTTATCGGCGGTGGAGTAAACCGCTACCGTACGAATACCCATTTCGCGACAGGTACGAATCACACGTAATGCAATCTCGCCCCGGTTTGCGATTAATATTTTTTTAAACATGGTCTTGAAAATTTGAAATTTGAAACTTGAATTTTAAAATACTTCAGAATTTCAAACCATTCACGAAGGATCTACAAGGAACAATGGCTGATCGTATTCTACAGGGCTGGCATCTTCCACCAATACCTTTACAATGCGGCCTTTTACTTCGCTTTCAATTTCGTTGAAAAGCTTCATGGCTTCAATAATGCAAACCACTTTTCCCACCGTTACATCATCCCCGACATTTACAAATAAAGGCTTATCCGGAGCAGGACTGCGATAGAAGGTACCAATCATGGGACTTTTTATCGTAATAAGGTTATCTGCAACGGGTGCTGGTTCGGGCGCCCTTGGTGGGGCAGTAGCTTGTGCCGCATGAGCTGGTGCGTGTGTTGGTGCGGCTAAATATGTTTGTTGGGGTGCTGCTATAAATTGTGTGGCCGGCTCTTCTTTTTGTTTGATGGTTATTTTCAAACCTTCTTCTTCAATACTGATTTCCGCAATATTGGTTTTGTTGATGATTTTCACCAACTCCTGGACTTGTTTGATATCCATACGGCTGAAGTTAAAAAAATGAAAGAATGTTAGTTACCCAAAATTGGGGCGGCTAAAGTAAGGTAGTTACTCAATGCAACATACGATTTTGCTCAATTTTGCTCAAAATCTTATTGATTTGGGGATAAAATGCTCCTTTTTAGCCTAAAAATGCCGATTTTTGAAAAGAATACTCCAAATGAATAAAATAGAAAAGAGCGCATTAAGCGCTCTTTTCTTTAAGACAATTTCCCGTACTAATTCCTTTCTAAACACCCTAAACCCCTTCTAAAGGCCTTGTCCCTGTCTATGAAGCAATGATATGAGATGAATTTCACTATCATTCCTTCACTCTTTCCACATATTCACCATTTTTGGTATTTATTCTGATTAATTCGCCCTCATTTACAAAAAGTGGAACGTTTACGTTTGCACCTGTTTCCACTTTTGCAGGTTTTAGGGTACGTGTTGCTGTATCTCCCCTCATGCCGGGTTCACTGTAAATAACTTTTAAAACAATTTTATCCGGCAATTCCACCGTCATAGGAATGTCTGTTTCCGTATTAATTAAAACACTCACTTCCTGGCCATCTTTTAAAAATTGAGGGGCATCAATCATAGTTTCAGGAACCGTAATTTGTTCGAAGGTCTCTGAATGCATGAAACTATAACCGGTATCATCTTTGTAGAGATATTGATAAGCATGCCTTTCTACCCGAACAGGAAATAAAGTATCGCCACTATTCCAGGTTTTTTCAATTGTCCGGTTGTTATCTACACCGGTAAGTTTTGCCCATACTTTAGCAGCTGCACGCGCGGTTTTGTTTTCACCGAATTCCACTACTTTGTAAAGGCTTCCGTCTAATTTCAATATTAGTCCGCGGCTGATATCCGAAGTTGTTGCCATTGTTTATGTTTTATTTAAAATGTAATAATTACTAACTCTTGTTATTCGTAACTTAAAAGCAAGCAGCCTTATCTTTTTATTTCTCGTATCTACTTTTTAAGTTGGGATTGCAAATATAGGTTAACGGCATCTTACCACTTACTGAACCTCTACAATAAGGAATTTAAGATATTCAGTATTCTCCAGCCCCCACACAATCGGGTGGTCGCTTGCTTGTGTTTGGTAGGTTACCTGTCTAATATTTCGTCTGGCATCCTTTGCTGCGTTGGCAATGGTTTCAAGAAACATTGCCGGGCTCACCAAATTGGTACAACTTGCAGTTACCAGGAAACCACCGGGTTTTAAGAGCTTCATTCCACGCAGGTTTATCTCTTTGTATCCCGTAATGGCTTTTTCAATTTTATCCCGGCTTTTAGTAAGCGCCGGCGGATCGAGTATAACCACATCGAATAGTTTTTCTTCGCGAGACCATTGCTTCAATACGTCAAAAGCATTCATGGCTTCAAAGCTGCAAATTTGTTGGAGGTTATTTAATGCTGCATTGCGGCGGGCCTGGGTTACAGCCGATTCGCTGATATCGATTCCAAGAACACTTTTTGCCCCGTAATGCGCAGCATGTATGCTAAAAGTACCTGTATAGCAAAATGCTTCGAGCACATCAGCGCCTTTTACAATATGCTGAATGGCGCGCCGGTTATCTTGCTGGTCGAGAAAATATCCTGTTTTTTGGCCATTTTCAATATCCACATGAAACTTAAGCCCGTTTTCACTGATAACAATATTTGTATCAAATGGTGCAGAAAGAAACCCTTTTTGTTGCGCCATGCCTTCTAATTCGCGCACCGGCACATCATTACGTTCGTAAATTCCTTTAGGTTTAAATATTTTCTCAAGGGCATCCACTATGGAGGGTTTCCAGCAATCAATACCAAAAGAAAGGGTTTGCAATACAAGGTAATCATTGAATTTATCGACAATCAGTGCGGGAAGGCCATCGGCTTCGCCAAAAATGAGCCGGCAATTTTCTACATAACCAAGTTTTTGCCTGTAAAGCCATGCCTTTCTTATACGGGCTTCAAAAAAGGCTGCATCAATTTTTTCAGCAGGGTTGCGGGTAAGTATCCGTGCAATAATCTGGCTACTCCGGTTGAAATAGCCCCGACCCATAAATTTTTCAAAGCCATTATAAACATCAACAATGGCCCCCGGTTGCAATGCCTTAGCATCGGGCCTGCTATACGTTTTGGCGGTATCTACCTCATTGGCAAAAATCCATGGGTGGCCATTTTCAACCCTGTTGCTAATTTTTTTACGAAGGATAACTTTTGGGTGCATGCTAATAAATTACAAATGCAAAAGTCGGGATTCGCAAGGTGGCAGCCAATTTTCAGTTAACCTGCCATTTTTACGGATATTAAATGGTTGGCAACATTATTGATACCTACCTTTGCACACATTTTTTTGAAACATATTATTTATGAACCATACTTACGAACAAGATCAGGCTGGTGCCGCAGAAACCACGCTGGAAGGGGATTTGCAGGATACAGGATTGAATGCAGATGATAATATTGCAGGAACACATAACCTGAACGAACCCATTGAGGAAGATTCAGTTGTTGAAAAACTTAATGCGGAATTAAGCGAGCAGAAAGATAAATATTTGCGCCTGTTTGCCGAATTTGACAATTATAAGCGACGCACCGCCAAAGAACGTATTGAATTAATGCAAACAGCCGGTCGTGAAATCATGACGTCATTGCTGGATGTGCTCGATGATTGTGAGCGTACAGAAAAAGTAATGGCAGAAAGTGCTGATACAGATGCCATTAAACAAGGAGTAACCCTGGTTTTCCATAAGTTACGTGCAACACTTGAACAAAAGGGTTTGAAATCTATGAGTTCGGTAAATAGTGATTTTGATGCAGACCTGCATGAAGCCATTACCGAAATACCTGCACCATCGGAAGCTTTACAGGGAAAAGTAATTGATGAACTTCAAAAAGGTTATAGCCTTGGAGGTAAAATTATCCGCTATGCTAAGGTGGTGGTGGGGAAATAATTAGCTAATGTGCCAATGTGATAAATGGGCAAATGTGATAATGAGCAAATGTGATAATTAAAGTACAAGTCGAATTTCATTAGCTAATTGGCTAATTATCACATTATCAAATTAATATTATGTCAACGAAAAGAGATTTCTACGAAATATTGGGTGTAAGTAAGGGATCAACAGCAGATGAAATTAAAAAGGCCTATCGTAAGGTAGCCATGCAGTTTCACCCCGATCGCAACCCTGGCGATAAAGAAGCAGAAGAAAAATTTAAGGAAGCTGCTGAAGCATATGAAATATTGAGCGATGCCGATAAACGTGCCCAATACGACCGTTTCGGTCATCAGGCGTTTGGTCCTGGTAGCAGGGGCGGCGGAGGTCATCCGGGCGGTATGAATATGGATGACATATTCAGTCAGTTCGGAGATATTTTCGGTGATGATATGTTTGGCAGTTTTTTTGGTGGCGGTGGCGGAAGGGGCCGTGGCGGACAGCAGGCACGTGGCCGGGGTGCCCGCGGTAGCGATTTGCGCGTTAAGCTCAAATTGAATTATGAAGAAATTGCAAAGGGTGCCAATAAAACCATTAAGGTTAAAAAATATGTAGGCTGTATTGCTTGTGGTGGAAATGGTGCAAAGGATAGCAGCAGTATTCAAACCTGCGGTACCTGCGGTGGTTCGGGACAGGTTCGTCGGGTACAAAGCACTTTCTTAGGGCAAATGCAAACAGTAAGTACGTGCCCAACCTGTAATGGTGCAGGTACATCCATTACGCAAAAATGTGGTAGTTGCAAAGGCGACGGCCGTGTATTTGGCGAAGAAACCGTAAACCTGAATATTCCCGCCGGTGTACAGGAAGGAATGGAACTACGGATGGAAGGAAAAGGTAATGCAGGTGAAAGGGGCGGCATGTCGGGTGATTTACGTGTGTTGATAGAAGAAGAGCAACATGCCGAATTACACCGTGATGGATTGAATGTGGCCTTTGAGTTGCATGTATCATTTCCTGATGCTGTATTTGGAACAGATGTAACGGTTCCTACCATTGATGGTAAAGCAAAAATAAAAATCCCTGCAGGTACACAAAGTGGTAAAATTTTCAGGCTTAAGGGTAAAGGATTTCCATCCGTTCAGTCTTACGAAAAGGGTGATCAATTGATTCACGTAAATGTATGGACACCTCAAAATGTAAGTGCCGATGAAAGAAAAGCATTGGAGAAAATGTCGGAAAGCCAAAATTTTCATCCTGCTCCCGAAAAAAATGGAAAAACGTTTTTTGATAAAGTAAAAGAGATATTTTCTTGATTTAGTAACCGGCTTTAATGCCGGTTTCTTTTTTTCTTTTTTTCCGGACTGGGTATCGGCATATAAAGTTCTTTTGCTTGTTTTACCAATTCAAGAAACTGAATTTGTTGCCGGTTATCAGGGTCATGATTTTCTGTTGCTAAAAGCAAAACATGGTCAAACACTTCTATGGGAAATTGGGAAGGTGATTTACAAATTTTTCCAAACCAAGCTACGGCTGTTGCAAACTGGATTTCCTTTGGGGGTGCCGACAATTGATTTACGTCAATGTTTACGATATGTTTCAGATCCTGAATCCCACTATCTTTTTCGTCATGAAGTTTGTAATGTAAAGAAATGGAACCAACTGGTTTTCCATTAGCAGATGGCTGTAAAAAAAGGGATGTATCTTTTGGAATTAATTCTACCATTGCATTTATCGTAGCACCTGAACCTATTTCCATCCCCATCAGGTATGAATTATCCGCATACAGTGCGCCTTTCCTGTTTTCATATCCCACAAGGCAATATTGCTTTACCATATCCGGGTTCAGATACATATTTACGGTAACATCGTAGGCTACATTGTAAAGGTTCTGCGACAGTTCTGTTACCAATACTTTTTCAGCTTCCTGTTCATTATCTAAGTAGGCATAGTTCCCATTTCCGTATCTCGCCAGGGTTTCAATTTTACTGTCTTTATAATTTCCCATACCCACACCAAGGCAGGTAAGGTGAACCCCCGATTTTGCATAACGGGAAATCATGTCTTCCAATTCCTTTTCAGCGGTTATGCCCACGTTAAAGTCTCCGTCTGTGGCCAATATTACCCTGTTGTTTCCATTGGGTATGGGCATTATAGTGGCCATTTGATAAGCCATTTGAATGCCACTGCTACCGGCGGTAGCGCCTGCAGCTTCAAGAGAATCTATAGCATTAAGAATTTTTTCTTTTTGAGAGCCTGCCGTAGGTGGTAGCCAAATGCCGGCAATGCCTCCATAGGTTATGATGGATACCCTATCATCATCACGCAGCGATTTTACCAACATGGCAAATGCCGATTTCAGTAATGGCATCCGGTTGGGCATATCCATGGAGCCACTGTTGTCAATTAAAAAAACCAGGTTAGCTACAGGAGATTTGCTGAAATCCAATTCTTTAGCTTTCGCCTGAATATGTAACAATTTAGCGGAAGGATTCCAGGGGCAATGTGTTATAAAAGATTTTACAGCAAAAGTTTCGTTGGGTGGGGGTGGCTTAACTGCAGGAACAGAAAAGTAATTTAGTAATTCCTCAATACGGACTGCATGCGGATTAATATGCATGTTATTTTGAATAAACCTGCGCATATTAGCATATGAAGCCTTATTGGGATTGGGACTAAAACCAGTGGTTGGATTGGCTTCGGTATTTACCCAGGGATTTTCCACCAACACTGCATAGGTTTCTCCTGTATTAGGATAATATGGCTCGCTATCTTTTATAAGGTTTGGGGTAAGATTGGCAAGTCTGCCTTTTTCACTATTATTCTCCTTTGCTCTTTCAGAAAGCTTTAATACCAATAAATTTCTTCGTCCATGGTATAAAATATGGCGTGTAGTATCGTATCCATCGGCCCAACAAATTACAGAGTCAACTTTATTTCGTGATGGAATACCAAAATCTCCTGAAGCACCACTGCGGTACAACATCTTGTTACTTTGTAGCAACATAGATATATGTACCGCAGGTTTGGCAGAATCCTCAAGGGTGGTGCCGGTAAGATAATATTGTGCAAATCCGGGTAAATACGCGGTTGCAAATAATATGGATAAAACAGTTTTGACGAGTGAATGATGATGCTTCACCGGGTAAAATTAACGGCTCACCCAATACGAAGTTCAACTTTCGAGAATCAATTTTACATTCCCTGGCTCATCCCTTCGCGCATTCCTTCTGCTTCACCCTTCATATTCTTCCTCTTAAACAGACTTGCATCCATCTTTCCAAAGCGCCAGTTAAATTGTAAACGCAATACCTGTGGGTCGCGGCGGCGGCTTAGATTTTGAATAAAAAAGTCGCTATTGGTAGTGGCATCATAGATACGGGTCCGGAAGATATCATTCATACTTAATGTAATGCTACCCGCATAGCCCTGACCATTTTTGTTTTTAATAATATCGCGGCGAACACTTACATCCATTCCGTAGTTAGGATTTACAAAACCATTACTTCCGGCTGCAGCACTGCCGCCCATCCATGACATACGACCGCCGCCACCTACTGGTAATACAGTTTTGCTTTGATAGTCAGCATTGGCTTGTAAAATCCAATTATTCTTCTTTCCTATTTTCTGAGTAACAGTCATTTTTGTATAAAAACTGGTTTGACTGTTATTCAAATCCTGCTCAAGGTTCTCGCTGTTTACCGTTGCATTATAAAGATTAAAATTCGTGATAATGTCCAGTTTTTTATTCAATTTATTGGTTCCTGTAACTTCTAATCCATATCGGGTGCTGCTTTGAGCGTTTTCATAGGTATTATAAATTACGCTATCCTTACTAATCGGATTGAGTCCTTTATATTGGTATGGGGAAATAAGGTCAGTAGTGTACCTAAAGTAGCCGGATAATAATATGGAATGATTGTTGTTAAATTGGTAACTATAATTTGTTTCAAGGCTGTTGGTGAATTCAGGCTTAAGATTAGGGTTACCTACTCTAAGATTTAATGGATCGGTATAGTCGATAAAAGGAATAAGCTGGAAAAAATTTGGTCTGTTGATGCGACGAGAGTAATTGAACTGTAAATCGCTTTTATCGTTTAATTTATAACTTGCAAATGCACTTGGGAATAGTGAAAGTGGAAATTCAACGCTAAATTCATCCTTTGTATCTGTTTGAATACCATCATAATTTGAGCTTTCTAACCGTAAACCCAAATTGTAACCAAACCTTCCACCTTCTTTTGTTCTACCGGTTACAATGCCATATGCTGCATAAACCCTGTCAGTAAATTCATAATTAGCACTGATATTAGGAACGAAAACAAAATCATTTTGTGTATAGTCATAAATGTAGTTGTCGTTATTTGAATCAAAAGTTCTGATTTGCGCTCTAACGCCACCTTCAAATTTAATTAATTTACTTAATGGGTTCGCATAATCTAGCTGGAAAACGCCAAATCTGCTACCCCCGCCACCATCGGTAATTTGTAGCGTCGGGTTTCCCGCAGGTTGTCCAAGATTATTAAACGATTGGCTTATAAAATTGGATTCCCCGCTGTTTGTGCTATTGTTTAAATTTATATCAGCGGTTAATTCATGACCAGGCTTAGAAAAATTGTGCTTAAAGCCAATTGTTGCACCAAAATTCTGGAAAGTGCGGTTAGCTTCTGTTAACCGTCCACCTGTCCAGGTTTTTACCGGATTGTAGAAGGTATCGTACCTGATGTTATTCGTTTCTTCATTATCGAATGATCCCCTTACAAAATTCATGGTAACGGAAAGGGTATTTCTATTATCTATAAGGTAATCTAGTCCTGCACGTCCAAAAGCAAAATAACCATTACTTACATTGTCAACATCCTGTATAATAGTAGATGCCGGCGTTGTTTGGTTACCGGTATAGGCTGTTGTAATATCGGACCAGCTAAGTGATTTACGCATATTAAAATTACCGGAAACATTGGTAACAATTTTACCTTTTCTTATACTGATATCACCACCGCCATTGGGCATGCCACGGCTATCAATACCCGCGCGAACAGATCCATTATAGCCAGGTTTGCGACTCTTCTTTAATATTATGTTCAAAATAGCTGCGCCGCCCCCGCTTGCATCAAATTTAGCTGATGGGTTGGTTATTAGTTCTACGCTTTGGATTTCGTCTGCAGGAATTTGTTCTAGCGTAAGCGTAGTTGGGCGACCATCTACAAAAAGGGTAGGGGCAGCATTTCGAACTGTTACATTACCATCAATATCTACGTTTACGGTAGGTATCTGGCGTAAAATATCCGTTCCTGTGGAACCAGAAGCAGCAAGGCTTCGGTCAACATTAAATGTACGACGATCAATTCCGAGTTGCATCATAGGTTTGGTACCTGTAACCACCACATTAGCTAATTCCGTGGCATTCATTTCCATTTTAATATTACCAAGGTCCTTATCTCCCATGCTCATGAGTGCACTCCTGTCACTTCCAAAAATGCCTTTCATCACTTCCGCCATATTAGGGCCACTCTTTGCCGAAGTAGCGCCACTAGCCTGTTGTTGACGCATTTCAGCAATGGCTTTATTCAATTTCTCTTGTTGGTCAGCACTAAGAAAACTAACTTTTTGTTCATAAGGCTTATAACCGATGGCACTTATACGTAGTTTGTATTCGCCCATAATCGGAATGTTTTCCAAACTAAAGTCACCATTAGCGGGCGTAAGCTGGCCGGTAAGTACGGTATCCATCATTTTACGTTTAGCCATATTGAATTTAGATGCAACCAATTGAAGGGTTCCTGCTTCAACAGGTTTTCCAGTTGCGGCATCAACTATTTTTCCAAAAAAACGGCCCGATTGAGTCATCCCACCGCCAAAACCACCACCACCCACGCCTGGAGGCTGCGCAAAAACAGAGAGTGTAAAGCAAATGAATGCTGTTAATAGTGTGAAAGCGTACTTAATCATGATTTTTTTATTAGTTATGTATATTTTCATTTGTCATTAAATTGTCACTACTGTTAAGAAATGAATGACAAAAGTTAAACAAAAAGGTTCGACGCCGTTATTTAAAATAGGTGTCGTAAAAAGATTGTTAAAGAAAAAAAATGTACATTAGGTAGTTAGTAAGGTAATACCTACCTGTAGCAATCCTATCAAAAAACCCAGAATTGCACCAATAATCTCCACAAAACGGAATTCTTTGGACATGATTTGAAAAAGTACCGCTTCCAGTTTGTCGCTTGAAAAATTGCTGACTTTATCCACCACAATCTTTTCAAGATCAAGGTCTTCTTCAAGATGGCGGGCATATTGCTTCATAAGGGTTGGGAAAAGGGAGTTTAGTTCTTCCAGGAAGACGGCTTTCAGCTTCACAATGGTTTTTTCGCCTATGAATGCGCTAATTACAGGCATTTCGCTGGAAAGTTTATTACGCAGGAAGTTGTCAAGGTGTTCTTCTATTAAAGGCGTAAGCTTAGAAAGATTTTCAGAAGCAGTAAGCTGTGCCTCTATTTCGGCAAAGGAAAGCAGTTCTTCGCTAACCATTTTTCCAAGTTTTTCTGCAAACTGTTTTTGGCGCTTGGGAAAAATGCCTTGTATGGTAAAACCTAATATTTTGATAGGGTTACGCGGGTGGAAAAGCATTTTAATGGCTACAAGATTGGTTAGCCAACCAATAAATGCCGAAATAACAGGAATAAGTAAAAGCCAGTAGTTCATGTAATTTTATTCAAAAAAAAGCTGTCTGAGAAGTAATAATCCCGAATGTTTCTGCTTTAGTGAGCGGTTCTTTGGGAACCAATCGGTAGAAAGCTTTGCACAGGGTGCTTCTCTGACAGCTTTTTTGTAATTAGTGTGGGAGAATGAGGGGTCTCGAACCCCCGACCTCCAGAGCCACAATCTGGCGCTCTAACCAACTGAGCTACAATCTCCATTTTTTGGGAGTGCAAAGATAATGGCATTCATCAAATTATGGGTATAAAAATTTTGAAAAGAATTTTTGGGAAACATAAAACCCTTTTAGGCGTTGTACTCCACTGATTTAAGGTGCCTTTCGAAACAACCGTTCATCCTATTTGTATTGTTAATTTAAAGGGCATTTCGTCATCATTTCTTTTTTATATGTACGTTTGAACATTGATGTTGAAAATACTAAATTATATGACAAATAAGAGAGTGTGGCCTTTTGCAGCCGTGGCAGTGGCTGTGTTGGTTTTTGTGTTTGCCAATTCGTGGGGCTTCAGGAAGAATGAACCATCCGGCAGATTTGAAAAAATTCTTACTTCTATTACTGAATTGCTGGAGCAAGGTCATTTTAGCCCTAAAAAGCTCGATGATATCTTCTCAAAGGAGGTTTTTGAAAGCTATATTAAACAGGTTGATGGTGATAAATCCTTTTTACTGAAAAGTAATGTTGACGATTTACGCAAATATGAAACGCAGGTAGATAATGAGATGCGCACCGGCAAAACGCTGTTAGTGCCCGCTGTGGATCAAATTTATAATGATCGGCTCAATGTGGTAGAAGCTTTTTATAAGGAAATACTTACCAAACCATTCGCCTTTACACAAGACGAATCGGTACAACTCGACAGCGACTTTCGTGAGTATGCCACGTCCGACAAGGAATTAAAAGAGTATTGGAGAAAGCGTTTGAAATTTATGGTGCTTGAACGCTATGCCGAAGCCTTAGATACCCGCGAAAAGAATATGGACAGCGCCAAATTTGAAGTAAAGACGGACGAAGTGCTTGAAAAGGAAAGCCGTGAACGGGTTATGAAAATTTGGGATCGTAATTTTGACAGGATTCGTCGCAGGTTTACACTTGACGACAAGTTCAACCTTTACATAAATACCATTACTGAAACCATGGACCCCCACTCGCAATTTTTTCCGCCGGTGGAACGCAGGGCTTTCGACGAAGCTATGAGTGGTCGTTTCTTTGGTATTGGCGCACAGCTTTCTGAACAGGATGGAGTAATAAAAATTGTAAGTGTTATTACGGGTAGCCCGGCATGGAAGAGCGGGGAAGTGCATGTTAACGATGTTATTATTAAAGTTGGACAGGCTGAAACAGAACCGGTTGATATTACAGGTTTTGAAACACCTGATGCCGTGAAACTCATAAGGGGACAAAAAGGAACAGAAGTAAGGTTAACGCTTCGCAAAGCGGATGGAACCATAAAGGTTGTTTCTATTATCCGTGATGAAATTGTAACCGATGATACCTATGCACGTTCTGCGATTATCAAAAAAGACCAGAAAATCGGATATATTTTCCTTCCTGAGTTTTATGCCAATTTCGAAGATCCGAATGGCGCCCGTTCTGCACGTGATGTTGCCAATGAAGTAAAAAAGCTGAAAGCAGAAAATGTAGATGGTATTGTAATCGACCTGCGCTTTAATGGCGGTGGTTCGTTGCAGGATGTAATTCAAATGGTGGGTTTATTTATTGAAGATGGACCCATCGTTCAGGTAAAAGATAAAGATGGTGCTGCAAGTGTATATCGCGATCGTGATAAAACTGTATTGTACGACGGGCCACTTGCCGTAATGATTAATGAGTATAGTGCATCGGCAAGCGAAATATTTGCTGCAGCCATACAGGATTATGGGCGTGGTGTGGTAGTAGGTACCCAAAGCTACGGTAAGGGTACCGTACAACGTCAATTGGGTCTTGATCCTAATGCAGGCTTTTTTGCACAGGAATCTGAATTAGGTTCGTTGAAGCTTACGCTGCAAAAGTTTTATCGTGTTACAGGTGGTTCTACACAACTTAAAGGTGTAACGCCCAATATTACTTTCCCTGATAATTTTGAATTTACCAAGAACCGCGAAAAGGATAACCCGTCTGCGCTCGGTTGGGATGAAATTGCACAAGCCCCCTTTAAACCCTGGCATTCCGGTAACGACCTTAGCGATATCGGTAAAGATTTTCAGCAAAAGGTAAATGCAAATCCTGTTTTTCAGGGCATACGTACCAATGCAAAATGGTTAAGTGAAGTTTCTGAAAAAGAATCGAGCCTGATGCTTACTAAATACAAGGATACCCAACTAAAAATAAGAGATGCGGTAAAACTTTCAGACTCTTTGCAAACACTTAAAAAACCGCTCGACATAAGTTTTATGTCGGTTGACAACGACCGTATTTCTGCAATGGATAAGGACAAAGCAGATAGATATCGTTTGTGGTTGAAGAACCTTACAACTGACATTTATATAAATGAAACTTCAAATGTAATTTCCGATATGATTTCCAGTGGCCGGTTGGCGAGGAAATAGATCGGGCAAATACAAATAAAATAAACGGCGTGGTTTACAAACCATGCCGTTTATTTTTGTACCCACATATCCATTAATTTTTTCAGCATATGATAACCGAATACCAATCAGGCATAAAAGACGTAATCTTTGGCGAAGGTGTAAAAATTGTACACCCTGTAAACATATATGGATGTACCATTGGTAATGGTGTATTCATCGGGCCTTTTACAGAAATACAAAAGGGGGCTTCGATTGGCGATCATACCAAAGTGCAAAGCCATTCTTTTATTTGCGATTTAGTGCATATAGGCAGCCATTGTTTTATAGGCCATGGGGTAATGTTTATTAATGATATGTTTAGCGAAGGCGGGCCCGCAGGTGGCGATGCAAGTAAATGGAAAGCTACCCATATCGGCAACCATGTGAGTATTGGAAGCAATGCAACGATTCTACCAATAACTATATGCGAAAAAGTGGTAATTGGTGCCGGGGCTGTTGTTACAAAGGATATAACGGAGCCGGGTGTTTATGCAGGTAATCCTGCGAAACTGCTCAGAAAATTATAGGTAAAAATTAGTTTGATTATAAGCTGATAATCTTTGACTTTCCTTCAGCTTTGCGGCGAAGTAAAATAACTTGTCTTTCATCAGGGGTTAAGTTATTTTCCAATTGAACATTCATATTTAATTGGTTGCGTGGAATTACTGATGCTGCAAGGGTACCCGTATTTTCATCATAAACAATTATAAGTACTTCATCCGCTGTATTTGTTTCAACTTTAGTAACTGCAGCTTCTGTAACCCATTCTTCCGCGTTTCGGTTAGCATCCTTTATAATGGCCATTCTTATTTCATTATGTACCGTAATGAGGCCGGCCAGTTTTTCCCATTCTTCTCCATTCAGTTTTCTTTCAGTTTCCAGTTTATCCAATAGCATTTGCATAGGTTTCCAGCCCAGGGAAGGCAATTGCTCAACATCATTATTTGTTTCTTCCTGCTGCTGCACCCAACTTGCAGAAAGAACCATGCTCCCCTGTTCGCGGTTTGCTTCCATCTCCAAATCCATTTTTTGTGCATTCGATTCAGATTGCCGTTTTAATGCAACCATTTTTTCCATTTCGGCCTTATTCTGTTTAATTCTTGCAGTATTTAATGCTGTTACTGGTTTTTCTATTCTTCCAATAGCCGCTGCAAACAGGTTCATCCTTGCGTCAAACAGGGTTCGTTGCCATTTTAATTCATGTTTTGAAACCGGTGTTTTTTTCCAATAAACCAAAGACCCTGTTTCCTTTTGTACCGGAATAATTTTGTTTGATGGCCGTGGTAAAGCAATCATGATGGCAAGTAAAGGAAGTGCAAAAAAAGTTAGAATAGTTTTTGAAGATGTTTTGTGTGCAGAAATGGGGACTTTCAACATACGGCAAATACGGTTGTAAAGTAAATGAGAATGATTTCCCGTTGCCTGAAGTGCAGGTGTTAGTTGAAAACTTTTTTTTGCAATGGCTAATAAGGCTCCCGAGTATTCCACTGCGGGGTAATTAAATTGTAAAACTAAATCATCGCATGCATGTTCACATTCAATACGCGCTTCGTTTACCATTTTCCGCATAAATGGATTAAAATATAAAAGCTTTTCTGCAATGTTAAGTATCCAATGTACAAGATAATCGTATCGGCGAATATGTGCCAGTTCATGCAGCAATAAAGCTTCCATTTGCCGGGTGGTAAGTTGGGTAAGGCAACTGGCAGGCAAAAGAATGATGGGTTTTATCCAACCAAACGTAGCCGGAGATAAATTAAATGACATATGCATGCGTACATGATGGCGAATACCAAGAAATGATGAATGCTGTTCAACAAACAAGCGCCAACGGGCAGGAACTTTTTGATTGAATATTATGTGCTTATTTTCAAATCTTTTCCATTTTACCCCCAAAAGGATAAAAGAAAATCCAAGCCAGATAAGGTAGCTGCATGAGAGGGCATACAACAAAAAACCTACCATTGTTTGGGTAGTGCTTTCATTAGAAAAATCCGGTAATGGAAAAAGTAAAATGGGTTCTTTTACCGGTATAAAAAAGGTAATAAAAAACCATACAATGCCGGTAAAATTTACCAGTGCTGCCCAACGAAAGCGGGCCGCGGCGGAAAGTGGAAACACAGAAGTTAGTATTACATAAACACCTGATAGCACCGCCATTTGCCACAAGCTACTTATGAGGGCGTAACCCAATTGAGATAATATGTGCTGAAAAGGAAGCATACTCATCTTACTTCATCGGGAAGGTAAATTTTACCTATTTATATTGTTGCAGTAGTTTTTCAATTTTTTCAATTTCCTCAGCGCTGGGTTTTTGACTACCCAATGCCTGCATCATCAATTGCGAAGGCGACCCGTCAAACAAAGTGGTCATCATTTTACCAAGGAATTGTTGTTGCGTTTTTTCCCTTGAAGCCAAGGCGCGGTAAATATGTGTTTTGCTGCTATCGTCACGGGCAACCAATCCCTTATCGTTCATAATCTGCATCAGCTTGAGGGTGGTCGTATAACCGGCATCTTTAAAGCTGCTAAGTGTTTCGTGCACTTTTCGTACGGTTGCTTGTCCTTCCTGCCAAAGTACCTGGAGAATTTCCAGTTCGCTTTCGGTTGGTTTACTATTCAATTCATTTTTACCCATACAATGTAAATTTGATGCAAATTACGATTTTATTCGTATATAAAGGGATGGCCGGAATATGGCTGGGATAACCGGTTGTTAATTATTTAAAAAAAGTATGGCCTAGATAGGGGTATGGTGGTTTGGTAACATTCGCTTAACTTTAGAAATTAGATTTTTTAAACCATCAAAAGGAATAATGTATGAGCCACCATAAAGCACTGGAAAAAATGCTGGTACCCCCCGGTAAAAAAATGAAACTGAAGAATTATGATACCGATATGAAGCAAAAGGGTATTTCAAAGGAAGAAGCTGCCCTGCTTATGGAGGAAGGTTTAGTGCATTTTAAGGAAATGCAGGATATGATTTATGCTTCAAAAAGACATAGTGTTTTAATTGTAATTCAGGCAATGGATGCGGCAGGAAAGGATAGTGCCGTTAAGCATGTAATGAGCGGACTAAACCCGGTGAGTGTAAAAGTACATTCCTACAAAGCGCCCAGCGATGAAGAACTATCGCACGATTACTTGTGGCGCCATAATCTTGATTTACCTGCACGGGGAGAAATAGGCATTTTTGTGCGGAGCCATTATGAAAATGTACTTGCCTGCAAAGTGCACCCGGAGTTTGTTTTAGCCGAAAATATTCCACATATCAGTGATGTAAAGCAGGTTGATAAAAAGTTTTTTGAAATGCGCTACCGGCAGATTAATGATTGGGAACGGCATCTTTCTGAAAATGGAACCACCATCATCAAGGTATTTCTATACAACAGTAAGGATGAGCAAAAGAAGCAGTTTATGGAAAGACTTGACGACCCGGAAAAGAACTGGAAATTTAGTGTGGCAGATTTAAAAGAGCGAGCCTTGTGGGATAAGTACATGGAAGCATACGAAGAGATGTTTAACCACACAAGTACCGATTGGGCACCATGGCATATTATACCCGCCAACGATCGCTGGTTTGCAAGGCTTGCGCTAGGCTCCATCATCTACCGAAGGTTTAAAACCCTTAAGTTGAAATACCCGGTGGTTAATGCTGAACAAAAGAAAAAGCTCGAAGAAGCACGGAATACATTAATGGCCGAAAAAGATTAATATTTATTCCGAAGAAACTACCTGCATTTTATGTTCATATACAGTTTGTGTCGGGTAGGCAAATTGAATGCCTTCTGATGCAAACTTTTTCAATATAGCAAGGAAAATGGCTTGCTGATTATCCATATGGAACACGAAATCGGGTTGCTCTACAAAATATACTACATCAAAATTTATGCTTGAATCGGCAAAGGCGGCAAGGTGCGCCCTGTCGAAAGTTATTTGCTCCCTGCCGCTGATAATTTCCCTTAACATTTCCGGAATTTTTTCCAATAATTCAAGGGGTGTTTCGTAGGTAACTGTCAATGTAAATGCAATTCTTCTCCGTTCTAATTTTTTAAAATTATGCAGGCGCGCATTGGTAAGGTTGGTGTTACTCATAACGATAATTTCACCTGTGAGCGATCGTATGCGCGTTGTTTTTAGTCCAACCTTTTCAATCGTACCTTTTTTATCATCCACCGTTATAAAATCTCCTAAATCAAAAGGCTTGTCGAACAGGATTACGAAATAGCTGAAAAGGTCGCCAAGTATGGCTTGTGCCGCCAATGCAATAGCAATACCACCAATACCAAGACCTGCCACAATACCCGTAACATTATAGCCAAGGTTGCTCAACATAAAAACAATGGCCAATAACCAAATCACCAGATTAATGATGGATGAAATGCCACGTAATTCGCGCTTTTTACCTTCAGGGTCTTCGTGTTTATCAGCATAATTTTCGAGCCCATGTCTTATTAACCGCAATATTACACGCACAACAAAATAGGTGATAACTACACCATAGCCAATGTTAATTATTTTATCGCCCGTGGCAGTAAGGGTGAGGTACCGCATAGCCAGGTACAATGCACCCAGGTTAAAAATGGGGAGCAAGTTTCGCTCCAACACCGACACCAGGAAATCGTCAATGGTTCCTGTTGATTTTTGTGCCCATGCCCTTAGGTAACGTACTACGCCTTTGCGCACCAACCTTAGAAAGATTACACCACCTGTAAAAACTCCGAGCGCAATCAGGTAACTCTGTATCGTATTATTCCACCAAACCGTTTGTAAAAATTCTTTCATTGTAATTGCGTTAAAATTATTTACTGAATGCTGCTACCCAGGTTCCGATTACCCAAACCGGACCATATATGACCAGTATAGCAGGACCAAAGCCAAGCAGGGGGGTAATAGCAGTACCTGCTATTGCCAGCGCTCCTAAAACAATGGTTAACAAGCCTATCCATTGTTTGGTACTTTTTTTATACTCACCTAACGGATAACGTATGTAACTAAATGGCAATGCAAGCGATGCAAACAAAAATCCTGTCATTGCCCATTGCCCGATTGTTTTATTTTCATTGAGTAAAAAAGAATATACAATAAGGCAAACGATACCTGCAAATAAAGAACCTATGACAGTATAGCTGACAATTTTTTCACTTTCCGTTACTGCATATTTACCTTCGGGATGGAAAGCTAAAAATAAATTGGCAATCGGTTTTATGAGCCAGCTAACAATTACCATCAGCAGGTAAAGTCCGAAAATAATATAGATAAGTATCGCTAATGGTTTGGGTACGGCTGTGGCAGCAACCAATAAAAACCGGATGCCAAAAAACAAACCGAGCACAAAAATAATCCGCATGTTTTTGCCCTTGTTCTGAAGCCAATATTCATATTGCAGCAACCATCGGTAAGGAGCTATTTTACTGCGCAACGCTTCCTTCATGCCATCACGTGCATGCATGTTGGCAGGGTTAATGCGCAGGGCTTCTCTAAAATGGCCGGCAGCTTGCTTATGTTTACCTTTTTCTAAAAAACTGAATCCTGCATTGGTATGGCTATAGTCATTTTCAGGATCGGCAGCAAGTGTATTTTCTATCGTTTCAAAGGCTTCGCTGCTCCGGTTGAGCTTTATGAGTGCTTGTGTGCGGGCATTGAGGCAGTTTATATCTTCTGCATCAATAGCAAGTCCGTGATTGGCTTTTTCCAATGCAAGCTCAAAATGCCTGTTTTGAATAAGGATAAATGCATACAGCGAAAAATAACCCGGCTGCCATGGATTTAATGAAATAGCTTCATTTACAGCAGTAGTCGCTTCTTCTAAACGGTTAAGGTGGTAGTAGGCAAAACTTTTCAGGTACAGGTAATAATCTTCTTCGGGATCGAGCGATAAGGCTTTTTCAATCAATATTAGCGCTTCGGCAGCCTTACCGGTGTCCATTTTTATCCGCGCCAGCAAGGATAATGCTTCGTCATTTTCAGGTTCCAGTGCCAGAGCCTGTTTCAGTTCTTTTTCCGCATCGTTATAGCGGTGCTGTTCCAGCAAAAGCCTGCCCCTGTCAAGGTACACATCGGGTGTTATTGCCATATAGGGTTACCTTAATTAAGTTATTTTTTCTTATTAATATAATCGAGTATTTCATTGTACTGCCCGCTTTCGTTGCTGTACAATGCATAGTTTTTGGCTGTGGCAAACCACTCCCGCGTTGTAGGTTTTTGCTTTTTGGCTGCCGTCAGCAAATCTTTTGTGGTTAGCGGTATCATTTCGCCTTTGGCCAATGCTTCTTCCAGTTTGGCTTCGGTTGCCAGGTCAATTAACGCGGCAATATCAGCACCCGAAAATTCGGGGGTTGCGGCTGCCACTTTTTTATAGTCAATGTTTTCATGTAGTTTGTCCTTCATTTGTGCTTCCAGGATTGCAGCACGACCGGCTTCGTCGGGTGGGGGTACAAAAAGGATACGGTCAAATCGGCCCGGACGACGAAATGCACTATCCACGCTCCACGGAGCATTGGTGGCCGCGAGTACCAATACACCTTCGTTGCTGGTATTTATGCCGTCCATTTCGGCTAAAAACTGGTTGATGGTATGCCGCATGGCGCTTTGCTTAAGATCGCTGCGGCTTGCGCCCAATGCATCTACTTCGTCAATAAACAATACGCAGGGAGAATGGTAACGCGCTGTTTCAAACACTTCATGCAGGTTTTTTTCGCTGTTACCTATCCACATGTCCAGTATATCATGCAGACCCATATTGATGAAGTTGGCATTTATTTCGCCAGCCGTAGCACGTGCCAGGTAGGTTTTGCCACATCCCGGAGGACCATATAGTAAAATGCCACCGCCCGCTTTTTTGCCATATGCTTTATACATTTCAGGGTGTTGCAGCGGCTTAATAATCTTCATCGAAATTTCCTGCTTAATCTTTTCCATGCCGCCCACATTACTAAAATTAATGTCGGGCTTTTCCATCAACAACGAATCAGGACCATCACCAAAAAGATCTTCATCATCAAAATTGCTTTCGCCTGCGGGCACTTTCAGCAGTGCATCCAATTCCGGGTCCATCAGTTCAGGGTTAAAAACTGTGATGTTTTGGTACAGGGTAGCCGCCTTAACCATGTTGTTTTCTTTTACCAGTGCTTTGGCAAATAATAAGGTATCAGTGCCTTCCAGTTTTTCTTCCAGTTGCTCGTAAATAATAATGGCCGCTGAAAACTGCCCAAGGTGGAAATAACAGGCGGCCAGCCCAAGCTGTGCTTTTACGTGGCCATAACTACGGGTCAGTATTTCTTTGTATTCATCTGATGCTTCTTTGTATTGTTTGTCATTCTTCAGCAGTTCCGCAAGGCTCAGCCGAAGGGGTATATTATCAGGTGATAATGCTATTGCTTCTTTTAAGGAATCTATCATAATTAAACTAAAAGGACGGCAAAGGTCGGAAAAAATAAGGGGGAGGAAAAATCTGATAGGTTGTACCCCATCCCCGGCCCTTCCCCACGTGGGGAAGGGTGCCCATTGGGTGTCTTGTTTATTGGATTTATGAAGGGGGTAATTGCATTATAAATATCCTTAAAGACGAAGCCAATTCCCTTGTGATCGATTGCTTGGTGGTTAGGTATTTAAGGATCAAAAACGGATTCCTTTAAGGGTAAAGTCTAAATTGACAGGTTGACGGGTTGAAAAGTTGACTAGTTATCAGGTTAGCCATAAGATCAAAAGATCGTTTACAAGTATATGGTTTGACTTTCAAGTGCAAATTCACTAATTGACTTATTCACCCATTGACTTAACCACTTATTGACTCATTAACTTTTGTTCCCCCCATAAACCTGGCTATCAGCCGGTGAAAAAGATGCGTTCCTGTTTCATGCTTTACCGAATAACGGCCATGGGTGTAAAACCGCGAGCGAATACCTTGCTGCACACTTTCTACTACGGTTTCATCTTCTATTTCGGTATGGTCAACATCGGCACCGGCGCCGGTTTGCAGATTTTCGGGTTTCCATACAAAACTGTAAAAGCTTACCCGTGTAAGTTCGGTTTCAAGCGGTTCTATTACATTCAGCGAAAGCCCCCACGGGTAAAAGTTGAACATCAGGTTGGGAAATACAAAATAGTAATAGGCGGCAACATTCTGGCCAAAGTCAGGCGAACTTTCCGGAAGATCGAAACAATCTTCACCTGATTTTGCAATGCCTAATTGTAACGAGCTGAATTCATACAACTCTGTGCGGTAATTGCCAAAATCCAGTGCCTGGTTGAGGGCCGGATGCACAAAGGGAATATGAAAGCCTTCAAGATAATTTTCGCAATACAGGGCCCAATGGGCTTTTACATGGTAGGTTTTTGAGAGGTCGGCACGATAGGTAAATAAATCGAATGGCATCCAATGCAATCGTTGCTGCATGGGGCCAAAAAAGGATGAAAAATCTGCAATGCCAGTTAATCGTGTAAAAAGGCTGCCGGCAAAGGTTTGGAGCGGAAGATTTTCAAGGTTATCAGATGGGGCAGGAAAGTTTTGTACTTCTTTAAACTCGGGCATGCTTTTAAAGCTGCCATCGAGCCCGAACAGCCGCCCGTGATATGGGCACCTGATGTTGGCCGCGCTACAGGCTTGCTGTACCAACAGTGCACCGCGGTGTGTACATACATTGCTGATGCAATGTGTTTGTCCATTGGTATCGCAAGTAAGTAACAGTGGTTCATTCAAATAACCCGGCAGCAAGGTAACCGGCGCGCATTGCCCGGGTTCGCTCACAGGATTTCCATATCCTATCCATTGCCATGTGCGTGCAAAGATTTTTTCTTTGGCTGATTCAAAATAAGCAGGGGAGAGATAAAAATCCTTTTGCAGGGTATGTGCAACCGATATGTCTTCGTGGACATGGAGAATATGCATGCTAAAGCTGTTTCAGGTGGAAATGTAATCCAATTGGGGTATAATGAAAAGTCTGAAGAATAAAAACGCCAACTTCTGACCGAATAATATCTGTATTTACCATTTGTAGAAAGTCTTTAAGTTAAGCAGTAGTTGGTGGATACCTTTACCCAAAATCATCATGCAAGTGTATAACCGTTTCATTACCTATCTACTACTATTTCCAATACTCCTGCTTTTTTCGGTTGCAGCCATTAGTCAGGAAAAAAAAGTAGCAGCCACACCCAAGGAATTGCAATTGGAAATTGCAACCATGGACAGCCTGCTTTTTAGTGCCTACAATGCACGTAACATCGAAAAACTTAAAACCTTTTTTACCGAAGACCTCGAATGGTACCAGGATAATGGCGGCTTACTTTCCTTACAAACGGTTATGGATAATTTTGATGGCATTTTTAAAAGGGATTACATTCTTACCAGGGCGCTTGTAAAAGGAAGTATGGAAGTACATCCTATTAAAGATTTTGGCGCTATTGAAACCGGCAGTCACCAATTTAGCCATACAGAAAACGGCAAGTTGGAAGTAGGAACCTTTAAGTTTTTAATGATCTGGAAGAAAGGGAATAAGGGATGGCAGGTAAGCAGGGTAGTGAGTTATGATCATTGAAATGGTATTGCTGGCGGGTGAGGACACCCGCCATTAGTAAATACCTTTTTAAAGGCTGGTGTCCCCACCCGCCTTTAAAAAGGTATTTACCCATTCACAATCAACTTATAACCCACCCCGCGGATATTTACAATCTTAAGGCTTTCATCGGTTTCGAGCTTTTTGCGGAGCTTGGAAATAAACACATCGAGTGTGCGGCCTGCGTAATCGCCTTCATCACCCCAAACGGCATTCAATATTACTTCGCGCTCAATGGTAATATTGGCAGAAGCATGAAGCAAAAAAAGCAGGTCTGCTTCCTTGCCCGTTAATTCAACGGTTTGGTCATTTACCGTAAGTGTCATGTTCCTTTTATCGAATGTATATGAGCCAATAGCAATCAGATCGGGGTTTTCGGTTGGCAGTATGGGAACTTTCTTTTTACGGAAGAACAAGAAGGTCAAAGAAATGAGTAATGCGACGGATAAAAAAATGGTCAAAGCAGTCCAATTCCGTGGGGCGCCTGAAATGGCACTCAAACTTTTCGTTACCGGTGGTTGGGCAGACAAGATTTGTTTGCCAGGTTCAAGAATGCTGAAAAAAATGGTGTAGCAAGCCTGAGGTTGTACCCGACCTGAACAGGGAACCATATCGGATTTGGCAGACATGCCCATTTCATAACTATAAACTACTAGTTTCGTTTCGCAAGCTTCCACTTCCACGAGGTACCTGTTGGCAATTTCCGTTTTCCTTATCACACTGTCGATCAACACCACCAATTCATCGGGTTCAAACTGAAAGTTGGATTGAAAGCTAAGTTTATACCTGTCGCCATCTTTTTCAACGGGCTTTACCAGCGAAATTTTATCACCCGAACGAAGCAGGATTTCGTGACCAATCATGCGCAATGCCACCATCGTATGCCTTTCCTGTATGCTTTCCTCTGCCCAAACATCATTGAAAGGCACAACAATAGTTGACAATATCAATAGGAAAACAAACAGGCTGCGATGCATCATACTGCAAACCTATTCACTTAATCGTTCATTTTGAAAGGTTTTACCTGCCATTTACACTAATTTACATTGCTTAACCCCGGTTGTAGCCCCTTGGTGATAGTTTTATGGAAATTAAAAAATTACCATTATGAAGCAACCATTTGTATCGGGTATCCTGGGTTTTACCCTTGTACTTTTTTCATCCTGTATGGGTCAGGATAATGTGATTTCCCTTCAGGAATTTGTGGCAATTACTAATTTAAAGCCTGTTAGCCACTCAAAACAGGTTACCGACTCAGTGCAGGTTACCAGGTCAAAATCAGTGGTTCCTGTGCAATATCAACATATTTTGGGGATGAATTACCAAAAATGGCTTTACCCCGATCTGCAGATAGGCGAGTATGTTCGCCGGGTATTTGAGGATAAAGCCGGTAATCTTTGGTTTGGAACCAACGGCGAGGGTATTGCCCGCTTCAACGGGAAGGACCTTGCTTATTATTCCACTTACAACGGTTTAAGTGGAAGCCAGGTTACGGCCATTATGGAAGATGCAGGGGGAAATATATGGTGTGCCACCAGTGGAGGCGTTTCACGGTTCGATGCTAAAGGGGTTACCAATTTTACCATGAATGAAGGGTTGACCGATAACTGGGTTTGGAGTTTGTACCAGGATAGCAAGGGAACCATTTGGGCAGGTACTTTAAAGGGTGTGTGCCGTTTTGATGGATCCAAATTTACTTCTTTCGCGCTTCCGGCTACCAAAGCGGCCCATCCAACATCGCAACTATCCACCACCATGGTAAGCGCCATTACCGAGGATAAATCCGGCAAGCTTTGGTTTGGAACTGATGGGGGTGGGGCTTATTCTTATGATGGGAAGTCATTCACCAATTTCATTACTACCGATGGGCTTTGTGATAATAATGTAACCAGCATTTTGAAGGACAGAAAAGGAAATATTTGGTTTGGATCCATGAATGGTGGCTTATCCCGGTACGACCCTTCGGCTGAGCCCAGGGCAGGTGGGAAGTCCTTTACCAGTTTCAACGAGAAGACCGGCATTGGAAACAATGAAGTCTGGAATATTTATGAGGATAAAAAGGGAGATATCTGGTTTAGTTCAGAAGGCTTTGGAGTGTATCGCTTTAGTGGGAATAAACTAACCAATTTTGGCGAAAAAGAAGGGCTTGGAATAAAAGCTGTACAAACGATTTATGAAGACAGCAAGGGTCGTCTTTGGATTGGCGGTGGCGGTGGACTCTACCGGTTTGATGGGAAGGATACTTTTTTTAATGTGACGAGGGATGGGTTGACGGATGGGTGTTAAGGCTTATGCTATGGTGCGGGGGAACCTGCACCATGGCAACTTAAAGCGCCTGGTATACTTGGTTAGCAGCAATTATTATTTGTTTTCCAATATTTCTAAAAGTCTTTGGTTCAAGTATAGTTTCTCTTTTCCTACTTTCACTGATTTTAAAAATCCGTTTTCCTCCAATACGATCAAATAATTTCCCACTGTTTTTAGGTTCCCTATATTTTCATTTATCAAGTGTTGACGTTTGGTGTATGGCAAACGGAATAAAATCTCAATCAAGTCTTTTGAATAAATCTTCGGCAATTTATTTTTGATTTCGTTTGCAGTTTTCTCCATTGTGGCGGTAATTTTATTTAGTAGTTCTAATCCCTTCAATGAAGTTTCTTCAATCATATCCAACATATATAGAATATAATCTTCCCATTCGTTTTTTTCTGTTACGTCCCGCAAACACCTGTAATAATTCACTTTGTTTTTGATGATGTATTCACTCAAGTATATGGCTGGAGTGTCTAACAAACCCGAAAGTTTGAGATACAATAGCAATAAAATTCTTCCAGTTCTTCCATTACCATCCGAAAATGGGTGTATCGCTTCAAATTGGTAGTGCAATATTGCCATTTTTATCAATGGGTCTATGGTTCCACTCTGCTCACCAGAATTTGTTTCATCTTCATTTATGAACTTTTCTAAGTTAGCAAGTTTTTCACGGATAATCGGTTCTCCACTTGGCGGTGTATATATTACTTCGCCCTGCGTGTTGCTTAATGTTGTTCCAGGTGTATTCCGTATTGATGCGTTATTTTTCTTAATACACTGAACAATTTTGATACAAAGGTTTGTTGTTATAAACGGTTTAGTTTTTAATTGTTCTAAGCCCAACCAAAGTGCTTCCTTGTAGCTCAAAACTTCTTTTGTGGCTGGGTTTTCTACTTTTCTATCGGCAACTAATGATTTGTATAGTTCATCGTTAGTAGTAATAATATTTTCCACTTCTGAACTTGCCTTAGCTTCCTGCAAGTATATCGTATCTAGAAATAGGGTTGGGTTAGGTAAATTTATCAAAGTCCCATTCAATTGAGCTAAAGCCCTTCCTGTCGAAATTGTTTTACGAAGTACCTTTTTCGTTTCTATGTCTACCTTTGGCGGGAGCAAAGGGAGGTCGTTATACGGTATTTTACGGTCAAAATTTCCCATAAAGCTCAAGTGTAAGTTTTACTCTCGTGTTTATTACAAGGGTAAAAATACGCATAAATTACTCTTGATATGAGTATAAGGGCAAAAATTACTCTCGTTTGAAACTAAATTATCAGTGTATTGCGGATTGTTGGTCATAATGGACGCTAAAATTGTAAAACAGATAAACCCCTTCCCGAAAATGTCCCTTTCCAACTCATTTAGTTCTTTCCTTTCTTATCATCAAGCCTTTTTATTAGTTCATCAAGCGGAATGGTTTGTTTTTTCTTTTCTTCATCAGTCATGTTTTTAAATTCTTCGGCTGTCTTTTCAATTGATTTAAGTTTTTCTTGAATTTCATCTTCTTCATAGCCTACAAAAGTCATTTCATATAAGCAATGAGCAATTATCTCCAATTCTGAAAAGTTTTTGATCGTCTCGGGAGCCAATTCCATTCCAAGCCATTTACTCCATGCAACAAATTCTATGGCGTAGCTTTCTGTGAGCCAATTTGGGTCTACTGTATTTTTTCTTCCGGAAACATCAATATAGGTTGTTTTATCACTTTCAAAATTTGGGTCGCAGTCGTATTCTGTCAATACGATATTCATGTCGTTGTCTTCCGGTTCCAGCATTTGTAAAATGTTAAATACGTTCCGGTATTCTTCAATCATTTCATGCTGGTCGGGATACAATTGTAATAATGTCAGCTCAATGCTAAGCCAATGGTTTGATTTTATTAAGTTGTTTAGTTTCATGGTAATTTGGATTTTCGTTTCCAAAAGTAATTTTCTTTTGGACTGTCTGCTTCTAAAAAGCTGTATTGATTAAAGTAAAACCTTCTTACCGCTTTTTTTAAATCTGAGATGTTATGGTAGCTGCCACTCATTTGTTCCCCATTTGGGGGGCCTGATTGTAAGTGCCAGTAGAAGCTATCTTTTTCATATGCAGGTACCCTGCATCTAAGTCATTGCCTAGATTATTAGGCTTTTGAGTGAGTTTTCATTTTTTTTTGGTTTATAATATATTTTTTTCCCATTATAGGTCTTATTTTTTAGGGCAATAGCAAGAGTTATTCCCCTGATTTATAAACATCAAAAAATGGTTCTGAATCTTGTTTCTTATCCACTTCATGTGAACCGGGTGTTGATTTAGCCAAAGCTTTAAGTAATAAAATCCAAAGAAACGGAATAATCCAAATCATAAAAAGGTGGGTCCGCTTAATTTTCGGGGTAAACAAAGCATTTGCCTTTAATACTTTAATATATTTATAAGTATAGGTAAGGTAAATCAGAATCATGCCCAATAGCATTCCGTATTTAAAAATTTCATTAGTCATACGATGTCAACATAAAAAGGATTAATCTGTAACCGCATAACGTTTATTGGAGAGACTTTCACTTTACAATGACATTCATTGCTCTTCCTGTTTGCCCATTCGTTTGCTCCGTAAAATTATACCTGCTCAACCTAACAAAAGTATTTAGTGATAAATTTCGTCTAAAATTCAAAATCATCCGGATCTGCCCCCATCCTTTTTCCTTTATCAAGCGAATCTAAAAGCACCATATCTAACTGCGAAAGCGCAAAGTCGAATAGCTGTGCATTTTCTACGATACGGTGGGGTTTTATGGATTTAGGAATCGTAACTACTTCATGTTGCAAATTCCACCGCAAAACGATTTGGGCGGGACTCTTGCCGTATTTATCAGCTAGTTCTTTTATGGTCTTTACATCCGCTACCCGGCCCTGCATCAATGGACTCCATGCTTCTACCTGAATCTGATTTTCTTTACAAAATTTCAACAAATCGGGTTGTACAAGTTCCGGATGAAATTCCACCTGGTTAACTGCAGGCTTTACTTCGCATATTTGTAACACATCGCGAAGATGATGTATGGTGAAATTGCTCACGCCAATAGCCCTCACCCGACCGCTTTGGTAGATTTTTTCCATTTCACGCCAGGCATCCAGATAATAGTCTTTCACAGGCCAATGGATCAAATACAAATCTATATATTCAGTTTCTAATCGTTTTAGGCTTTCTTCAAAGGCGGTAATTACCCTTTTCTTTCTCAGGTCTTCGGTCCATACCTTGGTGGTCAAAAATATTTCTTCCCGCGGAATACCGCTTTCTTTTATTGCTTTCCCTACGCCAATTTCATTACCATAAAAGCTTGCGGTGTCAATGCTTCGATATCCCACTTCAAGCGCTTTATTAATTGCCTTGTTAATTTCAGAGCCATCATCAATTTGAAAAACGCCATAGCCCAACCATGGCATTTTAATACCATTATTCAATATCGTATAATCTGTTATGCTCTTAATCATGGTGGTTGTTGCTATTGGGTTTATTTTTTTACAATTTTTCATAATGAAGCCCAATTACCCCACATGCAAAAGTTTTAGACTCCACAAGTTTCAATTTTGTTGTTCCGGTAATATCCTTAAATAGTGGCATACCATTTCCTAATATAATGGGATTAACAAAGAGCCAAAACTCGTCAATGAGCCCCTGGTTTAATAAGGATTGCGAAGCACCGGGACTTCCGAATATTAAAATATTCTTTCCATCCTGATTCTTTAATTCATTTATGTTTTCCGAAAGGTGGTCGCTGATAACCTGGGTATTCTTATTCACTTCTTTACTCATCGTCTTTGACAAAACAACTTTTGAAACCTTATTGTACCAGGTTGAATGTTCTATGTCGTGTTTGGATGCGTTTGGTTTAGCTCCTGCATTTGGCCAATAGCTTTGCATTATTTCATAAGTTACCCGGCCATAGAGTGCGGTGTCGGCGCTTTCTGTCATGGTTCCAACAAAATCAAATAAGGCATCATCGAACTTTATCCAATCCATTTCTCCGCTGGGTCCTGCTACATAACCGTCAAGAGATGTGTGCATAAAGAAAATTAAGTTTCTCATTTGGTAGTTTTTATAATTTGGAATATTTTGTCGCTTAATGTATTCAGGATCTTGAATTAGCCTGGCAATTAGTGTAAAAATATTAGAAAAACTACTTCCACCATTCACTTCTGTTTTCACTATCGAGCGTAACAACCTCACCCAAAGCAGGCGTTACATATTTCAATTCAACCTGTTTAGCTGCTGCTACAAACCTTTCCACCGGTTCCTTCCAATGATGCGGTGCCAATGTAAAACCTGCCCAATGTACCGGCATAACAGTCGTCGCCCTTGCGTCCATTGCTGCCTGAATGGATTCTTCGGGATACATATGTATTTGGTGCCAATGCTCGTTGTATTGTCCGCATTCCATCCAGGCAAAATCAAAAGGTCCGAGCTTTTCACCAATCGCTGAGAAATGTTTCCCATAACCGCCATCTCCGCTAAACCATAGGTTATGTTTTTCGGTTTTGAAAACCCATCCACCCCATAAAGATTTTTGCCTGTCAGCTATTCCGCGTCCGGAGAAATGCCGCGAAGGGGTGAAAGTTATTTGAATGCCTTCCAGTTCATGCTGATTCCACCAATCAAATTCAGTTATTAATTCCGCTGCAATTCCCCAACGAACCAAATGTCTTTTTACACCCATCGCCACATAGTATCGCTTCGTTTTTGCTTTCAGTTTTTGAATGCTATCATAATCGAGGTGGTCGTAATGATCGTGAGTAAGCAGCAATACATCTATCTCGGGAAAATCGTCAATAAGGTCTAAAGTATTTTCTGAGAAACGCCTTGTCGTTACAGGCCCGATGGGTGATGCGCTGGGACCAAGCATGGGATCTATTAAAAGTGATTTACCATTCAAGTTCAATAGCAACACCGAATGTCCATACCAAACCATTTTAGGTGTTTCGCTTTCGCTTAAAAATGCTGTTTTATCCAAAGCTTTTACCGGTAAGGGTTGCGAAGGTTCACGTTCTGATTTGCCCGTAAACTGCCGGTATATAATCCCAGGCATTTTGCCAAGACTTATGTGTAAACTTGTTTCTTCAATATTTTGGAACTTACCCTTTTTCCAGTTGGGTGATTGCTCATATTGTGTAGTAAGTTCTTTGGTTATTTTACCACCGAATTGTTTTGAATACATGGATTGTTTTTTTAGTTGGGAAGTTGGGAAGTTGGGAAGTTGGGAAGTTGGGAAGTCGGGAAGTCGGGAAGTCGGAAAGTTGGAAAGCTGGGAAGTCGGAAAGTTGGAAAGTTGGAAAGTTGGAAAGTTGACGAGTAAACAGTTATGAAAGATACCTCGATTCATTATTCATCGTTCATCATTCATCATTCAAAATTCATCATTCCCAATTCACTAACCCGCACTATCATCCCCACCATCACCCCCAAACCCTTTTCACTCATTGACTCATTCACTCATTGACTCTCATTCACTTATTGCATCTTTTCCGCCAACTCATTAATATCCTTGTTTTCTAAAAATTTATTGGCCAAAGGAAAACGTAAGGTATTAATCATTGCCAACCCGATTTTGGTGGTAGTTGTAATGTTCTTCGATTTTTTCATCATAGAAAAAAAAGGGCGCATGATTACGTAGATCGCATTGTACCAGCCGGTTTTGGATTGAATGCCCTTCTCGGGAATAATCAAGCCCGGGCGGAATGCATAAGCGTCTTTAAAACCTTTATGTAGAATTTCATTTTCCGTTTTCCCTTTTACCCTTGCCCACATGGTGCGGCCTTTTTCTGAACTATCTGTTCCGGTTCCGGAAACATAATTAAACACAAGCCCGGGATTGAGCTCGTACAACACATCCGCAAAAGCTTTCACCGGTTGATAGGTAAGGTTGAAATATGCATTTTCATCAAGACCAATGGATGATACGCCCATGCAAAAAAAGCATGCATCGCATCCATGAAGTTGATTTTTAATGTCAGCCACTTTGGTTAAATCAGCCAACAATATTTCCTGCAGCTTCGGATGGTTCATGTTTAGCGAACTCCGGTTGATTACGAGTACTTTTTCAATCAGGGAACTTTCAAGACATTCGAGAAGAACACCTTTTCCAACCATTCCTGTGGAGCCGGTTATAATTACTTTAAACATGGGTCAATAGATATTTTGTTGATTCCGCTAAATCTATGCCATTAACATTTTACATGCCAATTCGCCATATACCAAAGCATAGTGAGTAAGTGAGCAAAATGAAGAATAATTTTACTTTCTATTCGCCTTTCAGCGCTTCAATGGTTTCAAAAAACTCCGTTTTGTATTTTTCAAAATATTCACCTGCCCCCGGACCATAAAAGCCGTTATGAACCTTGCGCACCCGCCCTTTTTTGTCAATAAAAAGGGTAGTGGGAAAGTACTTAATGTCGGTCAGTTGTGGGAGCGTTTTCGCTGCCTTTTCCGGATCGGCACTTCGCGCACCGGTAATAAGCATAGGATATTGCACACCAAACCGATTCTTAAATTTTTTCAGGCTGTTTGCCGAGCGTTGAAAGTCGGTGCTAAGTTCATAGGCTAGTGACACCATTTCTACTTCCTTGTTTTTTTGTGAATTGTAATATTCACTCAGGAATTTGGTTTCGTCCATGCAATTGGGACACCAACTGCCCATAAGTTGTACAACGACCACTTTGTTTTTAAACCTGGCATCATTCAAGGAAACAAGGTTGCTGTCGGTATCGGGAAAGCGGAAAGCAATTGAATTTTCTCCGGGCTTTAACTCTGCAACCGGTGCGAGCTCGGGTAATTTGGCCATTGCATTTTTCTTTGCCCTGAATGCATCGCCCGGTGGATTACCTGAAAAAAAGATACCCTTTTCAATGGTGGAATCATTGGAAAGGGTAGCCTGGAAAGCATAAATATGAGAACCGTCGAAGGCGGTAACATACAATTGGTGATCCCAAACTTCACCTTCTAAAAACCGGTAATCGCCACTTGGATTAATGATGGTTCCGGTAATCCGGTTGCCGTTTTGTTTCCATTCTGCAACGGCGGGTCGCCAACTACCATCAGGACGTTGAAATTCAACTGCCCACCTGCCACTAAGGTTTACCGCCGCCGCACCTTTCGCCTGTGGTATCCTGTCTTTAGCACCCCATTGGGCATCAGCTCTCCACACCTGTGTTGCAAAAGATGTACCCTTGGTCATGGTGCCTGAAAGGTTACCTTCTGCACTCATTTTAAGTTGAAATGCGGTTTCGAACAGCGGCATTTGCATAAATAGCGAATCGTCCTTAACCCTGATATTATCTACCAAAATCCTTTCGGTATCATTGATAAAGGTGATTTGCCATTGTTGGTTTATTTGCGCCATTTCGGCCATGGTATAAACAGGTAGCCCACCTTCACGGGTAAAAGTAAAAAGATAGCTGCCAGGCTTAAGGGTTTGGGAATGGCTATAAATGGTAGATGTAAAAAGGAATGTCAATAGAACGATACGGTACGAAAGCATGGTGCAAAACTGAGGGAATTTGGCCAAAATCAAACCTTAAAGGTTTAAAAAACCGCCGCCGTAAGGTTTACATCCGCTTTTGAAAAAGCCTTTTGATATCTTTTCACCATTGCATCCGCTGCTGCATTTTTCTTTTGCGCCAGCAATGCTTTGTAGAGCCCATACAACGCCCAGCCATTTTCATTGTTTACCAGTAAGTCTTTATAAAAAATAGCTTCGGCTTGTAGTGGCTTTCCTGCTTCCAGGTAGGCATTCCCCAGGTAATGTTTGGGATTATGCAGCCAGTCCCTCGGCTCGGTGTACACCATATTTTCTTCGGTTGTAACTGCCATTTCAAAAGCGGCAATGGCTTCAGGGTATTTTTTTTCGGTAAGGGCTATAGCTCCTGTAAGCATTTTTTCAGCCACCCTTGCGCCTTCAATGGCAGGGGAGAAAATGGCAAAGGGTAATAGTAAGCCGGTATCTTTCATCAGTTGTTTCATTTGGCTTAGCTCCATGTTGGCATCGTGTATATTATTATTATGTGCCAAAGCCATGCCTCTTCCAAAATGATAAAGGATGTTGGCATAAATCATGGTTTCACCTGGCTTATCCGCCTTAAGCAACTCATCCCACTGGCCGAAACGAATATTGGATAAAGTGGGTACCATATAAATGTATTGTATGGCAGAACCCAAGGGCGCCGGTGCCGATAAATAGTCAACGGGAATACTGTTTACGGTTTCTGTGGCAGCCTTCCGGCTATCGGCCGCACGGCCCGCAAGCATGGCTACATTCGTTTTGAAATGCAGGTTATGGATAACATATAAAAAATCGCTGCCTGCAACCGGGCTGTATAATGCCAGTACATTTTTATAATCATTCACGGCATTTTCGTTTACGGTAACGCCTTCATTGTAATGCCCTGTACGCAAATAAATATGCGAAGGCATGTGCACCGTATGCGAAAGCCCGGGGGTAAGCTGGCCCATAATATTTGCGCTGGGTAAGGCTTTATTTGCATAGGGCGAAGGTTCCATTACATGGATATAATAATGGTTGGCGCCCGGGTGGTTGGGTGAAGATGCCAGTAATTTTTCCAGTTCACTTTGAATCAATGGCGTCCAGGGTTTGGGTGTTCCGTTGTTATTCCACAGGTCCCATGGATGTTCCAGCATCATGGCATCCGCATAAAGTGCATGAATATCAGGCAAATCAGGAAATTGCTCATGCGCAGCTTTCATCATGGCGGTGTACGCTGCATTTAACTTGCTGCGGGTGGCATCGGCTGAGTCAGCAGTATACCGGATAAGCATGGCATCGATTAAGGCTTTTTCAGCCCGGCTGGCTTTGCCGGATAATTGGGCAGCCAAACCTGATGCTTTAAGTGCTTCGGGTGAAGCAATGTAGCCAAGGTCGTTGATATTGGGTCCATAAGTAAGCGCCTGGGCCCAATGCAACATCGCACAATCAGGGTCGAATTTGGCTGCTTTTTTAAAAGAAGCCATTGCTTCAATAATGTGAAAGCTGTAGTACATATTGATGCCCTGGTTAAAATATATCTGCGCACTATCATTAGTGGTCGAAATTTTCCAGTTGTGCTTTCCTGCACCGGGTATAATGGGTATATCAATTTCATCGGTAAGCAGGTCGATGGCTTCCCAATCGGGGCCGCAGGATAGGGTAGTACGTTTTTTATTTTCCAGGTATTGGGTAATGCCGGAAGGTGTTGTAACCCTGGTTGGGGTAGTAAATTTTGAAGCAATAAATGCTGTGCCAAAAGCCAGCATGGATAAAAATATAAAATGGCGTAACATATCCGGTAGTGCGTTAATTAATTATGAAGACAGAAGTATAAAAATATAATAAAAATTGAATAAGTCCAATTAAGCCACCCATTAGTACAAATGTGTTGTATCAGCCTAGTGATTTATTTTTTAGAATAGGTGGTTTTGTATAAGGGAACAGCAGACTCATTTGTGGGGTTGGCCTTTGCTGAATGAATCCCATTCCCGTTTTGCCAGGGCTTAGTGTTAAATACCTGTCGCACTATATCACATTTAACGGTTTACATAGCGCAATCGGTTAATTCACCTTTATTTTGGCAATGGTAATGGTTGTTGCAGGAAAAGAAGCAATACCTTTATTCTGTTGTTATTTTTTTGCAATGTAAACATCAACAATACTATGAAAAATTATACTGCATCACGCCTTTCCGAAGGCAACAAAGTGTTTCCGATTACCCTTCAGATTGATGATTTAGGCGTAACCTTAAAACACCCGGGTCTTTTCAGCGGACAAGAAAAAACGATACCTTTCAGCCGGGTATCTTCTGTAGATGTGGATTGTCCATTGGTTGGCTATTCCACCATAATGATTCAAACCACAGGTGAAGGAAAAATTGCGGCACATGGTTTTACCAAGAGCGAAGTGGTGGAAATGAAGAAGATGATTTTGGAAAAGATTTGAGAAGTGTAAATTAATAAGGGATGGCAGGGCACCCGCCTTGTAAGTTGTCAACAATACAAAAACCCCGGACACTTTCGCATCCGGGGCTTTTTATTTTACGGTTTCGACAGGCTTTTTTTCCGATTTGAACGCTGACTTCTGTCAGGCAATCTTAACCTTATCCTTAACCTAAACCTACTCAACTTAATAATCCATTCCACCCATACCCGGGCCACCGCCCATTGCAGGCGCTGAACTCTTAGGTTCTGGTTTGTCGGCAATAACGGCTTCGGTAGTAAGGAGCATACCGGCAATAGATGCGGCATTTTCCAGCGCTACGCGGCTAACTTTAGTAGGATCAATTACACCGGCCTTAAACAGGTTTTCATAAACCTCGGTGCGGGCATTGAAACCAAAGTCACCTTTGCCTTCTTTAATTTTCTGAACCACAATGCTTCCGTCGATACCTGCATTGGCAGTAAGGATGCGCATGGGCTCTTCGAGTGCACGGCGAACGATTGCCATACCGGTTTGCTCATCAGCAATTTGTCCTTTCACCTTGGCATCGAGGCTTTCGATAGCGCGGATGTAAGCAACACCACCACCGGGAACAATGCCTTCTTCCACCGCAGCACGGGTTGCATGTAATGCATCGTCCACACGGTCTTTCTTTTCCTTCATTTCCATTTCGGTAGCAGCACCTACATACAGCACAGCAACACCACCTGCTAATTTAGCAAGACGCTCCTGCAACTTTTCACGGTCGTAGTCGCTGGTTGTGCTTTCAATTTGTGCCTTGATCTGGTTAACGCGGGAAGTGATATCTTTCTTTTCGCCTTTACCACCTACCACAGTTGTATTGTCTTTGTTGATGGTAACGCTTGCTGCCTGACCAAGATAGGTAAGGTCTGCATTTTCCAACTTAAACCCTTGCTCTTCGCTTACAACGGTACCTTTGGTAAGTACAGCAATATCCTGGAGCATTTCCTTACGACGGTCGCCAAAACCAGGTGCTTTTACAGCAGCCACTTTCAGCGTACCACGCAATTTGTTTACCACCAGGGTAGCCAATGCTTCACCTTCGAGGTCTTCGGCAATGATAACTAACGGACGGCCGGTTTGAGCAACTTTCTCCAGGATATGAAGAATATCCTTCATGGTGCTGATCTTCTTATCGTAAATCAGGATGTAAGGATTTTGCAGTTCAGCTTCCATTTTTTCGCTGTTTGTAACGAAATAGGGGCTGATGTATCCGCGGTCGAATTGCATACCTTCTACTACGTCAACGGTAGTATCGGTACCTTTTGCTTCTTCAACGGTAATAACACCTTCTTTACCCACTTTTACAAACGCTTCAGCAATCAACTTACCAATGGTTTCGTCGTTATTGGCGCTAATGGTAGCAACCTGCTGAATTTTTTTGCTATCGTTACCAACAGTTTGGCTTTGCGCTTTCAGGTTTGCAACAACAAGGCTTACAGCCTTATCAATGCCACGCTTAAGATCCATAGGATTAGCACCGGCGGCAACCATCTTAAGGCCTTCGCTGATGATAGATTGTGCAAGAACGGTAGCAGTTGTAGTACCATCACCAGCCTGATCGGCGGTTTTGCTTGCTACTTCTTTCACCATTTGGGCACCCATGTTTTCAATGGGGTCTTCCAGTTCAATTTCTTTGGCTACAGTTACACCATCCTTGGTTACTGAAGGAGCGCCAAATTTCTTTTCAATTACCACGTTACGGCCTTTTGGTCCGAGGGTAACTTTTACTGCATTCGCAAGCGTATCTACACCCTTCTTCATTCTGTTGCGGGCTTCGATATCGAAGAAAATTTGTTTTGACATATGGATTTAATTTAAAAATTTGATAATTCGATCATTAGCAAATGATAAACACTATTAAGTCATTATCATATTAGCTAATTTGTTAATTAGCTAATTATACGATCGCGAGAATATCGCTTTCACGCATAATCAGGTAGTCGGTACCTTCAATGCTGATTTCGGTTCCGGCATATTTGCCATAAAGCACAGCATCACCTGTTTTTACTGTTACGGGCTCGTCTTTTTTGCCGGGGCCGGCTGCTACCACCGTGCCACGTTGGGGCTTTTCTTTAGCGGTGTCGGGGATTATAATACCGCCGGTGGTTTTCTCTTCTGCAGGTGCAGGTTTTACAATTACCCTGTCGTGCAAAGGGGTAACGGTTAGTTTTTTCTCTTTAGCCATAATTGAAATATTTAAAATTTTTAAGAAATTGATAGGTATATCAACGTGCTTTTTGTCTGCCAAATGCGTGCCACAAGCCCGAAAAGACAGTTTTTCAGCCTATTTCCGACAAAATGGTTTCGATCGGTTGCAAATCGGGGTAGGATGTTTGCCAAAATGGCAAGTTATGCAGGTTTCAAAGCGGGTTACAGATGTTTTCAGCGGGTTTTGTTTCCTGCACCTTAGTTTTGCAGCCCCATGATTAGTAGAAGAAATATACGCATAAAGGTTATGCAAAGCATTTATGCCCTGCATAATGCAAGTCAGTCATTATTACCCGGTCAGGCAAATAAAATACTTCAAAAGCAATTTGATGATACAAATGGCCTGTTCCTTTTCCTGGTTTATCATCTTGTAGAAACAGCACGTTATTCGGAAATTGATGCCCGGCACAAAGCGGGCAAGCACCTGCCAAGTGAAGCTGACCTGAACGTTGCGGTTAAAATTGCAGGGAACCAGGTTTTATGGCGTATTATGGAAAGTGATTTGTACAAACAGGGGCTTAGCCGTTTTAAGCCGCAGTTAAGGGCCGATGAAGAATGGATTAAAAAGTTGTATATGGCTTTGGCCGGCAGTACTATGTACCAGGTGTACAACAGCACACAGGAACGGGACAAAAAGGCAGAACGGGAAATAATGGAGTATATTTTTACCGATCTTATGCTTGCCAATGAGGATTTTACCATGTATGTAGAAGATATTTTCAACAACTGGGACGATGATGCAGATATGTTACGTTTACTGTTATTGCATTTTCTGCAAAAGCCGGGCAGTTTTAAGCCCAATGAAATGATTAGTAAGGAAAAGGCTGACTTTGGGGTACAATTGCTCGATACAGTAATGGACCGCACCCAACTGCTGGACGAAATTATAAAACCCAAATTAAGAAACTGGGACCCCGAAAGGCTTGCACAACTTGATACCATTTTGTTGCAAATGGGGGTAGCAGAGTTTTTATATTTTGAAACCATTCCTATAAAAGTTACCATTAACGAATACATTGACCTGGCCAAGGAATACAGCACACCACAAAGCGGGCAGTTTGTGAATGGTATTTTAGATAATATTCAAAAGGAACTGGAAGAAAAGGGTGAACTGAAAAAAGTGGCTTTTTCAAAAAATATTAAAAAGGATTAATCCCAATTATATAGATTCCATTTGGCATTAAATGGCCTACAAATCATTATTGAAAATTACCTTTGCATTATCTAAAAATTAGTTGTTATGAAACTTATTAATAATATTGGTTTGGCTATTATTAGCCTGTCGTTCGGATTAACAAGTTGTATTTACAGTGATACCGAAAAGGTACAAATGGCACTGGAAGGCAATGAACGTTTTACCACATCGGTTTCGTGGGATGATACATTAAGAACTTTACAGCCTGTGGAAGAAGGCCAAAAGGTGGAAGTGGTATTTGGCTTTACCAATACCGGTAAGGATCCACTGATAATTACGGATGTGCAGGCAGCCTGCGGTTGTACCGTTCCCGAAAAGCCTGCTGAACCAATTATGCCTGGTAAAAAGGGATATATCAAAGCTGTTTTTGATAGTGAGGGGCGCATTGGGCCTAATTATAAAACGATTACTGTATTAAGCAATTCTTATCCGGATAGTAGAAAAGAATTGGCATTTAAGGTTCAGGTAAACCGCAACCCTGCAAAAGAAGAAAAAGGATAATTTTTCAATCAATAATCAATATGACACAACCATTTAGTTTACTCATGGCTTCTCCGGGAGGAAAAAGCGGGGGTTTTGAATTTGTATTTCTCGGGCTGATGATCCTGGTTTTTTGGCTATTTATGATCAGGCCGCAGGCTAAAAAGGCAAAGGACCAAAAGAAATTTGTTGATAACATGCAAAAGGGCGATAAAATTGTAACCATTGCCGGCATACATGGAAAAGTAAACCGGGTGCATGAAGATGGCACGATTGAAGTGGAAACAAGCCCTGGCAGCTACCTGCGTATTGAAAAAAGCGCGGTTAGCATGGAGTGGACAGCCAATGTGAACAAGACTGCTGGTATTGGAGAAAAAAAATAATTATTGCATTAAAAGACTTTTTTAGCTAAACAGCATCTTAACACGGCATTATTCTTTATATAATGCCGTGTTTCATTTCTTTGCACCACATGTACAAAAAGCTGTTTCTTATTGTAGGTCTATTGGCAGGTATGGTGCAATTACATGCACAAACAGATACGTTGCCGGCACCCGCACCCTTTGTGGATTCTACTTCTTATTTGCAAATCCTGCGTTCGGCCCGATTGAATATTGAAAAGAAAGATTCGGCAACTACCTTGCAATCGCTAGCCGGCAGTGTACTGGTGCGGCAGGATAAGACTTTGTTTTATGCCGACAGCGCCGTTATAAATGTGGGATCCCGCTTTATGCAGGCCTATGGCAATATTCACATTAACGATAATGATAGCATGCATACCTATGCGCGCTATCTGCGTTACCAGGGTCTTGAGCGTATTGCTTATCTACGCGATAATGTTAAGCTTGTGGATAGCAAGGGCAGTACCCTTACTACATCGGAACTTACCTATGACCTCAATACAAGTATTGCTATATACACCAAGGGCGGCAAAGTGGTAAATAAAAAAACGGTACTTACCAGCCGCGAAGGCGAGTACAATGGCATGACAAAAGATGTAATGTTTAAAAAGGATGTAGTACTGAAAGACCCCGGTTATACCATTTATACCGATTCGCTTTTATATAATGCCGAAACCGAAATAGCGCGTTTTGTAGCACCTACCACCATTATTAATGGTGGTAGAAAAATTTACACGCGCGAAGGTTATTATGACCTGAAAGCAGGAAAAGCTTTTTTTGCAAAACGTTCGCGCATTGTAGACAGCGCATCAAGTGTAATAGCTGATGAAATGGCTTTTGATGATAAGGACGGGCTTGGCCAGTTCAGGGGCAATGTGGTTTATGTAGATACCATCAATCATATTTCGGTTTTAAGTAATCAATTATATGTAAATAAAAAGGAAGGTAGTTTTTTAGCCACCGAAAAACCTTTAATGATTTTGGTTCAAAATGGCGACTCTACCTATATTACAGCCGATACTTTATTTTCCGGAAAACTTACTTCGATGCTTGAGAACAGGATAGTACCTGTTATAAAGGACACGTCTGATGGATATACCGCACCCGATTTATTAGGAAAAGATAGTTCATCCAACCGTTTTTTTGAAGCATGGAATCATGTACGAATTTTTGCAGATAGTGTGCAAATGGTGTGCGACAGTTTGTTTTATGCTGGCACGGATTCTGCTTTCAGAATGTTTCGTGACCCGATTGTATGGAGTAACGATAGCCAGATAACTGCGGATACCATTTACTTGTTTACTAAAAATGAAAAGCCCGACAGGATGCAGGCTTATTATAATGGATTTATCATAAATAAAGTAGGGTCTTCCAGGTTTAACCAGGTGCGGGGCAACACCGTAAATGCATGGTTTAAGGAAGGTAATATTGATTATGTGCGTGCAAAGGGCAGGGCAGAAACGGTGTATTATGTGCAGGATGAATTAGATAAATTTATTGGAATGAACCGTGCATCTTCGGATGCAATTGATATGTTTTTTGATGGTCGTAAGCCGCAGAAAGTAAAATTTATAAATGACCTTAAGGGTGTAACTTATCCTATGAAGCAAATACCTGCGGAAGAAGATAAATTAAAGGGATTTAATTGGCAGGATGATAAACGTCCGAAGACAAAGTTTGAATTGTTTGGCATGTAATTTTACATGTCTGTTTATTTGAATAAAGATTTATTTTAGATTTATGCCCATTCACTATTTGCGCAGGCAGTTTGCGAATTATCTTCATGAGTTTGTGCACGATAGCCGGGCAATTGGGATTCTTTTATTTGGCTGTACTGTTATATCAATGGTGTTTGCTAATTTGCCATTTGGTGAAGCCTATGCTGCCATTTTTTCTTACGAAATTCATTTTTTTGAAATACTCCATTTGCCCCATAGCCTTGTACATTGGATAAATGATGGCTTTATGGTTTTATTCTTTTTCCTTGTAGGCATGGAAATTAAGCGCGAACTTACATTGGGTGAATTGTCGAGTGTAAAACGGGCAGTTTTACCGATTGCTTCTGCGGTTGGTGGAATGGTAGTGCCGGCTTTGTTTTTTCTTTTATTTAATGCTGGTACCCGGTTTGAAGGAGGTTGGGGAGTTCCAATGGCAACAGATATTGCTTTTTCATTGGGCGTAGCTTCCATGTTGGGAAAAAAGGTACCCACCAATCTAAAAATATTTTTAACTGCACTTGCCATCATCGATGACCTTGGCGCTATTGTAGTGATTGCCATATTTTATGGCGAAGGTATTTCCTGGTATTTCCTGCTGGGTGCGGCAATTGTATTAGTTGTTATTGGGTTATTAAATAAAAAGGGTGTACGATTTGGAACATACCAGTTCCTACTTGGGTTAGTGCTTTGGTATTTCATTTTCAATTCGGGCATTCATGCAACTATTGCAGGGGTATTACTGGCCTTTATGGTTCCTAGAGATTTGGTTTCGCACTATGAACATAAACTGCATAATGCTGTAAACTTTGCTATCCTTCCCATTTTTGCCCTTGCTAATACGGCTATTGTAATCCAATTGGACATGATTCCGGAAATTACAGGATTACTTAGTATTGGTATTATTGTGGGTCTATTTGTTGGCAAGCCTGTGGGTATTTTACTGGCAAGCTGGCTGATGGTAAAATTGAAACTAGCCGAATTACCCAGGGGGATTCATTGGAAACATATGACGGGTGCGGGCATTTTGGCGGGTATTGGTTTTACCATGGCGATTTTTATAACCTGCCTTGCCTTTAAGGATGTGGAGACGCAGGATGTAGGAAAGATTGCTATTTTGCTTGCAGCCATTATAAGCATTATTGCATCTGCTTTATGGTTTGGTTTATTAAGAGATAATAAGCCGATCCTGAAAACCTGATAATTCAGGAAAAAATAAATCGTACATCACCCCATTTGCTGTTTTCTGCAATTATTTGGTTTGTGATTTCATGATATTACCTACTTTCATGCATTATAACGCAAATGCTATATGCTTAAGAGAGAAAGACAGGCCTTTATTCTACAACAACTTAATGTTCATAATAAGGTAATCAGCGCGGATTTATGTGTTCAATTAGGTGTATCGGAAGATACTGTTCGGAGAGATTTACAAGAGCTTTCCGATGAAGGGGCACTCCTGAAAGTACATGGAGGCGCCCTATCACGTTCCTTCCATTTTCGCCTGCAGAATGAACCGGTTTATCATGAAGTAGAAAAAAGAAGTATTGCTGAAAAAGCCTGTCATTTGATAAGCGATGGAATGGTGGTTCTGTTAAGTGGTGGAACTACCATCAGGCAGTTGGTGAATGTGTTGCCGCCTTCGCTGAATGCAACATTTATAACCATCAGCATTCCTATTGCACTGGAATTAATGAATCACCCCGGCAGCGATGTGATTTTTATTGGCAATAAACTCGATAAAAATACCCAAACCGCAATGGATGCCGAAGTAGTAAAAAAGCTTGCAGGCATTCGCGCAGATATATGTTTTTTGGGCACCAACAGCATTGACCTTAATGCGGGCATAACGGATAGTGAATGGGAGATTGTAGAAATAAAACAAAGCATGGTTGCAGCTTCCGATCAGTTGGTTTCGATGGCTATTTCGGAAAAAATAAATGTATCGCAACGATTGCAGGTATGCAAAATTGAAGACGTAGATATATTGGTAACCGAGTTGGATAAAACTGATCCGTTATTGCTTCCTTATTTGCAAAAGGGGTTAACGATTTATTGATTTTTATTTAAATATTTTCGCCAGGATTCATCAGGATATTTGCTTTTTATGCAACGCCCTGTATGCGAGTAACAAACTAATACCCATAAAAACAGCCCCCAGAGCAAACGGTGCGCCGGGGAAATAAAACGCAGTTCCGGGTTTGGTAAAAAAGGAAAAAGTGTTTGTCATCAGCGGTGGACCAATAATGGATGTAGCACTTGCCACGCTTGTAAGTGCACCTTGTAATTCGCCCTGTTCGGTGGGTGAAACAGTACCCGACATAATGGATTGTAAAGCCGGACCTGCGAGTCCGCCCAGTGCATAGGGAACCAGGAATAAAAACATCATCCAGGTTTGGGATGCCATGGCAAATAAGGCAAGTCCAATGGTATATAAAAAAAGCCCGGCATAAACACTATTCGTGCTGCCAATGCGTGGGTTTACTACGCGCACAAGTCCGCCTTGTACAATACCTACCAATAACCCAACTACACCCAGTGAGATGCCAATCATTCTTTCGTTCCACTTAAACCGCTCAATGCCAAAAAAAGCCCAGTTGCTTTGCACGGCATGGCCCGCTATGTAAATAAAAACCATACAGGTTATCAGCGGCAGAAGGGTTGGGTATTTTCGTAATTGTGCCAACGAACCAATAGGGTTGGCTCTTCTTAAACTAAAAGGCCTTCTTTTTTCGGGCGGTAACGATTCGGGTAAAACGAAGTATCCATACAACCAATTCATAAAGCAAAGCATAGATGCTACAATAAAGGGTACCCTTGGCCCGTATTGACCCAGCATACCACCAATTACGGGACCCAGAATAAAACCTACGCCAAATGCGGCACCTATCATGCCAAAGTTTTGTGCACGGTTCTCCGGAGTGCTGATGTCGGCTATGTAAGCGGATGCAGTAGTAATGCTTGCACCGGTAATGCCTGCAATAATGCGGCCAATAAAAAGCCATGTGATGGTATCGGCAAAGGTGAGCACGAGATAGTCTACTCCAAAGCCAAAAAGCGAAAATAGAATAACGGGTCTGCGACCATATTTATCACTTAGTCCACCGAGAATAGGTGCACACAAAAATTGCATGCCCGCATAAGCAAAGCCCATCCAACCGCTATATCGTGCTGCATCGCTGGTATTTCCCTGAATCAATTCTTCAATCAATCGTGGCATTACCGGAATTATTAATCCCCAGCCGGTTATATCAACCAGCAGGGTGATGAAGATGAAACCAAGTGCAGCGTTTTTTTTAGCCATTAAGGAAGTTAAATCTGTGAAATACGAATTAAAGTGGATTTATGGAATAAGCAGCAGGCAAAAGAACAGTAGGATGCAAGTTGTACTTTTTCGGTAAAAAAATGAAATCAGGGTACATTGAATCCTATTAATTATTTATCCACCCTTTGGAAATTGAAAATACAGTCACCCATTTTTGTTATTATCCGGACTGGCGAACTTACCGTCCTATTTTTGCCAAACTATCCGTGTTGATTGGTTTAAAGTGCACGTCCATTTGAGGGAATGGAATGGTGATTTTGTGTTCAACGAATTTTTTGTTGATGATTTTTCTGATATCACTTTTTACTTTTTCGATTCTGAAAACATTTTCGCTGAAAAATAAAATCTGAAAATCAAGTGATGAATTGCCAAAGTCGAAAAAACGCACTTCAACTAAATTTCTGTCAAATATATCAGGGTGGTCCATAACACTTTCTTCCAATATCTTTAGTACAAGGTCAACATCGCTCCCGTAAGCTACGCCAACATTTATTCTGAAACGGGTTTTTTTTGTTTGGTGGCTCCAGTTAATTACTTTGTTGGTAGTAATTAATGAATTGGGAATAATAATTGAAATTTCATCTCTGTTCAGTCCTTTGGAAGTTCGTAATCCTATTTCCTGAATTTCTACAATATCTCCATCAATTTCGAGTATATCATTGATCCTTATCGATCTTTCTGTAAGCAAAATAAAACCGGAAATAATATCGTTGAAAGTTTGTTGTAATCCTAATCCTATACCCACCAAAAGTGCGGCAGAACCAGCAATTAATAGGGTTACTTTAATGCCGATAGCTTCCAGCATAAATCCAAACGAAATAATCCATACGATGTATTTGATTATTTGAAATACAGCATAAGTATTTCCGGTATCAATATTGCGTTCACTAAATTTCCGAAACATTGTTTTTTTTATCAACCACAATAAAAGCTTGGTTGTAAAAAAAATCAGCAAAACGATCAAAATGGTATAAATCCTTATTTGATACATTCCTAAATGAATCAGTTCAAATTCTAAGAATTTTTTCAAATTATCCATTTCCTATTTTTATAGGGTAATAAAAAAGTAAGCACTAGTAGGTGTAATTTGTAGTTCATTTTTTCCGGCTAAAGTCTCGATGCCGGATGCTGAAAGAAGTAATAAAGATAGGTACAATAGTCCTTAGATTTTTGGCTTCTTAGCTCAAATGTGTGTATTGAACCTTATCATTTTCTTCCAACCGATAGGTCTGCATGAGGATGGAAGATGACCTGAAGAAATGAAACCTTTACAATGCCCGTTCAAGGTTAATATCATTTACAATGTTTCTTTTCTTCACGTAAAATTAGGCCATAATGGGCGTGGTTATACTTCCCGGATATTAATCGCCTGTTGACGCAGTTGCGGAAGAGTTTCAAAATCCAATGCTTTTACATGTGTGCTTTCTAAGTAAACGGGTGGTGCCACCCCTGCAATCAGTGCTTCTTTCCATCTAAGAACGCATAAGCACCATTTATTGCCAGGCTTTAGCCCTGGAAAACGAAATTCAGGACGAGGTGTTATCAGGTCATTACCCATTGATAAAGTAAATTCGAGGAAATCTTTTGTTATCTGCGCACAAATTACGTGCCGGCCTGTATCATTTTCTCCTGTGCGGCAATAACCATCTCTGTGAAAGCCTGTCATGGGGTCGGTACAGCAACAGGCAAGTTCTTCTCCTAATACATTGAGTGGCATATAATAATTTTACAATTTAGGTTTCACCGGCAACGCTGCATATCCAAATACCAATTCCACAAAAGCTTTCACCCCAACATCAAGCTTACTATCATCAATATAAAAATCGGGTGTATGATGCGGGAAAGCTTCTTTCGGATTCATGCCGGCAGGCATACCGCCGAGAAAGAAAAATAAACCCGGAACCTTATCACTGAAAAATGAAAAATCTTCGGCACCGGTGGTCCATTCTTTCGATTTTACATTTTCTTTCCCTGCAGCTTTTTCCAATGCCGGAACCATTAATTCGGTTAAAGTTGGATTATTATAAGTAACCAAAGTTTTTGTATCAATATCCACTTCAGCAGTAGCACCATATGCCGTGGCAATTGTAGAAGCTACTTTTCTAATACGTTCATGGGTTTCTTTTTGCATGGCAGGATCAAGTGTTCGAATAGTACCATCCATTGTGGCTTCTTCGGGGATAATATTGCTACGCACACCACCTGAAATTTTACCAACACTAATTACAACCGGTGCAATGGTTAATTCACTTTGGCGACTTACAATTCCCTGCAGCCCCTGAATGATCATAGATGAAACATAAATGGGATCAATGCCACCCCAGGGCTGCGATCCATGTGTTTGTTTGCCTTTTACTTTTATAGTAAACCAATCGCTGCTAGCCATGGTGGCCCCGCTTTTGTAGGTAATTAGGCCAATGGGTGTCTGCGAATTAATATGCAGCCCAAATACAGCTTCCACTTTTGGATTATCAAGTGCGCCTTCTTTTATCATCAGGGGTGCACCGCCTTCCTCATCGCCGGGAGGGCCTTCTTCGGCAGGTTGAAATAAAAATACGACTGTGCCTGGAACATCTTTTTTCATTTTTGAAAGCACTTCGGCCGTACCCATCAATATCGCCGTATGCGCATCGTGTCCGCAGGCATGCATCACAGGAACAGTTTGCCCAAGATATTCAGCCGTTACTTCTGACTTAAACGGAACATTTACCCTTTCTTTTACCGGCAACGCATCCATATCGGCACGCAACGCCACCACAGGACCTGGCTTGCCGCCTTTCAAAACCCCAACTACGCCTGTAACACCTATTTGTGTGCGTACTTCCAAACCCAACGATTTCAGGTGGTTGGCTACGTATTCTGCCGTTTTTACTTCGCGGTTGCCTAATTCCGGGTTTTGGTGAAGGTGCCTGCGCCATTCTACCACTTTTGGGTTAACCCCGGTAACCAATGGGGTATAGTCAGGTGCTTTTTGGGCTATTGTAAACAAAGGCGCTATAAATGCCAGCCCGATGAATGATTTCCTCATGCAGTTTTTATTTTGGGGTAAATATAAAGGGTTGGCGGATTTTGAATGATTTAACCTTTTTTGGGATGAATTAATTTATGAATTTTAATGGGTCAAACCATTACTTCTCCCTAAAATAATAAATACTCATTTTAGAATGCACACTTGTTTGACTGGAAGAAGCAAAAATGGTCATTTTTTTACCGGAAAATTTTTCAGAAAAAGTTTTGGGTGCATACATCAGATAATCTCTATTGCCGGGCAACAAATTACAAGGATAAAAATTTCCTTCTTCATCTTTTATATACACATTCCCGCCAATGGTATTCTCTAGGTTTATAAACAACATGTAGAACTTTGCACCTGCAGGAATCGTAAAGGGAACTTCTCTATATGATTCCATCTTGCCCTGTTGCGGTTGAAACGCTACTGTTTCCCGCCGGTCTAAGCGACTGCCCTTATTTTGGGCTTCAATAATAACATTTGTCATTATTGGATCTATTGTTTCAGGTACCTGTACTACCGCCGGTGCTGTATATTGAACTGCCGGTCGAATATGAAACGTATTCATTTTATAATCCGCACTTTTTGTAAACCCGGTGCACTGCACTTCATGATTTAAATAACGAACCCATGCGTCATTGGAATTTCCAATGATCTTTTTTACTTCTTGTTCCGTCATATTCCAGTTAAAACCAAAGGGTAAAGCTGCAGGAATGGTATTGCTTTTTACTTTAGGAGATTGCTTATCGGGCTTGTAGAAGGTAAGTTGCTGTACGTGCATGGAATTACCTTTTTTGTTTTTAGCAGCCATTAGCCTGAAGTGATAATCATTACCTTTTCCTATCCACCATTTTTCTATCACCACGCCATTTTGTTTGCGTTCCCAATCCATTAATTCCTACATTTTCGTTACCTGCATGAATGTCCTGAATTCAGCAGTAGCCGTGTCTTTATTCACAAGGGTTTCTAAAGGAAAATTTATTTGTGCATTGGCAAGTGCTGAAATAAACAGAAATACAATAAGATTAAAATAACGCATGTTTTTAATTTATCAGTGACGTATGGACATAAATTAAACAGCGGGAATTTCCATGATAAAAGAGATACTTAACTTCATTTACCATTTTTCTTTAGCAAGATCCGGCCAAATGTATTGATCATAAATTTTCCTTATACCTTCCATTTGATCAGCGGTAATATCTGACAGTTCAGCCGCGTCAATATTGGATAGTACCTGATCCGGATTGGACGCGCCTGGAATTACACAACTTACCTGCTCAAACATTAATATCCATTTTAATGCAATAGTTGCCAGGTTTTCATTTTCCGGGAATAACTTCTTTATTTTATCTACCGCTTTTAGTCCGGTAGTATAATCTACCCCCGAAAAAGTTTCTCCCTTATCGAAAGCTTCCCCGTTTCTATTGAAGGTGCGATGATCATCTTTACCAAAAACGGTTGCCGCTGTAAATTTCCCTGACAATAACCCACTTGCTAGCGGCACACGTACAATGATGCCTACATTTTTACGCGCTGCTTCGGCAAAAAAATGTTCGGCGGGGCGTTGACGCAGCATGTTGAAAATAATTTGTACCGTAGTAACATTTTCATATTCCATAGCCTTCATGGCTTCTTCTATTTTTTCAACGCTTACCCCAAGGTTTAGAATTTTACCTTCCTGTTTAAGGTTGTTAAATAACTCAAATATTTCCTGGCGTTCATAGGTTTCAGTTGGCGGACAATGCAACTGGATCAAATCAATGGTTTCGAGTCCCATATTTTGTAAACTGTCTTCTACAAATTTGCGTAACGCTGATGTTGTATAGGATGCATCCGTATGCGGAGAAAGTTTTCGCCCACATTTGGTAGCCACATAAATTCTTTCCGGCCTTGAACGGACCAACCGGCCTACTGCTTTTTCGCTATCACCATCGCTGTACACATCTGCTGTATCAATAAAATTAACCCCATTATCTACTGCGGTATTAAGTATTTTATCTGCATCGGCATGGTTAAATGGACTGCCCCATTTGCCGCCCACCTGCCAGGTGCCTAAACTTATTTCTGAAATTTCAAATTCTGTTTTGCCGAGTATGCGCTTGTTCATTTATGTATAATTTGATTGAATGTAATTGTCCTTTGCTGTTCAAAGGTAATAGCAATAAGTTACTTAACCTTTTGGTAATGGCTGAATTAGATCTATCAAATGGTGTCGGGGCTTTGCAGGCCCCATGTAGTTGTATTGGCCAGTTGGGCCTTTTGGTGGAAAACACCCACAATGGCGGCAAACACCAACAATGGACAAAAACTAATATGATGAAGACAATTGTATCACTACGCTGAAGGGCAGTGCTTGTGAACATGAAATGCCCACTAGCCGTGGTACACCCAGCACCGATGATTATTCGGGCATTCTATGTGGCAATTAAAAAACAATAAAAATAAACACATAAAAATCCAGTTGCTTTATCTTATCGGATGCTGTTATCAATATTTGAAATTTGCTATTCCGAATTATCATTGCCTGGTTTTGTAAATTCTTTCCAACATCTCAAATAAATCGGGGTGATTAGCCTGCAACAACTGTGGCTGCTTGAAGAAATACTCCGAGACAACGGCAAAAAATTCGGCAGTATTTGTAGCGCCGTAAAGGTCTATATCTGAGCCATAGGTTTTCATTTGATCAATGGTTGTTTCCATCAATTGCTTCCACCGGCCGGTGTAGGTGCGTTCAAGTATTATTTCTGGCACGCCATCCATGGTGCCGTCCATTTTATCAATCAAATGCACAAATTCATGTATGGCCGTATTGCGGGTATCATGGACGTTAATAAATCCCTGCCTCAGTTGCCATTTGCTTAGAACCATCACGTGCTGTAAGGCACCCGTACCCACCATGCCTATTATATTTCTGTCCGATCCGCCCTGGTCGAAATCGGCATTGAAGCTGCCTGGATACAACAACACTTCATGCAGGTTGATGTATTGCCAGTCGGGTATGCGATATACGGGTATGATGGCTGCAGCAGCAATCAGCATCCTATCGAGATCTTCCACTTCCGCATTGATGCCGGTGATTTTGTGGGCCGATAAAAAATGTTCTACCCTTTTTTCAAATGCTTCCATCGCCGCTTCATCCAGCTCACGGTAAAAGGCAATATAATCCCACAGCAGTTCCTTGTAATTTTCGGGCAGGTAGATAATTGGCTTTTTATGGCTAATGCTGAAGGCAATCATGATGACCAGCACAACCAATGCCCCGACAATAAAAATTTTAAACACAAATAGCATAATGCAGGTGAAGATAAATATTCTTTAGGCATCGGGTTTTGTAGAGATTGTAAACCCAACGATATGGCTTCAGGATTGCAAATCCCGAATATGGAAAAAACCACCCATTGAATCTATTATACATTCCTTCCGATTTTTCGCCGCTGCAGGGAGACGGCTACAGCGAAACACCAACAATGTCGTCAAACGGTATAAAATTATAACCAGAGACGCCGCTGTTGTGTGTTATCACCAACAGCTCCCTATCTTTTACCCCCTAACTTATTTGTAAACTTTCCATTATTGAGGATAGGAGTATGAAACCGTATGTAAGAAGATTTGTACATCCCCCTATGGAAAAAACCAACCATTGAATCTCATATACATTCCTTTCGATTTTAATGAAATCAATGAGACTTTTCATGTGTTTATTTTTATTTTTTTTATTTGTCACATGGAATGCCCAATTATCATTTGTACTCAGGTGTGCGGTAGTTGGTGGGCATTTCACCATAATTATTCTTGTTAGCCTTTTCTTTCTAAACCATTCCTTTGGGCAGAAACCAAGCCACGCTGATAGTACTTTACAACCACCCCTTTTGAGTGAATCCAACACCGATCCGACCTATCAGTTATTATTTTGCAATGTGATTGAGAAAGAGGCAACCTTTAATAACGTATCGGGTGACTGGGAAAAATTTCTAACTGAGAATCTGAGTAAAACTGCTATCGAAAATGAGTGTCCACCCGGAAGGTACAAAGTGAGAATTCATTTTATTATTTCCCGGGAAGGGTATGTAGTTGAAGCAAAAGCGATCACAAACCATGGATATGGGATGGAAACGGAAGCCATCAGGATTATTTGCTCTTCACCCAAATGGATACCTGCCACCCGCAACGGCCGGAATATATCGTTCGCTCATATCCAATCCATAACATTTGATGTTTGTGAAGAAACGCCGGTTACTTATTTATGATGATTGGCAGCTCTATGGGCCTGGGGTACTACAAGGCCAAACGGGCCGATTCACCATTGCAAGGGGAACATCCTATTGGATATTCCCTATGCAGGCCTACAAAGCCGCCATACTTATCCTTGATAATGGTCAGGCATTGAAATTTAAATTAGGTTGATCAATAACCTGCCCGAAAATTTGTAACTTTACTTTATAAGTTTATAAGCTATGTGCCAAATTAATACTCAGTATACCTATGATGACATTGGAAACCCGGTTGGGGTTTTCCTTCCAATTAATGAGTGGAATACCCTTTTGAACGAAGCACGAATAGATATTCCTGAATGGCAAAAAATATTGCTTGATAACAGGTTAGAAGAGTACCGAAATAATCCTGATAAAACCGAGGACTAGGAAGATATTTTAGCTGAAATGGAAGATGAAGATGAAAAAGTATAAAGTAATTTTTACCCTTTACCTAAGGCATTTAAATCTTTATCGCCTTCCCATGAATAAAAATAATCTTATCAATGGTATTCCTAAATTCAGCACGTTCCGAAACCGGAACATTTGAAATTAGTTGGTAGAACCAAATCCGATAATTGTCCAGGAGTGGTTTGTCTTTTGTTTTATATAATTCTTTTTTCCTGATTTTTGCCACAGCTTCTTCGGAATAGGCTTCTAAACTATAAAGTTCAAATGCCCGAAGAACGTGTTGATCAACTATCGGTTCTTCATCATTTGCAAGGCTTACACCATATTGCTTGAATATTATTGAATATTCAGTTCTATCTTCTGTTCTACCAGTTATTCCATCAATGATGTGTTGTACTTTATTAATATCACCGTTCTTCCAAAGTACGGCAGCTAATAATTTAGCTAGCGGATCTTGTGGAAACTTATCCGGGTTTAGCAAATTGGATTCATTAATTACTCCGATTTCCCGCAGATGATTTATATCGCTCTGCGTTAACCTGAAATTAAAGGTTGGATATTTATCATAAAATATAGTGATTTGTTCTGAAAGTTTTGATTTCCTAAAGAAACTTTTCAATGCATCTAGGTTATGTACCGTTTCTAGCTTCTCAAATAAGGTTTTGATGCTGTTATAAGCAACTTGATGTTCCATATGTTGTTTTGAATGCTAAGATATAAGGTTTATCTACCTTGCTGGAATTAAATATGTCCAGGTAAAATTTGAAGCATACTTAGAATAAATGTCATTGAGTTGTTGCAACCCGCAACTCCTTCATGCTTATTAATTCGTACCTTGTACGCAAATCTTCTACACTTGATGATGGGTTAAGAAACAAATTTTAGTTTTGGCTTAACACTACCATGGGCAAATAATTTAGAATGTAAACCGTTTTATAAAAGGCTGGTGGTTGTTGAAGGTCGATTGTTTTATTTCCAGAATCTCATTTAGATTAGCGTTACCAGAAAGCCTAAATTTTAATGATGCTTTTAGGTTGGAATAATCAGCATCTTTCAATCCTCCGTCTAAATATTCAGACATTTTTCTTTCAGGTGCAAAGGATGATAAATTAAAAGTTTCAAAATCAGATATAAGTGATTTATAGTGACCAGAGGCAAGAGCCAATAAAGATAGTACCGCAAACAGGTCATCTCTATCAGAATCTTCACCGACACTATAATCTTCATGTGCCTTTATAATTTTATAAATATTCACAAATCGCTTCAATGCCCTTGGATTTGGACCTACAATATCTCCCATATCCTGCAACAATTCTACCTCCAAAGATGACAATTCAAGAAATTCAATTTTTTCTTGATGTTCATTAGAAAATTCATCCTTCAATAAAATATTATTTTCTGTAATCTTTATCTTGCTTTCTACATGTTCTGTATTAAATTCTTCATATTTATTTTGATGTGCATCAGGATTTATGATGTTGCCTATAGTAGTTGTTGTGGAAGTTTTTGTCATTAATGGTTTTGATATAGCCAATTGTTTAATCATTTCCCGTACATTTTGTTTAGGGGCATCTTTTAGATGAAATGGAACTTGGAAAATCTTTTCCAAATAATCAGAAGGTTCGATTAATTCGACCCCTGTTTTCATATCAAAACTACCTTTCAATTTACCGGTAAATTGTAAAACATAATTTTTTATCAATGCATTTTTAACCCAACGTTGGTCTACACCTACTATCACAATAAATAAAGGGAATGCCATTAATAGGTTAACGGCTTCAAGTACCTGTACAACATTGTCTTCTGGGCATCGATCGAGATCATCAATATAAAGAATAATCCTTTCAAGAGGTTTTTTGAACTTGCTCCGGAAATTGGCTCCTTTTTCACGAGTTATAAATTCATCTTGATGATCGCTAAACAAATCATTTAGTATTTCAAAGTCTCTTCGGATAATTGAAATAATTCCAAGATGCTTTTGATAATCATCACTTTTCGATCTTTTTTCTATGAAAGAATATAGGGCTTCTGTTGAAATAGCGTGCTTAATTTTAAATTCTATATCTACCTTTATGGTTTCTGCTTTTTGTATTTGTTCTTTAATTGATTTGAGCTCATCTTTACTTGTTTCAATTTCCAATTTCATGGCTTTTTCTTCTTGATAAAATTTAGCCAAGGCCTCTTTATTCTTTTTTTCATAGTCAACTTTTATTTTCCAGAACGAGGCAACCACAGGTTGTAGCTTTTTATATATTATTTCAGCTCTTTTCCATACAGTACTTAACATAACCAAGAAAGATAGACCTACCTGTGGAATGGTAAAGTTAATTTTACTTATTTGTATAAAACTTAGTTCTAATAAAATTGGGATAAAAAGGATAATAAATAGAATAAAAAAAGTCCACCTAAGGTTTTTCCATGCACTGCCTCGTCTAAAAAACTCTTTGAGAAATGTGTATTTGGAAGAAATTTGCCTGTATGCTTCTTCCGGTTCATTCCAATATTTCTCGGGAATAATCTTTCTAAGTTCTTCCTCTGTTTTTACATAAGTAGAATTTTTTTCCAATGACTCAATTATTTTTTCTTTTGCTTTAAACTCTTTATCAGTTTCATTTATAATATCCCAGGCTGTTTTTTTTTGCAACTCTTCGGTTTTTTTCTTAAGTTCTTTTTCTAATATTTCTCTTTTTTCTTCTAGCAGTTTAATTTGATTTTGAATAACATTTTTCCTGTTTTCCAAAATTTGCATCTCTTCTTTGGCTATGTTAAGGGACGAGTTCAGCTCCGCTTCTATTTCGTTTTTTGCTATATCAGATAAACTATTTTCAGTAATATATTCATTCAAACCTTCAAATATCTTGCTGACAAAGCTGGCCCAAAGGTTTGCATCTAAATATGACCAGGCATTAAAATGAATATGTACCACTCCTTCGCAATACATATTATTAGCATTTTTCTCCGATAAAATTTCGACTTGCTCTTTAAGTTTTCGCATGAAAAAGCTTTTGCCAGAACCCCATTTGCCAAATAATGCAATGGCTAAAGGTGGTTCGAAGCTTTTCGCTGCAACCACTCTGGCAAATGCAGTAACATCTTTTGAAATATTTAAATAATCAACCCCTATGTCTGCATCACTGAACAAGCTCGCGATTCTACTTGCAATCACAACTGGTGGGATAGGAAGTGGGGTTAACTTTTCCCAATGTATTGGATTTACATATAAAAAGATCTGTGTTACCCCATCCAAGTTAATTTTAGCTATAGTTTCATGATCGTCCTTAAATTCTGGTATATTTATTTTTAAGTTTTTAACTCTCCAATCTACACTCACTTCCGGACCATAATTCTCCTCATTTGTAACAATTCCTAATCCTATTATCCGCATGTATTTATTTTCTCCATCGGACGAGTTGATAATTGTTTTCAAAATAAAAATGTCACCTTTTTTGATCTCATAAAATATATTATCATATTCTTCATTATAGTATTCCCTTCGCCAACTATTTTCTTTAAAGAAGCTTTCGGAAAGGTTTCCGCCATCATGTATCCGATAGTCAACCAAGTAAAATTTGCAATTGAGATTTCTCAAAAACCTTTCAACAGTTTTTATTCTACTTGTAGAATTATTTATAATTAATTCATACAAAGATTTACCATCTGCAGTTGCTGGAAATGAAATATTTAGTAAAACATCAGTGGGGTATTTCTTTTGAAATTTATTATAGGCCTTTGCACTTGCGTTGTAACTTTCTTGAACTTTTAGACCGCCACTATCCGTATCCATTAATTGCAGCCAAACTATTTTACTTTTAAACCAACTCCTATATTCCGATAAAGCATTATAAAGATTTTCTTCAAGAGTCTCCTTTCTATTCTTAAATTTATCTATTGTTGAGATAAATATTATGGCCTTTCCTTTTGTATTGGGTATTGCTCCAAATCCGTTTCTTTCTATTATTTCCTTATTTGGTAGATCTTCTGCAGTGTAACCGTACTGAAGAAGAGCTGACTCATTTAATTGTCCTAAATTAACTTTGCTATCAATTGAAACTATAGCTAAATCAGCATCAATAGGAAGTCCTCCTAAAGTTATTTTATGTTTATAGTTGATAACTTCAAGTTTCATAGCTTATACATTTAGGGTTGTATTCTGTTTAATTAAATTATTTTTTATTATGTTTTATATCTGCTTATCATTTATAAGATGCAGTTTTTTTTAATATACCGATCAAGGCAGCATAATTAAATATGAGGGTAGTTTGTCATTATCAAAATGATTTATCGTGTTGGTAGAAACATATATATTGCGTAAATATAATACTAATTATAAGAAAATTTGTCTAGCTATGGAAATGTATGAAAAGTTGAAAGGTCATAATCAATCACCCAGTCCTAAACTCATACACATCATACTCTACAAAATCATTCACCTTCATTTCAAAAGTCTTTACCGTATTCCCATCCCCCGTAAACTTCACCTTAAGAATACCATATTCGATATTATTAAATTCGAGCAGCCAATCTTTATTACCCATGTAGCTTAGGTAACCACGCAAATCAGTGTGATGTTCGAACAGGATTTCTAATTGTTGGGTTCTTTTGCGTTGAATGGTAATATTACCATACAATTCATTTGTATAGTTGCCGGTATAGGCATCAAAACCTACGGATGGATCTTTTTTACCTGCACGGCAGCGCCATGCTGCGATGCTGTCCATCACTTCTTTTTCGCCGGCCACAAATTGGTTCAGGAAAAATTGGCTGCGGTTGGTAAAGGGTACACCAAGGTAGGCATCCAATATTTGGTAGCGTAGTGCTTTAAAATAGTTTTGGTTATCGTTATTGGTAAGAATGGCGATGCCGAGTTTTTCTTCAGGCACAAAACATACATTGCTCACCATGCCTGCAGCGCCTCCTATATGCCAGAAAATCTGTTTGCCGTTATAGTCGGTAATATTTTAACCCAGCATATAACCCCTGAATACGCATCATGTGTTAATGGTGGAAAGCACTAATTGCTGTTGTGTTGTAAAATGTTGGTATAGCCAAACTCATACAATTGCCAAAAACTTTCTTACACCACCACCACCACCACCACCACCACCACCTAATTTAATCAATGTTTGAATCATTGTTAGTGGTTTTTTAGTACCAGTACTATTCCCATTATCACCGGTGCCTTGTCCAGTTCCTGAAGATTGACCACCGCCACCACTTTGTTTCACTTCAATTTCATTTGCCATTTTTTTTATTTTTTTATGTAAAAGAATATCTCAATTTTATCTGCTCTATATAACATAATATCGGAAAGTAAGGTTTCTTTATTTTCTTTTCCATCTTCATTAGTACCTTTTATTATTCTCTCAGTTAAAATTTTTGTTTCAAACGTTTGTGAATTTCTGTCTATATATTTAATGTCATAGAAAAAATTAAAGTTAGTTCTATTAATTAATGTTAATTCAAAGTTTTCGGTAAATCCATTCGTCAAAATAAAATACCAATCATTTTCATTTTTCCTGTCTCCATTTATTGTCTGCCAAATGGAATAACAAAATTTCCAAATTGCTGCGCTATTTGCAGAAATATTAAAAGGTGTATCTTCATCGATACCGTCTTTGTCTATTCTTTTAATATCACCTTCATAAAAGGTTTTAGCATTAGCCGGATTACCTTCTTCATAAATTCCTAAATATGAGACATAGCCATAGTCACCATTATTATTGGTTGTTGGAAAAACATAGGCACCTGCTGTCAACGGGAAGTCCACGTCTTTACACATATTTGTTATTACATTTGAATAATCTGAATAAATTTCTATTATGTTTTTTTCAATATCAATACTTTTAATTATAATTTTAACATTTGCTTTGTCATTATAAACCAAAAGTTCTTTAATTTTTTGAGATAAGAATTTTTTTGCTCTTGCCCCTACCTTTTTTCCATTTGTTATGGAATCAACTCTAGTATTAAATTCCTCATCTTGTGGTAGTTTTGTTGATATGACAAGTGCTAAGAAACCGATAATTCCAAAAAAAAGTATGTCTTCTGAAAGAGAAGCAAGCCAAGAAACATAAAATCCACTTCCTAAATTCCAGTTATCTTTTCCTTCTATTTGAGGAGTCCAAGTTTCTCGATAATATTTAGCACAAAACCAAAATGAAACAAATAAAAGGTATACAAGAATTACGTATTGGAACCGATTAAAAATTACAAATACCTTTTTTAATGTGCGATTTCTAAACTTTATAAATATTTTGTATCGATAAGCCAAAAGCACCATTGAAAAAATTATTATGGAGAGAAATATTGTCATATTATCTTTTTAGCTTGAAGTGTAAGTTTTACTATTTTTTTTGAAAAAATTGTTAACTGTGATTTTTTAAAATATTTAAAGGTTAGCTGAATTTGTTGAATCCCCTTGTTAGATAAATTTAACTCAAAAATATTATAAATATCTTATATTACCATATCTGAAGTATAGCCAATGAAATTTTATTAAGATTTAAGAATGTGTATATCCAAATGCGATTTTGAAATTATCGCTTTTACTAAATAATTGAGTAAAAATTCATGGCTATTTTCACCCCTTCCTAAACTCATACACATCATACTCCACAAAATCATTCACCTTCAATTCAAAAGTCTTCACCGTATTCCCATCCCGCGTAAACTTCACCTTATGAATACCATATTCAATATTATTAAATGTGAGCAGCCAATCTTTATTACCCATATAGCTTAGGTAGCCGCGTAAATCGGGGTGATGTTCGAACAGGATTTCTAGTTGTTGAGTCCCTTTGCGCTGAATGGTGATATTACCATACAGTTCATGTATATAGTTGCCGGTATAGGCATCAAAACCTACGGATGGATCTTTTTTACCTGCACGGGCGCGCCACACTGCAATGCTGTCCATCGTTTCTTTTTCACCGGCCACAAATTGGTTCAGGAAAAATTGGCTGCGGTTGGTAAAAGTTACGCCAAGATAAGCATCCAATATTTGGTAACGGAGCGCTTCAAAAAAGTTTTGATTATCGTTGTTGGTAAGAATGGCGATGCCGAGTTTTTCTTCGGGCACAAAACATACATTGCTCACCATGCCGGCTGCACCGCCGGTGTGCCAGTAAATTTGGCGCCCGTTGTAATCGGCAATGTTCAGCCCCAGGCCATAGCCCCTGAAATGCATGGGGAAAACGGGCGATTTGCGGCTGTTGGTACTTATCTGCATATCGCGGGTGGCCTGCAATACCTGCCACGGTAAAACGCGGTTGCCCTTGTAGCGACCGCTATCCAATTGCATCATCAGCCAGGCGGTAAGGTCTTTTACATTGCTTACAATACTTGCGGCGGGGCCAAGGTTGTCCCAGCTATCATCGGGTACACGGTTTAGTTTGCCGGTAAACGATGTGGTATAGGGCACGGCCATGTTTTTTACCCTTGCACGCAGGCCATTGCTTGCTACATGGGTTTGCGACATGCCCAGTGGTTTTACAATGCTGTCGGTAACATATTGTTCCCAGCTTACACCGGTTACTTTGGGGATTATTTCGCCCGCAGTAAGAAAACAACTATTACAATAACCGTAATCCTGCCGGAAAATGCCAACGGGTTTTAGTAGCCGCATGCGTTGCATAATTTCCTGCCTTGTAAGGTTGGTATTCCAAAAAGTAAAATCGCCCTGGAAGGTTTTGGTACCAATGCGGTGTGTAAGCATATCGCGTATGGAAACCTGCACAGTAGTAAGGCTGTCGTATAAACGGTAATCGGGATAGTACTTTGTAATTTTATCGTTCAGGTTGAGCTTGCGGTTATACTGCAAATGTGCGAGTGCGGTACCGGTAAACAGTTTGGAATTACTTGCTATATAAAAAAGTGTGTTTTCATCTACCAGGTCGGGTAGGGTGATATCTTTTACCCCAAAGCCTTTTTGCATAACGATTTGCCCGTTTTTAACAACCACAATGGCAAGTCCGGGTATATCCCAGTCTTTCAGCCCGGTGCGTATGTAGTTTTCAAGATTGTTTTTAATAAAAGCGGGGGCTTGTGCCTGTAGGGATGTACTTGCTATTCCACATAAAATGGCAATCGTTAGCAGAAGAGATTTTTGCATATTCGAATGTTTTGGGCTCCAAGATAGTTAGTTTGGTTTAGTGTTGTTTAGGTTGGTTTAGGAAGTTTTGGAGTTGTTTGGTTTAGGATGGTTTAGCTGGTTTGGTATGTTTTAGTGGTGATTGGGAACTTTCGCGACCAAAGCATTGATGGTATTGGATTAAAGGATGAAAATCTGCGGTCATCGGCGTTATTAGCTGGCGTTGATTCTTAATACGCCCGCAGATTTAGGCAGATAAATTTGGAGAACAGTGTATGATTTTTTCAGGCAAACAAAAAGGGCAGCAACAGCTACCCTTGGATTCCCTCCATTTACCTTCCGGCGATGAGCTTTTTATGAGCGGCCGGCAACTTTAGAAAGTGTTTGCACCATCATTTGTTCGAAACGGTATCCGGCTCCAACGTCTTCCAACTGATCATTGAGTTTTTGATGCTCAATGGTTTCTAGTGTATGCGCCATCATTTTGTTGAAAGCTTTTTCGGCTTCCAGGTTTTCAATCGCATTTTGGTGTTTCTGCTTTTCTACTTCACTGAGTGTGTTTTGCATGGTTTGGCGATAATGCAACATACTTACCTTGTCTTCAGCCGCTAGTTTCATTTCGGCTACTTTTTGTTCGTAGCTTTTCGAAACCGTTTTACCGGCTGTTACCATTTCAGGACAATTTGCGGGGCATGCGGCTGTGTGAAGGTGGCTTGCCGATGCGTTAAAACTGAGTGCCGTTGCCACTAAGGCAGTGATGATCGTTTTCATAGTGTGTGTTTTTGTGTGTGAATTGATAGTACAAATGTACGCCGCCCACTACTATGCAATGCATACTACTTGGTTAAGTGGTTTTTATAAATGATGAACGGATGAGTATTTACTAGGGCTCAATAGTTGTCCTACATTTCTTACTCAATAGTTTATAATCGACAATACAACACCCGGTGCAGCATTTACACTTGTACCCGGTAGCATAGATAAGCTGTTAATGGTTGTACTAAAATTTATGGTAGGATAACGTGGCCGGCCCGCAGGAATAATCACATCGGAAATTTGATTGGGCACCATATTGGAAGACCAGTTCCCAGGGTTTCCCCAATCGGAACTCACATTCCCCATCCATGAAAAAGTTGGTAGCGAAGTGGCGGCCACATAAGTTTTCAGCCATTCCATGACTGGACGCTCAACACCGTTTTCCAACACAATATAGGCGCCCTGTGCGGTGCGCCAATGGCCCGGCCGGTATCCCCAAAGCGTAACGCCCTTTATGGCAGGATGCTCCCAGAATAAGGGGAAAATGCGTTGATAAGCACTTAACTGAACCTGGTTGTCCAGCCCATCAATATCCAGTTCGGTGGCAAATAATGGCAGGCCCGAAGTAGCCAGCGTATTCAGGTTGGCAGTAATAATGGCTGAAGCTGCTGTTGTAGAAAAAGCATGCGCCTGTAAACCCACTGCATCAATCAGGTTTTCTGCTTTCAATAAATTTATAATGGTCATATACTGTGCCGTTCTCGGCGCACTATTCACAATATTATATTCATTCAACATCAGCTTTGTACTTCCGGGAAAATATTCCCTTGCCAGTTTAAACGAATTAATAATCCAATCGTAGCCGGTAAATCCCGTACCACCCAATGCATTAATGTAATTACCGCCACCACTTCCCGGTGAATTGGGTGGGTCATTGATCGGTTCGTTTACCACTTCCACCTGATCTATGGCAGGGTAGCGCGCGGCCACGGCTGCAAACCATTCCTTTATTTCTTCGAGTTGTTCGCCGGGGGGCAAATTTTCTATCCAAGCGGGCTGCTGATTGCCCCAAATCATGGTATGCATTTTAAAAGGTAATCCATTGTCTTTTGCGAGCATATAAGCCGAATCCATACCTGCCCAATTCATTACATCCCGCGTAGCTTCCACCGCGCCCCATTTGCCATCATTTTCTGGTGTTACCTGGTTAAAATATTTGTTGAAATTTACTTTTTGCGGTACGCTGTACACACCGCTTAAAAACTTTGACTTACCCGTTGCAATGGGTGGGCCGGGTGGTATATATGCTGGAGGATTTTCAGCCGAAACTATACTTACATTATCAATATAAAAAGTTCCTATAGTTATAAAAAAAAATTTTAGTTGAAGATTGGCTTCTTGTGCGGTGATGGTCCATTCATATTTTTGATAAGTAGTACTAAGGTTGAATTCTCTCTGAGAATAGGTGGATAATTGCTGTACCGCTCTAAGCGTAAGTCCGTTTGAAGATGCTTTGGCATAAAAACTAAGTGTAAATAATTTGCCCGTTTCTGATGGCCAACCGCTATGAATGCTTTGTATAGACCATGGATTGGGGCCTAGGGTATTTACCTGTGTACGCATGGCTTTGGCTCCATCCTGTACCTGTGCCGTTTCAATTATAAAACTTGCGGATGTACCAACACCACCGACTAGGTTTTGCCAATTAGTAAAATCGCTTTCGAAACTGCCATTGGTTAACAGGTTTTGGGCAAAAGAGCTTATGGTTAAAGAAGCTACAATGATAAAAAGCGGTAATCTTAGCTTCATTGGAATGCTTTTAGCTTTATTCGTTTATAAAAAAATAGATTATCATCTACATGTGTTTTATTTATACTCACCATAAACTTTTCTCAATACATCTGAAATTTCGCCAAGTGTACACTTGTTTTCAACGGCTTCAATTACCAATGGCATCAGGTTGGTAGCATCTTTTGCAGCAGCATCTATTTTTGCCAAACAAGCTATAACTGAATCGTTATTTCGGTTGGCACGCAACGTAGCAAGTTTTGCCGATTGTACATCGCGGATGCTGTCATCAATTTTAAAAGGTGGAATCTTGGCTTCCTTATCAATCGTGAATTTATTTACACCAACGATTATTTTTTCTTCGCTTTCAATTTGCCGTTGGTATTCATAAGCGCTGCGTGCAATTTCATCCTGGATAAATCCTTCTTCAATAGCAGATACGCTTCCACCCATGGCATCAATACGACCTATAAGTTCCCAGGCTTTGGCTTCCACTTCGCTGGTAAGGGTTTCTACAAAATAACTTCCCGCGAGTGGATCAACGGTATCAACCGCGCCGCTTTCAAACCCTACAATTTGTTGTGTACGCAAGGCAATACGTGCTGCTTCTTCGGTGGGCAGGCTCAGGGCTTCATCGTAGCCGTTGGTATGCAGGCTTTGCGTACCACCGAGTACAGCGGAAAGCGTTTGCAATGTTACCCTTGCAATATTATTGAGCGGCTGTTGCGCGGTAAGCGTACTGCCGCCGGTTTGGGTATGAAAACGCAGCATCATTGCTTTGGGATCAGTAGCGCCAAGGTCCTTCATCATTTTTGCCCACATGCGGCGTGCGGCACGAAACTTGGCTACTTCTTCAAACAAATTATTGTGTGCGTTAAAGAAGAAAGAAAGCCGCTTGCCAAATACATTGATGTCGAGACCTTTTGCGAGTGCGGCTTGCACATAAGCCTTTCCGTTGCTGAGGGTAAATGCAATTTCCTGCACCGCGGTACTGCCTGCTTCGCGAATGTGGTAACCGCTGATGCTTATGGTATTCCATTTGGGTAGTTCGCGGCTGCACCACTCAAAAATATCGGTGATGATACGCATGCTTGGTTTGGGCGGATATATGTAAGTGCCGCGTGCCGCGTATTCTTTTAAAATATCATTTTGTATGGTACCGGTAATTTTTTTAAGATCGGCGCCTTGTTGTTTAGCCAATACCACATAAAAAGCAAGCAGGATAAACCCGGTTGCATTGATGGTCATGGATGTGCTTACATCTTCAAGTTTTATGCCTTTAAAAAGTATTTCAATATCTTCAATACTATCGATGGCAACCCCCACTTTTCCTACTTCCCCTTCGGAAAGTGCATGATCGCTGTCGTAGCCAATTTGTGTGGGTAAATCAAAAGCAACACTTAATCCACTTACCCCCTGGCTTAGCAGGTAATGATAGCGTTTATTGCTTTCTTCGGCGGTGCTGAATCCGGCGTATTGGCGCATGGTCCACAGTTTGCCCCGGTACATATCGGGCTGCACACCCCGGGTGTAGGGAAATTCACCGGGAAGGCTCAGTTGTTCGTTTTTGTTCCACGTTGCAAGTGCGTCTTCGTCGTATAGTTTTTTTATTTCAATACCCGAATCGGTAAAGCATTTGTTCTTATCTGACATAGCAATGGCTTTCGTTGTAAAAGTAATAAGTTAGATGAGTTGCTGCGCTTCGTATCTTAATGCTTCGAGCACCAATTGGTTCATGGTGGCATTTGGGTTATCGAGGGCAAACTGTACAATTTGTTTGCTCAGGTCGAGTGCGGTTGCATCAGCAGGCATCGAAGTGGCCAATTGATTTACAATAAAGGTATTTTGATCCTTCATTTTGGTAACGGCTTCCCAAATTTCCTTTTTCACATAAAGCTGTTGGGTAATGTTGTGGTCAAATTCTTCGCGCAGGCTGGCAAGCAGGGCTTGTTGCAAGTCGCGGGCACTCCACCCGCTTTGGGTAAGCCGGGTGGCAAGGTTGTTCAGTCGCAGCCTTTCGGTAAGCAGGGTAAGCCTTTCATAGGCAGCGAGTTGCAAACCATTATTTTCGGTAGCGCCCAATTTTTCGTTTTTGGCTTCGAGTTGTTCAAATTTGTTTTTGGCCCAAAATAGGTAGGCTGCAAAAGAGCCTACGAGCACCGCAATGATGATGCTGAGTACAAGTTCGTTGGTAGTGATGATCATGGGGGCGAAGGTAAGGAGGGTTTAGTGTTGTTCAGTTTGGTTTAGTATGGTTTAGAGTGGTTTAGTATGGTTTAGTGTGGTTTTGGAATTCTACAGGCGCAAATTGCCACAAGCCTGGGGCGCTAAACGCGGCAGGCGCCAAACCATGCTGAACGCCGAAGGCACTAAACCTTACTAAACGCCGAAGGCACTAAACCTTACTCCCCTTATTTCCTATTACCGCAATAGTTTCACAAGAATTCAGTTTGCTTTTGGGCATGATTTTGGTATTGGCTATTTTTGCATCCGAGGAAATAATTATGGAAACCACTTTAGACTTACCAGTACAATTTACAGATGGCGCTATCACGGAAATCAAACGATTAATTAGCGACGATCCATCTGCAGCGGGCAAATGGCTGCGTGTAGGCGTAAAAGGCGGCGGTTGCAGCGGTATGACCTATATACTCAACTTTGATACTAAAGCACCTGAAGACATGTTGTACGAACTCGAAGGCTTCTCTTTTATCATGGATCCTTCTCACGAAATGTACCTGTTTGGTATGGAAGTGCATTTTGAAGGCGGGCTTAATAGCCGCGGGTTCACGTTTACCAATCCCAATGCAAGTAAAACCTGCGGGTGTGGGACGAGCTTTGCAGTGTGATGGAAGTGAATGGGTCAATGAGTCAATAAGTGAATATTGAGTTGTGAATGGGGTGTGGGGGTGATTAAAGACAGAAGTGTTTGTTTGGAGCGAATAGGTGAATGATGAATTAAGAAAGATGAATGGGGTCTTTTATAACTACTAACCTGTCCACTTCCCAACACGTCAACCTATTAACCCGTCAACTCTTTCCCTAATAAACCCCCATTTCAAACTTCGTCACCAACGCCTCCACTTCCTCCTGACTAACAGGCATCTTCTTATCATCGAGGTTTATTACGATTAAATAGCCTTTCGTACCCTTTGTTTCAATAAAACAATTTACCAGGTCAAGCTGATCGCTGCGGTCAATACGGCCGGTTTGTTTATTCCACAGCTCCAGCCCGCTCAGGCAGCCGAGGGTAGGGGATAAAGGATAGTAGGTTTCATTCTTAAACCATTCGGGGTCAATCGTGCTGCCATGTGCGATAATTTCACTTCGGCCAATGCGACCCGCATCATAGGCTTCCATTAAGCCGCTCCAGTTTTGCCAGTTATCGGGGAAATAGCTCCGGTAAATGCGTTCGGGTGGTGCATTAAAAACAATGGGAAAATAATGGGTGAAAGTGGGTGGGTTTACTTCATGCATCATGGCGGTTTGCAAATTGGGGGTAGGGCCAATAAAAACATTTTTGGATACAGCGGTACCGGTTATGGTGTATAAGCCCTGTGGTGTACTGCCATTGGTAAGAAAATAAGGAAGGTTACTTGCAGAGCGTGCCAGTTGTACAAACGTGCGTAATTGTCCAAGACTATCGCGTGCAAAACTGCCATCTGTATTTTGTACTACGGCAAGGCCCGGGTAATCGCGGTTGGCCCGCTGAAAAGAGTACACGACCTTAAATTTATGTACCTGTTGCCTTGCAAATAAACTGTCAAGCGAAGGTAACGGGGCCGGCTTGTCGCCATTAGTATAGTTTCGTAAAACCTGCAGCATTATGTTTTGTCCTTCGTTGCCACTTACGCCATTTATTCTACTACGTATCCATTGGCGGGTTTCTTCGGTAGGCTCGGCTTTATATAAATGGAGTGCAGCCATGGCAAAATTGCGCGGGTGGCCACCATAAGCAGCAATAGCCCGCATAGCAGGCAAAAACTGACCAGGGTAAAGCCCATACACTACTTCGAGCAGCGCGCGTTGGGTACTTTCGCGTAATGCTTCATAATTTTTTATGAGCCTTGCTACGCCACTATCGCTTTGTGGTGTACGCACTCTAAACTGCGATACATTCCATAAAGCCACATCAATAGGGTAGGATGTTTCATCATCTCTCCCGATGGGTAATGTATTCAGGTCGTTTGCCTGCTGCCATACCAGTAATTTTCTTTTGGTAGCCGCTTCGTTCGCAATAGTGTACGGCGACACAATTTGATTTTTATAATAGATAAGCTGAGCAGGTGCAGCAATGCCGTAAACCAGTATAAAACCAATGAGTAGTAAACCTTTCAATTTGTTATTATTCCTTGAATGAATGGCGGTAAAATTCGGTACTTCCTGCGAAACCTTCAAGAGAGATCCAACTTTTAACTTTAAGAATTAAATTTTTCCTATGGTTAAACCTACCTTTTTACCTATAAAATAGGCTAAGTTTGCCTAAAATTATGCTCCTTGTGTAATTATATACACATGTAGTATTAGCATAACTACCCCAATTTTATTAGCACTCTATGTCTTCCCCAAAAGAGGTAACTATTCATGATATAGCGAAGCAGTTAAATCTTTCCACGGCTACGGTGAGTCGTGCACTGAATGATGACCCGGTTGTAAGAAAGAAAACAAAGAAGCGGGTTTTTGACCTTTCGCAGGAACTGGGTTACCGGCATAATAGTTTTGCCAGTAACCTGCGCATGAAGAAAACAAATACCATAGGCGTCATTGTACCCAAATTAAATTCAAACTTCATTGCAGCCGTGCTATCGGGTATTGAAAAATCGGCAACAATCGGGGGGTACGATCTTATTATTGCCACATCTTCGGAGCAGTTTGAAAAGGAGAAGGCCAATGTGCTCAATATGTTTCATAAACGGGTGGATGGACTTATCGTTTCCTTGGCTGTTGATACAAAAGATCTTAATCATTTTAAACCCTTTTTATCTAAAGGAATACCTGTATTTTTCTTCGATAGGGTAGATGAATACAGTGATACGGTAAAAGTAATTATTGACAATTATAAATGCGGTTATCAGCTTACGCAACACCTTATAGAACAGGGTTGTAAAAGATTAGCCATGGTAACTGCAAGCCTTGAGCGAAATGTATATGCACAGCGTTATAAGGGTTATATACAAGCGCATAAGGATAATAAACTTGAAGCGGATGACGCATTATTATTGGTCGGAGATGTTTCTGAGCAATCGGCTCTTGATGCTGCCGCAAAAATTTTGAAAATGAAACCGCTTCCGGATGGCCTTGTGGTAACCAGTGACTATAATGCAGCATTTATAATGCTTTATCTGAAAGAACATGGCATTCGCATTCCCGAAGACATTGCCATTGTAGGGTTCAACAATGATGCCATCAGTAAATTAGTTGAACCCAAACTGACCACGATCGATTATCCGGGTGTGGATATGGGGGAAATTGTTGCCCGTAACCTAATAGATCATCTAAAAGGTGAGTCGGGAAATAATCCTTCAAGTACTTCGATTGTGCGGACAAAACTTATTATTCGTGAATCGTCATTAAAAACCAAATAATGTTTAGTTGGATAAAACAGGAATTACCTATGTATTGTAATACAGTCCTGTTATTTATTTTTTTGCGACGGATATTTATAGCATTAATATTTTGTGTACTTCGTCCTGTAAAATTCCGGACTGCTGCGTAAGCCTTCAAAATAAAAAAAAGCTTCACCTTTTATTCCTTTACTGCGGTTGTATTGAATACAACTATCGAGTAAACCTTCACGAATCAGATAACCATCTGCAAGTGAGGTAAGCATGCCTGGAAAAACCTTGTACAATTGTTGCGGACCTACCTGCTTTACCAGTTCATCCAGTGTTTTAGTATAGGCTTCATAGTTATAACGGTACACCTGCGGCATTACCACATCGGTATAGCCTTCTGCAAGCCATGTAGGCCAATCCTGCAGGTAATGTTCCTTGCTCCAGGGGAAAATGCTCGGGGCATGCGCAACCATTACCTTCGGTTTGATGGCTTTTATTTGTTGGTATAAATGTTTACCATATTCATTCAGGCGTTTAGCGCGCCAATCTATCCATGCGCTATCCATATAATCCTGTGGCGGCGCCTTTCCATTATGCACCGCTTTGTATTGGGTTATGGTATATTCATCGTATCCGCCACGCACGGGCGCAGCTGGTAAACGGTCATCGCCCTGTACGCCATCTACATCGTAGTTGCGAACTACTTCTAGCACCAATTGGGTAATAAATTCTTGCGTGTCGGGTAAAAAAGAATTCATCCAGGTAAAGCCGTTTTCAACCAATACATTTCCTTCGCGGTCCCGGGCAGCCCAATGCGGATATTTTTCTAAGATATGTGCCCCACCTTTACCATAATTACTGCTAAAACCAAATTCAAACCACGCGATTACTTTAATATTTTCTTTATGCGCTTCTTCAATCAATTCCTGCAAAGGATCCCGATTTCCATATACCGGATCAATAGATACACCAAAATACTTGTTGAGGGTTTCACTTTTGTATTGCGTATAGCCTTTGTTCCAGGTAACAGCGCAAATATGTGTTAGCCCGGATGCCTTGGCTATTTGAACCGCTTCCTTAATTTTTTCACGGCTTGTTAAAATCTCGCTGCCTACATTGGTAAGCCATGCGGTTTTTATAGGTGAAAGCTTTTCGGTTTCTTTTGTTTTGGAAGAACCGCATGCCAGCGTTATTAAAATAAATGCAAAGAATATATAATGTTTGTTTGTCATAATACCTGTGTGGCAGTTTGAACGCTATTCAGCAATAGTTGCCTGTGAAGATGAAACTGTGCCTGCATTAATGGCATCAAGTGTATGGCTTACCTGGTAAAGCGCCCTTGGTACATGGAAGCATCCTTTCCATTTACCCCCTTTCAAAGGCAGCAATACTTCTCCACGACGATTCAGGTATCCAAACCATTCGGGATATTCACTATCCTTAAAATGATTCCAGGTGTAATTGTGCACCTTCCTGAACCAATCTGCACAACGGTTGTCGCCGGTAGCTGCATAACCTTTTGCCAGTGCTACCAGCGTTTCCATATGTACCCACCATAATTTTTGATCCCATTCCAATTGTTGGGTAGGGTGGCCTTTAATATCCATAAAATAGAATATGCCACCATATTCTTTGTCCCATCCATATTTCAGTGTCCGCAGCATAATTTCAACTGCTTTTTGTTTTAATGAATGATCATTAAAACGAGTGGCAAGGTCTATCATAAACCACATGGATTCAATGGCATGTCCAGGATTGAGCAAGCGTCCTTCAAAACAATCCACAAAACTTCCATCCGGCGCAATGTTTTCAAGAATAAGACCAGTTTCATCATGATAAAAAACTTCCATTACATCATGAATTACCTGTGGGGCAAACTCATTTACTTTTTCACTTCCCAGTATATGTTCCAATTCAAGTGAAAGGTTGCACAGTATCATGGGCAAGGCAAAATTGCGTAACGGCCTTGTGCCGGGAAAGGCTTTGTTATAAATGCCCTTTGAATTATCCTGCCGCTTAATAATATTATTAAAGGTATCTACAGCAATATCACAATGTGCTTGTTCACCTGTTATTTTATACAAGGCGCCAAAAGCCATGGCAGCAAAGCAATCACTAAAAATATTATAGGGTTGAACGATTGGCTTTCCGGCAGCTGTAAGCGAAAAATACCAGTTACCTTCAGCATCGCGGCCATGTTTTTGCATAAAATTTGCGCCATGCAATGCCATGTCCAACCATTCCTGTTTTGGGTTTATCTTATCATGCAGCATGCTGAAGCACCATACTTCGCGGCCTTGCAGCCACATAAACTTGTCGGTATCAAATACATTTCCAAATCTGTCAAGGCAGGTAAAGTATCCACCATCTACCTGGTCTTTTGAATGATTAAGCCAAAATGGCATTACGTTTTCCAGTAATTCGTTTTTATATAATGATGTAAATGATTTCATCCTTTTATTATTATTTAATTGCTTCGTTATATCGGTTGTATAAATTACCAGCAGATGGGTACATACTTTGCGGGCTCATAAAGTGGCTGAATTCAAATGTAATGGCCTTGTCATAGTTCTCCCTTTTTGCAGCTTCCAGTTTCAGCTTAAGCTTTTCCCATTTAATGGGTAAAAATTTTATCGGCATGTCGCGGTCAAAACTTTCAGCATTCGTCCAGCATTGTAATCCGTATTTGTCCGCCAGCTTTTTGTTTACCCTGAAAAAGTCTTCCAATTCATGAAATTCAATATGCCCGTCCTGAAAGGCTACCGCATCAACGGCATGTTGTATGCCGTCAAAAATTTCGTTCCATTCCTGTTCGTGTTCCGCAAGGCTTACTGCATCTTCCTTTGCAAGTTGCCCGCTTGCAGCCATCACTGCCTTTTTACCATCTATCCATGGCGATATCAAAGTGGGCAAATTATTACTTACACTTTTACTCTGCCTTCCTAAAGCATCAAATGCTTCAATAGCACCCTTTGTTTTCCGGCTTATCTCCATACTCATATACCAGCCTTTAAAAGCCGGGTAATGCCCATATTGTTGCCATACTTCATCTATCACAAAACGGTTCACATCTGTTTCCTTTTGCATATTACCCGTATCCCAGTATTTTCCACTATCATAAAGGCCAAAGTAGAATTGCATACCATATTTTTCTGCCAGTTGTAAGTACATTTCTACCAGGTCCACCGGTGGTTGGTAACATCCTTTACTTAATAAATATTTAGAAGGGTATGTAATAAATCTCCGGTACCCGCTGCGAATGAGTATAACCGTATCAATCCCCATGGAAGCCATATATGCAAAATCTTTTTCCCATTCCTTCCTGCCCCAGTTTTGGTGGGGAATATCATGGCTTATTTCATCCAGGAAAGTACCGGTGATGGGTAAAATATTCGTTTTCATACTCATTTATTTTCTTCCATTTTTTTTAAAGGAACCAGCCAGGTGATGATGAAAGCAGGTATGGTGGCAATCAATACCCATAAGAAAAAATCCTTATAACCAAAGTAGTCGCTTATGATACCACTTATCATCGAAGCAATAGTGTAGCCAAGATAAGTAAGTGCACTGCCAAATGCATAATGCGCCATTTGATATTTACCCGGCGCAATTTGTTGCATTATAAAAAGTATAATACCAATAAAACCAAAGCCATATCCAAAATGCTCCACTGTAATGGCTGCACCAATTACTACAATGTTAGTTGTTTGTGTAAAGGCAAGGTAGGCGTAGGCTGCAAAAGGCAGGTTGAAAAAAGCGCAAAGCATGAGCAGGGTTTTTCGGTTCAAACCTTTGTTGGCTACAAAGTATCCTGCAGCAAGCGAACCCAGCACAAATGCAATGGTGCCATATATGCCGGTGAGCAGACCCAACGTTGATTCCTGAAGACCTAACCCACCTGTTTCCCTTGTGGCTTTCATAAATAAGGGCATTATTTTAATGGCTTGTCCTTCGGCAAATCGGTAAAGCATAATAAACAGTATGCCCCATCCTATATATTTTTTCTGAAAGAAACTAACGATAACATCTTTTAAGGTAATCCATACTTCTTCTGTACTCCCACCTGTTTTTTCCATTTCATTGGAAGGCAGCGCTTTTCGATTGTAAAGCCCCAACAGCAGCATAACCACGGCATAAACCGCAAGTACAACGGCCCATGCATTGGTGTTACCCGTAATGGGAATAAGTACACCTGCTAAAAACACCATTCCGCCATTGGAAAATAGTTTTGCAAAATTGTAAAATGTGCCTTGCCAACCTACATATTTTGCCTGCAGGGTAGGCGACAATTCTTTGAGGTAAAGCCCGTCAGCAGCAATATCCTGTGTAGCACCAAAAAAGGCTGTTAGCAGAAATAAAATGATCGAAATTTGGAAAAAGGACGGCGCGTATAATGAAAGCACGGCCATTGCAAATAAAAGACCGCAAATAATTTGAGATGTATAAATATAAAATTTCTTGGTTTTATAAAGTTCCATAAACGGGCCCCAAATAGGTTTGAAACTCCATGGAAGAATGATGATGCCTGTCCAAAATGCAATTTGGGTATCTGTGAAACCCATGCTTTTGTAAATAAGCGAAACAACGGTGCCACCCAAAACAAGGTTGGGCAGTCCCATTGCAAACCATGTGGATGGTATCCACTTTACCGGATTTTCTTTTGTAGCATTTATCATGTTTTCCAAAACCATTTTTGTCGGGTAAATCCGAACGTAATTAATGAAATAATGCCGGTATAAATAACGCCCTTTAGAAATCCGGTATAAGCATTGTTGTTTAACATGTCGAGCCAGGATTGTGTGCCCGTAAGCTTTAGCAGCGGCGTAAGTAGCAGGCTGCCTGCTACATAAGCTACCATGGGATTTTTACCATTGGTTGCGAGATAGCTGTTTAAAGCAGTGCCGATACTTGTTGGTTGCCAGCTATAAAAAAATACCAGCATATAGCTTGCCAGCCCTGCTGTAACAAAATAATAACTATAGGTAGAACTATCTTTTTTTATTCCGCCTTCGAAAGCTTCAAAAAATAAACCCAGCAATAACAGATAGCTGCCTAAGCTGAACAAATGGAAACAAAGGGTGTTCCGGGAATTTTTTAAAAGAACAGATACAGCTATAATGATGGAAATGGTAATCCATACATTTATTATGAGCATGCGGCTATATAGCAGGTAAATATTTACTACTATGGCCAAAAACAAAAGCATACCGGTAATCCTATGTGTTTTGGCAGAAAGATTTTCGTTCGTGTATTGCTGCATGTATTCTCCTGCAAAGGTTCCGGGAATTATAATAAAAAGATATTTTAAATAATAAAATTTATACATCCATGGAAAAGGTGATGTATTCAAAAAGATTTCCTGCCAGCTTCCTGCTATTTTACCCGAAAGAAAAATAGCCATAATAAATGGAAGTATGGCTGCCCTTAGCCAGGGCATATGGCGTGTATGCCACCAAATGAGGGTGCCAAAAAAGGCCATATTGGCTAAAACAATGATTATGATATCGCTCTTACCCAATAAAAACCCTTCTCCTTTATTAAAAGGCAGAAAAAATAACAACACTGCACTGATGGCATAGGCGCCTATTCGTAAAGCAGCAAATAGTTTGGATTTATTGGAAGTAAGCGGATGGTAAAGTGCAAAAAATAAAATAACAAAACCTGCAATGCTTAGCAGGTGATGCATGGCTTCCGGGTTTTCTGAAATAACCCATGCACGCATATGATAAATGAATAATGCAAACCAGGTAAGTGTAATATATCTTCTTGCCGCAATCCACCATACATGGGGCGTTGCATTAGGTTTTCCTTCCCATTTTTGTAATGCCAGCGGAATAGCTACTCCCATGCTAAAAAGGAAAAAGGGAAATACGAGATCTACCCAGGTAATGCCCGGTAGGTCCGGATTGAAGGTGTGAAGCGGCGGTGGTACCTGTGCATGGTACATCCATGGAGGTAATACACCGCCAAATGCAATACTGCCGCTTAGCACCATCAGCAAAATGGCTATGCCACGCAATGCATCAAGGCTGTCATTTCTTTGAAAAAGGCTATTGGCAGTCATGCTTATTTTATAAAATGGCCTTTATGATCAATGGGGAATATGGTAAATGGGTTAAGGGTGTGATCTAATACAACCGCCAATTCACGCCGGGTAATGGCACGGTTACTTTCAAAATTTTTTAATCCCCATTTTTCCCATTGTGCTTTTATTTCAACGGTAAAGGATGGAAGGTCTTTAAATTGCTCATGCCAGGGGGCATCGGGCTCCTTATTTACGAGCCCCAGTATTATTTCTATGGCTGTTGCTACCTGTAAGGGTCTTCCGGAAACCTTGTATGGTATGCCTGTTATAAAATTTAGATCTGTTACAAAGGCTGAATCCGTTATAGTACTATCCGGATAAAACCAGGTACGGTTTGCCCAAAGGTAAGGTTCACCTTTTCCTTTTATCATTCCGGTTGCACCTATACGTTGGATAACGTCAATATGTTGGTCGTTAGGCTTTACATCGTAGTAGGGCATTATGTATGCGGCTTGTTTTAGCAAAGCTGCCTGTACATCGCGCACAGATACCAGTTGGGGCGTTTTTTGCTGCTTAATACTCAACGCTGCAAGGGTTCCGGCGGCTTGCCCGGTAAGTATTACCACCGGTTGCAGCCGGGTTGTTCCATTTACCACATTGGTTACACTAATTGCTTTTTCTGCTGCAATAAGCCCTGTTTCTTTTTCCGGAATTAGCGCGCCCAACGGAATATTATAGCTCGGTACCGGGTAAAAGTCGAGATGCTGAGGTGCAGCGGGGTTCTTTTTATGATGATGATCAATAGGGTAGTCGCCTACTGAAATACCGGTTCGGTAAAGTGCTTCTTTTTGATGAAAAGGGTCGGCAATATGCTTAATATGCATGCTAACCATACCCTGCAATCTTCTTCCTTCGCGGTGGTAAGCCATCAGCGCCAATCTGTCGTCTGTTGGAAACTCATCGTTGGTTAATCCTAAATGTTTAAAACCCAGTTGCTGCTGAATAAAATAAACAAATCGCAATGTCGTCTGCTTTGCTTTTTCCAGTTCCTTATGCTTTTCGGCAGGCGATAGGTCGATAATATTCAGATAGGTATCATTACCGGAATTTGGCCAGTTAATCATGTATTTGTCATGGGGGAGTTTGCCATAGTCAAGCATTTTCCGGGCATCCACATTGGGCGCTTTCATGCTTTTATTGTTGTAATATTCTGTACATACGCCATCAAATTCCATGGGGTTGTAACCGGCTGGTTTTGCTATGGTGCAATCGGCATCCATGCCATAGTTTTTCAATACGGCTACCCAGGTAAGGTCCTGTACAATGTTATTGGTTTCAACAACCCCCACATCTTCACCGGTTTCGTCACCCGCTTCCATGCCAAGGCTAAAAGGCAGACCGGCGCTTGCAACGGCATCGCCAAGTTCGGTGGCATCAATGCTAATGGTTGCTTTAACGATTAATATTTCTCCTTTGGCATTTACAAACTGTGCTCCCGATACCTTTCCTGCGGTGCTGATGGTTTTATCAAATCGCCATCCATAAAGCACTGTCAGTGTCTTTTCACCGGCGGCCATTGTTTTCCAGATGCTGTCGCTTACATGCGGTTCAAATTGGGTAAGGCTAACCCAACCGGTGGCTACTGCCGCGGGTCCGCCATACACAGCATATATTTTATCCCTGAATTCGTTCCAAAGCCCGGAAGGAAGATTATGGTTGCCATCGGAACAGGTAACACCCGCGGATGATATCATACCCCCAAGCCATGGCCCTTCTTCAATGATTAAGGTTTTTGCTCCCATCCGCGCGGAAGCAATACCTGCAGCCGTTCCGCCCGTTCCGCCGCCAATAACCAATACATCGGTCTGCATTTGCTGGCCGCCGGATGCGTTTTGACACGAGAAAGACAGGGGAATAAGCCCCCAAAAAAACAGGAATCGTATGGTAAAAACAATCATATACTTGACGAAAATAAATTTCATTTATTAATTATCCAAACTTTATTAAAAAAATTATTAACAAAGCTGGCCTAAAATAATTTTTTTGGAAAACTAAAGTTATTTTAACATGAATTTTGGAAATTGAACTAATGTATCTTGCAATCCGTAAAAATTAGTTATTAATGGACAGGGCCGGCAATGTGTTACAAATTTTTGGGGATGAAGCAACAACCGGAGTAGCCTATAAAAACAGGTGGCTAAAGCGGCAGATCATAAATTTCATAAATATAGGGGGCAGTAGTACCATTACTGATCTCAGCCTTAAATTAGGCAGCAGTATTCCCAAAACTACTTCGTTGGTAAATGAGTTGATGGAAGATGGTTTATTGGAAGAGCATGGGAAAATTGATAGTACCGGTGGGCGTAGGGCTAGTGTGTTTGGATTGGTTGCTTCATCAGGTTTTTTTTTGGGGGTGGATGTACACCGATACCATATCAATATAGGATTGATTGATTTCAGGAAGGATTTGGTGAAAATGGATGAAAATCTTCCCTTTTTGCTTACCAATACCCCAGAATCTTACAAAGAGCTCGTAAGAATTGTGGATGACTTTGTAAAATCCCTGGGTGTAGAAAGAACACAAATATTGGCTGCCTGCTTTAATCTGAGTGGAAGGGTAAACACAGAAAATGGTTATAGTTTCAGTTTTTTTCATTTTCAGGAAGCCCCGCTTTCCGAATCCTTAAGCAGGGATATGGGTATTCGTTGCTTTGTGGAAAATGATTCGCGTGCCATGGCTTTCGGCGAATTTTTTGGCGGAAAGCCTTTTGAAGTAAATAATGCCTTGTTCCTGAATATGGATTATGGTTTAGGCCTTGGTATTTTTGCAGATGGAAAAATGTATTACGGAAAATCGGGTTTTAGCGGCGAGATTGGTCATGTACCAATGTTCCAGAATGAGATAATTTGTCATTGCGGAAAAAAAGGTTGCCTTGAAACCGAAGCTTCCGGCTGGGCACTTGTAGAGATGTTTCGTGAAAAAATAAGACAGGGTGTAAGTTCTGCAGTTATGAAAAAATGCCCTGATTTAGAGAAAGTGAAGTTGGAAGATATTGTAAATGGCGCCCTAATGGATGATGTTCTTTGTATTGAACTTATTTCCGATTTAGGGGAAAAACTAGGCAGGGCGCTGGCATTCCTCATTAATGTATTTAATCCTGAATGGGTAATACTGGGCGGCACATTAAGCAAAACCGGTGATTATATCCGTTTACCAATGCGCAGTGCTATTAACAAGTATTCGCTGGGTTTGGTAAATAATGATACGCAGTTACGATTATCAAAAATTGGGGTTTCGGCAGGTGTAATTGGCGGGGCCTTACTTGCAAGGCACAGGCTTATGCAAACGATTTAATGGCCCATTATTCCTTATTTAAACCATGCCCCCGGCTTTTTAAAATTTGCCATCGTTATTTTTCCATTAATGGTATTGGATAAAAAACTACGCACCCAACTCAATTTTGGCGCAGCCCATACCAATCCGTTTATACGCCAGGGATATTTTACAAACCAGTCGAACAACTTAATCCTTACCTCGTAGGCACGGGTTACTTTATGGTGAATGATTTCATCATATTTTTTAAGAAAACCGGCGGAAAAATCATTGGCAGCAATGGCATCTGCCGCAGTATAAGCTGCGTATTTTCCGCTGATAAGACTTGGGCCAATGCCTTCACCGCTAATAGGATCGGCGAGTGAACCTGCATCACCGGTAAGCAGTATCCGGTCAGTGCTGAGTTTAGGTTCGGGTTCTATCATAATGGGTAACCCGGAACCTTCAATTGGTTTAAGTCTTTCCGCACCGGCAAAGCGATCTTTCAGTAGCGGATGTTTTGTTATAAGCTCCTCCTGCAATTTCCGCAGGTTTAGTTTTTTTGCCTGTATTACATCGGATGTAATGCCAAGCCCTACATTATGTGTGCCATCGGCCATTGGGAAAATCCAGAAATAGCCGGGCATTACTTCTTCCAATGCAAATATTTCGTACAGGTCGTTGTTACTTACCGGGGTTACATTTTTGTAATAAGCCCTTATGGCACCTACCATTTGTTTTCGGTCTATCGCATTGCTGTAAATCTTTTTACGGAAAATAGAACGGTCGCCATCGGCAGCAATTACCATTTTGCAATGGATACTTACGGGGTTTCCATCTTTTTGCAGATTCATTTGTACACCATCTGCTTCCATAGTATAGCCAACCAACTTCGTATTCTCCCAAAGGGTAGCTTCTTGTTTTCCCGCAGCTTTTTTTACCAGGTAATCATCGAGTTCGTAACGGCTGATGGTAAACAGCAGGTTTTTATCTTCAGGTAAAAAATCACTGGTTTGCAGTTCGGCATATTTATGGTTGAGTCCATACACCCTGAAGCTTGAAATTCTTTTTGCCTTGCCCCTTTCTGTAAATTCTTTTTTAATGTCGGGAATTACCTGTTCGAGAATGGTTGTACATACCGGTGTAATGCCATCACCACAAACTTTCGTTCGGGGGAAAACTGCCTGGTCAAATACCAGGTGCCGGATGCCTTTTTGCGATAAAAATAGCGAAGCTGCTGCCCCTGCAGGTCCTGCGCCACATACTACTACATCATAATCATGTTGCATGTGCGTATTTTACGTGAAAGGAAATACAAGTGTTTTAAAATGGCAACAGATATTAACGCCTAATGAAAAATCATTTTATCCATTTTTGTAGCCTGCGCTATCATTTCCTGCAATTCTTTCGCCGAGGGCAATTTCCCGCTTAAGCCAAATTTGTCGTTTACTTCTGATATTTTTTCATGCAAATGCTCGGGGTTGCGATGAGCAAGTTCCCTTACGGTATCCACGCCCGAAGCTTCGAGTAATTCGCTTATTTGGCCGCCAATTCCGTTAATACGCATAAGGTCGGCATGGTTTACCCAGGTAAGTATCAGGTTTTCAGGAAGACCTGTTTCTGCTGCGAGTTGTTCCCTACCTTTTTTAGTGCCTGCCTTGCTTAACAAATCGCCGGTAGTTTTCACGCCGGCAACATTTAGTTTATGGCCGTAGGTTTCACCAATTCCTTCTATTTCGGTAATATCATAATTCTTCATGTCCATATGGTTCTGTTTTTTATGTTGGCAAGTTAAAAGATAATTTTATTTTAAAACCTGATGTTTAGCAAAAAATAAAGGCAGGACAAATTGCCCTGCCTTTATTTATAATTTACTAAAGTTTATACGGTAACTTTTTTCGTTTTTGCAGGCAAAACAGGGGCTGGTTCGCCCAAAGGTTTGTCTTTTGCAAAATCTACCAGTATCGGCGCTGCTACAAAGATGGAAGAGTAGGTACCTACCGCTACACCTATCAGCAATGCAAAGGCAAAACCACGGGTTACTTCGCCACCCACAAGGAACAGGATAAGGATGGAGATAAACACGGTGGCCGATGTCATAATGGTACGGCTTAAGGTATCATTAATCGATTTGTTGATGACGGTTGTTTTATCCGCTGCCGGCATCAAATGGCTGTTCTCACGAATACGGTCAAATACAATGATGGTATCGTTCATAGAGAAACCAATTACCGTTAGCACCGCCGCAATAAAGTGCTGATCAATTTCGAGCGGGAATGGAACAATTTTACGGAAAAGGCTAAATACAATCAGCGTAACAAATACGTCGTGCAACAATGCCACAATGGTACCAAGGCTATAGCGCCAATCATTAAAGCGAATAAATATGTAGGCCATAATAATCAATAGCGCTACAATGGTAGCTACAATAGCGCCACGCTTCAGGTCTTCCGAAATGGTAGGTAATACCGTTTGCGAACCCACTTTATAATCTTGTTCAAATTCAACAAAGCTTAAATTTTCAGGCAGGTACTTCTTTAAACCCGCATACAAAGTACGTTCAACTGTACTATCCACGGCTTCACCCGGCTGATCAATTAAATAACTTGTTGTAATGTTAAGTTGATTGCTGCTTCCTACGGTTTTAATAATAGGATTTTCTTCAAACACTTTTCTTAATTCCTGACCTACTTCGTCATTTACCATAGGTTTATCAAAACGTACCGTATAGCTACGTCCGCCTTTGAATTCCACACCCTGATCGAACCCGTAAAATAAAGAAACGATAGCTAGAATTACTACACCCACTGAGATACCGTAGGTAATCTTTCTGAACTCAATAAACTTAAATTGTGAGTGCTTGAAAATGCGCTTGCTGATACCGGTGAAATATTCAAGGTGCTTGCCACGAACGGTAAACCAATCGGTAAGTGTGCGGCTAACAAGAATACCACAGAACAGGTTGAGCAAAATACCAATCATTTGTACCGTTGCAAAACCTTTAATTGCGCCAAGACCAAAATAGAACAGGATAGCGGCCGTTAAAAATGTGGTTACGTGCGAATCGAGTACCGGTGCAAGTGATTTTCGATAGCCTATGGTTATGGCCGATGCATAGCTCTTGCCATGCCCTAGCTCTTCTTTTATCCGTTCAAATATAATTACGTTGGTATCCACCGCCATACCAATGGTAAGTACCAAACCGGCAATGGATGCAGCGGTAAAAGTGTTCCCAATAGCGGTTAGAATAGCAATGGTAAGGAATACGTTAAGAATCAGGGATATGTTAGCAATCCAGCCGCTGTTGTTATAGTAACCCAGCATGAGTGCAAATATTACCAGGAATGCAATGCTGAAAGCGAGCGAACCACCCTGAATGGCTTCGGCACCGAGTGTAGGACCTACAATTTGCTGCTGTACAATCTTTGCTTTTGCAGGCAGTTTACCACTCTTTAGCGTTGAAGCAAAATCATTGGCTTCCTGTATTTCGTAGTTACCGGTAATTTGGGAATTACCATTGGGGATTACACCATTTACAGTAGGCGCACTCAATACATAATCATCAAGCACAATACCAATGCCTTTGCCAATATTGGCTTCGGTCATTTTGGCCCATGCACTTGTGCCCACTGCATCCATACGCATGCTGATGGCTACGCGGCCACGCTCGTCAAAATCCTGGCGGGCATCGGTAATGCGTTCACCTTCGAGTTTGCTGCGCGTTCCATCAATGGTTTTCAGCGCATACAATCCAAAAAGTGCATTTGACTTATCGGCACCCGAACCAAAATCACCATAACAGAACTTAAGGTTCAATGGAAATTTGGAAGCCACTACCGGAGAACGAAGGTATTCGCCCAACAGAGCAGTATCTTTTTGCTGAATAACGGCAATAGCACTTGGGTAAGTTATTTTTCCGGTTGCAGGATCCTGTTCAGGTTGCATTACATTGGCAAAAAGCGAAGTAATGGGGCGGTTCGCCATCATGGCAGCCATGCCCGTATCAGCCAATACTGCACTGTCCGATGTACCTTTCAGTACCGCTGCAAGCGAAGTTTCAGCCGACATCAGCGATTCATCAATTTCGGTAATATTATACAGTTCAAAAAACTGCAGGTTAGCCGAACTTTGCAGGTATTTGCGTACTCTTTCTTTGTCAGAAACACCGGCAAGTTCCACAGAAATTATCTTCTTGGTTTTGTCGGGGTTAATGTTGGGAGATGCTACACCAAAACGGTCAATCCTGTTGAGCAGGATTTTATAGGTATTATCAAATGCAAGGTCAGCTTCGCTGCGCAGGTATTCCATTACCTGGTCGTCGGTGCTTTCAAAATTGATCTTTTTTGAGCTGCTTGCTGCAAAAATGGGCGCCAGTTTATTACTGGGTGCCATCTTCTTGTAGTTATCTACAAACAGGTCAATCAGGTCTTTACCCGATGTTGACTTTTGCTCAACGGCAGCAGCAATGGCATCGTTAAAAGCCTTGTCCCTGCTGTAATTACTCAAAGCGCGCAACAAATCAGCTACTCCCACCTCAAGCGTAACGTTCATACCACCCTGCAGGTCGAGACCGAGTTTGGCTTCAAAGTTTTTAGCTTGTTTGTAGGTGTCACCCCACCAGGTAATTTTCTGACTAGCAGTGCTGTCGAGCAGCCTTTGGGTACGAATACGCACTGCAAAAGTGATGCTGTCCTCATACAGTGCCTGTAACTCCTTACTGCTTGGATATTTCACCTTTGCAGCGGGCATATACACGGCAACCTGCTTTTCCGCTCTTTCCTTCATTTTGGTTTCATGGCTGCGAACAAACCATGTAAACGACATCGTGTACAGTCCTACCAGTGCAAGCACCACGGCAAAAAACCGCACTAAACCTTTCATTTGCATACTATACAGTATTAACGATATTTTAATTTGGGGTGCAAAAATAGGGGAATAGGATTGGAATAGTCGGGTTTTGCACAGGCGGGGATAAAATGGACAAAAACAGGGTGGTATTATCGCAAATAAGTCACTTATTTACAGCCGGTTAACACATCTTATGAAATTAACACCCCTTCTTTACCTATACACATTTGGATTTTGTTTAACCCTTATTGCCTGTGGCGGTAGCCGTGCGGCAAAAAAAAGGGATGAAGTACCTGCGGAAACTACATCGGCCAATAAAAAATTTGCCAAAGAGTATTCAGAAAAACTAGGCATTGCCATTCCTGAAACGGCCAATACCTTACTGATTACCACTATTGCCGATTGGATGGGAGTTCCTTATAAGTATGGTGGCTCAGATAAAAAGGGCGTTGATTGCTCAGGATTTATCAATAGTGTATTTCCTGTTGTATATGCCATTTCCGTTCCCCGTTCATCTGCACAACTCGCAGCGAAGGCTACACCGGTAAATAACCATCAGCTTAAGGAAGGGGATTTGGTTTTTTTTAAAATAAATACGAAGGAAATAGGCCATGCCGGCATTTACCTGTACGATAATTATTTTGTACATGCCTCCACAAGCCGCGGCGTTATGATTAGCCGGCTCAACGATACCTATTGGACCAAATATTATGCAGGTGGCGGGCGTTTTACCAAATAGAACCAGAAATACTTCCCAACTTCCCGACTTCCCGACTATCGACTTCCCAACTTCCCGACTATTGACTTCCCGACTATCGACTTCCCAACTTTCCGACTTAATATTGCAGTGCATGATAAGGAATCGAATTTTGTGGAAGTGGGTACTGTTGCTTTCGGGCTTCGTGGCTGTTTTTCTTTCCTGCGCACCTGTTAAAAAGCCCATACCTGTCGTCATGGAATCTTACTTTACCGAAGCGCTTGCCATTAATTCCCAACCTGAAAATAGTGCCTTATTGTATGGATTGTTACAGGAAATGCCGGCGCCATTTTTACCACTGCTTAAAAATCCGGATGCTTACCGCCTGCAGATTATTTACACCCAAATAGACCGCGACAGTGCCAATAAACCTTATTTCAAGCATCATTATTTCAATGTTACCGATCAATACACTTACCCGGCAAGCACGGTGAAGCTACCCGCCGCGGTACTTGCGCTCGAAAAAATGAATCAGCTTGCTATTGATGGTCTTACGCTTTATACACCCATGTTTACCGATCCGCTAAGGCCCGGCGAAAAACCGGTGTATGAAGATGCAAGCAGTAAAACAGGCAAGCCTTCGGTAGCACATTATATTAAAAAAATATTGTTGGTGAGCGATAACGAAGCTTTTAACCGGTTGTACGAATTTTTAGGTCAGGCCCCCTTCAACAATCGCTTGCACGATCTTGGGCTTACCCAAAGCCAAATGACACATCGTTTAAGTATTTCGCTGACTGAACAAGAGAACCGTACTACGAACCCGGTTTGGTTTATGGATGCTAGTGGCAAAACCATTTATCGCCAACCTTTTGGATTGTCGAAAATGACTTATACACCACGCACCGATGCCATTGGCAAGGGCTACATGAAAAGTGGCGGACCGGGTATGGATGATGTACTGGTAAACGAGCCGCTCAATTTCAGTACCAAAAACCGTTGGCCGCTTATGTATGCGCATCAGCTTACGCAATGGCTGATGTTTCCCGAATCGCAACCCGCAAGTAGCCGGCTTATTTTAACCCCTTCGGATTATACTTTTTTATGGAAGTACATGAGCATGCTGCCGGAGGAAAGTGATTTTCCTGCTTACGCCAAACCCGATTACTGGCCCACCTACGTAAAATTTTTAATGACCGGAAGCGAAAAAGGGGAGTGGCCCTATAAAAATGTTCGCATTTTTAATAAAGTTGGCGATGCCTACGGTCACCTGCTTGACGCAGCCTATGTAGCCGATTTTGAAAACAAGGTTGAGTTTATGTTATCAGCCGTTATTTATTGCAACAGCGATAATATTCTAAATGATGATAAATACGATTACGATGCAGTAGGTTTCCCATTTATGAAGGCATTAGGTAAACTGGTGTATGATTATGAATTGAAGCGGGAAAGAAAGTACCGCCCTGATCTTTCAAGGTATCAGTTTAACTATACCGAAAATTAATGTTACCCTTTTAAATATGCTAAAAAAACTACGTTATATTGTATTGATTTATTTTCTTATTTGTAGTTTGTATTATGCTTATCAGCACCTGTTATATTTTCAACCCAAAGCACTTGCCGCCAATCATATTTTAACCTTCCCGGTGCGCGTTCGTTTTACATCTGTAAAAATGCCCTTCGATGAAAATACGGTAATTGATGTGGTAAAATTTAAACCTGCCGATTCCTTGCAAAAGCCAAAAGGTGTGGTATTGTTTTTTCATGGCAACCGTTTTAATGTAGAGCATTACAGCACTTACGCGCCCTACTTTACCAAGCACGGTTACGAAGTGTGGATGCCCGATTACCCCGGCTATGGACGCAGCAGTGGCGAAATGGAAATGGGCATTCTCAATCAACTCGCCACGCAGGTGTACACCATGGCGCGCACGCAATACGAACCCAAGGAAATAATTGTGTACGGAAAATCGCTAGGCACTGGCATTGCATCTTATCTTGCTTCGGTACGCGATTGCCGCCACCTGCTGCTTGAAACACCGTATTACAGTTTGTCATCGCTTACACAGTCGTATTTATATTTTTTACCTATTCCCTTACTTATTCGCTACAATTTACAAACGGGTGCTTACTTTACAGATATTACAGCCCCTATCACCGTTATGCATGGCACGCGTGATGAATTAATTTCTTTTGGAAATGTGCAGCGCCTTTTGGCCAATATGAAAAAGACGCATGCATTTTATGCGGTGGAGGGAGGAGAGCATAATACGTTGCCGGAATATGATGCGTATTTTAGGGTGGTGGATAGTGTGATGAGGAGGTAGGACTCATGGTTTTTTTTAACCGCAAAGAGCGCGAAGATTTTGCGCAAAGAACGCAAAGATGTTTTAGCAATGTCTCCCTGACGTAGGAAGGGGACATTGCGTGGTGGTGACCTTCCGTTTCTTAATAGGGATGTGGTCTGGAAAAAATATTTCACGCAGAGCCGCAAAGGCGCAAAGGGCTTCTCGTAAATGGCGCATGGTAGTCTTAGCAATGTCTCCCTGACGAAGGAAGGGGACATTGCGTGTGGGTGTGGTAATTCCCATCGCCAAGTCACGTGCCGGATACATGCCTTTAAATCAAGAGTATTTTAAGGTGGTGGATAGTGTGATGCTGAGGTAGGAGTGGGTTTAGATAGCTAAAATTCAGTTTTTAATTTCTCAGGATTTTGTCTGCCATCAAAAAAACGTATGATCTCTATTGAAGCAGGATTTACCTTGTAAATTAAAATATGATAGGGGGGAACCCAAATTTTCCGGCAATCCTGAAGGTATCGGGATTCAGCGCCAATGTAAGGATTATGTTTAATGGATAAAACTTTTTGGTCTACCAATTCGCTGAATGCGATCGCTATTTTCAACGGCCAATTTCTCAAAAGCCAATCTATCGTTTCTTCATATTCCTGAAAGGCAATTTCGGTCCAAACTATGGATTTATTTTTTTCCATATTTTTCTGGAAACTTCTTCATGCGTTATAACATTGCCAGCTTTGCCCTGTTCAATTGAAAGGTGTGTTTTTTCCTGTTGGGCAGGGCTTAAGGTATGCCACCAATCTTCCCCTTTTTTTGCGGCTTCTAATAGCATATAAACATCTTGTAATGATTGATCATCATTACATTCTTCTACCAATTGGTGTACAGCTACTTTTAATGTTTCAGCCATATATTTCTAGAATTTGATGGATGAAATTACAATTTTTACCAGGAAAACAGGTGTTTTTTTTGGGGTATTGATAGTAATCCTAATTTTTTACCGCTTCGCTAACTTAACAAAAGGCCCTTAGGGGAAGAAGCATGGGCGCCTAAAACGAAAAGAAGACCAACTATTTAATTATTTTTTAAGCAACCACTCCTTAAACCCCTCATAATCCCCTTCCATTTCAATACTCTTTTTCTCCTTCTCAAACAACGGCTTCACCTCCTCCGGAATCGGCAGCTTTTGCCCGATGGCATCTTCTACCACATCGGGGAATTTTACCGGGTGCGCGGTTTCAAGGAAGATGCCTTTTTGCCCGGGATGGAATTTCAGGTAATCTTCGAGCGCAGTAAAGCCAACTGCTCCGTGGGGGTCGGTTATGTAGTTGTAATCTTGGTACACGCGGGCAATCGTGGCACGGGTGGTTTCATCGCTTACAGTAGCGCCGGAAAGTATTTGCTTAAGTTGGGTGCTATCCTGTACAAACAATTCCATGATGCGCACAAAATTGCTTGGGCTGCCAACATCCATCGCATTGCTGATGGTGGGTTGTGCATCGCGGGGTTCGTAGCTGCCGGTTTGTAAAAAGCGCGGTACTACATCATTTACATTGCACGCAGCGATAAAATGGGCAACGGGTAATCCTGCAGCCCAGGCCATCATGCCGGCACAGATATTTCCAAAATTGCCGCTTGGTACACTGATAACGGGTGGCGTTTCGTAAGGCCATTGCTGCAGCGCAAAGCAATAATACAATTGCTGCGGCAACCACCGCGCAACATTAATGGAATTGGCCGATGTTAATTGGTACACGTTAGTCAGGTCGGCATCCATAAATGCCTGCTTAACGATTGCCTGACAATCGTCAAAGGTTCCGTTTACTTCGAGCGCGGTAATGTTGCTTGCACAGGTAGTAAGTTGCAATTCCTGTACCGGGCTTACCTTACCACTCGGGTAAAGAATAATTACTTCAATGCCTTCCACATTTTCGAAGCCATTAGCCACGGCGCCACCGGTGTCGCCGCTTGTGGCAACAAGTACGGTTACTTTTTTTTGATTGCCTTTGTTGAAATAACCAAGGCAGCGGCTCATAAACCGCGCACCTACATCTTTAAACGCAAGGGTAGGGCCATGAAAAAGTTCTAGCGAATAAATATCGTCGGTAACTTTTACCAAAGGGAAATCAAAGTCAACGGTTTCAGCAGCTATGCGGCGCAGTTCATTTTCAGGAATGCAATCGCCTGCATAGGGCTGCATGACACGAAAAGCAAGTTCAGCTTTATCCAATCCGCGAAGGGTTTCCCAACCACCTGCAAAACCCGGTACTTTTTCCGGATAATACAAACCTTTATCGGGCGCCTGACCTAATACCGTTGCGGTTTTAAAATCAACGTTGGCTGATTGCTTATTCGTACTGAAATACTGCATGATGGTTAAAATGTTTCTGTAGGTTCAAGCCGAATACCTTGCGTGTTGATGGTGGTAACATAGGTGTGATAATCCACGCCAAGTCTTTCATATACCGCCGACATTTCTGCTGCCACTGCATGTGCAATGTCCGCAGTTTTACTCAGCATAAAAATAGAAGGTCCTGAGCCGGAAATGCCGCCACCCAATGCTCCTTTTTCTTTGCATCGTTGTTTTATTTCATCGAAGCCGGGTATCAGGATACTTCGTACCGGTTCAATCAGGTAATCTTCGAGCGAGCGGCCAATAAGGTCGTAATCGCCAAGCGTAAGACCTGCGACAAGCCCTGCTACGTTACCCCATTGTTTGATGGCATCTTTCAGCAATAATTGCTTCTTCAAAATGGCGCGTGCATCGGCCGTGCGCACTTCTATTTGCGGATGCACCACCGTTACATGTAACGCTGGTGAAGGCAATGGAATAATATCAAGCGGATGAATGGAACGGATAAGTGTTACACCGCCGTAAATGCCGGGTGCAATATTATCGGCATGTTTTACACCACTCGCTACTTTTTCGCCAAACATGGCAAACTGCACGAGTTGTTCTTTGGAAAAAATATTACCGAGTAATGCATTGGCGCCAACCACAGCGCCGGCTGCACTTGCCGCACTCGAACCTACGCCACTTCCGGGTTTAATATGTTTGGTAATTTTTAATTCAAAACCAGTGCCTTCAGGTGCTGCTTCCAATAAGGCGAGTAAGGCTGCACCTGCTACATTTTTCTCGGGGTCTGTTGGCAAATTATATTGCGGATCGGGATGAATATGAATGCCTGGTGTTGAACTCATTTGCATCCACATTTCATCGGCCGGCTCATGCAGGGCAAAACCCAGCACATCGAAGCCGCAAACCATGTTGGCTACGGTACCCGGGGCATATATTTTTATAGCGTTTAACGACATGTTGAAAAATTACTGACTCGCTACACGGATGATGTCGGCAAATACACCTGATGCGGTAACATCGGCACCGGCACCGGCACCTTTTACCACAAGCGGTTGTTCGGGATAGCGCATGGTAAAATACAATACGATATTATCCTTACCATACAGGTGGAAAAAATCATGCCAGGTAGGAATTTGTTGTAAACCAACCGATGCTTTACCATCTTTAAAACTCGCCACAAATTTCAGTTTGCAATCCTGTTCATGTGCAGCATCATACAGGGATTTAAAATGTGCTTCGTGCTTAGCCATTTCGGTATAAAAATCTTCTACACTTCCGTTAAAGCAACTTTCAGGTAGAAAGCCATTGTTGTCAATGTCTTTCATATTCATTTCGTACCCTGCTTCGCGGGCAAGAATGAGTATTTTACGCATCACATCGGTGCCACCAAGATCAAGTCGTGGATCAGGTTCGGTGTAGCCTTCGTTTTGTGCATCGCGCACTACATCGGCAAAAAGTTTTTGTCCGTTGTAGTGGTTGAAAACATAATTGAGTGTGCCACTTAGAACTGCGTCAATCCGGTGTACGTTATCACCGCTTTTGATTAAATCATTCAATGAGCTGATGACCGGTAAACCCGCACCCACATTGGTTTCGAACAGGTAATTTGCATTAAATTCACGCGCAAGGTTTTTCAGTTTCTGATAATTGTTGTAATCTGATGAAGCGGCAATTTTATTACAAGCTACTACTGAAATGCTCTTGGAAAGTAAGCGTGGATAACTTGCTGCTACATCTGCATTGGCGGTAACATCTACAAACACACTGTTGCGCAGGTTGCGGCTGATAATACCTTGTTGAAATTGTTCCAAATTCATTTTTTCGCCGGCATCCAATATTTCTTTCCAACTGGCAAGATCGATGGCATCTTCGGCAATCACCATTTTGCGGCTATTGGCCAGGCCAACTACCCTTAATTGTAAATTCAAATGCTGTTCGAGCCATGCCTGCTGCGTAGCTATTTGGCCCAATAATTTGCTACCTACATTGCCGCAACCAGTGATGAAAATATTGAGTTGTTTTTTTACCGATTCAAAAAAGGATTCGTGTAAAACGTTGAGCGCTTTTTTTACATCCTTATTGGCTATTACCGCCGAAATATTTCTTTCAGACGAGCCTTGTGCAATAGCGCGAATGTTAATACCATTACGACCAAGCGCGCTAAACATTTGCCCGCTGATACCGGGGTGGCTTTTCATTTTATCGCCCACCAATGCTACTATTGCATGATCCGGTTCTACTACCAATGGTTCTACTTTTCCGCTTGCAATTTCGGTTTCAAAAGCCCCATCGCAGGCATATTTTGCTTTGTCTGCATCAACAGATTGTACAGCAACACAAATGCTATGTTCTGATGAGCTTTGGGTAATTAAAATTACATTGATCTGTTGTTGTGCAAGCGCTTCAAAAAAGCGTTTGGAAAATCCGGGAATACCCACCATGCCGCTGCCTTCAAGGCTTAGCAAAGTAATCTTATTGATGCTTGAAATGCCGCGGATTTTCTCGCTGCTGTCGGTTTCCTGGTTTTCAATCAGCGTACCTGCATCCTGCGCGGCAAAAGTATTTTTTACCCATACCGGTATTTTCAACTTCATCACCGGCTGAATGGTAGGCGGGTAAATAATTTTAGCCCCAAAATGCGATAGTTCCATCGCTTCCTGGTAACTGATTTGGTTGATAGGACGCGCATTAGGTACCCAACGCGGGTCGGCTGTCATAATGCCCGATACATCGGTCCATATTTCAAGCACAGCAGCCTTTAAAGCCGCAGCGTATATAGCTGCTGTAAAGTCGCTGCCACCACGACCCAAGGTGGTAGTAAAGCCTTGCGCATTGCTCGCAATAAAACCGGGTGCTACATAAATGGTTGCCGGCATATCTTTTACCGCCTGTGCAATGAGTGCATGCGTATAATTTTCAATTACGGTTGCATTGCCATAGCGGCTATCAGTTTTAATCAAGGCACGACTATCTAACCAGGCAGCATTGGCTTGTTGCGATTGCAGGTAAGCTTCCAATAATTGGGATGAAAGTAATTCCCCATATGCAACAAGTTTATCCTTAGTGCGGTCCGATAATTCCTGTAAACGGAAGATACCTTCGCAAAGATCTTCCATTTCGTTACAATACTGTTTTACCTTACTAAGGCTTGCGCTTTGATTAGTAACAGGCAATAACTGCCTCGCCGTTTCTAAATGACGCTGCTCAACAGAAGTTAAAATTTCTTTATACGATTCGTCGCCTTCCGAAGCTTTTTCGCCGATAAGCAATAATTGATCGGTAATACCGCCGAGCGCACTTACCACCACTACAATGGGGTGGTTGGGGTAGGATAAAAGGATATCGGCAACAAGTTTGATATTGTTGGCATTGGCTACACTTGAGCCACCAAATTTCAGGACATACATGTTGGTTGTTCTATTGTTTTCTATTCGTTGGCAAGGTAATTAATAATGGGCAGTCATGCTGCTTTCTTTGCTCTCGAGCAGTGAATAACCCATCAGGTATTCATCTACTTTTTTGGCACATTCGCGGCCTTCGCTAATGGCCCACACCACAAGGCTTTGGCCGCGACGGGTATCGCCACAGGCAAAAACCTTGGGAAGGTTGGTCTGATAGCTTGTTTCCAAGGCCTGAATGTTGCCACGGTTATCCAGCGCAATACCTGTTTCGCTGATAAAAGTTTCGTGGAGCGGGTGTAAAAAGCCCATGGCTAAAAAAGCAAGATCGCAGGGGATAATCTGGCTGCTTCCTTCGCGCTCTACAAAGCTTGCAGGACGGCCATCTGCACCGCTTTTCCATTCCAGTTCCACGGTTTCAAGTGCTTTCAGGTTTCCCTGTTCGTCGCCAATAAAACGCTTGGTGGCAATGGCCCACTTACGTTCGCAGCCTTCTTCGTGGCTCGATGTAGTTTTCAGTAACATGGGATATTGTGGCCATGGCATATAGGGCGTACGTCCTTCGGGCGGCATTGGCATCAGTTCAAACTGCGTAATGGATGCTGCACCATGCCGGTTGCTCGTTCCCACGCAGTCGCTGCCGGTATCGCCGCCACCAATTACCACCACGTGCTTGCCGGTGGCTTTAATTTCTTCATCCCAGTTGGAGCCGGGGTATCCTCGTTTTTGCAACAAATCAGCTTGCGGGTTATCTACCCGCATATTGGATTGCTTTAAAAACTGCATGGCATAATACACACCTTTCAGTTCGCGGCCGGGTACCGGTAAATCACGTGGCACGGTGCTGCCACCTGCCAACACAACAGCATGATACTCACGTAGCAAATCACCAAATGATACATCGGTGCCCACATTCACATTACAACGAAATTGTACACCTTCTTCCTTCATCAATTCTACACGGCGATCTATTACCCATTTTTCTAATTTAAAATCGGGAATGCCATAGCGTAATAATCCACCGGGCTTTTCATCGCGTTCAAAAACGGTTACTGAATGGCCCACACTGTTTAATTGTGCTGCTGCCGCCAAACCCGCAGGTCCGGAACCAACGATGGCAATTTTTTTACCACTCAGCATATTGGGCTTGCGTGGTTTTACATATCCTTTGTCAAAAGCAATTTCAATAATATGCTTTTCAATTTCTTCGATTGCTACAGCGGGTTGGTTAATGCCCAATACACATGCGGTTTCGCAGGGTGCAGGACAAATGCGCCCGGTAAATTCAGGAAAGTTGTTGGTTGAAGTAAGAATCTCATAAGCTTCATACCAATTCTTGCGATACACAGCATCATTAAATTCAGGAATCACATTTCCCAAAGGACATCCGTTGTGGCAAAAAGGAATCCCACAATTCATACAACGTGCAGACTGATGATTCAGTGTAGTATCATCATAGCGCTCTACAAATTCTTTGTAATCTTTTCTGCGCTCTTCTACCGGCCGCTTTTTCGGCAGCTCGCGTGTAAATTCTATAAATCCGGTTGGTTTACCCATGTTCTTTATTTATTATTTATTGTTTGTGGTTTATTGTTCCCTCCGGGAATTTCGATTTTTTTTTATCACCAAAATTTCAGGATTCTTATTAATAAATCTTAACAATAATCAATTTATTTTATTTCTGTTTTTTGTTTGACTTTCTGCATTTGTAAAACGCGTTTGTAATCCTGCGGGAAAACTTTGATAATCCTTGGTAGTTCATTGTCAAAATCGCTCAGGATAAATCGAGCAACGGCGCTATCGGTATAGTCAACATGCTTGCTTAGCATTTCCTTTAAGAAAGTGGCATCTTCTTCATCGCAGGCATCGAGACTCACCATTTCCGTATTGCAGTTGCCGGCAAAATTTCCATGTACATCATATACGTAAGCAATGCCACCGCTCATGCCTGCAGCAAAATTTCTTCCGGTTGCACCGAGAATAATGGCACGTCCGCCGGTCATGTATTCGCAGCCATGATCGCCTACACCTTCTACCACGCTATCCACACCGCTGTTGCGCACGCAATAACGTTCGCCTGCTTTACCACGTATGAAGGCTTCACCACTTGTGCCACCATAAAAAGCTACGTTGCCAATGATAATATTTTCTTCTGCTACATAGTTCGCTTGCTTGGAAGGATACACGACCAATCTTGCACCACTAAGCCCTTTGCCAAAATAATCGTTGGCATCTCCTTCGAGTGTCAGGGAAACACCATTCGTATTGAAGGCACCAAAACTTTGCCCCGCAGTACCCGTAAACGTAAATTGAATGGTATCATCGGGCAGGCCTGCTGCTTTGTACTTTCTGCTGATTTCATTGGAAAGAATGGTACCTGTACTACGGTCAGTATTGATGATAGGCATAGTTGCAGTAACGGGTGTTCCGTTTTCCAATGCATCTTTAGCAAGTTCTAATAATTTCCAGTCGAGTACATTGGTTAAACCATGATCCTGCTTTTCACTGTTGTACAATGTCATGCCTTCGGGAGCAGGCATTTTATACAGGATGGGGCTTAAATCAAGCTTGCTGTATTTCCAATGGGTGATGTCTTCGCGTGCTTCGAGAAACTGCACTTGACCCACCATTTCGTTAATAGTACGGAACCCAAGTTCCGCCATGATTTCGCGCAATTCTGTTACTACAAAATGGAAGAAATTTACGACATGGTCTGCATTTCCGGTAAAGCGTTTTCGCAAATCCGGATCCTGTGTGGCAACTCCTACTGGGCATGTATTCAAATGACATTTACGCATCATAATACAACCCTCCACAACGAGTGCTGCAGTCGCAATACCCCATTCTTCTGCACCGAGTAAAGTAGCAATGGCAATATCTCGACCGGTCTTCATTTGGCCATCGGCCTGTAACACTACACGACTACGTAGTTTATTTTTTACTAATGTTTGATGTGCTTCCGCAAGACCCAATTCCCATGGTAATCCTGCATGCTTAATAGAAGAAATGGGCGATGCACCTGTACCACCATCATTGCCTGCAATCAATACCACATCAGCCTTTGCTTTTGTTACACCTGCGGCAATGGTGCCTACGCCCGCCTTGCTTACTAACTTAACGTTGATGCGCGCACGGCGGTTGGCATTTTTTAAATCGAATATTAATTGTGCGAGGTCTTCAATAGAATAAATATCGTGGTGGGGCGGGGGAGAAATTAAACCTACACCCGGTGTAGAATGGCGCACCCTACCAATCCAATCATCCACTTTAAATCCGGGTAATTGTCCGCCTTCGCCGGGCTTTGCACCCTGTGCCATTTTTATCTGCAATTCTTCGGCTTCGGAAAGGTAAAGACTTGTTACACCAAAACGTCCACTTGCAACCTGTTTGATCGCACTGCGCATGCTGTCGCCATTGGGTAATGGGATATAGCGTGCTTCATCTTCACCACCTTCACCGGTATTACTTTTCGCACCAATCCGGTTCATCGCAATAGCAAGAGTGGTATGTGCTTCCCAACTAATAGAACCAAAACTCATTGCTCCGGTTGCAAATCTTTTCAAGATTGCTTCTGCTGATTCTACTTCTTCAATAGAAATAGAGCCTTGTAATTTTTTAAACTGCAGCAAGCCGCGCAACGTTGCCGCTTTCTGGCTTTGGTCATTTACAAGTTTTGCATATTTTTTATACGTAGCATAATCATTCATCCTTGTGCTGTACTGCAGCAGGTGAATGGTATTTGGATTAAATAAATGGTATTCACCTTTACGTTTCCATTGGTAAATGCCACCAACGGGTAGCCGGTCAACGGGGACATCTTTTTTACTGAATGCAACAAAATGTCTTGCCAATACTTCTTTGGCAATTTCATCAAGCCCCATGCCTTCAATGCGGCTTACAGCGCCAGTAAAATAATTATCGACTACTTCTTTATTGATACCAATAATTTCAAAAATTTGTGCGCCCTGGTAAGATTGCAGCGTACTGATACCCATTTTGCTGAACACTTTCAGCAAACCATCATTTACAGCTTTTATATAATTTTTCTTTAACACTTCCGCATCAAGATCAGAATCCAATTGACCATGAATTTTCATATCGCGGATGGTGCTCAATGCCATGTAAGGATTAATGGCCGTTGCGCCAAAGCCAATCAGGCACGCAAAATGATGTACTTCCCATACATTACCCGCTTCGCAAACGATGCCCACTTTTCCCCGGTATCCTTTACGGATTAAATGGTGGTGAACAGCAGCGGTTGCAAGCAACATTGGTATCGGTGCATGATCACTGTCAATTGCACGATCACTTAATATGACGACTTCAAAACCATCTTCTACAGCATCCACTGCATAGCGGCATAATCTGTCAAGCGCTTTTTTTAATGAACCGGGATTTCCATCTGCCCTGAAATAACATTGAATGGTTTTTGCCTGGAAAATACCCGTATCAATACTGCGTAATTTTTCCAGTTCCTTATTGGTTAAAACAGGATGTTCGAGTGCCACAATATGGCAACTAAGCGGGTCTTCAATAAGTATATTTCCATTGTTACCCACAAATGCTGCAAGGCTCATAACTAGCCGCTCGCGTATAGGATCAATAGGCGGATTGGTTACCTGTGCAAAAAGTTGTTTGAAATAACTGGTAAGATGCTGTGGTTGATCGCTTAATACAGCAAGTGGCACATCGGTTCCCATAGAACCTACGGGTTCTTTGCCATCTTTTGCCATAGCAGCAAGAATCGTATCCAGGTCTTCTGTGCTATAGCCAAATGCTTTTTGGTATTTGAAAACCTGGTCATGCTCAAGATGGGTAAATTCCACCCTTGGATCGGGCAGTTCTTCAAGACGAATTTTATATTTATTCAACCAATCTGCATATGGCTTTTGGCCGCAGATAGATTGCTTTAATTCTTCATCACTAATAATGCGTTCCTGTTCCATATCCACCACAAACATGCGGCCTGGTTGTAAGCGTCCGTATTCTTTTACAAGACTTGGGTGGATAGGAAGTGTTCCCGATTCTGAAGACATGATTACACGGTCATCGGTAGTCAGGCAATAACGCGAAGGACGTAATCCATTACGGTCGAGTGTAGCACCAATTATTTTTCCATCGGTAAATGAAATAGATGCAGGTCCGTCCCATGGTTCCATCAAACAGGCATGGTAAGCGTAAAATGCTTTTTTAACTTCATTCATTTTTTCATCTCCATGCCATGCTTCGGGAATCAGCATCATCATTACATGCGGCAAGCTGCGCCCCGTCAGGGTGAGCAATTCAATCATATTGTCGAGGCAGGCACTATCGCTTTGTCCCGGCGTAACAATTGGGGTAAGCATGTCCATTTCTTCGCGTGAAAAATAGGGCGAAGTAAATCCATGTTCACTTGAACGCAGCCAGTTGATATTGCCTTGCAATGTGTTTATTTCACCATTGTGTGCAATGTAACGGAAAGGCTGTGCGAGTTTCCAGCTTGGAAAAGTATTGGTGGCAAAACGGCTATGCACAAGGCCAAAAGCACTCGTTACGCTTTTGTTAGAAAGATCGGGAAAATACCTGCGTACCTGGTTGCTCGTTAGTTGTCCTTTGTAAACAACTGTTTTGTAGGAAAGCGATGCAACATAAAAACCAATTGCATCTTGCTTTACGGTTTGCTCCACAAGATGCGTGGAATAATTGCGCAGTACAAAAAGTTTACGTTCGAAACTTAAAGAATCCTGCAAATGGTTAGGCATAGCAATGAATACCTGTTCCATTTCCGGTTCAACAGAAAGTGCAGTTTCACCAATATCGTAATTGTTTACCGGTACTTTTCTGTAGCAAAGAATTTCAAGTCCAAGCTTTTCAGCGGATCGGTTAAATATTTCCCTGCAAGCTTCGCGTAAAGCAATATTTTGGGGAAAGAAAATAACGCCTACACCATATTGCCCAACGCCCGGAAGATGAACACCCTGTTTCAGGCATTCCTGTTGAAAAAATTCATGGGGTACCTGTATCATAATACCAGCACCATCACCTGAATTTTCTTCGCAGCCACACGCACCGCGATGCTCCATATTTTCAAGTACGGTAAGCGCATCGCTGATGTGCTGATGGCTTTTAATCCCTTTGATACTCGCTACAAAACCTATGCCACATGCATCACGCTCAAAGGATGGATGGTAAAGTCCCTGCCCGCTTTCCAACATTCAGATTTAATTTGAAATTAGTTAAAAAATTATATATTCCACTTCAAATATGGACAAGCAAGCAGGTAAAATTAATGAAAATGTAAATTCATTTCCATTTTTGTTGAAAATTTTAAAATTCTCAAATTAAATAACCATAAAGCTTGTCATCTTTATTAATCTCCGTGAAATCTATATTAAAATGTTGCAATTTTTCTAAGAGCGTTTTATAGTCTCTTTTATCTTCAAGTTCAATTCCCACCAATGCAGGCCCCGATTCTTTATTTGTCTTTTGCATGTATTCAAATCGGGTAATATCATCATTGGGGCCGAGTACATTATTCACAAATTCTTTCAGTGCGCCGGGTCGTTGTGCAAAACGAATCAGGAAGTAATGTTTCAAACCTTCGTATTGCAATGAACGCTCTTTTATTTCGGGCATCCGGTCAATATCATTATTGCTGCCACTGATGATACAAACAATTTTTTTATGCTTGATTGAGCCTGCAAAATCATCAAGTGCGGCTACAGATAGTGCACCTGCAGGTTCCACTACAATGGCTTCTTCATTATAAAGTTTCAAAATAGTAGTGCATACTTTGCCTTCAGGCACCAAATGCATTAAATCAATTACATGACGTGCAATGTTGAAGGTAAGTTCACCGACACGTTTTACTGCGGCGCCATCTACAAAACGGTCAATTTTATCTAAGGTAATCGGATGCCCCATGTTGAGTGCATCGCGCATGCTTGGTGCACCTTCGGGTTCTAGTCCAATGATTTTTGTTTCGTGTGAAATGGATTTTATATAGGAGCCTGCTCCCGCAATGAGACCGCCACCTCCTACCGGAATAAATACATAATCAATACCACTCAGTTCATCACAAATTTCTTTACCAACGGTGCCCTGTCCTTCAATGATTTTTAGGTCATCGAAAGGTGGAATAAAAGTCATGTTGTGTTCTTTCGTAAATGCTTGTGCGGCTGCAGAGCAATCGTCAAAATTATCGCCTACCAATTCAATAGTAATATTGCCTTCGCCATGCATACGCACCTGGTGTACTTTTTGCTTGGGGGTAATTACCGGCATAAATATCACGCCTTGTACATTTAATTGACGGCAACTCCACGCAAAGCCCTGTGCATGGTTACCTGCGCTCGCGCACACAAGCCCTGCCTGGCGTTGCGCATCGGGCAACTGGCTGATCATGTTGTATGCGCCGCGTAATTTGTAGGAGCGTACTACCTGCAAATCTTCACGCTTAAGGTACACATGACATTGATAGCGCCTGCTGAGCGAGTGGCTGTATTGCAATGGCGTTTGCCTTACCACTTCACGTAAGCGGTAGGCTGCTGATGGTACGTCAATTTCGGAAAGATATGTGGATGTGTTAGTCGTCATATTGATGTTGCGGGACGGTAAGATGATCGTGGTTGGTGGAGGCACCAACCACGGTTTATTGGTTTATTAGGGGTTGGTGTCCCCACCAACCCCTAATTTCAGATAACCAAATTATTGGTTGGTGGGGACACCAACCAATAATTTAATTTAAGCCTTTCCCGGTTGATTTTCGGGGCGAAGGCTGCGAACGGTTTTACCTGCCTGCCACATTTCGCTGTCGCGCAATTCCTTTAGTTCTACTTCCAATTTTGCACGATAATCAGGTTGGCTGTTGCTGTCGATAGAACGCTGAGATTCTTTACCGGTAGCAACACTTTCATATAATTCTTCGAACACCGGTGAAGTGGCATCACGGAATTTTTTCCACCAATCTAATGCACCGCGTTGTGCAGTGGTAGAGCAGTTGGCATACATCCAATCCATTCCGTTTTCAGCAACCAACGGCATAAGGCTCTGCGTTAATTCTTCTACCGTTTCGTTGAATGCCTCGGAAGGAGAGTGGCCACGCTTGCGTAATACATCATATTGTGCTGCGAAGATTCCCTGAATGGCTCCCATGAGTGTACCACGTTCGCCGGTAAGATCGCTGAATACTTCTTTTCTGAAATCGGTTTCAAAAAGGTAACCGCTGCCTACTGCAATGCCCAATGCAATAACTCGCTCAAAAGCTTTTCCGGTTGCATCCTGGAAAATAGCATAGCTGCTGTTAAGACCGCGACCCTGCAAAAACATGCGCCGTAGTGATGTTCCCGAACCTTTTGGTGCTACTAAAAATACATCCACATCTTTTGGAGGCACAATACCTGTTTGCTCATTGAAAGTAATACCAAAACCATGTGAGAAATACAAAGCCTTACCGGGGGTAAGATGCTTTTTTACCGTAGGCCATAATTCAATTTGTGCAGCATCACTTAACAGGTAGCAAATGATGGTACCACGTTCTAATGCTTCCTCAATGGAGAAAAGGGTTTCGCCCGGAACGAAGCCGTCTGTTACCGCTTTATCCCAGCTTTTAGAATTTTCCCTTTGGCCAACAATTACATTAATACCATTGTCTTTTTGGTTCAATGCCTGACCGGGACCTTGCACACCGTAGCCAATTACCGCTACTGTTTCATTTTTTAAAACTTCCTGTGCTTTACTCAAAGGGAATTCTTCGCGTGTTACTACGTTTTCTTCTGAACCGCCGAAATTTAATTTTGCCATGGTTGTTTGTTGTTTATTATTTATTATTTATTGTTTTTTGTTTGAAGTTTGATGTTTGGCTGACGCACTCAATCACGCACCCAAACTCCACTCACTACTCACTATTCACTCCTTGACTTCCCTTTTCTTGTTCCAGCCTTTCCTTATTACTTATTTCTTATTCCTTATTCCCTTCTTCGTACTTCTAACTTCGTACTTCTAACTTCGTACTTCTAACTTCGTATTTATTCTCTCCCATTCATCATTTACATCGAGAACACTTCCTCCGCCTGATTAAGGTATTCATTTTCCTTTACCGTTTCACCGGGTTCGTATTGTTCAAATTCGCGAATTTTATGATTAAAGCCTTTACTGTTTTTAATGATGGCAACACGCGCGCTTCTTACAAATTCTATGAGTCCGAATGGTTCCAAAACCTGTATAAGTCTGTCGGTTTCTTCGCGGTGACCTGTTGTTTCAAAAACAGTATAATCATGACGGATTACCACTGCTTTTGCACCATGTTCGCGTAGAAGTCTTTCCACCAGTGCTTTCTCGGCAATTTCGCTGGTAGGTACTTTGTATAATGCGAGTTCCTGCCATACAATTTCATCGTTGGTATTGTAATAAGCTTTCAATACTTCGACCTGCTTTTCTATTTGCTTCACCAGTTTCATGACTACTTCTTCGGTTTCATCAATTACAATATTGAAACGGTGAATACCTTCAACTTCAGAAGGTGATGTATTCAGGCTGTCGATATTGATTTTGCGGCGCGAAAAAATAATGGCAATACGGTTCAGCAGCCCGATATGATTTTCCGTGTAAACGGTTATGGTATATTCTTGCTTAAGCATAGTTGTGTGTATTATTTTAAACGGATTTCGCCAACGCCACAGCCTTGCGGCACCATGGGGAATACATTATTTTCTTTCCCCACCATTATTTCGAGCAGGTAGGCACCATCATGATCGAGCATGGTTTTAAGCGCCGTTTTTAATGCCTGTCTTTCGGTAACTTTTTGACCAGGAATATGATAACCTTCTGCAACTTTTACAAAGTCGGGACTTGTGATATCCACAAAGGAATAACGCCGGTCATTAAATAATTCCTGCCACTGACGAACCATGCCAAGGAATTCATTATTGAGTATGATAATTTTAACGGCTGCACCAAATTGCATAATCGTACCGAGTTCCTGAATGGTCATTTGAATACCACCATCACCTGCAATAGCTACGACTGTTCTGTGTGGAGCACCGTATTTTGCACCAATGGCAGCGGGTAAAGCAAATCCCATGGTACCAAGTCCCCCGGATGTTACATTGCTTTTCGATTCATTGAATTTTGCATAACGGCAAGCAACCATCTGATGCTGTCCCACATCGGTTACTATTACTGCATTGCCTTCGGTAAGTTCATTCAATGCATCAATCACTTCGGCCATGCTCATTACGTCGCCTTCGGGATGAAATTCTTTATCAATAACCTGCTTTTTTTCTTCTGCTTTAAAGTCATTGAACCGCTGCAACCATGCAGTGTGTTCGCGTTGTTCTACCCTTGCAGTTAACAGCGGAAGTGTTTCTTTACAATCTCCCCAAACCTGTACAGTTGATTTTACATTTTTATCTATTTCTGATGGGTCAATATCAAGGTGAATTAATTTAGCTTGTTTGGCATATTTGTCTAACCTGCCGGTAACCCTGTCATCAAAGCGCATTCCAATGGCAATGAGTACATCGCATTCGTTGGTTAGTACATTGGGTCCGTAATTTCCATGCATGCCGAGCATTCCAACATTTTGTGGATGGTCGGTAGGTAATGCGCTGAGACCAAGAATTGTCCAAGCAGCAGGGATGCCTGATTTTTCAACAAAGGTTTTAAATTCAGCTTCTGCTTTTCCTAAAATAACGCCCTGGCCAAAAATAATATAGGGTCTTTCTGCTGCATTTATGAGTGCTGCCGCGGCATCAATATATTCATTGCGAACAATCGGTTTTGGCCGGTAGCTGCGAATATGTTTGCAAGGGGTATAACCTGCAAAAGCAACCTGCTGGATCTGTGCATTTTTTGTAATGTCAATCAATACCGGTCCGGGCCTGCCGGTGCGGGCAATATAAAATGCCTTGGCCAATGTATCGGCGATTTCGCTGGCATCGGTTACCTGGTAATTCCATTTGGTAACCGGTGTGGTAATGTTTATCACATCGGTTTCCTGGAAAGCATCGGTACCCAACAAATGTGCAAATACCTGCCCGGTTATGCATACAAGTGGTGTGCTGTCAATCATTGCATCGGCAAGACCGGTAACAAGGTTGGTAGCACCGGGGCCGCTTGTAGCAAATACCACACCTACTTCGCCCGAAGTGCGCGCGTAGCCTTGTGCGGCATGTATGGCACCCTGTTCGTGACGGACGAGTATATGCTGTAGTCTGTCATTGTAATCATACAGCGCATCGTAAATGGGCATAATGGCGCCGCCGGGATAACCAAAAAGCGTTGTAACTTTTTCGGCTAATAATGATTTCAACACAATTACGGATCCGCTATTCAGCGATACTTTTTGCTCCGGTGCCTGGGTGGTTGTTTCCTGTAAGGTTGCTTCCATGTTATAGTGTGTTCTTTATATATTATTTATCAGTAATGCATCCTTCGGCAGCAGATGCTACCTGTTTTGCGTATTTGTACAATACACCCGATGTGCTTCTTGATTCAGGTGCTTTCCATGCTACTTTTCTTTTGCTCATTTCATCATCCGAAATATGAAGTGTCATTTTATTGGTGGTGGCATCAAGCGTAACTATATCATCATCCTGTACCAATGCAATGGGACCACCGTCCATACCTTCCGGCGTAATATGACCTACCACAAAACCATGGGTACCACCGCTGAAGCGACCGTCGGTAATCAGGGCAACCGATTTGCCTAAACCTGCACCAATAATGGCTGAAGTAGGTTTCAGCATTTCGGGCATACCCGGTGCACCTTTGGGCCCCACATACCTTATCACCACTACGTCTCCTTGTTTTACTTTTCCGCTTTGTATACCTGCGATGAGTTCAAATTCACCATTAAAAACACGTGCGGGGCCTTCAAACTTTTCTCCTTCTTTACCCGATATTTTAGCCACGCTTCCACCGGGTGCAAGGTTGCCGTATAATATTTGTAAATGCCCGGTTGCTTTCAATGGATTTTCAATGGGGTAAATAATATCCTGTGTTGAAAAATCCAGGTCAGGAACATTATTCAGATTTTCTTCTACCGTCAAGCCGGTCACCGTCAGGCAGTCGCCATGCAGCATTCCTTTTTGCAATAAGTACTTCATTACTGCCGGAACGCCGCCTTTATTATGCAAATCCTGCATCAGGTATTTACCACTTGGTTTCAGGTCGGCAAGTACAGGTGTTTTATTGCTGATAGCTTGTACATCATCCTGTGTTAAGCTTATGCCCACGCTATGTGCCATGGCAATCAGGTGTAGTACTGCGTTGGTAGAACCACCTAAAACGGTTACAACGGTGAGCGCATTGTCGAAGGCCTTGCGTGACATAATATCACGCGGCTTAATATCTTTTTCAAGCAATAAGTGAATGAATTGTCCGGCTTCTTCACACTCCTTTTGTTTCTCGGGACTCAATGCCGGATTGCTGGAAGAGTAGGGAAGACTCATGCCCAATGCTTCAATGGCCGAAGCCATGGTATTGGCGGTATACATGCCACCACAGGCACCCGGTCCGGGGCAACTATTTTTTATGATATTGATAAAATCATTATCATCCAATTGCCCGGCTATTTTTTGGCCCAAAGCTTCAAAAGAAGAAATAATATTAAGGTCCTGACCTTTGTATCGGCCGGGTGCAATGGTACCGCCATAGACCATTATGGATGGACGATTCAGTCTTCCCATAGCCATAATGCTGCCCGGCATATTTTTATCGCAACCGGGAACGGCAATCAGTCCGTCATAATAATGTGCACCACAAACCGCTTCAATGCTATCTGCAATAATGTCGCGGCTTACAAGCGAATAACGCATGCCATCGGTACCATTACTTATGCCATCGCTTACGCCAATGGTATTGAAAATAAGTCCTACCAAATCGTTGTCCCACACACTTTGCTTAATGGTTTTTGCAAGATCATTCAGGTGCATATTGCATGTGTTACCATCGTAACCCATACTTACGATGCCTACCTGTGCTTTGTTCATATCGGTATCAGTAAGTCCAATGCCATACAGCATTGCCTGTGCGGCCGGCTGAGTTATATCCTGCGTTAGTGTGCGACTATATTTATTTAAAATGGTGCCCATGAAATGGTTATTGTTTTCAAATATTTTTAAATGTTATGCAATTATTTCTGCTTTTACGACCAGTTCTTTATAAGCTTTTTGTAATATACGTCCTGCTGTATTTTCCCAATCCATAGGGAAGATGGTTTCATCAAGCGATGCAATGCCTATAACTTCTGCTGCAGTGCCGCAATAAAATGCACTATCTGCTTTTTTCATTACATCCGTTGTAAAGTGTCTTTCAGCTACCGGAATTCCATGTTCTTCACATAATGATAAAATGGTTGCACGGGTTATACCGGGTAAAACATTGCCTGTAGGCGGTGTAAATAATACGCCATCCACTTCAATAAATAAATTGGCACCGGGACCTTCTGCGGCATTGCCATTCATATCCAATAATAAGGCTTCATCATAACCATTTGCCTTTGCTTCATAGCTTGCCATGATGGAGTTTACATAGTGTCCGCAAGCTTTTGCACCAATTTTAAATCCCTTTGGATTCGGACGCTGAAACGATGAAGTCATTAACCGGATGAGTTTATCACCAAGAAAAGGTTGCATTTCCCATGCTGCAATTACAAGGTGCGATTCGGTGTTGAGATTGAAACTCATATTGGCCGGCAAGTATACCAATGGGCGGATATAAGCATCTTTCAGGTTATTGCGCTCCAATACCTGATAGGTAGCATTAATAAGTTGTTCTACGGTATAATCGAAAGGAATACTGAGTGCTTGTGCAGAATACTGAAGTCTTTCAAAATGTTCTGTGGCTTTAAAAACAGAAGCATCACCCGCTTCATTTTCATAGGCACGAATACCTTCAAACACACCATATCCATAATGAAGTGTTGGACTGAAAAAATCCAATTTCAAATCTGCAGCTTTTACAAAAGCGCCGTCGGAATAGAAGATGGTATCGTTGTTATAGTAGGTAGCCATGTTAAATTGGATAAATGCATGTAAAATAAAAAACCCGCCTCTTGTGGAGGCGGGTGGTTATATATCTTTTAATGTTTATTAAGACAAACCGGTGACGCCTCCCTGCAATGCAGGAATAATAATAATGACTACCACGGTAATGGCAGTAATTATATTATGAATCCTGGTATGTATTGCAGTCGGCATATTTTATTGTTCGTTAAACAAATATAAAGATGCATGCAATACAAAAATGAAAAGAGCTTTTTTTATTTAAATTATAGTTGACTTACGGTATTCAATATTGGCCTTGTTTACACCTCCAGGTATTTTTCCGGAAATATAATCGCTGACTAAATCTCCTACTGTGGTTGTAAAATAGAAATTAACGGGATCAATATCTTTTGTCATAAATCCATTTCCTAATGTCCATTCTACCGCTTCACGTACAAGCTCTGCTTCGGCGTTCATTTCAAAATAATCCAGCATTAATGCTGCGGAAAGAATAGATCCAATCGGGTTGGCAATATCCTGACCTGCTGCTTGCGGGTAAGAACCGTGAATAGGTTCAAACAAAGCAGTGCTTGTACCAATGGATGCACTTGGTAGCAAACCAATAGATCCGCACAATACACTTGCTTCGTCGCTTAATATATCGCCAAACATATTCTCGGTTAGCATTACATCAAACTGTGCCGGATTAAGTATTAGCTGCATAGCAGCATTATCTACAAACAGAAATTCAGTTTTTACTTCGGGATATTGCGGTGCTATTTCCTGCACCACATTGCGCCAAAGCCTTGATGTATCAAGCACATTCGCTTTATCAACGAGTGTGAGTTTTCCTTTTCTGCCTTTTGCCGCCTGGTAGGCAAGATGGGTTACTCTTTCAATTTCGGGCCGAGTATAGCTGCAGGTATCTTTTGCCCATTGCCCATCGGGGTCAGTAGCTTTTTCACCAAAATAAATACCACCGGTAAGCTCGCGATATATAATTAAATCTACATTTTCCAGTTGCTTACTTTTCAAAGGAGATAAGTGGTTCAAATTAGGATAGGCTTTCACCGGGCGCACATTGGCAAAAAGTTGCAGCGCTTTACGAATGCCGAGTATTCCCTGTTCAGGACGTACTTTGGCATTGGGGTCATTATCATATTTGGGATCGCCTACTGCGCCAAACAAAACAGCATCGCTGCGTAAAGCAATATCAATTGTTTGCTGTGGCAATGCCTGACCCGTTGCATCAATGGCTTCAGCACCTAATAATGCCCTTTCGTAAAAAAATTCGTGTCCAAAAGTTTCGGCTATGGCATCCAATACCCTCACCGATTGTTTGGTTACTTCCGGACCAATACCATCTCCGTATATCAGTGTTATTTTCTTAATCATATATGGGTTCTATTATTATGCTGTTTAAATTATAAAACATTTTCTTTTTCGTAGGCTTCAATCTCTGTTTTCATACTTAGCAGGTAATCAATATCATCATATCCGTTCAGCAGGCATGTTTTCTTATATTTATTTATATCAAAAAAATCGGTTTCATCTGTAGTTTCTATGGAAATGGTTTGTTCAGATAAATCTACCGTAAATGGAGTAGCAGGATTTTTTTCAATTGCTGAAAATATCTTATCCAAAAAATCTTCGCTTACCTGTACCGGCAGCAGAAAATTATTTAAAGCATTGTTACGAAAGATATCAGCAAAAAAACTGCTAACCACCACATCAAATCCTGCATCTTTAATGGCCCAGGCGGCATGCTCGCGGCTGCTGCCACATCCAAAATTTTTCCCGGCTACCAGCATTTTTCCTTTGTAAATATTATTGTTCAATACAAAGGCAGCTTTTGGTGTTGCTTCATTATCATTTTCGTAGCGCCAATCGCGAAAAAGGTTTTTTCCAAATCCATCACGGCTTGTCGCTTTTAAAAAACGTGCGGGTATAATTTGATCCGTATCGATATTTTCTATCGGTAGGGGTACTGCGGTGGAGTGAATGATATTTATTTGTTTACTCATGGTGAAAATTCCAATTTTTAAATTCCAAATTCCAAATCTTATTCCGTTACCTCAATTGGGATTTGGAATTTTTTATTTGGGATTTAGTTTAGTAGTTCTCTTACATCCGTTACAACCCCCGTTAATGCTGAAGCTGCGGCAGTTAGCGGGCTCGCTAGCATGGTACGTGCATTGGGCCCCTGCCTTCCTTCGAAGTTTCGGTTGCTCGTACTCAGGCAATATTTTCCGGCAGGTATTTTATCTTCGTTCATACCAAGGCATGCAGAACAACCTGGTTGGCGTAGCACAAATCCAGCAGCTTCAAACACTTTGTCAATACCTTCGGCGCGTGCCTGTTCTTCCACTTGCTTGCTGCCTGGTACAATCCATACTTCTACATCTTTTGCTTTTTGCTTACCCTTTACAAGACCAGCAACCAAACGCAGATCTTCAATTCGGCTATTCGTACAACTGCCTATAAAAATATAATCAAGCTTTTGTCCTTTGATGGGGTTTCCGCTTTGCAAACCCATATAGGCCAACGATTTTTGCAAACCTTTTTTATCTTCATCATTTACCGCTGTTTCATCCGGTATGGCATCATTTACACCTATGCCCATTCCGGGGTTCGTGCCATAGGTAACCATGGGTTCAATATCGGCAGCGTTTATATTCAATTCTTTATCAAACGTGGCTTCATCGTCTGTAAATAAGGTTTTCCAATACGCCAAATGCTTGTCCCAAGCTTCACCAACGGGGGCGAATTGACGTCCCTCTACATAATTAAAAGTGATGTCATCAGGGGCAATTAATCCACCGCGTGCGCCCATTTCAATACTCATGTTGCAAATAGTCATGCGCGCTTCCATACTCAGGCTTCGAATGGCGCTGCCGGCGTATTCAATAAAGTATCCCGTGCCACCACTAGCCGATATTTTGGCAATAATGAAAAGAATAATATCCTTGCTCAAAACCCCGGGCTGCAAATTTCCTTCTACGTTAATCCTCATTTGCTTTGGCTTTTGTTGCAGCAGGCATTGGGTGCCTAACACCATTTCTACTTCGCTCGTACCAATCCCAAATGCAATGGCACCAAAGGCACCGTGGGTGCTGGTATGGCTGTCACCACATACAATGGTCATACCCGGTTGAGTAATCCCCAATTCGGGCCCTATAACATGTACAATGCCCTGGTAGGGGTGGCCAAGTCCGTACAGTTCTATGCCATGGTTAGCACAATTGGTTTTTAAAGCTTCCACCTGTTTGCGGCTTAGTTCTTCTACAATGGGCAGGTGTTGGTTGAGTGTAGGTACATTATGGTCGGCGGTTGCTACCACCTGTTGTGGACGAAATACAGGCTGACCGCGGTTTTCGAGTCCTTTAAATGCCTGCGGGCTTGTTACTTCATGAATTAAATGACGATCAATATATAAAACAGAAGGACCATCGGGCACTTCCTTTACCACATGTTTTTCCCAAATTTTATCGAAAAGCGTTTTGCTCATATGCTTTGTTTCTTGTTTATTATTTATTATTCTTTTGATGGTTACTCCAGATGTTGGTGGAAAATTTTAAGCGCCAGCAAATCATAAATAATAAACGTTTAATGTACCCCAACTAATGTAACTCTTTCTTTTGCCATTTTATGCAGGTCTTCTTCCACCACTTCCTTTTTGCTATCCGCTACCTGCAGAAATTTTTCATAAAGTACATCTACATCATCCCTGTCAAATTCGTAACCAAGATTTTTAAAACGGTAGGCGAGGGCGCTTCTTCCACTACGGGCAGTAAGTACAATTTTGCTGCCATCGGCGCCCACTTCTTCAGGGTTTATAATTTCATAATTATCTGCATTTTTCAAAAAGCCATCCTGGTGAATACCCGATGAATGTGAAAAGGCATTGGCGCCGACAATGGCCTTATTGGGTTGCACCGGAACCCGCATGGTCTCACTCACCTTAGCACTCAGCATATTGAGCATTTGGGTATTAATGTCGGTGTAAAGTCCCAATTCTTTGTGCTGACGAATAACCATCACTACTTCTTCAAGCGATGTATTGCCTGCTCTTTCGCCTAACCCGTTAATGGTACATTCAATTTGCCTGCCACCTGCGCTTGCGCCTGCAATACTGTTGGCGGTGGCAAGCCCCAAATCGTTGTGGCAATGACAACTTAAAATCGCCCTGTCAATATTGGAAACGTTATTTTTAAGGAAAGCCATTTTTTCAGCATACTGATGCGGCAGGCAGTAACCCGTGGTGTCGGGAATATTTACGGTAGTTGCGCCGGCTTTAATAACCGCTTCCACTACCCGTGCAAGGTATTCGTTATCGCTTCGGCCGGCATCTTCGCAAAAAAACTCTACATCATCTGTAAAGTTGCGGGCAAATTTGGTGGCCTTTATTGCGCGCTCTATAATTTCTTCGCGGGTACTATTGAACTTGTGCCTGATGTGCTGATCCGATGTGCCGATGCCCGTATGTATGCGTGGGCGTGCGGCATAACGCAAGGCACCCGCAGCGGCTTCAATATCTTTTTCCACCGAACGGCTGAGCGCGCAAACGGTGGCATTTTTAATGGCAAGCCCAATTTGTTTTACGCTTTCAAAATCGCCGGGGGATGAAATGGGAAAACCTGCTTCAATGATATCTACCCCTAGCTCTTCGAGTAGCAAAGCAAGTTCGAGCTTTTCCTTTGTATTAAGCTTACAACCGGGCACTTGCTCGCCATCGCGGAGGGTGGTATCGAAAATGAAGACTTTTTCTGCCATAATCCTATGATTTATATACGTAAAAGCAGGTCGTGGATACTATTTTTGCGACGGATGGCGCTTGGTACACCCGGCCTGCAAAGCCGAAATTAGACAGGTATCCGCGGGTCTGTTTTGCCAAATATGAAGTGGTTTTACAGTATCTACGGAGCAGATAATAGCCTGAAAGTCAATACCGGAGCGGATTTTAAGCATCTTATTTTACAATGCCTAACCGACAGAAAGATGAGCTTTTTCAGTTGATAAAATCGCTGGGAAAGGGTGAAAAGCGGAATTTTAAGCTGTATGCGCAGCGGCATAGTGCCGGTGCCGACCTTAAGACGACTGTGCTTTTTGATGCCCTTGACCGTATGAACGGGTATGATGAAGAAACCCTTTTGGCTAAAAACAAACAAATAACCAAAACGCAGCTTAGCAACCTGAAGGCGGCGCTATACCGTCAAATTCTTTCCAGTTTGCGGCAATTAAAGGAAGAAGATAATATTGACCTTAAGTTGCATGAACTGATGGATCAGGCCCGGATTTTATACAATAAGGGTCTTTACCTGCAAAGCCTGAAGGCCCTGGAACGGCACAAGACGTTAGCGCGCGAATATCACCAAATCACTTACCTGCAACAAGCCATATTTTTTGAAAAGAAGATCGAATCCATGTACATCACCCGGAGTATGGAGCACCGGGCGGATGCCCTTGCCGAAGAAAGCGACGAGGTACAAATACGGTTGCAGGTTGCCAACGACCTGAGCAATTTGAGCCTGCAGTTATATGCATGGTACATTAAGCATGGTCATGCGCGTAACCGTGGCGAAGCTGCCGAAGTGAAAGCTTTTTTTGACGAACATTTTCCCTCAGCAGAAATTAAGCCTGACTGGTTTTATTGCCGCTTATACCTGTATCAAAGTCATTGCTGGCTGGCATTTATCCGCCACGATTTTCTTACTTACTATAAATACGCGCAACGCTGGGTGGATATTTTTGATACCGAACCACAAATGCTGAAGGTGGAAACCATGCAGTATATTAAAGGGATGCATAACCTGCTGGGTGCGCATTATGACCTGCGTAACCGCAAGCCTTTTTTTGAAGCATTGGCAAGGTTTGAAGCATTTTATCGAAGTGATCTTGTGCAGGGCAACGATAATTTCAGAATTCAGACTTTTGTTTACCTGTTTATATCCATGCTCAACTATTATTTCTTTACCGGCGAGTTTACCAAAGGGACAGAAATTGTGCCCGAAATTGAAAATCACCTGTCGGAATATGCGCTATACATGGATCGGCATCGTGTATTGGTTTTTTACTATAAGATTGCATGTTTATACTTTGGTAGTGGAAACAATGAAAAGGCGATAGATTATCTTAATCGAATTATTCATTTAAAAGTAGACCTGCGGACGGATTTGCAATGCTACGCGCGGCTGCTTCATCTTATTGCGCATTTCGAGTTGGCTAACCACGATATTTTGCCTTACCTGGTAAAAAATGTGTATCGCTTTATGGCCAAAATGGAAAACCTGAGTTTGGTGGAAGAAGCAATGTTTAAATTTTTGCGTACCACTTTTCATGTGCCATTGCGGGATATGAAGCCGCACTTTGAGAAATTATTGAAGCAGGTGAAGCCTTTTGAAAAGAACACCGCAGAAGCAAGGGCATTTGCCTATCTCGATATTATTAGCTGGCTGGAAAGCAGGATACAGGGTGTGCCGGTGGAAGATGTGATAAGGGGGAAGTTTGATGCCCCCCTCAATCCCCCCGCAGGGGGGAAGCGGACTTCCGTTGTAAATGAAAAGTGAATGATGAATTGGGAGTTCGGAATGAAGAATGCCAGGTTAGAATAAGGAATAATTAATAAGAAATAAATAATAAGGAAGTATAAATACAGTAGGTTAGAGAAATAAGATTAAGGTTTAGAAATATATAACTGATTTGTGGAAATTCTATATGTCAAATTCAGATGCTATAAAAAGGATATGTTTATGCAGCGGGCCGAGGAATATGTCCACGGCATTTATGTATAGTTGGGCACAGCGGCCGGATACGGTGGTGGTAGATGAGCCGCTTTATGGTTATTACCTGGAACATACAGGTAATGTGCATCCGGGTGGTGAAGAAGTGATGGCAGCAATGGATGGTGACCGGGAAAGGGTAGTGGCGCAGATGACTGCCGGCGTTTATGATAAGCCGGTTGTATTTTTCAAACACATGGCGCATCATATGGTAGATGTGGATTATACTTTGATGGCACCCATGCATAACCTTTTCTTTATCCGTAATCCAAGACAGGTATTGGCATCGTATGCAGCAGTTATCAGTAATCCTGTTTCGGATGATGTGGGCATTGAAAAGCAATTTGAAATGTATCAGTTTGCAGTTGAAAACGGGTACAAAGTTTGGGTGCTTGATTCAGCGGAACTGCTAAAAAATCCAAAGGCGGTGTTACAAAAACTATGTGCTGAAATGCAAATTCCTTTTTATGAAAATATGTTGTACTGGGAAGCAGGTGCAAGACCCGAAGATGGGGTATGGGCAAAGTATTGGTATGGAAATGTGCATCGTTCTACCGGCTTCGCACCGCAGAAGGATGATGAAAGGGAATTGCCTGAACATCTTGAACCGTTATGTAGTCGTTTGATGCCGGTTTATGAGATGTTGTTGGGGGAATCGATAAGGGTTTAGTGTGAGTATCCCCCTAACCCCCTGAAGGGGGGATGTGTGACGTGTGGGGGTGCCCCCTAACCCCCTGAAGGGGGAATGTGTGAAGTGTAGGTTTGGAGTTGTTTAGTGTTTTTTAGTATTGTTTAGTTTGGTTTAGGAAAGTTCGTCTTTGGAATTTGGGATTTCATTATTTTGAATTTTCCTTTAGGCATTTGGACTTTGGAATTTTTATATTTGGAATTTTAGAAATCATGTTACAACAATTCAACGAAAAAAATAAAGACATCCTTGTATTTGTAAAGGATAAATTGGTGCATCGCAATGATGCGAAGGTTTCTGTATTTGATAGTTCGGTGCAGGGTGGTGATGCGGTGTGGGAAGGACTACGCATTTACAATGGTCGTATCTTTTGTTTTATGGAACATGTAAACCGCATGTACGAATCGGCGAAGGCGCTTGCATTTGCTGATATTCCTTCGGAAGCATTTATAAAGGATGCCGTCGTACAAACGCTGAAAGCGAATGGTATGTACAACGATGCGCATATACGGCTTACCCTTACGCGTGGCGAAAAAATTACATCGGGCATGGACCCGCGGCTCAACCAACATGGTTGCTGCCTGATTGTGCTTGCTGAATGGAAACCACCGGTGTATGATAACAGTAAAGGAGTCACACTGGTAACTTCCAATATCCGACGCAACTCGCCACAAACGCTCGATTCGCATATTCACCACAACAACCTGCTGAATAATATCCTGGCAAAAATAGAAGCCAACTATGCTGGTGCTGATGATGCACTAATGCTTGACTTGAACGGGTTTGTAGCCGAAACCAATGCCTGTAATATTTTTATGATAAAAGGGGATGCTTTACATACGCCTTTACCTGTTGCCTGCCTCCCGGGGATTACACGGGGGCTTGTGATAAAGCTAGCTCAAAGTTTGCATATTCCTGTACATGAAAGAAATATTTCGCTGGTGGAAATGTACAATGCCGATGTGGTTTTTACGACAGGAACGATGGGGGAACTGACACCTGTGCAGTCGATTGATGGCAGGTTGGTAGAGAAACGAAATAAGTCAATAGTTTTTGGAGGACTTGCTAATGCCTTCAGGGAGTTAACGGAGAAGGAAGGGGAAGTGATTGATTAGCCATATAGTATGCATTTATCTACAACTTTAACCCACATTGCAGCTAGAACTGTTATTTTTCATCATTTTTCATGATTATTTTGGTTTTTACATTCTAAAATCCTTGCTACTAAAGGGTTTTGTTTTTTAGAATGGTTTGTAGTACACAGGGGGGTGTTCGCATACCGA
>JBGSLS010000036.1:0-89717 GCA_041740575.1 Chitinophagaceae bacterium | reverse complement strand
AAATCCAAAATGCCCTAAAACACCAAAAATCAAAACCCTTTAAGCAAATCAAATTTGTAGTACACAAACCGCCACCAAAAAAAATTGAAACCCCTGATATTGCTCAACTTGGCTATGGGTAGCTGCAATGTGGGTTAAGTTGATGCCTTTGCCCAACGGGCCGATTCACCTACACGGGGTCTGCAAGGGTTCAGAAGGACTGGAGTCGGTCTCACAACCCTACAAAAACGGATTTCACCAATTGGCACTTGCAATTAAGCAATGCTAAATGATGAAATCCGTTTATTTATTTTCCTATCTTTTTATTCTTCTGTAGGTGGAATTAAAGGCAATGGATCAGTTACCGGAGCAGGAGCCGGGGCAGGTGCGGGCGCGTACATGGGAGCAGCGGTGCGGGCCTGCAAAAACGGTGTGAGCAAATCAACCGGTACGGGGAAAATGGTGGTGCTGTTGTTTTCAGTTGCAATTTCGCGTAAGGTTTGCAGGTAGCGAAGCGTAAGTGCACTTGGCTGCTGACTCAATACCGCGGCGGCTTCGCTTAGTTTTTGAGATGCCTGGAATTCGCCTTCGGCAGAAATTACCTTACTACGACGTTCGCGCTCGGCTTCAGCCTGCTTTGCCATAGCACGTTGCATTTCCTGCGGAAGGTCAATTTGTTTTACTTCCACATTGCTCACTTTTACACCCCAGGGTTCGGTTTGTTTATCAATAATTTCCTGCAACTTATGGTTGATTTTTTCGCGCTGCGAAAGAAGGTCGTCTAGTTCCCCCTGACCCAGTACACTGCGGAGCGTAGTTTGTGAAATTTGCGAGGTAGCTGCCATAAAATTTTCTACGGCAACAATTGCTTTTTGTGGCTCTATTACCCGAAAATAAACCACTGCATTAACTTTGATACTTACGTTGTCAGCAGTTATCACATCCTGTGGTGGCACATCAAGGACTACGGTACGCAAACTTACTGTTACCATTTTATCAATAATGGGAATCAGGATAATAAGACCTGGGCCTTTTACGGCAATTAGCCGGCCAAGCCGGAATATAACACCACGCTCATACTCGCGTAAAACTTTGATGGCATTTACAAAAAAGAAAATGACAAGGAGCAGGATAATAATCGTTCCAAAAGGTAAATCTGGCATAGTTGGTTTGTTTTATAAAATGAAAATTAATATTTCTGTTGTAATAAAGGTGGATGAAAATCAAGCTGACCTGTAACTAAATTTTCTTATCATTATATTGCATTTGGCATTAAAAAATAAAGGTAGTTATTATCAGTTAATTGCTTCTACGTCAATCCGCAATCCGTTTACTGCCAGCACTTTTACTTTTTGCCCCTTGTTAATTACGCAGCTTTTACTTTCAGCACGCCACAATTCTCCCTGCACAAATACATTACCGGATGGTACAAGATCGCTGACCGCTTCGCCGGTTTCGCCCACCAAACCTTCAATACCTGTACTCACTTTTCGCTTTTGCGCCCTCATGCCTATACCTACAATGGTAAGAAAAAACAACGCGGATAATATAACAGCAGGAATAATCACACCAAATGAAATTTTGGCCCAGGCAAAATCTGCACCAGGCTTTATGAGCATAACCGACCCCAATAATAAGGAAATAACTGCACCAATGGTCAATATCCCATGTGTGGGCGTTGCAAGTTCCAATACAAATAAAACGATGGCCAATGCAATAAGTGCCAAACCTGCTACATTAATGGGCAGCGTATGCATGGCATAAAATGCAAGTATCAGGCATATGCCACCTACAACGCCGGGTATCCCAATGCCGGGTGTATAAAACTCGAATATGAGCCCGTACATGCCAAGCAGCATCAGGATATAGGCAATATTGGGATCGCTGATATAGTTGAGCATTTTTTGCACCCAGGTCATTTCCATGTCTTCCAGCGAAGCGCCGGAAGTTGAAAGAATAACGGTTTCATTTTCAAGCAGTACCGAATCGCCATGTATTTGCTCCAGTAAATCAGCTTCGTTGATGGCAATATAATCTACCACATTTTTCTTAACGGCTTCGGTTTCGGCAAGCGACACGCTAAAGCGAACCGCATCTTCGGCCCATTCCATATTACGCCCGCGCTTTTCGGCAATACTCCGAATAAAAGCCGCCGCATCATTTGTTACTTTTTCACCCATAATACTATCCATACCCCCTTGCAGGTTAACCGGGTGTGCCGAACCCATATTCGTACCCGGCGCCATAGCTGCAATATTGGCTGCAAGCGTAATAAAAACACCTGCCGAACCGGCATGTGCCCCTGATGGTGATACATATACCACTATGGGAACTTTCGCTTCGAGCATACCACTAACGATTACCCGCGTGCTTTTCAGCAAACCTCCGGGTGTATTTAGCTTAATGAGCAGGCAGGCTGCGTTTTCAGCTTCGGCTTTAGTAATACCCTGCTGAATATATTCAGCTACTACGGGGTTAATGGCACCATCAATAGTAAGTGAAACTACTTTTTGAGCAGTGGCACTGTATACCAAAAAACTACTCATTAAATAAAGCGTAAGAATGCGCAAACATCGAAAAAAGTGCATGCCGAAAAAGATTGATAATCGATTAAAGGTAAGGCTTTTGATTGGGAGTCAATACATACGAAAGCCATATTAAAAAGGACCCATTTCCTGGGAAATATAATCCCAATTCAGCTTTCCGGATTTGATTCAATTTTCTATCCCAAAAAAAAGCAAGACCCAATGGTACCTGTGTTCCCGAAATATTTTTTGCTTGTGCAAACAATCCTATTTTTACCCCTATGCAAATACCAATTATTTCCGCGCTTGTTTTGCTTTGCTATGGCAGTATCGCACAAGATGCCTATACATCTTACCGCATATCGGATTCGCTTTATCGGGCAAAGGATTATAAAGCCGCCGCAGCCGCTAATATGGCGAGCATACGTTCCGATAAAGTAAAAGACAATCCCACACGCTATGCCTATGCCGCAGGTGCATGGGCCAAAGCCGACATGCCGGATAGTGCTTTTGCAGCACTCAATGCCATTACCACTTCCAACCGTATTTCGTTACCTTTTTTACGCGGGCTTAGCAATAATCGCGACCTCGCTGTTTTGAAAAATGATCCGCGTTGGACAACGTTTATGGAAAAAGCCACCAACAAAGCTTCCGGTAATTATAAAGTGGAAGAAATGGTGTACGGCAGAAAAGAAGGCCTCGCACTTACGATGCTACAACTCTCCCCTGCCAGAAAATCCAATGGTAAAGCCATTATTCGGGTAGTTGCCGGAAGCTGGTATTCCAACTACGACATGGCAGAAAGCTATCTTATAAGTAGCTATGAATATTTGCAAAACGGCTTTACCGTATTTCATGTAGTGGTGGGCACGCAACCAAGGTATAATATGACAGAGCAGATCGCCGATGTAAAACGCGCCGTTCGATATATTCGTTACCATGCTGCAAAACTGGGTATCGATCCTAATAAAATAGGCATGGAAGGCGGTTCGGCCGGTGGACATTTATCGCTTTCCGTTGCCCTTGCTGATGAGCAAATCAATGAAAAAGCTACTGATCCGGTGGATAGGGTTTCATCGCGTGTGCAGGCGGTTGCCGTACTTTACCCACCCACCGATTTTTTAAACTGGGGCGCAAAGGGGTTTAACTTTATAAATGCAAAACCCCTGCTGGAACAAAACAAAGTGTGGGGCTCGGTAGATTTTAAAACCCTACAGGAATCAACAATGACTTATATCCCAATAACCGATACCGCAGCACGAAACAAATTAGGCATTGAAATTTCTCCGATATATGCAGTAAGTTCCGATGATCCGCCGGTATTTATTATGCATGGCGATGCCGACCCAACCGTACCGATACAGCAATCGCTCGGGTTGGTGGAAAAAATGAAAGCAGCGGGGGTAAAAAACCACTTTATTATGAAACCCGGTGGTAAACACAACCCCAATGACATGATGCCCGAATGGGGCGTAGTGAACACATATTGGTTTTTGGAGTGGTTGAAGTAAAAGACCACCCTACCTTTGCCCACCATGTCCCCGAAAGGAAAAATAGTTAACGACCCTATTTACGGGTTTATAAAAATTCAGCATCCGCTGGTGATGCGTGTCATCAGCCACCCATGGTATCAGCGGTTACGCCGCATACACCAAATGGCGCTGGCAAGTCTTGTGTATCCGGGTGCGGTGCATACCCGTATGCATCATAGCCTTGGTGCCTTTCACCTTATGGGCATTGCGCTCAACGAAATTCACCGCAAAGGCATTGATATTACCGAGGAAGAAAAACTGGCTGCCCAAATCGCCATCCTGCTGCACGATGTGGGCCATGGGCCCTATAGCCATGCACTCGAAGGCGTGCTGCTGCCCGGTTATCACCACGAGCAATTGAGCCTGCTGATTATGCAGGAACTCAACCGCGAAATGGATGGTGCACTCGATATGGCTATTGAAATATTTACCGGCAAATACCATAAGCATTTTTTGCACCAACTGGTAAGCGGGCAGCTTGATGTGGACCGTATGGATTACCTAAACCGGGACAGCTTTTTTACAGGCGTAAGCGAAGGGGTTATTGGCTACGACCGCATTCTTACCATGCTTACGGTACACGAAGGACGACTGATGGTAGAAGAAAAAGCCATTTACAGCATCGAAAAGTTTTTGGTAGCACGCAGGTTGATGTACTGGCAGGTATATCTGCACAAAACAGTATTGTCTGCGGAACAAATGCTGGTAAAAATAGTGGAACGAGCCAAAGAAGTGAAGGCTGAAGCGGCCGGGGCGTTATCTTATTTTCTTCATCCCGAGAACACAGCACCTGAAACTTCGGTGCTGCTGGACAGGTTTGCGCAGCTCGATGATGTGGATGTAATGATGGCCATTAAGCAATGGCGACAGCATAAAGACCCGGTGCTCAACCTGATGTGCGGTTGGCTGCTCGACAGGCAATTACTGAAGGTAACGCTGCAAACAGGCCCGATTGGGGAAGATGTATCAGCAGCCCACCTGGAAAAGGTAAAACAGTTTACAGGCTGGCCTGTTGAAGACTGCCGTTACCTCGTTTTTACCGGCGAAGCGCAAAATACCATGTACAAAACTGATGACGAGAGAATAGAGATCCTGTTTAAAAATGGAAGCGTAAAAGACATATCACAGGTAGATAACGCACTGATACGCCAAAACTTAGCATCCACCGTGGGTAAATTTTATATTTGCTGGCCCGCAATTCCTGCTTAACTTTCCACGTTAGAAAAAATTGCATTTATAAAATACGGTTATGACATTTTCTGCTGCTCAAATTGCGCTGATGATACAAGCCCGTGTGGAAGGAAACCCACAGGCCGAAGTGGCATCTTTTGGTAAAATAGAAGAAGCTACCGAAGGGCAGCTTGCTTTTTTGGCAAATCCCAAATACGAAGAGTACCTGTATAATACGAAAGCATCCGTAGTAATTGTGGGTGAATCGCTCGTATTACGGCAGCCGGTGGAAACTACCCTTTTGCGGGTGCAGGATCCTTACAGCGCTTTTGCCGCGTTGTTGCGACAGTATCAGCGCATGGTGCAGGAACAGTTGGTAGGCAGGCAGGAGCCTTGCTATGTTGATGATTCGGCGTCGTTGGGTGAAGACATTTTTATCGGGGCATTTGCCTATATTGGAAAGAATGTAAAAATTGGTAACCGTGTAAAAATTCATCCGCAGGTTTATATTGGCGACGATGTAATTATTGGCGATGATACCCTGCTGTATTCAGGAGTAAAATTGTACCACGGGTGCGAACTTGGCAAAAAAGTCATCATCCATTCAGGCACTGTCATTGGCAGCGATGGTTTTGGCTTTGCCCCTCAACCGGATGGCACCCTTAAAAAGATACCCCAAATTGGTATTGTAGTAATTGAAGACAGTGTGGAAATTGGCGCTAATTGCACCATTGACCGCGCCACCATGGGGCAAACCACCATTAAAGCAGGTGCAAAAATTGATAATCTTGTACAACTTGCCCATAATTCAGAAATAGGGCCAAGTACAGTAATTGCTGCACAGGTTGGTATCAGCGGCAGTACAAAGATTGGCGCAGGTGTATTAATTGGCGGACAGGCAGGAATCGTTGGCCATATTACCATTGGCGATGGGGCAAAAATTAACGCCCAAAGCGGCGTAAGCAAATCGCTTGATCCGGGTAAAACCGTAACGGGCTCACCTGCCTATGATTACACCCATGCCTTGCGCAGTCAGGCTATTGCCCGCCGCCTGCCCGAACTGGAACACCGCATTAAAGACCTGGAAAAACAATTGGCTGAATTACGAAGTTTGGCGATGGCCACTGAGGTAGAAGGGTAGTTTATGGAAAAAGTAATTCTCGAAAAAGAAATAAGCTATACAACGGCTCGCAGCGGCGGCAAGGGTGGGCAAAATGTAAATAAGGTAGAAACAGCGGTAACCGGTTTTTGGTCCCCGGCAAAATCTGCAATGCTAAGTGATGAGCAAAAAGAACTGGTTGCCGAAAAACTTATTAACCGGATAAACAGCGAAGGTGCCGTGGTAGTAAAAGCGCAGGAACACCGCAGCCAACTTGCCAATAAAGAAGAAGTGGTAAAAAAGCTTTGGCAATTGCTGGTAAGAGCACTGGAGAAAAAGAAAGCCCGGATTGCGGTGAAACCAACGAAAGCATCAAAAGAAAAAAGATTGGAAGGCAAAAAAAGACATGCTGCCATTAAACAGGGTAGAAAACGGCAACATCCAATGGACTAACTTTGTAAATACCGGTAAATGTGGGTTATGAAGAAAAATAGGGGATGGATTTTAGTGGCGGTATTTATAACAGGATTAATTGCCTGTGCCAAAGAAGAAAGTGCAGAAGGTGATTTTGTGCCTGTAACATTTGAAATTATTCACAAAACAGGCGGTGTGCCACTTCAGCTCAATAATCCGGGCGTAAATCCTCATGGCGAACCGCTCACCATTACAAAGTTTGCCTACTACATCAGCAATGTAAAGTTTTTAAATTCCAATGGTCAGCCGGTTACCCTTACCCCGGAATATTACCTGGTAAATGAAGCTGACCCCTCGTCACGACAATTGGTAATGGATGTGCCGGCGGGTAAATACCGTGCGGTTGAATTTTTATTAGGTGTTGATAGTACCCGTAATGTCAGCGGCATACAATCAGGAGCACTCGACCCAGCCAATGGAATGTTCTGGAGCTGGAATACCGGTTATATTTTTGCCAAATTGGAAGGTAAATCGGCCGTAAGCCCTGCGCCACTTTCCAATGTTACGTTCCATATTGGTGGTTTTAAAACAGGCGAAAGCGCATTGCAAAATATCTTGCTTAATTTTCCTGTTACACTTGATGTAAAAAACAGTTCCGACAGCCATATTTTCCTTTCTGCCGAAACCAATGCATGGTTCAATGCTGTGCACGATGTAAAAATAGCCGACTCAGCCTTTTGCATGACACCGGGCGTATTGGCACAGCATATCGCAGAAAACTATGCAAGGATGTTTAGTGTAGATTCGGTTTCCAACCAATAAAAGAAACATTTTCCATTTTAATGAAGCAATTACGCACGATAGGATTAATGGTTTTTATACTTTTCTTATTAATTGCGGGCGGTTGCAGTAAAGAAAATAACGGAGACCCTCCACCCGTTACAGGCCCCGACCCGGTTACCTTTCAAATACCTGCAGGATGGCCGGCACCTGTGTATAATTTTTCAGAAAACCCACTAACCAAACAGGGTATTGCACTTGGCCGCAAACTTTTTTATGATGGATTGCTGAGTAAGGACGGTAATTTTCCTTGTGCAAGTTGCCATCAGCAGGCAGCGGCTTTTGCTACCATCGATCACGATCTCAGTCATGGGTTCAATAATCAATTTACCACCCGAAATGCACAAGCTTTACAGAACCTTGCATGGATGAAAGAGTTTCACCATGATGGCGGCATAAATCACCTCGATGTGCAACCCATTGCTCCCATTACTGCACCCAACGAAATGGCTGAAACGCTTGCTAATGTGCTAAAAAAACTCAGTTCCGATGCAGCTTATCGTACGCAATTTAAGGAAGCCTTTGGAACCGAAGAAATAAGTACAGCACGTATGACCAAGGCACTAAGCCAGTTTATGCTCACCATGGTAAGTGCAGAAAACAAGTACGATAAGGTAAAACGCGGTGTTGCCACTTTTACCCTTCCTGAAAGCCTCGGCTATGAAATATTTAAGGAGAAAAAATGTGTGAACTGCCATGCAGAACCCTTTTTTACCGATTTCAGCTATCGCAATACCGGGCTCATTCTTGAGCCGGTTCTTCGCGATGCGGGCCGCATGCGCATTACCCGCAATCCGGACGATTCACTTAAATTTAAAGTACCATCCCTGCGTAATATTATGCTATCGGCACCCTATATGCACGATGGCCGCATCACCGATATTTACGCCGTATTGGAACATTATAATGCTAAAGTAATCAATGGGCCTACTACGGATCCGCTGGTACGCAATAAAATACCCCTTTCCAATTTTGAAAAGGGGCAATTAGTAGCCTTTTTCCATACCCTTACCGATCAGGCGTTTATTGCAAATGGAATGCTCGCCCAACCCTGAAAACGATCTAATCCTTGTTACCCTTACTCCCGGGTGTTGCCTTTTTCATTACTTCCAGCTCTTTTCTTACCCGGTCAACTTCCTTTAGTTGAGCTTCTGTATCTTTCTGATTTTTTTCAATTTCTTGTTGAAGTTTCGCTAAATCCTTATCCATTTGCATTTTATTGGTTTGCAAATCTTTCAGCCTTTTTTCAGCGTTTTTCACTTCCTCTTCCTGCCTGCTAACCGAATTCAAATAGGTCTGATTTTCAACATGCGGGCTGGTTGCATCAAAAATAGCATAGCCGCCTGCAGCAAGTACCACACCCGATTGGGCAGCCTTTTCATCTTTACCAGGTTTATCTTCGGGTATTGCACCCGGGCGGGTAACAATGGCGAATAATTTAGATTTATTATCGGACTTTTTACCTTCCCTTTCCACCTTGAAAAATACATCGTGTAGTTCTTTATTATGCATGGCAGGAAGTACCACTTTTCTGTACACTAAAAAACCCTTTTTCTCGGTACCCTTTACCCCTCTATCAGCAAATGTGGCTTTTACCACATCCATTGTTTGGTCTTCGGGCAAATCGAATATTTTTGTGTAGGCAGGATATTTTACGCCATTATAGGTAATGGTTTCTGTTTTTATTGCCTGCGAATAAGCAGAAAAACCAATACACATAAAGACCACAAACAGGACCCAAGCAGATAATTGTTTCATAAAAGCAACGTTAAACCTCAGGTGAAGATAAGGCTGCAAGATATAAATTACCATCTATCGCCCTAAAGAAGCCTTCACATGATTACTTTTGATGCTTAACACTGCACCTTTCTATTTGTGAGTACCATTAAAAAACTTGCCGGTCATACATTATGGTATGGTGTACCTACCATTCTCAGCCGGTTTCTCAATTACCTGCTTTCCCTGCTGCTTGTGGGCATCTTTAAGCCCGATGCATTTGGTGTTATTACCAATATTTATGCATTTATTCCCTTTCTGAATATTCTGTTTTCTTATGGGCTTGAAACGGCATTTTTCAGGTTTGGGCAAATGAAAGACCGGCAACAGGTATATAATACCCTTACGGTTTCCCTGCTTTTTTCCACCGTTGTTTTTACCCTGCCATTATTAATCTTCAGCAATCAACTCGCTGTTTTTATTGAAATACCCAACCACCCGGAATATGTACGCTGGGCGGCCTGGATTGTCTTTTTCGATACACTTGCCTTACTGCCGCAATCCATTTTGCGCCAGCAGGAAAGACCGCGCCGGTTTGCTTTTGTACGGGTAACCAATGTGGTGGCCAATATTGTTTTAACCATCCTTTTTTATCTGATAGCTCCCCGTTTTCAGGACCATTCGCTTTTTGTGTGGTACAACCCTGAAATGGGTGTGGGATATGTTCTCATTGCCAACTTGCTGGCGAGTGTGCTTACGTTGCTCATGCTTTTCCCCGAATGGCGGCAGGCAAGACTGGTTTTCGACAGTAAATTATGGCGCGAGATTATGAAATACAGCCTGCCATTGGTGGTTGTGGGCTTTGGAGGTATGATTAATGAAATGCTGAGTCGTTTTATTTATCTCAAAGTTTCTCCCTTACCCGCTGCCGAAAAGGCACATGAATTGGGTGTATTTGGCGCCAATTACAAGCTTGCGGTACTTATTACCATTTTTATACAGGTATTTAAAATGGCTGCAGAGCCCTTCTTTTTTGCCCAATCCACCAACAAGGATGCAACGGATACCTATGCCCGGGTAATGAAGTTTTTTGTAATGGCGTGTTGCTTTATGTTTCTTGGGGTAGCCTTGTTTTTAGATATATGGAAATGGTTGATTACTTATAAAAATGCGGAATATGGCGAAGGTATTTTTATCGTTCCCATACTGGCCATGGCGAGTGTATTTCTGGGTATTTATTATAACCTGAGTATCTGGTACAAGCTTACCAATAACAATTGGATTGGTGCACGTATTACGTTCACGGGTGCCATAATTACGATTGCACTCAATCTTTGGTGGATTCCCAAATATGGTTACATAGGCAGTGCCTGGGCCACATTTGTATGCTACACCTATATGATGCTGGCAAGCTACTGGATGGGGCAGCGATACTACCCGGTACCTTACCAGGTGGGCAGGCTTTGTGGCTATATTGCTTTGGCTGCCGTTTTATATGTGGTACATAGAATGATGGGCGAAGTAGTTACTGAAATTTGGATACGCATTGGTGCCGGCTTTGTATTATTGGTGGTATTTACCGCTGCAGTGTTATACAGTGAGCGGGCCGAATTAAGCAAGCTGCCATTTATTAAGGCACGAAACCAAGTATCATGAATGCAAATTGATGGCAAACCCTGATATTTGCCGCAAAACTTTCCAATTCATGATCCCAAAATACAAGCGGATATTGCTCAAGCTTTCCGGTGAATCTTTAGTAGGCGAAAGCAATTTCGGGCTTGATCCCAATGTACTCAGCCATTACGCAACTGAAATAAAAAAACTGGTAGATATAGGTGTGGAAGTAGCACTGGTAATAGGCGGCGGCAACATTTACCGTGGCATGAACGAAGCTGAAACCGGCATTGAGCGTGCACAGGGCGACTATATGGGTATGCTGGCAACCGTAATTAATGGAATGGCTATCCAAAGTTCGCTGGAAAAAGCAGGTATTTTTACCCGCTTGCTTACGGCCATAAAAATGGAACAGGTAGCCGAACCCTATATTCGCCGCAGGGCCATCCGTCACCTCGAAAAAGGTCGTGTGGTAATTTTTGGTGCAGGAACCGGCAATCCCTATTTTACCACTGATACAGCTGGAAGCCTTCGTGCCATTGAAATTAAGGCCGATGTAATTTTAAAAGGAACAAGGGTAGATGGCATTTACACAGCCGATCCTGAAAAAGACCCAACGGCAACAAAATACAGTACCATTTCATTTAGGGAATGTTTGGATAAAAATCTTCGCGTAATGGATATGACCGCTTTTACGCTATGCATGGAAAATAACCTTCCTATTATTGTATTTGACATGAATAAGCCTGATAACCTCCTACAGGTAGTATGTGGAGACGAAGTTGGCACACTGGTTCGCGAAGTAGCGTAAATCCAATGTTTTCTGGATATTACATAAAAAAATACCGGGTTAATAGCCCGGTATTTTTTTATGTGCCTATTGGAAAATATCCTTATAGGAACCGATATGTTAAATACCCCTCAGGTAACCTGCAGGTATCTTAATCATTAGCCGGCAATGAGCAGGTTAATCTTCTTTTTTCTCAGCCACAGCAACGGGTGCCGGAGCCGGAGCTACCTTTTTGGAGGCAGGACGCGCAAGGCGTGCTTTGCCAAAAGATCCGCTGAAAATTTTACCTTTTTTCGTTTTTCTATCTCCTCTTCCCATGATTGAAGTTTAATTTTTTTTAGTAAAAGACTGCAAATGTACAGCTAGTAGGCCACAAATAAAAACCGGGAAAGAAAACGTAACTGTTTCCTTTCCCGGATTGGCTTTTAGCCTTAGGCAAACTTAGATCTTTTCAGAAAGTTCTTTACCTGGCTTAAAGCGGGCAACTTTTTTTGCCTTAATCTTAATTACTTCGCCGGTTTGCGGGTTACGACCATTACGGGCAGCACGCTTGCTCACAGAAAAAGTTCCAAATCCAACAAGGGTAACTTTGTCACCCTTTTTGAGCGCCTTGGTTACAGATTCAACAAAAGAGTCGAGCGCGGCATTTGCCTGCGTCTTGGTAATAGCGGCATCATCGGCCAGCTTGGCAATCAATTCAGCTTTGTTCATGATAATATTGTTTAATAGTTGTCTACAACAAATATAGATGTGATTGCTAAGGAAATGCATGCTGTGGAAAAATGCATCATCTATACCAAAATGCTTTGCTGGTAAGCCTTTCAGCCAAATAGGTAAATTATACTGGCAAACTATAAATTTATTGCCATTTCGCAAAACCCGCTACAGCATTGACTTTCAGCCCATTACAACACACAAAACCCAATAGTGACAAGGGTTTGCGGTTGATGGAAATGATAAAATCCGGATATGTTGCTATGCGTTATTATCCACAATCAGTGGAGAACTTCCATGAGTGAACGGAACGAAATACAGGCGTCACCCCAGTGCTTCAGCCCATCTTGCCGCAATTTCGGCGCGTACTGGGTAATATATCGCCGGTAGCTTTCTATGGTATCGGTAAAATATTGAACCGCATAGGTGGGGCCTTCGGTTTCATCTATCTCCAACACACGCACCATGCGGTGGTGGGTAAAACAACCTGTGGCCACTACTTCGGGTATATGCACTTCCTGCATCCATTTCAACCAGTCGTTGTGAATGGCCCAGGCGAGTTGTGTGGTTACGTTATAGATATACATATTTTTTCTTGTTAGTGCCTTTGGCATTTAGTATTGTTTAGAGCCTTCGGCGTTCAGTGCCTTCGGCGTTTAGTTTCGTTAGAACCTTCGGTTTTTGGCGCTTTGCGCCTATCGGAGTCCTGAACTATTCTAAACAACACTAAACCATCCTAAACCAAACTAAACCTGTATTTCTGCATAAATCGGACAATGATCACTATGCTTTACATCGGGATATATAGCAGCGCCTTTTATATTTTCCCGCAGGTTTTCTGTGGCGCAAATGTAATCAATTCTCCAGCCCTTATTTTGCAACCGAACACTGGGAAAACGTTGACTCCACCAGGAATATGCACCTGTGGCTTCGGGATGCAGATGCCGGAATGTATCCACAAAACCCGCTTCCAGCCATTTATCCATCCATGCACGCTCTTCCGGTAAAAACCCACTCGATTTCTTATTCCCTTTAGGATCATGAATATCCACTTCACGGTGGGCGATATTGTAATCACCAACAATTATTAACTTCCTACCCAGCTTTTTCAGCTCGTTTACATAAGCCAAAAATTCATCAAGCCACACATATTTATAACCTTGCCGTAGTTCGCCACTCGTTCCACTTGGGAAATAGGCATTAATAATGGTAAGATCGCCAAAGTCGGCCTGAATAACACGACCTTCAAAATCACTTAGCTCATGGCCTGTCCCTTTTTTAATAGCATCAGGCTTAATTTTGCTAAAAATGGCTACACCGCTGTAACCCTTCTTTTCTGCGGAAAACCAATGCGTCTCATAACCAAGTTTTTCTATAGCACTTTTATCTACATCATCATGGCTGGCTTTTGTTTCCTGGATACAAACCACATCCGCCGGGTTTGTTGCTAACCAATCCAAAAAGCCCTTTTTTATGGCAGCACGTATGCCGTTCAGGTTATAAGATATAATGCGCATGCGTTAATTGACATTTATTATTTAAGATTGGAAATTACTTCGCTTAGCAAAGAATTGTCAAAAATCCATCAAAACAATGACAATGCTTGGAGAATAAGCAGATAATTTTACATTCCGGAGTTCTGCGTTTCAAATCATGCATTTCCGGATAACCTTTCATAAATTTCCAATCTTGCCTTTCCAATATTTCATAATATATAAGCCATTCCAGGTATTATGCCAGTTTTCACCTGTTGAGGGAAAGCAAACGCTCGCCGATTATTTTGATGTACCTAAAGATGTGTACCCCGTAGGCAGGCTTGATTTCGACAGTGAAGGATTATTGCTGCTAACCAACGACAAATCATTGAACCAACTTTTGCTGAACCCATCTAAAGCACATGACCGCGAGTATTGGGTACAGGTGGAAGGGGAAATTACGCCGGAAGCCTTACAGCAATTAAGTAATGGCGTTAATATAAATATAGATGGTAAATTGCATAAAACTTTACCCGCCAAAGCTGTTGCGCTGACTGAAGAACCCGACTTGCCGCCGCGCAATCCGCCGATCCGATTTCGCAAAAATATACCTACAAGCTGGCTGAGTATTACGCTGCACGAAGGGAAAAACCGGCAGGTACGGAGGATGACTGCGGCGGTGGGTTTTCCTACATTGCGGTTGGTGAGATGGCGGATTGGGAGACTTAAGCTTGAAAAATTACACCCCGGGAAATACCGTTTATTGGATTTGTCAGAAATCACCCAAATAAAAAACGGCTGATATAAACCAGCCGCTTTTTACTTTTCATTTAATCAGGTACATACCTACAATTTAATAGCTACTTTTTTAGTCTCAATTTTTACACCATATTTCATTGTAACATAGTAATACCCGGAACTTAGGCTATTGGTATTTACCGTCATTACCTGTGCCCTGTATAATTGCGGAACTTGAATCGCTTTAACCACCCTTCCATACTGGTCAGTAACTGTAATTTGCACTCTTTCGGCAATAGCATCACCTGCAGTAATTCTTATTTCTGTTGTAGCCGGGTTTGGACTTATACTAAATCCATTAATCGATTGAATAGTAGAACCTACGTGTTTCCTTTTTGATGTACATGGCCCATCATTTATTCTTATTAGTCCTAAATAACTCAAGTCATCACAATTTAAACTCAGGGTATCCCTGCCACCTGTTGCACAACCAAAACCATAGCATGGGCATGGCCTGAACCACTTAATACCACTGCCGATAAGTGGGTTATTATCATCGCAATCATTACTTACTGCTCTATATCCACCAGGAATTTCGTTTCCAATACATTTATTTTCAGGAGTTCCGAAAAAACCGTCACCATCATTATCCCTATATAGTATTTCATATTTCCATTTACTAGCATTTCCGTCGTTGCAATCGTTTTTTGTTTGACTAAATCCAGCAGGTATCGCCAATCCCACGCAAACGCTTTGCGCAGTGCCAAAAAAGCCATCACCATCAACATCCAGATATAATGTTACACTTTGCCATTTGGTTGCATCTTGCGGTGCACAATCACCTGATTTAATGGGTATGTATTCCTTATTCTGATTTGTAATCTGGTCTACTACTACTTGTCCAAGTACCGCCCAGCCTGCTCCGGGGCTATTGGGTTGTTTTACTTTACTTATAAAATATCCATCAAAATCCTGATCATTGTACCATGTAGGATCTTCACTTTGGGCAAATAATATGTACGGACATATTAAAAAAAGATTAAGAAAAATCAGTAAATTTTTTTTCATAAAAAGACATTTGAAGTTTAAAAAAAATATATAACAATTACAAAATCCAACCTAAAAAGAAGTATAACACGGAATTATAAATCGTGCATACCAATAATGGTTAAATAATTTAAAGAAAATTGCGAGCAAAAAATTGGGAAACGAACAGTCAGTTAGGCTAAAGGATCATCTTTTAGGTAAAAGCCAAGCGATTAGTATAATTCGAAAATTATTCAAACACAAACTTAGTAATGTATATGGACATATAAAAAAATATTAATTATGCCTTTATTTAATGATGGATTTACCAGATTTTCAAACTCACCATAGCAAAAATGTAATGAGTTATCGATTCGATTTTATATGTAAGTAATTATTTTTGCAAATTTTTTATTGAAAATCAATTACTTACAAAGGTAACCTTAAAAATTAATACCCAAATTGCTTGTTTTTTAATATGATCCCACTTACCTTCGCGCCCCAATTAGTTAAACCGGGTTTTGTGCGGGATGGCGACAAGGCCCATAAAAAAATCAAGTAATGAGTAAACTACATTTTACTACAAAACATGCGAACGCGGCTACTGTACAGCGTACCTGGTACGTTATAGACGGTACCAATCAAACCGTTGGCCGCATGAGCGCACGTATTGCCGCAGTGTTGCGCGGAAAACACAAGGCATCCTTTACTCCCCACGTGGATACTGGTGATTATATTATTGTAATCAACGCCGAGAAGGTGATTTTAACCGGTAACAAGCTGGATCAGAAAGTGTACCAAAATTACAGTGGACACCCCGGTGGTTTGCGTGAAGAAGTGGCAGGCGACCTCCTGAAGCGTAAGCCGCAGGATATCGTAGAACGTGCTGTAAAAGGTATGTTGCCTAAAAACAAACTGGGTCGCAAGATGTACAAAAAGTTGTTTGTATATGTTGGTTCAGCACATCCTCATGCAGCGCAAAGCCCCAAAGAACTGAAGTTCTAATCTGTAAATCACAAATCTCAAATTTTTAATTCCAATTTATAATGGAAAAACAAAAAAGCACAGTTGGCCGTAGAAAAGAAGCCGTTACCCGTGTGTTTCTTAGCAGGGGCAATGGAGCCATTATTGTCAACGACAAAGACTACAAAGTTTATTTTCCGCTGGTTTACCTGCAAAACCAGGTAGAACTTCCGCTGAAAGCTGTTGAAGGTCTCGACAAGTTTGATATTAAGATCAATGCTACCGGTGGTGGTATTAAAGGACAAGCCGAAGCTGCAAAGCTGGGTATTGCCCGCGCACTTATTGAAGTAAGCGAAAACTACAAGCCTGCCATTAAAGCTGCCGGTTTGTTAACCCGCGACCCACGTAGTGTAGAACGTAAGAAGCCAGGTAAGAAGAAGGCACGTAAAAGCTACCAGTTCAGCAAGCGTTAATATTCAAGATTTGAGATTTGGCATTCAGGGCTTCCTAAATGCTGATCTCAATGTCAAATCTCAAATTTCAAATTTTTTAAATTTCCTGATAAATGGAACAAAATACATCCTTACAGCAGCAGTTGCTCGATGCAGGCGTACACTTTGGCCACCTCAAAAAGAAGTGGAACCCCAAAATGCTTCCTTACATCTTTGCTGAAAAGAAAGGCATTCACATTATTGACCTGAACAAAACCGTAGAAGGTTTACAGGAAGCCGCTGCAGCACTAAAGCAAATTGCCAAGAGTGGTAAAAAAATCATGTTTGTGGCTACCAAAAAGCAAGCCAAGGAAATCGTAACCGAATGTGCACAGCGCGTGAACATGCCTTACGTTACCGAACGCTGGTTAGGCGGAATGCTTACCAACTTTAATACCGTTCGTAAGAGCGTTAAGAAAATGCAGAGCATTGAAAAAATGCTGAACGACGGTACGCTGGATAGCATCACTAAAAAAGAACGCCTCACACTTACCCGCGACAAGGAAAAGATGGAGAAGGTTTTAGGTGGTATTTCTCAAATGGGTCGTACTCCTGCCGCTTTGTTCATGGTAGATATAGGCCACGAGCATATTGCATTGGCTGAAGCCAAGCGTTTGAACATTTCTACGTTCGGCATGGTGGATACCAACTGCGATCCTAACAAAGTTGACTTTGCTATTCCTGCCAATGATGACGCTACCAAGAGTATCGCTATCATTTTAAGCTACCTTACTGCAGCCATTGCTGAAGGTTTGGAAGAGCGCCTTGCATCGAAAGATGATGAAGCAAACGAAGAAGAATTAGCTGAAAATAACCGTGCTTTTGAAGTAGAAGCAGGTGAAGGCGATCGCGAACGCGGTGGACGTGGTCGCGGACGTGGCCCTGCAGGTGCCGGTGGTCCTGGTGGCGCACCCGGTTCAGCCGGTCAGCGTCGTCGCGGACCCGGTGGTGGTACTGGCGCACCCGGTGGTGGCGGTCCCCGTCGTCCAGGTGGCGGTCGTTAATTCGTACAATATTTATTAAATTGATGTGCCTTTTTTTATAAAAAATCGGCGCATCAATTTAATTATAGCAAATCCCGATTCATAAAATCTTAACCTGCTTAAGACATATTGAAAACGAACTTTGCCAAGTCTCCACGCATGAGCGTAAATATTAAATCTAAAATATTAAATAATTATGTCAACCGTAGCAATAACAGCCGCCGACATTAACAAACTGCGCCAGGCAACCGGCGCCGGTATGATGGATTGCCGTAAGGCCCTTACCGAAACCAATGGTGATTTTGAAGCCGCTATTGACTGGCTGCGCAAGCAAGGCCAGAAAATTGCCGCCAAGCGCAGCGACCGCGAAGCAAAAGAAGGTGTAATTATTGCACAAACTACTGCCGATAACAAAACCGGTATTGCCGTTTGTGTAAGTTGCGAAACTGATTTCGTAAGCAAGAATGCCGACTTTGTTGCCTTTGCACAGAGTATTGCTGATGCAGCCATTGCCAACAACGTAAAAGATGCTGAAGAACTTAATGCAGCAAGCATTAATGGTACGCTCATTTCTGAACTCATCAACGATAAGCTTGCCGCTATTGGCGAAAAAATTGGTATTACCAAGGTAGCCCGTATCGACGCTGACTATGTTGCTTCCTATATTCATGGTGCAAACCGTATTGGTGTATTGGTAGGCTTTAGCGGACACGGTGAAGCGGTAGGTAAAGATGTGGCTATGCAAATTGCTGCTATGAACCCACTTGCTTTAGATCCTGAAAGCATAAGCGAAGAAACAGTAGCACGTGAAAAAGCTATTGTAATGGAAACTATGCAGAATGATCCGAAGATGGCAGGCAAGCCGGTAGAAATGATCAGCAAGATTGCTGATGGCAAATTGGGTGCTTTCTTCAAAGAAAATACCTTGCTTGCACAGCCATTTGTAAAAGACCCATCTAAAACCGTAGCCGAGTATGTAAAAACGGCCGGTGCCGAGGTAAAAGTTACCAGCTTTGTACGTGTTGCTTTAGGTTAATCTAAACAATCGTTTCAAATATAATGTCGCCCCTGTATGCAAGTCATGCAGGGGCGATTATTTTTGGGGCCAAAAAAAATAAAACTCCTAATTGCGCCACTTGGTAGGCGGGCATACATACGACATCAGATTGAAAGTAATGCCTAAAGATGCCACAACATATTGATCTTTACGGGTACTTAAACCACGCTGACGACCCGCAATTCCAATAGGTACGCCTGTTACTTCGTAGCTGCGATCCTGCAACCGGGAAGCTGCCGAGAGCGGTACAAATGCATCAATGCCCGCATAGTTGGTACTTACATCATCAATATAATCGGAATTGGTGAAGCGGTGGGTGATTTCAAAGTTCAGGTTGGTTTTTGGCGACAGGTTATATTTTACCCCAAACCCCAGGGGGAATACAAAAGCTGTTTTGCTGTACGTCTTTTTATCAGGATAAAGAATGCTACCCTGCCCCTCGGTACCTAGTTCGGGTAAGTAATATTTCTGACCATCCAAATAAGCATAGGGGTTAAAAGCCATTACCCCAAGACCAAGCGTTGCATAGGGTGTAAAACGAAAATCCTTATCGCCGGGTACAAATTTGAAGAAATTAAAATCACTTGTTACTGCAATCTCGAATACATTCGTATTAAAACTGAGATTACGGATTCGATTTACTTCGTTATCGCTGTAGATATCGCTGTAACCTAGTTGTGCATAGGTTCCCTGTAGCCTCAGGGCAATATAGTTACCAAATTGTTTACGAAAAAGAACACCCAATGCAATTTTGGGGCGATTGAGGCTTGTGTTTGCATTCAGATCGCCAAAATAATGCGCCGCACCTACCATAATGCCATATTCACCTACATGCACATTCGCTTCCCTGAATTGGGCTTTAGTGGAGAAGGCAAACAGCATCCATAAAAGGGTCACTATCCATTTATTCATAATCCCGTGCAAAATAATAGGTTACGACATAAAAACGGCGAAAAAGGGTGTTTGGTATCAGTGAAACGGCTAAGTTTTTGTAAAATACTAAGAATCTGTAGTTGACGGGCACATTTATCCCGCTGCAACTATCTTTACCGCCCTTATTCAGGCAAATACGAAATATGCAAAACAGGTTCAACCGGGTAGGCTCCAAAGAGTGGTTACCATTTCAAAAATCATGGTTTCGGTACAACAACCACGAAACCCTTTACCGCAGCAACCTTCGCTTTTTTTGTAAGGCCGAAGCTGCAGGATCAGGGGTTTACTACCTGGGAAAACACCGAAACATATTTGAAAGCATTTGCCTTGAAGAAAATATTCCACTGTTAACAGAAGATGATAGCAAAACGCCCATTCAGTTTATATGTATTGATTTATTGGATGAAATAAACGCTTCCACCACCGTAGAAGAATTTAATACAATTGAAGAAAGGGTGTGCGACCTGTTGCTACGTTTATACCCTTGCATTGAGCATCGCCGTTTTGTAAACATACTCGCGCGCAATGTGCAGACAGGTCCACAATATTTTGCATATGCCTGGAAGCTTGCCAAAAAAGTCTCCGAAATCTTTTCGCTGAAAGATGAAAAAATTGGGTGTCTTGAAGATGAAAGGCTTTTAAAAAACGCTGGTATTTTTCAACCACAAAAAGAAATTTTCTACAGTTTATATTTCCGGAAGGATGAATTATCAAAAGGTACACCGCCGGTGGGTGAATATGATTTTTTTACCCGAAACCAACAACAATCAGCGTCCCAATTGTTTAAAAATGAACTGCCTGCCTGGTTTATACTAAAGCCACAGCCACGCAAAAAGCAGGAAGTGCTGCACCCTGCAAAATATCCCGAAGATTTGGTTGACCGCCTTGTAAAAGTTTTTACCGAACCCGGGCAAACGGTATTTGACCCCATGAGCGGAACCGGCAGCACACAGGTGGGTGCATTAAGGCTTGGAAGAAATGCTTTTGGTACCGAACTAAGCGAGTTTTTTGCAGGCATTGCCAACCAACGTTGCGAAGCTATTTGCCAACCTTCCCAAACCGGAGTAGAAACTGGTCAACTCGTCAACCTTTCAACTCGTCAACCCGAATCTCATCCGCAATGGAAAATCACAAAAAAAGATGCCCGACAAATTAGCGAAGCTGATACACTGCCTATCCATTTTCTGCTTACATCCCCACCCTATTGGGATATGCTGAATATGAAAGGCGCCGAAAACCAGGCAAAGCGGGTTGAAAAAGGCTTACAAACCAACTATTCCGATACCCCTGAAGACCTGGGAAACCTAAGCGACTACAATGCTTTTGTAAAAGAACTCGCAGAAATATATTTTACCATTTTTGACCTGATGGAACCGGGTGCCTATGCCACTATTGTGGTAAAAAATATTAAGAAAAAAGGAAGTAATTATCCTTTTGCCTGGGACCTTGCGCTTGCCTTACAAGAAAAATTCATCTTGCTGCCCGAAGTATTTTGGTGCCAGGATGATTTGAACCTTGCGCCCTACGGATATGGAAATACCTGGGTGAGTAATACTTTTCATCAGTACTGCCTTAATTTTCAGAAGCCCTTACAGTAAGCTATGAAAAGAAGGTAATAAACCTACCGGTACAGTTGCATTGGTAAGTGTAGTCCATAAGGTTCCCTGCAAAAAATTACAGGATCCTTTATGTGTTTTGCTATACCAACCATTGGGCAAAAAACGCATCCATTGATTTTCTGTATCACCGGGTCCTGTATTTTTAAAAAGATTCTCCTGCTGCGCCAAGGCGTAGCCCGTTATGTATAGTTTTGGATAGTAGTGCATGCGAATAATGGCATCCTGCGGATTTAATTTCAATTGCTGCCAAAACCATGCAGGCTCGAAAGGCATCGCTGCCACTGGGTTTCCGCCGAATTGTATTTCCAGTTGCTCTATGGTTTGCAATTGCGATTCACTGAGCATCAAATTACAAAAATCATCACTACGTTTCCCATTGTGAAGCGATGCGCCCTTTAAAAAAGTAAAAATAAAACCGGTGGCATTGGCCTTTCCGGGATTTTTTAATTCGTTACGCTTCGCCCACTGATCACCACCATGCCGGTTGGGAACCAATGCCGGCAACTGCGTATAGCCGTGGTCCGTTAGGGTATCTCCGGCGTGGTAGATATAATTATTTTTTATATCCCATTCTATTCCTTTCCAAATAAAATCGCGCCTGTCAGTTTTATAAAAAGGTGTAACACAAGTTTCCCAATCAACACCTGTCAAATGTTGGCTGGCATACCATGCAAAAAGTTGTTCAGCCAATTTGCCTTTAAAAATGTTCAGAATACGATCGGCTACAGGAAGCCCTTCCACCCTTTTTATGGTAAATGGCTTGGACAGCAATGCATAACGAACAGCGTGTATTACCATACGGCTGTAATCAGGTTTGGGAATGTTTTCCAGGCAGATAACTTCGGTTTCGGTCATGGAATATGGATTTTCAAAAGTTAAGATACAGTTTTACATAAGATTGGAGGCATTTCAGTCAAAATGAACCCAATGTGAATCGCTATTTTTGTCTTTTACCATCAAACGAATTAAAAGCTATATGAAATGCCCATGTACTGCCGCACACCCGAGCACACATGATCATTGGGCATTCTATATGGCAATTAAAAACCAGCCCCGAGCATTCGGGGCGCACTAAAAATTAACATATGAAACTTGTAACACACCTGCACGATGAACACGAACAATTAGCCATTTACTACGACGGAAGGCTTTATAATATGGATAAACTGCATCCTGAATTGCCCAATACCATGAGTATGATGCTGAATTACTGGGACGAAACCATTGATATTGCCTACCGGGCAGACCAGGCGATAAAAGATGGCTCAATCAGTCCGGCACGAGGCATTCCCATTAGTGAAGCACATGTGCTTGCACCTGTGCCCTTTCCAACAAGCTGCCGCGATGGCTACGCCTTTCGCCAGCATGTGGCTGCGGCAAGGCGCAACCGTAATGCACCCATGATTCCCGAATTTGATCAATATCCTATTTTCTATTTTACCAACCACAATGCCATTAATGGTCCCGGCCCCGTTACCTGTATGCCCGATCATTTTGAAAAACTGGATTTTGAGCTTGAATGTGCGGTGGTTATTTGCCGCCATGGCCGCAACATTGCCGCCGAAACTGCCGATGAATACATTGCCGGATTGATGATTATGAACGACCTGAGCGCACGCCGGCTGCAAATGGAAGAAATGCTGCTCAACCTGGGACCTGCCAAAGGCAAAGATTTCAGCACCGTTATAGGACCATGGCTTGTTACCTTAGATGAGCTCGAAGACTTTGAAATACCCGCCAAAGAAGGCCATACCGGTAAAAGCTGGAACCTGCGTATGAAATGCCGCGTAAACGGCGTGCAGGTAAGCGATGGCAATGTGGGCGATATGGACTGGACCTTTGCCGAGATTATTGAAAGAGCAAGCTATGGCGTTACGCTTCACCCCGGCGATGTAATCGGCAGCGGCACCGTAGGTACCGGGTGTTTTTTGGAACTCAATGGCACCGGGAAACTACATGATGCCAATTACCAGGAACAATGGCTGCAACCCGGCGATACAGTGGAACTTGAAATAGACGAATTGGGGGTATTAACGAATATGATTGAAAAGGAAGATAGTAGCTTTTCGTTGCTGGCGTTGAAGAAGAGTTGACCAGTTGACGAGTTAACGGGTTGACGAGTTACCGGGTTAACTCGTCAACTCATTAACCCGTCAACCAGCCTTATTTATTTATTCTAGAATTCTATTATTTCCATGAGTTATTGCGCTTATATACAAAAAGGGGGTACCGATGAAGCTTACCTGCTGCATAAAAAATACCACGATACCCAATACGGATTCCCCATTGAAGACGATGATGAACTTTTTGGCCGGCTCATTTTGGAAATTAACCAGGCAGGGCTTAGCTGGACCACTATCCTGAAAAAACAGGAGCATTTTCGCAAGGCTTATCATGGCTTTAGCATAAAAAAAGTAGCGGCATATGGCGAAAAAGACCGTACCCGCTTGCTAAATGATGCCGGCATCATTCGCAACCGCCTTAAAGTGGATGCAGCCATTCATAATGCGCAGCAAATATTGCTTTTACAGAAAGAGCATGGCAGTTTTAAAGCATGGATTGAAGCCCATCATCCCTGTGAAAAAGCAGAATGGGTAAAGTTGTTTAAAAAGACCTTTCGCTTTACGGGTGGTGAAATTGTAAACGAATTTTTGATGAGTACCGGGTATTTGCCCGGGGCGCATGTGGATGGGTGTGAGATAAAGCCACCTTTGGCATTTCCTAAAAAATAATGAAACTTACTTCATCTCAAATAGCCCTACGTTCAAAAGTCTCCTCCACCCTTACCTTTGCCCATCCTCAAAAAAGGGGTTGTTAGCAAAAAGAACTATTCCTGTGGCATTTAAACTGATTGAAAGGCGGAATAAGCAAACACCAGAAGGTGCTGAGATGACCTTTGTGGATCACCTTGAAGAACTTCGCTGGCATATTATTCGTTCGTTACTGGCTGTGATTATTATGGCCATCCTCATTTTCGTGTATATGGACGAAGTAATGGACCTGGTGGTATTTGGCCCATTGAACAATGGCTTTGTAACCTACTCCTGGCTTTGCGATTTTGGCCGCAGCCTTGGTATGGGCGACAGTCTTTGCTTGCCTGTACCGAATGTTCAAATGCAAACCACCACTTTTGGCGGACAATTTATGGGTGCCATATCCATTGCATTCGTGGGTGGGTTTATTGCCGCCTTTCCCTATATTTTCTGGGAAGTATGGCGTTTTATTAAACCCGCGCTTACACCCAAAGAGCTAAAAAGCAGCCGCGGTGCCATTCTCTTTGTTACCTTTTTCTTTATGCTGGGTATATCATTCGGATATTTCTTATTGGCACCTTTTACTTTCAGTTTTTTAGCCAACTTCCAAATTGGTTCGGCCAAACTTATTGAAACCAAACCGGTTCTCAACGATTATATCAGCAACCTGGTGGATATTACCCTTGGCACCGGGCTGGCCTTTCAGCTACCGGTGATTAGTTATGTGCTCACCCGCATTGGCCTGATAACCCCCAATTTCCTGAAGGAATATCGCAAGTTTGCTATTGTGGCGCTGCTTGTGTTAGCCGCTGTAATTACACCAAGCCCCGACTGGATGAGCCAAATGATAGTGGTGATTCCGTTACTGCTTCTGTATGAATTTAGTATTCTGGTTAGCAAGCGCGTATATAAGCAGGATGCTGAGGAAGAAGAAAAAGAATGGGGATAGCCTAGGAAATAAAGAATAAGAAATAAAGAATAAAAAATAAGGAAGTGGGGGTAGAGCAAAATAAGAAATAAGGGAATAAAAAATAAAGAATAAGTAAGTGATGGATAAGGAAAAATAAAGAATAATACCCATAAAAATGTCTGCCACCAATTATATCGACATCAACCGCCGCTCCTGGAACAACCGCACCGATGCACACCTTGCGTCCGCTTTTTATGATGTTCCCGGCTTTTTGAAAGGTAAATCTTCGCTAAAAGAAATTGAACTTGAGTTACTGGGCGATGTAAGCGGCAAATCCATCCTTCACCTGCAATGCCATTTCGGGCAGGATACGCTTTCGCTGGGCAGGTTGGGGGCAAAAGTAACGGGGGTTGATTTGTCGGATAAGGCTATAGAAAATGCAGAACGGCTGGCAAAAGAAACGGGGATGCAAGCCGATTTTATATGCTGCGATATTTACGATTTGCCTAACTATCTCGATACAACCTTTGACATCGTTTTTACCAGCTACGGTACTATTGGCTGGTTGCCCGATCTGGATAGGTGGGCTAAGGTGGTTACCCGTTTTCTCAAGCCGGGTGGCAGGTTTGTTTTCGCGGAGTTTCACCCGGTGGTTTGGATGTTAGATAACGACTTTGAAAAAGTGTCCTACAACTATTTTAATGATGGCCCAATCATTGAAACGGAGAGCGGGACTTATGCTGACCGGAATGCTGACCTGCGGCAGGAATTTGTATGCTGGAACCACAGCACATCAGAAGTACTCAACAGCCTGATAAAAAATGGACTTACCATTAACGCATTTGATGAATATGACTACTCACCTTGGAATTGCTTCAACAAAACTATTGAAGTAGCTCCAGACAAATTCCAGATTGAACATTTGGGCAATAAAATACCTATGGTGTTTTCGGTAACTGCCACAAAATGAAAAGGAATCAAGGTAGCCTTTCTATTGATTAACTTTGTTCACCTAATAACACCGTTTGGAAAATTTCTTCGATAAGCAATTTGAACTCAGGTATTTTGAGATGAACAGGTTTGGCGAAGCTTCCCCTGCTACAATACTAACCTTACTGGAAGAAACTGCCGCCGACCATTGTTTTTCAATTGGGCATGGTTTGTATGATCTCGAAAAACAAGATATAGGATGGGTACTGCTTTCCGGGGTTATCCAAATGGAGCGTTACCCATTATACAAAGAGCGTATTACCATCCGAACCTGGCTTTCGCAATACTCACTCATAAAGGGATTCAGGGAAAATATCATTTTGGATGCCGAAGATAAAATTATTGGCAGGGCAAAGGGATTATGGCTATTCTTCGATATTAAAAAAAGACGGCCCGTTCCTATTTTTGAAAGTTTCCATGAAAAATGGAAACATCATAATGAAGTAAGTATAGATCATGATATTTCCATCAAGCTTCCGCCGGTTGATGTGCTGAATCCCGGGATTGAATTCAGGGTTCGAAAAAGCGATATGGATCCCAATAACCATGTAAACAATATCAGTTACCTGCATTGGTTGATGGAGTCGGTTCCGCAGGAAATGCTGGACAATTATTTTTTGTATCAAATTGATGGCCGGTTTATTTCCGAGGCGCAATATGGCGATACAATACTTACCTTTATTGAAAAGGGAACCATACCGCATTCATTTGCCCACACCATCCGCACGAAAGCGAATAACAGGGTGTGTGCTACGGCAAATACGATTTGGAAACCAAAAAAATAACCGGGCATCAATTATAATTTTTATGGATGGAAGGATACAAACAAGAAGCGAAGAAACACTGAATGCAATTACCCATGCTGCCGGTATTATTTTTTGCCTTGCAGCGATGCCATTTTTATTATTGCATGCTTACCAAAATCATTCGATGGCTGTTTTTTGGGGCGTATTTGCCTTTGGAGCAGGTATGCTGATGGTTTATACAAGTTCCACCTTATACCATGGTACGCAACATATCCGATTGAAAACTTTCTTTCATCGTATGGACCACATGAGTATTTATTTTCTGATTGCGGGTACGTATACACCCCTTGTAATCAGGTATATGCCGCGCGAAACCGCTACGGTGTTTTTAGGCGTAATGTGGGGGATGGTTCTTGTGGGTGTAGTCCTGAAATTATGCTCAACTACACGGTTTAAAATTGTTTCGCTTGTACTTTATCTTTTAATGGGTTGGATGCTTGTTTTTATCATTAAACCTGCCATTCAGCATATACCGCTTTCTGTATTGGGTTGGATTATTGCTGGCGGGCTTAGTTATACCATTGGCGTATATTTTTTTGTCCGAAGCCGCATCGTCTATTCACATGCCATTTGGCATATTTTTGTACTCGGGGGTACCATTTCCCATTATGTTTGTGTGTATAAAAGTATTCAGTTTGTTGCCATATAATAGTTCCTGGCAGGTTAACTTTTTTTGGTAAGGAATCATATTTTACATTAAATTATTTTGTCCTGTGAAAATATTCCTGAAATTTTTCATATATATTTTAACCGGCATTTTGCTGGTATGCGCCATTACCATTTGGGTTTTGTATCAGCCCGATATTCCGGTTTCCGCTTTACAGGAAAAATATACAAACAGTGCATCGCGCTTTGTGGAAATAAAAGGCATGCAAGTGCATTACCGCGATGAAGGTCCGGAATGCGATTCTATCCCGCTTGTACTGCTACATGGTACCGGTGCCTTTTTACAAACATGGGATGCATGTACCACCGAATGGATAAAGGAACATCGCGTAATACGTATGGATATGCCCGCATTCGGCCTTACGGGTCCTGCTTCCGATAATGATTACAGCATTGATGCTTATGTTGATTTTCTGCATCAGTTCCTGCAAAAATTACATGTACAGCAATGCTATTTGGCAGGCAATTCACTCGGTGGCCAAATAGCATTTAGATATGCTGCCACCTACCCCCTTGAAGTTAAAAAACTTATTCTGCTTGATCCTGCGGGTTACCCTATTGAAAATGCAAAAGGATCACTTGCTTTTACGCTTGGCAGAACACCCATTTTGAAAAACCTGCTTACCATTGTTACGCCACTTTCGGTAGTACGCAAAAGCCTGGAAGATGTGTATGGAAATAGGGCATTGGTTACCGATGCTTTGGTAGCGCAATACCGGGATTTGGCCTGCCGCGAAGGCAATAGAAATGCACTTATTATTCGGCTGCAGAATGACCAGGTAAGTGATACAACCATAGTGCCTACCATAATAACACGCACCATGATCATCTGGGGCGATCAGGACTTTCTGATTCCACTTGCAAATGCCTATAAATTTCAACGCGATTTACCCAATGATACGCTGGTCGTTTTGAAAGGTATTGGCCATGTACCGATGGAGGAAAGCCCGGAAAAGGTGGTGCCAATGATTAATAATTTTTTGAAACAATTATGAATATCAGATGCAACCTAATATTCATTTCATCCAAAAAATTTGAGTTAAAAAATAGTACCCTTTGTTCCTTTGTGAGAAAAAAATTATACTGTTAAAGTAGTAAGCAGCCCCTGCAAATCCAATGTATGCGTGTACATATACAACGATCCATCAGCCCTTCTTGGCCAAAGTTCTTCCGGTTTATCCCAGTACAACTCTACCCCATTCATATCGGGGTCATCGAGATACAAGGCTTCAGAAACTCCATGATCCGAAGCACCGGATAATGGATAACCGGCATCAACAATACGTTTGTAAATGGCAGCTAAATCATATCGGGTAGGAAATAAAATAGCGGTATGGAAAAGCCCTGGCGCACGTTGGGATGCAGGCGGCGCATCTTTACTAAACCAGGTATTCAAGCCAATATGGTGATGATAACCACCGGCTGAAATAAAAACAGCATCTGTTCCATAAGTCGTGGTTATTTCAAATCCGAGTAGTCCGCAATAAAACTCAATACTGCGCCGAAGGTCGGCAACTTTTAAATGCACATGCCCGATGCGTGTTTGCGCAGGCAAAATATATGGTGGCGTGATATCCATGGTAAAAATTATTCGTCATCTTCTTCGGCTAAAGGTAGCATTGCTGCAGCAATTTCCTTATCTGATTTTACACCAAGCTTTTTCAAGCGTAGCGCCTGTTGAACCAGGTTGCTGCGCCCATCCTTTAATTGGCCCACTGCTTTTTGATAAGCATCTTGTGATTTGTTGATATGCCGCCCTACATCTTCCATCGTATCCACAAAGCCAATAAACTTTTCGTATAACTTTTCTCCCTGTTTGGCAATTTCTAATGCATTACGATTTTGCAATTCACGTTTCCATAAATCGGTTACTAATTTTAGCGCAGCAATCAGGTTGGTAGGGCTTATCAGCAAAATGCGTTTGTTGTAAGCATAGGCCCACAACTCCTGATCAGCTTGTATCGCAGTAAGATAGGCAGGTTCTATAGGAATAAACATCATCACAAAATCAAGCGAGCCTTCCATTTGATCGTATCGCTTTTGCGACAACTGATCGACATGTGCATAAATGGAAGTGATATGAAATTTGAGTGCAGCAAGCTGTGTCTCGTTGCTATCAGCGGCTGTGTAGCGGTCATAAGCTACCAAAGACACTTTGGAGTCAATGATGATTCTCCTGTTTTCCGGTAAGGTAACAATTACATCGGGGCGCAAATTATTTCCATGCTCATCTTTAATGGTTTCCTGCATAGTGTATTCGCGCCCTTTGGTGAGCCCCGATTTTTCCAAAATACTTTCCAAAATCATTTCACCCCAATCGCCCTGTTTTTTCGATTGGCCTTTTAATGCAGTTGCAAGGTTATTCGCTTCGGAACTTACTTTATTGGTTTGCTCAATCAATTCCTTTACACTTTTCTCAAGCGTAAATCGCTCCCGTGATTCTTTGTCATAGGTATCTTCCACTTTCTTCTTAAAGGTTTCTATATTTTCACCCAACGGTTTCAGCAGGGCTTCCATGTTAACCTGGTTAGCAAGGGTAAATTTGCTGGATTTTTCTTCCAGGATTTGGTTCGCAATTTTTTCGAATTCAAGCCGGGCTTTTAGCTGTAGCTCTGTCATTTCATCCTTTTGCGTCATCAACTTTTCTGACAGGGAAGTATTGTTTGCCAAAAGGGTACTACGTTCCTCACCAAGGCGATTCATTTTTTCGGAGAGATCCGCAAGTTGGACCTGCTGATTTTTAGTGATTTCATTTTCACGTAAAAAATTGTCTTTAAGTGCCGCATAAGCAGCCCTTACATTGGCAAGGCTTTCATTCAGTTGATTATTGGTGCTCATTTGTTCAAGGTTTCCCGCAGTCACCTGTTCAATTTGCTGTTTCAGTTCAGCTATTTTACCTGCATAGTTGGCTATCGCCGTTTCCTGCGATGCATTGGTAGCAATCATTTGACCGATCCGGGCATCATGCGCCATTATTTCCGATGATAATTTTTCGTTTTCAGCTTTTTGTGCAACGTACTTTTCTTCTGATAGCCTGAATTGGGTATTTAGTTCATTGTGTTTTGTTGAAAGCTCTTCAAAGATTTTTTTGGAAATGAAACCTGCTTTGTAATACAAATAGGTAAACAACAGCGTTAAGCAAATTCCGGCTGCAAGGCCAAGGGCAATTGAAGGTAAATCCATCATAAAAAATTAAACCATCTAAAATTAAACTTAATAAGCAATTGCCAAAATAATAAATACTGTAAGCAATATCAGTTCATCTCGCTTCTATGTCACCATAACATATTTAGGTAAGAAATATTGCAAAATTTATCCGGCATAAAAAAATTATAGTTGGCGCAACCGCTCTTTGCATAAGTTTGAACCAAAGCAAATGTTATGTCTTCTATCAGCCCGCAGAACCTGAACCTTTCACTTCATTACAGTCCTTCCCTTAACAGCGCCATGCAGCACAACCATGTTCCGCCTATTCGGGAATTAACACTGCAAAATAAAGGTTTGATGCCGACGCCTGCCCTTACGGTACGGATAGAAAACAACCTGGGCTGCTGGGAACCCTGGCAAATTACACTCGATCCATTACCCGCGGGTGGTGCATGGCAAAAAACGGACTGGAACCTGCCCACAGACTGGGAATCCATTTCCGGACTTACAGAAAGACAGGAAGGAAAAATTACAATTAGTGTAACCGACAAAGAAACAGGTGAATTACGCCTGCAGGAAAATTGGCCGCTTAGCCTGCTTCCACACGACTATTGGCAGGGCGTAAATACGCTTCCCGAATTATTGGCCGCTTTTGTAACCCCCAATTTGCCCATTATACAGCAGTTGCTGCATGAATCGGCTAAAAAACTGGGCGAATGGACCGGCGACCCCTCGTTAAATGACTATCAAAGTCAGGATGTGAACCGCGTAAGGCGGATGATGGCAGCCATTTACCAAACCATTCAAAAACAAAATATTATTTACGCTACCGTTCCTGCAAGTTTTGAACAACAAGGCCAACGGGTGCGTTTGGCCGATGCCGTGCTGCAGCAAAATATGGGCAACTGCCTCGATATGAGTGTATTATTTGCCGCCTGCCTCGAAGCAGCAGGATTGCACCCACTAATTGTGGTTATCAAAGGCCATGCTTTTGCAGGCTGTTGGCTGGTGCAGGATACTTTTGCCGACCCTGCAAATGACGATCCAAGTTTATTGACCAAACGTATGGCCACAGGTATTCATGAAATAGCCTTGATAGAAGCTACTGCCATGAATGCCGGAAAAAATATTGCGTTTGAGCAGGCAGAAAATATGGCATCCGCGCACTTTTCTAACCTCGATAATTTTATTCTTGCCATCGACATTAAACGTGCGCGATTTGGTGGCGTACGCCCATTACCCATCAGGGTAAAAGATGGGGATACCTGGAATTGGGTGGCTACTTCCATGCCCAATGCCACACATGCAACCGCCAACCGTTTGCATGATGTACAACTGGGTGAAAAACTGGAATTCACCGGAAAAATTGAAGTGGGGCGGCAACAAATATGGGAGCGCAAATTACTGGATCTGTCGCTGAGAAATAACCTGCTCAACATGCGGGTAACTTCCCAAACCCTGCAACTACTTACCCCTCAGCTTACCGAACTCGAAGACATGCTTAGCCAGGGCGCAGAGTTCACCCTGTTGCCACGGCCCGCCGATTGGGATGGGCAATTACGCAACAGCGGGCTTTACGAAACTATGCATGCGGAAAACCCGGTGCTGCAACTGGTAAAACAGGAAATGCAGCATAAGCGGTTGCGCTGTTACCTGCCCGAAGCCGGGTTCAATGAAACTTTGCTTGCTGTTTATCGGAAAGCAAAGGCTGCTATGGAAGAAAATGGCGCCAATTCTTTGTTTTTGGCTATTGGCGTGCTTCGATGGTACGAAACCGATCAAAGCCAGCGGCCACGCTTTGCACCTATCATTTTAACCCCGGTTGAAATTGTAAGAAGGGGCAGCCAAAAAGGCTTTGTAGTTCGCAGCCGCGAAGAAGAATCGCAGATTAACATTACCCTCCTAGAAATGCTAAGGCAGGATTTTGGGATAACGGTAACCGGCCTCGAGCCGCTTCCCCGCGATGAACAAGGTATTGATGTACAAAAAGTGTTGCATATTATCCGGCAGTTAATTATGAACCAACCTCGTTGGGACGTAGAATCGCAAGCGGTAATGGGGCATTTTTCTTTTAGTAAGTTTGTGATGTGGCGCGATATTCATGCACATGCGCACCTGCTCGCACGCAACCCTGTAGTGGATAGCTTGTTGCAAAACCGTCTTACCTGGCAACCGTGTGAAATTCCTGTACAAGAACCGTCAACGGATTCGGTTTGGAAAATTACCGATTTGCTTTTGCCCATCAGTGCGGATAGTAGTCAGTTGCGCGCGATAGGTGCGGCACTTAACGGAGATAGTTTTGTATTACATGGCCCCCCCGGCACAGGTAAGTCGCAAACCATTACCAATATTATTGCCAATGCTTTGTATCGTGGCAAGCGGGTATTATTTGTAGCGGAAAAAATGGCGGCGCTGGAAGTGGTGGAAAAAAGATTGGAATCCATTGGGCTGGGTACTTACTGTCTTGAATTGCATAGCAATAAAGCCCGCAAAAGCGAAGTATTACAGCAGTTGCGTATCATAACCGAATCCCTTCGGTTTGGTGGCCCAACTACCTTTGAGCAGGAAGGCGCGCGGCTTGATGCGCTTCGTAAGCAGTTGAATGAATATGTACATGCCTTACATGCTTCCGGGCCTTTTACCATTTCGTTGTTTGATGCCATCAGCGCCTGGCAAGGATTACCTGATGCGCTTCCTGCGGCTACTGTTTCTTTACCATCCATTCAGCCATCTGTTCAATTTGCCTCTCTTTCCGATAAAGCCGCACAGGTTCAGGCGGCGGCTATGGCATGCGGTATCATTAGCGGACATCCATTGACACCCGTACATGCACAGGAATGGACAAGAAATTTGCAGCAACAAATAGAAAAGGATATTCAACATATATTGGAACAAATAGCGGAGTTGAATAATTCACAAAACAGTTTATTGGCTTCAATAGGGCTCGAAACATTTCAACCCAAAACCTACGTGCAATGGAAAGCCATTGGTGAATGGGTCGCTTTATGGATACAAGTACCTGCATTTCCCACTACTTTATGGCAGGCAAATGATGCATTAAACACCTGGCAGCGGGTAAGCGAACTGGCTGAAACAGGTATGCAGCGAGATGCAGCAAGGCAACACATTCGAAACCGATACAACGATAACGCCATAACCTTACCCGCAAAAGAAATGCTGGCGCGCTGGGAACAGGCATCGCAACAATGGTTTTTACTACGCTGGTTTACCCACCGAAAAATAAAGTCGCAATTGAATGCTTGTTGCCAACATGAAAAAACAGAACATGCACAGATAGCCGAACACCTCAAAGAAATTATTCACTTCCAACATTTACAGCAGCAAATTGAAAAAGAAGCGCATTGGCTTTCACCGCTCATAGGCATAGCATGGAAAGGCGGTGAACCCCATTGGGGCGAAATACTGGCAGCTACGCAAGTATTGCAACGTACATGGCAGCATGCCGGTACCTTGTTGCAGGACCTGCAGGGGTTGCGTGTGTGGCGCGATCGATTGGGTGCCATGCTGAATGATGGAGTTTCAACTTATATTGAAATGCATCGCAGCAGATGGGAAAATGCTGCCCGTTTATGGCAGGCACTGGATAAAAATATTCAGGCACTTTGGAATGAATTGCAATGGCGGCCTATTACTACTACAAATGAATCATGGATTGAACAAACTACCTCACAAATGCAAAAGGTGCTCGATAACCTTGATGGGTTGCGCGATTGGTCCCTTTACCGCAGGGAAAGTTATGCTTTAGCTGAACTCGGGCTTCGTGAAGCAGCAGAACAATTAGCAACCGGCGCAATTTCACCTGCTGATTTTAATCTGTCTTTACAAAAGGGAATATACAAGGCGGTTGCCGATCATCAAATGGATAACCTGCCTGCGCTCCGTCAGTTTAGCAGTGCTTTATATACCGATTCCATTCAGCGTTTCGATGTGCTGCTTGCTCAATTTCAAAGTTTGTCGCAACAGCAAATAAAAGCTACCGTAGGTTCGCTTATTCCCAACTTGGTACAGGAAGCAGCACGGGGTAGCGAAGTTGCCATTCTAAAAAAAGCCATCGGTAATAATGGTCGTGGCATCAGCATCCGCCAATTATTTGAACAGATTCCCAACCTGCTTCCACGATTGGCGCCATGTATGCTCATGAGCCCCATTTCTGTAGCCCAATACCTAAGCCTTTCGCTCGAACCATTTGACCTGGTGATATTTGATGAAGCCTCACAGATGCCTACATCCGAAGCCATTGGAACCCTTGCAAGGGGAAAAAGTGTGGTGGTAGTGGGCGACCCTAAACAAATGCCACCAACCAGTTTTTTTTCCAGCCAGCAGTTTGATGAAGAAAACGCTGAGAAAGAAGATATGGAAAGTATTCTCGACGATTGCCTTGCATTACCCATGCCGGGCCGCCACCTGCTTTGGCATTACCGTAGCCGACATGAAAGCCTTATTGCTTTTAGCAACGCAAAATATTATGAAAATAAATTGCTCACCTTCCCGAGTGCGGATGATATTGCAACCAAGGTAAGTCTTGTGCCGGTAAATGGCTTTTACGACCGGAGCAATGCAAGAAACAACCGTGCTGAAGCCGAAGCTGTAGTGCAGGAAGTACTTCAACGGCTTCGTAATAATGAAACCCGTAAAAGGAGTATGGGCATTGTAACTTTTAGTAGTGTGCAGCAGCAGCTCATCCAAAACCTTATGGATGAAGCTTTTGAAAAATACCCCGGACTTGAAGCCATGGCATTGGAGGCAGATGAGCCGTTGTTTATTAAAAACCTGGAGAATGTACAAGGTGATGAGAGAGATTTCATTCTTTTTTCCATTGGCTACGGGCCCGATAAGGAAGGGAAAGTGTATATGAATTTTGGCCCCATAAACCGCGAAGGCGGCTGGCGCAGGCTGAATGTGGCGGTAAGCCGTGCCCGTTATGAAATGAAAGTTTTCAGTACGCTTAAGGCTTCACATATTGATTTATCGCGCACTTCAAGCGAAGGTGTGGCGGGGTTAAGGGCCTTTCTTGAATATGCTGAAAAGGGGCGCATTGCCTTACCCATTTCTTCAACAGTAATAAGGGAAGAACCCGGCGAATTAGAAAAAGAACTTGCTGATTGTCTTCGGAATATGGGCTACGATGTTCATTTATCGCTCGGCACATCGGGTTTTAAAATAGATATAGCTGTTGTACATCCGGACCGCCCGGGAAACTATGCATTGGCAGTACTCATCGACGGGCACCGGATGGTGAAAATTGGATCTGCACGTGATCGGTTTATTGGAAAAATACAAGTGTTGCGTCAGTTGGGTTGGAGCGTACATCGTGTATGGTCAGCAGCGTGGTGGATGGATCGCAAAAAAGTGATGAAAGAAATAAAAGCGGCAATTGAAATGTCGTTGTTGATGGAAATAGAAGCAGTATCAGAAGAATCGATATTACCCGATGCCGGTATTTTGCAAAAAGATATAACAGCAATGGAACCTTTGCTCCCTGAAATGGCGGTGAAACCATGGGTAAACAAATTGACATATTCTTTAAGTAATTTACCCCCTGTAACTGCCTTTGGTACATCGGAATTTTTGGAACCGCGACATGCAGCATTAATAGGAGGACAATTAAAACGGGTTGTGGAAAAAGAAGGCCCCATTACACGAAAATTGCTTTATCAGCGGGTATTGCAGGCATGGCATATTTCACGCTTAGGTACAAGGATTGAAGCAAACCTGGATAGCATCTGTAGAGGACTACCGGTTAGCCTTACTACCTTTGGTAAACAGGCGGTAATGGTACCTGCCGGATTTGTTTTGGAAGATTATAAAACATACCGTGTTCCCGATGAAGCCATACCTGAATCGCGGCGCAATGCGGATGAAATTCCCATACCTGAAATTGCAAATGCAATGCGGGAAATTTTACAACATCAAATAAGTCTTGGTGAAGATGACCTGAACCGCGAAACAACACGTCAGCTTGGCTTTGCACGTAGTGGGCCGGTGGTAGAAGTGGCTATGAAAAATGGATTTACTTATGCAACTGAAAATGATTTAATAGAGGAAAGAAATGGGAGATTTATTGCTAAGTAAAGTTGGATGATAGTTGACAGATGACAGACGGAAACAGATAAATATAAATCTGTGTCAAATAAAATTATACAATGCGCATTTTACATACTGCCGATTGGCACCTTGGGAAAAAATTAGATCAGCATGATCGCAGCGAAGAGCATCAACGCTTTTTGAAATGGTTACTTGATACCATCAATAATCAAGGCATTGATGCACTCATTATTGCCGGTGATATTTTTGATACCGGCAGCCCCGCCAATGAAACCCTGCGGATGTACTACAATTTCCTGGTACAATTGCGGCAAACCTGTTGCCGGCAAGCCATAATTATCGGCGGCAACCACGATAGTATCAGTACACTCAATGCCCCGCGCGCATTACTCAAAGCTATGCAGGTGCACGTTGTGGGCGGTTTACCTGAAGTTGCTGATGAACAAATTATTCCTTTAACAGATACTAATGGCAATATTCAGGCGGTAATTGCGGCCGTGCCCTTTTTACGCGACCGCGATGTGCGGCTAAGCGTAGCCGGCGAATCGGCTGCAGAAAGGGAACAAAGAATAAAGGAAGGTATTGCCAATCATTACAACGACTTGTTACCCTTGTTAGAAGCATACCGTGTTAAAAATATTCCTTTGATTGCCACCGGGCACCTGTTTGCGCAGGGTGCTACGGCAAGTGAAAGTGAAAAAGAAATTCATGTAGGCTCCCTGGGGCAAATTCCCGCTTCTGCATTTCCTTCAGCCTATGGCTACATTGCGCTTGGGCATTTGCACCGGCCACAAACGGTGGGCGGCTTATCGCACATACGTTACAGCGGCTCGCCCATTCCCCTTAGTTTTAGCGAAAGCAGCGATGAAAAACAGGTAGTGATTCTTGATACCCATTTGGATAAAGAAATTACGATTACTACACTATCCATACCGCTGTACCGTCCGCTGATAAGAATCAGCGGCGACCCTGAAAAGGTTAAACATAAACTACAACAGCTCACTATTGAGCTAACCGAAAACCAGCTTCCGGCCTGGGTTGAAGTACAGGTGCATACTAACAGCCTGCTTACCCAATTGCAGGATGAATTGCTGGATTTACTGCAAATGAAACAAGGATTCGGACAACTTTTTTTACGGCAGCTACGCCAACGCGAAGCAAGCGGTATCCAGGAAAATGCCAATCACTATCATCAGCTTGTGGATATGAGTCCGCAACATGTTTTTGACCTGAAACTCGAAAGTATAGGCGAAGATCAGGACAGAGAAACGTTACGCAGTTCCTTTGCAGAAGCATTACAACTCATGGATGAAAGGGGGGATATGTTATGAAAATTTTAGCTGTACGATTTAAAAACCTGAATTCATTGCGCGGCGAATTCTTTGTTGATTTTGATAGTAGCCCGCTTGCCGATAGCGGACTATTTGCCATTACCGGCCCTACCGGCGCAGGAAAAACGACTTTGCTTGATGCCATAACGGTAGCGCTTTACAACAAAGTACCAAGACATGGTTCCAATGTGGAAGAATTAATGACCCGGCATACCGGCGAATGCTGGAGCGAAGTGGAATTTGAAACCGGCGGCATACGCTTTCGCAGCAAATGGAGCCTGAACCGTGCAAGGGGAAAAGCAGACGGGGCCTTGCAAAGCGACAAAATGGAACTAAGCCGTACAGATACCAACGAACTATTAAGCAGCCATCGGAAAACGGAAACCCTTAATGAAATAGAAAAAATTACCGGACTCGACTACGATCAGTTCCTGCGCTCAGTTATGCTGGCACAGGGTGAGTTTTCAAAATTCCTGAAAGCCAAACCAACGGAGCGCAGCTTGCTGCTCGAGCAAATGACGGATACCGCCATCTTTAGCCGGATATCACAATTTGTATTTGAAAAAACAAGGGAAGAGAAAAAGAAGCTGGATGATTTTAATTTAATTCTTGGGCAATTTGTAAGCCTGAACGAGGAAGATGTTGCAGAAAAGGTTAAGGCTAAGGATGAAGCCGAGAAAAATTTGAAGGGTTTAAAAAGAGAAGAAGAAATAGTAAGGACGACTGTAACCTGGTTTGAACAAAAGCGCATCCTTGAAAAAGAGCAGGAAAGGCTAATTGCATCAAAAGAAGTATGGCAAAATGACTATGAAGCATTTAAACCGGCTTTGATAAAGCTGAATCTTCACCGTAAGGCGCAGCCCTATTCGCACATCCTGAGACAAATAGAGCAGGTTGTCCGTGAGAAAGGAATTGAAACATCAACTAAGGTCCTTATGGAAGATGCGTTACCAATTCTCCTTACAAAAGAAAGGAATGCATTCATTGCAAAGGAAGCTGCAGAGAATAAATTAAAAAATGTTGAACTTGAAAAAATCAATCGGCTGCCATTGGTTGAAGAAGCCATCCGGCTAAGTGATTTACTTCTTGGCAAAAAAGATGATGTAGAAAATATAACGGAACAAAAGGATATAAATGAAAAAAGACAGTATGCATTAAACCTTCAATTGGAAGAAAACAACAAGCAAAAAGAAAATACAAAGCATACACTTAACCAACTTCAGGATTGGTTAACAAAGCATGAGACAAGAGGGGAAATGGATGCCGGAGAAGCAGTACTCATGCGCAGGACGACGAAGTTTATTGGTTTGATACAAGTAAAAGATAAGCTTATTGAGGAAGGGAATTCATTGAAAAAACAGGAAGGGGTGCTTGCTCAATCCATTGAAGATCTGAAACAAAAGGAGAAAAAAGTTGAGGAGGACATCAAGGAGTTGGAGCAAGCAATTGGTGAAACTGATAAGCGCATTACAATTTTATTGGGTGAAAGAACTATTGAACAGATTCAAACAGAACTACAGGAATTACCACAACGGATAGCGGATGTACGTGAGCAGATACGTTTGTCTGGTGATTATGTTTTGCTTCAAAAAGAGATAGAAGCAAAAAAAGAAAATATCACTTTACTAGATGGAAAACTTGACACTATAAAGAATCAGGGAAAACAAACAGGCGCATTACTTGCTGAAACAGAACAGCATCTTTTAGTATTGAATGAACTGCTCGAAAAAGAAAAGCTATTACAGGAATATGGTGCCCACCGGCATTTGCTTGCAGATGGCCAACCTTGCCCGCTTTGCGGCGCTGTAGAACATCCTTTTGCTACACAGGAACCGGCTTCAGCTTTATTGGAAAAGGAAATTGCCTGCCGTTCCCAACAAAGCAAAGTGGATGATCTGAAAGAAACCCTACAGTTGCAAAGGGATGATTTTAAAGACAAAACGCTTGAAAAGCAAAACGCTGAAAAGCAGTTGGAGCAAGGATTGCAGCTATTGCAAAAAATTATCACATCATTTGAGAAGGGATTGCAGGGTAAAGATAAATGTCCCGCTATTACCGAAATCGAAGCATGGAATACCTTATATCAAAATTATTCCGATCAACTTGCTGCACTTCAGATTACCTGGAAACAACTTACTCCTTTAATCATCCTACGGCAGCAGCAGGATACAACTTTTCAAGGTTTAAAAAATGATCTGATTGTTGTAGGCAACAAGCTGGAAAGTTCAAATGAATCGTTTGGAAATGTAATGAACCGCAAAGCAAATATTCAGCAAGAGCTTGACCAAAACAATAACGAAATAATAAAACTAAAAGGTGAGATCAGGGCCATCATTTCACCTTATAGCTTGGTATGGGAAAATGATCAAACGGACGAGCTTACCGTGCAGTTCCGAATACTAAAAGAGGAATTCCGTGCAAACAAGGAGCATGCAAAATCATTGGAATCAGTGATTGAAAAGTACCTGCTTGCAGAGAATAACATTATTAAACAAATTCAGCAACTAAAAGATGATGTTTTCATCATTACAGAGTCCTTGAAAAAAGCAATTGATGAAAGTACTGATTTAAAAAAACAAATTGCAGCGCTAACAGGTGATAGCAATCCCATTGAAGCAAAGCAACAATTACTTGGAAACGAAAAGCAAGCAAGAGATATTGAAAAATCTACAAGGGAATTTTGGCAACACATTGCAGATGAAAGAAAGGAAATTGAAGGGAAGCTAAAAGGTCTGTCAGAAAAAATAACAGATATTGAGAATAGGCAATCTGCTTATGAAGGAGAACTGAATGATGCGGTGGTAAAAGAAGGTTTTGCAACGAAAGATAACCTTGCCGCAGCATTATTACCCACCAATGAAGAATCACACCTAAAAGAACAGGAGAAACAATTAGATCTGCGCGAAAAGGAACAGAAAGCCTTATTAGCTAAAAACGATCAGGATCTGGCCGCGCATTTGCAAAAACAACCTGATAATAAGGATGAAGAAACTTCGCGAAATCAATTACAATCCCTCGCACAAAGATTAGAAGAAGGCAACAGGTTGGTTGGCGCATTGGGCAGAGAATTAGAAGAAGATGCACGCCGCAAAAAGCAACATGCCATTAAACTCAAAGAACAAAATCAACAACAGCAAGTTTATATCCGCTGGCAAAATTTGAATGTGCTTATTGGTTCCGCCGATGGTACCAAATTCCGCAATTTTGCCCAGGGGCTTACGCTCAGTCATTTAAGTACATTAGCCAACCGGCACCTATCTCGTTTTAGCCCACGGTATAGCCTGGTAAAAAAAGCCGGCGACAATCTCGAACTGGAAATTACAGATGCATGGCAGGCCGATATTGCCCGGCCCATCAGCACATTAAGCGGTGGCGAAACTTTTTTGGTTAGCCTTGCCCTTGCGCTGGGATTAAGTGATCTTGCAAGTAATAAAGTACAAATACAAAGCCTGTTTATTGACGAAGGTTTTGGCACGCTTGACGCGGATACCCTTGACGTTGCTATGGATGCATTGGAAAACCTGCGCGAAGCGGGCAAAAGCATTGGTATCATCAGCCATGTGGATGCGCTGAAGGAAAGGATTAATACACAGATACAGGTGATGCGGACTACAGGTGGCTACAGCAGGATCGAAATAAAAGCGTAAATAGAATTTTTATCCTTTTTCTACTTATGTAATTCCCGTATCTTTATCCTTACTGTTAAACTACATTCCAATGGAATTTAATTATAATGTAATGCTCCGCCTGGCAATATAACCCGCCGAAGATTTTTCCGGTGTTTCCAATCATTTCAAACCATTTATTTATATGAAACGTGCAGCTATCATGTGGCTTGTCACGGCATTTTGCTTTTGGGCCATCCCATCAAATACACAAGTAATAGACCCAATGAAAACTACCGAGCAAAAAGCAGGGCAAAAAGCCAATCAAAATATTGATCAAACAATAGATCAGGGGCTTAATTCAATAGAATCGGGCGTAAAAGGACTTTTTAAGAAGAAAGGAAGTACCGATACCAATACAGCGAAGGACCCGGCAAAACCGGGAACATCTACCGTAAAGAAAGATACAGGAGCTACCGTGCAGGAACCAACTGCACAAGAACCCACATCGCTTCAAACCTATTCCAAATTCGACTTTATCCCGGGTGAAAAGGTTGTATTTTATGATGATTTTATGGAAACCAACATCGGTGATTTTCCCGCTAGTTGGAATTCGACTGCTTCAGGCGAAGTGGTTACAAATAATCAATATCCCGGTAATTGGCTAAAAATGATCGGTGAAGGATGTATTGCGCTTGATAATGGGCTCAAGCTTCCAGAGAATTTTACCATCGAATATGATGTGGTTTGTATGCCGGTTCAGGAAGATTTTGAGGCTTTCGAATATGGTTTTTATTTGTATAGCGCTCAAAATCCGAAAGACCTTTATGAAGGAGGCGCTGTTCCGGGAAATAACGGGGGCATTAAGATGAGTTTTGGCTACAGAGCCACTTACAGTGCCTATAACGAAGAAGGGTACACTATAGATGGCATAAAAGATGATGCCACGATGAAGGCCGGCAAGAAATACCATCTTTCATTCTGGATTCAAAAAACAAGGCTTCGGGTTTACCAGGATGAAGTGAAGATTTTTGATTTACCAAAGGTATTTAAACCTGGATTACTTATAAATATGATGCGTTTCGAAATGTGGGGAGAAAGCGGACAAATGGTTACCAATTTCCGCGTTGCCGCTGGCCTGCCTGATATGCGCAACAAATTGATTACAGAAGGTAAACTTGTAACCTATGGCATCAACTTTGACGTAAATTCTGCCAAACTGAAACCTGAGTCGTACGGTACTTTGAAAGGCATAGCCGATGTGTTGAAAGAAAACCCTAACGTTAAGGTTCAAATTGTGGGGCACACCGATAGCGATGGAAGCGATGCTACCAATCTTGATCTTTCTAAAAGAAGGGCAGCAAGTGTAAAAGCCGAGCTTACCAAAACCTTTGGGGTAGATGCCGCACGGATGGAAACCGATGGAAAAGGCGAAACTAAACCGGTGGCTGAAAACAATTCGGTTACCAATAAAGCGCTGAACAGGCGGGTTGAGTTTATTAAACTATAGTTCAGGTATTTAAATAGGAAGAAGTTTTCATTCAGTAAATGAGCTTCTTTCTATTTTCTTGTTTTTTTAGTAGCCAGCCGGTTGAGAAAATGGGCTAATTTATAGATAAGAAATCCCCACGACCGGGCGGACACCCAGCACCGATGATCATTTGGGGATTCCATGTGACAATTAAAAACCTGCCCCGCACGTGCGGGGCGCACTAAAAATGAACACATGAAATAGTATGAGTAGTATTCAATGCTGCAAGCCTAATCTCCATAACAATAAGGGTATGTTTTACAAAAAAATACAAGTTCAATTATTGATGGTGTTTTTTCTCGTCATGATACCAGCAACAATGTTTGGTCAATACCTTGATGGTGAATTTACGATTACCATTACATCGACTACATATTTGCCGGAGAAAAAGGATCATAGGGATATGACTACCAGTACCACTGTGATACAGGGCCAGGTAAATGGTAAGATTTTTCGGGATCGTGTTGATCGATACATCAAAAATCCGGAATCCAGAATAACAGAATGCAATCCCTCGACAAATTGCCCGGTTTTCACATGCACTTCAGATAATTCTATTCTTAGAGCTAATTATTCAAAAACACCTGCATTGAAAGAATATCCGCTCTATGTAAAAAAGACCAGCACATCAAATGGATATAAATTCGTCAATATTAACAGCAATAGTCAGGAAAAATATGTACAAACAGGCCGTTCCACAGCTTCGGGCGAAAACAGTGTTGATAAACTAAATCTGAATATCATATCATATATAGCCCCTTCGGATCAGCTTGGCCCTTTGGTGCCGTGCTATGAGTTGCAATTTGACATCGGTACACCCTTGTATAAATTACGTGAGCGGGCTTTTGGTGAAGGTGAATGGCTAAGATGGGATGATATAAAGGAGAAGTTAGTTCCGGTAAATGAGCCTAAATCCATTGGCGTTTTGGCAAAAGTAGATCCATCCCGTAAAATGGAAGATGAAATATACGAACCATTGCTGATTAAAAACTACAAGGAGTTAGACGAATTTCTGCTCGATCCGGCAGAAAAAGTATTTCTGATCCAGGCTTCAGGTAAAAGATACATCAAAGGTGATAGCCATGAAAATGAGAGTCACATAAATGTAGTGATTAAGCTTGCGCCCATGGGTTTTATGCGTAAACCCGAAGTCATCCTTAGTGGCTGTTCTGCGTTGGGCGTTGGGGAAGATGGTGTGGTAACAGCCAAAGCCAATAAAGAAGGTGGTACTTACCGGTTTTGGGCCGAGCCTAAGGAAATGCTTTCAATTAATTCCAGTGGTTCATCGGCTACGCTGCGCGGTTCTTCTCCCGGTAGAGGAACATTATATGTTGAATATACAAGCGATGATGGGAAAAAATCAGAAACATCTCAGGTAGCAGCATGTGTGCAGTTGGAATCGTACAACGGTGGACAAAAAATTCCGCAGATACCCCTATTCGACGTTAATGGAAAAAAACTTGACGGCATTTTAAAAGTTCCCGTTGAGACCAAACCAAATGAGGCAACTGATTTAATAAAGTTTGTTCCGGCAGACCCCGGAGTATTGACCGCAGTTGGCCTTGGAGATGTGATTGCACTTCAGGGTATTCGTCCGGGTAAAACAACCCTGCAGGCTGCAACTGATTGTGGTGCTATAACTGGTCCTCTTACTGAAGTTGAAGTGGTGAACTGCAACGACGAAACCATTGCAGAACTTGAAAGAATGAGGCAGGTTGCCATGAAAAGCCTGACGGAAGCAAATGATGATCTAAAGCGCATTGCCGGGTCGGAAGAGTTTGAAAAGGCAAAAGATGACATTGTAGGATCATTGGTTGAACTCATTGCAAAGGCAGGACTAACTATAGTAGCAAGTGGAGCGAATCCTACTGCCGCCATTGAAAACGCAACAAAGATTGCAGAAGCTGGTTCTGCAGTTTCTGAAATGATAGCTAGCGGAAGCCAGGGTGAGTTTTATTTTAATGCAGCAAAAGCAGCGGTAGGTGAACTGGGTGGAAAAGCCGTAAGTTCCTTGATTGGCGTGGTAGAAGTACAGGAGGCTGCAAAGAAATTCAGCAATAACTGGGTTAAACTGCTTGAATATGAAAATACCTTAAAAGGCACCCTGGAAAGATTTGAACAAGCGGACAAAAATTTACAAAGATATCTTCGTCTTCAGCAGATTTGCAAGGGAGAAAAACCAGCGCCACAAAAGAAGGAGGCGCCTAAGACGGAGCCAAATCCCGATCCAACAAAACCAACAACCACTGTTAAACCCAAACCTAAAACTGAAGATTCTCCAATTAAGCAAGCACCAACAAAAGATGCAACGGCTGATGACGAAGTTCTCATTGATCCGGAACGCCCGCCAGTCCCATCACAGCAGGTGGGTCTGCCCTATGAACCCGGCGATTGTGGTTGTAATGGTTCAAAAATGCTGACAGTAACCGCAAAAGATTTTTCGACTTTGGGTGCAGGACTTAAGAATCTTGGAGAATGTTTCGAAAACTTCACAAGTATTTCGCTTACAGATTACCATAAAGCTTTAACTGAATTATCGGAGCTTACCAGGTCGCTTTCATCAGTATCTCAAACCGATCCTGCGGCTTTTCTGGTAAAGGCGAAAGAGTCGAAGCCACTACTCGATGCCATCATAAATCGGGTAAAAGCATACGACCTTGCCGGAAAAGCCATTATGGATAAAATGAAAAAATGCCCTGAAAATGTTTCCACAGGAATGGATGTATTAAAATCAGTTGAACAAATTAATATTGACTCGATTAAAGCCAAATATTGAATGCTACTTGTTTTGGTGGCCGTTTTTTGTGCATAATGTTTCGTCACAGAACGACTTTTCCTGTCCGGCAAAAGGTCAATCCTACCCGGTAGGTAAAAAAAGAAAATCAGGATTATTTTACCTATATAAAAATAAAGGTGGATGAATGATAATTATACACCGGAACTCAAAGTTGGCAGGATTGAAATAATTGGGCAAAAGAAGCATCAAGCCGTTAACCGAATAGATTTTTATCATACCTTTATAATCATCTAAATTAATTCATTCCAATGGAATGTAAATAAGCCAAAAGGCACTTTCTTATTGCGAAATCCGCCGGTAAATTTTCCGGTTCTTCCAATCATTTTAAAACATTTGTATGAAACGCGCAGCTATTACTTGGCTTGCAGCGGTGTTTTGCTTTTGGGCTATCCCATCGCACACTCAGGTGGTAGACCCTAAGAAAACAACCGAACAAAAAGCAGAGCAAAAAGCCAACCAAAACATCAATCAAACAGTTGACAAGGGACTTAATTCAATAGAATCGGGCGTAAAAGGACTTTTTAAAAAGAAAGGGAGTTCCGATGCCAAGCCGGCAGTGGATACTGGAGCACAGAAAACTTCAACAATTAAAAAAGACACAGTACTTACTGCTCAGGAACCCACTTCACTGCAAATCTATTCCAAATTCGATTTTGTTCCCGGTGAGAAAGTCATCTTCTTTGATGATTTTTCCGGAGATAATGTAGGTGATTTTCCTGCTGCATGGAATACAAACGGATCGGGAGAAGTGGTTACATCCAACCTGTTTACAGGAAAATGGCTAAAGTATTCCGGACGGTTTGCTATCTGGACCGATGAATTGCTAAAACTTCCTGATAATTACACCATTGAGTTTGATGTAGTGCCTATTGAAGGCGAAGAAGGTGGCATGGGCGGATACGGCTTCCGGTTGATGCAGAGTATAAATGCAAAATCCTGGGACGGTGGCGCCGTGCCGGGAAAAGCTGGATTTTACTTTTATGTAGAATATTTTGGAAGGCCCAATTACCGAACCTATATGAATGAGGAGGAAGGTCAGGCAATGGGTGTTACCGGCCATATAGACAATGATAATTTTAAAGAGAAAATCCATCAAAAATACCATATCTCGGTATGGGTGCAAAAGTCGAGGGTAAGGCTTTACCAAAATGAAAATAAGATAATTGACCTGCCAAAAGCTTTTCCGCTTACAACCGTAAAAATGGACAGGATCCGCTTTGAAGAAAATGCTGCACTCATCAGCAATGTACGTATTGCTGTTGGTGCGCCGGATATGCGTAGTAAGCTGATTACCGAAGGAAAAATTGTAAGCTACGGTATATACTTTGACGTTAACTCAGCTAAACTGAAACCGGAATCATACGGAACCTTGAAAGGTATAGCAGATGTGCTCAAAGAAAACCCGGATGTAAGGGTGAATATTGTAGGCCATACAGATAGTGATGGAAGCGATGCAAGCAACCTTGATCTTTCGAAAAGAAGGGCTGCAAGTGTAAAAGCCGAACTTACCAAGACCTTTGGTATAGATGCCGCACGCATGGAAACCGATGGCAAAGGTGAAACCCAACCGGTAACTGAAAACAATTCGGTTACGAATAAAGCTTTGAACAGGCGGGTTGAATTTATTAAACTGTAATGGATGTGAGCATTATTAACCATTCAGGTACCCAATAGCAAAATATTATAACCTTGGACCGCTTCCCAACCCTTTTAACCGAGGATAAGTTAACATCAGTGCCTGAAATTTCTTCAAATTTGCAGCACTGATGTTTCCGCTTCATATACAACACATTTTACTGCCTGATGGTCCCTTCGCAATTTACATGCCCATACCGGAGAAAGTAGGTGATGTTTTCAATGCGCTGCAACATAAAAAAGCAGATACACCATTTCCTTATTGGGCAAGGTTGTGGCCTTCGGCGGTTGCATTGGCAGGTTATTTGCAAAAAAATACACATCTTATTCAAGGCAAATTTGTGGGAGAACTTGCCGCAGGCATTGGGCTTCCTTCGTTGGTGGCCGCCGGGTATGCCGAACTAGTATGGTGCAGCGATTTGCAGGAAGAAGCCATGGATGTAGTAGCACAAAGCGTCGCCCATCATCAATTGGGAAACCTAACTGCAGTTGCCTGCAATTGGGAGCAGCTTCCTGAAACCCTTAAGCCTGACATCTTACTAATGAGCGATGTAAATTATAATCCCTTGGCTTTTCAATCGCTTGAGAAGGTTTTCTATCATTACCTTAACATGGGTACTACTATTTTACTGGCAAGCCCTCAGCGGCTGATGGCAAAGTCATTTATTGAAAAACTACTTGCTTTTGTTGTGGAACAAACAGTGGAAGAAGTAACCGTTAATAATGAAACGACAATAATCAGCATTTTTGCGCTTCGAAAATGACGAAAGCCATACGGAGCAATGGATTTTTCCTAAAACTTTTCCACAAATCCCCCTACCTTTGCCGTCCTTTCACAAACAACGGGCGTGGTGGCCTGTTGGTGAACTTGAAATAAAACCGTCAGGCTTCTCCCCTGGCAACTTATTTTAAACGGACCAAAAGGTTATAAATCAATTAGTTATGAAATGACCAGCCGAAATTCCCCTGCGAGTAATCGTTCATGGGTCATTCCATCTGGCCATTAAAAACAATTAAAAAAGTATCAGATGAAACGTACATTCCAACCACACAACCGTCGCCGCAAAAGCGTGCATGGCTTTCGTAAGCGTATGCAAAGTGCCAATGGCCGCAAAGTGTTAGCCAGCCGCCGTGCAAAAGGCCGCCATAAGCTTACCGTTAGCGACGAGAAAGGACTGAAATAAAATAAATTTTCCTTGTCCACACCAGGACGCGCAATATATTTTGAAGCCTGCCGATAATTCCGGCAGGCTTTTTTTATTGGGGTTGCCACGAATCTTGCCTGTCGGCAGACAGGTGCACGAATAATACAATTCTGAATTCTCCGGAAATGGATTTAATCAATTGATAACCACAGTATGAGAAAGATAGGTATTTTCTCTGTTCATAAACCTGAGTTCGAAGGTTCCTGCGGATGAAGAAGTGAATTCATAAATTTTGGTTTTGATTCCGGCATCCATGGTACAAATGCCACCTGAAGAATAGCCAAGTGCTATAATTTCAATAATGGATCCTTTCCTGGAAGTTTCAAATTTGGATAAAACATCGCAGCTTCCGCTGGTGTATGGCCAATAAACCGTTAAGGGTACAATCTGATTTTTAGTTCCATTTGATGCACCTTCTACTTTTATTACTGGCCAATTCATGAGATTTTTATCGGCATCATTGTTTTTATTACAAGAAATTGACAGTAAAGTAATTAAACCCACAAATAATAGACGCATGGCAAAGTATTTATTAAATGACGCAATAAATCATGAAAACGTTGCATGATGCAAACTAACCCTATTTCACCACAAATAACTTTCCTTCCATCACCGTAACCGTCATTTCCCTTTCAAATACAAAAGATACATCCAGCACACATTGTCCACCGATAGGTGGATCAATTATGATGTCAATATTTTTTTGCGCAGTACTGATTGGGGACAAGTTATTCAGCCAGTTGGCCGGGTCGCTGAAATTTCCATTTCCGGTAAAACGACAAGTAATCCGGGGCAAAACGGCAAATTGCTCAATTTGCTGCAAACGCATAGCAGCAATGCCCGTTTGGTGCAACTGCATAATACCCCCGAAGCCTACATAAGGATAGCTAAGGTAGCTTCCCGTTTCGGTTACGTTAAGCAGTGTAAAATCCTGGTTCAACGCAGGCGCATCCGCTGGAAAATCACCCGGTAGGTTGAGATCCTTTTCAAGGGTATGGATATAACGAAGGCTACTTGGCTCCGCTGTGCTTTGCAGTTCATTTTCGTAGGTTGTGGCTTCGGTAAGTAATGCATCCGTATAATTATCGAGCGTAAAAAAGCGGATATGCAAGGAGCCGTTCAAGCTGCCACTAAGGATTTTAAAATTGCAATAATAACCGCTTACGAATGTGCCACTGTCCGGTGATTTTACAATATGGCTGTACACGAGCGGATGGCCATTTGTATCGCATACTTTTTTGGAGAAATGTATTTCTGCAGTAAAAGGTGCTGTATTTCCCCCTTCTTCGGCCGGGCTATGTAATATCCCCAGCAGGTAATGGTTACCGGTATAATCTGCCGGTGCATACCAGGTCCATCCACCATCGGTGGCACGTGCCACGGCTATAATCGTTTCAGAAGGTTCATTGCAAATAGAAAGATTACGCACATAGCACTCTGGAAGCACAACGGCAGCAGGTATGATTATGGGTAGTTTTTGCTCCGCGGTTGAAAAGGCATCTAATTCCGCCACCTGCATGGTGCTGTTATCAGAACCCAGCCAATCCTGCAGCAGGGTGGCAAAAAGCTGACGGTAATCAAATTTTCGCTCAGTATCTGCATATTGAAATCCGGTGGAAGGTAATACAGGATGAGCACTCAGCACACCGGCTTGTACCTGTTTCCCCATCACAAAAAATGGCGAGATATTGCCATGATCGCTACCAAGGTTGGCATTTTGCCGCACCTGACGGCCAAATTCGCTGAAAGTGACGGTCATAACCCTATCCTCAAGACCCAGGTTTTTCAGATCGTTCTGAAAGGCCAATATAGATGCCGACAGGTTGCCCAATAAGGTTGCATGTGTGCCCTGACCCGGACTATCGCTTACCACCTGGTTTACATGCGTGTCGAAGCTTCCCAATGTTACCTGAAATATTTTGGTCCGGCTACCCCCTTTGACCATCCGGGCCACCGTTTTCAGTTGTTTAGCAAGGTCGGTATCAGGATAACTTACGGTAGAGTTATTACCTAATGTAAAATTTTCCAATACCCGGTCGTAATACACATCCATGCTTTTTTCAATAAACTGCACAAAATCGAGGAGTTCCTGGTACTCCGAACCAGAAGGTAGTTCAATAGATTGGGCTGCAAAACCGGTGGTAGCCCAAAGTCCTGACTGCAAACTTGTGATATTATACTCAACGCCTATTTCGTGACTATGACCATAAAACAAACTCGGATTCGAAGAACCCATATGTATAGCGAGTGGATCGCGGTTCTGGCTATTGGGATTGCCTGCAAGGTTTGGGAAAACAGATGCAAGGTATCGGCCGAAAATGCCATCCTTCAAGCTTTGATTAGTGTTGCCGTCTTTTCCGGCAAACATGGTGTTTTCGCTGGCAAAATGCGAATAGTTGGGTGCAGGATAGCCTACACCAGGCAATATCGCCAGCATTCCCTGGTCGTAAAGGCTCTTAAACCCGGTCATGGAAGGGTGCAATCCGCAAAGCCTGTCCGCTGGCAGGGTGGAATCAAGCGTTATAAAACTGCCGTTACCTGAGTTGGGTAACCGCAGGTTGGGGCGGATATTGGCATAGATATCGTACTGGCTCACCGGAACAATGGTATTCAATCCATCGTTTGCACCACTCAACCTTACAATTACCACTACCCTGTCGGATATATTGTTGCATTCCACCGGAAGGTCAATGCCTTCAAGCCAGCGGCTTGCGCGAGCCGGAATACCATTCAGCAAAAAAGGTGCTGCAATGCCTAACCTGCTACTAAGCCTTAAAAATTCCGCTCTGTTCATAATTGTAGCTGACTTTGGTTAGCAAGCCTGGTATTCAGGGCTTTTAATAAGTGTTTTAAATAAGCGGTCTAGCGCCACTTTTACCGTCGTTTTATTATTGGTGGCCAGGTAATTATTCCAATCGTTTCTCCAGTTTATGGCACTCAATCCACCCAAAAGCGCATCCATAAAGTAAGTATGTCGCCCTCCCTGCGGTTTTGCAACAAACAGAAAGTCATAACATTCATTTACCAGGATGGTGTTATCGGAAGGATTCGTAAAAAAACCGCTGTTACGCACCAGCAATACCGTATCAAGTTGCACCAATACTAAGTTGTGCCGGTAACCGGTAATGAGCGCATCTATAAAATCATTGTAACGCGACGATAGCGAGATGGGTGTAATCCAAAGCCGGTCGTATTGCGGATCTTTGTTATGGGGGGCATAACCAGATACATCAAAAGGTCGCCACAGCGGTAAATCGAGCCGGATAAGCCGCGCAAAAATTCGCGTGTTGTAAAACTGGTAATTAGCCACATTTTGCGATACATAATCAGGAAGCGCGATATTAAATTGGCGGAAAACACCAAGACTAAAATCGAGCGGATGCTTCACTTTGGCACCCCATATCGTATTGCCTTTTTCCGTATCATCTTCATCAAAAAAGTGCACACTTGTAAGCAAACGTGTTACCGCAGCCTGTAAGCTATAGTTGTTTTGCAGCAACGTATCAGCTAGTGGACCAATAATGTTGCTTTCAATATCGGGGGTAATAGTCCGGTTTACAAAAAACCGATAGATGCGCCGGGCAAAAGAGCGTGCGGTAGCGGGTTGCGCAAACACCATATCTACAAATTCCTGTAGTTCTTCTACCATACCCGCAGTGGTTGTTCTACCTGTAATTACACGGTTACCAAAAGCATAGCTAAACGTTTTATTGCCTTTATCGTGCTTGGAAAGGGTAACCGTTCCCTGCGGAATGCCTGTCACATTATCAATATTGTTGAGTCGTGAAGCTGCTGTTCCCTGGCCACCATCAAAGCCAGTAAAAATTCTTGCGGCCTGTTGCACATCTTGTTCGGTATAATGGGTGTAGTCGCCCGGTGCTAATTGCGGGCCCTTCTGTATGGTAAAAAGTTCAAGAAATTCCCGGCCATAATTTTCGTTGGGGCTGGCCAAAGTGTTCAACCGGTTATCGAGGTAAAAAAGCATCCGGATATTACGGGTAATACGCACAGACAACTCTTTAATGCTTCCGTTAGCATGCCATTTTAGTAGTTGGTGATGGTCGTAAACGGTATAGATGGCATTGGCATCATCGGCTATAAAAATGCTATGCAAAAAGAAGGCAAGTTTATGCTGCAGTGTGGTATCCGTCATGGCACAATGCAGCCACCAGTTTTTGAGCCATGCCTGGTTGGTATGCACCAATGGATCAAATACCGGCGAAGGATTGCCTGCTGTTGGTATGTATAATGCACCATTGTAACGCGGCTCAGGAAAAAGGTTCGCATTAAACTGAAACAACATATAAAGCGCTTCTGATGCTGTTTTAGTTGCATAGGTTTTTACCTGGGAAGGTGTAGCTCCAAAAGTGGCGCGCCGCAACAGGTGTGCCGCATTTGCATAGCCGAGGGTGCCTGTACGCTGCGCGATGGATGCCATAGGAAAAAACAATTATTTTAGGTTGATAACCAATTAGATTTTGGAAAAATAATGAAAAATATAGCCCTTCCACAAAAAAGCATACAGACTTTCGTTCAGACCACAAGTATGACATTGGGTTTAACATGCATGTCAAAAAAATAGCGGGATAATGGGCATCGCATTCTTACTGCTACCTTTACCGCCATGACATCCACTCCACGACATACCTTTCCTAAAGCGGAAAAGCTCAAAAGCCGGAAGCAGATTGACTTGTTGTTCCAGGGAGGAAAGTCGTTTTTTGCTGCGCCGGTGAAGTGTTACTATCGGGTTGAAGGGTTGATGGGTTTACAGGTTGACGGGTTAACAAGTTTAGAAGTTGACAAGTTTACGAGTTTACAGGTTGACGGGTTGGTTGGGGTGAAAAGTGAAACGGGAAATGTGAAAATGGAAACAGGGATCGAAAACACGACAAACTACATTCGCCGCCCTGAGCCGTTGGACAGCGCTTGTGGAAGTCTTTCCGAAGAGAAACTTCCAACTTCAAACATCCTTGCAGGTGTTTCCGTATCTAAAAAGAACTTTAAAAAATCTACGGACCGCAACCGCATCAAACGCTTATTGCGCGAAGCATACCGGCTGCACAAACATAAGCTGCAGGAAAAGCTGGGAGATCGAAAGATAAGTTTAGAGGTATTTTTTGTTTTTACAGATAAAACCCTGCCGACCTTTGCACTTGTGGAAGAAAAAATGAAATATTGCCTGCGCAGGCTCGGGAAAATAGTGGAGGAAGCATCATGAAGGATTGCTGTAAAGACAGTTTTGAAACCGACACAACCAAAGCGGTAACTCCGGCACTTTGGAAAACCATTTTATCGTTTCCATTTATTGCCCTTATAAAAATTTACCAATGGGTAATTAGTCCTTTACTGGGACCCAAATGCCGCTTTACACCTACCTGCAGTCAGTATGCATTGGAAGCATTTAAAAAATATGGTCCATTCAAAGGGTTTTGGCTGGCACTCAAACGCATTGGGCGTTGCCACCCCTGGGGCGGGCATGGGTATGATCCGGTGCCGTAAGAATTCAGGCTACTTATTCACACAGATAAACTTTGGTATTTTCTCCTCTATTCATTTGTGCTCATCCGGGTAATCATTGATTCTAATATTTTGGGTAAAAATCATACCTTTATTTGGGTGAAAGTAAAAGAAGTAATCAGATTGATTGAAACTGACGGTTGGATTCAGGTTAGGCAACGTGGTAGTCACCGCCAATTCTCTCATCCAACTAAAAAGGGCGTTGTAACCATTGCAGGCAAACCATCTGATGATCTTGCCAAAGGAACTGAAAACAGTATTTTAAAGCAGGCTGGACTAAAATAATATTCAAAATGAAGTATGTGTTAATTATAGAAGATACAGGGAATAATTATTCAGGTTTTAGCCCTGACCTCCCCGGCTGTATTGCCACAGGCAGTAGTGTTGAACAAACATTGCAAGAATGGAAAGAAGCTGCCATGTTTCACATCGAAGCGATGGATGAATACCCTCAACCCAAAAGCCTGAAACATTGGTTAGCAGAAGGTGCGATTGCATCAGATTCTCTTAGTCAGAATTTTTACATTACCGAAGTAGATGTTCAATTGCCGGTTTGGGGTATGGTGGCGGAAGAAGGGTAGTCATTTATTTTAAATTTTGACACTCGTTTTATTTGCCTGTGGAGAAACAAATCCTACAGCTTTGCTATTGCCTGCTACTTTTGGCATTGTCATGGAAAAGGCTTCATTTATTCATCTTTTACCGCATATTCAATCCGGCGACCGAAAGGCGCTGGCACGGGCTATTTCGTTGGTAGAAAACAAAGTGCCCGGGTACGAAGCGTTTATGCAAAGCCTTCCTGCTTCACATACACCCGTTATAGGCATAACCGGTCCACCGGGTGCTGGTAAAAGCACGCTGGTAGATGCACTCATCGGGGAATGGGCAGCCGAAGGGAAATCCATTGGCGTATTGTGCGTTGATCCATCCTCCCCTTTTAATCTTGGTGCATTACTGGGCGACCGCATCCGCATGAGCGAGTGGTACACAAATCCTAATGTGTTTATCCGCAGCCTGGCTACCCGTGGCTCGCTGGGTGGTTTGCACCCCGCTATTATTGAAATTACTGACATTATGAAGGTGGCGGGCTTTGATTATGTAGTGGTAGAAACCGTAGGCGTTGGACAAAGCGAAGTGGAAATTGCCGGGCTTGCCGATACAACCGTAGTGGTGGTGGTACCCGAAGCAGGCGACGAAGTGCAAACCATGAAAGCGGGGCTAATGGAGATTGCCGATGTATTTGTTATAAACAAGGCCGATCGCCCCGATGCCGATATGTTTGCCCGCAACCTACGGCTAATGATGGCACCTGCTTTTCAAACCAAACTTCATGAAATAGCGATTATAAAAACAGAAGCGCACCATAAAAAAGGGATTGACGAATTGGCTGCTGCCATTGATAAACATTTGAAGGAACACCACACCAACCAACGAAAATACTGGCTGCTGGCTGAAAAAGCATGGCATCTAATTATGCAAAAGCGTATGCATAACATCAACAAAAATGAGCTCCGGCAGGCACTTATGCATGCAGGAACTGACAACCTGAACCTTTACCGGTTTATTGAAAAATATGCCTGAACAGGCTTTACGATTGCCCCAAAAATCGAACTTGCCGCAAGTACTACCCCCTGATCTGTAACAGGAAATTGATAATTTAACCCCTGATTTGTGTCAATAAAATTTCTATGGTAATTTTTGATGAAAGAATATTTATAGTATACAATTGAATTTCAATAAAATATTAAACAAAACTCACGCAACTTCGTTTTACAAAAAACAACTATGGAATACACAAAAGATATGAAAATGCCGCACGCCTTTAAGTGCGAGCCAACTGCGATACAGGTGGAAGCCGGAAAATCCTATTCGTGGTGTACCTGCGGGCTGAGTGATAAAAGCCCATTATGCGATGCATCGCACAGGCAAACCTGGTATGAAGAAAACGGTGAAGAAGTAAAGCCATGGAAAAGTATGAAGTTTACCGCCGAAGAAACAGGTGAAGTGTGGTTGTGCAATTGCAAGCAAACAAGCACACCACCTTTTTGCGATGGAACGCACAGAAAGGTAGCCGCTGAATTGGCAAACTAATCAGCACTTACTTATAATCTCCGTACAACACAAAGGCCGCCCAGTAAAACGGGTGTTCAAATTCTGGTTTAGCACTTACGTCGGCCATAGCCTGACGCAGTGCTTCTGCCTTTGGCATGGTTTGCAGGTGCTTGTAAAACTGCTGCATCAACAGGCTTGTACTTACATCATCCACTTCCCACAGCGAAGCAATTACACTGCGCACCCGGTTAATGAGAAATGCATTAGCCGGGCTTACATACCAGCCCTTTGCAATTTCTGCAGAAACAGCGGTTTCGCAGGCGCTTAAGGTTACAAGGTCGCAGCCTTTAATATTTAGCATGCCAATTTCATGCAACGTCAATTTGCCACCGTTAGGCTGATCGGCACCGGGTGCAAATACAAGGTAGGAGCTGTCAAACTCGGGGTAAATAAGTACGCCATGGGTGGCAAAATGCACATACTGCATGTTGGAAAGGCTTTGGGTAGCCCTGTCAACGGTGGCTCCTTCTTCGGTATAAACGCTCGCTGTTTTATACACTTTGGCAATTTGTTTTGCTTCTACACCGGCGCTTTCCAGCGTTTTATCGGGGTTGCCAAATGCTGCAAAACTTTCGCGGTTGCGGCGATCCCAGGGGATAAAAAGTTCGCTTGGCTGATTGGTATAAAAAATGTTTTTGCTAGCTGCAATGTACTCAAATTTACCTGCTGCATTGGTACTGCCAAGTGCATGAAATGGCAGGTGGGTTAGCTTTCCGTTGGGAATAATACACCACGCTTTTTTATCCTTTATTTGTGGAAGAATAGGTTCAATCAACAGGTTGAACAATTGCTGTGCGCCCGATTTTACCTCCACGATCGGATGGCTTGGCCCGGGCACTTTGCCTATTTTGGTACGCAGCACCAATGGGCCTGCACCTGCCGGACGCTCCGGGTTTTTTAATGCAGCAATCCATGCTTCGGTAGTTTGGTAAAAATCTGCAGGAATAGTACCGGTAACAATGCCCGTATTGGCTTTGGTGGCCCAAAATATCATGAGTTCCTTATCGTTAACAATATACATCACCATTGCCATATCATCCGGCAGGTTGGTATGCAGGTTTCTGAATTGGCCGGGGTCGCCCTGGTTGGCAAAAAAGGTATTCAGCTCAGGGTAATTCTTCTTCAGGGTTTTTATATAAAACAGGTATTCTTCTTCCGCAATAGCCTGCCTTTTTTCCAAAACGGCAATTTGCCCCGCACGCCCAAGACTATCCTTACGCGACTCCTGCAAGGCTTGTCCTACGCTTTGAATCTGTTGAAATTTCGCCTGGGCTTCCTGTAGCGCTTTTTGCTTATCCTTATCATCATTGGGGGTTGCAATACCACCTGCCAAATCGGTAACGGCTGCTGCCTGCGAAAGCGTTGCATATTGCCATGCTTCTTCTTTTTGGCCTGTTTTGGTAAGCGCACTCATTAGCTTAAAATAGAGATCGGCTTTAGCAGGTTGCTTTTTAAATACTTTACTTGCTTCTTCGCCGCCATACAAATTACTTGCCTGCTTATTCACCAATGCCACCGCATCCTTAAACAAGGGAATGGCTTTTTCAAATTCATTATTATTATATGCATCAAGCCCGGCAAGGTATAATGCTTCCCAACTAAATGAAGGAAGCTCGAATGCTTTTGCAGTACGCGTAGCTAACAAAAAGTACAATTGTGCACTATCCATTTGCTGTGTGCCTCTATACGCCATGCCGAGATAAGAAAGCGCCTGCTGATAGGTGATAAGATCATTTTTTGCATCTTCCGCATCGGTGGTAATTACAAGGTAAGGAATGGCTTCTTTGTATTTTTTCTCATCTACCAGCAAACGGCCCATCATAAGCGCCAAATAGTTTTCCGAACGGGTGAGTTTTTGTTTGCGTGCTACGGGTAAATATTTATTAATGTAAAATTTGGCACTATCCGGCTTGCCCAGGTAATAATAGTTTTCTGCCAATGCCGACTGAAGGTCAAGATAAGTTTGATCTTCCAATAAAAACGGTCTTAGGTTGATTGCTTTGAAAGTATAATCCAGCGATTTTTGATAATCGCCCTGGTAATAATACAATACAATAAAATTGATCATTCCCGTGGAATGCAACCATGGGTTTTTACTGCTTGCATAAATACTGTCAGAGCGTGAATACCATTTATAAGCTTCAGAAAAATTGAACAGTTTCCGGTTGAAATCGCCCCGCAATGCATAAATACTTGCAAGGCTGTTACTGTTACCGGAAACTTCGTAATATTTCGATGCCGAATCGGCAAACGATAAGCCGCGGTCCGTTTGCCCCTGCTGCAGCAGCATCCACGCTTTGAATTGATAAGCACCAGCAAGTTCCAGTTGTAATCCACCGGCAAGTGCCTGTTCCATTACCTGATCAATTTTCTTTTCAGCCTCATCATATTTACCCATGGACTGATAATTGTTAGCAATGGCACTTAGCATTTGCAATGCCACTGATTTATCGGTACTGTCAAATATGGCCATGGCACGTGTATAGCAGCGATTGGCCGAGTCGAGGTTAAGGTCCCATTCCGCATCACGGCCAAGGCTTCGGTAATAGTGTGCAATAGCGTGGGGTTGGTTAAGTGCTACTACAATATCGCGGGCCTTCAGGTACATTGCCTTTCCTTCTGCTACCTTTCCTCTCGATTTCAGCAAGGTACCCAGGTTCATTATGGCATACGCTGCATCGGATTGTTTACCTGTTTCAAGGCTGAGCATCCTGCAACTATCCATGTACACTTCTGCTTCATCAGGTTTATTGCCCGATGTAAGTAAACCAAGTTCAAACAAGGCATCGGCATAACCCGATTTATTGCCCAATGCAGCCATTGCATTCGATGCACGCTTATAATATTGTTCAGCCTTATCATCTTCCTTATCATTCTTATAAACTTTGCCGGCTTCCAATAGTACTTCAGCCAATTCTGTTTTACTATTCAGGGCTTCGTAAAGGGTTGCTGCTGTATCAAGTGCTTGCAGTGCTTTAATTTTCAACCCTGCCTTTTGGTATAGCGTACCCAATTGCTCCCAACTAAAAGCTTCACCTGAACGGTTGCCGGATTGACGTCGTAACCCGATAGCTTTATTGTGGCTGGCAATAGCCGAATCATACATGTTGAGATTCCAGTAATTCTGGCCAATTTGCGAATAACACAAACCGATATTATTGTAATCATTGTCTGCTACATACACTGCCATCGTTTTGTACAACAGTTCATTGCTTTCGCGGTTTTTACCCTGCTTGAACATGACAATACCAACATCCACCTTCATACTTGCAGCTGTCTTCAGGTCACCTGCTTTTTTGTAATAGGCGGCTGATTGATTGTAAGCTTCCAACGATTTGTCGTAAAGCGATTGTCCTTTGTAAATACCTCCTTTCAGGTTGTAATTATAAGCAATGGACGTAAGTGATTTTTTGTCCTCCATACCTTTTAAAAAGGCAAGTGAAGAATCTATATGCATTTCAGCTTCTTTAAACCTACCCGATTTATAATAGGTGTAAGCCATATAATCATGGTATTTTCCGGTAGCTTCATCAAGCGTATAATCTTCAATGGTAATACCCTTTGTGGCAAGCAACTTTTTTACGTTAGCAAGCATAATAAAGCTCGAGTCGTATCGGTACGAAGAATAATAAATATAGGATTGTTTAAAATATAAATCCAACAACCGGTCATATTCGGGTGGATTTCTATAAACATTTACCGAGAGACGACAATAGTGAAGTGCTTCATCAAACGCATCATTGTTTTGTGCTTTTTCGGCTTTAAAAAGATAGGTAAGTCCTTCACCCGACCTATCGCCCGAAAGACGGCTATACCAAATGGCGGCCTTGTATTGACGGTCTACCCACGCGTAATCCTTTTCCCAATAAGCATTATTGTTTACACAAAGCGCCACATTATGCGACATGCCTTTTTCTGTTAGTATGCCTTCAATAGATTTTAATTTGGCAGCAAGTTTAACGGAGTCTTCCCGGGCTTCATCAAAATGCATCAGCACTTCATAACCTCCAAAAGGTGAATTATTTATAAGCCATGTTGCAAAGGTTTCATTGAACTTATAAGGTACGCCCACATACTTGCCCGGAAATGAAATCATAAACCATAAAAATTCCTTTATCTCCTGCCGGGTAAGCTGTTCAAACACATCCCGCACATTTTTTCCTTTATATCTTCCTTGCGGAAAAGGGTTCGTAAATGTTTCTCCCGTAAGATTATCCTTGTAGCCTTCGTAAAAATCTTTTAAGTCTGTATAAAGCGTATCCAGCAACCATTTCTCTGCTGCACCGGGATTTATTAAATACCTTTTAGCCAGATCATATTGAGCAAAAAAAGGCTCATTGTTCTGATCATATAATTGTAGTTGCAATGCAATTAAATGCCCAATAAAATCGCGGGGGTGAAATAGCGAATCATCCACCTGCATTTTAATGAGATCGCCTATGCGAACATGCCGTTTTTCTCCTAACGAATTATACGTAACATTTAAAGCTAATACACTATCTGACCTGCTCAATATAGTAGCAGTACCAAGCCTTGTTTCAAATACTTCTTGTAATGCCTTATTCTCCGTGGTCATTACCTCACCTGATTGAAAGGTTTTAAGCACCGCAGCATAAGGTGTTTTGCATACAACAATAATAGCGTCCTTTGTTGTATCGGTATGAATGATATTAAAGTAAACAGAGCGTTGCCCCATAAGGAAAGATGGCATGCATAATCCGGCTATAAAACTCAGTATGGAAATGCATTTGAGAAACGTCCTGTTCATGTTAAACGATTTATTGATGCTTGATAAGGTAGCTTTGGGTAACAATCGTAACATCGCTTACCTGTACCGATCTCTTTTTGGGAATGGCCCCCGGCGCAGGTTGCATTATTTCAATCATCGTTTCCTCCCAGCTTGAAATTTTATCTCTTTTCTTATTCATTTTGGTAAACAGCGGACGTACATCAAAACCCGGATTTTCGCTGATGATTACTTTGAAATATTCCCGGCCTTCGGGTGAATGTTCGATTTCATTATCCGGTATAACCAATTTTGCACCGGGTTGTATGGAAAAGCTTTCAGGTGATTCACCTTTACCTGGTAGCAGTACTTCCATTTCTCCATTGGGTGCTATCAACACCAATGAATAGTAAATTACACTTGATCCCTTATTATTCACGGTCAGGTCAAATAAATCCCGCTCCTTAAAACTAAGATCATGTTCGGTTGATTTTCTCCCGTCTTTTGCTGTTAGTTCCAGTGTAACTTTTCCATTCAATGGCCCTACATCGGGCATGCTTCTGAAAAAATTAACCCTTGCAATACTTTGCAGCGGGCTTTTTAAAGCATCCAACGATGCCTGATCCAATTTTCCGTTAGCCACTTTCGTATCGTTGTAAGCAAAGTCGTCGTATTTGGTAACTACCACAAGCCCTGTATCTTTTATAAACGTGATCCAACAATCAGGATTATCGCTTTTTTCCGTAAACCCATAATTGGCAATCGCCTTATCCAGCATGGGCACCCATGATGCCGGAATATTTTTTTTGTCGTAACCCACCTGTAATTTATAAGGACTAACCGGCAAAGATTTAATGCGTACTTCCCAAAGTTTAGATTTATCAAGGGGTGCGCTTACTGTTGCCATGGTTTCCACCATTGATACTTTTGTAGCTATTGCGGTTGCAACTTGTTTTTTAGTTTGTGGGTCTAGTAATTCAAGTTCTGCACCGGGGCTCAATTGTTGCAAGCTGCCCATTTTAATTGTAAATGCTGTATCACCCGACCAACGGTCAACGTAAATGGCTTCGCCTGCGGCATTATACTTTCCCGCAAAAAGCTGTTGTTTTCCATTGCCCTCCATCATAGGAAACTGCGCAGGTATCCATGCCTGTATCATTGCCTTAACCCTAAAAAAAAAGTCGGAATAGGAAGCATTGGCAGGTAAATCGGCAAGTGCTTTTGAAAAGGCATAAGTGAGCGAACCAACACCTTTATTATTGGCATCAATGGTTTCGTAATTTACTTGTGTAGGACTACTTGCACTAAACGATACAATGTTTGCTTTGCTTCCGTCTGTTCCAAAAAAATCCGTTTCCGCCATGGCCATAGAACCAACAATACGTTCATTCTTTTTTCCCGGAATTTTAAAGGGAGTTGGATCGCCCCTCACCACACCTAATTGCTGCGACCGTGTGGCAGTGCCGCTATGGCATGCATCAATACACACTAAAATGCTTCCACTGGCGCCCACTTTACGGCTCAGGCTATCGAGCCATTGCCCTACCTGATCGTCCCTTACATGTTTTTCGCCACGATAAGCCGGGGCAGTGGGCCTCGGTGTAGGTGAATACCTTGCCTGTGCATCAAACGGTACCCATGCTTCATCAAATCCATCGGCTTCATCGGTACTATCATCCGTAATTTGTTGGCCATGTCCGCTGAAGTGAATCATTACAATATCACCGCTACCTGTTTGGGAAATCAGCAACGACATTGCCTTCTCAATACCTTCTTTGGTGGCTTTTTCATCAACCAGCGTGGTAATATTAGCCACCGGAAATCCCTTTACAGGTAGAATGGTTTTCAGGTATTCAATATCATTTAAAGCATTTAGCGGTTTCCATCCACTTTCCACCGGATAGTTACCAATACCTATTAGTAGCGCACGCTTTTGTTGTGCAATAGCGAATGGTGTTGCTATAGCGTACATTATTATTAAACAGCATATCAATCGCATAAAAATTTATTTTTTTCAGGATGCATAAACCCATCAAAAAGCATATCCGGGAACTTAATTTTATAATTATTTGATATTACATAAGTCAATTTGAAAATTAAAACATAGTTTCATTTATTAATTTTGCTATATGTTTCCAAAGCCATTCCTTTGGAAAGGTAAAGGTACCTGAATGATATTTTAAAAAAATACCCACCAGCGGGTATGTAATTCATGCTACTAGTGTATCTTCTTTGCAAAATCAAATTATATAAACATTAAAAAAAAAGAAAGTGCTATGAAAAACAAAATTAATCTGATAATAGCAGGCATTTTTTGCAGCACTGCTTTTACCAGCACCGTCCATGCACAAATGTGTACGACGAAGGAATCAAAAGCAAGGGAAAGCAAAGTAGTTAAACTAGATACAACCATTGGAAGGGGGCTTGCCGATAACTTTTACCTTTGGGATGTAGGTCAGCAAATACAGGTACGTTTTATGAACGGTACACCCGAGCAGCAAGCCAAAGTGCTTACCCTTGCTAAAGAATGGGAGAAGTACGCCAATATTAAATTTGTACAGGTTTATGCTGAACCCAGTAATATAAGGGTAGAGTTTGGTACCGCTGAAGAAAACTATTCCCTGTTAGGCTCCGATGCTAACCAGGGAGATGCAAGTGAACATACCATGCGGCTTGAGTTCGCTTTGTTCAATGAACCTACCAGGCTCAATCGAACCGTAGTACATGAGTTTGGCCACTCGCTTGGATTTATGCACGAACATAGCAGCCCCGTCAGCGGTATTCAGTGGAATAAAGATACTATGTACGCAGTGCATGCCAAATATGGCTGGGATAAGGACATGGTGGATAATCAGATATTTAAATTGTATGACGAACGGTACACCAATGGTACGAAATACGACCCTAAAAGTATTATGCACTACCCAATACCTGCGTGGCAAACACAGAATGGTTTTAGCGTAGGCTGGAATACAGAAATAAGTGAAGGCGACAAACAACTTGCAGGTTTAATGTATCCCTTTTCCGGTGGACGTACCAATGAAGTACCAAGGGTAAATATTCTTAATTATACCACTACAAAAGTAAAAGCAGATAAAGTTGCAGGTGGTATCAATTTGTATCCTTCCTTCAACATTCAAACATCGGGTGCAACCGGCGATGTGTACCTGGCTGTTTTGTTATATGATAAGGCTGGTAATTTTATTCCTGCCAAGGATGAAAAGTACAATGTTAGTGGCGTAGTGGGTTCTTACAAAGCATTCCGCATGGGGCCCGATAAAAAGCTTTCGGTAAATAAAGAAGATCCCGAGGAATTTCCACTTTTTGTTCCTTACAGCAATATCCCCAATACGGCAGAAACCAGTGAAATACAGGTGGTGTTCAGAACTTATGTAAGTGATGGAAAAACTTTGAAATCGATGTATTTCAGCAGCCCGGTAAGTTACCAAATGGGTTCCCGCTAAAAATCTGAAATGCTACAAATAGAAACAGGCCGTCTCATTCTTTTGAGACGGCCTGTTTCTATTTGAGAACTAAAAAGTGGGTGTGAAAAGGGCACCTTAATCTTCCGGATCCAATTGAAATATTGCTTCCACCGGTTTACTAAAGAGCCTTGCAATTTTTAATGCCAATACCGTACTTGGCACATACTTGTTACTTTCCATAGCATTAATGGTTTGGCGGCTCACTTGTATTTTCTCAGCAAGTTCGGCCTGTGTCATGTTATGGATGGCACGTTCTACCCGAATGTTGTTTTTCATAACGCATCCTCCATTTTAAGATTATTCCTATTGAGTACCCAATGGAAGCGAACCAGGAAAATGGCGGGAATGGTCAGCATGCTTAAAATCATTACATACCAAAACTCATTATTGTAAACCAGCCACACAGCGGCAAACAAAATGATATAATTAACCAGTACCGCCCACTGCAATGATTCGAGACGGGTGTGTTTAATGAATTCATCTTCTTCCTTTTCGGAGCTAAAGCACAAGATGACCAAACCAAGCAACACCAATGAAAGTGTCAGCTCATCAGTAAGGTTATTTGCCGGCTTGTTGAAAAGGGTGTCACTAACCCCGGGAAGCCATTTGGGTAGGTCAACATCCAGTGGCGACCATTGCCAGTCAAAAAATAATACCGAAATACCGGCGGCAAAAGCGGGAATAAGCATCATAAGTCCAATGAACTTATATCGGTGTGGGAGCAATAACTTGTTTTTCATAGTGTATGATTTAATAAAACAAAAGTATAGTTTACTTTACATTTAGACAAATAATTTTTACTTTTTGGAATAATTTTTTTACAAATTAAAAGATTTCCGGTATGGGTGGTCCTTCCAGGCCAATATACGGTAGCTGCAGAAAAAGCCAAAAATGCATACCTGACCCGTAAAAATGGATAAAGTGCTTCAGGATAGCATCCGTAATATGGTAGGGATGTGCCAAATAAATCCGTGAAAAAAAACCAGGAGAATATAAATAAAAACTGCCGCCCCAATAGTTTGAGACGGCAGTGGTGTGTTGGTACCAGTGGGCTGTTTATTAGTGGGTGTGACGGTTGATGCTTTTTAGAAGCACAATGTATAAACCCCTTTGTTTACAGTTCTACCGATAACCCTTATTGGCAAATATTTTGCAGGAATGGCTTCTTTTGTTAACGTAACTATAATGACAATTCTGGCTGCAAAATGTTTCCTTCAGGTTAATATGACCTTTATCATTGTTAAAAAGATGCATTGGAAATAATTTGCATTCCCAAATAAATTTCTATGAAAGCTACGCTCATTTTGATAGCCACCAGCCTTCCTGTATGGCTACTCGCACATCCCGGTCATGGTGAAACCGAAGGATTTAGCATTATCCACTATTTTACAGAACCCATGCACGCAATTATTACGGTAGGTGCCATGGTTGCTCTATATGCTGGTATCCGCTATTTACGCAGCAAAAAAGTAAAAAGCTGATTGTTTTCACTTAAAATCATTGAATTATGTGTGCCACCTGCGGATGCGATTCGGGAACCATGGTAAGTTTTCACAGTCATGATGACCATAACGGACATCATCACCATGAACATGGAGAACATAAGCACAACCATAGCCATGGAAAAACCATACTGGATGTGGAAACAGATATTCTTCAGCAAAACAACCTTCTCGCACAGCGAAACCGCGGCTATTTTGATGCGAAAAATATTTTGGCATTAAACCTGGTAAGTTCGCCCGGTTCGGGCAAAACAAGCTTGCTGGAAAAAACACTGATTGACCTGAAAGGCGAACTGAATGTGGCGGTAATTGAAGGGGATCAGCAAACTACTAACGATGCCGACCGGATACATGCCACCGGTACAAAAGTTACACAAATAAATACCGGTAAAGGTTGCCACCTTGATGCCCATATGGTATTGCATGCAGTGCAAGGCATGAAGTTGTCAAACGACCTTGTACTTTTTATTGAAAACGTAGGCAACCTTGTTTGCCCTGCTATGTTCGACCTCGGCGAAAAAGAAAGAGTCGTAATTATGAGTGTTACCGAAGGCGATGATAAACCGCTGAAGTATCCCGATATGTTTCATACATCTACTTTGTGCATCATCAATAAAATTGATTTGTTGCCTTACGTTCCTTTCAGTCTTGAAAAAGCAAAAGAAAACGCACGCAAGGTGAATCCGGAACTGGAAATTATTGAAGTGAGTTGCACCTCCGGCCAAGGCCTGCCACAATGGTATGATTGGCTGAAATCGAAGGTTCCTGCCCCCGTAATAAATTAGGAATGATGCGCTGCCCTGAGCTTGTCGAAGGGAATGCGGAATTTGGGAGTGCAGTATGGAATTTGGAATTTTTTATTTGGAATTTTAATGAACTATTATGTGTTTAGCCATACCCGGTAAAATACTATCTATTTCAGGTGAAACCGGCGACATTTTTAAAATGGCCAAAGTGAGCTTTGGTGGTATTTCCAAAGATATTAACCTGTGCATGGTTCCCGATGCGTGCATTGGCGATTATGTAATGGTGCATGTAGGTGTTGCCATCAGCAAGGTGGATGAAGAAGAAGCCGAAAAAGTATTTTCCTATTTAAAAATGATGGGCGAAGTGGAAGAACTTGAACCCTCGGAATCATAAATTTTTCATGATGCCCAACTACTTAATATCCCTTATCCCCTTCAGTGTCATTTGTGCAAAATAAGGATGGTCCGGATTTACAATCAGTTCCTGCCGCTGGGGATCAATCAGCACATCCCCGCCTGCTACAAAATCCTTAAATAAGGCAGTCGGGCAGGCATATCTTCCAAAGGAATAGCGCCAAGCAAAGGCTCGCAATCGCCTGGTAGTACCATTGCCCTGCAGGTGGTAGCCCGATTTTTAAACCTAACCTGCACGTTATCAACCATATCACATTCTACAATTCTGCCATCTGCGGTAATCGCCTGCCTTTTCCCTGCTAACGGAAACTGCAATTGGGCCTGGATTTCTTCATTAATACAGAGGTTAAAAGAACCTGTATCCACCAGCATTCTTACAGGCATTTGACGGATTTCATCTTCCCCGATGATATACCTTCGAGATAAAGCCAAATCATCCCCATTAATCAAAATAATATCAGCATGAACGAGTACCATTGCTATTTCCTTTTACAAATTTAATCAAATCTTCTTAAGCACTACCGCTCCCAGCGCCGTCACCTTTACATCCTTGCCATCAATTGATTCCCCATTGAGAAGGTTGGTGTATTTACCGGAAGCAGGTAAAGGCATTGTACAATCACTTCCTTCGAGGTTAAAAAGTACCAGTATTTCATCCTTACCATTACTACGCTTGTAACCTAAGCGTTGCCCTTCGGTTTTAAAGAATTCAATGTCACCATGAACCAGCACAGGATTGGCTTTTCGTATAGCAATCAGCTTTTTATACCAATCAAATTGCTGCTGATTAAACCCTACTTTTTCATATCGCTTTTCACCCGGCTTAATATTAGTTGCGGTTTCAGGCTGCAATGAAATATCCGTCCACCAAAGCGGTTTACGCGGGTCGGGGTCATCGCCACCCCACATACCCATTTCTTCGCCGTTCCATATTTGCGGTGCGCCAATACTGGTAAATAAATGGACTAAGTAAAGCCGCACACGTTGGTAGGCTTCTTCAGATGGCATTCCGGAAATGTATGCCGTATCTTCATATGGCGCTGCACGAAACTTATACTTACCGGGATTGGCAAAACAGGATAACAACCTAGGCGCATCATGTGTGCTGCTCACATTCATCATCGCATAACGATTGGGTTTTAGTAAACGGTCCCATTCAAAACTAAGACTGTCCTTTAACTGCCTGGCATCAATGGCAAAATCACTCTTCGAGAAAAAGTATTTTGCAGGGCGGTAAGCCTGGTAAAACATCACCGCATCAAAAATATCACCCTTGGTATAAGGCACAGGATCCATCAATACATCCGGCCATTGCTGCCACCATATTTCGCCTACCAAATAAGCATCAGGATTAATACTGCGCACATGTTTGCGCCAGTCGCGCCAGAATACCAATCCTATATGATCTGCAACGTCAAGCCGAAAACCGTCAATGCCTTTTTTTAACTCACCATCAGGAGCAAGCCATCGCTTGGTTACATCGTAAATATGTGCTTTGGCACCGGGGTTAATATCACCTTCGTATGGATGACCAATTTTTCGCTCGGTGGTAAGATTTACTTTTTTAATTTCCGGAAGACTTTTTGCATTCAGCCATCCTTCCCATGCAAATTCATTTTCAGGTGTTGCAGGATTATCAAAGGCTTTGATATTGTACCAGTCTTTAAACGCAGATTTTTCGCCATTTTTGATAACATCTTCAAACGCCCAGAATTTGGTGCCGGTATGGTTCCAGCTATAATCAAGGATAATCTTCATGCCACGCTTATGCACTTCATCTACCAATTGTAAAAACATTTTATCCGCAGCCGTCCATTTCCAGGTCGTAGGATCTCCCGGGTTTTCTTCCGCCATTATTTTTCTATCACCCACAGGGTCAGGACCAAAATTGGCATCTACGTGATGGTAGCTGCTTGCATCGTATTTATGCAGCGATGGTGCATCATTTATCGGGTTCAAATAAATTGCTGTGATACCCAGCTCCTGCAGGTAATCAAGTTTATCCAGCACGCCCTGAAGATCGCCACCGTATCGGCGGCTTTGCAGGTTACCATTAAAGCCTTTGGAAGTATCATACCAGCTATCGCGCTCATACCAATCCTGTCCCCATGGCGTTACTTTCCAACCGGCAGGTGCTTTAACATTTATAGCCGGAATTTCTATTTCAGGTGCCGTGGGATCGTTGGTGGAATCGCCATTTCGAAAGCGCTCCACAAATATTTGGTACCAAACCACTTCGGCAGCCCATGCAGGCGGCTCGGAAGGATTGGTTATTGGTTTATCCTCTTTGCATGCGAAAAACAAAATGGTTATTGCAAAAAAGAAAACAGGGGGGCTTTTAAAAGCGGCAGGCAGTAATCGCATGGTAATTGAGATTTTGGGGTAAATTTACCTCAATTCAGGGAAAGGTAGCTTGCCCCGATTAATATGTAATTCTTAAAAATTATTTTACAATGACAGGGGTAATTTTATGCGGGGGGCAAAGCACACGTATGCAAAAAGACAAAGGGTTGTTAATTACCGGTGGGTTTACATGGGCCGAAAAGCTTGCCTTATTGCTACAGCCTATGTGCGACAGGCTGGTAATTTCGGTCAACCCCGAACAGCAAGCTTACCAATCTCAACTTGCAGGTTACACACGCATTACCGATGATGTTTCGCTTAATATTTACGGCCCGCTTCATGGGCTGTTGACAGTGCATCAACAATTTACAGCGGAGGATATTTTTTTATTGGCCTGCGATATGCAGCAAATGCAAACGGATGTATTATCAGCATTGGTAGCGAACTATAAAAATAACCCTGCTTACCATGCATGGGTGTATGTACAACCCGATGGTTCGGCAGAACCACTTGCAGCTATTTATTCGGCAAAGGCTCTGGCGCACATACTTGCAAAGCACCATGAAACGTCGCTTCCGCGGCATAGCATGAAATATGTACTGGAGCAACTGAATGTTTGTTCTATTAAAATACCGGTTGAATGGTCACACTGTTTTGCTAATTTTAATACGCCACCCGAAGGTTTCATGGATTATGATGCGCAGCGTAATCAATACCCCCAATTGAAAAATATGCCTTTAGGCCTGTAATGCCTTATGACTTAATTTGTAAAGAAAAACTGGCCCCAATTAACCAAGGATTCAGTTTTATGAATTATTTGCATATTATATTTAAAGAACCTGCGTTATACAACAAATTTTTCCGATGTCATTTCTAATGCTCATTTTTATTTCCTGGACACATGCATTTTTTGCACCTATTGAAAATGTAAATCCATTGGAAAGCTTTGATCCCAGCTGGAAAGATGCACGCTACAATTCATCCAATACGGCTGCACAGGTAAAATATATGAAGCCGGTTGAAAAGGAAGTTATTCAAATTCTGAACCTGATACGGCAAAACCCACAGCATTTTAATAACACCGTGGTGGCGAAATGGCCCGAATATATGGATCGTCCGGATTTGAAACAAAACAGGTATTACACATCACTGGTAAAAACACTGTCCGAAATGAAACCAGTGGGACTGCTTACTCCCGATAGCATAGCCTGGGTAAGTGCAAAATGTCATGCAATCACTTCAGGTAAGGATGGTTATACCGGGCACGAAAGAATTACGAAGGATTGCGAGCAAAAAGAAAAGTTTTATGGTGAATGTTGCCAATATGGCTACTCAGAAGCCATTGAAATTTTGATGAGCCTGTTGATAGATGAAGATATTCCATCCTTGGGGCATCGCATCATTTGCCTTAAGGGCACTTATACCGGCATCGGGGTTTCATTTCAGCCGCATAAAGAATATGGAAGTAATACGGTACTCGATTTCACTTATTAAACCGCCCTTAATAAAAATATGGATGAAGCGACAGTTTTTACTCCTTCGCCAGGGTAACCCAATGCCCCTGGGATGATGCTACCAAAACCATGAAATTGAAAGGAACCATGATTGACCCCGGCATGGGTATTGGCGAAGAAACACCGGTAAGAGAGGAATACAAAGTGGTAGATGCAGACAACTACGAAATTCGGATGTATGCTGACTATCCGGGTATGGGAGAAGTAATGATGATGGAGATTAAGTGGAAGAGGAAGAAGTAATAATTTCAGCTTCACCTTAGCCAGGTCCTGTATATAGGGGGGGGAATGAATTAGAATTGAAAACGCCGATGTTTTGTCGGCGTTTTTTTTATTAGTATTTCTTCGGTGACCCATCTTCATTAATAAAATTGAATGTATGGTCATTGTCGATTATTTTTCCACCCACTTTTAAAAAGCTACCAAATAATCCACGCCAGTCTTCAATATCATTCTCATTTTTTGTATCCCAACGAATTTTCCCATACATGCTGTTCCCAGCCGATTTATCTAATACAACACCAAATTCATTCTTTAGCGAAACTTTGGTTCCCTTTACAAAATCCTGATTTCTTTTCCATCTGTTAGTAATACGAAATATATTATTGCCTAAATCCATGCCTTTCTTTTCTGTAAAATTATCCCATTCCTTTCCCGGCGAAAACCACTCCCATATCCGGGTAAAGTCTGCAACATTTTCTCCTTCCAATTCAACGCGTTCTTCTTTGAAGTCGTTCAGAAAGATAAGAAAAACATCGTCACTATTTTTAGCTTCAATTTCCGTTAACAATTGTTCTGCTTTGTACAAATCGTCAAATAAATCAAATAAATCCCATTTCTTACAATAGTCTTCTTTGCTAAGATTATCAGTCCAATTTCGCTGAAAAAATCGTTTGAACATGATGATAGTATAATTTTTGGTTATCTAAAGGAATTAATAACCTTGGCGAGATTTCGAAAAACTTATTCCCTATTCAACAAGTGAAATAATATAATACGTAGTCAAGCCTAAATCAGAAAGTAAAAAACTAAATACTTCCACTTTGCTCTGCCCGGCTTGGGCAGATATTGCTTTATCTACCGATTCATTTTTTTACCTGTTTGATCGTAGTTAGTTATTCTTATTGCCTTATTAAAATCCTTTTTATATTCTACAAATATTCCGAGGTCGTTTGTTTGCGCATTATATTTTTCGTCTGCTCTTCCAAATTCAAGCCCACTGTTTTCAATGGATTTATCCAGGTAAACATTTTTGCTCCCAAGTGTCGAATCGAGGTTCGATGCAATCGTCTTTGTCACTTTACCAACAATTGTTGCTGATTTACTTGCAAGATTCATAACGGATTTATCATCCAATGTTTTTGAAAAGCCATTAGAAAGTCCCGATGTTGCAGAGCCTATTGTTTCACCTACCATTTCTGAACCTCTCCTTGCATCATCTTGAAAATCATCGCTCTTTACATATTGAACTACCTTTTTTGCATACATAAATCCGGAAAAAATACCGCCTGATATTCCTATAGCAAATAAAATAGCACAAAATACCAATAGTATTTTTCGTTTCTTAATTAGTCCAAATACCAGCAAACCAATTCCAATCAAACCCAAAAGCCCGAAGAATACAATTAAAAATAGGTAGGTAATCATAATAATATTTAGTTGGGGCCAATTTTAGTACACAACAAATATATGTATCACAATTATGTAATCAACAACAAACGTTTATAACCCTTGGCCCAACAATATTTTTGAAGGCTCAATAAACAAACTTTACTTTATGCTTTACAAAGCCCTTCCTACTGTTTAAAGAAATCTAAAAACTTAGTTTCATTCGGATATTTCATTTTTAGCGTATCAATTTTCCCATTTAACTCCCATGTATCCATATGACCTTCTTTCAAGGCATTCAGGTCTATAAAAGCTTCCTGAAATTCCTTTGATTTTAGATTATTGTTACTTATATACGCTTCTAAATCCACAACCATCTTATTAAAAATGTCATCACTACGAGTGGTATCCTGATTGGATGCAAAGTATAGTGCAACAAAATTATCATGATATAACTTCTTCTTATATGGGTAAGTAAAGTCAGATGTCTGCAATGAATCAACAAACGCTGAACCTTCTTTAAACCTGCCTAATGAAAGTAACAACCCGATCTTCAGTTCAACAACGGCCGTTCTAATCGAGTCACATTCCATACACTTGTTTGCAATGACTATTGCTGAATCTAAACCGGGAGGATAATTAGGATACTCATAAGCCAAATCCCTTGCCTTTTTAAAATTGTCATCACAAATAACCTCACCGAAATCTGAATTATTACATGCTAAAAATAAAAATAGTCCAATTAGAAAAATAATTAAAACGAATAGCTTATTCATAATTTTTTCAATAGAATTAATTGAGGTTATTATTTAAGGTTTATGTATAATTCACAAATATATACAGGCCTTACTGCACGCCAGTAAACAGTATATTCAGCTCTTTACTTTTAATGTATACTTTTCCGGTTCATTTTTCAATAACCCGTTTCTCGCTTACACAAATTCACAGCTTGCAGCTTAGTTATGGCTTAATGCGCTTCCAATCCCTGTCATACAATATTTTCAACTGGTTCTTAAATTCCGTCGAAAATACTTCACGTGGCTCGGTTCCCTTTTCCATATCAACTTCAAAAGTGGATACTTCATCATAGCTGTCAAACGCTCCATTCTTGTCGCTGTCCTTTTTTACTATCATTATCACTTTGTTTACAGATGGCAGCAACCGCCAATTTATCAAGTTATAATTAGCCGGTGAAATTTGCCGTAATCCATTCCCTTCTTTATCGGAAATAAATAAATATTCTGGGTCCTGATCCGTTAGCTTCTTGTCGTTATTGTAATCGTCGGTAACTATTTCATAGAAAATATATTTGCTTGTATATGCAATGTTTTCGTGGGTGCTGCTACCAAATTTGAAGTCATAGCTTTTGATTAACATTTTTCGATTGCTCAATAAATGGTAGGCGTTTGTTTTACTATTTAAAAAAATAATATTCCAGTAACTGCCACCGGGCATTTCTTTGTAAGACATACTGCTACCATCCCTTTCGGCTTCACCCATGGTAAGTGGAAATATCAAAATTCCTGATGTATCAATTTCAGAGAAACGGCTGGTTTGAATATTCAGATTACTTTTTGGATCATTAATAACCGTTACCGAGTCTACGATTATGTTATCGGCATTTTGGCTGGAGGGACGATTTTGATTTCCACAAGCCATCAGAAGAACTATTGTTGGTAAAAAAATACTAAGTTGACGCATTGGATTATGTTTTGATTATTAAATGTATGATTAAATCCATCTTAAAAAAATCCCAACTCATCCAACGCCGTGTCTCGCATGCGCGAAGACACGGCTAACACTCGCAACCTCAGTTTTCATATGTATTTCATCTATGCAAATCTGTGTCATCTGTGTCATCGCCTAATCCATACCGACCACGAATTCCCGGTTCCCTTATTTAACCGCCCCTTCAAAACCCGCCTTACCGCCCACTACCGGCAGCGTAAGCGAAGTTCCATTCAGATCAATAGTAAGCTTTGTACCAGGGTTGGGCAATAGGGTAAATTCTCGGTCGGAAGAAAATATCATCAACCCGATTTGTTTACCGGCTGGAATAATCTGATCATCAGGCTGAAGATCGAAACGAACGGTATAGAACTTGCCGGGGACAAGCGGTTCACCTTTGCGGATGTCAGCATGGTTTTGTGGATCGGCCCAACCGCGTGTGATGATATTGTCAGTGATTTTTGCATTACGCCCTTCGGTCCATGGCAGTGCCACCAACCAAACCGAAAGATTGGCTGCAGGCTTATCCGAAGCAAGCTTTACGGTAATGCGCGCGGTACCACTGATATGCAAGGGTTGCTTGAGTACCGGACTCAAATACATCAGCCGGTGTTCGGTAAATTCAGCCTGAGCAAGCACGGAGCCGGAAAAAGAATAATTATCAATAAGTGTTTCCTGCGTAGATGCTTTTATAGGTGCCGTAGTAAGCATTCCCGCGGCAGGTGCGCCACCGGTAAGATACAGCGCTACATCCGCAGCATTTGGGTTGGGATAATCGGGATAGGATGTAGGATTTGCCCTCGTATCTTTTTCACGTACAATCCATGCGCGGGGTTCTTTTTCCACTCCATTTTCCACACCATGCAGGTAACGGGTAAACCAACGGTTCATCATGCTGAAAGGTGGCGGTCCGCCATGGCCTTCCTGGTGATAAAAAATCATGGAAGGAACACCTTTGGCGCGTGCAGCGTTGTAAATACGGTAGCTATGTTCGGGCATTACATTCCAGTCGTTAAATCCATGCGACATCAGCAGTGCAGCTTTAAAATCTTTCATATCATTCAAGTAATCCCTGCCTGCCCAAAAATCGTTGTAGTCACCGGTTTTTCTGTCCATATTTTTAGCCATTTCACCATCGCGAACGATCTTGTTGTTGTAAGCCCTTTTCGCTTCATCGCCGCTATGGATAAAATCGTATAGCACATCAATATCTTCGCCGGGATAACCACCCGGTGAACGCACCAAACCATTGCTGCGGTAATAATGATAGTACGATGTATTTGGTGCAATCGGGATAATGGCTTCGAGCCCTTTTACACCTGTAGTGGCAGCGGCTACCGGTAGCGTTCCATTATACGAAGTACCTGTCATACCAACTTTTCCCGTACTCCAGAATGCCTTTACTTTTTCATTACCATCGGGAGTGGTATAGCCATTGTCTTTTCCTGTAAGCCATTCTATCACTGCCTTTGGAGCAAGCGATTCGTTATCGCCACCTACCGTGGGAGAACCCTGCGATAACCCGGTACCTGGCGATGAGGAGTGCACTACGATGTATCCGCGTGGCAACCAAAGCATGATCTCAGAAGTGGAAATCAGCGGACGACTTCCTCTTCGCTGCACTTCGGGGTGAACCCTTGGCGGCGCGTCGGCACCCAATTCGTGTTTTACATTCCAAAAAAGCCCTTCTACATCACCTGCAGTGCCGGCATAGTACGGACTGCTTGCATATACCACAGGCAATTTTAGCCCTTCGGTTTCGGTTTGCCCGGGCCGGGTAACATCCACATGCATACGGTCTTTTTTTCCGTCGCCATCGGTATCAAAATCGGTTTCTACCCACAGGTCATGCTTAATCCATGTGCTGGTATCTTTGAATGCTGGAACGATTTGTGCTTCGCCATTTTCAAAAATGGGTTTTACCTGTGCGAATAAGGTGGTTGTGGTTGAAAAAAGTAGGCTAATGAGCGTGGTGACGATTATTTGCTTCATATATGAATATTTTATTTAATTATAACTGTAATATAGAACGTTCGTAAATATAGGAGAATGTTGGGGAAATGCGTGGTTCGTGTATGGTTCGTGAAGGCACGAACCAAGGCGGGTGTTTGGTTTGTAAAGGCACGAAACATGGCAGATTTATAAACTTTACTGCGCTTTTATCCCCTTGCAAATTTTATACTGTGTTTCCAATACAGATTGGTTAAAGCCATGCGCGGTATTGGGCAGCAAATAATATTTCTTTTCAGGGGCAATAATTTTATCGAAATAAGCTTTCGATTTTTCTTTTGGGGTTAAAATATCATTTTCGCCCTGAATAAAAAATACAGGAATTTTAAATGAAAGATTGTCTTTCATTAAATCTATAGAATCTCTTATAGATGGAACCTGCAGTTGCTTATCCCCGGCAAAATTCACAAACGAATAATCATCGCCATCACTTCTATTTTGATTGTCCTTGTCATTATCATATGCTAGTGAAAGCACAAACCATGCATCTGGTGCAGGTGTTGAATGCAGGCGTTCATATTTCTTTATAACCCGGAACAATTGTCCTGCACTTCTAGCCCTTTCATATGGCGGTTTGCCAATTTTATCAAGGATCTCCAGGGCTTCTTTATCCTGCGCTACTGTTGCCATGGTATACACTTTATTATAAAGTTCTATATCAATTGTTGGGTTAACAATTTGCGAATGTCCCACATATGCATAGAAAAGATCCGGTCGTTTTGCAGCCATCTTTACGCCCAATGCTGAACCCCAGGATGTACCCAATAAAATGATCTTCTGTTTCCCCAAATGCTGTAAAAGATACTCCGAAACGGCTATTCCATCATCGGTCATCTGCGTAAGGGTCAACGGATGGGAAGCCAAATAAGCAGGTGTTAATTCTTCGGGTGCACTTCTGCCATAGGTTCTTCCTGTGCCGCGCTGATCCCATTGAACAATGATAAAATCCTGCTCCCAGGCTTTGTAAAGATTATCGGAGTAAGGGCTTATCGGACTTCCAGGCCCGCCATGAATAAACAGGATAACAGGTTTTGAACTTTCACCTTTCATGGTAATCCATTGCTCAATCCCATTTATTAAAACAAATTTTTCATCGTTGATGCTTTGTGCATTTAAACCTATAGAAAAGGTAAATGAGATGAAGATGAAAAAGATAGAAAATAAAATTTTGGATATGATGGAACTTTCGGGATGCTTCATATGGTATAAAAGAGCATGAAGGTAGGGGAATACCACACGATGGGTTGCAGTAAAATGGTTTAAACGGTTGTATTGGTTCGTGAAGGCACGAACCATGGCTAAAATAAAAAAATCGCCCCGCTTATACCCTTAACGGGTCAGCAGACGGCGAATGTTTCCACATTTAACTTAAACTAAATTTACCTTTGGATGAATCGAAATATAGTAAAAGCTAAATGTGAAAAATCTTCAGTTATGTTATGAAAAGTGATTAATTAAAATGTTTGGTAATGAATTCGATTAGGTTTTCGTCACTCATTTTATTAGATGTGCTTTCGCTTGTAACGGAATTCTTGTATTGGGGTGTTTCGGCAAGAAACTTAATAAATTGCTCCTGCACCTGACCGGTACCTGTTACATGAATTTCATCTATATTCTGCATCAGGTTAGCAACTTCTTTGAAGAACTTGGTTCTTAGTCCAATTTCCTGGTTGTTGGATGTTTTTTCATTCGAATTACTATTGGCACCGGCATTGGTTACGGTTCCAAGAATAACAAAATCACCACTATCTACATCTTGTCTGCCGGCAACTGTTGCATCACGGGAATCCATCCATACACCAAATTGCTTCGAATTTTTTTCTGACATTTTATCTGTTTTGCTTGAAGATAGCTTTAATAAACGCTACAGGCATTTACATCAATGAAAGCCATCATGCGTTTATGCTTGTCAAAAAGAATGAAATAAATTACAGAATGCAGGCGCACAGGGCTTATGGGAAATAAACCATGCCTTTACAAATATGTAAAATTTGAAAAGTTAAAAGGGAAACTTGATATATTTCAGGAACCTTGAAACACAAAACCGCCTCATAAAAAGGCAGCATTCAAAATAAAAAATGCTATTTACCCTTTAGCTTGCTGATGATGGCATCTTCTTCCGCTGCCTTTATGCTCACCACGCTATCAATCATGCTGTTAGGAATCGTAGCGGACAATACATACTGCTGAACTTTCCATACATTATCTTTTTTTACCACTACACCTGAACCACGGCAAATTTTCATTTGGGTATTGAGTAATTCATCAAACCAAGCAATATCGGCATGATTGCCAAAAAAGATGTGGCGTTCCAGCGAAGTAAAATTCCATGTTGTTTTTTTATCGAAATAAGGCTTGGCCCATATCATAAAAGCCGGCTTATCCCAATGTTCGGTAGCATCGGTACCAATAAAAATGGCATCATCGGTATAAAAGGAAAAATAGCCATCGTAGTCGGACTTTCCTGCAGCAACATTAAATGAATCGAGCATAGCGCCAATTTGGGCTTTATCGGCTTCCATATTGGCTACATCTGGCTTTGGCGTTTCCGCAGGTGTACTACAAGAAAATAATAAGAGAGTAAGAATAGATGCTAATAAAATTTTGCTAACTGATTGCATATAAAAAAATTTGGGTTTAAATATAAGCGTAAATTAAAATAGTAAGACAAGCTTTGCTATATCCTTTTGCTAAGTTGTTGTTTTACTTAATAATTCCTTCAAGCCTTATTATTATCCCGCCTGTTCATAAGCCGCTGCTATCCATCCTTTCAATTCATCATTTATACCTGCTGCACTTTCCAGTTTTATCCGGTGCGTACACATGGCATTCCAGCTACCCGATTTTTCCGCCATACCTGCGGGATCTTTACCTTTTATGTTTAGCCCAATATCCATGCGAGTTTTAGTGGAAGGTTGTATAATAGCAAACTGTTTTTTGCGCCGTAAACTTACATAAGCTTTTTTGGGTGCAATTTCTACATCGCTACCCATCGCGCCAATCATTTCCATAATGGCATCGTACCAGGGTTTCATTTCTTCCTTACCCTTGTATTGCTCAGCTATCCAATCGGTTTCGTTTTCTGCAGCGCCGGCATGACTTTGATTGGCCACATGCACGAGTGTATTAGCATTGCCATGTGTAAGGCCGTGTACTTCCTTTAAAAAATTAACCAACTCTCCATGTTTCGAAAACCCGGTTCCTTTCAATACAACTGCCCATTCGGCTACTGATTTGCCGGTACTTTTTTCAATATTGGCAATTTGCGTTTGGGTAGCTTTTTCTACTGCATCCATATTTTTAGATTTTGAGATATCCTGCATAACTGATATCCATGTTTACTTACTATTGCACCAACATTTACATTCGTTTTCATTAAGGTGAAGAATGGAGTGCAATACGGTTACCTTCTGTATCGAGCATCACGGCCATGTATCCATACTCGGGTGAAATCTGCGTTTTGGGCACGAGTTCCTTCCCCCCGGCAGCTTCTACCCTGTCGAGTACAATTTGTAAATCAGGGTCGGCATTCAGGTAAATGAGCGGGCCAAGTGTATCGGATGGTTGATGAAAACCGTCTGAATGCACCAATGCGCCACCAACCGATTCGGTTATGGAATCAACAGGGAACATCCGCATTTTGATATTATCAAGATCCATTGGAAAAAAGGAAGCCGCAAAAATGGTTTCATAAAATTTTGTGGCACGGTCGATATCCGTAGTCGGAATTTCGAACCAACTGATGGCATGTTTCATTTGTTTATTTTTATTGTTTTTTAATTGTCAAATGGAATCCCCAAACGAACATTCGTGCTGAGTATACGCTAGTTCGTGGGGATTTCATGGTAGTGAATTAAAATATTGCATCCAAATTAATACCCAGATAAATACCATACTATAGTTGGCCACAAAAAATTATATGAACGGTAACAGCATCCTATACATTACGTATATTTATTAGCCACGAATGCACGAATAATACATTTTTATTCGTGCATTCGTGGCCAAAAAATATTGGTTACCCATTAGTTACTCTTCATGATCACATTGCCCTGCAAAATCAATTTTTTACCCGGTACTACACTAATTTTTGCACCCTTCATAATGGTAAGCGGAACATTGAGAATACACTCCCCGCTTTCAGGGTCAATCACAATTTCATCACCAGTTTGCAGCATAGCGGGAGGTGGCGTTGCGTTCATCCAGTTACCCCCGATATTAAAGTTGCCTGATCCTGTAAAAGTGTAAATGCTTTTTACATCATCATTCAAAATGGTACCGGTGATCGATAAATTTTGCCCCAATAAATAATCGCCGCCTTCCAGCAAATTAAACGTAAGTGTTTTATCGGGTTCAAAAAAAGTATTACCCTTTGGAACTACTTTAATCAACACATTTTGTGCGTTCTTATTAATGTACACAACTCCCCTTACCCCATCAAAATCTTTGGCAATGGGTTGGCTGTTTTCAAAGAACACTTCGTAATCCCTGCCGTATAATGCATTACCCGTTGCGGCAAAATTTACCCGGATATCATTAGGTGCAGCCTGTGGCAAAATGAAACGGTAACGCATGGTATCACCGGAATTTTCCAGCACGGTAAGGTTGGTGCCGCTTACCGAGAGCGCGAGTGGCCCCACTGCGGGTACGGCACTTTGCACCATAAAGCCCCATGCATCTTCCATCATTCGTTTGTTGCCATAGCGGTCGGGCATATTGCGCAGCACAATTTTAAAACTGTCACCTATCATTGCGCTGATATCCTGTGTGGGCGTAATTACTACCCGGTTTTCAAAACATCCAATGCGCCCGGGAATGTTACTACCATTTGACAACCGCGTAATGGTAAATTTGGATGAATCCACCGATGAACAATCAAGTGCTTCATCGTAAGTGGCCGCTATTTCATTACCACGTATATAAATATCATTTGCCGGCTGCTGCCTGCCGAGCAACGATGGAGGTGTACGGTCAATTACGCCGCTTACCCTTGTGGAATAGACAATACCGGATGGACAAACTACTTTAGCCCTTAGATTATATGACCCATCCTGTATGTCTGTAATATTCCAAATAATCTCTGTTCCGTTCACACTGTTTTGCAATTGATTGGCACCAACCGTAAATCCGTTAATCCAATTGCTCGTTCCTTCCTTAGCATACTCAAGGCTCACATTGGTTAATCCGGCAAGGGTATAATCTTTTAAAATGATGGACAACTTGCTTTGATCAAAAGCGGTACTTGTCCAATTTTCTTCGGGTTGCACCAGGGTAATACCACTACAGGCCGATTGAAAGAATGCAGAAATTTTTCCTGCTTTTACAATGCTTCCGTCGCAGGCATCGGTTACCTGAAACTCAAGCCCTTCATAGCTGTAAATATTGGATGCGCCACGCTCTACTGTTACGAACACTTGCACCTGTCCAAGGTAACTAACTGTATATTCAAAAGGAATAAGCGCCGGATTGCCGCCAATGGTAACCCTTGCCCCATTTGGATTACTGCCCTGTACAAATGAAAGACGATACTGGCGTGTTTCTTCGCTTTGACTTGTGTTACCAATAATCAGGATAAATTCAGCCTCGCCTTCAGGCGCGATATTCGTTTTTACAGGCTCAGGAATGATCAATTGCATTTCATCGCGGGGCTGCGAGCCTTCTTCATAGGGGCAACTTGTGGTAGCGGCAACCAGTTCAAAAACGGGTGAGTTGTACACAGGATCCTTTTTTATGTTGACCGAATAAAAATCGCCCGGGTCATCATCATCAAGCGTGAAGCCGAAGGTTACTTCTTTAGTGGTTGTATTGGTAGTGCTTTTCCCGGTTTCCATCCTGAACCCAACGGTTACCCCGCCACTTGCGCCACTGCCTGCCACTTCAAGCCCAAGTTCAAGGGCAAGTTCGGTATTTAGGGTCAGGTCAAATTCAACAGACGATACATTGGTAGTACTGGTTGTTGTGTAAGAAGTTACAGCTCCTATTCTTGCATCAAATGAAAGGTTTTCGACATATTTTGCCAGCGATTTATTGCGCTCGTTGTTTTCCAATGTTTGCTCCCAAACCCGAATTTGATTAGCATAATTCTGCTTGTCCTCCTGCGTGGTACCCGGGTTATCCCTGAAACTCTCCAATAATGGAATCAGGGTATTGCGAATATGGCCTTCAGAATAAATATATTGCGTAGCAAAGCCGTCCTGCGCTACCATTAGTTTTTTTGTAAGATTAAAATCGCAGGTACTGTTGCTGAAAGTAAGCTCGTTGGTTACGGCATATTTCAGGTTGAGCGCTGCGCCAATAAACACATCGCCTTCTTTACCTACTACTGCTTCGTTGTCGGATGTAGAAAAGTTTTTGGTTGTTTTGGTGCTGATGATGGTTTCATTGCTTGTTGAATTTTTTGCTTCCACCCCTACCGAACCTTTGATGGTACCCCAAACCGAGGTTTCGGTACTTATGCCAAGCCCTGCGGAAAAGGAAGCGCCGATTTTTACTTCGGCCCAACTGTTCAGGCTGCCGGAAGGTGCAGCATAAAATCTTAACGCTGTTTCGTTGCTTTCTGTGGTTTCCCAAAAGCTTGAACTGGCATCGCCGGGCGGATCGTGCAATATCATCAGTGGAACTTCGGGCGATACCGTTGCAAAGGAGCCGATATTATTTTTAAGCCCGGTAACCACTACCTCGCGGTTGAGAGTAGTTGATCTGCCAAACCGGTCGGTGAATACCGCATTGAAGGTTTTTTTGTACGGTGCAATAATATTGGGTGTGCCACCTTTCAGCGGAAATATAGCTTCACCGTTTTCGGTCTTTTTTATGAATTCTTCATTCTGGTCCTCCTGCTGAATATTGGTGTTCAACGTAAGGTTGGTATCTGCCGCCGGACAGTTTTTCGCAATAGGTCCCTGGTAGGCTTTTACCACAATATCTAGTTCGGCATTTTGCGGAAAAATACTGAAGGTAGCAGGTGGGGTACAAACAAACGGCAAGCCTACCACATCCAACGTTGGCGGACGCTGATATACAAGGTTGAGTGTGGCATTGGCATCTGTAATATCCCGAGTTAATGAATCAGCAGGCAACTGCTCAAAAAAAGCAATCAGGTCAAGCTTTGAAACATCGGCGCTTGCCGTAAAATCAACCACCCTCACTTTATATTTCCGGGCAGGCAGGGTTATGGAAAAATATCCCGTTACGGCATTGGTTGTAATTCTTTTTCTGAAACAGGATGGCCTTTGATTTCCATCGCCATCTTTCGGCAAAATATCGGTGAACTCCAGCTCTGCGGTTCCTATATAATCGGCACATCCGGCAAGCAAAGTACCGCTTATGGTGCGGGTAGTTGTGTTTTTAAAGTTGATATTATTTACATCTGCTACTACGGGCACGTTGGAAAATGCCGGAGAAAAAGTTTGGTTGCGATAACGTGGTTCAATTTTATAAGTTCCGGGGTCGCTTACGGTGATGGAATAGCGACCAAACTCACCGGGAGGGGTAATAAAACCAGACCGCGCGAAAAAGCTGTTGTCGCGGTAAATTTCCACACTGTCAAGCGGACAATTTTGGCTTTGAGGCGCGCCTTGGGCATCATTACAAGCCACACATTCCTGGTAAGTACGACCCGAAATAGACAAAACAGTAGTATCAGTAAAGTTTACATTATTTACGCCCGGAATGGTGTTGCGCAGGGTTCGGTACAAGGTATCAAAATCAAAACCATGGTTTGGTTTAAAGGCCCAAATGGAAAATTCAAGCGAAGTGGTGAGGGTTGGATCGCCATAGTAAATATTGGGAATGGTGTAGCTGCCGTCGGCCGCAGTGATAGCGCTGTAGGTAAAACTTTGCGGGCTACCGGGCAGCGATGCATTTCGTTTGCGGGCAAAAATGGTAATGTCTTTTACGGGTTGACCATTTTTGCTGGCTACCCTGCCTGAAATGGAACCATCAGGCGCTACCATTTTTACGACAACATGGCTTGTTGCCAATGGTGCGTTGCAGCCATTATTTACCCTGCGATATTGCAGCGTGCGGCTTTTACCCGGAAAGGAAGTTTCGGGCAAGAGGTAGGCAATGCTGTCAAATTTATCTTCAGCATTTACCCAGTTGGGTGTACCGGTTAGGATTTCATTTTGCTGCCAGGTCCAGGCATTATTTGTAGCGCCAAGCAATGCTACAGGCGGTTGTAATAATGTAACATAAGCGTTTCCGTTTTCACGAGGGGTGGGTATAAGTGAAGGGCCTGTAATGCTGCCTGTAAGGGCGGGGAGTGATGCTGGTTGTTGTACAACTGAAAGTTCAAAGGTTCCATAATCACTTGCACCGCTTCCTTCCACATACACATTGTAAGTGCCATCGCAAAGTGTAGCTGTTAAAAGCGATTTATTATTTGAGCCACTGATATTATCATTAAGTGCTACCTGAACTTCATTTCCATTTACAATCCTGGAAAGTACCAACCTAGTGTTGAAATTGGTGCCTGTATTGTTGGTTGAAATCGTAACGGTTGCAGGTGCGGTAAGGGTGAAACTGTAATTCACTTCCGGGGTGGCGGCGCCTTTGGTGTTGGCGTAACCCCATTCATCTCCGTCGAGGTTAGGTAGGCCAGGCTTAGGCATGTTATTGTTCACATGCGTATAGGTTTGGTTGTTGTTCAGGGTTCCAAAATTTAGGGCATCTGTATGAGATGTTCCGTGTTTGTAACGCCAGAATTCACGGATGGTGGCATTGATCTGTGCATTTAAAGCATAGGTCTTATCCGCAAAACCGTCTTTCGTTTTCACAATATCCACCGGGTTGCTAAGCAGCAACCCTTTTTCAACATCGTACCTGTCGATTACAAGAATATTATTGATGGTATTGGTTTGATAAAGGCATTGGGTGGTATTTGCAAAATGCTTTCCCAGCGCCCAGGCCGAAACATCATAACGCCTGTTAAAAGGAATATCCAATGCTTCAACGATGGGTAAGGTTTGCTGCGCCAGGTAGGGAGAAAAAATTCCATTAATGAGCCCATAGGCGTAACAGGTGATTTGTGCATCCGAAGGCCGCACATAGGTTGCCTGACCATCTTCATCAATTGCAGGCTTAAACATCGTATTGTTGTTTACATAAACACCACCGAGCGCAGGTTGCCCGGTTACCTGTCGTACATCGGCCCGATAGTTTATGTTACTGTTTTGCACTTGTGCAAAAAGCAGCGGGTGTGTTGTAAAAAGCAGGGCTAAAACACCCGCAAGGGAAAGTTTGGTAAAGTTGGTTTGCATAACCGGTAGATTTTAATAATGCCTGTGTCTAAATGATTTATCCTGAATTTCCAGTGGGGCGCGGAAGCCCCTTTTTCGTTTATTTTTCTATGATTTCATTCAAGGCTTCAATCCGTTGCTCGTAATACCACCACACCATAAGGATCAGCACAATGCTGAGCAGGAAAACCCCTGCCATCCAAACCCAGCCTGGAATATTTCGTGGGTTAATCTTGTGCGAAGCCATGGCTGGCAAGTTGTAAAACCTGCACGGGCCATGCAAGAAAGCGCAGGCGACAAAAAAGGGGACAGCGTGGTTTGGGCAGGGGGACAAAAAAGGGGACAGGCAAAATTGCCCATCCCCTTAATATTCTAACGCATTGATTATTAAATAATTGCAATCAATTCATCCAACCCGCCTTCTTCCGGCAGATTGATCTTTTTGCGCAACCGCTGCCTTGTTTTTTTAATAGCATCATAACCAATACCCAGCATGGCACCCATTTCCTTGTTGGTAAGTTTCAGTTTGGTAAGCACAAGTAGCCGGGTTTCGGCAGGCGTAAGATCGGGGAGCTTTACCCGCATGCGGGTGAGAAAACCGGGATGAACTTTTTCAAACAATTCACGGAAATGCAGCCATTCATCTTCGGTTAGAATACTTACCTGCAACAATTCCTGCAACGAATGATTGGCATCGCCTGCCCTCGCCTGACCGCTTTGTTTCAGGGTTTCCAGTTCTGCTTCAAATTTTTCAAGCAACGCTGATTTTTCTTTCATCCGCAGCATGTATTGGTCGAGTTCCGATTTCACCGTTTCCAGTTTTTCATCGGCCAGTTTTTTCTCGAGCGCAGCCTTTTCCATGGCATGGGTATGCCTTGTGCGACTACGATTAATGACCAGCATAAGAATAACCGCCACAAGCCCGATACCCGCGAGTAGGGCATTGCGTAATACCCGCTCCTTTTGCTTTTGTGTTTCCAGCAACGAAATTTTGTTCAGGTATTGTTCGGCTTCTACTTTACTGCGCGTATTAGCTATAATCTGTGCATTGATATTTGTAGCCGCCATATCCCTGTATCGCAAAGCCGAATCGGCAAACACTACTGCTTCGGCATGACGCCCCTGCGCGCGCGCAAGCCCGTATTGATTTTGAAACCAAAGCCGCATCCATCTTGTCGAACGCTTTTGCATCACCACCGGCCGCATCGTATCCATCAGTGTTTGCGCCTTTTCTAACCAGCCCTTTTTCAAATAGATTTCAGCAAGATTCAACCCCGCATTAACCGCACTTTCCTTTTCGCCCGCTTTCCAGCTTGCATAGTAATCATCTTCCAAAAGGGGTTCTGCTTTTTCAAAATCGCCCCCGATGTAATAATTATAACCCAGGTTGCCGAGCGAAAGTGCCATCCAGAAACTATCCTTTATCTGCAAGGCACTTTGATAAGCTGCTTTGAAAAAATAAGCCGAAGAATCGAACTTATCCATGTTTCGATAGGCAAGCGCCATCGTATTTTGAACATGATACTTAGGCAGTGGAATGCTGTAGGTTTCGGGAACATTATTCAGAATATTCAGGTATTTAATCGCTGTTTCCCAGTCGCCTAACTGGTAATAGATCCCGGCAATAATACCCAGGTAACGATACAGGTGTTGATGCTTTTCAAAACCTAATTCTTCAAACCGGTAATAACCCCGCAATATGTATTCAAATGCTTTGCCATACCTGTAATCGCCCGAATAAAAACTCCCCAGGGTGACCCATATTTCGCCTTCAGTATCTTTCCAACCCTTTTTATGCACTTCCTGTTCAATTTCCTTAAATCGTTTTTCCACTTCCTGTCTATCGGGGGCCGCCTTTTCCACATACACCATTCTATTGGCAAACCAGGCAAAATGCTCAAGGAAAGGTTTTTGCTGTTTGCGGTAAGCAGATTCAAGTGTGGGTAAGTACTTTGCCCGTGTTTCATGGTTTTGTTGGGAAATCCAATGCTCGAGGGAACGAACGCCGGAACCATCCTTCAGCGAAAACAGCGAATCAGGCTGTGCAAATGCCGCGGGTATAAAAAGCAGGTGAAATATGAGGATGAAAATAAACCGCATGATGGAGGATTGGTCATTCGGGATGGAAATTAATAAAAATTTTCAGGTTTTGAAAATTGGAATTTAATTGATAATCTATTACCGAAAAATGGCACAGCTGGAACCAAGATATTCCTAAAACTATTGAATTGAAATGCATGTGTCTATACAACTTTACATAATTCCAAATATGAAGCCAATTGATCTTGTAGTCATGCAATCAATTTGTATCTATTAATTCTCTTTTAAAAAATTAATTTTAAGTGACCATCGAACTTCCACAAATAATAATATAAGTTTTATGAGAACTGAAGGTAAGTTATCAGTGCTTATTTGTCTTTCATACGTTTTTTTGCAATTCGATTTCAGGCATTTCATCATATGTCCTTCCATTCAATATCCTCCCTGCTGCTTTTTTATTTTTTCCACCCCATTGTTTAAAGAAAAATGCAACTTCATGCTTGTAACATTGTTCTTGAATGTCTAACACCCATTCTGAATTCATTGGTCGAGGTTTAGGTCCACTTTCACCACCTACAATAACCCAGTCGATACTGGTCAAGTTTAAATTTTGCAAAGGCCCAATTAATGGTTCAATTGACAGAAATTTTACTTTTGCATTTGTTTGCCTTAAAAAATCAATTCTATCCCTAACTTTGTTATCTTCAACCGAAACTCCCATCCAAATATTATGTGTCCACTTTAATTTTAAATGTAGTTCCAAAAGTCGTTCCGCTCTTTTCGTTAATATCTGGAATACATGTTGAGGATTATCGTTCATAACTTTAAATACCTTCTTAATAAATTCAACTGGTATTTCTTTGTGAAACAAATCACTCATTGAATTTACGAATACAACTTTTGAGTGTTTCCATGTATAGGGAATGCTTAAAGATTCCTCGTGTATCCTAACTTCAAAATTATCCTTGTATTTTTCAACGCCCATAGCTTGAAGTCTTTTGGACATTACTTCTGCATAGCAGAATTTGCAACCTGCTGATATTTTATCACAACCTGTTGTTGGATTCCACGTCATTTCGGTCCATTCAATACTTGATTGTGCCATTAGTTACTTAATTATTTTATAATCAATGATTTTACCGTTTCGGAACACATTTTCATATGTTAAACAAGGTGATTTTCCATCGAAATGCAATTTACCATCTTTCTTTAATTCTTTAATAATATCTTCTGCATGCTTAGGAATATGACCGCTTTCATAGGTGTAAAGTAATATGGATTTGTTTGAAACCGAATCCATCTTTAAAAGTTTATTTCTCAATTCTACTTGAAAACTTTCAATTTTTGTCATTTTTTTTAATCCAAAAATATCAAGTTGTATCTTCTTACTGTCTTCATCAATATCAAAATCAGCATCACCATTTAACGCATTTCTTTTCCAAGCTATAGTTAAAAATTTATGAACAGCTGCATAATTCGTAAACACACGACATAGCTACGTATTTGTGATGTCACTTTTTTCGCCTATAACATCTTATGCCAGTATTTCGTCAGCGGTAACGGATTCGGGCTGGTATTCTTTCCAGTTGTTTGGCAATAGTTCGTGCACACGGGTC
>JBGSLS010000035.1:0-29540 GCA_041740575.1 Chitinophagaceae bacterium | reverse complement strand
GGGTATTACCTGCCCCCCAAGTGTGCCGCTTACAATATGGGTATTGGTAATAATAATATGCTGCCCTTCCTGCACGGTACCAGTTAGGGTAATGGTAAAATTGCCGGTAGGCGCACCCGTAATGATATGGTTGCTACGGTTGGCTGGCAGCACCACGCTGGTACCAGATACGGCACTGGTTTCGGAGCGCAGCCGCAGGCCACCATTTACATCAAGTGCCGATGTGGGGTTAGGCGTGTTAATGCCCACATTTTGGGCCATGGCCACGCTGCTAAAAATTAAGAGGGCTAAAGAGTGGATGATTTTTTTCATAATTGATTGATATGATAAAATATTAATTACTATGACAATATTGCTCACACGCATTTTACCACGGTAACATAAAATATACAGGGTCTGCAAAGATTGGCGCCACATACGGGGTTAATGGTAAGTTCGTATTTGCCTGCTGTGGTAAAACGCTTTTGATAAAAGATTTCCGCCATTTCATATCCTGCTTCGGCTACTATAATGCCATCTTTCTTTAGCACGGTTTTATAATAGGCATTACAACCGCCGGTACAGTTAAATTTCCCTTTGAGTGCAAGGCTATCTCCGGCACAAATTTTAAACTGATGGCCACACTTAACGGTGCTTGTGGGCAATGGGACAAATACAGTAAATGTACTCCAGTTATTGGCGGTGGATGATGAACCACATTTGCATTGTGCTTGTGCCGATGTGGCAACAAGTATGGGAATAAGTAAAAGAAGAAGTATTTTAGACATACACAATTTTTTTACATTATAAATAATGCCATAAAATTGCTTCTATATACCTGCCTGTACAATACCACAAAAAAGGTACAATCAACGTTGTTTACCTTCCCTGAAAAAATTTATGCACCGCACCGGTCGCACTATTTACCTGTAATTTTTTATAAATCCGCTTTATATGGGTTCTTACGGTTTCGGTAGAAATACCAAGCACATCACCAATCATTTTATAGCTGAAGCCCTTTGCCACATAACTTAAAATTTCAGCTTCCCGTTTGCTCAGGCTGTCGGTTGATTCGCTAGTTTCAGTTTTGGTTTTGGTTTTGGGTATAAAACTTAGCACTCTTTTCGCTACACTGCTTGTCATGGGTGCGCCGCCTTCCAATACATCTTTTAAGGCTGCGGGTATTTGATCAAAGTTGCGCTTAAGCAGGTAACCATTGGCACCGGCACATATGGCATTGAAAATGTTTTCATCATCATCAAACACAGTAAACATAATAATGGGAAGGGTTTCATTCACTGCCCTTATTTGTTTTACGGCTTCTACCCCATTACTGTTCGGCATATCAATATCCATTAATACCACATCAGGCTTTAGCGATGTAATATCTGAAATTACCTCCGTTGCATCGGGTAAATCCGCCACAAGGAGGAAATCATTATTCCATTGCAGCATGGTTGTAATGCTCTGTCGCAGGTTATCGTTGTCTTCGTATAATAATACTTGAATGGCCATATGGCTTATTGTCCCGTAAAGTTATTTTTTTTCAATGGCTTTGTTTATACCCCATTCAGGTGACAGGAATATTGGCTACTACTTCCGTTCCTGTGTCCGAAGGCACAATCGTAAGCGTTCCACCCATGGCAACGGCCCTTGCCTTCATACTGCGGGTACCCGTGCCAGTAGTGGCGCCTTTCCATTTACCATTATCGGCAATGCTTAATTGTAAATATTTATTTCCGTTTGTAAGTGAAACACTTACCCGTGTGGCACCTGCATGCTTGGCAATATTATTGATGGCTTCTTTATAAATGAGCAACAATTCTTTGCGGTGCTGCATAGGTAATGTTTTAGCCGCAAGCTCATCATTTGCCTCTATGGCGGCGTCAATATCAAGGTGTTCAAGCGTTTGTGCGGCATACTCACGCATACGCGTTACGAGGTCTTCCACTTTATCATTATCTGGGCGTATGCTCCATACAATATCACTCATGCTTTGCTGAATGTTTTTGCTTTGGGCTGATATTTGTTGCAACATTTCCTTCGCCTGTAGCGGTTGTTGCTCCATGGCCTGTTGACTTACATTGCTTAAAATATTTATACTCGTAAGTGTACTTCCAATTTCATCATGCAGGTCGGCAGCAATTTTATTTCTTAGCTGATACTTTTCTTTTATTCTTTCTATGCGCCTTTGTACATACCAATAGATTAACCCTGCTACGAACAATATGCCAAGCGAAATAAACCACCAGGTTCGATAAAAAGGATAAGCAATTACAAGGGTAAGTTGTATGGGTTCTTTTGTCCATTCACCCGCACTGTTGGCAGCTTTTACCCATAAGGTATAAGTACCCGGTTCCAGGTTATTGTAAGCAGCAATATTGTTATTAGAAGTAGTCCAGTCCTTGTCCCAGCCTTCCAGCATCCAGCTATACCTATTATCGGCACTATTGGTGTAGCTAAGTAATGCAAACTCTATACTTACCATATCCTGTTGGTGGGTTAGATGAATAATATCACCATTCGAAAACAATTTGCCCGATGGGTTAAAGGGCTTGTTATGTACTTTCATTTCTAAAAAAACCAACTGTTCTTTTTCAATGGCTGCATTGCTTATGCTCGTATTAAAATACCTGATAGCATTAGATTGGCTTACATATACCACTCCGCTTTGCGATGATAAATACATATAAGGCCCCTGCGTATTATCCAACGCATAGGATGTATAATTATAATTGGTAAAATTGCTTTTGGCATCCTTATAACAGGAAAACCCGAAGCTCGTACTGCACCAGATATTCCCATTTTTATCTGCTAGTAAACCATTGGTCCAATTGCTCCCCAATCCATTGTCAGTAGTAAGAAAATGGGGTATTGAATCCAACTGCTTACTGTTAAACCATGCAATACCTTCACCATTAAAGGATGCAAATACTTTCCCCTTTCCATTATGAACAATACTTCCCAATTCTATGGGGTTATGATTAATACTTTGCTGTGTTTTTTCATTATACACAAATTGCAATTGATTATTTTCCGGGTTCAATTTTCCTATACAAGCAATTTTTTTATCTGTACCATCGGCAGTAAACCAAATATTTCCTGTTTCATCTTCTGTAATTTCTACAATTACTTTTGCCAGTTCATTTCGTTCGAGATTCTTATTTACAGCATCTACGGCAACGATGTTTTTTCTGCTACTATCCATTACATACAAGCCATTTAAACTCCCTATCCAAAGCTGTTTGCGGCTGTCTTCAAAAAATGACCACACCCATTTTTTCGATTCATTAAAAGGCTTGCTTACCCTGAAAATAATAGCATCCTTTAGAATGTCGTAACCTATTAACCCATCGTTTGATGTACTTATCCAAAGTATATTTTTTGCATCGATAAAAAAGCCCAAGAACTCCGCAGGCATGTTGATACAGGCAGCAACTTTTGATGGTAATGGTTTCATTTTCTGCTTTCCCAAATCATACAAATAGCCACCACGGTAAGGAACATAGAACCACAATACTTCATCCAGGTTATTATCATTTTTCTGAATGGCCATACTACTCACCGGCAATAATTGTGTACCTTTTTCAATACTGCTTACATCAATCGTTTTAAATACCTGCTTACTGTAATCATACCGATGCAAACCCGATGGGGACCCAATCCATAATCCATTTTTTCCATCAGCATACATACCATAGGTGGTACCATTTATACCAAAAGGATCATTGGTTACAGGAGAATGGTAAGATGTAAAATTTTTTGATCCCATATCAAAAGTTGCCAGTCCATAACCCGTTGTGGTAAGCCAAAGTATTTGCTCCTGCCCTTGTTCTTTTGTTTGTATAATATCAGAAATGGTATTTTCTTCCCTGGTATAATCCCTGAAACAATATTGATGAAAAGTATGGGATTGTGTATGAAAGGAAACCAGCCCTTTAAGCCAGGTACCCAACCAAAGCATTTTGTTTTCATCTAAATAAGCAGATAAAAAACCAACCACTTTCGGGTCGTTAAGAAAACCGTCAACCTTGCCTGGAAGCATAAATTTTTCGGTACCGCCATTCCTTAAATTTAGCCTGATAATTTGGTTGCCAACTGTTACCCATAAAAATTGAGAACCATCCAGTACCATGGCGCCAATGGGAGCGTTGGAAAGTAACTTTTCAGAACTAAGCACGCTGATACTTTGCAAACTAAGACTGCCCTGCTTACTATAATACAGTCCTTTGGCAGTGCCTATCCACATGATATCGGAGGTACTATCATATGCAAATCTACGTGGGTACACAAGATTTTTCTTTCCATTACTATGGGTTAGTGTTACATGCGAAAACCGTTCTGTGTAGGGGTTGAAAACATCGAGATGGTCATCGCTTTGCACCCATATCAGCCCCCTTTTATCGGTGGCGAGCGCCTGACAATAATTATTGGAAAGCGAAAGCGTATCGCCATCTATATGCTTGTAAAACTTGAATCGTTTACTGTCGAACCTTGCAAGACCATCGTTACTACTCACCCATACCATGCCATTGGCGGTGGTTACGATATCCATAGCTTCACGGCTATTAAAACCGGCACTCAGGCCAAAATGGTCAAAAATTATGGTAGACTGTTGGCCATGCAAAAAGCCTGTAAAAAGCAGGGTAATAAAAATCAGGCTGGCCTTAAACATCAGGCCAAAATACGAATTCAAATTTAATTCACTTATACCAAAGCGGATTTCTTTTCCCGTAAGTGATATACTGCTTCACATTCATCCAAAAAGCAATAAAAAAGTAGATAATAATCGGACTTCCAAAAGTGAAAAAGGAAAGATATATGAAGTAAAGTCGAATTTTAGAAGTAGCAATATTAAATTTTTCACCCAGGTAGGTACAAACACCAAAAACGTTGGTCTCAACGAATTTTCTGAATTTTTCCGGCATAGATGAGTGTTTTAATAGGTTATGAACAAAGTTACCTGCATTTTGTTTCGATTTTAGATATTTTTAAAAAAATATGATTCAGTGCCATTATTAGGCAAAATTTCACCATTGTTTATAGTTTTTTCAACTATTCTGTCTTTTACCTTGACGCCTAACTCGTAAATTCGCGGCCTGATTATATCACATTCTCAATAATTTCCACCACTATGTTTGATTTATCTATGATCAAGGCAGTTTACGAAAGCTTTCCAGCACGTGTAGCCGCTGCCCGCAAGGCCGTTGGTCGACCGCTTACACTTACCGAAAAAATTCTTTATGCTCACCTTACACAGGGCGATGCCACCAACGCTTATGGCCGTGGTAAGGATTATGTAGATTTTGCCCCGGATAGAGTAGCTATGCAGGATGCCACCGCACAAATGGCACTTTTACAGTTTATGCAGGCCGGCAGGGCACAGGTGGCCGTTCCCAGTACGGTGCATTGCGATCACCTGATTGTGGCTAAGGACAATAATAAAGTTGACCTTGAAAGGGCAGTAAATGAAAGCAAGGAAGTGTATGATTTCCTTGCTTCGGTTTCGAATAAATATGGTATTGGCTTTTGGAAGCCCGGTGCTGGTATTATTCACCAGGTAGTGTTGGAAAACTATGCTTTTCCCGGTGGTATGATGATTGGTACCGATAGCCATACGGTAAATGCCGGTGGACTTGGTATGATTGCCATTGGTGTAGGTGGTGCCGATGCCTGCGATGTTATGGCCGGTTTGCCATGGGAACTGAAAATGCCTAAACTGATTGGTGTAAAACTAACCGGCAAACTGAATGGCTGGACCGCCCCCAAAGATGTGATTTTGAAGGTAGCAGGCATTCTTACCGTAAAAGGTGGTACCGGTGCCGTTGTTGAATATTTTGGTGAAGGCGCTACATCCATGAGTTGCACCGGTAAAGGAACCATTTGTAATATGGGTGCCGAAATTGGCGCCACCACATCTACTTTTGGATACGATGAAAGCATGAGCCGCTACCTGAAAGCCACCGGTCGTGAAGATGTGGCAAACCTGGCAGATGGTATTGCCGAACACCTGACCGGTGACGCCGATGTGTACGCCAATCCCACAGCCTATTTCGATGAAGTCATTGAAATAAACCTGAGCGAACTGGAACCCCACCTGAATGGCCCCTTTACGCCCGATTTGGCTACGCCTATATCTAAAATGAAAGAAGCTGCTGCTGCAAACAATTGGCCTACCAAAATTGAAGTAGGTTTAATTGGGAGTTGCACCAACTCTTCTTACGAAGACATCAGCCGCGCGGTGAGTCTCGCAAGGCAGGTTTCCGAAAAAGGCCTGACCCTGAAATCGGAATTTACCATAACACCCGGTAGTGAACAAGTACGTTACACCATTGAAAGAGATGGATTTTTAGACGTTTTTGGCAAAATTGGCGCTACCGTTTTTGCCAATGCCTGTGGCCCCTGCATAGGCATGTGGGACCGCGTAGGCGCCGAAAAACAGGAACGCAATACCATTGTACACAGCTTTAACCGCAACTTTGCCAAGCGCGCCGATGGCAACCCCAATACCATGGCATTTGTGGGTAGTCCTGAACTGGTTACGGCACTTGCCATTGCAGGTGATTTAAATTTCAATCCGTTAACCGATACGCTTACCAACGATAAAGGGGAACAGGTAATGCTTGATCCTCCATCCGGCGATGAATTACCGGTTCGGGGTTTTGCGGTGGAAGATGCCGGTTTTCAGGCACCTGCCGAAGATGGCAGCAGTGTAAATGTGTTGGTGGATCCTGCAAGTAAGCGTTTGCAGTTGCTCGATCCGTTTGCAGCATGGGAAGGCACCGACCTGAAAGGGCTGAAACTCCTCATCAAAGCAAAAGGGAAATGTACCACCGACCATATCAGCATGGCAGGCCCATGGCTGAAGTTCCGTGGCCATCTCGATAATATCAGCAATAACATGCTGATAGGCGCGGTAAACGTTTTTAATGAAAAAACAGATAACGTAAAGAACCAACTTACCGGCGAATATGGTCCCGTACCCGCTACACAGCGCGCCTACAAGGCCGCCGGCATTGGAACCATTGTGGTAGGTGACGAAAACTATGGTGAAGGCAGCAGCCGCGAACATGCTGCAATGGAGCCCCGTCATCTTGGTGTACGTGCCGTATTGGTAAAAAGCTTTGCGCGTATCCACGAAACCAATTTGAAAAAGCAGGGCATGCTTGGTCTCACATTTGCCGACAAAGCCGATTATGATAAAATTCAGGAAGATGATAGCATTGATATTGTTGGACTGACTGAATTTGCACCCGGCAAGCCGCTAACGCTGGTATTGAATCATGCGGATGGAACATCAGAATCGATTTTGGTGAACCATACGTATAATGAGCAGCAGATACAGTGGTTCGTAGAAGGTGCAGCTTTAAATATAATTCGAAAAGAATTTTCAAAGTCGTAAACCGACCTCCCTCCCCGCAAGGGGAGGGAATGAGGGTGGGGCCGGTTTAAGGAAGGTGCGGCGCTGAATATTATAAGGAAAGAATTTGCAGGTTAGATTGCATTAGTTGAAAAGTTGATAGGTTAACAAGTTAAGATCCCGTCATTGGAAAATGGCGGGATTTTTTTTATTTATGATCTCAGCAGTGCCTACCGCCTGGAAACAGCATCATATAATTTTAAAAAGAGAAATATTTCCTTTTTTTTTAATGGTTGCGCCTTGTCCCCGGTGGGAGACACGGCTAGGACTTAGGGATTTATTCCCCGCCTCTATTTCGATTTCATTATCCATTTTTACTTATCGCTCCCCGGCACCTTCCCCTGCTGCTGACGCGGCAATTTTCTTTTCGGCAAGTCCTTTTTGGATTGGTTGACCAAAAGCCTCCGGATGCAGATAGGTCCCCAATTCATCGCCGGGCTTCTCCACTTCCACAGGGATACGATTTTTATCTGCAAAAGCATCATGACGGATACCAGTAATCTGCCAACTTACTTTTACGTTGGGCTTATCGGTAAGGATAGAAAATTTATTTCCTTTCAATTCTTCTTTAATAATTGCCTGTGCAAAAGTCCCAATTACGGTAAGCTGATACCGGAAATCTTTATTCAAGGCTTCAAACCAATCGGGCATTTCCACAACGGACTCTCCTTTGGCATTGGTGGTTGTATTGCCATTGTACACATTCATCATATCCGGGCTTTCCACAAAGCTGTGGTATAAATATTTGTTGGCAGGATCGAGCGGATGGTCAATTTTAAAGGAACCACTACCCTTACTGAGAGAACCGCTGACAGATAAATTACCGGTAGGAATAGAAACATTACCGGAACTATTTATTCGAAAGGTTTCTGTAGGAAGTATCTGACCGTTTGCATTTTTACTATAGTTTACAAAGCTGAATGCCTGCCCTGCCGGTGTCATAAAATCATTGGTACCACTCACCACAATACCATTGGTGCCGTACACATTCAGCATCGCATCTGTATCACCGCTTCCAAAAGTGGCCCCAAAAGGAGCAGACATCTGAAATCCTGCATTTATGCTTGCATTGGATTGAACAGTACCATTGCTGGAAACACTGAACATGGATGTGCCGCCGGTACTTTGCAAATCCAATATCCGGGTGATACTTGCGCTGCCAGATCGCACATTTAGTGCAGTAGCAACACTATGCGCATTAATGCCTACAGCGCCGGCAACGGATACGGCAAACCTTAATGCATTATTGTTATCCTGCTGATAATTCAACCATGATTGACCAGGCAAAGATTTTATATGCAAGGCTGTATTGGCAAATATGGCATTCACACCTACCTGCCCGTTAACCAAGGCGTTACCCGTTACCTGTAATCTATTGATGGGATTGCTTGTACCAATGCCCACATTAACGTTATTGCCTAAAACCAAACAATTGGAGCAGTCTACCGGGGCATTGGCGCCAATTGCAGTTGCATTCGATAGATTATTTGCTGTCACATCTGCAAAGTTGCCCAATGCAGTATTGCTGCTGCCGGTGGTATTGGTAAGTAGCGCATTCCGCCCATTGGCGGTATTGTTAGCCCCGGTGGTATTGTTGCGAAGGGAACTTTCTCCATTGGCTGTGTTGGCGTTCCCTGTGGTATTGCTGAAAAGCGCTGCTGCCCCATTGGCGGTATTGTAAACCCCTACGGTATTGGTCCGAAGCGCATCTACTCCATCAGCAGTGTTGGAAAAACCTGTGGTATTGCTCCGTAGCGCATCTACTCCATTGGCGGTATTGTTAACCCCTGTGGTATTGCTGCGAAGAGCATCTACTCCATCAGCAGTGTTGGCAAAACCGGTGGTATTGCTACGCAGCGCAAATGCTCCATTGGCGGTATTGTCTATTCCGGTGGTATTGTTGAGTAGCGCATCGGCCCCATTAGCGGTATTGAAATTGCCGGTGGTATTGCTTGAAAGCGCATTACTCCCAGTGGCGGTGTTGTCAATGCCGGTAGTATTTTTATGGAGTGATTTTACGCCATTCGCGGTATTGAAATCGCCGGTGGTATTGTTCATTAACGCATCTGCCCCTGTAGCAGTATTAAAAAAACCTGTGGTATTGGCAAAAAGCGCCTTACTGCCAACCGCTGTGTTTTTTGTGGCATGTTGTAAAGATGTTGCCCCAACTCCATTATTGTATAAAGCGCTATCACCAATGGCAACGAGGTTGCCACGGTTGGTATTGCTATATAATGCACGAATTCCAACAGCAACATTGCTGAAGCCGGTGGTATTGTTTAGGAGTGCTTCCACCCCATTGGCGGTATTATTGCTGCCGGTGGTATTACTTGCAAGCGCATCTCTCCCATTGGCAGTATTGGCGTCACCAATGGTATTATTATAGAGGGCTCTTTCTCCACTAGCGGAATTGCTGGAGCCGGTGGTATTTCTTCCTAATGCATCGGCCCCATTGGCGGTATTGTAGAAGCCGGCGGTATTGTTACGTAGCGCATCGGCCCCGGTAGCTGTATTATGAAAACCAGAGGAATTGCTCCGTAGCGCGTCCGCCCCATTAGCGGTATTGTTTTCGCCGATGGTATTGGCAAAAAGTGCCTTACTACCAACAGCCGTGTTTTTAATAGCCTCTTCTGAGGATGTTGCCCCTACTCCATTATTATATAAAGCACTATCACCAATGGCAACGAGGTTGCTGCGGTCGGCATTGCTATATAATGCACTAATTCCAACAGCAACATTGCTGAAGCCGGTGGTATTGTTATAAAGCGTATTAGGTCCATTGGCAGTATTGTTGCTGCCTGTGGTATTGTTAAAGAGCGCATTTGATCCATTGGCGGTATTTTGGTTGCCTGTGGTATTGAAAAAAAGTGCATTTACCCCATTAGCGGTATTGTTGTCGCCAGTGGTATTGCTGCGAAGGGCACTCACCCCATTGGCGGTGTTGGAAATGCCTGTGGTATTTCTAAAAAGTGCGTCTGTCCCATTAGCAGTATTGATGTTGCCTGTAGTATTGCTGCGAAGCGCATTTGCACCGGTAGCTGTATTAAAAGAACCCCTGGTATTGGCAAAAAGCGCCTTACTACCCACTGCTGTATTTTTTGTGGCCTCCTGTGCGGTAGTTGCCCCTACTCCATTGTTATATAAAGCGCTATCCCCAATGGCAACAAGGTTACTGCGGTCAGTATTTGAAAATAAGGCATAAGGTCCAATGGCTATATTGGAATTAGCTGTGGTATTAGCGGCGAGCGCATTCCAGCCATTTGCCACGTTGCGGTTGCCCGTGGTATTCAGTTTCAGGGCATCCCTGCCTATGGCCACATTGGCACCTCCGGTGGTATTGGCATTCAGAGCGGCATAGCCAACAGCCGCATTGGCGCCTCCGGTCGTATTTTTTTCAAGGGCATAAGCACCCAATGCAGCGCTATTCAAACCTGATGTATTCTGAGACAGCGTATTTGCCCCTACCGCGGTATTACCCCCACCGGTGTTTTTATTCAATGCGGAAAAGCCCACAGCCGTATTTTGCTCACCAACCTCATTGGCGGACATGGTGGCCTGCCCCAAAGCGGTATTGTAACTGCCTGAAGTAGTACCAATCAAGCTATTGTTTCCTACAGCGGTATTTGCTACACCTGTGGTATTGTTGCGCAATGCCCAATAACCAACACCCACATTACCAACCCCAGTATTGGAGGCAAGGGACTCATATCCAAAACTTGTAGAAGATGATATTCCAGGCGATACATATCCTGACAATACATTGTTTACCTTAAAACGCAAGGGCTGTTCGTCGGCCGTGCCTACAAAGTGTACCTCGGTAGTGCCCGCATTGCCTGTAATTTTCCATCCTTCGGCGGCACTCCCTATTTCAGTCCAGGCGTTGCTTTTGGTAAACCAAAAACTGTTGGTGGTAATATCATACACCAACAGCCCGTTGGCCGGGCTTGTGATGGCAGTCCGTTGGGCCGATGTCATACGCGGCACAAGCATGCCCGAAGTGGTACTCGCTACTTCAAGTTGGGCCGAAGCATGAGGCAAAGGAGTTCCAATGCCCACATTTTGCGATTTGGTAATAAACGGGCCTAATAAAAGACATAAAAAGGCTGCGAAATTAAATAGTTTCATTTTGGTTGATTTATGCATTATAAAAATGCAATGCAAAAAGAATGTTATTTCAAAGCTTGCAATGCAAGTGTGCTAAAATGTAATTAAAACCCTAACTTCTTTGATTTCAAAAAATTCGTGAACCATTTATTTCAGGCCCAATCTTTACCCATGCGGAACCATCAAAATAATGAAAGCTGTTATCTGTATTTACAAATACCATAAGACCCGCCGGAGGATTACTAATGCTGCTTTTTTGAACTTCTGTTATCCGTGGAATTAACAACCCACGACTAGTACTTTGAATGCCAATTCCTATGTTTTGTGCATGAAGATTTACAAAAACCAGAGGGTGAAATACAAAAATCGCAAACAGAAGACGGGATAATAATTTAACTGTGCGCATAGTATTCATTTTAAGATGAACAGGCAATCAGTAAAAATTCAAAACTGCCTGAAATACAAATAGAGCAAAAAGTAAGTCTTATGTCGTGAATATATAGAAATAAACAGAGACTACAGGCATTTTGTAGAAGTCATTTACACAGGGAATTCTTACTGTAAGGAAGATTCTTAAGTATCCGGAAACCTGATAGAGCCTTATCGTTTTGAAAATCAGACTATTACGGGAAGGATGTTCAGTTAGTACTGGTGATGGCACAGCAGCATAAAAAAGCATTACAGAAATGCGGCATTAAACAAAAGATTGTGTATGAAAATTAGATTTGAATATAAGACTATTTTTAACTTACACTCGAATTCCAAGTGTTTTATAAACAACATTTAATCCAGCCACCATGTCCATTCAAAACAAGCGATTGATTGCCATCCTGCTTGTAAAAAGGGACCATCAATTATCCCCCTATAATTAGTTACCGATAGTTTTGGCTGCCATAATAGCTTCCAATGCCCCGGTTACAAAAACCAACGGACCATTCCAGTTAATGGCTACTTCGTTGGTAGAGTAGCTGCACCAATTATCTAAATAAGCAATAGCACGATAAGTGGATGAAGGGTATTTTGCTGCGCCGCAATCGTTTTGTGCATTTGTATTGGGTCCGCCCGCCAACCAGCCGGGTACAGGGTCGGCAACTGCATCGGCATAGGATGTCCGATGGTGGGGATCCATTACTTTTTTGGTCCCAAATCCGGTTACAAAACAATAGGATGTTGCATTGCGGCCCAACACATAATCCAAAGAAGAAATGGTAAGATTTAAATGGTCTGTTTCACCTGTTAGTAAATAGGCAGAAATATTTATCATGCCATAATTGAGTGCATTGGAATTGCCACCCCAGTTAAAATCTCCATTCCCATTTGTTCCCATACTTGTTCGATAGGCATCATTGGGTTTATATAATTTACTTTTATTGGCTAGTGCTATTAATTTCATCTTCATGGCAAGTGTATCATTTTTACCGATGGCGGATAATTGTTTGCGATGGTGCACCAGCGATATTAATCCCAATGAACGCACATTCGGCCAACCGGGTAATCCGTATGTTTCACTGTTTTTAAAGCTTTGCAAATAATAGGCATCATTACCTGTGCTGATATACAATTCAGTTGATGCCCATTCCTTTTCATCTGTCGTATTTCCATCACCATACTCGCCTGTAGAAATACCTTCCGGATTTTTAAAATAAATATTGGGGTTGGCAATACCCCATTTATACGCCAACTGCGCTGCGTTAAGACATTGATTAGCAAACGCAGGATCATACTTTTTAAATACACGGTAAGCCATTGCCATGGTGGCGGCAAAATCAAAAGTAGCAGCACTACTTTTTGCTACAAGGTAACGTGTTGCTGTATCAGCATAGGGCATTACTGCACCACAAAATTTGGCAGTCGTTTTTTTATGGTAAACACCTCCATCATTTGGGTCCTGCATCGTAAGCATCCAATCAAGATTCCATTTTGCTTCATCAAGCAAATCAGGCATTGCATTATTACTTTCCGGAATATGTAGAGATAGCGTATCATAGTAAGAAGGAAAATGCTCGTAGCCCGATAACAGGTTATGCATTGTAATACCTGAGTTAACCACATAACAATTATAATCGCCTGCATCGTACCAGCCTTTAGTGGATGAAACTACCGTTCCTGCAGGTCTTGCAGCGGTAGCAGCCGAAGCATGAATAATAACCTTATCATCGGGATGGCCAGCTGCACGTTGCCATACACCCGCAAATGCCGGTAATAAGGCAGTGGATGCCCTGTTAAAATAAAAGCCCTTGATAGATGCTTTTGCAATACCATTATTCACTTGTGGAAGAATAGAAAAAGGTGGCGATTTTTCAGCAACACCATCCACTTCTATCACATATTGTCCGGGCGTTTGTAAGGAAGAAAAATCCGCCACTTTTACATACTCGTTGCTATATGACCATGCAGCACCTGCACCAAGTGCTCCCGTAAAATAGGTGGTGCTAAGATCAACACTTTTTACAAAGAATTTCGGACCGGATACATTGCCTTCTACAATGGCTATTTTTTCTAATCCGGGATAAAACCCAACCTGGTTGACGCGTATTTTATTTTGTACAATAACTTGTTGTGCATAGATATGAATGCCTTGTAAACAAAACAAAGCAGCAATAAGAAGACATAGATTTTTTTTCATATGGCATATACTGATTAAGCAACAGAATGATGAAAATTACATCTTTAAAGCTTCAGGCAAATGCATTGGGTAAAAAAAGCATAATAACAGTTATCAATTAACGTCATTTATAAAGGAAGGCTGCCAACTTAAAAACCGGTAGTAACCAAATCGAACCGCTTCATGAAACCAACATTATCGAGCACTACGACCCCATTCTCCGATTTATCAAAAACAAAGCGAATACGATGCAATAGCTGTGGGGAAAAGGCAGGATTCAACGCCTGTAGATCCAAAAGCGGAAAGGAAAAATGCTGAAATACTTTTTCGGATGATTTTTTCCCTTTCAGAAAATCTATTTTCCAAATCCGAACTTCCAATTCCCTTTGTAAAGCAGAAAACCGACTCAATGGAAAACGAATCATTTGACCAGTTTGATCAGTTAATTCAATGGTAAGATCCAAAGGTTTTGCAGGTTTATCTTTCTCATCATCCTTTTCCTTCTCATCCTTAACCTTTTCTTTATTCTTACCCTTATCCTTATTCTCACCCTTATTCGCAACCTTATCCTTATCATCTTCCACCCATTTCCCTTTCGACTTTGGATTCGTTTCTTCCTTTGATTCAGCCATGGAAAAAACCAGTACGGATGTAGAATCTACTGAAATTACCCCCGGCTTCATATATATAGCATAAGATGCAACCAAAGAATCCGGCAACCAATCTTCAATCGGTTTTTTACCCGATGTATCTAATTTTTTTGCATCATAATGCCAACCCAAAAAAACGCCTCGTGAACCTTTTTTTGCAGACTTCAAACGAATTTCCTGCTCCTTCCATACCGACAATTTTTTTCCACCCATCGCAACCGAATCCAATGTTGCTGTGGTTACATCAAAATCTTCATCATAGGTAGCAAGATATTTTGTGTTGGCATCTTCAAACTGATTGAGATAAACCGTTTCAGGAAGCCATTTACGCCCATAGCGTGCATCAGTAAATAGTGGCAGGTATTCACTTTTCCCCCTGAGGCTTGTTTCTAAAAAAGCAGCAATATATACTTTGGCAATTTCCTGTTGTTCTTTGGCGGGCAACAACTGTTTCAGGTTAAACAATCCTTTGAATGACATTCCGGCATCATTATCGCCCCAACTTGTATTAAACTGTCCATGATTAGCACCATAAATATATAATCCTGACTTAAAGAAATAAGGTGAACCAGAATATTCAATTCGTTCATATTGCAAGGAACCTAAAAAAGAAGTGACATCACCATCTTGCGAACCATGGATGGTAAGGTAGTTGATATCCTTAATTTTTGTGGGTGTTTCACCTGATTGGTATTGGCCGTCAACCGGAGCAATGGCAACAATACTGCGGATATTGTAATGGTAACCGAGTTTTACAGCAGCATCTTCGGGGTAATAATCAAGTGAATTAAATAAGGCAGCATGTGCCACTGCTTCGCCACCGCGCGAATGGCCCATTAATGCAATACGGCTTGTATCAATTTTACCATAAAATGCATGTCCCGGTTTCGCATTCCACTGATGCCATACTTTCAAATGTTCGAGTAATAACCAACCGCGTGCATCATTTTCCTTTTCCAGGCCACCAAAAATATCGGCCCAATGTCCATTAATAAAATTCTCATCCACAGATGCCATTATCATGCCGCGCGATGCAAGCATTTCGCCAAGGTAATCATACCCCGGATCGGAGAAATCTGTCATAGAATGATTTCCATGCACCACGAGCACAAGCGGAAAGGGGCCATCGCCTTCAGGATACCAAACCCTAGCATTAATGGGCAATGCCTTGGCATCAAAACCCCAATATTTTTTTCGCCACCACCCTGCCAATCCACTCCAATGATCAAGGAAAGCAGTACCATTTACAGAATCGGTTTTATAAGTAACTTTTGGGCCAAATGCATCCCGGTGTTTATCCTTACCACTTCCATAGCTCATGGTTTTTACTTTGTAAGAACCAGATTTTGCAGGCGATTCTCCTGGCAGATGTGGAATTTTTTCAGCATTCAATCTGGCTGCATTTTCAAATGGATCCATATCAATTCCCTTTTGAAAATAATAATAAATGCCGGCCCCGATTCCTGCCAACCCTATGATTGTACCAGCAAAAAAGACAACTTTTTTTGGCGTAGCCAGGTTACGAAAACCAGTATGGCGCAACACATAAATCGCAGCGCCCATAAGCGATGCCACCAATAACAGGTAAACTACCAGCATGGGTTCGAACATGAATGTTATGAAAAGCAATGGCAAACAAATGAGCAGGGCTTTTTTTACATTTCCTGGAATTTTGAAAATCAGGTTGATTAACAATATTACTAATGATGATCCCAATGTTATCATAATTGCCATGGCTGCTACCAGCAAAAGAACCCAAGGGTCCTTTATATTTACGGCCATTATTATGCCACTAAGCAGAAAAAAAAATGCTGTCAAAAAATAAAGGCCTTTGGTAGCTCCGGTTATTGCATTATTACCGGGAGCAATTAACTGAAAACGGGATTTAATCCAGCGGCCGAATTGTTGAAATTTTTTCTTCATGGGTAAATAATTTTATGAAGGTAGCCTTACAAAGTTGGGTGCAATGGAAGGTAGTCAATATTGAAATTCGAAATAATGTCTTTCATTTGGAAATAAAGATATCCCAAACCCATTTACAAACTGAAAGGGATCAACTAAAAATCAAAATGTCTTTTATTGCAGAATAACTAATTGGTAGCCCGCACCCACCTGTACAGTTGCACCTTGTTGCAAATACAGCGCTTTCACCTGTGCATTACTGTTCAGTTGCACACTACCTGTAATAACTACTTCAGAATGCATATCAGGTACGGTCGCACAACTCCAATTCAGTGGATTATTCCAATCATTATTCACCGATCCATTCCAATAATTGATTATCCTGATTTTCAATGCAAGATTTGATTTTCCATCCACTAAACACCGAACATATTTACCCGACCAGGAAGCAGGAATATTATTGATTTGTAATTGCGACTGATTGGCGCCATTGTAAAACGCATCATTTGAAATATTGGAAAAATTTTCACTGTCGATACTTTCTTGCCAATTGTAGACATTACCGCTAATACCCGCTGATAAAGTTAAACTTCCGCCAGGACAAATTATTTCCGAACCAACGGATCCATGTCCATTTCGAATGGTCTGAAACCTTGTATTATTAAGCATTCTTGCGAGCAAATCAGCCCTACCATCTCCATCAAAATCAGAAAGGGATAATCCTCCATACGACGAGTTAGGAAGTTCCGGATTTTGAAGTGCTATCGACCTGCCAACTGAAAAAGAAATAGCATTACCCGGTGTAGTTGTATTCGTTAAAACCAAAGCATGCGGGTTAGATGTATTCAATACAACAATGTCAGGCTTTTCATCTCCATCCATATCCGCTACTGCAAAACCTGCCACTGTACCTGAAGTTGAGAATTCACTTACCTGTTGCAAACTAATATCGCCGCCCGATGAAGAATTATTATGAAACATATAAATCTTTTGGCAGCCCGAGGAAAATGCAGCGATATCAGGCATACCATCCTTATCAAAATCTGCAACCCTTATATCCTTGGCATTACAGGCAGAAAAGGCCTGCGGAAAATCGAAAATAATTTTACCCGGCACACTTATATTTCGGCATACTAAAAAATTATTATTGTAAGTGTGCTGGAAAATTAACTCTGGTAGTCCGTCTGCATTCAGATCGGCAGCCATAGCCATATTTACAAAAGGGAATCCACCAAATAAAATGGATGGCGGGGCGAAATTAATTTCAGTGCCTTCCGAAATATTCCTATAAAACTGCAAATTATTCATATTAAAATTTGCAGTAAGTAAATCAGGTTTCCCATCACCATCAAAATCAGCTACATCCATTACCCTTTCTACATGTCTATGAAAAACTTCATTGAAAAGTGGCTGTTGGTTCGTTCCTGTATTTCTAAAAACAATGGATGAATCATCAACGCCCGGAACCTGTACAATCAGATCATGTAAACCATCTCCATTCAAATCACGCAGGGCCAAAACGTTGGTAATCGTTCGTGTAGGGAATAAAATTGACGAAGCGAATGTGAGAATGCCAGGAATACTTTCATTCTTTGCAAATGCAATGGAGCCATTATTGGCACGGTAAACAATATCAGGCTTTCTGTCATCGGTTAGATCGCCAACAACCGGTTTGGCATCAGCATTCGATGCATCCATAGTTATGGTATTTCCAGGCTGAAATGCAGTGCTATCGAAACCCGTGCCCGAACCTATAAAAGTTGTTAAAAACGGATTGTGGTAGTATGACGTCAAGCCGAAAGCAGTTAGGGACATATAACCTGAAGGTGTACCTGTCGGTATTTCAACGGTAAGGTGATTTGTCGAAGCTTCAATAACTTTTGCTGTAATGGTACCAAACGTTACCGTGTTGCCAGATAAACTTTCAGCAAATGCCTTACCATATATAATTAATTTCGTTTTTATAATTCCAGATGATGCATCAACACCGGTGATAACAGGCCCGTTATAAAAACCCGCTAAACTATCGTTGCCATAAGGTGAAATAGCTTTTACCCAACCGCCCTTCGGAATCAGTGGTGCGTTTACCGCTACATGGTTGTTACTAACCAATGAAAAATTAGTACCCGGTGAATTATTAAATAATATTCCTGTTGCATTGTTTAGATTTTTACCATACACATTCACTAAAGTCCCTGGTAGAGCATTAATTGGATGTACCGAATCAATTACCGGTGGTGCAAAAAAAGTAAAACCGGGAAATGAATCAAACCCGTGGAAGCCTGCTACACGAATATATCCTGAATTTCCATTACCTACTTTCGCAGTTATTACAGAATCATTTTGAACCATAAATGATTGCGCTAACATGCCACCAAAAGTTACCTGGTATGCATTGCTGCCGGTTGCAAAATATTTCCCCCGAATGGTAATTTCAGCCCCGGGAAAACCAATAAGTGGCTCAGCATTTTCTATTAGCGGTAAGGGAAGGTAAGTAAATCCGGTTTTCTTTACTACATCCTGTCCCTTTACTACTTCTACATCACCACTGGCGGCCAGACCGGGAATAGCTTCAATAGTTCCATTATTAAATATGGTAAAAGATGAAGCAGGAATACCTCCAAACTTAACTGCAGTTACGCCATTGAAATCGCCACCGGAAATAGTGATGGCAGTTTTACGGGTACCGCTTGTTGGGAAAAAATCTCCAAGGTAAAATGGTTTAATCTCATTCCCCAAAATCACAATTTGATTGGAATTGGTAACAGATTTTACAATATCAGGTCTCCCATCATTATCAAAATCAGCTACGGAACTGCCACTTCCAAATGAACCTGATAATATGGGTAAATGTATTGGATCCTTAAACAATGGGCTTCCGCTTCCTTTGCTTTGTAAAATAGAAGTTCCGCCATATTGGCCATAATCCAGTATCAGATCGGGGGTGCCATCACCCGTAACATCCGAACAATTAATAATGGAACCCAGCATAAGGTTTTGTGATGAAAATATGATAGGCCCACCTGTAACCGTATTATTTAAAAAAGCAACAGTATTATTATTACTATGCCTCGTAAAAGCAAAATCCATTTTACCATCATTATTAAAATCTCCCGAACATCCATATTCATAGGATCCTGAGAAGGCCACCGTGGTAGCCTGAAAAGTAAAATTCCCCGAATTTTTCAGGATTACGTACCCCGAAGTTTGGTAAGAACCAATAATCAAATCTGTTTTGCCATCACCATCAAAATCACCTGTGGCAACAGCTACAGGCCGCGCCACAACCGGAACATTTATGGATGGAGCAAAACCAAGGTTTCCCGCATTGCTTATGTTGCTAAAAATTGAAATAGTACCTGCATTAAAATTTAAAACCACCAAATCCAATTTTCCATCATTATTTATATCTTCCAACGCACCATCGTAAGCAGTTTCTATGGTTGCAACTGTTACCGGGGCTGCAAATGATATATTACCCGGTGTACTGGTATTCCTGTAAATAGAAAGTCCGCTTTGCTGAGCATGGAATGTAACAATGTCAAGCAGCCCATCACCATCCATATCACCCAATTTTGCCATACCAGAAGCGGGAGTACTATTAATCACCAATGGCGTTGCAAAACCAAGGCCTTGCCCTTGTGTGGTATTTCGGTAAATCCTGATTTTTGCCGTCTGAAAATCCATATTCACAATATCTGTCCATCCATCTTCATCAAAATCAGCCGTATAGTTTACCCTTGTTGCACCGTCTGCCTGTAAGGTTAATTTTTGGGGAAAGCTAGTATTGGTAAGGGTATTTGTTCCTGCATTAAAAGTTTTACGAAAGGGTAATCTGGACGTACCTGTGAGACCGCTTTGGGTTACAGTTATAAGGCCATAGGTGGCGTTTGCAGGCACTATGCACGTTATTGCAGTGGCGGTATTTTGCGTTACCGAAGCTTTTATACCATTAAACCTAACCACATTTATTGCGCTATTTGCGTTAAACCCTGAACCGGAAATGATAACTTGTGTACCACCGGCTCCAATAGCAGGTGAAAATCCGGAAATAACTGGCTGTGCCTGAACCATTACATCGAAACCAAGGAGTACACAAGAGGTAAAAAGGATGGCGTAAAAAGTTGAAAAGGATGGATAGCGTAATGTTAACTTCATAAACAAGGTTTTGTAATTATCCTTTTATTTCAAGTGTAAACCCAGGTAATACATTTACAGATGCACCCGGTGCCACATACAATTTTTTAATTGTCACATTCGATTGTATTAGAAGGGTCCCCGAAAGAATAGTAACTTCTGTGGTTTCATCAGGTAGAGAACCACAACTCCAGTTGAGCGGGTTTTCCCAATTATTGCTGGTCGTTCCTTTCCATGCGTTGGCAAAAACAATTTTCGTTTCACCACCGTACAATATTCTTCCAAATCTTTCATATCTGCACCTGAATGATCTGCCACTAAATTCAGGACCCGCTGCTCGAATTATAAGATAATCCTGGTTTACGCCCACAAATTGCAGACTATTTGAAATATCCTGATAACCACTTCCACTATCCATTTGCCATTGCTGGTTTGCATAAGAAGATGTAAAGCCATCCAACAACAGGTCTTGTCCCACGCAATCATAAGTGGGTACAATCATATACACTTCATTGGTAAATAATGTACAACCTGTTTCATTTTGTACCGATGCTTTGTAACGACCCGATTCTCTGACCCTGAAGGTCCTGCCCGAACTATCCATTACTGGTGTAACATATCCACCATTTAAAAACCATTGGTATTTAATACCTCCATTCGCAATAACCAGCGTGTCCGTAAGTTTTGCTGCTTCAGGCTCAAAAGGAATCACTTCCACCGTAATAGTTTGTGGTTGAGTGGATGAACATTCATCAAAAACACTAACGCTTACTTCGTAGGTTCCCGGCGTATTCCACATAAGGGTATCACTATTTCCAGCCGCAAAATGGATAGGGTTTCCCGAAGCATTCCAAATGTAACCTGCCGCCCCTGCTACCGGATAGGTTTTATAAACTACTTTTTGTCCTACACAAGTTTTAATGAGGCCATTAATGTATCCAACCTTACCTAATTTGGCTGGTATTTGTTTAAACATTATACCATTACCTGGATTCAGGAAAATTTTATTTTCAATTGTTCCACTTATTCCTGTTACAATACTAAATTCATCTTCTAATTCCCAGGTATCTCCACCATCGGTGGTCGCAAACATCCTCGCACTTGAATTTGGTAAGCCGGATACAACAACACCGGTATCAGATCCTGAAAATAGAAAATACTTTAGCGGTATATTATCGTAATTGTCCAGCAACCTGCTTTGCCAGCTAAGTCCTCCATTGGTTGAACGGTATAATATTTTTCCATCAGTTCCCATAAAAGCAAGTGAACTATTAACCACATATGCCGATGCAAGGGAAACATTGTTTGGGAAAGTAACCGTTTGCCAGGTTGCACCAAAGTCTTGTGTTCTCCATACAAATCCCTGAAAGCCTGCAGCAACCCCAACACCGGAAACCGGGTCAATATGAAAATCCCTTAGCCAATACTCAAAACCAAAACTTAATACTTTTGTCCAGGAACTCCCGCCATTTCTTGTTCTGTAAATACCATTAGCATCAGCTATGAAACCTGTCCTTACGGTTAAAAATTGAAACTGCTTGAAACTTTCCTTATCAAACCCAGCGGGCAGGTTTGTTGCTTTCCATGATTGGCCACTATCTGATGAAACAAATAGCCTGTTAGAATATACTATCGCAAAGGAGTCATTTACATAATGAATTTTCTTAACCGGTTCATAATCTTCACCTGCAAAAGGCAAATCCCCTCCCGTTTTTTTCCAGGTAATGCCACCATTAATCGTTTTAAACAACCAATTATATCCTGCACATAAATATCCTTTTTTCCCATCCAAAAAATGCATGGCCGTTGAATTGCCCATGATAAATGTGAGGGTATCCCAATGATTTCCTTTATCCTTAGAAATGGCCATAAACTGGCTGAAATGTCCACTGCCGCCCATACCACCGGCAATGGCAATGGTTTGTTTGTCGGGCGAAATACTTAAACCATTAAAGGTAATTTCGGGTAAATTAGTAAGCGCGGTCCATGTATTACCGCCATCCAATGAGCGAATGATTTCCCTTCCCGTTAGTACATGTATCTCCAACGAACTGACAATGAGAATTTCAAAATTAAATTCATCACCAAAAAAACTATGCTGAGTGGTCCATGTATTTCCGCTATCTACCGATCTGATTATTTTGCCACTTTTTAATAAAGAAAACAGGGTGTCGGGGGAAGCCATTTTCATGTCAGCCACATTCGAATCCTGGAGATTAATGCTTTTCTTTACCCAACTATTTCCGCCATCTTCAGTTTTGAAAAAATTTCTGCCATAGGAAAATAACACCCCATTCATTGGATCGGAAAAATGCACCGATAATAAAGGGACGTTATTTTTAAAGGCAGTGTCTGAAAGCGTTTTACCACCATTATTGGTTCTATATAACCGGTTCTCATATCCGTTTACTACAAAGCCTTTATCATCATTTATAAAAAATGCGCCATATAGATAATTGGTAGCAGACCTATATTGTTCAAGGGGCATTATCACGGGAAACCATGTCTTTCCGGTATCATCCGTTTTCAGCAAAACATTTTGTGTATACGCATATCCTATGGAGCCGGATGTAAAAAATGCCTTTTTAAAACTACCATAATTTCCAACAGGAACTTTTTCCCAGCTTTGGCCGTCATCTGAGGAACGAAGCATGGGGCTGCCTTCTGCACCAACTGCAACCATTACCCCATTTGGCGAAATGGCCATGTGGTTTAAAGCCGGTAAATGATTAGCGTAAAAGGAAGGATAACATTGACAAAATACAATGGTTGAGATGAGTAAACAACCAACCATATAAATTAAGGGTAACCTTATTTTCATAAAAGGCCATTATGATTTTGAAGAATAAAGTTAGCAGAAAATAATATCCAGTTAATTTTTTTTCAAAATATTACCCACCAATGGTATTATAATATGCTCAGCTAATTTTGTTTATTGCATAAAGGTCAAAATATGATTTGGCATCAATACCCAAATCAGTCTTGTTGTGCCCCCTGTTTCTTAACATACTTTGTAAGTATCACAATTAACTGATTTTCTACTCTTCCTTCAATTTGGTCGGTATCCTGCTCAACCAACCTTATATTTTTTACCACAGTACCAACCCTGGCTGTAAGTGTGCTACCTTTTACATCCAACGATTTAATTAAAACAACTGTATCACCAGCAAAAAGCTGATGTCCGTTGCAATCGCGGTGCAACACCACTGATCCATCATTTTCATGATCCCCTGTCTTTTTTGCCCATTCCAGATTTTCATTGGTCAGGTACATCATATCAAGATTATCCTGCGCCCAGCTTTCGCTTCGCATGCGGTTTAGCATACGCCAGCTTACTACTTGTATGCCTGGCACTTCGCTCCACATCGTTTCGCCTAAAAACTTCCAATGGTTGCTGTCCAATTCAGCCTTCTTTTCCAGCTGTGCTAAACAGGTATCGCAAACCATAATACAATTATCCACATAGCGGGTATCAATGGGCGGTACTTCGTATAAATGTAATTTGGAAGGCGACTGGCATAATTCACACTTGCTTTCGCTTCTTTCGGCAATAATATCTTCAATTTTCATACTGGGTAAATAAGAGTGTAAAGGTATTATAATACCACACAGCAATTAATGCTATCTGCCAAAAGAATTGATTGGTAATTCAGCTTTATTTGCCTTGTAAGTAGTGGTAGATTTCGTCCTGCGATCTTATTGCATTTTCAGCAGTGGATATCAGTTTATTCCCGCCATTCGAATCAATCCATACTGCTTTTACATTATCGCCGGACTGCAGCGCCAAAATATTACTTAATTCAGCTTTTAATGCACTTTGGTAAATAGGGAAACAGACTTCAATTCTACGGTAAATATTTCTGTTCATCCAATCCGACGAGCCCATAAATATCTCAATATTACCACCATTTATAAACTTAAAGACCCTGCCATGTTCAAGGTACCTGTCCACAATCCGTTTTACACTTATATTTTCACTTAACCCTTTAACGCCGGGGATTAAGCAGCAAATGCCACGTATAATTAAATCTACCTTTACACCTGCTGCTGAAGCTTTGTATAATTTCTTAATGAGTTTTTCTTCTTCCAGGTTATTCAATTTAATAATGATACCTGATTCAATCCCTTTACGGGCATTTGTAATTTCCCTGTCAATTAATGCTAAAAACCTTTGATGCAGGTTAAATTGCGATACAAGCAGGTGATTGAAAATAATCTGGTCAGCTTTCTCCGGCTTTTGTTTTTTTACCAGGAAATCGAACAGCATTTTCAATTCTTTCAGCATATCAACATGTGCAGTAAGTAAAATATGGTCGGTATATACTTTTGCTGTGCTTTCGTTTAGGTTTCCGGTAGCCATCAGGCCAAGAAAAGGATGTGTTGGATGATTTCTTACTACCAATGCAATTTTTGCATGAACCTTTATATTATTGCTGGAGTATAAAATTTTTACACCCGCATCTTTCATCCGTTTCGACCATTTCAAATTATTCGCTTCATCAAATCGCGCTTTTAATTCAATTAATACGGTTACTTTTTTACCATTTTGCGCAGCACTTATCAAAGCATGGGCTATACGCGAATCAGCAGCTATCCTATATAAAGTTGTATAAATCTCTAAAACAGTTGGGTCTAAGGCTGCTTCATTAAAAAAACGCAATACAGTTTGGTAGTGATGATATGGTGTATGAATCATAACATCCTGCTGCGTTATCTCATTAAATAAAGTACCATGACTTACTAATAAGGCTAAAGGAAATCTTGCAGGATACATGCTTTCTTCATCCCTAACAGGAAAAGAAGAAAGATCCTTTAAGCCATGATGCACCCCACCCTGCACCAAATTACTTTTTAAAAGATTAAATTTTTCGAAAATCTCCTTCCAATGCTTCTGCGGAATACCGGGTTGATATAGGAATCGCGTAGCCAATCCATAATCTCGTTTTTGCAATTGCTTCTCAATTTTTGCGGCAATATCTTCATCATAATCATCTGTAAGGTTCAACTCAGCATCCCGCGTAATTTTAATAGTAAAGGTCGATTTCACATTCTTTCCAGGAAAAATAGCGTTGATATTACTTTTAATAATATCATCAATGAAAAGGATAAATCTCTTTCCATTTTCATAAAGCAAATAAAACCTTGGCAATGTTTTGGTGGGAATATTTACAATAGCAAGCTTTTCAATCCCTTTTGGTTCTTTAAGAATTACTAAAACATATAACCAATTATTCTCAGCAAAAAAAACAGGTACAACTTCAAAGTAAACCGGCTGAAGTAAACCGGCTACTTCATTAAAAAAGATTTCACTTACCTGTTTGCTCAGTGATTCAGGTATTGGTTCTTTATTCAAAAAATAAATCCCCTCATCCTTAAGTTTGGGAATAATAAGTTCATCCAAAATAAAGCCAAAGCGCTTCTGTTGCTTTTGTACAATGGCGTTTACGATTTTAAGATCGGCTACATTCTTGCTTTTTATTTTTTTTAATGCAAGCATTGCCGGCATTTTCACCCGGTAAAACTCATCCAGATTGGATGAGAAAATAGAGAGAAAATTAAGCCGCTCAAGCAAGGGAACAGTTTCAGAAGCTGCTTCTTCCAATACCCTGCCATTAAAGGCTAACCAACTGATATCCTTATTGAAAAATAACTTACTATTCATGGTTAGCTGCTGTCCTGTTTAATTTTCAATTCATCCAAATCAGGAAAGAAAAATGGAATGTAAACAAGGGTTAAAATAAACGCTTCTTTAAATAAGTTCAGGTTATCAATATATTAATTTACCCATTATATGAATAAACCCAAAAAATGTCCTTTATAAACTCTACCTATTTAGTTCTCGCTTTATCAATGAAAATCTTTTGAATATTAGATTCATCTTTAATAATGGTATAAAAGCCCTGGATAAATGCCAACATTTCTTCCTTCGGCTTTTTCCTTAAGAGTGGAAAATCATTTATGGTTTTATAAACTTCATTTTCCTTTTCAAGAAATATAGAAATAGCTGCCTTCAACTCATCCTTCGTTCTTGGAAAACCCATATATAACCTGTCGGTAACTTTTTCAATGCCAAGATTGGGGGCAGGTTCGGCATACAATGCATTTACCGCACCACAATAATCAAAATCATAAGGAATAAGATAGGGTTTTGCTGTGGGTGAATCTTTGGGAACAATTAGTTTTATATTGTGCCGTGCAGGAACATTCCAATCTGAATTGGAGATCATATATTGAAATAGATTAATTAATGTGGTATGCTGCCGGTTGGTTTCTTCCGTCATTATTTTTTCATTTCCACTTTCCTTGCAATCTTCACGTTTGGCAAGGTCATCTACATCTTCCAAAAGAAAACCATATTGTTTATAAGGCTTAATAGAATCACTGTTATCATCAAAATTAAACCGAACCAACCTGGCCCTGAAACTCATATCGGTAAACAGTTGGAAGATTCTATACACGAGGTATTCCTTAATTACCCATTGTTCATCATCCGATCCCCACTCGCAGGGAACCACCACTTTCAATTCTTTAAAATTACTTAGTTTGGATTTTTTACTGGAATCAGAAAAATCAAATGTCATAGATGCAAAAGAGCAATTGAGCCTGCGAAAATTGCCACGCAGTTTTACCTGTATAGGTTCTTTTACCGGTCCGGATGCATCAATATTTTGCCAGGTAATAGTAGCAGGTTGATAAACAGGTTCCTTCTTATTTTCCATCAACGTTTTGTAACTTGTTGTAAGGCTTGCATGCAGCAAGGCTGTATCTTCAAAAAACTGTTTTCGGCTTACAATTTTTTGACCATATAAAAATACTGTTGCAAAAAGTATGAATACTGTGGAGACAATTCGTTTTTTCATTAAGAAGAAGATTGATTAATTAAAAAGTTCCAAAATCACATCACCAATAGATCCGCTTGGTTCCTGTATTTTTAGCAATGCTGCCAATGTTGGCGCAATATCCGACATGGAAATTTTTCGTTGCGATTGGCCGGGTTTTATATGCCAACCGTACCATAATAAGGGAATGTGTGTATCGTATTTATACCCGGTTCCATGTGTAGTGCCCCCTGTTGCAAATCCTTCTATATAACCCGATTTATACAAAATTTGAATTTGACCACAGCGGGTTGGGTAATAACCATTTACAATTTGGTTAGCTACAAAATCCGGAATCGGAGCCTTTGTTAAATCTTCCAAACGAAAGGCCCGGCTGATTCCTTCCTGCTTTTCAAGCCAGGATATTACAAAGTCCGCTACATCCGACTGTCCTAGTTTTTTGGTTTTCTTAATCAAATCCACATTAAAAACCACTTGCGCGTTTACAATGCCCCTTATAAGATTCTCAACACCAAATTGTAGCTTTAAAGCATCAGCAAGCTGCTCCCCCATTTTTTTATCATCAATAAGTCCTGCGGGCATTTTATTGGCATCTAAAAAGCCTGGCACATGTGCTACCCCATGATCGGATGAAAGAAAGACCATCCAGTTGCCACTGCCTACCTGTTTATCCAAAAAATCGAAAAATTCGCCCAACTCCTTATCCAACCGCAGGTAGGTATCTTCTACTTCTATAGAATTGGGGCCATGGGCATGCCCTATATAATCGGTGGAAGAATAGCTGATGGCCAAAAAATCAGGGATACTGTCGGCACCTAAATGTTCACCCAATACGGCCGCTTTAGCAAACTCTGTAGTAAGTGTATTACCATGTGGGGTAGCAGCAATTATTGAATAATTCTGACCGGCATTCCTTTTTAATCCATAAGGAAATTTATTGGGTGTAGAACCAAAAGGACGGGCATTTGTACCTCTTTTCTCATAAATGCTTTGTGTATAGGTTTCAGCAGGATACATTAAATGCCAGTCTAATTTGTACAGGCTGTCCACCTTTGCCGGTGTATTGAACCCTTTTACCCATGCAGGCACTTCGTTCATATAATAGGTTGAAGTAATCCATTGCCCCGCTTCGCTATCGTACCAATAGGCAGCATCGGCATTATGCCCCGCAGCCAGTATGCCACCACGATCTTTTAGCGCAATTCCTATGGTTTTACTGCGAAAGTTATTCGCTAATTTCAGTTCATCGCAAATGGTAGTGGTCAGTAAATTAACCGGGCTCATTTGCCCCATATCAGTGTTACTACCTACTGTTTTCACACTGTCGTCTTCGGTACAATATACATTCTCCTGCCGGTTATAGTCCCACCAGCTATTACCGGTAATGCCGTGAACAGCAGGAACTGTTCCTGTATAAATACCGGTGTGCCCGCAAGCTGTGTAACTTGGCAAGTACATGATTTGTGTATTGTTGCAGGAAAAACCCTTTTGCAAAAAACGTTGCATACCTCCCTGTGGCTGCCAGCGCTGCTGAAACCGGTATATATAATCCCAGCGCATTTGGTCAACGGTAATTCCAACCACTAGTTTAGGGGACGCAGGTTGGGCAAATACCGGAAAGGACAATAAAAAAGCAGACAAGCTGCAAGCAAAAGCAAGACGCATATTTCTCTTTACCATTTCGTAAAGATAGATAAATGGAACAATTTATCATAACACGTTAAATATCATTGTAAATGAACCCATATATTTGATATTCTACAATCAATGTCGTTTACTTAAGGTTTTACAACTGTTTATAGTTCATTGATGGTGGTTTTTTCTGTGTTTTCTTTCTTGGATTAGTTCTGTTTGGTCTTATTAGTTCTGTTGTTGATTGAAGTATCTTATCCATAGCTTTTATA
>JBGSLS010000034.1:0-1966 GCA_041740575.1 Chitinophagaceae bacterium | reverse complement strand
ATCAAAAAAGAAATTTATTTTTTCAGTTAAGAATTTTTCATCTTTAAATCCCTTTTCTTTTTCTGCCTTATCAAATTTCAAATTAGCATCTACATTTTGCATCCCATCCGGATCAATATATCTAATAGGATTATCAAATGCGTAATTGTAAGGACTCCATCTGCGACCCAATTCAGCCAACGGATCAACATGATTCCACCTCCCAATCTGAGCATCATACATCCGTGCCCCGTAGTCCATCCAGTCCAAGCCACTTCCATCGCTAAACTCCTGCCGCTGTTCTTCCTTGCCGTTGTATTTAAATTTATTCTCAAGCTTACCTGCCGCTTTACTACTTATCCCTGCCATTGTTAACCCGAACGGATAATAATGTGAATGGTATTCAAAGAACTTTTTGTAATGCTAAAGTATGGAAATTCATTTGATTGGTAGCCAATTTATAGTTACCTAATAGTGCAGGAAATGCTGGTGATACACAACGCATCGGCGACTTGGCGGGAACTCCCGCTCGGGCAAAAAAAAACTTCGTTAATTCGATATACCAACAAAGGCAAAGATGCGAGTGATAACACCAGGCATCGGCGTCAGTGGGGGAACATACGTAACGGCAAAATTTTTTAACTATCTAATGATTGCAACAAGGATATTGAAAACTACGAATAATTCCTTTTGAGATTACTTTAATTTGTAATTCGCCTTTTTGTTTATATAAGGTATCCCCAATTGCCATATACTCCCATGCATTTTGAGATTTTGGTACGCAATAACAGAACCCCCTTAATGTATCATAAGTGTTCTTATCCTTTAAAATAATCGTTCCAAAACATCCGATTTCTTCATTATTCATAGCAATCACTTCGCCATAAATTTGTCGTGGTTTTATTTCTTCATTCAGATATTCTTTGCAATCAAATATACACCCATGAATAAAAAAAACGAGTACAAATAATATTAACTTGATCTTCATTGTCTAAGTGTATTTATTCTATTTTGAGTCTCGCTAATCTGATTTGAAACCGAACGTAATAATTGCTCTACAGCTTGAATTAAGGGATTTGAATTTGCTTCTTTAGCTTCACTGGTCATAGCAAGGGAAATACCAGCATCTGAATAAAGCTGTCCCAATCTACTGGAGAGACTACTCTTCAAACCATTTAAACAAGGTAATGCAACCCTTTCTAAACCTAATGCTTCCATTTGGTTCGCCTTTTGGTCATTTTTCAAGCCTTTGTCATTTAGTATAGAAAAGAAATCACTGCTGTTTTTTGAATCATTGAAAAAGCTATTAATGGCTCCTTCTCTATCATAGGCATTTTGTTCGCTTGAAATGTTATGATAAGCGTCATTTTTGGATTCACCAGCATTTCTATTTACAGCGTATTCACCCAAGTATTTACCTAAAAAACCAAAGAACCCTTGACTCTCATAATCTTGCCTATGAGATGATTCATGACCAACTAAACCAGTCCAAGTAGCCACATCATTATTATTCCTTAAATTACTATTGTAATAAATTGTTTTACCAACGGTCATTGCAGCATAACCGCTTGACATAAAAGGCGTTTCCTGCCATCTGGTATTCAAAATAACGGATCTGTCAAGGCCAACAGCTCCTGCTAAAAACCCAGCAATTGGCTTAGATATCGTATAATAGTAATGCTCATTACCTGCTTTGTCATAATGAGTAACATGCTTTACAAATACTTCAATAGGCACCAATCCAGCAAAATCAATATATTTAATCGGATTGTTATATGCATAGCTATATGGAGAGATGCCCTCCATTCTTTCAGCCATTGGATCAATAGCATGCCACCTCCCAATTTGCGCATCATACATTCTCGCCCCATAATCCATCCACTCGAGCCCGCTGCCATCACTAAACTCCTGCCGTTGTTCTTCCTTACCGTTGTACTTAAACTTATTCTCCAGCTTCCCTGCCGCCTTACTACTTATCCCTGCCATT
>JBGSLS010000033.1:0-217847 GCA_041740575.1 Chitinophagaceae bacterium | reverse complement strand
GGTATGCGAACACCCCCCTGTGTACTACAAACCATTCTAAAAAACAAAACCCTTTAGTAGCAAGGATTTTAGAATGTAAAAACCAAAATAATCATGAAAAATGATGAAAAATAACAGTTCTAGCTGCAATGTGGGTTAATGCCACGGTAATTTTCGGTATAGTTCATATCCTGAATTTTGTTACTTTTCAAAGATGGCAATTTCATCCCGCTTAATGGCTGACGCCTGTCATGCTTTATCAAAACATTAATCATTATCTCGTTTTTTATCGGAATACAAAATCTTCTTATCTTGCACCCATGATTTTATTGATTACCATTAAATGCACCAAGAAAACCATTCCGTAGGAAGGGCTGTGCAGATGGTATATCATCAACATAACAAATGTGCAGCCTTCCAAAATGGAAGGCTGTTTTTTTTTTAACCAAACAAACAGAAAACAGAAAATGAAAGTTGCGGTAGTAGGCGCCACCGGACTGGTAGGCACCAAAATGTTACAGGTATTGGAAGAGCGAAAATTCCCGGTTACAGAACTGATTCCCGTTGCAAGTGAGAAATCGGTAGGTAAGGAAGTTATATTTAAAGGTAAACCGTATAAAGTGGTAAGCTTTGCCGATGCCATTGCATTACAACCCGCCGTGGCTTTGTTTTCAGCAGGCGGTGGAACATCATTACAACTTGCCCCGTTGTTTGCCGAAGCAGGCATAACCGTAATTGATAACTCAAGTGCCTGGCGCATGGACCCAACCAAAAAACTGGTGGTACCGGAAGTAAACGGTGATGTATTAACGCAGGACGATAAAATAATTGCCAACCCCAATTGCTCTACCATACAAATGGTACTGGTACTGCAACCATTGCACAAACGCTATGGTATTAAAAGGGTAGTGGTAAGTACCTATCAAAGCGTAACCGGTACAGGTGTAAAAGCGGTTAACCAACTTATGAACGAACGTAATGGCGTGGAAGGCGAAATGGCGTATAAATATAAAATCGACCTGAATGTAATTCCACAAATCGACGTGTTTTTAGATAACGGCTACACCAAAGAAGAAATGAAGATGGTGAACGAAACCAAAAAAATTATGGGTGATGAAAGCATTCGCCTCACTGCTACTACGGTGCGTATACCGGTAATGGGCGGACATAGCGAAAGTCTCAATATTGAGTTTGAAAATGATTTTGACCTTGCCGAAGTACGCTCGCTTTTGGCTGCTGCACCGGGTGTTGTGGTGGAAGATGATATTGCCAATGCCATTTACCCTATGCCACTGAATGCGCACGATAAAGATGAAACTTTTGTTGGCCGCCTGCGTCGTGATGAAAGTCAGCCAAACACGCTTAACTGTTGGGTAGTAAGTGATAACCTGCGTAAAGGAGCGGCAACCAATGCCATTCAAATTGCAGAACATTTGATGAGCAAAGGATTAATAAGCTAATCATAAAAAACACTTCTCTTTGCATGGTAAAATATGATCATGTAAGGAGAAGTGTTATCCTTCGACACAAGTTTTTTTAAACTGAAACGTGGCCCCAGTTTTCGCCGCGTTTAATGCGCGTGATAGCCATTTCGCTTACGCCAAATTTTGCAGCTATTTGCTTGTAGGTAAGTTTGCGGTTAGTGCTTTGCAGTGTTTTTTTAATATGCTTTACATCTGCAATAGAAAGTTTTAGCCCTTTCTTTATATCGGGAACAGCGTCCTGCATCTTTTTACGATATGCTTTTACTGCAGGGCTTTTCTTATTATGTTCTGCTACCATTTCCCTGGTTGCCCACGCAATGTTTTCTGCAGTATTATCCTGTTTCTTAAAGTTCTTATGAATTACAAGGGTATGTGCTGCTGAGGGTTTTTTACAAAAGGCATCGGCTACCAAACGGTGAAACAGCAATGCCCTATAAACGCCATTTACACGAAGGCGAAGCACTTTATAACCTTCAATTTCGGAGCCTTTTAATAGCTCACCGTCTTTTTCTACATTTTTGGTATAGCTTGCTATACGCCCCATGTTACTTACCGCATATTTGCGTTGCATGGTTTCCCAGTTGTCAAACACAACCTGGCGCCATTTTTCACCATCAGTCTTCTTTATCATATGTCAAGAGAATAAGAAATTCCTGCTCCGTCAAGATGCGAATCGTTGGTATCTTCTTAGCCTTCTCTAACTTACTTCCGGCGTCTTCTCCTACTATCAGATAATTCAATTTGCTGCTTACGCCGCCTAGTATTTTTCCTCCTGCTTTTTCGGCCATTGCTTCCGCATCGCTGCGCTTCAGTTGGCTTAGGGTTCCTGTAAAAAGGAAGGTTTGTCCGTTCAGTTTACCGCCCGAAACCGTTGCCTGATCGCTTCTTGCCAAAGTTATACCTAAATTCTCCAATTCCTCAATCATTTCCAGATTTTGCATATTCTGAAAAAACTGGTAAATACTTGAAGCTACTTTTGGACCAATATCTTCCATCTGCATCAATTCGTCCACCGTTAGCGCTTTAAGGTCGAGTAAATGCGATACCCGTTGGGCAAGTGCCTTGGCCGTGGTTTCGCCTACATGCCTTATACCGAGTCCATAAATTACGCGATGCAGCGGTTGGCTTTTCGATTGTTCAATGGCTTGCCGCAGGTTGTCGATTGATTTTTTACCAAACCCTTCCATTTGCCCAATTAATTCAAAATTGAGCTTGTAAATCCCGGGAATATCTTTCAGCCAGCCTTGCTTATAAAACTTTTGAACCTGTTGTTCGCCAAAGCTGCGGATATCCATGGCATCCTTGCTTACAAAATGAATAATGCGCTCCGCCACCTGTGCCGGGCATTCCACATTGATACACCTCCATACTGCTTCCTCAGCTTCTTTGTATAAATCACTTTTACAAACCGGGCATTGGGTAGGAAATACGATCTCCGTTTCCGAACCATTGCGCAGCGCAGGGTGAGATTGTACAATTTGGGGAATTACATCGCCGGCCCTTTCAATGATTACGGTGTCGCCAATCATCAGGTTTTTTTCGCGTATATATTCCTGGTTGTGCACCGAAATGCTGCTTACTGTTACCCCGCCAATACTTACCGGGTCCAATTTGGCAACCGGGGTAACTGCACCTGTACGCCCCACCTGAAATTCAATAGCCCGTAGTTTGGTGGTAGCCTGTCTCGCCTTGAATTTATAGGCAACCGCCCAACGTGGATGATGGGTGGTCATACCCAGTTTATCCTGCAGCGCAAGGTCGTTTACCTTAATTACCATGCCATCAATTTCATAAGGCAGGGTATCCCGTATTTCTTCATACTCCCTGCACCGGGCAACCACCTTATCTATGGTATCTGCCACCATCATTTCGTGCACCGGGCTGCGAAAACCACAATCCCATAGCATTTGCAACATCCCGAAATGTGAATGCGGAATTTGATGTTTGATGTTTGATGTTTGATGTTTGATGTTCGTCCCGGTAGTGGGCGTTGTAGGTGATTCACTGAAAAGTTCTGAAGTTTGTGGGTTGGAATTTGGAATTTGCTCCATTGGAATTTGCCCTATATAACTAACATGATATAAAAACGCTTCCAACTTCCTCTTTGCCACTTCCCCGGGATCTTTCATACGCAATGTACCTGCTGCGGCATTGCGGGGATTAGCGAGTGGCGGCAGCCCGTTTTCAGTAAGTTTTTCATTGAATTGCGCAAAGGCTTGTTTGGTCATCAGCACTTCGCCCCTTATTTCTATGGTTTGAATACCATATTTGCTAAACGGTGCCTTCAATGGCAGGTTTCTAATCCGCAAACTGTTATTGGTAATATCATCGCCTTGTACGCCATCGCCGCGGGTTGCGCTTCTTACCAGAATATCGTTTTCGTAAATTACGCTAATACTTGCTCCATCGTATTTGGGTTCAATACAATATTCCGGCTGCGGAACCGGGCTGCCTTCCCGCACTTTTCGGTCCCAATCGGTCAAATCTGCTTCATCGTAGGTGTTTTCCAGGCTTAGCATGGGCACCAGGTGGTCAACGGTGGCAAACTGCTCATTAAGCGCTTTGCCGACCCTTTGGGTTGGGCTATCCCTTGTAATCCAGTCAGCATGTTCCGCCTCCGCCTTTTCCAGTTGTTTATAAAGCTTATCGTATTCCGGATCCGTAATCAGCGGTTCATTCAATACATAATAGCGGTGCTCATGAAAACGTAAAACGTTACGTAAAATCTCCGTAGAAGCAAAGGAATCGGGCACAGTACCCGTAGTAAGCCATTCCAATGTGGTTTTCATCCAGGCTGCAGTATCTGTAAAATTCATTGAAAAAGTATATTAGTGTGGTTTGTTATGCCAGGCTTTTCAGGCTTTAAGCAACCATGCAAACTTATTACGTATTGGATGTTAAAAAAAACATCATAAATATGTAATATTTACACATTAAATCTATATTTGCAAAGATTTCTTTACGATTGTCTATCTGCCGCCTCATGAATAATGGTGTAATGTCATCTGTTAATCAACCACTTATAATCGATACGGTATCGTTGGTTGCATCCTATCCAAAGGTTGCGCTTACGGTGGATTGTGTCATATTTGGTTTTGAAGATAATAAACTTAAAGTGTTGCTTATCAGAAGTGACCTGGCGATTTACAAGGGCAAATGGTCATTGTTGGGCGATTTTGCCAGGGAGTCGGAAACGTTGGAAGAAGCTGCTTATCGTGTTTTATATGAGCGAACAGGCATGACTGATGTTTTTTTGGACCAGGTACACATATTTAGCGCACCTGATAGGCACCCCGGTGGTAGGGTTTTAACCGTTGCCTACTGTTCCTTGCTCGATATCCGCCACCACGAGCTAAAAATCACAGAAAACGAATTGCACTGGCATAATGTTACCGATCTGGATACTATGGCATTTGACCACCTGGAAATAATGCAAACCTCTTATAAATGGCTGCAGAAACGCATACAGGAGCATCCATTGGGATTTAACCTATTGCCCGAGAAATTTTCGCTGCGCGAATTGCAAAACCTGTACGAAGCCATATTGAATGTGGAATTGGACCGGCGAAATTTCAGAAAGAAATTTTTCTCTATGGACTTTTTAATTGATACGGGTGAGTTTGAAGAGGATGTAAAACACCGCCCCGGTAAATTATATCAATTCAGCTTTGAAAAGTACGAATTGAATAAGAGGAAATGGGTGGGAATTGACTTCTGATTTGATGTAAAAATGAAAAGTTGTTGAGCCTGTGTGATAAATATCATACTAATTATGAAAAAAAATATGGTGCTTTGTGTAAAAAATACACATCTTTGGATATATATTCGCAAACGATTGCAACAACGAATGTTTGAAACACTGCTTTTTTGCCAAAAAAACTGCTGTATGAAATTAAAATTTACACTTGTATTTTTTCTATTTGCTTTAATTTCCAAAGCACAACTCCTTACCTGGACACCAGATTTTGCAGGTGATGGTTCTGCCATAGATATTACGGTAGATGCAAACTATGGTAATAAAGGCCTGTTGAATTATAATCCGGACGATGTATATGTGCATACCGGTGTTATTACCAATCTTAGCACATCATCAAGCGATTGGAAGTATGTGGCTTTTAATGCAAACTTCAACCAGGCAAATGCCAATCTGAAAGCCGAAAGTCTTGGTGGTAACAGATGGCGTTTCAGGATTTTAACCAATATAAGGGCCTATTATGGCGTACCGGGTGGCGAAACCATACTGAAAATTTCGATTTTATTCAGAAACGCGCTTGGAACAAGTGTACAGCGCAATGCTGATGGCAGCGATATGTACGTGCCGGTTTATTCTGCTGGTTTGCATACCCGTATTACCAATCCTTTTAAGCAACCAACTTTCGTTCAAAGGCCGGAGCCCATAACGGTTTCACTTGGACAACAAATAGCCATAACGGGAAAAGCAAGCCAAAGCAGCAATATGCGGCTTACACTAAATGGAACGGAGATTGCACAGCAAAATGGTGTGGTTACCATCAGCGCAAACCCAACTATATCAGTAGCAGGTTCTCAACGCATTATTTCTGAAGCTGAGACCGGCGGAAATACCGTAAGGGATACGGTTGATTTCTTTTTAACAGGTAATACTGTAGTAGAAGCCTTACCTGCCGGAGTAGCGGCCAATGGCATTACTTACGACCCCAATGGCACAGCGGCAACACTGGTATTGTACGCTCCTAATAAATTGAATATTGTTGTTTTGGGAGATTTCAATGACTGGATGCCCGGATTGAACTATCAAATGAAACGTACACCGGATAATCTGCGTTACTGGATTCGGTTGGAAGGTCTTACCCCCGGAACCGAATATGCTTATCAATACCTGATTGATGGCATTTTAAAAGTGGCGGATTATAATGCTGAAAAAATTCTGGATCCCTGGAACGACCCAAACATTCCCGGTTCACATTATCCAAGCCTGAAAGCTTACCCAACCGGTAAAACAACTGATATTGTAAGTGTATTACAAACCAACAAGCCAGCCTATAACTGGGTGTATAATTCATTTCAGCGTCCCGATAAACGAAACATCGTGGTATACGAATTATTAATCCGCGACTTTGCCAGTCCCAATAATTTTCAATCCGTAATCAATAGCATGGGCGAATTAGCTGCCCTGGGGGTTAATACGATTGGTTTAATGCCATTTACTGAGTTTGAAAACAACAATAGCTGGGGTTATAACCCAAGCTTCATGTTTGCGGTAGATAAATACTATGGTACCGAAAATAAATTGCGCGAACTGATTGACTCTGCCCATGGCAGGGGAATGGCCGTAACACTTGATATGGTTTTAAACCACCAGTTTGGCCAAAGCCCGATGGTGAGGATGTATTGGGATGCAGCCACCAACAAACCCGCTGCCAACAGTCCATGGTTTAATGCAGATGCAAAGCATCCTTTTAACGTGGGTTACGATATGAACCATGAAGCGCCCGCCACCATTGAGTTTACAGAAAATGTTATGCGCCATTGGCTTACCAAATTTAGAATTGATGGCTTTCGTTGGGATTTGAGCAAAGGGTTTACACAACGTGATGCCAACGTTGGTACAACACCAGGGTGTGATGCAACTTGCAATTGGAGTTTATTTGACCAGAGCCGCCTTAATATCTGGAACAGAATATATGATCAAAGCCAGGTGATTGCGCCGGGTTGTTATATGATTCTTGAACACCTGGGAAGTGATCAGGAAGAAGCGGAGCTCGCCAAAAAAGGAATGATTCTTTGGGGTAAAATGAGCAATGAACTCAGCGAAGCAGCAATGGGTTTTACCGGATCATCATCCAATTTTCAACGTGCTTACCATACTACCCGCTGGTCTACTTTTGGCGCAAATAATGTACCGCTTTTAATGGCATACGGTGAGAGCCACGATGAAGAAAGACTTTTTTACCGTAACCGTAGATTTGGTAATGGCAGTGGATCTGGAATTCCTCCCTACTTCCAAAGTGCTACCACAGTATCAAATGCCGCTTTGCGTATGCAAACAACAGGAGCTTTTTTGTTTACCATTCCCGGGCCAAAAATGATATGGCAATTTGGGGAATATGGATATGATGCGAGTATTGGTATGTGCGAAAACTTCACTACCCCACCCAATTTTCCTGGTCAAAACGAAAATGGATGCCGTCTTTCACCTAAACCGCTGGTAACAAATATGCCGGTGCCTTATTTTTCAGCAACAGTACCTGCAGGAGGTTTTACCTTCAGTAATTACAAAACGGTTGCCGCACGCAATAGTCTGCGCGATATGGTAGCCAAAGTATTACGCCTGCGCACTGCTGACTATGGCCAATACCTTAATACGTTTACCACCAATAACGTAAACTTTGATTTAACCGGCGCCTTCAAATGGCAAATCATTCAAAGCAATGCTTTGAGAATTGTGGTTATTGGCAACTTCGATGTAATTCAAAAAACAGGTTCTGTAAACTTTCCTTTTACCGGCACTTGGCAAGTGTACGCACATAATGTGCCCATTGGGTTTAATGGGCTTACCATGGCTAACATTAATGGTAACATGACCAACACAGAGCTTTTGGTTAATACCACCAACCAAACCTTTAATAACCTGCCACCGGGATCTTTCATAATGTTTATTGACCGCCCGGCTGTACTGCCTATTACACTGGTTTCGTTTACGGCGCAGCGCATGCCGCAGTATATTAATCTCGTTTGGCGTACCACACAGGAACGCAATGCTTCCGGTTTTGAAATTGAGCGTTCTATAGATGGTCTTAATTATTATGTAATTGGAAACGAAAAAGCTACGAATGCACCTGGAAATGCTACCAATGCTTACCATTTTATGGATATGGATGCAGCAGCTATTAATGCTACAGGCAAATTATTCTATCGTATAAGAATGGTAGATAAAAATGGCGAGTATAATTATTCACAGGTTCAGGCAGTAGATCCATTACGTGGTGATTTTAAAACACAGGTAATGCCTAATCCCATCCAAAATAGTAGCGTCCTTGCTATTGATTTGCCAGTGTCGGGAAATTACAATATCAAATTAATAAACAGTGTTGGACAGGTAATAGGTACGGTATGGAATGGCGCTATAGAAAAAGGAAGGCAGAATATTTCTCTTCAAAGGGGCGGAATTCAGCCTTCGGCGCTACCTGCAGGTACATACTACTTACAAATAGAAGGATCATCCATAAAACAAACCATTTCATTAATCAAAAACTGAAATTAATAAATCATTCTTATTTGTTTAGGAATTCAGCCGGTTAGCTACTGAAAGCTTACTCAAATATTAAAAATATAAATTGAACATGAACGTATTGCAGCGGAATAATCCCAATTATTGTCTGAGTAACAACAGATTGCTTTCGGGTGGCCACTGCATTTTTTCTAAAAACAGGTCATTCGATTTTTTTAAAGCCAAACAATCAATTATGAATGCTCAACGACTGCTGAAAAGCATGATGTCCGTGGCGCTGCTGGTACTTATAAGTACTATGTCATTTGCGCAGGAAAAGGTCATTACCACATCGGGAACGGTGGCCGATTCCAAATCCGGGGTAGGAATTCCCGGAATTTCTGTAACCGTTAAGGGAACTACCAATGGTACAACTACCAACTCAGAAGGTAATTTTACCCTGAAAGTACCCGCCGGTTCCATTCTCACCTTTACTTCGGTGGGATTTAAAGACAAAGAACAAGTAGCCGAAGACGGCGCTATGTTTATTACCATGGAAGCTTCCGCTACAAATCTTAACGAGATAGTAGTGGTAGGTTACAGTACAGTACGTAAAAAGGACCTCACAGGTTCTGTAACTACTGTTACAGCCAAAGATTTCCAAACAGGTAATATCCAAAGCCCCGATCAGCTCATTGCCGGTAAAGTGGCAGGTGTTCAAATTATTTCGAACGGTGGTGCGCCGGGTGCCGGAAGTACAATCCGCATCCGTGGTGGTTCATCACTAACCGCTTCCAATGATCCACTCATCGTAATTGATGGTGTACCGGTAGATGGGGGTGTTGCAGGTTCTCCAAACGCGCTTAGTCTTATTAATCCTAATGATATTGAAAGTTTCAATATCCTAAAAGATGCATCTGCAACAGCTATTTATGGTTCACGTGCATCCAATGGTGTAATCATTATTACCACTAAAAAAGGTAAAAGGGGTACACCACAATGGAACTTTGGAACATCCTTAATTGTTTCATCACCTGATTACAGGGTTGATGTACTGAGTACCGAAGAATTCAAAAGCATCATTAATTCAAGGGGTACTGCCGCTGACATTGCTAAAATGGGAAGTGCATCCACTGATTGGCAGGATGAAATTTATCAAACTGCTCTTGGTACGGATAATAATCTTAGCGTTTCCGGTGCATTAGGTAATATGCCTTACCGTGTTTCAGGAGGTTATCTCAACCAGGATGGTATATTAAAAACCGGCAACCTGCAAAGAATTACAGGTGCATTAAGCATCAGTCCTCGTTTATTGAACAATCACTTAAAAGTGGATTTGAATTTAAAAGCATCCAATTCAAAAAGCACATTTGCCGATGAAGGGGCTATTGGTACCGCTATCCGTTTTGACCCTACACAGCCTGTCCGTACGGATAAGCAAGAGTATGGCGGATTTTTCGAATGGAAAGATGCTGGTTCTACCAGTGGTTTAAATACACTTGCACCCAACAACCCGGTAGGCCTTTTGGAGCAAAGAGAAGATAAGAGTAATGTGAATCGTTATATTGGTAACATTCAGTTGGATTATAAATTCCATTTCTTACCCGAGTTAAGGGCAAACCTTAATGTTGGTGGTGATTTTTCCGAAGGATCCGGAACCATAAAAATTCCACCAACGGCTGCAACGCAATTACGCGGTGGTCGTGCAGGTACGAATAATGAATACAAGCAGAAAAATGAAAATAAATTATTGGAATTTTACCTGAACTATGCAACCGATCTTAAGAGCATCAACAGCCGTATTGATGTAATGGCAGGCTATAGTTATCAGGATTTTAAGACCACTAATTATTTCTTCAATGACCGTTTGTTTGACGGAAGCGATAATCCCGCAACCCCTGATCCGGTATTTGATGTGGATTATCCCCAGTATACCCTCATTTCCTATTTTGGGCGTTTAAACTATACGTTAGCCAATAAATATATTTTAACAGCTACGGTTCGCCAGGATGGTTCTTCAAGGTTTAGTGAGGAGAATCGTTGGGGTACTTTCCCATCTGTTGCGCTTGCATGGAAAATAATGGAAGAGGATTTTATGGCGGGCAATAAGGTTTTTTCTGACCTTAAGTTTCGTGTAGGTTATGGTGTTACCGGTCAGCAGGATATTGGTGATCGTTATGCTTATATCCCTCGTTATAGTCAGGCAGAACTTGGCACTTCCTATTGGTTTGGGGGCAATACGAATCTCTATCCAATTTATTTGCCACGAGCTTATAATGCCGCACTTAAATGGGAAGAAACAGGTCAGTTCAACGTGGGTTTAGACTTTGGATTTGCCGATAATAAAATCACCGGTTCTCTTGATTACTTTAACAAAAAGAGTAAGGATTTATTGTTCCAGGTACCCATCCCTGTTGGCGCTAATTTCAGTAATGAGTTAGTGGCAAACATTGGTGAACTAGTAGTAAATGGTGGTGAATTAACATTAAACTATACGCCCATCCGTACGGAAAAAAGCCAGTTAGATTTTAGTTTTAACGCTACCTATCTTAACCGGGAAATTACGGAAGTGAACGGAAGCGATGATCCTTCCTTTAAAGGAATTCAAAGAGGTGGAATTGCCGGTGGTACCGGTAATAATATCCAGATTTTATCTAAAGGATATGCTCCAAATGCTTTTTATGTGTACAAACAAGTGTATAACGCCGATGGTAATCCTATTGAAGGTTTATACGAAGACATCAATCGCGATGGTATCATCAATCAGGATGACCGTTACCAGTATAAAAAGCCTGATGCTGATGTATTCTTAGGTTTTACTACTCAGTATAGGATCAATAAGTTTTCTACCGGTTTTGTAATGCGCGCCAGTATTGGCAATTATGTTTATAACAACGTTTTTTCAGAACGTGCTGTTTACAGAAATGTAATTGATCCGCTTGGTTTTTTGCAAAACAGTATTCCCAATGTATTACAAACTAATTTCTTTAATAACCAGTATTTCAGTGATTACTATGTTCAGAATGCATCCTTCCTGCGTTTTGATAATATCAACTTTGGTTATGATTTTGGTAGTGTATTTGGAAAGAAAACATCTCTCCGTGCATCTGCCAATATTCAGAATGCCTTTGTAATAACCAAATATGAAGGTGTAGATCCGGAAATTCAGGGAATAGACAATCAGTACTATCCTCGCCCACGTACCTATACACTTGGGCTTAATTTAGGATTTTAATTAAACAATTCATTGACAAATAAGAATAAGTTTTGAGCTTCATTCTGATTTCAAATAAAGACACTATGAAAAAGATAAAATCCGGCAGTATTGCGATGTTGGTTAGCCTGGTGGCTTTGTGGTCATGCCACAAAGATCTCGACCGCTTTCCTACCAACGATATTACTGCTGAAGTTGTGTACAAAGACATAAATGGTTACACAGGTGTGGCAACCAAGGTTTACTCTGCACTGGCATTAACCGGTAGCTTTGGTCCCGGTTCTACTGATCTTGCGGGAATTGACCCTGGCACATCCGATTTTTTACGCCTTTGGTGGAAAGCACAAACGCTGAGCACTGATGAAGCGGTGGTTGCATGGAATGACCCCGGTATACAGGATTTCCACAATATGAACTGGGGTTCTACTAACCCTATGCTCACCGGTTTGTACAACCGATCCATGTATATCGTTTCCGTTGTAAATGAATTTTTACGCGAAAGCACACCGGAGAAATTATCTGGTCGTGGTATTACAGGCGCAGATGCTACTTTGGTTGCAAGCTACCGCAGTGAATTACGATTTATTCGTGCTTACCAATATTGGGTTATGATGGACCTGTTTGGTAATCCTCCTTTTATTACTGAAGATGACAATGTTGGTCTCTTAGCTCCCAAGCAAATTAAGCGAGCCGATTTGTTTACCTATATTGAAAATGAACTTAAAGCTATTGAGGCAGAAATGGCTGCCCCGCGGTCTCTTCCTTATGGTCGTGCTGATAAAGCCGCCGCATGGGCACTGCTTAGCAGGGTTTATTTGAATGCTCATGTTTATAATGGTGGAACCCCACGTTATACGGATTGTATTACCTATAGCAAAAGGGTTATTGATGCAGGGTATACATTGACGCCGAATTATGCGTTGTTATTTCTTGCCGATAACCATTTGAATACTACCGAAAACATATTCACCATTCAGTATGATGGATTGAATACACAAAACTTTGGCGGTACTACTTTTATCGTTCACGCGCAGATTGTGGATGGAATGACGGGTACGCAGTTTGGTGTAAATGGTGGTTGGAGCGGTATTCGCGCTACCAAAAATCTTCCTGAACTTTTCCCTGATAATACAGGTGCGGCAGATAGCCGGATGATCTTTTTTACCGGAAATCCAAAGGAAATCACAGCAGTTAGTGATGCAAAACAGGGATGGCCTTCTGCTAAGTTTAAAAATATTACCCGTACAGGTGCCGCTGGAAAAGATCCCACCGGAACTTTTGTAGATACTGATTTCCCTGCTTTCCGTTTAGCTGAAATGTATTTGAATGCAGCTGAAGCACAATTACGTGGTGGTACGGGTATTACCGGCGCACAGGCTTTGTCTTATGTAAATATGGTTCGCCGCCGTGCTTACCGTGATGACCCTGTTGGTGATTTTTCCACGCTTTCTTTAGATGAAATGATTAAAGAAAGGGGTCGTGAATTGCATTGGGAAGGATTACGCCGTACCGACCTTATCCGCTTTAATTTGTTTACGAGTGGTTCTTACTTGTGGCCATGGAAAGGTGGTATTGCAAATGGTACCGGTGTTGCTTCTTTCCGTGCCTTGTATCCTATTCCTGCTGCCGACCTTTCAGCTAATCCAAACCTTGTGCAAAATCCTAATTACTAACCGTAAAAATAAAAAAATCATAGTTATGAAAAATTATCTAACAACGGTAGTCTTAATAGCACTTGCAGCGGTTTGGTTTACCGGCTGTAAAAAAGACGAAAACCGTAACTTTTTCTTCGGCGGTAAGGCACCTTTACTTACAGCGAGTAAAACGAATGTGGTACTTACACCAGCTACAGAAAAGGATGAAGCTATCCGCTTTAATTGGACAAATCCAAATTATGAATTTTCAACAGGTGTAAGTTCACACGATGTGCAATATGCACTTGAGTTTGATATTAGCACTAATTTTAATTCAAGCAATAAGTTTGTAACCACCATTGCAAAAGATTTAAATAAGGTTTATACTGTTGGTGAATTCAATACTATTTTAGGTAATAGCATGTTGCTTCCTTTGGATCAAAATGTAACGGTTTATGCAAGGGTGGTATCTTCATTACGATTCGAAGGTTCCGTAAATGGTCAGTTAGCATCTAACGTTATTACCATTACAACAAGACCATTTGCACCACCGCCATTAGTAGCTGTACCTGTAGAGGGTACTTTATGGGCAACCGGTAATGCTTTTGCATCCGATTGGTCTAATCCATTAGGAGCGCCTTACGATGTTACCCAAAGTTTTACAAAGGTTACCGGTTCTAACACCAAGTACGAAGCAGTGCTAACCTTTATTGGTGGCGGTGGTTTCAAGCTCATTCAAAAGCAAGGTGTATGGGCTACGCAATATCACCGTGTAGATGGAGATGCTTTTGCAGGTAATTTTAAAATGGCCGACGCTGAGCCTGGATTTATTGGACCCACTACGCCAGGTCAGTATAAAATGACGGTTGATTTTCAAATAGGCAAATTCACCGTTGTTCCACAATAATTTTTACTAGTAAAATACTTTGATTATGAAAAATACAAATAAAATATTACTGGCTGCACTATCCTTTATTATGGTGCTTGCGGCTTGTACAAAAGAACCGCCACTGTTTGATTATAAAGAAGGTGTTGGTCCAGATTTGCAAATAGTAAATGCCAATATACTTCCTGCCCCATCTGACAGCAGTGCGTATATGCTAAAGCTTTTGTGGACAAATCCAAAAATGGCTACAGACCTCTCGAATGTAAAATTTATTACGCAGGTAGCTGAAGCAGGTACCAATTTCGCTTCTCCTATTGTAAGTGAGGTAATGGGTTCTTTTAGCGATTCTATGCAGGCAAAAGTTATTAATAGCTATGTATTGGGCAATGGTGCTGCTTTTGGCGAAACTGTAGATTTAGAAGCTCGGGTTATTGTTTCTTATTCCAACAACAACGACATGAAGCTCTCCAACGTTGTGCCTTTTGCTTTTCGCGCTTATAAGATTCCTCCAAAGGTTCCATTACCTACTACCGGCCGCCTTTATTTAGTTGGCGGTGCTACACAAGGTGGCTGGGGCAATCCCGTTCCTACACCCACACAAGAGTTTGCTCGTCTAGATGAGACAACTTTTGCGGGTGTGTTTAATTTAAAAGGTGGTGAGCAATATCTTGCCTTACCATTAAATGGCAATTGGGATAATAAGTTTTCTGTTCAAAATACAGGATTGGCAGGTTTGGAAACAGGTGGCGATTTTGGCTTCAACCTACCAGGTAATTTCCCCGGACCTGTAGCTGATGGTATTTACAAAATCATGTTTGACTTCCAGGCAGGTAAGTTCACTGTAGAACCTTTTACACAGGTACATGGTTTGCCAACTACGCTTGTTGTTGTAGGTGGGGCATCCCCCTGGGGTTGGAACAATAGTACCGATAATCCACAGGTATTGGTTCAGTTAAATGCTGCCGAATGGCAGATTAACAGCATCAACCTGAAATCTGACGATGGTTACCTTATTTTGCCCGTACCGGGTGATTGGGGTAAGAAATATGGAGTACCCGATCGTAATCTGGAAAGTGCCCGCATAGAAGGTCCTTTCAGGCCCGAAGGTCAGGACTTCAAATCGCCAATGGCTGCCGGTAACTATCGTATTAACATGAACTTTTTTACCGAAAAATATAAGCTGACAAAATTGTAAGCTGAAACTGTTTTAAATATTTCGAACGGGCATTCTGAAAGGGTGCCCGTTCTTTTTTTGTATTTTAAGCTGCAATTGCCGCGAAACTGTGTTGTGAAAAGTAGGTATCGCGTACTTTTACCCCCAACTATGGAAAATAATTATATGTACTCCATGACCGGGTATGGCCGGGCGGAGAAAGCGTCCGGCGATTGGCAGGTGCTGGCCGAAGTAAAGTCGCTGAATGGCAAGCAAATGGAGATGAACCTTAAAATTCCACCCTTACTCAAGGGCAATGAGTTTGATATCCGCAATTTGATTGCAAACCGGCTTGGCAGGGGCAGCATTGATTTTTCCATTACGCTAAAGCACAATGGTTCCACCAAACCTGTAATGCTTAATACAGGGCTTATTCGCAGCTATTATCAAACATTACAGGAACTGAGTGATGAACTTAACCTAGATACTACACAAGTATTGGGTGCCTTGCTGAGATTGCCCGAAGTGGTACTGCCTGTAACGGAAACGGTGGATGATGCAGGTTGGTTATTGGTTCAGGAAGCTATGGATGAAGCCATAAATACCTTGCTGGCACATCGCCGCAATGAAGGCGCTATTCTTTGTGATGATTTATTGCAGCGCATTACGATTATCAATGCATGTGCAGATGAAGTTGCTGTTTTGGCTGCAAAACGTCCTGATTACCTGAGAGAAAATTTGCGTAAGCGAATTGAAGATGCTTTGGGAAAGGACCAATATGATCCCAATCGTATGGAGCAGGAGATTATTTACTACATCGAAAAATATGATATCAGTGAAGAATTGGTTAGGTTGAAAAATCACTGTGATTATTTTATTACGCTGGTAAAAGATGAAGAAATTGCCAAAGGAAAAAGGCTGGGTTTTTTGTTGCAGGAAATAGGGAGGGAAATTAATACCACCGGGGCAAAAGCCTATGATGCTGAAATGCAAAAACTGGTGGTAAAAATGAAGGACGAACTGGAAAAAGCAAAGGAGCAGATATTAAATATTTTGTAGTTGTTATTGGGATGGATAAACAACTTAATAATTTTTCTGAAGCTGAAATGTGATGGGAAGAAAAAATTTTATAGCGGTGTTTTTTTTAATGTTGGTTTCCTGCTGTTATTTTTTGGCATGCAAACAGGCGTCGTTATATGAGCGACTCAAAAATATACCTTCAGCGGAATGGAAGAGTGGAGAAAAATTGGATTTCTCCATTGAAATACCTGATTCAACACAAAGCTATTACATCCTGGTTACCATACGGCATACACATGAATATGCCTATCGCAATGTATGGGTAAAACTAGGTTTGCAGCAACCGGGAACGGATAGTATTGCATATAGTGATTTCGATTTGCCCCTTGCCAATAATGAACGTTGGTTGGGCGTGGGTATGGATGATGTGTATGAACGCCGGATACGTCTTTTTGGCAAGCCGGTTCGTTTTACATCCACAGGAACTGCAAAGTTTACGCTTCAGCAGATTATGCGTGATGATCCGCTGAAACATGTGTTGCAGGCGGGTATAAGGGTGGAGCTTGCAAATGAGTGAAAATGATACAATGGTGTTTGTATCAGTTATTTTTTTGAATTAAGATTATTACTGATATGCCGGTACGCAAAAAACTTGCTTTTATAACCATTGTGTATTGGTTCCTGCTTTTTTATATTTTGGCTGCATTGGTTTGGTGGTTTATTGCCTTAAACAGGCAAACTAATGAGATGGTGGAACTGCAGATGTCGCAGATTAATGCTAATGATATTGCTTATGCAAAAAAAGTTGAACAGGTAGAAGAATACAAGGAAAGAAAGAAGGCACAATATATTGGTGAAGGAAGTATTTTCCTCCTGCTGATAGGTGTTGGGGCCATATTTGTATATCGTGCTATAAAAAAGCAGTGGCAGTTAAGTGAGCAGCAGCAGAATTTTATGATGGCAGTTACGCACGAATTAAAAACGCCAATAGCTATTGCAAAACTAAATTTGGAAACCCTGCGCAAGCGGAAATTGGACGATGGCAAACAACAGGAATTATTGCAGGCAACACTTGATGAAACAGAACGCCTTAATGCACTTACCAGTAATATTTTGCTTGCCAGTAAAATGGATGGGGGCGAACAGGAATTTTTTACTACACCTATTGATTTTAGCAGGGTGGTAGATGAAGTAGCGCAGCAATTTAAAAAGCGGTATAGCAACCGGATCATCGAAACCCAAATTGCACCCGAATGTGATATAAAGGGTGATGCACTTTTAATAAGGCTGCTTGTTAGTAATTTGCTGGATAATGCGCTTAAATATGCACCTGCAACGGAGCCCATTTTACTTACCCTCTCTGCGGATAGTTACATCACATTTAAAGTATTTGATCAGGGTCCGGGTATTCCTGAAAATGAAAAAGAAAAGATTTTTGAAAAATTTTATCGTATGGGCAATGAATCTACACGTGGCACCAAAGGCACCGGATTAGGGCTTTATCTTTGTCGTCATATTGTAAAAGGGCATAGGGGTAAGATATGGGTGGAAGCAAATTCGCCGCAGGGGAGTATTTTTCATGTTCAGTTTCCCATAGTTAAGCATCACTAATCCCGAAAAATTGCGCTAATTATTTTTATGCTGAATCAATCTAGTACAAATATTCTTTTGGTGGAAGATGAAACCGGGCTCCACGAAACACTGAAGCTGAATCTTGAGTGGGAAGGCTACGATGTTACATCAGCATACGATGGCTTGCAGGCTATGCAGCAATTGCAATCAGCTTACTTCGATCTCGTAATTTTAGATATCATGTTGCCGGGTATGGATGGGTTTTCGGTATTGGAAACATTGCGGTTGCAAAAAGTTGAGAGTCCTGTTTTGATTTTAAGTGCCCGGAATGCATCATCTGATCGAATTGCGGGGCTTAAAAAGGGTGCTGACGATTATCTTACGAAGCCTTTTGAACTGGAAGAGCTTTTGTTGCGGGTGGCAAATTTGGTAAATAAGGGCAAGGCTTTGCAACAGCAACAATCCGTAAATGAAACTTATAGTTTTGGTGGGCATACGCTCGATTTTAAAGCGCAGATGGCCCATACTAAAGATGGAATTGGGGTAGCGCTCAGCAAAAAGGAAGCGATGCTGCTCCAATTATTGGTAACCAATCCCAATGAAGTGATTACCCGCGAAAAAATCTTACAATCTGTTTGGGGTTACCAGGTATATCCTACCACGCGCACCATTGATAATTTTATCCTCAATTTTAGAAGGCATTTTGAAGAAGACAGCCGTCAACCACGGTTTTTTCATTCGGTTCGCGGTGTAGGTTACAAGTTTACGCCTTAGGAAAAGGCCTATGGATTTTCTTCATCCTGTTTTTTTTCCCGACGCCGCAGACCGATCAGTAATCCAATTAATATGAGTGCAACGGTGGGAAAAAGCCATTTGGCAATACTTGAAAAGAGTAGGGTACCATCCGTAAAAGAAATATTTTTATCCTGCTTTTCTTTTTTAACTGCTTCTGTTACTTCCAATTCCAGTGCTTGTGTTTGCGCGCTTAAATATTGCATTTTTACCGGGTTAAACCAACTGAAATCAATTTCAGGAATGGTGTATTTTCCTGTTTTTTCTACTGTAAAGGGAAAGGAAAAAGTGTATTGGTTTTCGAGAGATTCCCCGGTTTGTTCTTTATCCATTTTCAGCAGCGGGGCATAGGTTTCAAACCCGGATGGCCATGCAATGTCCGGCGCTTTTATTTGCGGCCAGTTACCGCTGCCTTTAAGCGTTACCACCAATGTATCTGCTTTGTTTTTAGGTAAAATGGAACTGCGTAAATAAGATGCAACCGTAAAGGAACCAATGGCACCGTTAAAACTGGAATCCTTTGCTGCGGGTAAGGGTTCAATGCCAATTTCTACAACGCGTGAGCGGATGATCGTTTGCAAAACGGTGTCTTCTTCATAAATATTGGCGCCACCGTCTACACTTGTTTTGCGAAGACGTACGGTAGCTTCCAGTTCAACCGGTTCCAGCCGTTGCAAGCCTGGTAACAGGCCAATCAACATCACCTTTTTTATAAGGTAGCGTTTAATATTACGTCCGCCCCGTTCTACCACATCATACACATCGGGGTTACCCTGCTCAAGGTCGTAAGCTGCAAACCCTGTGTAGGTGGGCACTTTGGTAACTTTTCCTTGCAGGTCAATACCTACATACAAATAATAGCGTGCAATGATAGGCTCGCCTTCAAAAGCTTTTTGCTTATTGGTTTCTACTTCAATAAAAAGTGAATTGCTTATCTGGCTTTTTGCCCAGCCTGTATTTTGCGCAAAACCCGAAAATGAAATGAGGAAAAGAATCAGCATTATCCAACATATGCAGACAGTAGAAATGAACTTCTTCAAATGATTATTACTATTAAATGGTTATAATATGTATTTATCCCGGTGCATTATAAACAACAATGCGGATATTTAGTTAAACGCTTTCCCCTTTCTGAAACGTTTTGTTTATAAATGTTCGTCTTTTATTTGTAGCGAATACAACTAACTTCACCCGCCTTTATTAATAATTATTTTGTGTGAAATTATGGGATTGGTAAGTATATACGATTTTTTGACCCCGGTTGATTTTAATATAGTAAATGATGACGAGCCTTTTGCCAAGGGTCAGATAGGCTGGTTTCTGGAGGCTGAGAATGATACCGAAGTGGCAGACCTTGTAATTATAGGCTGTGCGGAATACCGCGGACAGGGCCATCCCAAAGCGTTGGATGGAGCAGATGCCATACGCAAACAACTGTACAGACTATTTTATTGGCACCCCGATGTAAGAATTGCTGATGTGGGCAATATTCAAAAGGGTGAAAGGATTGCTGATTCCTATGCCGCGCTGGAAGTGGTGGCAGGTGAATTAATGGCAGCGGGTAAAAAAGTACTCGTAATTGGCGGTAGCCACGATAATACCATAGCCCTGTACAATGCATTTGCGTCGCGCAAACAAATTATTGAAGCCACGGTGGTAGATGCATTACTCGATATTGACCCTGAAGCAAGGATGCCCGCTGCAAGTTTTTTGCTGGATATGCTAACCGGCGAGCCTAATTATGTCCGCCATTTTAACCTGCTGGGTTTCCAAAGTTATTTTACCTATCCCGGATTATTGGAAGCAGTTGATAAACTAAGGTTTGATTGTGTGCGGGTAGGCCGGGTACAAGAGCGGATGGAAGAGATAGAGCCTATGATTCGCAGTAGCCAACTTTTTTCCTTTGATCTTCAGGCACTTGCACATGCCTATGCACCGGCACTCAGGCTTTCCCCCAATGGGTTTACCGGGCAGGAAGCTTGTAAACTCATGCAATATGCAGGCTTAAGCAATGAAGTGAAACTTGCAGGTGTATTTAGTCTTGGACAGGATGATGCAAACGGACTTACCTCCATGCAGGTGGCTCATATGATCTGGTATTTTATGGATGGCATGCACAAAGCCCGCCACGAAGCATCACTGGAAGACAGGGAAGGTTTTACCGAATACCATACCCTGTGCGCCGAAGTGGATACGCTGTTTTTGCAAAGCAGGCATACCGGCAGGTGGTGGATGCAAATGCCCGACCAAAGCTTTGCGGCCTGCAGTTACAGCGATTACCTTGCTGCAAGCCACAACGATTTGCCCGAAAGATGGCTTCGTTTGCAGGAAAGAAATTAGTCAGCATAAACTAAGACCGCCCATTTCTTCGTTTAAGTTTATCAATAGAATGGGAGTTTTTGTATGTTTTCATCCTGTATAGGATAGAATATTGCCCTGACTATCATTTACATTTGCATCCTCAAATTAATTATTTGTCTACCTCATGGTTTTGAATCCTGGAAAACTGCTAACTATAGTTGCACTTGTGATGGGCTTTGCTTGCCTTACCCAAGATGCATTTGCCCAGAAAAGGGGCCGTAAAAAGAAAAAAAATACCCCTACACCCACACAAATAATGCAGGGTAAATTGGTACAACATGTGGGCGTTTTGGCCAACGATAGTCTTGAAGGGCGCCGGACAGGTACCAAAGGCGAACAAAAAGCGGTTAACTATATTACATCCCAGTATGTGTTATTGGGTATAAATGGTGCGGCAAATAATGGCGATTATAAGCAGGTATTTGAAATAGATGAAGGTAAACGTTTTGAAAAATCAACATCCTTTTCGGTTGATGATACACCATTGAAGCCCGGTGAAGATTATTTTCCCTTCCCCTGGAGTGCCGAAGGAAAAGTAGAAACAACATCTTCCGTTTCGTTGAATGAAAGTGGCGATGGCTGGTGGGTAGATATTGATCCCATTATTGAAAAGAACAAGGAAAATCCACATTTTTTGCTGGCAACACATTTGCAGGAAGTAGCAAAAGATGCTGTGGGAAAAGGTGCCACTTCCATAATTTTTTACAATAGTGGTAATAACAAGGATAGCCTGGCTTTTATGGCAAAAGACCGAAGTGCATCTGCTGCGGTACCGGTACTTTTTATTACAAAAGATGCCCTGCAAAAACTGAATATTACAAGGGAAAGTGCACCGGAGGTAAAGGGAAATATTGCATTTGAAAAAATGCAGCGCAAAGGAACGAATGTAGTAGCCGGTATAAATAATGCTGCAACTTATACGATAGTAATGGGCGCTCATTTCGATCATCTTGGTTATGGTGAAGATGCCAATAGCCGCCATACAGGTGAAATAGCCATACATAACGGCGCCGATGATAATGCGAGTGGAACAGCAGCTTTGCTGGAATTAGCACGCATGCTAAAAGAAAAAGGGGATAAGCGTTTTAATTACCTGTTCCTGCATTTTAGCGGCGAAGAACTGGGGTTATATGGTAGCAAATATTTTACTGAAAACCCCACTGTTGATATTTCGAAAGTATCGTTTATGGTGAATATGGATATGGTAGGAAGGCTGAACGACAGCAGCAAGGCGCTCACCGTTGGTGGCATAGGAACATCGCCCATGTGGTCGCAGTTATTAGTGCCTACACCTGATTTTACTTTTAAAATTGACAGCAGCGGAACAGGCCCAAGCGATCACACATCGTTTTACCGCAAAAATATTCCCGTGTTATTCTTTTTTACCGGGCTGCATACCGATTACCACAAGCCAGGCGATGATGCAGATAAAATTAATTATGACGGCATCGTCAAAATTGTGCAATACATCGGCGGCATCATTGACCGTGCACCTGTTGATGCGCAACTTGCTTTTACAAAAACGCGCGAACAAAGTATGGGCGGTGGCCGCGGATTTAAAGTAAGCATGGGTATTATGCCAGACTATACATTTAGCGGCACCGGGGTAAAAGCGGATGGTGTAATTGACGGACGTGCGGCACAAAAAGCAGGCTTACAAACGAATGATGTAATTCTTCAATTGGGCGAACACCTGATTACAGGTGTAGATACGTATATGCAAGCGCTTAATCGTTTTGAAAAAGGGCAAACCACCACCGTGGTAGTTAAGCGCGGTACAGACGTGAAAGAGTTTACGATAACATTTTAATTGGTTGCTTATATGGCCAAACTCTATGTCGATAATTCCCAACTGGCCATCGAATTTTTTGAAGATGCCATTTTGTTAGGTATACAATGCCCTGCAGAACCGCACCGTTTTGTGTGGATGATCAACAGGGCTTTCGGTTATCATTTTCAATATCAGCAGGATGGCGAAATAAAAATGCGTTCGCAAAAGCGCAATTATGAATATCCGGTGTATCACTGCCGCGAAGACAATATGGAATTGCTGCACCTGCTGTATGTAAATGATGATGATGGCAAACACCTGCTCCCTGAACTAAAACATATTGATTTTTTATGGCTGCTGAAAGGCGAAATTCCAGGAGATGGTTTTATAGGAGCATTATGTGCTGAATTGCGAAAGCTCGAACCGGTGCAGCTTGTAGTGGAATTAACCAATGAAAAAATCAGGAACAAAGAACACCTTGTATTATAAGGTTGGTATTATTCCTTTCGCCTGTCAATCTGTAAAATCTTTGGATTCTATTAAATTTCCTTTACGATATATTTTTAGCGAAGCCAAATTTCCGGAGGGATATTGCATTTTCCAGGTACCAATTTTTTCGCCCACATTATAAGCGCCTTTTTCTTTTAATACGCCATTGTCGTAATAGGCCATCCATAACCCGTCAGGGATTCCTTTGAAATAGGTTATACTATCTGCTACTGCACCATTGGGATGGTAATTAATAACTTTTCCATGTTGAATACAGTAGTAAAATGGTGGGGAATATTTATCGTTAAAGGTGGCGGCGGCATGTACTAAATTATAAAAGCTGGAAGGTTGTTTTTTATACACATCGCTTATGGCAAACCAATTCCAAAAAGGGTTATCAGTTTGAATGGACCACTGAATGTTCCACCACATAAAAGCATCGTAATTACGAATGCTTTTTACCGATCCATCAGGGTTATAAAATTTCCATTCACCATTGGGAAGGTTCATTACCAACATACCCGAGTCGCGTGTGGTTCCATTGGTATGGATGGTACGTGCCGGGCCATACAATTCATTACGCAGGTAATTTCCATCAAATCGTAAATTTCCTGCATCATCATAGCCTTTAATTATACCGCGGTTAGCAGTTTGACCCTGCACTTCAAAATCTAATTGCCGCGATGCGAAATACCCGATTTTTTCATCAATCACCATGGGTAGGCCTTCAATTTTCACCGTCTTGTTTTCAAAATTACGGTACACAAAACCAGCTTCTTCAACATTCCAGGTTGACTGCATAGGCTGACTGTAACCTAAAGCGGTAATAAATACTAACGTGAGGGCTAAAGCATAAAACCGAAACATGGTAAATGTATTTTTTGATACTAAATATACAAACAAATGGGCTATACGTTCAAATGATTTGTGAATAAAAAGCTCATCGTTTGGTTTTCTGTATTGGGATATAACATATGCTTATGCCTTACCCCATCTATCTTAGCTTCTTAAAAATAATAATTATGTGGAAGGAAGCCGATAACAAATTATACCGAAAATTCAAGTTTGCAGATTTTAGCGAAGCTTTTGCCTTTATGACTCGCGTGGCCATAGCTGCCGAAAAGCAGGATCACCATCCCTTGTGGACCAACGTATATAATACGGTTGAAATATGGTTGAATACCCACGATGCAGGCGATATTGTTACCAAGAAGGACCATGCGCTAGCAAAAAGCATTGATGAAATTGCAGGCAAATGATCTGTAAAGTGCTTTACTCCCTATCTTGCCGGCTTGCATTTTAATTATGGAAAAAATATTCAGGTCGGTTATAGCAGGTGGGGTTGGGCTCATGATAGCAACTACTTCCATTGCGCAGGCAAACGATACGTTGATTTTACAGCGTATAGGCGAGCATATGCTAACAAATAGTAATGCATATGAAAACCTGCGTTTTCTGTGTAAGGATATTGGTCCGCGGCTTAGTGGAAGCAGCAATGCTGCCAAAGCGGTAGAAGCCACCGCACGTATGCTGCGCGAAGCCGGTGCAGATACCGTTTACCTGCAACCCGTTATGGTGCCGCATTGGGAGCGTGGTCCTAAAGAGCAAGTTATCATCCATCATGGAAATACGCACCAACGGTTGCGCGCCTGCCTGCTTGGCATGAGTGTGGGTACTCCTGAAAGCGGCTTGAAAGCACCGGTGGTAATGGTGCATAATTTTGATGAGTTGAAAGCCCTTGGCGCCGAAAAGGTAAAAGGGAAAATCGTTTTTATAAATTATGCAATGCGCCCCGAACTGATTCAGAACGGTTATGGTGATGCGGTTCGTTTTCGCTCGGGTGGGCCTGCAGAAGCAGGAAGATTGGGTGCTGTTGCCGTTATGATTCGCAGCGTAACCCATGCGCTCGATACTTTCCCGCATACCGGCGGTACGCGTTATGATAAAGATGTGGCTCCGATTCCTGCTTTTGCCTGCAGCACCGTAGATGCAGAATGGCTTTCGGACTTATTAAAAAGCCAACCCAACGGCGTTGAATTGTTTTTAAAAGCATTACCGCAAAACATGCCGGACGCGCTAAGTTTTAATGTTATTGGCGAGATAAGGGGCTCCAAATTTCCGGAAGAAATTATAACGGTGGGTGGCCACCTTGATAGTTGGGATCTTGCTGAAGGCGCGCACGATGATGGTTCGGGTTGTGTGCAAAGCATTGAAGTGATCCGTGCTATGAAAAAGCTTGGGTTAAAACCACAGCGTACGATAAGGGCGGTTATGTTTATGAACGAAGAAAATGGATTGAAAGGTGCGCAGGAATATGCCAACGTAGCTGAAAAGAATAAGGAGAAACATGTGTATGCCATTGAAAGTGATTTGGGTGCTTTTTCGCCGGTGTATATAACCATGGGTGGAACGCCTACGCAGAATGAGCGGGTACGTAGTTGGCTTCCCCTGTTGCGTCAATATTGGGTGTTGAACATGCCCGATGGTGGACCGGGTGCGGATATCGGACCCTTGCGCAGGCTTGGACCCATGGTTAGTAATATGATTCCTTATAGTCAGCGATATTTTGATTATCACCATGCAGCAAGCGACCGGTTTGAAGCGGTGCATAAACGTGAACTGGAATTGGGTGCTGCCGCCCTGGCTTCAATGTGTTGGCTTGCAAGCGAATGGGGGGTGGGAGATTAAGGTTGAGATTAAGGTTAAGATTAAAACTTAGTTCAGGTTTCAAGCTAAAGTCTATTCCAATTATAAAGTACACTCGTGGCAATTACAATACCAAAGCCCATGAGTATGATGGCTGAAACACGGTTAATAATGTGTAGTGTATGAGGTGTAAGCCAATTGCGTAATTGACCGGATAATACTACTTTGAGCATATCGGCCACCACTACCACAAAAAGGCAACTTGCAAAAAGAATAATACGCTCCTTAAAAGGGAGATAAGCAAAGGCAGTGCAGGTTGTAAGCCAAAAGAAAATGGCTCCGGGGTTAAGCGAATTCACCAAAAAGCCCTGCATACTATACTTGGCCATATCTCGTTTTCGAAGGCTTTTATCCAATGGGCTGTTATCCATTTTTGGGTCCTTTCTAAAAAAGAAGGACCAGGCGCCCATAATAAAAAGAATGGCTGCACCCACCAGGCCAATCGTATTTTCAAAATGGAGCGCCACCCTTACCAGTTCTGCTGCCATATTACCAGCAAGCACAAGGAATATATCGCTCGCCGAAACCCCGGCGGCAAAAGCAAATCCTGCCTTGTGGCCACTTCGTAAACTAAGTTTTATAATCGTAAAAACAACAGGCCCTACCGAAACCGATAGCAGCAATCCCAACCCCAGGCCTTTAAGAATAATACCTGTCATATTTAAAAAACCCGGAATGTATGAAAGGGTTAAAGAAATAATTTTTAGTGTGAAAGTGTAGCACCTGCTTCATGGGATGCTATAAATTGTTGCCAATCCTGTAGCACGTGGCCTTTCATAACACGTGGAAATTTATGCTGACCGCCCATTTTACCTTTACTTGCCATAAACGACATGAAAATATCTTCAGGCAATACTTTTACAAAAACTTCTTTCAGCGCATGTTGTCTTTCAACTGCATAATCATCGTTTAGATTTTTGAGTGCTTCATCGAGCTGCTTTTTCAGAATGGCCTCATTAACGTTATCGTCGCAGGCTATATACCATTGGTGGGCAAAAAAGGTGCCGTAGGGAATGCCTGCTACCGTAAACTCCGGAATAGAAATGCCCATTTGTTCGCTTACTTTGTTAATGGCGCAATTCATATTTTCAACACTGAGATGTTCACCAACCAAACTCAAAAAATGCCGTGTTCTGCCGGTAATAATAATCTCGTGCCGCTTAATATCTACAAACCGGATGGTATCACCTATCAGGTAGCGCCAGGTGCCGGCATTGGTGCTTATCAGTAATGCATAGTCCTTTCCTTCCTGTACTTCATGAATCATTAATGCTTCGGGGTTGGGTACCATATTACCATCGCTATCAAAATTTTTATGGTCAAAAGGTACAAACTCAAAGAAGATATTATTATTAAGTACCAACTGCATGCCTGGTGCTTTTTGCCTTGCCTGGTAGGCCAAAAAACCTTCGCTGGCAAGGTAGGTTTCAATATAGGTAATAGGCTTTCCCAGCAATTTTTCAAATCCTTTTTTATAGGGGTCGAGCGCTACACCACCATGTACATAAAAACTCAGGTTGGGCCACAATTCATGGATATTATTGAGTTGGTATCGTTCTATAATTTTTTCGATGCACAATTGCAGCCATGCAGGTACCCCCACAATAAAACCTATATCCCATTCGGGGGCATTTTCTACAATTTCATCCAGCTTGCGGCCCCAATCTTTCTCTTGCGCTATTTTTTTTCCGGGCTTATAAAGCCGCTGAAACCAAAAAGGAATATTTTTTTGCTGAATACCACTTAAATCCCCTGCATAATAAGTAGCACTTTTTTGTAAAGTGGTACTGCCACCCAGGATGAGCCAACCCTTGGGTAAGGCTTTATAATTAAGATCGTGATAGCCCGCTAATGTAAATAGATGCCTGAAGCTTGTGATCGTATTGGATTTTATAAGGTCGCGGGTAATAGGAATATATTTGCTTGCGGCTTCACTTGTGCCGCTGCTGAGCGCAAAATATTTTATGCGGCCGGGCCAGCATACATCCGGAACACCATCGAGGGTTTTATGCCAAAATTCGCTATACAATTTATTATAATCATACGAAGGAACCTTTTGTTGAAAAGCCTTGCCGATATGTTTCGTCATTAAAATACTGTCGAAACCAAACTTTTGCCCGAACTCAGTATGAATGGCTTTTTGGAGGAGTTTTCGCAATACACGTAATTGCTGATCCCTGGCATTTACGCTTGGTAATGTAAGCAATCGGGCAAGCCCGCCGGGAATGGATATGTCAAAAAAGGACATGAATAAAACCTTCGGTAAGATGAACCAATAATCTACGAAACTAAGGGCTACAGCGGATATTTCAACCTCCGTACAGGATGAATGGTGATGATGGGTATAAAAATAGGGATTTCAACAGTTGAAATCCCCGGAGAAAGGGCTAATAATACATCCCGGTTTATAATACCCTTGCAACTGTTAGCCTTGTGAGCCTTACAGTATGGCAGGAATAAGCTTAAATAGCATTTGGGTGAGCAGACGACCTAACATAGCAAAATACGTTTTATAGTGAGACAGTAAAGGTTTATAAAATGCTGCCTTGAAAAAATAAAAAGGGTGATAAAGGGGAAATAGAAATGGTTAAGCGGGTAAATATCCTGCTTTAGGGCGAAGTAATTCGCGCAGAGAGAATCCAATTCCTATTGCCATTAAACCCAGTGCTACCACACCAATAGTTGGGTTTTCCATGTGCTGACTTCTGTAAATACCCCACAAAGCCCAGCAAATAACAAACGTGTAGGCCGGCCGATGGTTCTTAACTGCCATCCATAGGCCTAAACCGGTAGCAATCATCATAAGCACCATGCTCCAGGTTGCTTCGCCAAACGGAGTACCGTTATAACCGAGGTGCACCAAGAGCGCGGTAGTATTGGCAATGGTGGCTACACTTATCCAGCCAAGATAAATAATGAATGGTACTTCCACCAGCAGGTGGTCACGCTTGCGGGGATGGGCCCTATGTTTATCCAATCGAATAAATAATAATATTAATGTGCCCAGGAAAAGCAACATGATAAAAAGACTTGCCCATATATACAGGTAATGCCATGCCATAATCCAGCTTGCATTCAGCAAACAGGTTACCCAAAAAAGCGGTAATATGCTAACGATGCGTTGGTACCGTTGGTCGATCTTTGGTAACCAGATAAGCACCTTAGTTGCATAGCCTGTAAATACTATCAACCAAAGGTAGATTATACTCCAAATAGAAAAAGTAAACCCATCAGGTACAAAAAGATTTGGATAAAGCGCTGATACATCACCGGTATTTAAGCCGTTGATAGGTAAAGTATTGGCCAGCGCGTTGATGGCAAACATGGCTGCAAAGGCAACCCACGTAATAGCTATTTGTGTAAATCGGTTCAAGTAATGGGGTATTTTTTGTAAAGATACAACTGCATTTTTCAAAAATGCGTTTATTAAGCAGTAAGTGTAAAGGTATTCTCCCCTATCTTTGCCACCCAATTTTTACCGGGCGTGGTGAAATTGGTAGACATATCAGACTTAGGATCTGACGCCGCGAGGCATGGGGGTTCGAGTCCCTCCGCCCGGACAAATTTAAAAAAAGAAGGCATTCGTTTTACGGGTGTCTTTTTTTATGCCAGGTAGCGAGGTAACTCATATTCAATCTTCATTCCTTTTTCCAACAGAAAGGTACCAAGCCCGGCTTTTTCTGCGCCGGCTATATGGATAGCCGTATCATCAACGAACAGGGTTTCTTCCCCATTAAGCGCATGATGTTGCATTACTGCGGAAAAACATGCTATATCGGGTTTTCTTAATTTCAACTCATGCGAGTACCAGGCTTTTTCAAAATGATTTTCAAAATCATTATTGCCAAATTGCCTGTAATAGATTTCGCGGAAAGCTTCGAGATGAATTTGATTCGTATTACTTAGCAGAAATACACGGAATTGTCCGCCTAATTGCTTCAGGTATTGCATGCTTTCATCCCTGAAATCGAGTAGCATGGCATTCCAGGCATGGGCAATAGCAAAATCTGTGGCATCCACACCAGTGGCAAACCTGAATTGTTCATAAAAAATGGCAGGTGTTATTTCTCCTTTTTCCAATTGAGCAAATAAAGGGTTGCTGTGCGACTGCTGAAAATAGTTTGCAAAATCCTGTACGCCTATTTCTTCAAATGCCCGGAAAGTTTTTTCAAAATCGAGGTTAATCAATACGCCGCCAAGATCGAAAATGATATTCTTAATTGGATTGGTTGCCATTTATTATTTGTGTTTGCTTTTAATGCTGAATAGCCAGGGTAATAAATCGGGTTCTGCAAAAGCCTTGTCCCAGCTATTATGGTTGGCCTCGGGGTAGAGCGTAAAGTTTACTTCTTCTGCTACATATATACTCTGAAAACCCAGTACCATCGTTTCACTGAATTGATAAGGCACTACATCATCTTTCATTCCGTGAAAAATCCAAAAGGCCGTTTTGGTAAGTGTGCTGACTGTTTTGGGGTTGGCACCGCCGCAAATAGGAATGGCTGCTGCAAAATATTTTTGTTTGCGGCTTACGATTTCGAATGTACCCATACCACCCATACTTAAACCCATAACATACCGCTGCGATGCAGTGATACCATAGCTTTGCTCAAAATCGGGCAGCCATTGCAACAACAAGTTCATTGCTTTGGTTGGTTCGCCATTTACCTGGAAATTGAATTCACGCTTTTTCGTACTGTCGTTTATACCGATAATAACATTACTCCAATAACTAAGGCTGTCGCATTGTGGAAATACCACAATGGCCGGAAAGTTTTTTCGGTTTTCGGGGTTCAAAAAAAGCCCCGCACCATGGGTTAATTGTTTTTCATTATCGTTACCCCTTTCGCCCGCGCCATGCAAAAACAACACCAACGGATATTGCTTTGACGTATCATAGTTTTCCGGCAACAGGATGCGGTATCTGAGTGTGTCACCTTCAGGGCTTATCCAGGTTTTCTTTTCGTAAATGGATAGGTCATATTTTTCGGTGGTTGGCGGTTTTTTCTGACCTGTGTGAGCACCTACTCCTTTACGGATAACTTTTTGGCCCTGTGCCGGTAGTAATGTAAAAATTACAAAGGCAAAAAAAATGAACCTGGAAAGGTATGGATGCATGTTGGCCGGTTAATGTGTGAAATGGATTCAGCTTTTTTAACTCCTGAATATCAGGTTTCAAAGGTGGTATTTTTTTACGGTAAATATCAGCATACGCCCTTTATCTTCACGGCTAAAAATAAGCGGGATGGTTATAAAGAAATATTTCCTTGGTATTTACCTGTTCAGTGTAGCAATAGGCGTAGGGGCGCAAAATGGTAATGTACCTGTAAAGGTGACCGATTTGCTGGAGCTGAAAACTATTGGCCGTGTAGTACTTACGCCAGATGGATCCAAAGCAGCTTATGAACTTACTTCCATTATAACCGATGAAAAAAATGCCGGTGAATACCGTTATCAAACCCAATTGTGGCTTGCCCAAACAACAGGTAGTATGGCCCAGATGCAGTTTACCACCGCGGCGGAAGGCGCATCGCAACCTGCATGGAGCCCCGATGGGAGCAAACTGCTTTTTGTACGCGCCGTAGAGAATACACCACAACTTTTTTTAGCCACATTGCAAGGCGGCGAGCCTGTGCAGCTTACTAAAATGCCGGGTGGCGCATCCAACCCTGTTTGGAGTCCCGATGGTAAATGGATTGCCTTTAGCAACAGTATGCCCTTGCGCAATTATGTGAATGATTCAGTATTGAATCCGGGCAAAGCATTGCCTGCATTTCCTATGGAAAAGCCAGGGCTTTCCAACGATTTTATGCGCAATAGTTCAGCCAAACCAAATGCAGATGGAACACCTGAAGAAGTGCGTGCCTATTTGTATAAAAATGAGGTGGATAAAAAAGCCAAAGTGATCGATAAACTTAACTTTCAGCAGGAAGCGGTAACGAGCAGCGATATGAGTGTGAACCATGTGTACCTGATGGCAGCTACACCCGGTGCAAAGCCAAGGGCAGTCACCAGCGGCTTTGTTTCTTATGCCAACCCGCAGTTTTTACCCGGCACGCCAAGGATGTTGGTGGAACGTGCCCTGTATGCAGATAAACACCCCGACCGCACACTGGAACGCGCCATTTTTACCATTGATACCCTGGGTGCCAATCTGAAGATGCTTATGGGCGATTCGGGTTATGTATATTCGGGCGCTGCGCTGTCGGAATCGGGAAAATGGCTGGCTTACCAAAAAGGTAAAACGAGTTTTGTAAGTATTCCCGAGTTGTATGTAAGCCCCATGCAAGGGAATAGCAATGCTGTAAAAATTGACCTTGACCGCAATAAAGGAAATCTCACCTGGACGGCAGATGACCGGTTTTTGTATTTCACCGCGCAATCCAATGGCGGAACAGTTTTGCATCGTTACGATATGCAAGGAAAGCAACTAACCCGGTTAAGCAGTTTTGATGAAGGCATAAATAGCTTCGACGTCAAGTCGGGTACGTTGGTGTTTGCAAAGCATTCGGTTAGCAACTTAAATGAACTGTATGTAAGTGATGCGGAACTGAAGAATGTAAAGCAGGTAAGTACCAACAATAGTTGGGTGAAAGAAAAGAAATTGAGCATCCCCGAAAAACATGTATTTAAGAATGAACTCGGGCAGGAAATAGAATATTGGGTAATGAAACCAGCCAACTATGCGCCCGGTAAAAAAATTCCGTTGCTGCTTGAAATTCATGGCGGGCCCACTGCCATGTGGGGCCCCGGCGAAAACAGCATGTGGCATGAGTTTCAGTACTTCTGCAGCAAAGGTTATGGGGTGGTGTACTGCAACCCGCGCGGCAGTGGCGGTTACGGCGAAGCATTTGTACGCAGCAACCGCAACGACTGGGGCAACGGTCCCATGCGCGATGTACTTACCGCACTGGATAAAACGGTAGCCGAAGGCTGGGCCGATACCAGCAAACTGATGGTAACCGGTGGTTCCTATGCGGGCTATTTGGTAGCTTATATTCTCGGCCACGATAAGCGCTTTGCCGCCGCCTGCGCCCAACGTGGTGTGTACGACCTCCGTACCTTTTTCGGCGAAGGCAATGCATGGCGGCTTGTACCCAATTATTTTGATGGCTATCCGTGGGAAAAAGCCACTTATGCCACCCTCGAACGCGAATCACCCATCAACTATGTACAAAATGTGGTAACGCCACTCATCATCTTTCATGGCGAACAGGACCTCCGTACCGGCGTAATTCAAAGCGAGCAATATTACAAAAGCCTGAAAGTACTTGGCCGCCCGGTGGAGTATGTGCGCCACCCCGGTGGTACGCATGAATTAACCCGCAGTGGCAATAACCGGCAAAGGATTGATCAGATGTTGCGGACATGGGAGTTTTTTGAAAGGTTTGTGGGAGGGGAGTAGTTTCTCAATTTCCTTCAGAAAATGGATTAATAATCCTTAACTGATCCATTACCAACAATTCATCATGCATATCTTCACTATATAAAATTTGGAAATCATTTTCCAATGCCGTTGCCACAATAATGGCATCAAAAATCTGGAAGTCGTATTTATGGATTAAATTTTCGGCAAGTTCAAGGCATTTTTGACTAACAGGGATTATGTTACAAAGTTTGAACAATTGATTGCATTTTAAAATAACCTGTTGTTTTGAAATAGGTAATAATCTTCTGGCGGTATTAATAAATTCTGAAACTACTTGTGTAGAAATGGCAGGATGTAAGTTAATAAGTTGATTGGCAATTTTCTTTTTTTGGCTATCTTCTTTATCTAGCACGTAAACAAGAACATTTGTATCTATGGCAATGCGATTAGTTATATTCATTTGCTTCCTGCCTGTTAAACGTAAACGCTGAAAGATCCACTGAACAATCTTCGAAAATATCACTGGCCAGTATTTGGTTTGGTTTTCCATTTGGAATTTCTTGATCCCCAACGGGTTTAAACTGGATATCAATTTTTAATTTGGTACCTATCCATTGTTTTGGGATGGTAACTTGTACCTGAAAGCGGGCTTTATCCGGAATGATGAAAATTGGCTCCATGATTTTTGTTTTATCAAATTTCGGATTTTTATGCCGGATTGAAGTTATTTTCTTGTCGAATGATCAGATGTTATGGACCTGTGCGTTTTTTGAGCGGTTTGTGGGAAAGGAGTAAGGGTAACATCACCCTTCCATCCACTTTTCAAACTCCCTGATATTCTCCTTAACTACTTCTAATTTCAATTGCGGATTACCCACCCATACATAAGGTGATTGAAAGCGGTGAACATGGGTTTTGCTAATGATGGCATAACGGCGGTTTACAGCAAAAACAGGTTCTCCGCTTTGTTCCATCAAGTCGGATGCTTCTTTCCAGGTTAGTGTACAGCCAACCGGTTGCGGATGTCCCCACAGGTACACGAGTTTGTTACGTGGGTTTTCGGGGCATTGCACAATCGATGTAATGCGCTTAACGTCAACCCGGTGCCGTTGGCCATTTTCTGCTTTAAGCCAAACGAGTGGTACCACTTCATTCGATGTCGCTTTCAATTCAGCCCGGGTTAATAGCGCAGGCAATTGTTCCAGCAATTTTTGCCAGTAAGGCTTATTGATAAATGCATCTACTTTATACGTATTGATCAGTTCTTCCGAAATCTCGGGATGATCGCTCTGGAACCCGGTATTGAAGATAATGAACGGCTGATAATTGTTTTGCTGTTGCACAAATTGCAAAACTTCAAAACCGGAGCCGCCCACAAGGTCCCAATCGCAAAAAATGAGTTGGGGTAAATGTGTTTGTACAAGATTTTTCGCTTCGCGGATGCTTACGGCATGGCCCGCACAGGTCCAGTTGGCAAAGGATTGCATTTCGTGTTGCAACCGTTTGGCCACATCGGGAATATCTTCCACCACAATATATTTCAGTTTTTTTGGGTGGTTGGTTTCAGCGTTCATATTGGTAGTTTTCGGGGATACAAATTTTCACTTCCGTGCCCATCTTTTTTCCATTTTCATCAAGGGGTTCATCCCGGTACAAAATGGTAATGGGTTTTTCGTTTAACGGGTTTAGCAAATCCAGGATGGATTGCATATTGCGGGAACCCACACCATTGCTGCGGTAATTGCCCATGGCTGCTGCGGCTTTGCGACCAATGCCATTGTCGAGTACGGTTACACAAAGTTCTACTTCATGGAATTGGGTCGCTGTTATCCAAAGATCTTTGGACCCGGTTTCTTTATTGCGCAGGCCATGCACGAGCGCATTTTCAACCGGTATTTGCAAAATGCCCATGGGAACCTGAATAGTTGGGTTGTTTAGCAAAAATTCCGGCACATCCATATGAACGGTTACCGTATTTTTTAATTCGAGTTGTTTAATATTGATGACACTCAATACAAGCCGCCATTCCTGCGCAAGCGGGTGGGCAATGGCCCCCGATTGCGCATTTTTGAAAATGATACCGATACTTTCACCTAATTGGCCAAGTACGGCATCCACTTCGGGTTTGTCGTACAACTGCGCGCCAACCGTATTAAGCGCGTTCAAAATAAAATGCGGTCTGAATTGCGTACTCAGGCTTTTTATCTGCATGGAAGTTAGCTGCCGTTGCTGTTCGCTGCGAAGGGCTTCGGCTTCGGCTTTTACCCGCTTTGCTTCGGCAACCGCCAGTTGTTTTTGGTTATGCAGGTAAAACAGGTAAAAGGAAACGCCAATTATAACGCTTGAAATTAACAACCAAAACCACCATTGCTGCCAGAGGAAGCGGCGGATGGTAATAGGAAAGGTGTGGGTGGTGATGGTGCCGTCGGATTGGAGGATGCGGAGATGGAAAGTGTACTTGCCACTTCGCAGATTGAGAAAAGGAAATGAATTGACGGTGGCAGCATCGCTCCATGCGAGCGAATCTTCCTTACTGGTAAATGCCGTTTGCAGATAACGTGGCATATTATCCAGTGATTGATAGGCAACTTCAAAGTGGAGGCTGTTTTGTGTAGGAGAAAGCGTGAGCGATTGGCCGGCTGCGATATTGTATTTATTTTCGCCAACATTAATCGTCAATGTGGGGTTGATGGTATAAGCGGGTTGTTTCAGCCATGTTTTCAGGTCAACCTGGTAAAGGTTGTCGGTTGTGGCCATCCATAGGCTGCTATCGCGGTGGTCAACGAGCATGGTGTTTTGCTCGCAGTCAGCAGTAAACGAAGTTTCTTCCGGATTGAGGTACCTTATGATAGTTTTCTCCGGGTTTTTGTAAAAACTTTTCAGGTCTATCAACAGCAAGTTGCGCCCGGCACCAGCTACCAGATAATTGTTCCACAAGGCCATTGACGAAACGGTAATTCCATCCGGTAACAGCGGATGTTCGAGGCGCTTGGCATCGCCCGCGGTAATGTGTCCTTTTTTGCCCGCATCCACAACCCACAACCCTTTACCGCCCCCCATCCATACAAATCCTTTAACATCGCACAAGCTGCTCATTGCACCAAAACGGGTTTGCTGTTCCTGCATCAGAAAGGTTTCGGCTTTGTTGGTTTGGGGATCATATACACCCCAACCCTGGCTTGTACGGCCAAAGAAGATGCGGCCTTGCAGGTCTTCGGTAAGGGTAACCACATTAAGGGTGCGTATACCTTGTTTCGGGCCAATTTTTCTCAAGTTTAAGCTGCCTGCCGAAAGGTAGGTTGCCGACAACAAGCCAAAACTGCTATCGCCTGCCAGCCCCGCCATAATGTTGTTTTTATCCCTGGTTGGGGTAAGGTAAAAGCCAGTATGATCCCGCAACAGCGATTGGAAGCCTTTGTGTTCACTATATTTCCAAAAGCTGCTGGGATTTTCGCTGAAAAAAAGCAGCTCATTGCCAATACAGGTTCCACCATTCAGAAACTTCATGGTGGTAGAAATACTGCTAATTCCATCGGCTGTTATAGATGCTAAACCGGTGGAATAGCTTCCTGTGAAAATGGTACCATTTGATGCTTGTGCCAGTGTGTTGATGGAATGGCTGTTGGCATTATTAAAAAGTCTCGGGAATTGAACAATATGGGGGAAAATACGCAGCAGGTCGTTGGCATTACCAATGTAATAGCTATTGTAAAATTTATCCCTTATTACAGACTGCGGGTGGGAGCCAGTCAAAATGCGAATGTTTTTGTATCTAGTTTTTGGGATATCCCTGATGAAAAATTCACCATTTTTTTTAAGGATGCCCGATGTAGGCTGATTGCCAATTAAAAGGAATTCAAAATATCCTTTCTGCGGCTTGCCTGAGTTTGACTTTACTATTTGTGAACCTGCTGTGGGAGAATTAACCACGATACTGTCACTGCCAAGGGTATATGCTAAAGCACACGCACCCGCATTGAAATAAGTAGCCAAAGGGGTTTGTGTAAGCGTAGATTCATTGAATTGATAGGTTAGTAAATGGCCATTGATTGTTTTGTAACCGATAGAACCTTTGCCCGAAATTAAATCACGGCTTATTACCGTTGAGTCAACAACCGTTTCTGCAATGGCTGATGGTGGCTTAATAATAAAAACCTTCTTTCCATCAAAATACATCGTATTGGCAGATTTTCCTGCAACGAAACTCATCAGGTAACCTTTGTCAAGACATAAAACATAATCGAAATTAATTATAGGTTCTATGTCCTGCTTTTGGATGCTATCCTTAATTAAGCGTAAAACATTTCCCGGTGTACCAAAGAAGCGGATTCCATCGCTCCCGTAACCAAATATCTGAGCATAATTGAGCCCATTCAGCGTGCTTCCCCAAAAGATGGGTCGTATTTCCGTTGCACTAAGCTGTGTAAAATCTCCCGAATAAGGTTTTGCAATAATGCTGCCATCCTTTGCCTGATTAATATCAGCCCAATAACTACCTGCTACCTTTTTATGCTGCGAAAGATTATAAGATTGGGCATAGCCGCCGGGCAGTTGAGCCTGCACTTTTAAAGTAGTTAATAATAATAATATGATGAAGCGGAAGTTCACAGGATAAAAATAAGGGGAGATTGGGATATGATGTGGGGGTTTCGTGCGGGGATTTGGGGGTTTGGTGAGGGAGCTCTTTGAATCTACAGGATAATTAAACCGAAATAAATATAAGGATACATACACTGCCTAATTATGTGCAATTGAAAGGTTGGGATGCCCGATGGAATGGTATGGATGTGCCCCTTGGAATTTACTATTATAGGATCAGGTTTACGGATGGCGCTGTTGTGCAGCATGAACGTAATGTAAGTGTAACTTTATAGAGGTAGAAGTTTGATGCCATCCTCTTCAGGTTAAGAATTGCCAATAGTTTTCCTTATGGATGACCTCAAATTGGTGGTTAGGGTAATGATTGCTGAATGTCTTGCTCAGTTTGGCTTTTGCCTTTGGGTTCCATTTTATTTCGGAAGTAAATAACATACCATTTTTTTCGATTATAAGGTCTATTTCCTGTTGGTCGGCTGTTCGCCAAAAGTAAAAGGTACCATATTCCAATTGGTATTCATTTTTTTTCCAAAGCTCACTGATAATATAATTTTCCCAAAGCGCCCCAATATCCTGCCTCACCGCTACTGGGCGATAATCGCTGATGAGCGCATTGCGTATGCCATTGTCAAAAAAGTAAATTTTCTTTCCCTTTGTCAATTCTTTTTTTAAGTTGGTACTATAACTAGGCATTCTGAAAATTACAAATGCCTGTTCCAAAATGGTTATGTATTTTTCAATGGTGTCGTTGCTCAGTTGCAGCTGTTTACCAAGTTCATTGTAGTTTACTTCGCTACCCATTTGAAGCGCCAACACCTTCAGTAATTGTATGATCTTTTCTGGCTTTAGTATTCCCTGCCACATCAATACATCTTTGTACAGATAACTGTCAGTAAGTATCTGTAGCCTTTCTTTTTCGTCACCTGCATTTTCCACTATATCGGGGTAGCATCCAAATAAAAGCCTGCGTTCTAGTTGCTCAACCTCGGCAGGTATAGAAGTATGTTTTGAAAGTTCATCAAAACAGATTGGATACAAATGATACTCCCATTTTCTACCAGTAAGCGGTTCATTTGTTTTATTCCGCAGCTCAAAAGCCGAAGAACCGGTGGCAATTACCTGCATAGTTATGCCACTGTCATAAATTTGTTTTATGTTTTTTCCAATGTCTTTTAATTGTTGCGCTTCATCAATAATTACAATGTTGCAATTACCAGTAAATGATGTAAAACCTGCCACTGTAAAGTTTTCAAAAATGGCTTGTACAGTGGCATTGTCAGCATTCAGCCACACCGCATTGTCTGCCGGTGTAATCATATTTTTAAGTAAAGTGGTCTTACCGGTTTGCCTTGCCCCCAATAAAATAACTACCTTTTTGCTTCCGATTCTTTTTCGGATTACATCCTGTAAATTACGTAAAATCATAAAATTTTCAGATAGAATAGCAAATTTACCGGTTTTTTTTCAATTATATTTGAAAATATACCAAAAAATGGGGGTGAAATATATTTGCCTGACGATTAAAAAAAATAGGCTTTTGGGGTTTCGTGCGGGGATTTGGGGGTTTGGTGAGGGGGATTATTATAAAGAATGCAACTCAACTATAATTTCATATAAAAATACATCTATGCGTATAATTTTTTATTTGTTTATTTCACTTGTTAGTACATTGTCATTTGGGCAAGCTAATCCTATTGCAGTGGTTTCTTCTAATGGAGCAACTACCACTTTAAGATACACATTGGCAGAAGCCATTGAGGTCGCGAATAACAATGATATTATTTACATACCGGGAGGATCATTTGCCGGTGAAGTTACCATAGCAAAAAAACTTACTCTGATTGGAGTTGGTCATTATCCCGATACGAATCAGGTTACCGGCATTACGAATATTGTTGGAAATATTTATTTCAATTCAGGTGCAGACGGTTCAACTGTGGATGGTATTCATTTCCTATCGGGATATGGTGTGATTATAAATGAAGGAAACCTTCAGAACATTAATGTTTATCGTAGTAGTTTGGATTGGGTACGGGTAACTCAAGCTGCAACATTAAATGGAGGGAATTTCCGCCAGAATGTAATCAGGAACACTATTTATGTTGACTATAATGATGACCGATTATTTAATATAACAGTCTCAAATTGTATTTTCAGTGGAGGCTTACATTTTGGTAAAGGTGCCATTATTTCAAATTGTATATTTCTTGAAACGGGCGAAACATCTGACAATGGTGTCGGAATAAATAATTATATCGGATGCATTTTTATGAGGGGTGGTGGGCTTACTCAAAACGGTCTTTCTACCTTTTCTAATTGTGCTTTCTCTTTTGATGGTGCCGGGTATGATGTTTCTCCATTTTTTATTAATTGCCATTTTAATCAAACTTCACAAATATTATTTAATAAAGAAATCACTTCAGTTTTTTCGTACGAGCGAGATTATTACAAAGTAGTAAATGGATTGAATGTAGGTATCTTTTCGGGCTCATCACCTTACATCCATGGCGCTTTGCCACCTGCCCCCCACATAAATACAATGATCATTGATGGACAAACCGGAGCAAATGGCGCCCTTAGGGTACGGTTCAATGTAACCCAATAAATAATTGACGGCATTAGTGTTGTTCTCTAATTTTTTTGAGAAAAGGATAAAGATTCCGATAAAGAAATCATGCACATACCTATGGCGAAAATAAGAATATATCTTCTGCGAATTTTAGTATGCCTGAGTGCCATATTATTCCTATACATGGCCAAGGGGCAGCCAACGGATGTTGTATTTTCTTCCAAACATATGTCTTTTGGTAGCCCAACTGTGGATTTTAAAAACATCGATATATTTGAAACAACGGATCCCACGCCATTATCAACTTTAACCCTTCATTATTGGTTTGATAACGGTACTATCAATACGGTAAGTGGAAGTAACACAGTAGATGTACAATTACCGGTAACTTCATTGACTACAGGCAGTCATATTGCTTACTTTTATTTTTCAAATGGTTCGGGCAAAAGAAGTGCTATTGTTTCCAAGCCATTTATTCATATAGGTTCGGGTGGTCAGCTAAATCAAATGGAGTATTGGTTTAACGATGACTTTAATGCACGTCAGAATGTAAATGTTTCAAATCCTGGGAATGCAGACCTGAGTGTAAATACAAATACGCTGCCTATGGGTTCGCATACTTTGTATGTCAGGTTCAGGCTCGCCGGTCAATTATGGAGTGGTATTACAAGTAGCTCATTTCTTAAAGCATCTGTGGCCAATGGTGCTACGGAGATGGAGTATTGGTTCAATAATGAGTTCGATCAAAAGAAGAATATTCCTTTGCAAAGTTTAGCCGGTATTGATCAGCTAATCAGCACTACTATTCTTCCCCTTGGAACGCATACTCTCTATACGCGGTTCCGTACAAATGGTGGAATTTGGAGTGCTATTAAGGCTACTCATTTCCTTAAAAGCACTGCCACCGCAGAAGGTACCGAAATGCAATACTGGTTTGATGGGAAGGTTAATCTTGCAAAAACCATAACCGTTGCTGATCCGTTGCAAACAGATATTCAAACGGATGCATCATTGCTTGATAGCGGTATGCATGAAATTGCTGTTCGGTTTAGAAAACAATCAGGCTATTGGAGCGGAATAGTTGTTGATAGTTTTTTAAAGGGCACCTATGCGGCGGATGTTGATTTCTTAACAGGACTCATTGCCTATTATCCATTTAACGGTAATACAAACGATGAAAGCGGTAATGCCAACCATGCCGTTAATAATGGAGCCCAATTTGGTGCAGACAGGGTTGGGAGTGCCAATAAAGCATTATATTTTGATGGTAGCAATGCTTATTTAACCATACCATCTTCTGTTTCGCTTGAATCGCCTAAAGAAGGTATCACCATTACTTCCTGGATAAGGCCAGAAGAGGCAGAGCATGGCTATAGCATTCTGTGCAAAACAGATCAACCGTCCATGGATCCTTTTCAGTATAGGTTTGGCTATAATAACGAAATGATTTTCTTTGGATTTAAGACTACAGAAGGCAGGTATGTTGACCACTCTGTACCTTATTCATTTAAAAATGATATTTGGTACCATGTGGGTGTAACCTACAATGGTCAGCAAGTTAGCTTTTATGTAAATGGGCAATTAGTAGGTTCGGTAAATCAAACAGGTAATATAATAGCAGATAAAAAGCCACTTGAAGCCGGCAGAGATGCACATGGTGGTATAGAATATCTGAAAGGATGGCTTGATGAAATTAAAATTTATAAAAGGGCGCTTTCTGCATCGGAAATATCGAAAGTGTTTGACGATGGTACGGATAATATTGATTTCACATGCATAGAATGGGAAGGTACGCCGCCGACAGAAGGATGGAATCAGGAGTATGCTGATGCTTTCAGCTATTTGTGTGCACAAAACGTAATAAGAAAGCAGCAGTTTGCCAATCAAATTAATAATAAACTACTTCGCGAAGAGCTTGCAAAAATTACTTTTAGGGCACTTTTCAAACCATCAAGTCACGAGGATGCCGGCCCTTCAACTCCGGCAGATAATTTCCCAACTATTTATCCAGACCTTATGACAGGAACACCGGGTGGCGCTAACTACATCAGAGAGGCCAAAGCTTTGTTGTATCTTGAATACAAGCGCAGTGGCTCAACTGAATTAGATGGAATCTCACCTTTCGATAGGGATTTTGATTATTTTAATCCAAAGCGAAGTATCAGGCGGCAGTTTGTGGTTAAGGTTTTACTTGAAGCGTTTAATATAAAACCAACGCCACTTAATGAAGTGTCATTTCCGTCAGGCGTTTTTGATGATGTAGTAGCCTCTACAGAGATGCGGGGATACATCCATAAAGCCTTGCAATTGGGTATTATCAGGAGTCAGGTTACCTTTAGACCCGATGAAGAAATAATGCGAAAGGATGCGCTGTTAATGTTGAGCAGATTACGTCAATTGGCAGATAAAAGTATTATTCCGCATCCTGTTCCCACTGCAACCGATTACTTTACCCCCAACCTTATTACCAATACAAGAAGTATAGGCTTGCCTGGCATTGAAAGTGGTAATTTCAATAGTTACACCAAAACAAGCTTTGGTATTGCAGGCATTTTGCCTTTGGTGTTTGCTCATTCTTATAATTCCGCCTTAACGGAACTACCATCAGGCTTTTTTCACGAGCAACCACTTGGTGTGGGATGGACCCATAACTATAACTGTTATATCAGGCGAACTGCTGATGATGAAGATGCCAACAGGCGGTATGTAATATTTTGGGGAGATGGAAGCACCATGTATTTTAAAGAAGAGAATGGCGCATTTACGCCTGAAAATATTGGTATCTACGCACAGTTAACCAAAAGCGGCGATCATTTCCAATATAAAACAAAAGATCAGGTTACCTATACTTTCTCACTGCTTGATGTTGAGAGAAGACAGTTTTGGGGAATGACTGAAATTAGGGATCGGAACCAGAATAAATTATCTATTACCTGGGAAAAGGGTGCGCCATTAATAAAGGGCTCGGTAGTGTTCATTAAACACAGGGTTAGCAAAATTACGGAACCTGGCGGAAGGTACCTGCAACTGGGTTATGGTATAAATGGTACCAACCGTATTACAAATGTTACTGCCTATGCAGGTGGTAGTACAAGGAGTGTAGCTTTTACCTATAGCAACAACAATGAGGATCTTGCCGGTTATCGCGACTTGCGTGGTAATTCGACCACCTATTCATATGAAGATTATACAGACCCTTCGCAAGCGCATTTGCTCAAAAGAATCCAATTGCCAAAGGGGAATATAATTGATAATAAATATCACCAAAGAAAACTTACATCTACAGAGTTATTAGGGCAGTACAAAACGACTGTAAATACCGATTTTAAATATGATGCAAACAATACAAATGCCTTCATTAGCAGTTCGGTATCTACCACAAGAAACAATCAAACACTTACTACACAAACAGATATTGATGAATTGGGAAATGTGAGAAAGTATGTAACGCCAACTGATGCTTTAAATATTGATTATGATCCGGTACAAAAGAACAAGCCCGTTCAACTAAATAATTTATTGAATGGTGTAAATGCGGGAATGAATTACGACGCAAAGGGAAATGTCTTGAGTGTTACAAAAGGCGGGAACGGCATTACACCTATTACTGAAACATTTACCTATACAGCCTTGAATGATATTGCATCGCATACCAATGGAAGAAGCAATACCACCACATTTGCTTATACCAATGGCAACCTGACCCGCATAACTGATGCAGCAGGAAACAGTACAAATTTTGAAGTGCTAACCAATGGTAAGGTTAAGAAAATTACAAGTCCCGAGGGAATATATAGCCAATTTACTTATGATGATTATGGTAACATTATTTTAAGTAGCCTGATGGGTTCCATTTCAAGTAGTGCATCGTATGATGTTTGGAGCAGGTTACTTGAATCAACTGATCTGAATGGCATAAAGACACGGATGGAGTATGAAGCAAATGATTTAACGAAGCGGACTATTAGAGATCCGGAAAATATACATCAGGCTGTTACCTATGGGTATGATGCTAATGATAACCTTACTGCCATTACCAACTCAATGGGTGGAATAACAAGCTTAACCTACAATGATTTGGATCAGGTGGTTGAGTATGGTTTTGCAGGGTTTAAAAAGCAATATGTTTATAATGAAGACGGATCCCTGAAAACTTTTACCAATCAGCGGGGCGATGTATTTACCCATGTATATAATGCTGATGGTACTGTAAAAGATGATGGATATGCTGCATTTACCTATGACAGTGAAAAAAATATTAAAACCATTACCCATAAAGAGAATGGAAAGGTTATAACCTATGAATATGATGGATTAAAGCGCGTAAAACAAATTAAGTATAATGATTATGCTGCAAATGGTAGTCAGGGAGTAAAGTATGATTATGACGCTAATAGTAATATAACGGCAATCACTTATCCTGATGGCTTCAAGGTAGGCTATAGCTATGATAATCTTGACAGGCTCATCAGGGTGTTTAATACGCAGAATAATGCAACCTATGCAAGTTATTCCTACCTGAAAGATGGAAGGCTAAGCACGCAAACCAATGGTAATAGTACCAAAATGGTTTACCGGTACGATAATTTAGGCAGATTAGACAGTATGGCCAATTTGCGTGGCAACAATACGGTTATTGCTGCTTATGGATTTAAATTAGATAATATAGGAAATCATTTGGAGGAAAGGGAGCGTTACCCGGATGGCTTAACTGTTCCGGTATTGCCTGCTAAAGCGATTGCGTACACGCATGATGCCGCCAACAGGATGGTTACAAGTGGTTCTACACAATTCACTTATGATGATAATGGAAATAATACATCTGCAAGTGGCGATTGGAACAGTACGTATAGTTATGATAAACGCGATAATTTGATTACAAGCACATCTCCGGTAATTAATGCTGAATATGATGGATTGGAAAACAGGCGAAAGAACAATAATACCCGGTATGTATTGGATATTTTGGGTGGCAGTAATGTACTGATGGAAACTGATCTGAATGGAAATGCCGTAGCCTATTACATCCACGGGCTTGGGTTGGTATGCAGGTTGAATGCATCGAAAGGTGCTCCACATTATTACCATTATGATTATCGTGGCAGTACTGTAGCCATAACCAATGCAACACAGCAGGTTACCCACAAATACAAATATGGACCTTTTGGTGAAATGCTTAATGCACAGGAAGGACCCTTTACGAATGTGTACAGATACGTAGGGAAATATGGGGTGCAGTTTGAGGACAGTACTTTGTATTTTATGCGTGCAAGGTATTATAACCCGCTCAAGGGTAGGTTCTTAGGTGAGGATCCGGTTTGGGATGAGAATTTATTTTCATATGCAAATAATAATTCGATTATGGGCATTGATCCAACAGGGTTGATAACAGCTAGGCAAAAACGGAGGCTTAATAGAGCAATATCAAATGCGAATAAGTTTGGGAACGTTCAAGCTTTTGGTAAGGCAACCAATGATAGCCCGATTGGTACTGGTAGTTCAAATTCTGCTCAAGCTCAAATTAATATATTAAACAATATAGTTAGTAATTATGAAGACGTTGAGTCAATATCTATAAATAGTAGTTCTATAATCTCTAATATAGAGCAACAAATTAATGCCACAGGAACCCCTGATTCAGAAAAAAGGAAATTTGAGAAATTATTAGATAATTTAAATTTGATAGTTAAAGATTGGAATAAAATTGATTCCGATGATATAAAGAATATGAATAAGTATACAACAAAATTTATTGAGTCCTTATCCTCAAACGAGTTCTTCTTCTCTCAACTTCAAATTCAAACTATTTGGGAAATAAGGGATTAAGGATTTTTATAAGCTAAATTCATAAATTATTTGATATACTTAAAATGAAAATTATAATTGATTTAAGAAAGTATGAATAAGGTAAATATCTAATTTATTTAAAATACACAGATGTAGTTTGAAAACTTCTTTTTGGTTTATAATATATAATTATTATGAGTACAAAGGTTATATTATTTTTAATTGGTTGTATTTGGGGCAGTTTAAATTCTTTTTCACAGTATAAATCTGTACTTAATTATGATAACTTAGGCAGATTGGAGGGTGTTAATGATAGCAATCACCTTCAGGTCTTCAAATACTCACTAAATGATAATCGAGTTTCTTATGTAATTAGAAAAGATAATCTTAACGTTGATTTGCTATGGAATTCTTACGCAATTACTGTAAGCAGCTTTGCGGGCAAGACGGTACTTTCCATAAATGCAAGTCTTTATAACGCAAGTCAACTGCCTTCAAACAGGTCACAATTGAATTTTATACTTAGTTCAGCCAGCCTAATCAATTCAGGTGCTAAAAATCTTGATTCTCTTAGGTTAAATTCATTGAGTCCGCAATCAAGTTTTACTTTAAATAATAAAGAAATCGTTTTACCTGCCAATACCCTTCCCGGTAACTATTATTTATTACTATATGCCGATGCCAATAATGAAATTTCCGAATCAGACGAAGCGAACAATATAGCAGCCATTCCCTTTACGATTACCAATTGTTCGCCTATCACCTTAAGTCCAATGGTTGTCAATCCGGGCTGCGGCTTAAGTACTGGCAGCATAACTATTCAAGCTTCAGGCGGGCAGGCACCCTTTCAGTATAGCATCAATGGGGGTGCAACCTTTTCTCCTAACCCGGGCTTTAATAATCTTGGTCCCGGCAGATATACCTGCATCGTTAAAGATAGTAAGGGTTGTACCGGCACACAGGTAGTTGATTTGGTTCCTGTGTCTTCCGCGTCTCCAACTGCAAGTTTTGATTTTTCTATTGGAAAAAGCGGAGTAGTTTTTGGCAATACTTCATCAAATAGTACTACGTATAAATGGGCATTTGGTGATGGTAATACAAGTATAAGCCATAGTCCTGTACACCGCTATTCAAGTCCGGGCATTTATACAGTCTGTCTTACTGCCTTTAATGCCTGTGGTAGTGCACAGGTATGCAAGGCTGTTGTTATGGTAAACCAGGATTCTGCGAAGGATGAAAATCTCTTTGCACGGTATTATTCTGTTCCGGGTGAGTTGGTCAGATTCCATTATGTAATCCCAACTCCTGATAACAGTGGTTATTATTTTACCGGTGCAGGCAGAAAGGATACCATCGTTAGTGGAAGTGCTACCGTAAGAGATATGGGGCTTTATGGTAAGATTGACCAACAAGGAAGAGTAGTTTGGGTGCGCAGAATCAGGCCTGGAGCAGGCTTGTTTGCATCAACGTTTAACTTGTATTTAACCGGGCAAAATACATTAATGATTCACGGCTACACTTTTCAAAATGCTCAAAATTCAATCGGGTATGGACTAATGGAAGTAAATACGAGTGATGGACAAATTATTCGTCAAAAAAGTTTTCCCGGTATCAGTGATTTTGTGAAAGTTGCGGGAGGCTATATCGGCCACGGTACAAATAGCGGGGTGAATGGCAAGTATAATATGGTTAAAGTAAATAATGCCCTTGATGTTGAATGGGAGAAACAATTTGAATTAAAAGTATATGACTGCCCGCCAGGTTTGTGTACCAATATACTAAGCCGAAACATTGCTTCCAGTGAAGATGGTGGCGTACTCTTATTTGGCAGGGCTGCCAATCAAAGTTTTGCAAATCCGGTAGGGTATGTTATCAAAATTACTGGACAAGGTACTTTAGAGTGGTCAACAATTATTCGCCCAGCAGATGGCACTCTTTTCGAACCCAATTTCGCCATTATTGATAACAATGGATTTGTGGTTCTAACCAGTGGAAATAAGGTTGTTAAGCTCAGAAATAATAATGGTCTATTGAATTCTATGGCTCAGCATGCAAGTATCGGAAATATCTTATATCAATTGCCCAATGGTAATTATATGTTTTCTTCTAATGGGCTGTTTACTGAAACTACATCATCGTTAGGTTTTGTTGGTTCAAAAAGGGTTCATTTTTCCGGTCTCGACAGGCCACTTTATGGAAACCATAATCAATTTGCAGAATATAATATGGGGATTGGTGGGATTACTGTAAATAGACCGGGAAATACTGCGGCTTTGTCCAGCAATGTATTAGCCAATTATCGAACAGATTTTTTAAAAGGAACCCGATGTGATCAAATAACGGACACTGTATTTCAGTTAGAGCCATTAACGGGTACATCTACATTTTTCCCAACCACCATTCAGCCATTTACAAGCGGTTCATTTATTAGCGGCCAAACTTCTCATGTCTATACTATTCAATCTACCGAACTTTGTAGTCTTACAGGTGTGGTTACTATGGCAGCAAGTGATGAATGTACAGTATCAGCACTTTTTAATTCGAATCAGGAAGGTTACTGTATAGGTCAAACTGCTAATTTTAATAGTCAGGCAACGAATGGCGCATTGGTTAAGTGGAGAGTAAACAATAATAATTTAGGGACAGCAGCTACGCAAAATTTCACTTTTACTACACCGGGTTATTATGTAGTGCAACATATAGCACAGATTGGTGATTGTATTGATACTGTGAGTATTGCTTTTCTGGTAAACTCCGATATAAATATTACGGCATCTTCCAAGGGTGCGAATTGTACCGCTTCTAATGGTGAAATAAAACTTTTTTCCACCGGAGGAACACTGCCTTATACTTTTTCGTTTAAGGATAGCATTGATAATCTTTCCAATGTTTTTACTGGTTTAAAAGCTGGTGATTATGAATTTACTGTTACAGACCTTGGCGGTTGCTCAAAACAGGTTAACTTTCCGGTAAGTAGTCTGCCTTCATCATTACAAGTACGGGTTGATTCTATACGGGTCTCCTGTGCTACTGACGCATCCGGCGTACTAACTGCTACCGCCTTTAATGGTGCTGTACCTTACACTTACATCTGGAACAATCAGGATTCAATCCGTACCATTGATAAATTGATTCCAAACACTTATTCCCTTTTCATTAAGGATGCTAATGGTTGTACCATCAATCAGAATATCATATTGGGTCCGGCTCCACGGGATGGTATTCGCAGATCAATTGCATCCGGAAATTGGACTAGCCCTTCAATCTGGGAAGCAGGCATTCTTCCCGGCGATTGTGATAGTGTGGTAATTCAAACGGGTAATTTAATTCAGTTGAATAGTAATGCTACCATTCGTGCATTGTATATAGCTGCAAATGGCCAACTTATTATCAATCGAGCTGATACCTTGCAGATTGGTCTTGAAAATAAGTCCAATGCAGTTAGTGATGGCTCTTTGCAAATATCCAATGGTATGCTTTTAGTGAATGGCCGATTAAAGTTGGCTTCCGGTTCATTTCAAATGACTGCTGGTCGTATTAAAATTAATGGCAATTCAGGAGATGTATCTAATTCTGTTCCCAATGGCACTCATCTTTTCGAAGTATCACCAGCAATGGTTACTTTCTCTCTTACTGGTGGCATGATTCAGTTTGTTAATCCACCAATTGGTCCAAACAGCCAGGCGATTAGTTGCCTGAATAATTTTGGTGACAACAGTACATTGATTTTAGGAGATGGTATAAGTATTTTGTCAAGCAATAACCCAAATGGTTTCGGTGGAAACCTTCTGCCATCCCATATTGGTAAACTTATCATTGACACTAAAACAACAAATGGTAACCGCCATTTCATCAATCTCAATCCAATCTCTGCGAAATCACCCGTTCAGGTTATCAGTGGTGAACTCATTCAAAAAGCTCGTTTCGAAGTACGACAATAGAAAAAATTATTTCCCTTAATTCTCCTCCCGCTCAACGGCCTACCGCCGCCGCAGCGGGAGTTTTTTATTTCCCTAAATCAACCCATTTTCTTACAATTAATTCCCAACCAATCTCTCAACCCATCAAACTTCAATTCCCCGGTTGAAACCTGTATCATAGTTTGATAAGCATCATCTTCAGAAGCAGTAAGTTGTAACCCGTATTCCATTAGTAGTGCCACCATCGCAGTAAAGCCTGTGCGCTTATTGCCATCAACAAAAGGATGATTAACAATGATGCTTTCACAAAGCGCAGCGGCTTTTTCTTCGGGAGTTGGATATAATGCTGCGCCTGCAAAGGTTTGAAAGGGTCTCGCAATCGCACTTTCGAGCATTCCAACATCCCTGATACCTTTCGAGCCACCAAACACTTCAATTGAAGCATCGTGGATGGCAATGATATCTTCAATTAAAATCATTATTGGGCGAGTTTGCGGAGCGTTTCCGGATATTGTTTGAAAATTTTATCTATATGTGCAGATAGATGTAGGGGTTTATTTTCTCCCTGCAAAATTTTATAGACTGCTGCCAGCAATTCCTGGTCTTCGGTTTTTTCTACCAGGTTTACAATGGATATTTTCATGGTTGACAGGTTGGGTGCATCAACCATGGATGGTTCTGAAACCATATTGGGATCGTTATGTTGATTGTCCTGTTCGCTCATACATCTTATTTACCCAAAAATAGGTAAACTTTTCGTTTCATGACGGACCAAGGGTTTTACATGAAATTCCCATCCACCATTCCCTTTATACGTTTTCATCCAAAGTCGATTAAATCAAAACCTATGACCAACGCCATTCTTTTTCCCATACTATTTTCGCTATTTTGTGAAATAACAGCGATTATGCTCCCTGTATGAAATCTTTGCATTTTACCTTCCTAATAGCTTTACTCCTTAACGGCTGCGCCGAAGAAGTAAAAAACACGATCACCCTTTCGGGGCCAGCGCAGGGAACAACCTACAACATTACCTATGTGGCGGGTGCTTATGCCAATTACCGATCAGCCATTGACTCTATTTTCAACACCATTGATCAATCCTTATCTACCTACAAGCCGGGATCCATCATTTCCCAAATAAACAGAAATGAAACAGCAGAAGTGGATGCGCATTTCAAAGCGGTATTCAATAAATCGAAAGCAGTAGCCGAAATAACCAACGGGCTTTTCGACCCCACCGTGGCGCCGCTTATAAATGCCTATGGTTTTGGTTTTACAAAAAAGGAAAGGGTAACGCCTGAACTGTTAGATAGCTTACAAAAAATTACCGGGTACAGGCATGTTTGGTTGGATGGGAGTAAACTGGTGAAACGTTTTCCCGAAGTGATGCTCGATTTCAATGCCATTGCCCCGGGGTACACAGTAGATGTATTGGCTGCATTTCTTGAAAGCAAGGGCATTCAAAACTACCTGGTTGAACTGGGAGGAGAAGTGCGATCCAAAGGTAAAAAGCTGGATGGCAGCGCATGGACATTGGGTATTGAACAGCCTGAAGATAATCAGGTGGAAGGGGCCAAACTATTTACCCGAATCAAGCTGAAAGACGATGCCTTGGCAACATCCGGCAACTACAAGAAATTTTACCTGGAAGAAGGGAAAAAATACAGCCATATCATAGACCCCACAACAGGATACCCTGCTAAAAACAGCATTCTCAGTGCCACCGTTATTGCCCCGGATTGTATAAGCGCCGATGCCTATGCCACAGTTTTTATGGTAATGGGTTTGGAGAAGGCACAGACGTTTGTTGCATCACATCCCGAGATCCAATTATCAGTGTTCTTTATCTACGATGAACAAGGCATTACAAAAACATGGTTATCACAAAACTTTCCTGTGCTGATGGAATAGGTTTCTCCCTGAAAATCAATAACTTTACGGGCAACGATTGATGGAGCCCAAACCTGGGAGCTATGAATGAAATACCTATAATTTTCAACCCATATGAAATGACCACGAACTGCCGCACACCTGAGCACAAATGATTATTGGGCATTCCATTTGGCAATAAAAAAACAATAAAAATATACAAATGAAATGCCCACGAACTGCTGCACACCCCTGCCCTAAGAGCAGGCAAGCGAGCACAAATGATCATTGGGCATACCCTGCCCGTCCGGTCAGGCGGGCATATGACAAATAAAAACCAGTCCCGCACGTGCGGGGCGCACTAAAAATGAACATATGAATTCACCAAATTTTAGCGCAACCCAGCGTTTTGTAATGGTGTTGTTGCGCATCCTTATTGGCTGGCACTTTTTGTACGAAGGCGTTATAAAAGCCTATAACCCATCCTGGACAGCCAAAGGATACCTGCTCAGCGCTTCTATTATCAAGCCGTTTTTTGCATGGCTTGCGAGCGATTCGCTTATTTCAACCATTGACATGCTCAACATTGCAGGCCTAATGGCGGTAGGCATTAGTTTGCTTATGGGCATTAAAGTGCGCTGGGGCTGTGTAGCCGGAATCCTGCTCCTTGCTTTTTACTACCTGGCGCATCCTCCTTTTCCCGGGCTGCCACAAGGCCCATCGGAAGGCAGCTACTGGATTGTAAATAAAAACCTGATAGAAATAGCCGCCTTGCTGGTTATATTCCAATTTCCGTTAACCGCTGTATTTGGGCTGGAAAACCTTTGGGCGAAAAAAAATAAAATCACTGTAATAAACGAATGATCATGGAAAATGATAACCACTTTAACAGATGGAACCGGCGCGATTTGCTGAAAGCGCTGGGCGGTATACCCCTTGTAGGTTCTGTATGGTTTGCCGGGGCTAATCTTGCCGGCGCAGCCAAGCGGGAAAAGCAATTTCTGCTGGAAACCCTCAACATTAAAGCTACACCACCACCCGCATCGGGCCTTATGAGTGGTAAACCCATGCGCATAGGCATTATTGGCTTTGGCATAAGGGGTGAACAGCTTTGCAGGGCACTGGGTTTTGCTACCACTAGTTGGCTGAAGGAGATGCAGGATGCCTTAAAAGATAATCCCAAAGACACCCGGCTCGCCGATTTTAAAGCGCAGGAAAACCTGAATGCTCAACTCGCCGCTATTTGCGATGTATTTGATGTAAGGGCCGATGATTTTGTAGCATCTTTCAATAGCGATGGCAACAAAATAAAGCGCTTTAGAACGCATACCGAAATGATAAACAGTGGCGAAGTAGATGCAGTGATTATTGCTACGCCCGACCATTGGCATGCACCCATGGCTATTGAAGCCATCAATGCCGGCGTACATGTGTATGTAGAAAAACCCATGACACATAACATCAGCGAAACCTATGCTTTGCGGGATGCGGTAACCAATAACCCCAAGGCGGTTTTTACAGTTGGGCATCAGCACCGCCAAACACAAAGTTTTTTGACGGCACAGGATGTTATCCGGAAAAATATTCTGGGCCATGTATCGCTGGTACAAACCAATACCAACCGCAACGACGACAACGGTGCCTGGCAATATGATATTCATGAACTGGCAAGCCCCAAAACGATTGACTGGAATCTTTTCTTAGGCAATGCCCCGAAAGCAGATTTCAACCTCGAACATTTTTTCCGCTGGCGCAAATGGTGGGCCTACGGCTCGGGATTATCCGGCGACCTGCTAACCCATGATTACGACCGCATAAACTGCGTGCTGGGAATGGGTATCCCACGTTCGGTAACGGCTTCGGGTGGTATATATACCCACCGCGACGGACGTAATGTACCCGATGTGCTACAGGTGAACATGGAGTTTCCCGATTTCAGCACGGGCGGCAGTCAGGAAAAGGGCAAAGAACAGGGGATGACATTTGTGTATAGCGCCACCCTTGGCAATCAGTTTGACAGGGGTACGGTCCTAATGGGGCACGATGGCAGCATGGATTTGGGTAACCGCATTTCGGTATATGCCGATCCACGCTCTACCAAGTATGCAGAACTTATTAAGGAGCAGCGCATAGAAACCGATGTACCTATTTATCAATACGACCCGGCAGTAAGTGGCACCGATGCTATAACATCAGCCACGGCCAAATACTTTGCCAACAAAGGATTGCTATGGACCTACCGCGATGGCAAACGGGTGGACTCGACCTTTCTACACCTGCGGGAATGGCTGAGTTGCATCCGCAATGGAGGCACTCCGAGTTGCTCCATTAAGGAGGGTTTTGAAGAAGCTATTTCGGCACATATGGCCGGGCTATCATACAAACTTGGCCGACGAATTGACTGGGACCCTGCTACGCAAAAAATTATTTCGAAACCGGGTGAAGACCTTGATGCGGTATTATTGGGAAGTTGATAGGATTTTTTTTAACCGCAAAGAGCATAAAGTTTTGCGCAAAGAAAAGAAGACTGATGCTTTTTCTATTCATGGTTAATCGTGAAATGGCAAAAGATAAAGGTGAAAAACGCACGTTTCCATCTTTCACCTTTCACGAGTGGAAAACCTTCTGTTCTCTGCGGTTCCCATCTTCTGTTCTTTGCGGTTAAATAACATCGTTTGTAAAACGATTAATTTTTCTGTTCATCAGGCAGTAAGCTTTTCAAAAACGCTAACCAAACTGGCACCATGTCCCTGTAAAGGGCGGCAAGCATGGGCATCCTTATATCTGCTTCACCGGTATCTGCCAATAAACGGTACCACATGCTCATCAGTGGAATGTGCTTTTCCTGTGCTGCCTGCAGGCAACGCAGCGCATAAAATATGGCGTATTCGTCATCACTGAAGGATGAATATCCAGGGAATACTTCCTTCAATAATGGTGATTTGCTGTTAATCAATGGTTGGTCAGGGTAAAGTGAAGGATCAGCAGTTACAAGTAAGGATTGTGATAAAGCCACAAGCGGAAGATGTGCCATTGTGTTCAGGTAAGGGTTTAAGGTTTCCAATAATGACTCACCATCTGGGTCAATCAGCAAGTATAAAAGGCAATGCGATAGCGTTATTGGATTACCGGCATTTTTTTCGAGCAAGCGTCGGAAACCTGCTGCTTTTCGGCTTATAGAAGGTTCGGGAAAACCATCTATTAAACCAAAGAAATTCACCACGCCCTTTTCGTATGTATCTGCTTTACAACCATTGGGATATAGAACGGCATTGGGAAGGTCTTCTTCTGTGGCTTGCATAATATTTTCTACTTCCGAAATAGCCGTTTCTGAAAATATGTGAATATCTGGCAGAGAAAATGGATCTTTCAAATATCCTTCATACATGCGTACCATTCTTTCAGCAAATATTTTTTGCTGTTCTGTTTCATCACGTGTTTTAAACTTCAAATCGTCATGCAAATCTTCATTACTTAATAAAGCTGCATTTATTAGGGTTAGTGAACCCAATTCAATATTGTCAAGATAAATTTCGGATTCACCTTCTTCATTCCATTCGTCTTCAGTTTCATCCGCATCATCTTCTGTATCAAATGCTATGGAAACCCTGAAATTGTCCGTTCCTGCGTGTTTTTTCAGTTTAGCATGTGCATCGGCATACTGACCGGGGTGGCGTTCTATCAGGTGCGGAATGCCATTTTCGCCGGTTTCAATTTCAATGAGTGGAATGGAATCGTCGTCATCTTCCAGCACATAACGCGCAATGGAAAAATCAACATGTGGTTTTATTTCGTAGTCTGCTGCAAACTCAAGCCCGGCGTAAACAATATTGTGTGCGAGTTCGTAGGGTATCTCCATCATTGGGACTTCAGCATTTTCAGTCAAAGCCAAAAGTTCATCTTCTTCGGTATTAAAAAACCAGGTGGTATCTTTCACACCCAGGCAAAGCAGATCTACCAGGAAATTGCTTCCGGAAACATTACCATTTACATGCTTTCGCAGCACCATAACCGTTGCCATTTTTTCTTCTTCCCAATCGGCATTTACAAAGCATTTGAATACAGGTAATTGACGCAAGCGGGTTTCAAAATATTTGCGGGGCGAAATGTTTTGCATAATGAATGCTTAGATGGTTGCAAAGAAAGTATTGTTTTCAATAATTTATGCAATGCTTTAGGCTTCAACCCATGCTAAGACCACATTTTTGCGGCAGGGGCCGTATTTGCATTATGTCAAATCCTTTAAAAAACCGTAGAGTAATAAGAGAAGTAAACAAAACAAATCATACAGGTTACCTGACTATTGACTGTAAATAGTAAAAAGAGTTTTATATTTGACTATTGATAGTAAATAGTAAAATGACAATTAAAGAACGTGTAATAGAAGTTTTGACAGAAATGGGCGAGATTTCTGTTAAGGAACTGGTGGATCGTTTGGATGTAACCAAGCAGAGTATTCACCTGGTAATGAATCAATTGCAAGCTGAAGGGAGAGTGAAAAAACTTGGACGTGCGCCCAAAACATTATACAGATGGCAGGAAATAAATAAGGAAAATGTTCAACATGAATGGCAGATTGATGATAGTAAATTGACCTTTTTAAAATCCCATTTTCTTTTAATTAACGAATCTGGAGAAATGTTGGATGGTATAGATGGGTTTGCAAGGTGGTGCCAAAGCAGAAAACTACCGGTTATAAAAACAGTCGATGAATACATTTCTACCTTACAGCGTTACCTGTCTTATAAAGAAGGAAATGGTCTGATAAATGGTATGGCCAAATTGACCAATACCAAAGAATTTGATGCGATTTTTCTGGATGCGCTTTACTATGTTGATTTTTATGCTATTGAACGGTTTGGAAAAACCCGGTTGGGTACCTTATTGCATTTTGCCAAACAAGGGCAAAATAAAATGCTGATGAAACAACTTGTAGCTGCTACCCAACCCATCATCAGTCTTTTTGTCCAACAAGGTTCATTTGATGCAGTGGGTTTTGTACCTCCGACCATCCGCCGCGAAGTACAAATAATGAAATACTTCGAAACGCACTTAAACCTTTCTCTTTCCAAACTCCGGTTGCAAAAGCTAAGCGGACTGATTCCCGTTCCACAAAAATCCTTACAAAAAATGGAAGAGCGCATAAGCAACGCACGAAACAGTTTTGCTATTGTTGAAACCAACATCTATGAGCATGTATTGCTGATAGATGATGCAGTGGGCAGCGGTGCTACGCTAAATCAAATTGCAGAAAAAATAAAGCAAAAAGGAATAGCCAAAAAGGTCTCTGCGCTTGCCATTGTAGGCAGTTTCAAAGGTTTTGATGTGATTACGGATGTGTAATTAATGTAAGTTTGAAGGAATGAACGAATAATTGACGGATTTTTTCTTCACCTTTAACACCATCACTGCAAAATCATATCATTCACCCAAAGCATCGCCCCATTTTTTACGTCAAGCCTTGCCCCGTTGTGCAATGTAAACGGTTTGTCGAGTGTGCATTCACCATGTATCCATATTGTGTTTCCTGCGGGTAATGGGTTGGCTGGCGGTACCGTATGCTTCCATTGTAAGACATTTGAAAACATGCCGTTCCCGGTAAAAGTATAGGTACAGGGTAGCATTGGAAGTTGGTTTATTTTTTGCCAAAGCGTATCATCATATTTGGAAAGCGCGGCCGATTCGTCATAGGCACTATTGCCCATTCGGATGACTACCATGTCGCGGCTTGGTACTACATAAATCTTTTGATCGTTGAGGCCAAGCGCGGCAAACATATCAGCAGGGGCGCTTGTGATAAAAGGGAAATTGAATACCGCTTGCAGACCGGGCACCATAAAAGACGGCTGACCATTGAGCCACCACAGGTAACCATACGAAAGATTGAAAGGCTGTGTTGCAGTTATCATTTGCCGGTAGTAGGATGTGTCGGTGAGCAGGGTATCGCTGCCCCATCGCCCGCGTGCAAGGGATAATAACCCAAAGCGTGCCATGCTGCGTGCATTGCTGATATACACCCCATTTACCCAGAAACCACTCATGCCGATGCGGTCGCCCAACATGTTTTTGGTGTAAAGGCTAATCCCCTTTCCGCTTACCTTTTCGAATACATTATGCATTTGCAGGTAGGCGCCGGTGTGGTAGCCCCATCGGGTGCCTGCATCGGCAAGGTATTGAAGACATGTATTTGGTGTACTAAGGCTGTTGCACGGTTCAGGTGGTTCATCGTTCAGCCCGCTTGTCATGTTAAGCAGTTGTTTGATGGTTATGATGCTTTCCTTTGCCTGCGGGGCTACCGTCCACCCATTGCCCAAATAATGCGAAACGTTTTGATTAAGTTGAATCTGTCCTTGCTGTTGTGCCATACCTGCTAAAAAGGCTGTGATGGTTTTACCCGCGCTTGCCCAATACCATTGAGCGTCAACTGTTTGCGTGTCAAAGTATTTTTCTAACACTATTTTGCCCCTGTGCAATACGATAAAAGCTTTAGTGTTGGTTTTTTGGAGGTAGTCGTACAAACTGTCTATACGGCTTGGGCACCAACCGAGCCTTGCTGGATTCATGGTATCCCATTGATTGCCCGTTTTGGATGGAAAGTAATAGTCCTGGGCATACAAGTTGAGATGGTGAAGGAAAACGGCAAAGAAAATGGAGTATATTTTCCTTAGGTGTTTGGCTGAAAGAATGAAGTGTGATTTTTGAATCATACCATAAAATTAAGTGTTGGATAATTGAGCAGCCATCATCAGACCAATTTTTTGCAAAAGGGTTTAGTGTGTATTTCAAAATCCGATAGCAGGAAATTGGAGCGTTCATAGTTGGCTTTTACCTTTCTACCCTCATCTTTGCGTCCCAATGAGTCTCAATCCAACTTCCATCATAGCCTATTCGCGGCTTAAGCGCAGGCAGTTTAAGCAAAAGGCGCGGCGCGGTTCGCTGGCGTATTTCGCACTGTTTCTTACCTCGTTTGTTTGGGGTACTACCTGGGTGGCATCCAAAATCGGGATTCAGGGTATTCATCCCTTATTTTTTTCCGCTATACGGCAAACATTGGGCGGGAGTTGCTTTTTACTATTTTTCATCATAATTGGCAAAGCAGTATGGCCTACACCAAAGCAATGGGGACAGGTGATTTTGCTGGCGTTCTTTTTGTTTGTAACTAGTAACGGGCTTACCACCTGGGGCATCAAATATATCAGCAGCGGATTGGGTGCTATACTCGGTGCCATTTTTCCATTGGTAGTAGCCATCATCGACTGGATAACCGGTTATCATAAAAAGCCAAATCTGCTGGCGATACTCGGGTTGTTCCTTGGTTTTGCAGGCGTGGCTATTATTTTTTATGATCATTTGGAAGATTTTGGCAATCCTGAGTTTCGTTTTGGCATTTTGCTGTCTTTTACGGCCGCTATTACATGGGCTATTGGTACGGTTATTACCGCCCGTACGAGCAATGGTTTAAATCGCTATTATGCGCTGGGTCTGCAAATGTTTCTGGCGGGGACTATTCTTTTTATTATTAGCGGTATTGCAGGTTTTTCCATGCCGTTTAGCGAAGTTCCGGCGAATAGCTGGAAGGCGCTTGCCTATATGGTCATTATGGGATCTGTAATTACGTTTGGGGCATTGCTGTATTCGTTGCAGCATTTACCTACTACTATAGCATCATTGTATGCATACTTTAATCCGATGGTTGCAGTTGTTGCAGGGCATTTTATTTTAAATGAACCCTGGAGTCTGGTTTTACTACTCGGTGCCATTATTACGGTTGGGGGTGTTTTCCTGGTAAATTTTGCTTATAAAAGTGAGCGGCAAAATAGTGAATAGGTTGCAAAAAGAACCCCCGCAAATGAATGCAGGGGCTCCATCTAAACAACCGGTAAAATAATTCACCGTGTGTTTTCTTTATGTATAGTTATTACAAACGTAACATGGCATTTAAGGGGTTGGTGGGAATGCGAAGTTTGAAAGAAGAAACTTTTTTTATAACAGGTTCTTCGTCCACTTCATTTAAGCTATACCTGTATACTTCATTTTCCTTTTTTTCAATTACGGGTTGAATGGTATCGGTGCTGTCTGTAACAACAGGCTTTTGTTTATTCTCTTCATTAAACCGATATTCTTCACCATTATTCCAATCATTTTTATCTACGCGCTCAAGACCGTCAGGCGTCATAATCAACGGGGTTCCTTTACGGTAGTCGCGTACATCATCATCAATATCGATATCCCAGTTTACACCACGGTTGCGCCTGTTGAACTGAATGTTGAAGTAATCATAGTCATCGAGTGACTCATCCAGTTCGAGGTATTTACCTTCGGGAACTTCAATAACCAACACCACTTTTTGGTTTCTCCATTTTTCATTACGACCTACTGCAAATTTGGCAGGCAGGTATAAAATGCTATCGGTTTGAGTGATGGGGAAGGATATTTTCTGCGCCAGGTTTTCTGCAACTACGCGGTCATTACCCTTCGATATTTTCATGAGATGTGCATGATAAAGCCCGTCTTTGCTTTTTACCACATTTACTTTTACGGTATTGAGGAAAAGTGTATCGCGGGTAATATTCATGATGCCATCCATATTAATCCATTCATCATAGATAACCACATCATCATCGGCCAGCGTTACTTTCATCATGTTGCCGGCAGGTTGTGAAATATTTACATCTTCACGTACACCTACCTGGCTAAGAAAGCTGCGGTTTAATGAGCCGATAAGTACAAAAAAGGAAACAAGACCAATGATCCAAAGACCGGTAAAAGTGTAACCTATTATTGGGTTGCTTTTTCGAACACCCATAAGCCTGCGGATAATAAACACGAGAAGTGCAATAACCGGTACACCCAGGAAAAGAACCATGGTACCCCATGCGGCAAAGTGTTGGGTAGGCCCCATTAAAATAAACTCATGCAGTGGGTAAACACTTACACCACCAACCAACAGACCAATGGAAGCCATAAACAATGCGAAGGCAATGATTCCAATAATAAAGTAGAAGAAAGCTTTGATAAGGATAGCAATGGCGTTGCCTAAGCCGTTTCCGGTGCGCCTTGCTGCGTAACCAACTTCGGGACCTAGTTGGCTGCTTTTGGAATAAAAGGCTTCTTTTACTTCGGCACCCATTTGTGTAGCGGATGTTTTAAGTTCCTGCCCCATTTCAGCCGCCTTATTTTTTACACCTTCCATGTCGCCTACAATCGTATTGCGTATAGAGTTAAGGTCAACCTTTTCGCCCCGCATTTCCAATTTTTCGGCCGCGGTTTTTGCCTCAGGCAACACAATCCATAGGATTATATAGGCCATGATAAATGTACCCCCGCCAAAGCTGCCAAGGAAGCCAAAGCCCCAGTACACCGAATTAAATACCGAAGCAATAATGCCAAGGATAAAAGGTGCGGCAAAAATAACACGCGGTACGGCCGGGCTTACATCAAAGTATTTAGCCAATCCACCGGCTACCCCTCCAATCACCTTTTCTTCGGTATCGCGGTACAGCCTTTTGCGAATATTGGTAACGAGGCTGCGGCTTGGGAGGATAATCCACAACAAAATGTAGATGAGTAAGCCTGAACCACCGCCAAAAAACAGGGCTACAAAAAGAACACGGATAATGGCCGGATCAATTTTAAAATAATTGGAGAGGCCGCTGGCTACACCTCCTACTATTTTGTCCTGTTCATCACGGTAAAGCCGTCTTTTGCCTTCTGGCTCGGTATATTCGGGTCCGCTACTGTAAGATTGACCGGCATTTTCAGCTTTGGCTGAGTAGCTTCCATTTTCTTCTGCAGCATCAAAATCTTCGGGGCGGCCCATACTATTCATGATGCGTGTTACTTCAGCATCCGTAATACAGGCGGCACCTTTCTTGAGTTGTTCACCAAATAGTTCGGCAATTCTGCTTTCTATGTCGTTAATAATCTCATCGCGGCCTTCTTCGCCTGCAAAATAATTGCGGAGACTGGCTACGTAGTTTTGCAGCATTTCATAGGCCGTTTCTTCGATGGGAATTACTTGTCCCTGGAAGTTGATGTTGATGACCTTTTTCATGGTAATTTGTGTTTGAGCGATTGTTTAGATGTGCGAATGAAGTGTGAGCGAGCGTGTGTGCAAGTTTGCAAAAGTGTGCGTGTGGTGTGCGTGTGTTTTGTGTGTGTTGCTGTGTGTTGCTGTGTGTGTTGCTTTGTGTGGTTAGTTACCCGTTTGGAATAGGTACCATTTCGGCCGGCGATTGTATAACCGAGTCAACGGCGCCAACCATTTCGTTCCAGGTGTTTTCCAGGTCCTGGTAAAACCTGAGGCCTTCATCGGTAAGGCTAAAGTACTTGCGCGGTGGGCCGCTGTTGCTTTCTACCCAACGGTAAGTAAGCATCCCGGCATTTTTAAGTCGTGTGAGGAGTGGGTACAGTGTGCCTTCCAGCAACTGAAAATTGGCAGCTTTCATTTTTTCGATGATGTCGCTCGGGTAGGCCTCACCCTTGCTAATTACCGAAAGCACGCAAAACTCCAGGACTCCCTTGCGCATTTGGCTGGCTGTGTTTTCGATGTTCATTGTGTATGTGTTTTAATTGTCCGAAAGTTAGAAGTCCGAAGTCCGCAAGTAGGAAGTGAGTGTGCGTGTGTGAATTGTCTTTTTGTCTTTACCGACTACCGGACTTTCCGACTTCTTTCATTGACAATACAAAGATATGGGTCTTTTTTGGTACTATGTAACACATAGTACCAATTTATTTTTAGTACAGTTTATTGGGGTAGTAGTAATAAAAATGTAATTAATTGATTATCAGTATGTAGTGAATTATTCTATTAAATCTATGCTCAACTGTAATATGATGAAAGGAAATATTACTGGATAAATGGATGAAGGGCGGTATTTGATTTTGATTCTTACTATTTAATAAGAACTAATACTTATTTTTAATGCCTCAACGTTAATATATTTGTTTAAGGTAGGTATTTGCTATTTTTAGCATTCATTTTTTTGCCTGTCGGGCTGCTGCGTTATTTATGGGAAGAAAAAGGGAGAGCAATTTTGTGGGCAGTTACAGGCTACTATGGGTGCTTATAATCCTAAGTATACCGGTTATATTATTCTCACAGGCGCGTCCCACTTTTACAGTTAATGGCGTGCGTGCGGTAAATGGTACTACTTTCCCCATTTGCCTTGGAAACAGGATTACATTTGAGAATACTACCCTGACCTATGAATCTATCCGATGGCGGTTTGATGATGGTAATCCTACGCAGGCTCTTTCCCAACTGGTACAGGTAAGGTTTGATAGTTTAGGTTTGGCAAAGGCGGTATTAATCAGAACCGATTTTGACGGAAGGATAGATTCCACATGGGTCTTTTTTGATGTTACGAATGTATATCCCGTTTCTTCTTTTGATTATAACCCAAAAACGCTGGAATGTGGTAGTGTACCTTTCCAATTTACCGATGGTTCTACAGGTAACGGGCTAACCTATCGCTGGGATTTTGGTGATGGTGTCAGCAGTACAATACGGAATCCTTTACACAAATTTGATAAAGCCATTGGTGCAACAGGAAACACCACTTATTCAGTAAGACAAATTGTAACCAATGCCGGTGGTTGCAGGGATACTTCAAATATAGCAATTACGGTAAAAAACATCCCCGATATAAGGATAAATAGTGCTGATCCTTTAGTGAATTTCGGTCCTTTTAATGGAGTAGAAACTTTTCGATTCTGCAATAATGTACCCTTTTACACCTTTCAGTTTCGTAACATCAGCACCACCATGGGGGCTATTAATGGATATACTATAAAATGGGGTGATGGGACTCCTGATACAAGTTTCGCCACATGGCCTGGCAATGTAAACATTGTACATACCTTTCCACAGGGAAGTAGTACCATGACGGTTCAAGTTTCAGGAAGCAATGGATGCAACAATGAAAAAACCTATAACGTATTTGTAGGCAGTAACCCTGCCGGTGGTTTTGCAAGCCCCGGAAATACCGAAATATGTGCACCCGATAGTTTGAAATTCGTAATTTCAGGAACCGCCAATAATCCCATCGGAACCATTTACACAGTTACCATTAATGACGGTACACCAATAAAATCATTTAATCATCCGGCACCGGATACTGTTTCACATTGGTTTACTAAATCTTCCTGTGGCTTTTCAAGCAGTAATGGCCCAATTATTTTTACTAATAGTTTTTTTGCCTTACTGAATATTGAAAATCCTTGTGGAGCTACCAGTGTAAACGTGATTCCTATATATGTTTCAGGAAAGCCTAATCCGGCGGCCACGATTACCCCGGGTAGAAATATTTGTGTGAATGTACCGGCGCAAATAAGAAATTCAGGAGATTTTGGTGGGTTAATTACCGCCACAGGTGGTGGTGGCAGTATTTGTGAAAATAAGGGGAAGTTGGTATGGGAGATTTTTCCATCTACAGGTTATAATATCAGTGGAGGTACATTGGGCAATAGAAATAATCGCCCGGTAAGCGGTACAGACTGGACAGCCGGTACCGAAACCTTCAACATAACTTTTACGCGACCCGGTATTTATACCGTGATGCAGTATATGTGGAATGAGCGTTGCGGATTGGATAGTTCAGAGCTTGAAATATGTGTACGCACGCCGCCAACCGCAAGTTTTACCATGGATAAAAATGAAGCCTGCGCCCCGGAAACGCTTTCTTTAACCAATACATCGCCCATTGGTACCTGCGGCGGAGAAACATATTTGTGGACAATTCGCTATCTTGATCCTACATCATGTGGCGGTTCTGGCAGTTATTCTTTTGTAAATGGCACTGCTTCCAATTCAACCAATCCGCAAATCTCTTTTACAGAATCAGGCCTATATATTATTGAATTAAAAGTAAGTACTCGTGCATCAGGCTGCGCACCTGCTATTTTTACCGATACATTTACAGTGCGGCAAAAGCCCATTGTTAACATAAATCCATTGGGGCGAATATGCGCTGCCAATACGCTATCGCCAACCGCTAATGTAAATACCTGTTACCAAAACCAGGGTATTATTTATGAATGGGCATTTACCGGTGGCGTTCCAACTTCATCTTCGGTACTTAACCCGGGCGCTGTTTTTTATAATAATCAGGGTACTTTTCCCATTGTACTCAAAGTAACCAACGATTGCGGCACAACGGAAGCAACAAGTCAGTCAATTGTAGGCGGAAGGCCCGATGCAAATGCAGGTCCCGATCAGGTGGAATGCAGTAATCAGCCTGTGAATATTGGCATGACAGGTTTTACAGGTGTTGTGTATAGTTGGGCGCCATCGCGTGGCTTAAGCAATGCAACGGTTCCCAACCCAACAGTAAACTATCCATTTTACGGCCCCGCTGCTGATACGACTTTCCAATATGTGCTTACGGCTGACGCGGGTGTAAACTGTCGTTCGACTGATACGGTACTGGTAACGGTAAGGCGGGGTCCATTGTTAACCGTAAGTCCAACCAATACTTCCGTTTGCATTGGTGGTAGTGTAACGCTTACCGCCAATGGTGCCGATACCTATACCTGGAGCCCGGCTGCAGGGTTAAATGATACGCAAGGCGCGGTAGTAATTGCATCGCCTGCAAATACAACTTTGTATTCCGTTATTGGCAGTTTGGCAAACAACTGCCGGGCATCGGCCAATGTAAATGTGTCAGTAATTACCCGACCCGTAGTAAATGCCGGGCGCGATACGGTTGCCTGCAACAATGCGCCCAACGTTATTCTTTCGGGTTCTCCTGCCGGTGGTGTGTGGAGCGGCAGCCCGTTTGTAAGTGCAGCAGGTGCATTCAATCCGCGTGGGGCAGGAAACGGCGTATACACCCTTTATTATGCATTTATTGCAGCCGGTTGCGATGGAGTGGATAGCATGGTTGTTCGCGTGCAGGATCCACCTGCTTCCGATGCGGGTAGCGATGCATCGATTTGTGCAGATGGCAGTATTTACAAGCTATCAGGGGCACCTGCAGGCGGTACCTGGAGCGGCAGTTCACTGGTTTTGCCCAATGGCGATTTTACAGCATCTACTCCAGGAACCTATACCCTTGTTTACAGCGTTGGAAGTGGCTCCTGTATTGGAAGAGATACGGTAGTGGTAACGGTGGTAAATGCAGTTTCAAATAATACAATTTCCGCCACACAGGGATTATGTGCCGGAGTGGTACCTGCGCCGCTCATTGGTAGCAATGCAACGGCAGGCGGATTGGCGCTGGCCTATCAGTGGCAGCAAAGTGCGGATAGTGTAAACTGGACAAATATCATCGGTGCTAATACTAAAGATCTGGTGATACCGGTGCCTTCAGCAACCATTTTTTATAGGAGGTTAGGCAGTACTATCGTTTGTACGGCAGGTTCGCCATCCAATGCGATTCGCATCTTTATTCATCCCAATGCACTTGCCGATATTCAGCCGGCACCGTTGGTGGGTTGCGCGCCTTTTGTTATTACGCCTGCTGTCATCAATCTTACACCATACCCGGACAGAAACAGTATTTACCGATGGTATGCCAATAACGGTTTAATTGGTACCGGCGCAACCTTCCCCGGTTATACGCTTTCCAATTCCGATGATTCGGTATTTATTCGTTTGATAACCATCAGCCGTTTTGGTTGTGTTGGTGATTCTGCAACAGCAAAATTCAAAACGATCAGCAATCCAACACCTTCATTTTTGCTTAGTGATACAGTTGGATGTGGCCCGTTAAATATTTTAATTACCAATACAACGCCGCAACCGGAGCGATATATTTTTCATTGGGATTTTGGAAATGGCCAAACATCAAACAATCCGCAACCAGGTAATATACTATTTGCCGTAAACCCCAACCGCGGCGATACTATTTATGCAGTAAAATTGAGCGCTACCGGTGGTTGCGATACATTTACCGTAGAACATAAAATACGGGTAAGGGCAAGGCCACGTACCATTTTTACACCTGATAAAGCCGAAGGTTGCAGTCCGTTTACCGTAACGCTGAATAATAATAGCGCGGGTAGCAATGCAAGTTTTATTTGGGATTTTGGCGATGGCAGTCCTTTGCAACCAGCCGATTTTTCATCGGTAAAACACACGTATTTTACCAACCGCCTTGATACATTCCGTATACGGCTGTATGGAACTAATGATTGCGGAACCGATACGGCAAGATTTAATCTGGTAGTGAATCCCAACAGCGTGCGGCTTGATTTTGCCGTAAATGGCAGCGACCTGAATGGATGTGCGCCCCATACGGTTAGCTTCTTTAATAATACCACGGGCGCCAATATTTTTCGTTGGAATTTTGGTGACGGAACCCCTGAGCTTACGACCAATAAGGGCTTTGATACCGTGCGGCATACATTTAGCGATACAGGCCGGTTTGTAGTTACCTTATTTGCATCCAATGGTTGCAGCGATACTACATCGGCAGAAACGATTAACGTGGCGCTGGGCCCGAAAGTTTCATTTACACTTAACCCAACGGTTATTTGCCTGAATCAACCATTTACGCTTACCAATACTAGTGATGCTGGACTGGCATGGAACTGGGATTTTGGAGATGGTACTACAAGCACTTTGCGTGACCCGTTGAAAAATTACACGGCAGCCGGCAACTACCGGATTGTGTTACGCGGCAGCCGCCAGTTTGCACAAGGTTTTAATTGCACGGACAGTGCTGTAGCAAATATTATTGTAAATGCACCTACGGGTGATTGGCGTTATCGCGGCGGATATTATTGCCCGGGGCAACCAGTCTTTTTTGAAGTTTTCAACAGCAATGCAACCCGTTATCGTTTTTATTTTGGCAATGGTGATAGTATGGTTACAACGAGTCCCAATGTTAGCTATTTCTACAATCAGCCTGGAGAATATGTGCCAAGGGTAGTACTGGAATACCAGGGTTGTACACTTACCCTGCCTGGACCCGACACCATTCGAATGGGTAAACTTGAATCAGGGTTTACAGCGCAGCCGCAACAGTTTTGCGACAGTACCCGTGTTAATTTTACCGATACATCTTCCGCATTTTTTGCCATCCGCCAATGGAGTTGGTTATTTGGCGACGGTACTACATCTACGCTTCAAAACCCCGTAAAAGTTTATAATCAATCCGGTACCTATGCCGTAACACTCTCTGTAGTGGGTAACAGCGGTTGTATAGATACGGTAAGACAGCTGTTGGATATACGTGTAGAGCAATCGCCGGTAGTTTCCATTACAGGCGATACGGTTGCCTGCGTAGCACAACCGGCGCGATTTGCAGCCTTTGATGCAGCGGGAACTTCGGCCGTATTTGATTGGCAGATAGCAGGTGGCGGTAGTCAAACAGGTAATATAATATTTACCACCTGGCAGCAAAACGGTACTTATGCGGTTCGGCTTATTGGCCGTACGGCCTTTGGTTGTGCCGATACGGCTACACGCAATGTTCGCGTCAACCCGACCCCCGTTGTAAATGCAGGACGGGATGTTACTATTTGCCGCGGACAACAAATACAATTGAATGCAACAGCACCCGGCCCGATGCTATGGACACCACAGCAGGGATTGAGTTGCAACACCTGTCCCAATCCTATTGCCAATCCCAATTTTACCACCGAATATTTTGTAACTAACACAAATACATTTGGCTGTACAGGTATAGATAGCATGCTTGTAAATGTGGCGCAACCTTTTACCATAAACGTAGTTCCCAATGATACCATTTGTGCCAGCAGCAATGAATCTGCACAATTGTTTGCATCGAATGCCATCCGGTATCAATGGACACCAACGGTAGGATTGAATGCAAATAATATTCCAAACCCGGTTGCAAGGCCTGCTAGTACTACCACGTATCGTGTAGTAGGTTTTGATGCAGAAAATTGTTTTACCGATACAGGATATGTAACCGTTGCTGTAGGCTATAATCCTACGGTAAGTTTGCCTCCGGGTTCGCTCGTAGTGGCGGGTACACAAGTTACGCTCACGCCTGCGCTTACCGGTGCGCCTTTTGCACGCTACACCTGGACACCCAACCGTGATTTGAGTTGCAATAATTGTCCCAATCCGGTAGCGACCATCAATAATAATATTCTGTATAATTTGGAAGTTGAAACCATTTACGGCTGCACAGCAAGGGACACGGTAGGTTATACAGTGGTTTGCCAAAAGGACCAGGTATTTATTCCCAATGCTTTCAGCCCCGATGGTGATGGGGTGAACGATATTTTAATGGTGCGTGGTAAAGGTGTATCAACAGTAAAATCTTTCCGCATTTTTAACCGCTACGGGCAGGTTGTTTTTGAAAAACAGAATTTTACTGCCAACGATCCATCTGCAGGATGGGATGGAAAAGTAAATGGTGTACCTGCAAGTCCTGATGTATATGTGTTTACGGCAGAAGTGTTGTGTACGGCCGGTGCTAATTATGTGTATAAAGGAAATATAACATTGTTCAGATAGAAAAAAGAAAAGATGTGAAAGCAATTCACCAGCGTTTTAAAACAGGTGTAAAAAAATACTGCTACCGTACAGCGGTGGTCGGCTTGCTGCTGTTGCAGGGATGGCTAGCTGCTGCACAGGATTTAAATTTTTCACAGTTCTACGAATTGCCTTTACTACGCAATCCCGCACTTGCGGGTATGTTTATTGGCGATGTACGGGTACAATCTGTTTTTCGAAATCAATGGCAGAGTGTAACGGTTCCTTTTCGTACCGCGGGGCTTAGTGCCGAGGTTAACTTTCCTGTAAATGATTATGGTCATTATCTTACTGCAGGTGCGCAAATTACCCATGATGTTGCAGGCGATAGTAAACTCACCCGCGCACATTTTTTACCTGTACTTACTTATCATGCACCGCTCAATGGTGATGAATTTTATATTTCGGGTTCCTTAATGGGAGGTATTGTAACAAGCAGTTTTGATCCTACGGGTTTGCGGTGGGACGATCAGTTTCAGGGCGGACAGTTTAACCCCAATATTACTACGCGCCAAACCATCAACCAAACCGGTAAAAACTATTTTGATATTGGCGGTGGCATTGCACTCAGCGGACCGCTAACCGGTGAGATTGATGCCTATGTTGGATTGGGTTTGTTTCATGCCAATAATCCTTCCATTGCTTTTAATACCGATGATATTCGCCTTGGCAGAAAATGGGCTTTTAATGGCGGCATGACCATACAAACAAGCGATAGGGACCGTATGACTTTTTATGCAGATTATTTTATTCAGAAAGCCGGAACCAATGCGGATACATTGGTGAAAGTAGGTGCGCAAAATATTATGATGCTGGGCGGTTTTTACACTACTGACCTTATGCAATATGATACCGAAGATAAGATTAGCCTTTCATTGGGCGCTGTATACCGCTGGAACGATGCGATTGTACCTGTAGTAAGGCTCGATATGAAAAAAATTGCAGTAGGTATCAGTTATGATGTAAATGTGAGTCAATTAACCAAAGCATCGGGTGCGCAAGGCGGCTTTGAATTTACGCTCGCTTATAAGAATGCGTTTTCAAGCCGGGTAATTAGTTCATACAGGATGAAATGTGTAGGGTTTTAGTTGGAAGAACCATAAACATGGGAAAATGCCAGTTATCTGGAATATTAATTTATACGAAAATTTTTTTTGCGTTTCTAAAAGTTAAGAAATCTTCAGGAGTCATAACCCCAATAGAACTGTTTTTATAATCCTTAGTATTCCTTGTAATGATTAAAGTAATTTCTTCATTCTTTTCAGCAGCATAGTTTTGAAGCGCGTCTTCAAAGTCATTGAATTTAGAAGTTAGTGCATTCATAATTGAATTTTTATCTATGATCAAAATGTCAATTATTGAAATGAAACTTTTTAATTTTTCTATTGCCAGATCATGCTGTCCATTTTTTCTTAGCAAGTAATAAACATTACTTAAAATCACTGGTGTAATATATCCTGTAATTTGTTTTGATTCGCATAAGGATAAAACCTGCGCTGCATTTTCCGAATAAGGTTTTCGATCGAAAAAAAAGTCGAGAATTACATCGGTGTCAATCAGGATATGTGTCATAGCTTACAGGTATTTTTCTGATAACTGTTTGGCTAATTCATCTTTGTAGTCAAAATCTTCAGTAACTTTAAAAGAACCTTTTAATGACCTTACAATAGGTGTTAATTCAATGGTATTTTGTTGTGGCCCTGTTGCCGTTTTAAGATAATTTTCTATTAAGCCCGACAAACTTTGCCCTTTGGATTTTGCATATTTTTTGCCTTGTTCAATGACGGATTCTTCCATTGTCAAGGTAAGTTTTGTAATCATGTTAGTAGACTTGAATTAGATAATTAATAGGTACAAATATAATCAAAAAAATGAATTACGTGCAAAAATTTTATTTTTAGCACGTGTATATTATTTTAGATTTATTCAAAAAGTAACATGCAAAATCCAATTAAATAGTCTCTTTTCTATGAATAGTGCTGCCCTTCTATGCATGTCGATTGAATGTATCGTGCAAAACTTTCCACTTATTTCAAGTGCGAAATTTCCGGGTTATCCTAAGTTTGCCCCTCTAAGAACTAAATGTAAATGGCGGCAAAGGATTCGAAGGTGAAAGTGGTTTTACTCTTACAAGCGCAAAAATTATTGCATCGTACGCCGGTAGTGCAGTTGGTAAAAGTTGAGAAAAAAGGCACAGCGGTGGAAATGGATGAACTTCAACTGACGACAGCAACCATTAACCATTACCTGAAACATGTTGACATTACTGCACGTGGATTGCTGACACGGCTTACCCCCAAGGAACTTGAAAACGAAAAACAACGTATCAATTTTCAATTAGAAAAAGCTGGCATTTCGGGTAAACAGGCAACCGAATATCGCGACCGTGCGTTTGCCCGCTATTTCCAAACCAATTTTGGCTTGCTGAAGAATTTTGCCAACGAATTACATTGGTACCATCGTATTACTACCCCGGGAAGTAACCGGGTAAGTACGGCGCCCTGTATCTACCATCCCATCAGCGCCCAAATAGAATATGAAGCATTGGCTACCGAAGATGGCTACGGCATGCAGGTGTGGGTAAAAACCCGCGAGGGAAAATGGCCCATAACCGAGTTCCGGCGCTTTTATTTTTTACTGGTACGCGGCAATGATTATTGGCATCTTAATCAACAAACTTTTGAAGCGCTCGATTGGCTCGATGAGCAAACAATGACTGCTTTGGGCGATGATGTGGAAGCATTTATGGGACGCATTACAGCACCCCTGAAAAAAATGGGGCAAACCGTGAAGATGGATGCGCTGATTAAGAAGGAATACATGGAAGTATTGCCCGAAAAGCGGGTGTTGTTAAGCGAGCTTAATAATTCGTTTTTAATGCTTACCCCCCAATTTTTGTATGATGGTTATGTGGTGGATGGCGCTTATACCAATGAAGTTGAAAAACAGATAGACGGTAAGACGGTACTGATAAAGCGCAATGAACCCATTGAGAAGGAATTCAATCAGTTTTTAAAAGCCTTGCATCCCAATTTTGCTCGCCAAAACAACGGGTACTTTTACCTCACTTTCGCTGATGCACAAAAAAAGCAATGGTTCATCCATACCTATCATCAATTACTTGGTTTGGATGTTGAAATAACGGGTATGGATATGCTGCGGCATTTCCGGTACTCGCCGCATAGGGCCGAAACAAAAGTGAAAGTGCTGGAACAAGCCGACAACCATATTGTGCTGGATTTTCAGGTAAGTTATGGTAAAGAAAAAGTGCCGCTTGGTGAATTACAAAAAATGCTGTTGGGTGGGCAAAAAGTGGTGATGCTGAAAGATGGCAGTATGGGCGTAATGGGAGAAGAATGGCTGGGTCAATACGGCTCCATCGTAAAGCATGGAAAAGTAAAGGCCGGGCATTTACTGGTACCGAAATGGCTGGCGATAAGTTTTGAAGATGGGGGTGATGAAACCGGCATGCGCCGCTCCCTGGATGCAAAGTGGCTGGCAAAATGGAAGCTTTGGGTAAAAGGTGAAACCGCGATGTATGCTTTGCCGCCACAAGTAAGGGTTGCCGAATTGCGATCGTATCAGCAAAAGGGTTACGACTGGCTGAACCTGCTGGCCGAAGCGGGCGGCAGCGCTTGTCTTGCCGATGATATGGGTCTGGGTAAAACCCTGCAAACCATTTGCTTTGTATCCAATCGCCTGCACAAAAGCCCCGATGGAAAACATTTGGTGGTTTGTCCTGCATCGCTCATTTACAACTGGCAGCAGGAGTTTGAGAAGTTTGCTCCTTCCATTAAAACCATTGCATACCACGGGGCTACCCGTGATGGGGATGTATTGAAAAACAACGATTTTCCGGTGGTCATTACAAGTTATGGAACCCTTCGGCAGGATATAGAACTTTTAAGCGAAACATTCTTTGATGTGGCGGTGATTGATGAAAGCCATCATATAAAAAATCCATCTACCAAAATAACCCGCGCGGTTAACGAACTGAAAGCGATTACCCGTATTGCGCTAAGTGGTACACCGGTAATGAATGGCACGCAGGACCTGTATGCGCAATTGAATTTTCTGTTGCCGGGTTTGCTGGGCAGCCGCGAATTTTTCCGCAGGGAATATGCCATACCCATAGAACAGCAACGAGATGAAGAAAAGGCCAAAGCGCTGCAAAAATTGATTGCACCCTTTGTACTGCGCCGTACCAAAGAACAGGTGGCGCCCGACCTTCCGCCCAAAACGGAGATGGTTTTGTGGTGCGAAATGGGACAGGACCAAAAAGCCGCTTATGAATCTATCAAGGAAAATATCCGGGGCAGTGTGTTGCTTGATATTGAGCAAAACGGGCTGAACAAAGGTAAAATGGGTATTTTGGCCGGGCTTACCAAACTCAGGCAGGCCTGCAATAGTTGCGAACTGGTAAAGGGTGAGGACCTGTTTACTTACGACAGCATCAAAACCGAAATGTTACTCGGTGAATTGCAAAACATCATTCCTGCCCACAAGGCCCTGGTGTTTTCACAGTTTACTTCCATGCTCGATTTGCTGGAGCGCGATTTGCAAAAGGCGGGTATCAGCTATCAGCGGCTCGATGGCAATACCGCCGTAAGCGAGCGCCCAAAGCTTGTAACCGAGTTCCAAAATGAAAATACAGATGTTAAAGTTTTTTTGCTGAGCCTTAAGGCAGGCAATGCCGGGCTTACGCTTACCGCCGCCGATTATGTTTTCCTTTTCGATCCCTGGTGGAATGCCGCAGTGGAAAATCAGGCCATTGACCGCACCCATCGCATTGGGCAGGACAGGCATGTATTTGCCTACAGGATGATTTGTAAGGGTACGGTGGAAGAGAAAATCATGCGGATGCAGCAGCAAAAGAAGAAGCTTGCGGAAGAGTTGGTAAGCACCGATGAAGGATTTATGCAGGGCTTAACGCTGGAAGATGTGAAATACCTGTTGGACTAATAATATTATTTATTAAAATAATATATTTTTACATAGATGCTATTCTTAATAATTTAGAAATCATATTTTTGTTTTACTTCATTTCTAAATATCCGAAGTGCATGATAAGTAACAACAGGCTTATTTTCTATGGTGGTAAGTTTAACTATTTTCAGCGCGGATTTTAATTTCCCCTTTATATTTTGTTTTTTCATTTTCTCCACCTCTATTCGCATTTTAAGCCTTAGTATTTTAACTCTTAAGCTTTGTTCAAGTGGCTTTCCCATAAATATTTTCAGGAGGAGTTCATCTGTTTTTAGTCGTAAAGGAAGCCTATCCAGCGCCTTTAAAGGGCTCCATATTCCACCGGAATGCAGGGTTCTTACAGCTGGTTCAATATCTTTTATAAATTTAAAGTCACCATGTTCCCTGAGTAGGTATTTTATGAATACATCAAAATTGGTAGATTCATTTACTTCTATAGGAAAAGATTTTACAACATTTCTGAAACAAAGCGTCAATGTTTGATGAGATTCACTTTCTTTATGAAATATCGGGGGATTACTATTGAATTCATAATTTATCCATCTATGGTAAGTAAGTACATATTTCGGATTTTCCTCAAGAAAACTCACTTGCTTTTCCAATTTAGTTGAATCAGTCCAGTAATCATCTCCTTCACATAACGCTAAATATTTCCCCTTGGAATTATAGATATTATATAATGCATTAAATCTTCCAGTAGGCTTACCGCTTATTTTTATATTATTGTCCCTGCTATGCAAAAAAAGTTTTATTTTATCTGGATATTTTTGTGCATATGCTATACAAGTTTCACGAGTACCATCTGTAGATGCATCATCGCCTAAAAGGATTTCAAATGGATATCGGGTTTTTTGCATAAGTATACCGTCTAAACATTTTGCAATCATATCCTTATGCTGATAAGTAGGCACACTTATGGAAATCAAAGGATTATCAGGTACATTATTTGGAAATATTTCTACCGGTACCTTTTGATATATCGCCAGAAAGTTTTGGTAATTTAATTCCATAATAATTATAATTAAAATAAAAAGGTAAATGTATGGATACTTTTATCAATTCAATGGTATGACTGCAAGATTATATCTTTAATTTCTAAAAGGCTTGCATTATGCAGAATAGTGAAATTAGTCAGTAATGGTTACACCATTTAGTATCGACCGGCAGAAACCTTAAGTAGAATTTTCAAACATAAATAAAAATTAATCTAAGTGTTAGTATGGAACATAAATTCTTCAGAGCAACCAGTGATTTAGTTAGAACTTGGCAAATTTGAACGATAATTTGTCATTTTTAGTCCACTCTAAAAATGGATTTTAGTGAGCGTTTAAAGGTTAAATTATGTCACGCTTTGAACAAACTACTCCATTTGTTGCTCTATTTGGTACTTTTACATCTTTAATAAAATTCAAAAATGATTGCAATTTTGATTTTCTTTTTCTCGCATTGGTTCCTGTCCTTGTTTTTCCATACGTTTTTCCTTCATAGGTATGCATCGCATCAGATGTACACCACGGGTAAAAAGCGTGAAAAGTTGTTCTACTTTCTTACCTGGTTCAGCCAGGGATCGAGCTACCTGGTGCCCCGCGCCTATGCGGTTATGCACCGTATGCACCATGCTTTCAGCGATACCGAGCGCGATCCGCATAGCCCGCATTTCTTTAAAGATGTATGGGGCATGATGGTACATACCCGTAACATTTACAATGCATTCCTGAACAATAAACTTACCGTAGAAAAGGAATTTACCGAAGAATACCTCCCTATCTGGCAAAAAATGGATAAGCTGGGAGACAGCATTTGGGTGCGTATAGCATTCGGACTTGGCTATACCGCTTTCTACATCTACTTCGCACCAAGTGCCTGGTGGTATTTGTTGCTACCCATTCACTTTTTAATGGGTCCTGTACAAGGCGCTATTGTAAACTGGTGCGGACATAAATATGGTTATGCCAATTATAAAAACGGCGACCATTCAAAGAATTCGGAGCCATGGGGTATTTTCCTGATGGGGGAATTATTTCAAAACAATCACCACAAATATGGCAAGTCGGCCAACTTTGCGCAAAAGTGGTTTGAATGGGATCCTACTTATACCATCATGCGGATGATGAATGCATTACATATCATTAAGCTGAAACCGGTGAAGGCGCATAATCACTAAAGAAATTTTACAAGTTTGTAAAAAGGGAGAGCACAATTTTGCGTACACTCCCTTTTTTATTTCTATAGAAATAATTATTACGTTTTTCTTTTGTTACAGGCCTGCATCATTTAAAATTCAAATAAATTACTTTTCAGGCGCTGGTAACTATGGCGCTAGCATTGATGTTACGCTGTTTGATCTTCAACCTCGGCATCTAAAGCATTTGTTTTAACGGATAAAATGCCACTATCCCGTGATGATTCGGTTTCGTACATTTCACTAGTTCCAATTATTTGGCCGTTGGTCGCTTTCAGATTGAAATATAATTTTCCATTGGTTGAAGTCTTCAGGTCATACTTACTGGCGTCCTGCGAATTTTTTCGAACAGATTCGATACCATTATCACAGCCGGCTTTTGATGAATAGCCTTCACTGCTAAGTATCGTCAGTCCATTAACAGCTTTTAGATTAAACTGATATTCATCGTTTTTACGTTTCGTAATGGCAAATTTTCCCATTTTGTTTGTATTTGAAGTTAAAGAATGTGGTGTAAATGCATTCGTAACGCTGCTAAATATTAAATTATCAGGTTTGTGTTAATTTTTCAAAATCCCTGGTTTGTCCACCTGCTTTTGTTTTGAATAGTTATAAAACCCTACCAATTGAGTTTACAAGCATTCGCTTTTGGTTCCCAAAAATAAATCGACTTTTGAAATATAAAATTACAGTTCAGTATACCTTTAGATTTCATTTATTTTGTTTAAAATGCTTCAATATTTGGTTTTTGCTACATAATAATGGTTTTGGGGATTTTAATATTCGCAGGGTTAAAAACGATGATGATGTAATGTGTTTGAAAATGCTAATAAGATAGATGGTTTTTGCTTTAATTCTTGCTTTCTGATTAGTAGACTTGCTTCCCCATATCATTAATAAGTACTTTTCCGTTATCCGTCTCTTCCGCTAGTTCGCGTATCGTTTTTGTTTCAAACAATTGTATCATTTGCCTTCTTATTGATTTATAATCATTATGCATAGGGCAGGGGTTTACTTCCGAACATTGATAAAGACCTAGCACACATTTGGTAAGCACATTTTCTTCCCCGGTAGATGCAAGGATGGCCTTTACCGGCAGGTTCTTAGCGGCTTCGGTAAGAAAAAATCCGCCATTGGGTCCTCTTACCGAACTTACCACCTGGCTGTTTTTGGTTAATAGCTGCAATATTTTAGCCGTAAACTGCGGGGGCGAACCAATGGCAGCAGCAATTTCAGGAATACCGAGTTTCTTCCCCTCCGAGCCTTTTTGCCCGATAAAGATGACTGCCCTGAGTGCGTATTCGGTTGATTTGGAAAACATCGCTGTGGTTGTTTGAGTCGCAACCCCCTGCCTGCTCATATCGGTAGCAGGCAGAGATATTGCTCAAATTTGATGGCAAAATAGCCAATTACTTCCATCCGGAGGCGCTGATTATCAACCCATCCATGCCGGCTTTGCGTCGCAACGTCCTGCATGCTCCTATCGGTCGCATGCAGAGAGGTTGCTCGAATTTGACCGGAAAAGTATGTTATCTGAAATAATTAAGGACAAAACTATCCTTTATTATTTATATTTGCCAAATGAATCATTCACCACTTCATACGTTTCATATCCCTGTAATGGGACTTTCGTACACGATTGACAGCCCCATTAAAGTGGCAAGGTTTGGTATTTCATCCGTTATCTCCATTGTAGAAGACAGGCTGATTGAAATGATGCGTAAGCATTATTTTCCGCTTACCAACAAAGCATATGTTCCTATTGAAACAATAGAAGATGATTACAGAGCTAAAAGGATTACCGATTACCTTAACCTGGTAAACCAAATCGTAAAGGAGCAGTTTGAAGACCTAAGACAAAGCGCTTTTGAAACCGGCAGCGAAATAAGTAAATATTTTGAAATGCTGCCTGATGATAGCACCTTAAAGCATTTATATATGCAATTGATGCAGACAACGGACGAGCAAAAGCGAAACAGGCTTGAATTTATTTTACGCAGGCACATGAAACCGGGTAGTATTGATGTAAATATCATGACCAAGGTTGACCGTAATGTGGTTGATATAGAAGGTAATATACTGGAAGATACATCGGATGCAGTTGCCGCTATCAGGGGATATGCCAATAGCAACCTTACGAACTCATCAGTTATTTTATCGGCAGGTTTAAATCCGCGTTTGTTTAACTACATGGAAAAGCTGAATGCGTTTGATATGAATGTTGAAGGCGTTTTTACAAAAAAAGTAGTGGTAAAAGTAAGTGATTACCGTTCCGCTTTAATACAGGGAAAATACCTTGCCAAAAAGGGTATTTGGGTAAGTGAATTCAGGATTGAATCTGGACTTAATTGCGGTGGGCATGCATTTGCAACGGATGGATTTTTATTGGGTACCATACTAGAAGAATTTAAAACCAATCGTCAGCAACTTATCGACACACTTTTTGAAATTTATAGTGCTGCATTGGAAAGCAAGGGCAAAGCAAAAGTTAGTAAATCACCAGCCCTGATTTTTACTGTTCAAGGTGGCATTGGTACTTATGAAGAATCAGAACTGCTGCTTACCCATTATGGAATGGATAGCACAGGTTGGGGTACACCTTTTTTATTGGTGCCCGAAGCCACTACCGTTGATGATGCTACGCTGCAATTATTATCTGCAGCAAAAGAGAAGGATGTAGTACTCAGCAATAAATCTCCATTAGGCATCAGGTTTTTTTACCTGAAAGACACCACATCTGATCATGAAAGAGCATTGCGCATTATAAAAGGAAAACCCGGCAGCCCCTGTACCGAAAAGCATTTGGCTTTCAATACAGAATTTACTACCGAACCTATTTGCACCGCTTCGCATAAATATCAAAAGCTGAAAATAGCACAACTGCTATCGCTTAATCTGCCGCAACCGGAATACGAAAGCCAGTTAAATGATGTGTTGGAAAAAGAATGTCTTTGCGTTGGCCTTAGCAATGCAGCCGCCATTACATATGAAGAAACCTTTCTCCACAACCTGCCTGCGGTAAATATTTGCCCCGGGCCCAATATCGCCAACTTTTCAAAAGTGGTTTCGCTGCAAACCATGACAGATCATATTTATGGCAGAATCAATATTCTTACAAATCCCGACCGGCCGCACATGTTTATTGCAGAGCTGAATTTATATATGGATTACCTGAAAGAACAATTGGAAGCTGATAACTTTTCGGGTCAATTACTTAAGAAGAAAAAATACTATGTTTCCTTCTTTAAAAACCTGAATGAGGGAATTACATATTACCGCTATTTACCTGGCATTCCGCAAGCCGAAAGAACAGAATTTTTAAATGCATTGGATGGGGCAGTTCTTGACTTGTATATTTTGAATGTAAAGTATGAAATGAGAGAACCGGTAAGGGTGATTAATGAAGCCATGCAAATGGTGTAAGTACCCCAACCAAACATATCCAACAACCTGCGTCTTATATCAACTTTTTATTTGTTATTAGAAATACTATGTATATTAGTTCCTCCATTTTGAAGGTTAATATACGCCTACATGAGAATTCCGGTAATTTTCACCTTATTATTTTTTGCCCATGGTGTGCATGCACAATACCTTGGGGGTGGTAACGACGGTTACTCCAGGGCGGTTTCGGCTTTAGAAAATCCTTTGCCAAATATTTTTAAGGGAGGCTCCCATGATGGCATCGGCCAGGTGCTTGCCATAAATCAAAATGCTGTTCCAGGTTTATATACAGGCGGTCCTAATGACGGCCATCATGTAGTTTCATCTATTGGAAACAATCCAGTTCCCGGGATTTATAGTGGTGGTAATAATGATGGGTTTAGTTTGGTAATGAATTTATTGCAAAATGCCTTACCGGGTATTTATGCAGGCGGGCCGGCCGATGGATTTGCTATCAGTATCCAAAACCTGCAAAATATTTTGCCTGGCATTTATGCCGGTGGTGCCGGCGATGGGTATAGCATTATGGTAAAAAGCGGGCAAAACCAAACCCTGAATATTTATACCGGTGGCACAAACGATGGCTGGCATTCAACCATTTATACTTCGTCATTAATATTTGAGTTTACCGGTTCGGGCAACTGGAATGTCCCTTCCAACTGGAAAAACAACCTTGTACCGCCATCTCCGCTTCCGGCAGGGGCTGAAATACTGATAAACCCAACAGGTGGTAATTGTATTTTAAATGTGCCGCAACTGCTGGCTCCGGGGTCGAAAATTACAGTAGTAAACAGTAAGACTTTCATTATAAACAATCTTCAATAAGTTTTGAGAAACCTATTTTTTTAAGCTTTTATACTTTAAAACATGCGCAGCATTATTTACCTGTTTTTCTTCATTCTGTCAGCATCAGGAGCTGTTTTTGCCAACAATGTACAGATGACCAATCTTTCTATTGTAAACAACGGCCCCGGCCTTATAATGGTAAAATTTGATCTTAGTTGGGAAAATAGTTGGCGAACCAATGTAGGCCCCGCCAACTACGACGGTGTATGGGTGTTTTTTAAGTATAAAAACCTTGATGGCGATTGGGTACACATGAACCTGACAGGTATCAATAATAGTATCCCTAATGGCTTTGATGTTTTCCAGAATGCCGGATCTAATAAAGTTGGTGCCATGATCTATCGGGAAGCGGGCAATATGGGGGTTGGCAATGCTTCTGTTACAGGCATTCAACTTGGCGTTATCAATAACCTTCCCTATAATATTGATGTTAAAGGATTTGCGCTGGAAATGGTTTATGTTCCTGCACCTATTGGGTCAAGGCCGGTATTTGGGGATGGCAACGGTATTTCAGAATCAGTAAATGCGTTACATTATACCAATAACGTGGCTACCAATAATAGTGTGTTGCCAATGAAGTGTGATGCAAACGGGTTTGATGATGCAGAGTTGGAAGCAGATGGCATTTACGTGTACAGCACCGATACCATCCAAACAACCAATCCGATAGGCACGTTGGATCCTTTTCCTACTATGAAGGCGCTTTGGTGTATGAAGTACGAGATAAATCAGGCAGGATACCGGGATTTTTTGAATACATTAGATGCTATTCAACAAACTACCCGCACCAGTGTTGCAACTACGAGTTCTTCTGGAACAAGTGCCTTAAGTGGGGGGAGTTTCAGGAATTTTATTGAGGTAGCATCCCCTTCCACCGCCAATACAGCGGCGGTTTATGGGTGCGATGCCAATAACAACAATATCTTTAACGAAGCTGCAGATGGGGAGTGGGTGGCTTGTAATTTTTTATCATGGCCCGATGTGGCTGCTTTTCTTGATTGGAGCGGACTTGCGCCTATGAGTGAATTACAGTTTGAGCGCATGTGCCGGGGTAATTCATCTGCAGGTGGCAATGCGGCAGTGTTGGGCGAATACGCGTGGGGAACCAATACCATTTTTGCTTCAACTTACACGCTCAGTGGTGGCGCTTCGGCATCTGAAGTGGCAAGTAATGCATCACCTGTATTGGGTAATGCAGCCTATAATTTAACATCAGTCAATGGCCCTTTGCGCAGTGGGATTTTTGCTACTGCGGTTTCTAATCGTGTCACGAGCGGGGCATCCTATTTTGGCGTGATGGAATTGAGTGGTAACATGCCTGAATATTGTATATCCCTAGGTTCACAGGCTGGTAGGTCCTGTCGTTATGTTCCCAATGGTAATGGGTCCATTTCTCCACTGGGCAATGCACAACTTTCGGTAGGGGGGCCTGGTTATTGGCCGGGAATGGAAGGTAATCTTAACGTTGCAGCAAACACCACCTGTAGTGGAACTTGCGAAGTCACAAGTTCGGGTGGTATAAGATTTAGGGGTGGTGCTATTGGCGATCCAGCAAGCTATCTTTCAATATCCGACCGCAGTGCGGGATTTACCCCTACCGCAAGGGCTTCAAACAGGGGTGGGAGGGGTGTTTTGTATTTAAGGTAAATGCTACAAACCTGCTTGGAAATATTGTATGTTCCAAAAGTTAATGGATTTAAACCTTCTAACGGAACGTCCTGCCTGCTCGTTACGGTCGCAGGCAGAGACATTGCTCGAAATCGTTGGAGAACGTTACTGTAATTTACCCTTCCCCATTTACCGCAGGCGGTATCAATTTATACACTACCGGCGTTACAATCCTGCTTAATACCGTTGATGAAATCAACCCACCAATAATAACCAATGCAAGCGGACTGATGAGCGGATTACTGCTCAGAGCAATCGGAATTAAACCACCAATCGCCGTGAGCGATGTAAGCACAATCGGGAGAAAGCGAATTTCACCTGCTTCGCGAATAGCTTCGTCGAGGCTTTTGCCTTCTTTGCGAAGCTGATTGGTAAAATCAACAAGCAGGATGGAGTTTTTTACTTCAATGCCCGCAAGACCAATAAAACCTACAATAGCTACAAAGGACAAGGGGTTCCCCGTTGCCCACAACAACAGCACGCCGCCAATTACACCGAGGGGAATGACCGATAAAACAATCAATGTACTTTTAAAGGTTCTGAATTCTAGCACAAGGATAGTGATGAAAAGAAACACGGTTAGAATGATAACCGTTGAAAACCCACCACCAAAGGCTTCGGCCTGTGTTTCGGCTTCGCCCGCAGGTACAAATGCATAACCTGCAGGTAGTTGCAAGTCTGAAGTTTTTTCCAAAAATTGTTTTAATACATCCTGTGCAAGAATTCCTTTTTTTACATAGCTCGTTACGACTGCATATCGTTTTTTATCAATATGATTAATCGTTACCGGCGATGTTTCAAACTTCAGGTTTGCTACAAGGTTCAATGGTACCGGTGTACCTGCTGCATTATTTACAAAAAGGTTCTCGAGCGTTTGTAAAGTGGCGTAGCTTTCTTTGGGTGCATTGATGACGATAGCGTAATCTTCGTCCTTCGCATCATCGGTAAGGGTGCCGAGATTTAGTCCTGCTACTGCAAGCCGCACGGTGCGGTCAATATCGCTTGTGAGTATGCCGAGCATGCGCGCTTTTTCGCGGTTGATGTTTACACGAATATCGCTTTTGAGTAAATCCACTTCGTTGCGCACATATACCGAGCCTGGAATACTATCCATCATCATTTTGGCTTTGGCTGCCAATACGCGCAGGGTATCAAGATTGTCGCCGGTAATGCGAATGGCAACGGGCGCTTCCACAGGCGGGCCCTGTTCAAAATCTTTTACTTCAATATTGGCACCGGCAAAGCCCATAAAGCGGTTGCGCAGGTCTTCAATAATATCGCGCTTTTCATCGGGCTTCACATCGTTTTCAAGCTGTACAAATATTTGTGCGAAATCGCTTTTTTCGTTGCCTTGTATTTCGTTGTAATATATGCGGGGATTACCTTTACCGGAGTTGCTTGTATAAAACATCACCCGTTCGTTTTTTGCAAGTTCAGCTTCCACCTGTTTAGCCATTTGGTTGGTGGTTTCAATATTGCTTTGCAAAGGCATATCGATGTTTACAAAAAATTGTGGTTTTTCCGAAGTTGGAAAAAGTTTGAAACCAATGATGGGAAAAATAAGCATGGAACCTGCAAATACCAAACCGGCAATAATTAAAGTTAGGATGGGCCTGTTGAGTGCAACATCAAGCACTTTCCCATAACTTCCTTTAATAATACGTTGCAGTACGCGGAGAAAAATATTTCCTTCGGTGCTATGATTAGTTTTCAATACACGGCTTGCAAAAAAGGGTACGACAGTTAGCGATACAATCATAGATGCAAACACCGAAGAGATAACCGCTAAGGCAAGACTGCGGATAAATTCGCCAGATGCTTCGGGCAAAAAAGCGAGCGGCATAAAAGCAACCATCAGTGCGGCAGTGCAACCCACAACGGCCAATGCAATTTGCTTGGTGGCTTCAATAGCTGCCTGTCGTTTGCCATAGCCATCGCGCAACCAGCGTTCAATGTTTTCCACTACCACAATGCTATCATCTACGAGCAAGCCAAGCGCAACCACAAGCCCTACAATACTTAGTTGATTGAGCGAATAACCCATGGCATTGAGCGATATCAGCGCCAATGCAAGACTAAGCGGAATGGCAATCATTACAATGAGCGATGCACGATAACCAAGTGGTAACAGTGTAAGCAGTACGAGCCCGATAGCAATTAAAAAATCAACTCCTAATCCTGCTAACCTGCGCGATACATTTTCTGCCTGATCGAAGGTTTTTACCATATCGATATTCGATGGTAACGTTTTTTCAAATGCATCTACGATAGGTTGAAATTCAGCTTTGGTTTTCGCAATATTTTTTCCTTCTTTTTGGGCAGCCAAAACTATGACCGCGCGGTGCCCGTTGATGCGCACAATATGTTTGGGTTCGGCATAGCGCAGTTGTACATTGGCTACATCGCGCAGAAATATAATGCTTCCATTGGCATTGTACACAACGGTGTTCGCTATTTCATCTACACTATTATACTTGCCGCTTGTTTTTATGTTGAATACCTTTTCACCGGCACGAATACTGCCACCGGGAATGTTGGCGGCTTCGCTTTGTATGCTGCCAATAACCGCATTCAGCGGAATGCGCATGCGTGCGAGTTTATCCATCTGCAGGTCGATGCGAACTTCCTGTTCCTGCACACCCTGGTATTCTACTTTCTTCAGGCTTTTAATTTTTTCTAATTGCTCGGTAAGTTCATCTGCTTTTTGGCGCAGCAGTTGCATAGATGCATTTTCGCTTATTAATCCTACCTGCAAAATTTTTACATCGGTGGGCGTTACTTTTCTTACTTCTAATTTTAAAAGGTCGGCGGGTAGTTTATCACGAATGGCATTGATTTCTCTTACAAGCTCCTGGTATTTATCGTTTACATTGCTGTTATAGCTAAATTCTACTTCAATAATAGCAGAACCATCATCAATACGGGTTTTAATACGTTTAATGTTTTCGAGTTCGCTTACCTGTTTTTCAATAGGTTTTACTACAAGCTCTTCCATATCCTTGGGGCTTGTACCAGGGTAAACCACTATCACGGGAAACTGCGGTGGATTAATTTCGGGATCTTCGGCCCGAGGCATATTGAAAAGCGTATTGAGTCCCACCACTACGGTCATGATGAACATGAGTAAGGTGAGCTGCCAGTTTTTTACGGCAAAAGATATGAATTGCATAAGATGTATTTGTGGTGTGTGTGATTATTGACTTACAACGATGGTCGACTTGTCGCTGAGGTAGGCACTGCCGGCAATAACTATCATATTGGCGTTTTCAAGTCCTGACAATACTTCCACACGGTCGTTGTACAACTTGCCGAGTTTAACTTCCTTTCGTTCTACCGTTTTTTTATCGTTGGTTACAAACACGTACCCTTTATCGCCATCGGCTTCGAGCAAAGCTGCATAGGGAATTACCGTGGCATAGGTAACTTTTCCGGTAAGTATGTTTGCTTTGCCAAACATACCGGTGGCGGGCTTTTCGCCGTTAAATGCCACACGTAATTCCACACTAAAAGAACCATTAGCGGGATCGGCCGTAAGCGAACGGTTAGTTACACGGGCATCAAAATTTTTACCGGGAAAAGCGTCAAAATGTACCATGGCTTTATCGCCTAAATTTATGTTGGCCCACTGTGCATCGCTTACACCCACTCGTAATATCCAATGGCTGTTTGCAGAAATATTATTGATTACAAATGCCGGCATGCCGGGACCTGCAATTTCACCTGCACTCATCATTTTTTTTACCACAAAACCGCTCGCCGGCGCTACAATGCGCGCGTATTGCTGGTTGAAAGATGCAACAGATAAACCCTGCTTTGCAATATCGAGACCTGTTTTTGCATTCTGCAATTGTTCGAGTGTGGCAACACTATCGGTGTACAGGTTGAGCGCGCGCTGGTAATCACGTTCAGCCTTTTGTACATTCAGTTGCACCTGGCTTACCTGCGATGCGATTTCAGTGTTTTTGAGCGTAGCCAATACCTGCCCGGCTTTTACAAAATCGCCTTCGCTTACGTAAACAGATTCTACCACACCGCCTATTTTAAAGGAGAGTTTAGATTCATCTTCAGTAAACAAAAGGCCGGTTGCTTCAATGCTGTTGGCTAACCCACCGCTTTGTACTTGTGCGAGGGATACAGGTATGGCTTCGCCCGGTGTGGGAAGTGCGGATTTTTTTTCCGGCTCGCTGCAGGATTGTAAAAATATGATAGCGGCGATGAGTGAGAATATGTATTGCATAAAAATGTTATTTATAAAGTGATGTGTATTGATGGTTTGTTTTTTTAGTCAAGGCTAACGGAGGCTACTTGACGTTCGTAATCGGCCCAGGCCATCAGCGTTCGGTATTTGTTGATTTGCTGTTGTACTTCGGCAGTGGTAAGCTGATTGCGTGCATCTAACCATTCAATAAAAGTGTTGGTTCCTTCGCCGCGCCCTCTATCTACTAATTTGAAATAAGATGTAGCGGCCTGCACCTGCTTACCGCCGGCTCGATAATTCGTTAAAGCTGTCAACAGGTTGTTGCGTGCATTAAAAGCCTGCAGTTCGAGTTGTTGTGCAACGAGTTGTTGTTGTGTGCGTGTTTGCTCAAGGTCTTTTTTGCTTTGATCAATTTTGTACAGGTTGCGTTTGCCCTGGAAAATGGGCATATCGAGTTGCAATCCAAGCATGTAGTAAGGACCTTTTCCACTGTTTACAAAATCAAATCCCTGCGATCCCAAATCGAAGTAGGTATTCACCCTTGGCTGCCGGAAACTTTCGTTTAATCGTATGAAAGATTTATTGATTTCTTCGGCTGTTTGCAGTTGTGAAAGCTCTTCGCGTTTTGCAATGCTGCTTAGGTCTGCATCAGGCAGCATAAGGGTTTCAGGCAATTCAGGTATATGGATTTCAATGGGTGTGTTTAAGGGTTTGTTGAGTAAAAAATTGAAATAGGCTTTGGCTTTTTCAGCTTCGTTTTTGGCGCTTTGTAATTGTGCATCCACCTGTTGAACATCGGCTTCGCTGCGATTAATGTAAGCGGGCAATCCTTTGCCGTTTTTATATAGGGATTCATTTACACGTAATCCACGTTCTACAACAGTTTTTGTATTTTCATAGATGCGTATACCTTCTGTGGCCAGTAAATAGGTGAAGTAAGCCGTCTTTACATCTTTCACTAATTCGCGTTTGTAAATGGCTATTTCCCCTTCGCTTAATTTTATCTGCTGTTCTTTTACCTGCCGGTTATATTTAATATCAGGATTAAAAATAGGGTAGGTGGTGCGCAGCTTTACATCGTAAAAATTGTTGGGTAAAAACTGTTCTTCCACATTGCTTATCTGCGGAAATTTTGTGGTGCCGGTAAGTTGATTGAGCGTACTATACACCGGGTTCATTAAATCGCCCACCGGAATATCAATGGTACGGCCGCCCTGTGCAAGCGAATAACTACCGCCGAGGTTCACCGCAGGTAAAAAGTAGCTGCGTGCTTCCTGCAGCGACAGCATACTTTTTTCGAGGCTTACGGTTTTTTGTTTGATAACAAGATTGCTATCCAGTGCGTACTGAATATATCCGGCCAACACAGGATGTGTGGAAGGCTGTGCCAAAGCAGTTATGGTAGTGGAGCATGACAAAGCCAGCATAAGTGTGAAGTTACGTTGCATGGTTTCTTATTTTAATATTGATATAATAATATCTGAACAGTGTTCATTGTCAAGACAAAAAAAATCGACTATAGTCTATTCAGCGTATCTATATAGTAAGTATAGGCTTGCTCCAGCATCTCTTTTTCATTAGCATCATGCATTACACCCATCCGCCCGCGGCAATAAATGGCACACATGCCATGAAGCCCGCTCCAAATCATAAATGCAAGCGCCTGAAGTTCTTTTTTCTTAAACCTGCCTTTTTCCTGGCATTGGGATAAAGTATTAACAAGTGTATCAAATACCCTGTCGCCCATTTTCCATTCACAGCCTTCGTGCAGCATATTCATCGGGGCATTCATAATAAACATAAGATCGTACAAATCCTTGTTATTAAAGGCGAAATCCATGTATAGCTTGCCCATTGCCTTCAATCTTTCAAAAGGTTCTTCCACCATAGCCAGTGGGGCAAACAGGCTGAAAAGTTTGCCAAAAGCTTCGTTATGCAGCGCAAAAAAGATATCGTCTTTCTCCTTAAAGTACAGGTAAATAGTACCCGGGCTATATTCAATTTTATCGGCTATGTTGCGGATGCTCGTTTGGTTATACCCCTTTTCGAGGAATATTTCCTTTGCGGTATCCAATATCAGCCGCTGCATTTGTTCCCTTTCCCGCTGTTTTCTGTCTTCTATCGCCATTATCGTCAATTACACTGCAAATAAAATGAACAGTGTTCATAAAACCAAATTTATTATACTTTTTCTTGCGAGTTGGGGTTGAAAATGGATGGGCGATAATCCCTTTTTCACCCAAAAATGTAACTTAATGCGTCTTTTTTACATAAAAAATACCCCTTTTTTGCCACTTGGCTATAAAGCCGGCATTTTTTTGAAACCCTTGCCAGTAAAGGGTTTTGTATAAATTTTAGCATTTTTGCCATCATTTATACTACCAAAAGTTGGGTGTAAGGCCATGTAAACGCTTGCTATGTTTGCATTGTAATTGAAAGTTCAGGGCCTTGAAACGACACTTACTACACTGATCAGCAAATGAATACAAACACCCGCATTGCTGCCGCCTTTTGAAAAACCGGGCATTACGATCCCAACCGATAGCTACCATCATTGTAAAACGACTTTCTTACTGAAAAAAATCAGGAAGACAGATGATGAGAACAAGCATTTTTTAACAACAAAAATCAGATCAAATGAAAAAGAATTTCATGTCAGCCATACTTATTGCAACGTTAGTAACTATGGCACCCGCAGCTTTTGCAGGTATTAACAAAGGAGACAAAAAAGGTGAAACCACCAAAACTACAAACGCAAACAACATCAAGGTACAGTACGTGGGTGGCGAAGAAAATGAAGTTGTACTTCAGATAGTTTTGGGTAAATCCGACAACCGTGCAGCATTATTGCGCATAACCGATGGTAGTGGCGAAGTACTTTATACCGAGCGTATTTCCGATAAAACTTTTGCCCGTTACATCCAGGTTTCTCCCGATGAACTTAAGAGTATTGAAGTAGTGTTTGAAACGACTGAAGGCACTAGCCGCAAGCGTTACAACCTGAATTACTCCACCGTGAGTAACTTTAAAATGGAAGAAGTTACCATTAAGTAATTAAAAAAATGCACTTAAACAACACTAGCAGTATCCCGGTAATATGGGATACTGCTTTTTAGCTTTTTTGCTTACCTAAGTTCACGGAACTTTGCAGATATGCAACCGCATCATATTTATTGTATATCAGGACTCGGTGCTGATTTTAGAATTTTCAGCAAAATTGCTATCGACAACGCCATACTGCACCCCATTGCCTGGCAAATGCCTGAGAAGGGTGAAGACTTGCCGCACTTTGCACAAAGACTTGCAGAGCAAATAACGCACGACAACGCATCATTGCTCGGTGTTTCTTTTGGCGGTATGCTGGCAACGGAAATTAGTAAAATACGACTGGTTAAGCATACCATCGTAGTGTCATCAGCCAAATGCAGAAATGAACTGCCGGTTTATATGCGGGCTGCAGGCAATTTAAAGTTGCATAAAGTAGCGCCGTATTGGCTCGTTACCCGTTCAAATTATCTCAACCGTTTTATTTTCGATGTGCGTAGCCTCGATGAAGAATTGTACTTGAAGCAAATGATGCTCAAGGATACGGATCTAACTTTTTTGCAACGCGCGGTGGATATGATTTTGCGTTGGCAGCGTAAGGATTATCCCGATTCCATTGTTCATATTCATGGCGATAGGGATAAGCTTTTATTACCCGGTTCGGTAAAAGCCAATTACATGGTAAAAGATGGCGGGCATTTTATGATTTGGAATATGGCCGAAGCCATCAGCAACATCATTAATAAAGAATTACAACCTATTCCTGCAACGCAAGCAGAATTTTAAACTTCTTTTTTCTTGTCGGGCTTTGGATTTTGTTCTTCATGGTCGCGGGCTTCTTTCAGGTACACCGCTTTCAGATGATCGTATAGCGATTTACGATCTACAAGCCACGCAGTAAGGTTGCTTACTATGGCGGCAAGCATCAGGTGAAAAATAACAGAGTGCCTGTCAGTCATTTCCAACACGAGGATGGCGCTGGTAAAAGGGCTGCGGGTAATGCCACTTAAAAAGCCCACCATCCCAGCCAATACCATCAGGTTTGCATTGGCATCGGCAAAATTAAATAGCTGCGCAAATACAGCGCCAATGCTTGCACCGGCACTAAGTGCGGGAGCAAATACCCCACCGGCACCACCCGATGTAAACGAAATAACCGGCCCCAGAAATCTTACAATGGGTAAATACCATGCAGGGTCTTTATTTCCCGTAAAAAGAAGTTCGTTCATCACTTCTTTTCCGGGTCCCAGTACGGTAGTTGATATAAAAGTGCCCATTACCGCCATCAGCATGGCCGCGCTAAACAGGTAAATGATTTGCTTTTGCTGCGAAAAAGTTCTTTTCCAATTAAGTATTTTTACAATGCTGCGCGATAAAGCCGCCCCTGCAATACCACTTATGCCGGCTACCAATACAATAGGAAAAAAAATATACCAGGCTGCACCACTTACTTTGGGATAACCCAGGTACAGGTATGGTCCGAGTAAGCCCTGTGCTGTAAGCCCCGCAATAATTACGGCGACGAATAATGGGGTACGAAAAAATTTAAAATGATTTTTGGCAAGTTCTTCCACTGCAAATACAATACCGCCTAAGGGTGTATTAAATGCAGCAGCAAGTCCTGCAGCAGCGCCGGTAATTACCATGTTTTTTCTTGGCACTTTGGGCCAGTTGTCCGGTGTAATATCATTTACCCATTTAAATACCGAGCCTGCAATTTGTATGGTAGGTCCTTCGCGGCCAACAGCGCCTCCGCCCAACACAAGGGCAATGCTGCTGCCAATTTTTACCAGCATTACTTTCATGCTAAGCAGGTAACTCACTTTGCTGTTATCCCTTGGTGTAGAAAGGTCGATGGCGGCCATTACCTGCGGAATACCGCTGCCGCGTGCTGCGGGTGCAATTTTTGTAATAAGCCACCAACTAATAAAAAAGAACAGGGGGCAAATAATAAAGAGCATCCACCATTTGTACCCAGCCATTAATAGCATGGAGTGTTCGGCCCAATCGAATAATTTGGCATAAATAACGGCAATACCTCCCGTAATGGCCGATGCTACCCAAAACGGAATGGCTTGCAATAAACCCCGGCGTACACCGGCATTATTTATGGTATCAAATTTTTCTTGTAAAAGCTGTCTTATCTTTGATAATAAGTTTTTCACGCGGGCAAGGTAAAGGCTTTTTCGCTTTTAAGGGGCGCAATTCAGGTACTTTAGCATTTCAGTATTGTATTAAAAGGGTTAATTGCATGCCGATTATTTTTGAATGGTGATGGATAAAACTGAGCACATGAACATTATAAGATTTTTTATATATATTTTTATCTTTTTGGGTATTAGCCAAATGGCGATATCTCAATCCCTGCAAGGCTTTTACAATGGAGAATTGAAAGTAACGGGCCGCAGCGCAAAGCTTTCTATGCAACTCGACCTGATGGAAGCTAATAGCATTTATACTGCCGTATTGCGTTCGCGCATTTTTGAGAACGGGGTATTAACCGGGTGCGATAATTGGCTTGAAGGTAAATTAAATAGTAAAGGGTTACAATTGAACCACATGGCGGTTGTAAAAGAAACAGGCTTGGCACCTGGTACCTGCGAGCAACTTAACGCGCTCAGAATGACGGTTAATACATCAAAAGGAGAGCCGGAAATTACCGGAACATGGATTGATGTAAATGATGATGTATTCGGAAAATTCACGCTAAAACGGATTGATACGGCCAATTCATTTTCGGTGCCTGAAGAAAAAGAAATTGCGTTGCGTTATATAAATGAAAGGAAGATACTGGTGGCCCCCACCACAGGGCAGCGCATATTACTTATGCAGGATAAACGCCCCACTGATTGGGTAGACACCTTAACGGTACCAACAGGTGATGCATCTATAAAATTTGAAGCCAAAGATGCAGACCTTTTTCACAAGCTTACCGTACTTATTGACTCAACGCCGGTAATCGTTAGCGTTTCACCACGACAACAGGTTAATATTGTTACGCTTGATAGCATGAAGGCAGGAGAAATAAGGGTATTACTGCTGTGCGATCATGCCATGGTGGATGTAATGTATAATGTTACCGTTACATTGGAGTGGCAGGGGCAGCAACACCAATGGATTATCCCGGTTTCTACTTTTAAAAACCGCGGAATCCTTATCAGGTTCAAGAATCCCGAAGGCTGATTAGCATACCATTAACTTTCATTAACAATACATACACCGAGGTTAACCCTTTGCAAGCCAATTGTGTTATAGGTTTGCAATGTCAAAACAAGGTTAATTCTCCAACTATGCACTTTTTATTACGCAAGCAAGCAGTTTATATATTACTGGTTGCCACACTTTTCCCATTTTTATCATTTGCGCAGGGCCGTATTGGAATGGTAAAAGGTACCATTACCGATTCGATCAGCAATAAACCACTTGTGAGTGCCAGTATAAATGTGCTCGATGCGAAAGATTCGTCGCTGATAAGCTTTGCCCGCAGCCGCGATAATGGCACATTTGAAGTAAGCAAACTTAATACGGGCGATTTTATTTTAATGATTAGTTACACGGGTTTTGAAAAAATTGCAAAGCCATTTTCTATTACGATCAATGAACCGTTGAAAGATTTCGGAACCATAGGAATGGCCGGCAATAGTTCGCTTGAAGGCGTTACGGTATTTGCTTCACCCGTAACCATTAAAGGAGATACAGTGGAATTTAATGCAGCTAGTTTCAAGGTAGCCAAGCCCAATGCAGTGGTAGAAGACCTGCTGAAACGCCTGCCGGGCGTGGAAGTAGATAAGGATGGAAATATTAAAGCCAACGGGCAGGATGTAAAAAGAGTGCTGGTAGATGGCAAGGAGTTTTTTGGTACCGATGCAAAACTTGCCACCCGAAACCTGCAGGCAGATATGGTTAATAAAGTACAGGTGTTTGAAAGAAAAAGTGATCAAAGCCAGTTCACCGGTTTTGATGATGGCAATACGGAACCCACGATTAATCTTACACTGAAAGAGGATAAGCGTAATGGTGTATTTGGACGTGTAGCGGGTGGCGTTGGTACGGATGAACGTTATAAAGGATCAGCCAACATTAATAAGTTTAGCAAAGGCGAGCAAATATCATTTATAGGTCAGGCTAATAATATTAATGAACAGGGTTTTAGTTTGATGGATGCACTCAGCTTTAGCCAGGCTTCCGGTGGTGGAGGCCGTGGAGGTGGTATGGGTGCGCCCGGTGTTGCTATTCAAGGTTTTTCCGGTGGTGGTGCACAGGGTATTACAGCTACACAGGCGGCAGGTTTGAACTACAATAATTTCAAAAACACAAAACTTGACTTTACCAGCAGCTATTTCTTTAATGGAACACAATTGCGTAACGATTTTTTAACCCGCAGGGAAACAGCGGTTGCAGATACATTTCAGATTTATGCAGAACCCGGTACATCGGGTCGTAATAATTACAACCATCGGGTAAACTTTGGTTTAGACTGGAAACTCGATAGTTTTAATTCCATTAAAATTACCCCTTCTTTCAGCTACCAAACCACGGAAAGTTTTACGGATAAAGTATTTGCTACACAAGGTGTAAAAGGTGGATTGCTAAGTGATGGCCTTAATAAATCATCATCCGTTTCAGATGGTTACAATTTGAATGTAAATGCATTGTACCGGCACCGCTTTTTGAAAAAAGGCCGCACATTCAGTGCGGAACTACGGGTGGGCAATAGCCAAAGCGATGCTACTGGTTCGCAGTACACGGTTAATAATAGTTATAGCGGATTTTCAGCCGGCAGAACCGATACACTGGATCAGGAGAATGCTACCGAAGCACTCAACCAAACTTTGGGCGCAACCCTTAGGTACACTGAACCTATGAGCCGTCGTTCTTTGCTGGAGTTCAGCCTGTTTCATAATCAAAACAGCAGTGAACGCGATCAACGCACTTATGATTTTAATAAACAAACCGGCGAGTTTGACAAACCTAACCCAAGGCTTACCAATGTTTTTGATAACGATTATTATACTACAGGAAGCGGCCTTAAGTTCAGGGAAAACAGGGATGGATGGAACTACACCGTTGGTGCTGATTTTCAGCGTGCAGAATTAAGCAGTTTGTTGCAGGGAAAATCAGAACCTATTTCACAAACCTTTTATAACGTGCTGCCCAATGCGCAGGTGCAAATAGGTAAGAATCGTTATAAGAATTTCAGAATTTTTTATAATGGTACTACAACCAATCCTTCGGTTACCCAACTTCAGCCCATTGAAGATATTTCTGATCCACTCAACATTACCAAGGGTAATCCCGAATTGAAACAAAGTTTCTCCAATGCATTCAGGATTAACTATAACATTTTCGATCCTTACACGCAAAAGAGTTTCTTCATATTCGGTAATGTGCGCCAAACTTTTAATGCCATTGTAAACAGTGATAGCCTTGCTAATAACGGGGCAAGGTTAACTACCTATGATAATGCTGATGGTGTGTATAATGCAAGCCTGAATGGGAATATGGGCTTTCCTGTAAAACTGGGTGAAAAGCGTGCAAATATTAACCTTGGTTCCGGGGTTTCTTACGGAAAAAATGTAAATTTTCTGAATAAAGAAGAAAACGAGATTACATCATTGAATATTACGGGTCGCGCATCGGGAACCTATATGTTTAAAGAATTATTTGATGTTACCCTTGGTGGTAATCTTAACTGGAACAAGGCTACCTACTCTTTACAGGCCGGACAGAATACAGATTATATGAGCTATGGGGTGGATTTTGATATGAATTTTTACCTTCCCAAAGGCTTTACCATAGGAAATACGGTGGCCTATACCGGTAATGCAGGCAGGGCAGAAGGCTTTAATCCAAACTTTACCTTATGGAATGCTTATATTGCAAAATCGATGCTGAAAAATAAGCGTGGTGAAATGAGAATTACTGCATATGATTTACTGAATCAGAATACGGGGCTTAGCCGTACCGCAAGCGGCAACTTTGTACAGGATACCCGGTACCTGGTGCTTAAGCAATACTTTATGGTTACGTTTACCTACAACCTCAGCAAGTTTGGCGCCATAGGCGGTGGCCAACAGCGTATGATGATGATGGGAATGCCCCGATAGGACAATACGCATTTTTAGAACACATTAAAAATCCGGCTATTCATGCAAGTAACATGATTAGCCGGATTTGGTTTTTTTCAGAAGGATTTATTCCATTCCTTAGTCGGTAGGTTGCTCGTTTTCAGCAGGTGCTTCTACAATTGGCTCTGGTAAAGGAGTCTCAACTACAGGCGTTTCCGTAACAGAAGGTTCTGCTACCGGCGCTACAATGGGTTCTGGTGCGGCTTTAGGACCCCGTTTTTTAGGAGCAGCTTTTTTAATTGCAGCTTTTTTAGCAACCGGTGCAACTAATTTTTTCGCAACTGGTTTTGCAACTGGTTTCGCAACCGCTTTTTTTGCAGGCGCTTTTACTGCTGCTTTTTTAACAACCGCCTTTGCAACTTTTTTTGCAACCGCCTTTTTGATTACTGCTTTCACCACAGCTTTCTTAGCGGCTTTCTTTACTACTGCTTTCGCAATGGCTTTCTTAGCAGCTTTCTTTACTACTGCTTTCGCAACTGCTTTTTTAGCGGCTTTTTTTACCACTGCTTTCGCAACGGCTTTTTTAGCAGCTTTCTTTACCACTGCTTTCGCAACGGCTTTTTTAGCAGCTTTCTTTACTACTGCTTTCGCAACAGCTTTTTTAGCGGCTTTTTTCACCGGTGCTTTCGCAACAGCTTTTTTCGCAACGGCTTTTTTCGCAGCTTTCTTAACCGGTGCTTTCGCAACGGCTTTTTTAGCACTCTTTTTTACCGGTGCTTTTGCAGCAGCTTTTTTCACTACTTTTTCAGCAACTACCTTTTTTGCGGCCTTCTTGGCAACGGCCTTCTTCACCGCTTTTTTTGCGACAGCTTTTTTTACTGCCTTCTTTGCTTTAGCCATGGGAGTAAGTTTTATTTTTTTTATTGGCTTCGAATTTACACCGCATTTTTTTTTAATACCAAAATAAAAAAAAAGCAGTGGATAAGATGGGGAAGGACGAAATTATGTTCGCTTTAAAACCAACTTTCTATCCATCTAGATTCGCGATTATCTTTTGCTCTTTTGTATCGGTTACGCACATCCTTGCGATGTAAGAAAATAGCCACAAAAACGAATACCAGGAATATGGGTGTGAGTGGGGGAATAGCCAGCATACTTATCCATTTACCACCAAACATACGCTGCATCGGGCGGCGCAGGCGTTCGGCGATCAGGTACATGGCAGGTACTACAAGCAGTGTCATGAAAAATGCAAATATCAAACCATAAATAATCGTCCAGCTAAGCGGTTTCCAGAATGCCACATTATCGCCTCCAAAATAAATATGAGGATTAAGTTCTTCAAACATGGCAATAAAATCAATATTAAGACCAATAGCAAGCGGAATAAGACCAAGAATGGTAGCGATGGCAGTTAACAATACCGGAATGATACGTGTGCGGCCTGCCTGTACAAGCGCTTCGTGTGTGCGCATGCCACGTTTCCGCAGCTCATCCGCAAATTCAATTACCAAAATACCATTCTTAATTACAATACCTGCAAGGCCAATGATACCAATACCTGTCATAACTACGGAAACACTCATCCCCGAAAGTGAAAATCCAATTAGCACACCAATAACGGAGAAGATGATTTCGGAAAGAATAATGATGGACTTACTGACACTATTGAATTGCAATACGAGTATGAAAAGAATTAGGCCAAGTGCTATCAGCAATGCACCACCTAAAAAACTTCCTGCTTCTGCCTGCTGTTCGCCTTCGCCGGTTTGTGCAATGGTTACATCCACCGGTTTTTGCTTAAAGTTTTTTATCACTTTCGTGAGTTCCAGGTTTACAGCGGTAGGCGTGTAATCTGTAAGCACATTGGAATACAAGGTAATTACCCTTTTCAGGTTCTTACGTTTTACGCTTCCATAAGTACTGGTAAATTCAATGTTGGTTACCGCCGAAATGGGAACATTCTTTAACTGTCCGGTGGTAAAATCGCGGAAAGAAATGGTCATATTCAGCAGGTCACTTATATTCTGACGACGCATGGCGGTGTTACGTAGTTGAATTTTATATTCGTCCTCACCATCCTTTAGTTTACTTACTTCTTTACCAAACAATGCTGTACGTAACTCGCTGCCCACCTGCCCGGTACTTATGCCTTCCAACAATGCACGTTCCCGATCAACCTTAATGGTAACTTCAGGATTGGTAAGGTCGATATCCATTTTCAGTTCTTCAATGCCTGCTACGCGGTTGGTATCGAGGTAGTTTTTAAGTGCAATGGCGGTGCGGGTAAGGCTTTCAAAATTTTCGCCTGAAATTTCAATATTAATCGGTGGCTGCGTAGGCGGGCCTGATTGTTCTTTGTTTACCGATATTTCCGCGCCGGGAATACCTTTTATGGCTTTGCGAATGCTATCGAGGTAGGGCTGTGTTGATTTGCCTTCCCTTTTTTCAAACTCCACAAAACTTACCTGTATTCTGCCTGCTTCTGCACGGGTACTTCGGTCGCCACTGCTTGGGTCTGTTGCACCTACAGCGATATTTGATATTACACTTTCTACAATTGGGTTTTGTTTGCCATCACCCATACCAAGTACTTTATACACTCTTTTTTCGAGATCTTCCACTACTTCATTGGTGTAGCGAACATCTGTACCTACCGGCAGTTTTACATATACATATACAAAGTTAGGATCGCCTTCGGGGAAGAAAACAATCGGCACGCGACCGGATGCAACAGCGCCGCCAAACATGGCAAATGAACCAATCAACAGGCCAAATACTCCTATCAGTAACCAGGCGGGTCTCCAGCCATGTAATGTCCAGCGAAGCAGCACTTCGTATCGCTGCATAATGGATGGAAGTATTTTCAATTGAAACTTATCAATTGCTCCTTTAAGCACATAAACATAAAGTACACGTAACAAGGCAAAGGTTAACAGCAGGTTACCAAAGAAAAACCAAAGACCGCCTTCATTTACAAAACCGAGCACATCGAGTAATACGCCGGTTGTTACCAGGATAATAAAAAGCTTGCTTTTGAAAACTTCACTTTTTGCATGCCCGGTTTCCTCTTCTTTATTCATGAAATCTACCGCAAACACGGTATTGAAAAGGAAGGCTACAATAAGGGATGCCGCAAGCGTAAATATGAGCATGGCCGGCAGGTAAATCATAAACTTACCAATAATGCCCGGCCAAAAAAGCAACGGAAAGAAAGGTGCCAGCGTGGTTAGTGTACCTGAAAGCACGGGAATAAATACTTCACCCGCTGCATATCTGGCCGACATTTCAGAAGTAATAAATCCTTGCCCTTCGGTAAAGATGCGGTGTGTATTTTCAATAACCACAATGGCATCATCCACAATTATCCCAAGACCAAACAATAGTGCAAAAAGCACAATAAAATTCAGCGTTATATCCGATCCTACCAATGCACTGCCAAAGGGCAGAAAGATAAAGGCAACAAATATGCTTAAGGGTACGCTAAGCGCAACGAAGAATGCATTGGTAACCCCCATAAAGAACATGAGGATGATTAATACAAAAATGAAACCCAGCACAATGGTATTTACCAATTCATTAAAGGATGCTTTTGTTTGTTTGCTCTGATCGCCAGTAATAACTACGTTCAGGTCTTTGGGGAATTCAGATTTTTTATATTCTGCTACAATTGCTTTTACGCCATCTGCCGCATTTATCAGGTTTTCTCCACTACGTTTAATGATATTTAAAGTTACTACAGGCTGTGCAAGTGTTTCATTATCGCCTAAGCGTGCAAAGCTTTCGCGTTCCTTGGTTGTATCTACAATTTCTGCAATATCTTTCAGGTAAATTCCCTGTCCGCGATTGTTTCGAATGATTACATTGTACAGGTCAAAAGCAGTATTAAACTGCCCTTTTATCTGCAGGTTTCTTTTCATATTACCTACTTCCAGCAAACCCGCGCTTATGTCCAAATTCTCCCGTGCAATAGCGTTTTCAATATCGGTATAGGTAAGTCCATTACCCTGCATTTTCAGCGGGTTTACGTTTACCTGTATTTCGCGCTCAGGTGCACCTACCAAATCCACACGGGTTACTTCACGCAGTTCTTCAATGCGGTCCTGCAGTTTATCGGCATATTCCTTCAGCTTTACCGGGTCGTAAGGGCCGCTTACGTTTACATACATAATGGGAAATTCGCTAAACGAAACTTCCTGTACGGTTGGGTCGGTGGTAAGATCATTGGGTAAATCCTTTTTGGCCTTATCCACTGCATCTTTTACTTTTTGCAAACCCACATCGGGAGTCACATCGGTATTAAACTCAACGGTAATGGCCGAAAAATCCTGTAGCGATGTACTGGTGATTTTATTGATTTTAGCACCGGTAATACCCTTTAACTGTTTTTCAATAGGACGTGTTACCAGGTTTTCAATATCCAATGGTGAGTTTCCTACATAAATGGTTTGAACATAAATGGTGGGAATTACAATATCAGGAAACTGCTCCTTGGGTGTAGTAAGGAACATGTAAATGCCGCCTATGCTTATAAATAGCATGAGCAGGTAAACTGAAGTCCTGTTTTTTACCGACCATGTTGTGGGGCCGAATTCCTTTATCTTGAGTAGCTCGGCTTTTAATTTTTCGAGTGTGGTCACAGTATTAATATTTTGAATGTGTTTTGAATGAAATGAGCATTTGCCGGCAACGGATTACAGCAATTCGGATGGTGAAATTACCTGTCCGTCGTATAAACCCTGGTAACCCGCCGTTATGAGCAATTCTCCATTGGTAATTCCTGCTTTTAGTTCCAGCAATTCATCCTGAACCTGTCCTACTACCACCTGCTTTTTGCGGGCTACATATTTGTTGCCTTCTTTTACCATTACAAAAACATATTTACCTTTTTCATCGCTTTGTACCACATTAACCGGAACGGTAATGGCGCTTGGTGCATTATAATCCAGTATGCGCACCATGGCTATCATGTTCGGTTTCAGGCCTGGATTTGATGGGAGATCAGCTTCAGTAACAAAGCTTCGGTTGGATGGATCGATGGACGCACTGAGAAAACTAATGGTACTGTTAAAGGTTTGCTTTGTATCAGGTATGGTTATTAATACTTTTGATCCACGTCCAACCCGGCCTGCGTAGTTTTCCGGAACATTGGTAACTACTTTAAGCGACGATGTATTTACAATTCTTATTTGCGGCTGTGTGCCAATGGCACCCTGGAAAAATTCACCTACACGCACATTAACTTCATCTGCAATACCGCTTACTTCGGCATATACATTGGTGGTACTTTGCTGCTCTTGCAATACTTTAATTTGTTCTTCAGCACTTTTTATTTGTGTTTGCAGTGTTTCCACATTATTCTTAGCTGTAAGTAATTGCACTTCGGTGCCAATACCCTGGTTCCAAAGGTTTTGCTGGCGCTTCAATAGTTCTGTAGCAAGGTTCTGCTGTGTTTTAAGGGTTTGAATACTTTGCTTACTCGCAATGATATTTTGTTGGTAAATAGCATCATCCAGTTTTAGCAGCAACTGCCCCTTTTTAACCATTTGCCCCTTGGTTACAAATATTTGTTTTACTTGTCCGGGGTTGCCCCTTGGCGTTACAATACTAATATTATCGGCATCTACCTTTCCCTGTAATTCAATATAGTGCATAAAATCGGCAGCCATTACGGTATCTACTTTAACCAGCTTTGCCTGCACTACATTGGGCTCGGCCGCAGAAATGAATTCCTGCAGTTCCGCTATCTCTTCTGAAAGTTTTTGCTTTTCTGCTGTAAGCTTTGCTAATTTTTCCTTTTTTTCAATAAGGGCAGCATCGCCTTCTTTTTTGCTTTCTCCGCATGCCGCAAGTATCAATATTGCTGCTGCAGTTATATATAGGTGAAAACTTTTCATAAGTATTAATTTATAATGGAATGTGTAAAATGAAAAAGAGATATTTAATAGTTGTTTATAATTTACCCAAAGCCCGCATATAGGCAATACGTGCAATGCCCGCGCCATATAATGAGCTGTAATAGTTGCTTAATGCCGTTTGTAAATCAGTTTCGGCTTGCAGTACTTCGAAGCTGCTGCCAAGGCCCTGCTCGTATTTAATGCGGGTAGTATTAAATACCTTTTCTGCCAGTTCCTTATTTTCCTGCTGATTATTAAATGCAGCAATGGCATTGGCAAGGCTTGTTCTGGCATTCAGTACCTGGAAGTCGATATATTGTTTGTACTGGTCAATTGTGTTACGCGTTTTTTCCAGTGTGTACTCTGCCTGTTTTACGCGGTTGTGGCGTTGAAAGCCATCGGTAATGGGTACGCGTAAGTTTACGCCAACATTGTTACTAAAAAACCATCGGTCTCCCGTATCAAAAAAGGTGAAGCGTTGTCTTTGTGCCGATGTAGCCAGGTTCCATTGTGCGGTTAACGATGGAATGGCAGCCATTTTATAGCGCTTAATCTGTAATTGTTGCAATTCCTGCGTGGTAAGCAATGTTTTAATTTCATTACGTTGCTCATATTTAAAATCATTGCTCATATCAAATATGTCGCGCTTTACCCAATCATCTGAAAGCTCATCGGTTAAATGTAGCGAGTCGGATTGTGGAAGTGCCAATGCAAACTTGAGTCCGGCATAGGATGTGGTTACCATATTTTCCAGCCGAATAACCGAAGTGCCAATATTATTCAGGTTTACCTGGGTTTTTTCTATATCCAGTTTTTCAATAAATCCATTCTTATACAGTTCCTGTTGTTCTTTTAAAAGTAATTGCAGGCGGTTTTGCGATTCACGGGCAAATTCAAGGCCTTTCTCAGATACCAATACCCCAAAATAGGTATTGTAAATATTACTTTTTACAGTGTCCTCTGCTACTTTCAATTGGTTTTCGAACAGCTCAAGTGCGCCGGAGCGTGCTTTTAGTGCTATAAAAACATCGGGCTGGAAAAGGATTTGCTGCACGCTTGCGGAAAGCGAAGCCTGCCAGGGTACCCCAAACTGGGCAGGAAATGTGTTAATAATTCCATCCCATTTTATAGGGTTGCCATTGCCGTCTTTTACCCCATTATCTTCCAAAATTCCATAAACGGATGGAGAGATAAAGTCTGGCAAAACGGTAACCGGGATATTAAAGTTATAAGATGCCCCGATGTTACCATAAACCTGCGGTAAGGCAAGACCGGTAATCTCTTTGTTATAGGCAGCCTGGTTGTCAATATCCAGCCTCGCATTTAATATTTCCGTGCGGTGCTTTAATGCCATATCTACTGCCTGTGCCGCGGAAATTGAGTGAATTTTACGTTCCGGTACCTGTGTTTTTCCGTACAATGCCATGGTAAGCAGGGCCATGGTCATCAGGAGTTTGTGTGATTGCATCATTGTGTTATGGTTTTTCTCTTTGTTGTTTGTATTTTTCAATAAGTTTTACACCTTTTGCCGTGGCAACGCCATAAATTTCGTGCAGGCTTAGTTCGCGGTCTATATCGTAAAGGCTGTATTTGTTGGAGGGAAAAAGGTCGTATTCATACACCAATGTCATAGTATGAATGCGAAGCGGAACCAATATGTCGATTTTGATTTCGGGCCGGTACAATCCTTCTTCAATTCCACGATGAAAATTTTTACGAAATATATCGGTAAGAAATCCGCGTTTATGGTCTTCGAGTTTTTTGAATATGCTTGAGTGGTATTTGCGCAGATCAAACAGCAGGATAGGGTTTACCCCTTCAAACATTTCGCGCACCCAATCCAATGAAAGAAAGATTTCGTGTATAGCATTTTCACTGTGGTGTTGTGCTCTTCCGCAATTCATTTCCGCCATTTTTATATTGTGCTCCATAATGGCCGATACCAGCGAATCCTTATCCTCAAAAGCCTGGTAAACTGTCTTTTTGCTCATACCACATTGCACTGCAATCTCATCCATGGTTACACTCCGAATGCCGTAACGCTTAAAAAGCTCATAGCTTTTTACCATAATATTTTCTGCTAATTCCATATTTACGGGTATTTAAAATCCGTGCAAAACTATGGAAACTTTGGAGCCTGCAAAAGTTTCCATCCATTTATTTCACCTTTCATCCATGTTTTTAAGCTCCGTCATCCTGATCCTGCAGGCGTATTACACCCGAATGCCGCCTATTTAATGCACTTTTGCGCTAGTAAATGCTCCAAAAGCGCATCTTTCACACTTATATTAATTAATTATGAAATTGTTTAAAGGCACATCAGCCAAGTTGCTCCAATACTTTTTGCAGGGCTTGTTGGTGCTTGCCCCTATATCTGTTACCATTTACCTTATTGTACAAATATTCAACTGGCTCGATCGGTTGATACCTATATATATTAACCTGAGTGGTGACGAAGAAAAACCCATCTTCCTGCCTGGTATTGGTTTCTTATTGGTAGTGGGTAGTATTTTAATAGTGGGTTACCTGAGTTCTCTTTTTGTGGTGGGCAGGGTGCTGAACATATTCGATCATTGGTTGGAGAAAACGCCGGGTATAAAAGTTATTTACACCCTTGTAAAAGATTTGTCCGAAGCAGTAGTGGGAAAGAAGCGCAAGTTTACCAAAACTGTCCTGGTAAATTTATATGGTAACGATATCTGGCAGTTAGGGTTTATAACCAATGAAGATTTAGAACAATTCGACCTGAAGGATCACATTTCAGTGTATGTGCCCCTAAGCTATGCACTTACCGGAACCTTGTTTTTTGTAACCCGGGACCGGGTTAGGATGCTTCCCCATATTTCGGGTCCTGATGCATATAAGTTTGCCATTAGTGGAGGCATAGCAGAGGTGGAAGAACCCGGGCATGGATAATGAATACAAAAGGTCCTGATTACGCAGGGCCTTTTTGCATTTAACTGCTTTCCTGAATGGGACTTTAACGTTTTAAATTTAATTGATGTTTAAACATTGATTATATTTGCAGTATTAAAACAACAAAAAAGAGCTTTTATGAAATGCCCACGAGCCGGTGCACAACCATCACCAATGATTATTGGGCATTCCCTGCCCGTTCGGGCAGGCGGGCATGTGACAAATAAAACCAGCCCCGAGAATTCGGGGCGCACTAAAAAAACACATATGAAATCCACCATTCATCGCGCAGCAACAAGGGGAAATGCCAACCATGGTTGGTTAAACAGTTATCACAGTTTCAGTTTTGCCGGTTATTACGAACCTACCCGTATGCATTTTGGCGCTTTGCGGGTGCTTAATGATGACACGGTTGCAGCAGGAATGGGTTTTGGCAAACACCCCCACGATAATATGGAAATTATTTCCATCCCAACCTTCGGTGATCTTAAACATAAGGATAGCATGGGTAATGAAACCATTATTAAAGAAGGTGACATACAAATAATGAGTGCCGGGACAGGCATAGCCCACAGCGAAATGAATGCTAACCGTGATAAAGAAGTACGTTTTTTCCAGATATGGCTTATGCCAAATAAAAAGAATGTGGAACCGCGTTACGATCAATATACCATTGATGTAAACAAAATGCACAATAACCTGTTGCAGATATTGAGTCCGGATGCTGATGATGAAGGCGTTTGGGTTCATCAGGATGCATGGTTTAACATTGGGCAGTTGGATGCAAATGTTGAAGCAACTTATAAATTGAATAAGGCAACCAATGGGGTTTATGCTTTTGTTATTGAAGGTGATGTAACCATAAATGGAATTAGCTTGAATAGAAGAGATGGACTTGGAATTGAAGATGCAGGACAACTGGATATTAAGGCCGATTCAGATGCAAGGTTGTTGTTGATGGAAATACCGATTAGGTAAATTCCAAAAGGGCAAATTCCAAATCCCAAAGAGTTTTGGAATTTAAAAATTTGTGATTATGGATTTAAAAAGAATTTATGAAATCCCCACGAGCGGCCGCACACCCAGCCCAAATGATCATTAGGGATTCCATGTGACAATTAAAAAACAGCAGCCGATAGGCAGCGTACTAAAAATGAACACATGAATTTCAAAAAAATAAAACAAGTACGTACCGCTGCACCCGCCCATATGGTAGGTGATGGTTTTAAGGTACGCAATTTCATAGGCCAGGATCTTTGGAATGACCTGAGTCCTTTTTTAATGCTGGATTATAACGAACCATGGGAAGTAGGGCCAACCCAACATCCGAGAGGGGTAGATGTGCACCCACACAAAGGTTTTGAAACGGTGAGCATTGCCTGGAGTGGCCGAGTGGCACACGAAGATAGTAGTGGGGGCAAAGGCGAAATAGGGCCCGGCGATGTGCAGTGGATGACCGCTGGCAGTGGCATCTTACATAAAGAGTTCCATGCAGAAAGTTTCAGTAAAGCGGGTGGTATTTTTCATATGGCGCAATTGTGGGTAAACCTGCCAGCTAAATTTAAAAACACGCCGCCATCCTACCAGGATTTATTGGATGCAGATATGGGAAGGGTTCAACTTGAAAACAATGGTGGCGAATTGCGTGTAATTGCCGGTGAGCAAATGGGTGTGAAGGGACCCGCCCGCACATTTACCCGAATGAATATTTATGATGCTAAATTAAATGCAGGAGCGGTATTGAATCTCAGCCTTCCTGATGGTGATAATACCGCCATTGTGATAATGGATGGCAATCTTTTATTGAACGATACAGAACAGGTTAGAAGCCGGCAAATGGTAGTATTGGGCCGCAGTGGAACCGATGTAAAAATCGAATCCAACAATGAAGCGCATATACTCATTTTGAGCGGTGAACCCATTGCAGAGCCTATTTCAGCCTACGGTCCTTTTGTTATGAACTCCAAGCAGGAAATTCTGGTAGCGATTGAAGATTTCAATGCAGGAAAGTTTGGAACTTTAGATTAAAAGCAACATTTTTTATGAGCAAGGCAATCGTAAGCATTGAAAAGGAGCATTACCGGATGAATGTGGTAAGCGGTGGAAATAATAGGTTAATTTCCGATGAACCACATGAAGTGGGGGGTGGTAACCTGGGTTTTTCGCCGGATGAATTGCTTTGCGCCGCTTTGGGTGCCTGTACATCTGCTACCCTGCGTATGTACGCCGACCGAAAAGGCTGGCCATTGGATGGTTTAGATGTGCAGGTGGAATTTCAACGCGAATCTTCATTTTCAACAACTCAATTGTTGCGCAACATTACCCTGCATGGTAACTTATCCGAAGATCAGCGGGAACGCCTGTTGGAAATTGCCAATAAGTGCCCTTTGCATAAAACCCTTACGCACCCGGTAGAAATTGAAACAAAAATTTTATAAAAACAATAAAAACAGGAATTATATGAGAATAGCCATTATTTCAGCAAGCCCACGCGAAAAGAGTGTAACCCACCGTGTAGCGGTTTATTTACAAAACTATTTTACCCGGAATACTGAGCACGAAATGGATATTATAGATGTAAGGGACTACGATTTGCCCCATTTGCAGGATGTATGGGGTTCCGTAGAGAAGACACCGGAAGCATTTAAGCCGCTGGCCGAAAAAATGTTTGCAGCCGATGCATTTATTATGGTTACCCCGGAGTACAATGGTAGCTATGCACCTGGGATGAAATTGATTTTTGACCAGTTTCCCAAACAGGCACGTAAAGCATTTGGTATTGTAACCGCTTCGCCGGGTGCCATGGGTGGCATGCGTGCTACCCAACAAATGCAATTACTGACAGCCGCGCTTTTTGGAATTTTATCGCCTTATATGCTGGTAATACCTGCTGTAGACAAGAAATTTGACACCGATGGAAACCTGGTGGATGAAGGCTTTTTGAAGGCAGTGGATACTTTTGCCAACGAATTTATCTGGCTTGCTGAATCATTAAAGCCCGAAGCGGTGCCTGTGCTGAATTAACACGGGTAATACCGGTTGGATTTTTATCTTTGCAACCTTCATGAGCGACGCAATTAAACACGAATGCGGTTTGGCATTCATCCGGCTTCGGAAGCCTTTTAAAGAAATTCAGCAGAAATATGGCACCGTAATGTACGGACTTAACAAGCTGTACCTGCTGATGGAAAAGCAACATAACCGTGGACAGGATGGCGCGGGAATTGCTACCGTCAAACTTAATACTTCGCCCGGCAACCCTTATTTATACCGGCTCCGCAGCAGTTTAAATATGCCCATTGCCGATATTTTTCATAAGGTAGGGGCGGATGTAGCGGAGGTGGAAAAGTACCAACCGGAGTTGTTGCAACATCCCGAAATAGCAAAGGGGCACCTGCCTTTTTTGGGTGAAATTATGCTTGGCCATCTCAGGTATGGCACGCAGGGAAAAAACAATGTAGAATTTTGCCATCCATTTATTAAACGTGCCATTTTACCTTCACGAAATCTGGCACTTGCGGGCAATTTTAACCTGGTAAATACCGAAGAACTATTCGACCTGGTAAATATTAACCCCGGCGAGTTTCAGAAGCAGAGCGATTTGGCAGCCATGATGGAAGTGGTCCATCATTTCCTGGTAAAGGAAGATGAAGCCAACCCCGGCCACCCTGACCTTGTGCAGGTGCTAAAAAAGTCCGCTGTACTTTTTGATGGCGGTTTTAATGTAGGGGGGCTAATTGGTAATGGTTATAGTTTTATTATGCGCGATGCCAATGGTATCCGTCCTTCGTATTATTACCTTCACGATGATTATGTGGTAGCTGCCAGCGAACGCGCAGCCATTCGTACCACTTTTAATGTGGGAGAAAATGAAGTACTTGAATTGATGCCGGGTTGCGCCTTGATTTTGGATGATGAAGGTAATATAAAGATTGAGCAGATTCTGGAACCTAAAGAGCGCCGTGCATGTAGTTTTGAACGTATTTATTTTAGCCGCGGTAACGATGAAAAAATTTATCGCGAACGCATAAACCTGGGCCACAAGCTAAGTCGCCCGGTACTGGAAGAAATAAACTACGACTTACGTAATACGATTTTTTCTTATATACCCAACACAGCAGAAGTGGCTTATTTTGGTATGGTAAAAGGAATGGAAGAATACCTGAACCGTATTAAGGTTGAGCGCATTATGAGTTGGGGTAATGACTTTGATGAAGAAAAGGTAAGCGAGATGGTGAACCGCAAAATTCGCCAGGAAAAAATTGCTATAAAGGATGTGAAGATGCGCACCTTTATTACAGAAGAAGTAAGCCGTCAGGATATGGTGCAGCACGTGTACGATATTACCTACGGTACAGTAAGACCCAACCTTGATACGATTGTTGTAATTGATGACAGTATTGTACGCGGTACCACATTAAGGGAAAGTATTATTCGTATGCTGGGGCGTCTCAAGCCTAAAAAAATCATTGTGGTTTCCAGCGCGCCGCAAATTCGTTACCCCGATTGTTATGGGATTGATATGAGTAAGCTTGGCGATTTTATTGCATTCCAGGCGGCTGTTCATCTGTTGATTGAAAGTGACAGGAGATCGCTTTTAACCGACCTGTATAAGGAATGTAAGGAATTGCAGCGCACCAATCAATTGCATAGCAAGAACGTTGTTCGCGAAATATATGCATCCTTTAAACCGCAGCAAATAAGTGATAAAATTGCAGAGATGATTACTACACCCGGACTTGATATTCCGGTGCATGTAATTTACCAAACCATTGAAGATTTGCACGATAGCTGCCCAACCAATACCGGTGACTGGTATTTTACCGGTAACTATCCTACACCGGGAGGTAACAGGGTTTGTAACCGCGCATTTATGAATTATATGGATGGAAGAAATGTAAGGGGGTATTAATATTCGCTTAACAATGCCGTTACAATTCGGTAACGTTCGCTTGTTAATTTCTTAACACAGTACAGATAGTTTCGCTGCTTAAATCTATTGTCTATGCGGCAAACTCTACTTTTCATTTTATTGGTGATGGGTCTTTTTTTTTCAGCCCAATCCCAATCCTTAGTTCATTATTGGAACTTCAATAATTCCACAAGTGAAACTTCCTTACTTACACCAACAACTACTGAAGTTACCGGTGCATCCATCGTGCATAATTCCGGTGTCAATTCAGGTGGTTTTGTAAGTGTAATCCAAACTACAAGCAATACAGCACAGGGTTTTGATGTTACTAATCCCAATTCAAGAAACGGAGATGCTGCTGCAACGCACCTTCGTTTTAATAACCCAATCGGAGGTAATCTTGTTTTTTCGCTTCCTACTACAGGATATGAAAACGTAATTGTAAAGTATGCAACCCGTCGTTCAGGTTCAGGCGCGCACAATCAGGTAATTGACTACAGTCTTGATGGTTCAACATTTGTCAATTTAACCACATTGCAACCTGTAGATGGTAATCCAACATTACAAACGCTTGATTTCTCATCCATTGCGGCTGCAGATAATAATCCAAATTTTAAGGTACGAATTAGCTTTACGCAAGGTGGTGGGGGATTGGAAGGAAATAATCGTTTTGACAATTTTACGATAGAAGGTACAAATACACTTAATGACATTCAGCCCCCTTCAGTAGTATTTGCACCCGTAGATAATGCGGTTGATGTCCCTCTTTCCGTGCAGCCTACATTAACTTTCAACCGGGTTATCCGGTTAATTGATAATTCACCTATTACAAACGATAACGTTGATGCATTGGTTGAATTGCGTTTAAATAATGCTGCAGGCGCAATGGTTCCGTTTGATGCTACTTATAATAATCAGGTAATTACCATAGTTCCTGCTAATCCATTACAAAATAATCAGGTATATTATGCAGCTTTAAAAGCAAATGTGGTTGAAGGTAATAACGATGTAGCTATTGCCGAAGTAAATGCTGCTGATTTTACTACCATTTCTGTTCAAACGGTTTTCAACCCTGGTGATCTTGTTCCGGTAGCATATCGCATGAATACAAGTAATGCAGATGATGAAATTGCCATACTTACTTTGGTGAATATTTTGCCGGGTACAAAAATTAATTTTACAGATGCAAAATATACGGCCAATGCACAGCCACAATGCGCCGGTGGATTTACTTTTACAGCACCACCTGCGGGTATAACTGCTGGCACAGTTATCAGAATTAATACATCACCGCTTGCTACTACCCAAGGAACGCTTACCGGTTCGGACTTTGGCTTAAGTTCTAATGGCGATCAGGTTATCGTTTACACAGGAGGCGCAGCAGCACCTATGCACATTACAGCATTGTCATCAAATGGATGGGTTGCAAATACTGTGTCTTGCAGTGGAAGTTTAAGCATGATACCTGCAGGACTTACCGATGGATCTACAGCATTGAATATGTCCACACATCCACAGGCAGTAAGTGGTAATGTAGTGAATGCATATTATAATGGTCCACAGGAAGGTTCACCTGCTGTTTTAAAAGCAGCCATATTAAATCCGCTGAATTGGGTTACTGCTGCAGGCGGAACGCCTGCACAGGATTGGCCGGTTTATAGTTTTGGTGGCGCACCAACCGTTGTGTCGGCTTCGGTAATGAATCAAACGACCTTACGGATTGTGTTTAGTGAAGATATGAATGAAGCAAGTGTTACGAATATTGCCAATTATATGGGTATTGCAAATCTTGCTACGGCTACAAGAACCGATAATGGTTCATTACGTGATACGGTTACGCTTGTATATTCTGTTCCGTTTACTCCCGGTAATTCATATACACTTACAGTGAATGGAGTTACGGATGCATTGGGTATTCCCATTGCTGCACCATACATGTTCATGTTCTCCTACAACACTACCATTTCATTCAAACAAAACTTTGTTGTTACCAATGAAGCTTCAGGAATATTGAATGTTGAGTTTACATTAAATAATCCTTCTGCTTCCAGTGTAAACCTTGTATTGAAGCCTTCTCCATGGAGTAATGCTATGCCCATTTCGGATTTCACTTACAGCACAACTATGCTCAATTTTACCGGTGCAAGTAATAGCACACAAACGGTTAGTATTCCCATTATAAATGATGTGGCAAGTGAAATGGACGAGTATTTTGTGTTAAGCCTCGAAAATCCAACGGGATTAGTGGTAAATGGTAATTCAATGGCCACCATATTTATAAAGGACGACGATCGTAAAGCGCCTGAAACTACCAAGGAAATAGAACTTGAATATGTAAGCTCATTTAAAGCTGTGAACCCAGCCGGAAGTTCGGCAGAAGTGGTGGCCTATGATATTGCATCAAAGCGCTTATTTATAACCAGTGGTGTTCAAAGCAGGCTTGATGTTGCAGATTTCACCAATCCCGCAGCCGTAACATTGGTTAAGTCTATTGATATGCTGCCCTACGGAAGTTCTATTACAAGTGTAGCGGCTATGAATGGAATTGTAGCTGCCGCAGTTCCTAATAATGATGCAATGGCGAATGGTTCTGTTGTATTCTTTAACACCAATGGCGATTTCTTAAAACAGGTAACCGTAGGTGTTTTGCCTGATATGGTAACCTTTAGCCCTGATGGAAATAAGGTGCTTACTGCCAACGAAGGGCAACCTAATGATGCGTACACTATTGATCCCGAAGGTTCGGTGAGTGTAATTGATATCAGCGGTGGTATCCCCGGTCTCACGCAAGCAAATGTTGCCACCTTAAACTTTACGGCTTTCAATGCCAATGAAATTAATTTAATTGCAAATGGAGTGCGTAAAACCAAAGCCACAAGTACACTTTCGCAGGATTTGGAACCTGAGTATATTACCATCTCACCTGATAGTAAAAAAGCATGGGTGACCTTACAGGAAAATAATTCCATTGCTGAAGTAAACCTGGTAACAAATACCATCGTACGCATCCGGGCACAGGGAACCAAAGATTTTAATACGGTATTTACAGGTCTTGATGCTTCGGATAATAATGGGCAGGTGTTAATTTCAAACTGGCCGCTCAAGAGTTTTTATATGAGCGATGCCATTGGCAACTATTCAGTAGGCGGAAGAACGTATTTGGTTACAGCCAATGAAGGTGATGAAAAAGAACTTGCCGGATTAAATGAAAGAACTACCGTTGGAGCCAATAGTACCATCCTTGATCCCGATATGTTCCCACATGCTTCTATGCTCAAACAAAGCTATAATCTTGGCCGTATGCGTATTACAAATTTGAATGGTGATACCGATGGTGATGGTGATTTTGATGAAATTTATACAGTAGGTTCGCGCTCATTCAGCATTTGGGATGCACAAACCGGTGCACAGGTTTATGACAGTAAAGATGAGATTGAACTCTATACATCACAACATCCTGTTTTTGGAGCCATTTTTAATAGCGATCATGAAAACAATAACCGTAAAGGACGCAGCCGTGCAAAAGGGCCTGAACCCGAAGGCCTTGTGCTTGCAACCATCAATGGTCAGCAGTATGCATTTGTAGCGCTTGAGCGAATAGGTGGTGTAATGGTATATAACATTAATGACCCGATGAGTGCCAAATTGGTTGATTATAAGAACAACCGCAATCCTGTAACTTTTGGTGGTGATTTAGGTCCGGAAACACTCATCTACATTTCGCCCGAAACAAGCCCTGACGGAAAAGCATATCTCGTAATTACCAATGAGGTAAGTGGAAACATCACTATCTATTCAGTGAAAGGAGCCATTACAACCCCTGTTAATTTGCTGACTTTTGATGCAAAGGCACAAACCAATGGTACGGTATTACTTCAGTGGGCTACCGCTTCGGAATTAAACAACAGCCATTTCAATATTGAAAAGAGTATTGATGGTATTAACTATACCAATATTGCAAAAGTAAATTCTAAGGGTGATGCAAACATTCGTCAGGATTACAATCTAACCGATGGTAAACCTGGCATAGGAAAAATATTCTACCGGTTAAGCCAGGAAGATAAGGATGGTAAATTGGCTTACAAAGGTGTTAGATGGGTTGAATTGGGTACCAATGTTATTACATGGACGATTGCACCTAATCCGGTTCGTGGAAATATGATTAAGCTTACGAACACCGGTTCATTAAACCGCGCAGTGCAAATGCGATTGGTAGATGTACAGGGTCGTGTAATTTGGAGTGGTAACGTACAACCAACTGGTGGTGCTGCAACCATTAATGTAAACAGGCAGATTGCACCCGGCATGTATTATTTACAGATTACCGGATATAGTACACAAGCGGTTTACATACAACCATAACGCTTCATCGATAAAGTGAAATACGAATTAAGTCCTGCATAGTTTTCTATGCAGGATTTTTTATATTTGTAGAAGATCATCATTTTTATACTAGCAAAATGAAACAACTATTTGTAATACGGCATGCAAAAAGTAGCTGGGAACAATCCGGCCAAACCGACTTTGACCGCCCGCTGAATGATCGTGGATTGCGTGATGCACCTGTAATGGCAAAGCGATTGTGGGAGAATGGCATAAGGCTTGATGCAATTATCAGCAGCCCTGCTGTTCGTGCGCTTACTACCGCACAATATTTTGCCAAACAATTTGGAATAAAGAATAACGGGATAATTACACTTAAGCATTTATACCATGCGCCTGCAGAAACATTCTTTGAAGTAATTGAAAATGATCTTAATGATAAATGGGAAAGCGTAGCCATATTTTCACACAACCCCGGCATTACTTATTTTGTGAATATGCTTAAGGTGGTACAATTGGATAATATGCCAACATGTGGTGTATTGGGTGTTAAAGCCAATATTGAAACATGGAAAAATTTCAGGGAAGTCAGCAAAAAATTATTACTGTTCGATTATCCCAAAGCAGCTAAATAATCTTTTAATTATTTTGGTTTACCCATGGTTGCAAATAACACACCTGCTGCAATCATGGCTGCCGCTATACCAAGGCCAAGCGTAAAGCTTTCCCCCAGTAAAGTAATGCCTAAAATAGAAGCAAAAAGCGGCTGCGTATAAATGTAAGTCCCCGTAATGCCTGCGCCCAGGTATTTTAACCCGAAAATATTGAGGATATAAGCAAGAAATGTGGTTCCTAAAACCACTAACGCAAGTGCCAGCCACGCAGCGGTTGAAAACGCCGAAAAGTCGGTTCGTAAAAAATCGCCGATGCCAAAGGGTAAAATAAGGAATACCCCAAAGGTAAAGATCCACCTAACCACATGGATGGGGTGATAGCGCAACATGAGTGGTTTTACGATTACAAAATAGATGGAGTAACTAATAGCATTTATGATAATCAATATATCACCCAACAGCATGTTTTCGCCCGGCGCACTGTTTTGTTGCCTGCCCGAAACTATCATAAATGCTCCCCCTATTCCCAGCGCAAGCCCAATGGCTTTCAACGGGGTAAATCTTTCTTTGAGTAACCAACCTGCTGCTGCCGTAATAAATATGGGTGAAACCAACGACAGAATAGATGCATGTATGGAAGTGGTAAGTGACAGGCCTTTGATAAACATGAGCTGATTAATGGCAACACCTGTAACCGCACACCAAAAAAAACGTGGGATATCCTCCCTTTGAATGCCTGCTTTGGAAGGTTTCATGGCAAATAATAGCCAGAAAAGTGGTGCACTTACACCAATACGCACAAGGTTTAAGGAAAAGGCAGGCATGAATTGTGTGGTAAGCATTTTTACCGCACTAAAGCTTACACCATAAATGATGTTAGCACCAAGTACGGCCAAATGCGCTTTATTAATTTTATTCATACCTTTTTTAAAGAAGCTGCAAAGTAACAAGGATTGATGCTGCCAAAAGTTTTAAACATAGAACCTTCTTATCTCATAATTAATTTCGTTGAAAACTCCTTATTTTGGCACCTGCTTAAAATATATCGTTTTGCTTGATCAATTTTGGAAATATTACCTCCGTAGAAACAAATGGAAGTTTGAAGGTGATTATCCGTATCATTTGCCCAAACTGGTGGTGGCAGTGGCGCCGCATACCAGCGCCTGGGATTTTATTTTAGGGCTTGCGGTGCGTAGTAAACTGAAAATACATTACATAAAATTTTTAGGGAAAAAGGAGTTGTTTAAGCCACCATTCGGATTCATCTTCCGTAAACTAGGTGGTACACCGGTAGATCGTTTCAGCAAGCGCAACATGGTGGAGCAGGTGGTGGACCGTTTTAATGCCACCGACCGTTTTTCTATTGTTCTTTCGCCCGAAGGCACCAGAAAAAAAGTGGACCGGCTTCGTTCCGGGTTTTACCATATCGCCGTGGGAGCCGGCGTTCCCATTTTAATGGTAGGGTTTGATTTTGGCAATCGCAAAATAGTACTGAGTGAGCCATTTTATCCCACCGGTAATTTTGAAACAGATACAAAGGAAATGCTCAAATTTTGGGGACCATTGAAAGGTAAAGACCCTTCGAAAAGCCTTGGACATTTGCGGTAATCTTTCTATCCTATTTCAAATGTCCTTCATGCTGCAATCCGCTGTAACTAAACCATTCTTCCATACTTTTTGCGGAAAAATCAGCCATTACTTTTTCACTAATCTTTTGCTGTGCCCGCAATATACTCGAACTAATCATTTTGTGTTCTATTGTTTCCGATTCATCCATGCCCATTTTTTGCATTAATGAAATAATTCTCTCTCCGCCAAAATAAGTAAATAAGGGCTCATCAAGCGCAGATAATACCAGTATTTCTTTTGGATAGCCGGCACTCAATATCCCATCTTCTTTATGGACGAATGGGTGATGTTCGAGTAGGATAACGGTCGCATTTGAAGCAGACAAATCGCTGAAATCGGATGCATGTAGCATTGGAATATGCAAGCCTGCATCAGCAACCACTTTTTTTGCTTTTTCAATGGTAGATGGGAACCAACCATACACGAATACAGGTTGTTTTGCCATTAATAATCCGGGCAAAGCTTTCCATTTTGCATCACGGCTTATCCAAACAAGGTCCCTGCATTTTCGTGCAGATGCTTTTTCTTTTTTTGAGAACCAACCAAACATATTTGAAATATTTATACCGGAAAGATAAGTACTTCCCATTTAATTTTTTTCATCCCAACAAAGCAAAGTGGATGGTTTGTAAACAGTATTATATCTTTTAATACGGAAATTTTTTCTCCCTGTTATTATAAAATTGAATTTTCCTGACTTGCATATTCACTTACCGGATCGGGTAAGGAACGGAGTATGGATTGCTGCAAAGAAATGGATGACGATGCCGAATAAATACCGATATAAGATCCCATGTAGGTATAGTCTATCAGGCTAAGTTTTACAATGCCATCAATAGAAAGTTCTATATAATGGCCATAACGAATTAGCCTGAAATGAAATTTCTTATTTGTGTTGGTTGTGAAAAGATGATTCTGCAGATTATTGAAAATGAAATTTGATTTGTCATTTCCGGCATTATATCCCCATGCCCTTATTTGCACCACTCCATTGGCTACATCAAGTGAAATATAATAACCGTTTCCATTTGCATCTGCATCACATACAAGTCCTAGCTTTCCCATGCCTTCAACCTGTAATTCTCCTTCCCAGATAAAACTATCGGAAGGCTTGTTGAAACAGCAAAGTTCATACCCGCTTTTGCAGGTAAGATTCCATCTTTCCTGTTCAATTTGTATAGTAGCCGTTGGATTTTTGAAAAGACCATCAGGATGATTGAAATCTATTTGATATATAGGTTTGAATGCTATTTTGTCCCATCGGTAATAACTTTTCAAAGTCAATCGGCCACGGCTGTCTGTATCAAGTTGTTTGGGTGGAGGTAATACACGTAACGCATCAATTTTACCATTCGCAAAATAAAAATGGTATATTAATAAATGATCGCCATCTTTCACAACCCTTGCTGCATAATTTCCCTGTGGTAATATAACATCCGCATGAAATGAATGGTATTCACCTCTAAAATCTTCTGCAAACCAATACCTTACTTTTATGTCTTCTCTTATAGATCCTAATAAGTAAAACCTTTCATTAAGTTCAAATACGCAAGGACATTCAATATCATCGTAAACCAAAGGATTCAGCAGTGGTGGCAGGTATTCAAGCTTATCATCTTTTTTTTCTACCAGCCCTACACAACCTCTCCGTGAAGTTGGGCCTTCAAATGCACGGGCACAAATTAAAAAGTAGGATTTACCATCGTGATCGAACCGGTAAGGATCGCGAAAACTTAGCCAATTGCGCGGGTTGTTAAACAGGGTTTCATAATAAGGTCCTTTTGATTCAAAAGGGAAAATATTATTATTTACTTTTTCCCAATGTATCAGGTCTCCGGATATAGCAAGTCCTACCCTTGATATTTTTCCACGGTCTTTTCGTTGTAAGCCCGTGTAGTACATTTCAAAAAGTTCGTTGGATGCATAAATGTCCATTGTCCATAGCATATCATCATCCCATTCGCCGGGGTTGCCTACAAATAAGGCATTTTGTACCCTACGCCAACTCATGCCATCATTAGATACAGCATGTGCGATATAATCATGATTGGGAATGATAAGATGGAATAAATGATATACTCCCTTATGAATAATTACCGTGATATCACCAATTTCCCAATCGCTGAATCCTGAACCTGAATACATATTATATAAATTTAATTTGTTAATTTTAACATTCTTTCAAAGCTAAATTTTGTATATTGTCTGCCATCAAAGAGATATAGTATTGGAGCAATATTACATTCAATTAGTAAGTCCGCATGGATTGATACGTTATAATAATGCTGAAATTGGCCGTGATAAAGATACGGGCGGCCAGGTGAAGTATGTATTGGAATTGCTTGAAGCATTAAGCAAACATCCGGAAGTACGTAAAGTAGATTTATTTACCCGGCGCATTGCAGATAAGCGTGTTTCACCTAGTTATAGTGAAGAAATTGAGGTGGTAAATGATAAAGCCCGTATTGTGCGAATGGTATGCGGCGGAAATACCTATAGGCAAAAGGAAACCTTATGGGAACATCTTGATGAGTTTGTTGATAAAACGATTCGTTTTCTTGAACAGGAAGATGAGATTCCGGATGTAGTACATGGGCATTATGCAGATGGAAATTATATCGCCCGGCAAATGAGTAAAATGTTCGGTATCCCATTTATTGCTACCGGGCACTCATTAGGAAGAACAAAGCGTGGATTATTGATAGATCAGGGATGGAGTGCTACTGCCATTAATGAGAAATTCAATATGGACAGAAGGATAGTGGAAGAAGAGAAGACAATGGCAAAGGCGGATTTGGTAATTGTAAGTACGAAAGATGAAATTGCTTCACAGTATAAATTCTATGAGAACCGTTTTAAAGCAAGATTTGAAACACTTCCTCCCGGTGTGAATGATGATTTATTTTTTCCTTTTTACAGGATGCAAATGCCTTCTTTTAAAATGAGCATTGAACAGGAACAGGCATTGTACCGTATCAATGCTGAAATTGAACGTTTCCTATTCAACCCTGACAAGCCTCTGATACTTTCCATTGGTCGTGCTGATAAACGTAAAAATTTTGAAACCATTATCAACTCTTATGGGCAGGACAAAGAGTTGCAGGCCATGGCTAACCTTGCCATTTTTGCCGGTGTGCGAAAAGATATTACAGAAATGCCGGATGATGAACAGGAGATTTTGACCCGGCTTCTTTTAATGCTTGATAAGTACGATTTATATGGAAAGATGGCATTGCCCAAGAAGAATGACCCTAAACTTGAAGTACCTGAAATTTACAGGATTGCGGCACGAAAAAAGGGCGTTTTCGTTAATGCAACGCCTGGTGAAAATTTTGGACTTACCTTAATTGAAGCTGCATCCTGCGGATTGCCTGTAATTGCCTCACCAACCGGTGGGCCAAAAGAAATAATTGAGCAATGTGATAACGGACTTCTCATTGACGTGGAAGACCCAAAAGAAATTTCGAATGCGTTGAAAAAAATCATTTCAGATACTACAGTTTGGGAGAAATATTCTGCCAACGGAATTAAGGGAAGTAATGTATTATATAGCTGGGAAAGTCATGTTGAAAAATATATCAAACTTATTCATGGTGTATTTAAAACAAGACAAGCTATTAAAGCGGAAAGTCCGGAAACGGCAAAGCAATATTTTGGTAGAAAACTTACCAAAGCAGATTGGTTTTTTATCAGCGATCTTGATGGTACATTGGTAGAAGGTGAAAAACACGATGGACTTGATGAGTTGAAAGTATGGCTTGCACAAAACCGGGGACAGGTAGCATTTGGATTAGCTACCGGACGCAATAAAGAACTTACCCTTCAGGCTATTGAGCAATACAATCTTCCTGATCCCGATATCCTTATTTGCTCTGCAGGTTCTGAAATTTTCTATACTAAAAATTTTATTGCAGATAGCGGTTGGATAAGCCATATCGATTACCAATGGAAGCGTGATGAACTCAGGACTGCATTAATTCGTTTCCCTAAATTACGATTACAGGAAGATGATGCACAGTGGAGATTCAAATTAAGCTATTATGTAGATCCTACATTTGATGAAGATGATATGGCTGATTTGTATAAATTTTTAGATGATAAAAAACTTAGGGCTAAAATACTTTTAACAGAAAATTGCTTCATGGACATGTTGCCTTACAGGGCAAGCAAAGGCAATGCCGTGCGTTACCTTAGTTATAAATGGAAAATGCCTATGGAACAGATTATCACTTCCGGCAACAGTGGTAATGATATTGATATGATTAAAGGAAAAGGGAAAGGGATTGTTGTTTCAAATTATAGTCCGGAAATGGAAGTATTAAGAAAGCATAAGCAAATATATTTTGCAAAAAAGCCACTTTCAAATGGTGTGCTTGAAGGCATTTTGCACTATATTAAATAGCCAGTAAATATACTTTTCAATAATTAAAAAACAGCTGCTTACTCACATCCGATTGGGGCGCCCGGAGGTAAAGGTGCATGTACAGTAGGCTTTGCCAATTCAGGTTTTTCCATACGCATCATGGCGAGTTGGTAATGGCCTTTCCATAATGGATCGGTTGCAGTTTTTTCTGCTGCCTTTATTTGTGTAGTTATTTCACTCAATTGATTTTTAATAATGGCTCGTGCACTAAAATTTATTTCTGTATTAAGTGTCGCGGCCATTAAGTAAGTCAGTATTAATTGTTCATTTTGCTGTTGTATTAGCCCATCAATTCCTTTTAACCTTGGTGCAGAAAATGTACGGGTCCGAATTGTTTTCATCATATCATTCAGCGACAAGCCGCCCATCGTTAATTCCTGTTGAACTAAACGGTTTAGCCTGTCGGTATGGAATAAAAATGAAAGCAGCATATCCGTAGCGGATTCTGCAGGGCTGAGTGCATCAAAAGAAAGACCGGTGCGTTTGGTAAATAATTCTTTCGAAAAATCATAACCTGCAGGACGTGGGGGAATTAATTTTAATAAGGTATCGGGTAAACGGAGTTGTGCAGGTTCAATGGTGGCAAGCAAGGCTGTTAATGCATCCAGTTGGACCTTTTTATTTAGGGGGGTAATGACAGCTTGTCCATCTCCGCGAAGTGCATAATTATAGTCCATTCCACCTACCAATTTTACTACTGCTTCCATCTGGTAGCGGTGGTACAGGTAAATGGGTACAAGGGCATCTTCCAGCATAGCCATCGGCATGCCATTGCGCAGGTTACGTACCCCGAATTGACGCAGCGCTTTTTTGCGTACTTCCATTACTTCATTCAATTCTTTTACCGGGTCGTCGCCATTATCCCACAAGTGCGCATAGGGATGCATGCCACCTGCATCACGTGCATCGCGGTCGCTTATAAATCTTAACCCACGGGCGGCGGCTTGTTGCATGATAGTATTGAGTGCAGCGGTTTCATTGGTGCCGGGAGCAAATTCACGATAACCCCAATTGATGGCCACTTTATCCCATTCAACTATTTTTAGATCATAGGCATCATTCAGGTCAATTTCACCTAGTGCATTCAGCCTTGCTTGCGGATGCGGATAATCCATTACACTTGCACGGTTGCTGATGCTTGCTGCATAATTGTGCATGAGTCCAATGGTGTGGCCAATCTCGTGGGCGCTTAACTGCCGCAATCGATTCAATGCCATCTTTAGCATGGGATCATTCGCAGGGTCAAGTGGTTTACCCGATTCAAAGGGTGCAAGTAATCCTTGTGCAATCAGGTAATCCTGCCGAACACGCAACGAACCCAGGGATACATTGCCTTTCAGTATTTCACCTGTACGTGGATCGCTTACACTTGCACCGTAACTCCAGCCACGTGTACTGCGATGTACCCAATTAATCATATTATAACGAATATCCATAGGATCTGCTGTGTCGGGTAATATTTCCACCCTGAACGCATTGATGAAACCTGCTGCTTCAAAAGCCTGGTTCCACCAACGTCCACCTTCGAGTAAGGCCGTGCGAATAGGCTCCGGTGTTCCATTATCAAGGTAATAAACAATAGGTTTAATGGCTTCGCTGCGTTCGGCAGTGGGTTCCTTTTTTTGCAGGCGATGACGAAGAATATATTTTTTTTCAATGGGTTCGCTTACCGGTGTGCTGTAATCGTAAAACGAAACTGGGATAAAGCTTGAACGCGGATCAAATAGGCGTGGTATGTAATTGCTATCGGGCAATTGTACAAAGCCATGATGCATCCGAAGGGTGATAGCTTCGGGTGAAGGCGCTACCGAATTTACATAGGCACCTGTTGTTCCATCGCTGTTTACAAACGTGAGCGAGGCTTCAATTTCCGTATTTAGCGGAAAGTTTTTGGTACGCGGCATGTACAATATTGAACGGTTTTTATCCAACGTGTAACTGCCCTGTTGTTGCCTGCGAAGGCGGTTACTTATCTGCATAGCATCGCGTAACATAAAATCGGTAGCATCTACCAATACAACGTTATTGGTTTCTGCTTCAGCGGTAAAACCCCATAGCGTGCTGGATGCAAAACTTTGTTCTACCGCCCTGCGCTCAGCTGCATCCGTTGTAACAGCGCGGTAATCATAGTTGGGTTGTATCATTAAAATTTTACGGCCTGCTTTTTCAAACTTTACAATACGGCCACCGCCCTGCAATCCACGGTCGAGACCAACATCGTTGCTGCCAAGCCCTTGTGGCAGTGAAAGTGTGTAAAGGATTTCTTCATTCCACCGGCTGATTTCAAGGTATATTTTTCCCGAAGCATCATCCATGTACATGGGAACAAATCCCGGCATGGCTTTCATACTTTTTGTTTTGTCGGCAATAGATGGAAGGGGCGTTTGGGCGAAAGCAATATGAGTAGTAATTAGAAGAAGTATCAGAAATCGCATAAAAGATTATTTGAGAAGGGGCAAATTACCCACTTGGTTAATCCCAAACGTATTTTTCGTCAAAATCTACTTTGTTTTTTTGAAAAGGGTTCGCATTTCATCCTGAAATTTAAGTTCCTGGTGGTGTTTTTTTTGATTTTCAATATAGCGGATAACCCTATCAACCCCGGTGGGACTTACTGAAAATGCTGCATAGCCATCTTGCCAATAAAAATTTTTGAAAGCATGCCCCTGCGTTTTCATCCATTTGGATGAGTGGGCTTTTATTTCTTCCAACAAATCCATCATCGCCACTTTGCGCGATAAAAGGCAAAGTATATGCACATGGTCGCGGTAACCGCCTATTTTAACGGGTTGGCAATCCATATCCTTACACATGGCCCCGAGGTATGCGAATAATGCATCTTCTATATCATCTGTAATAAAGGGTTGGCGATACTTTGTACTGAAGATAATATGGACATAATTTTTGGCGAGGGATTGTGGCATGGTTATAAGATTTTGAAAGTGAATAATTGATTAAAAGTAAAAAATGGTTTTTAAAAATCATAATTGCGGGTTTTTTATTGCATTTCATTGGGCTTGCGCCCAATGGTTTGGTGAATCGCCCCGTTGGGGCTTTGAAGAATTCCAGGCCCAAGGGGCCGATTCATCTGGGCGAAGGGTGAAGCCCTTCGTTTTTTTATCGCTTCTCATCGGGCTTTCGCCCAATGATTTGATGAATCGCCCCTTTGGGGCTTTGAAGGAATAGCAGGCCCAACGGGCCGATTCATTTGTACGAAGGGTGCAGCCCTTCGGGCCATCTACGCTCTCTTAATATTTTTCCCCGCAATTATGAAATTCGCTCTACTATTGACTCTTTAGCTCATAAAGCTCATTTCATGAAACACACATCTTATTTCCTTTTATTCCTATGGATGGTATTCGCCACGGCCTGCCATCAAGGTGCCGATAATGCCGGAGACTACCAAAAATCTGAAGAGCACGTTACAGAAGCTGCCGGTGATGAATCACCACCACCACCGCCACCACCACCCGGAAACGGAGATGTAACCATTGAACGTAAACTTATAAAGGAAGGAAGTATTGAATATGAAGCCGATGACCTTGCACGTGCAAAGGATGAATGGCTTAAGGCTATAAAGAATTGGAAGGGTTATGTGGGCAGTGAGTCTGCTTATAATACTTCGGAGCGCAACAGCACAACGCTTATTTTAAAAGTTCCGGCAGCGCACTTCGATTCACTGCTTGCATCAGCCACTATGGGCATCGAGCATTTCGACCGCAAGGATATAATGGTGAAAGATGTTACCGAAGAATATGTAGATGTGGAAGCGCGGTTAAAAACCAAGAAGGACCTTGAACTACGCTACCAGGAAATTATGAAGAAAGCAAATACCGTTTCGGAAATGCTGGAAATTGAAAAGGAAATGGGTACACTTCGTGCAGATATAGAATCCATTGAAGGACGACTGAATGTGCTGAAAAGCCAGGTTGCATTTTCTACGCTTACCGTTACAATTTATGAAACCATAACAGCCCCGAACTTTTTTGGAACACGCATTGGTTCCGGGTTTGTAAACGGTTGGAATAACCTGCTGGACTTTTTTGTTTTCATCATAAACCTTTGGCCATTCTTTTTACTCGGTGCGGTGGGGTATTTGGGCATCCGTCGTTGGAGGGCACATAGAAAACCAAAATAAATTGAATCCTGCAATGCTGTAACTTGGCTGCCTTCAATTGCAATCATGCCATACGATTACATCATTATAGGTGCCGGTAGCGCCGGTTGTTTATTGGCCAACCGGCTTTCTGCCAATCCATCCAATCAGGTGCTACTACTCGAAGCGGGCGGACCAGCACGTAAACCCGAAATTCATATTCCCGCAGGCTATGCCAAACTGCATAGAACCAACGTAGATTGGGGCAGCTACTACACCGAACCAAAGGAACATGCGCTAGGCCGGCGCATTTACCTGCCAAGGGGAAAAGTATTGGGTGGTAGCAGCAGCACCAATGCTATGGCTTATGTGCGTGGGAATGCAGCCGATTATAATGATTGGGCGGCAATGGGAAACAAGGGTTGGAGCTACGAAGATGTATTGCCTTTTTTTAAACAGCATGAACATAATGCAGATATTCATAATGCGTTTCATGGAAGAGAAGGTGAGTTGCACGTAGAATTCTCAAAGCGTTTTCAAACCCATTTTGCACAACCTTTTATAGATGCATGTTTGCAATCGGGCTTTCAGTCAAACCCCGATTATAATGGTGCTATGCAAGAAGGGGTCGGCCGTTTTCAATTTACCATAAAAAATGCAAGGCGGCATAGCGCAGCAGATGCATTTTTGAAACCTGCCATGCAACGCGGCAACCTGAAAGTGCTTACCGGCGTGCATGTTAGCCGGATTATTTTACAAAATGATAAAGCGACAGGTGTAGAACTTATAGCTGGTGGCAATAACGTGGAACGGTTTGACGTAAGTAAAGAAGTGATACTTTCCGCAGGGTCTTTTGCATCGCCCCAAATACTGATGTTATCAGGTATTGGTGTTAAGGATGAACTGAAAGGGCATAACATAACTACATTACATGACCTTCCCGGTGTTGGTAAAAATCTGCAGGATCATTTGTTTTATCCGGTGTCTGCTTCATCACATATAAAGGGTGGGCAAAATCATCATATACAACCATTACAGCAACTAAAGGATCTTGCGCAATACCTGTTGTTTAAAAAAGGTGCATTTACGATTGGTCCTTTAGAAGCAGTTGCTTTTGGCAGTACCGCACAAAGCCCTGATAGGGTGGACTATCAATTTCATTTTGCTTCGCTGCAAATTGGCAACCAATATAATTGGGATTTGTATGATCTGAAATCATTTCCAACCAATGAAGATGGGTACACCATTTTGCCAACCTTGTTACGACCTGCAAGCCGAGGTTTTGTAGGGTTGAAAAGTAATAATCCAAAAGACCTTGCCGTAATTCAGCCTAACTTTCTTTCAGCAGAAGCCGACCGAAAATTATTGATTTATGCGGGGCGAAAAGCAATGGAAGTGATGCAGGCAAAGGCTTTTGACGCATTCAGAAAAAATATCATTCTTCCACCACAAGCTGCAAGTGATGATGATTGGTTGTTGCATATTCAAAAAAGTATGGAAACGGTTTACCATCCCGTAGGTACCTGCAAAATGGGAAATGATGAAATGGCAGTAGTAGATGATCGTTTACGCGTTCGCGGAATAGAAGGCCTGCGTGTAGTGGATGCATCCATTATGCCCACCATTGTTTCGGGTAATACCAATGCGCCTGTTTATATGATTGCAGAGAAGGCGGCGGAGTGGATTGCAGGTGAGTGAACTTGCTATGGTAATTGTGATTTTTTTAAAAAAGACTATCCATTGAAAGAGCGTTATCAATGAGTCCAATGCTATGACTGTTTTTAATCAGTCCGTAGGTACTTATCAGGGTTATAAATAATTGTTTTTTTGTACCACTATGTACCTTGAAGGCTTCACGTTTTATACGAAGCTGCTGTGCATAATTTGCTGTAAGGCTAAAAGGTGCATTGTAAAATTTTAGTTCACATATATTAATCGTTTGGTCGTTTCTATCAATTAAAAGATCAATTTGCACACCTGCGGCTTCATCAGATGCATTGGCTCTAAAGCTGTATATTTTGCTGTGCACTCCGGCTATTTGCAAGGCTTCTTTTATTTTTTGAGTATGTTTCAGGCAAACACTTTCGAAGGCAAAACCGCTCCAACTTTTCCACTCCTGAAGCTGACTGATTATCTGCCAGCTTACCGGATCCGTTTTTGTATTCTGTTCCATAAATTGCAGGTAGAATTGCGAAAATTCATCCATTAACCGGTAAACAGTGTCCTTTTTCTTTTTACCATAAGGGTAATATGCATTTATAAATCCTGATAGTTCGAGTTCTTCAATGGTTTCTGTCAGGGTTCCTCCAGAGCTAAGCCCGGTATATTCTATTATTTCATTTAGCGATAATCCTTTCCATTTCGAAGCAAGTGCCCTGATAATCATTATGTGCCTGTCGGCATGGTCATATAAAGCTTGATATAGGTTTCCAAATTCGTTACGTAAGGGTGCCGATTTTGAAAAACATATTTTATCAATGTTTTGCGCAGCACTTAGCCCGGGTTCAATATGATTTAGATAGTAGGGCAATCCACCTAAAGCCATATATAAAAGTATAATTTGATATCGTTCTAATTCAATCCCCCTTTTATGCAAATAGCTTTCTGTTTCAGTAAGTGTAAATGGATGAAGCGTTATTTGCCTTGTTACCCGATTATGAAGTCCTCCCTTGTTGTTTATTACTTTCCTAATCATCCACGATGCCGCTGAACCGCAAATGATTACCAATATATTTTTTCGGCTAGCCCAGCTATTCCAAAAATGCCCAAAGGCCTTTAAAAAGTCACTGTTACGGGTGGCCATCCAGGGCAGCTCATCAAAGAATAATACCGTTCTTTTTTGCAATGAAATGGGTTCAAGCCACTCAATGAGTTGGGTAAAGGCTTCCATCCAGTTTGCAGGTGTTTGGGGCAAGTCATCAAAGTTGCCTGCATTTTTAAGGCTATAACAAAAGTTGATTAGCTGTTCTTGTCGTGTACCTTTATGAATACCTACTATTTCAAAATCAATCCGGTTTTTTAGCACTTCCCTTATCAGGTAAGTTTTGCCCACGCGCCTGCGACCGGTAATGGCTACCATTTCAGGTGTATTAGCTTCGAGCATTCTTTTTAGAATACGTATTTCTTCATCCCTGCCAATCATAATTTCATTCAATTCAGCGAAATGTAAGGCAAATATACAAGATTTCGCTGAATTTAATGATTCAATTCAGCGAAAAGTGTAATAAATGTATATGATTTCGCTGAATTGATAGTCGATGGTAGTGAAAGTATTCTATTTTAGGGCTTTTCAATCATTCAATAAGGAAGGATGTTAGCCTGCAATAAGGAAACATTAGAACTTCGGTATCAACTTTCTCCTTTTCTTCTTTTATCCAAATAGCCCATAGTATATATTATTTTACCATTTCATTCTAACCTTTTCACTTTCCATACCCGTGCGGCTAATAGCACTTACCTGTATTTCTTCCAGCGCTAATACATCTTTTCCCAAGGTTTCTTTTAATTGTACAGGAATGGATTGCTCCAAGCCGGGTAGCACATGGTAATGCCATTTTTTGCCATAGCGCATATAAACAACCCATTGATTTACATCCTTTGCTTTTGGTTCTTTCCAGGTTACCAATACCATTGAATCGCTCAAAACGGCTTTTGCTTTGGGTTCATCGGGTGCTTTATCGCCCAACCACGGACTTGCGGGAACCAATGCCTGCTGCTTGTAAGCCCCATCGCGCAGGGTGCTCATTAACCCGGGATTGCGAACCAACTGACCAATACTCCAATGCACCACGCCCATACTGTTGGGCAGCATGCCCCTTGCAATCATAATTTGGTTGGTTACTTCACGGGAAGTTACTTTACTTGTATCGCTGCCAATGCTTATGCCTGGCCACAGGTGCCGCTTCAGCGTGTTTTCACTTTCCCACCAACCCAGCAATACCGGGTAGCTTTGCGCCAACCGATTGATGGGCCAGTAAAGCTGCGGGGCAAAATAATCTATCCAGCCTTTGTTAAGCCACAATTTTGCATCCGCATACAATTGATCGTACTGATCGAAACCTTCCACCAACGCAGGATAACCCGGCCGCCAGATACCAAAGGGACTCAGGCCAAATTTTACATGTGGTTTTTCAGCTTTTATACCCACGTATAACCGTTCAATAAATTTATTTACGGCATCGCGGCGCCAATCGCCACGGGTCATGGTGCCACCACCTTTTTTGTAAGCATTCCAACTATCATTGTCAGGAAAATCTTCACCAAGGTTATACGAAGGGTAGGGGTAGAAATAATCATCAAAATGAAGTCCGTCAATATCATAACGTTTCACCATATCCATGGCCACGGCGTATGAATGATCCTGTGTGCCCTGTGCCGCTGGGTCGAGCCACCAATAACCTTCTTTCAGGTATTTTGCCAGTTCAGGCTTGGTTTTTACAATCGATTTATCGCTTATAGGTCCGCCATCCTTGTGATGCGCTCGATAAGGGTTTAGCCACACGTGCAGTTCAATCCCTCTTTCGTGGGCTGCATTTACCCAAAATTCCAGCGGGTCGTAAAAAGGCACGGGGGCTTTTCCCTGTGTACCGGTAAGGTAGTAGCTCCATGGCTCAAGGTCGCTTTTGTATAAGGCATCACACTGCGGCCTTGCCTGGAACACCACCGCATTGAAATTATTTTGCTGCAAAAAATCGAGTAACGCAATTGCTTCGTTCTGCTGTTGCTCGTTGGTAAGCCCGGGTTTGCTTGGCCAGTTAATATTGGCAACAGTAGCTACCCATGCGGCACGGAATTCGCGCATGGCGGGTGGGGCTGCTACAAAGTTTTGTGCATTTCCATTCAGGCTAATTACCAGGAAGCCAAGGCAAAAAATTATGAGAAAAGGCAATCGTTTTTGCATACAAAGTTGATTAATAGGTAGACTCGTTGGCGAATAACTGCAATATAGGGTCCCTTCATGTTTTTACGCTTCTTTTTCTTCCTTTCTATGCACCACCAATAGCCAATCCCCTTCAAGCGGCAGGTAACCATAATCGTAGCAAAAGAAGTACACGTTCCCTTTTTTGTTGGTGTAGGTATGGGTAAGGTATTTAAATGAAAAGCCCTTGTTGATCATCTTATCACGGGTGGTTTTGCCCATTTCTTCGCCTGCGGGAATTACTTCTTCCAATAAGCGGCGGTTTTTCGCTAACTGATTATTTACATTGCGCACCAGGTTATAAGGCACGGCTTTAATGGTATTATTGAAAACATTGCGGCAATTATCGTCGCAAAATTTTTTATCGGTACGGCCACGGAGTGGTTTCTGGCATTGGAGGCAAAGGCGAGTGGAAGCATCGGGCATAGCATATGGAATTTTGACGATTTTCTAATGAAAGGATTAGCCAAGGTAAATATTTTTATAATCGTGTGCAAACGGCTTTTTTTTCGTGTGCATATTATTTACCTTTTTACCCCTACTTTTATTCCTATCAAATCAATCATCATGAAATCCCCATGACCGAGCGGACAACCCGAAATAAATGATTTTGGGGATTCCATCCCGCAAAGCGGGACAGGTAATGGCAATTAAAAAACAATAAAAAAAATAAAAACATGAAACGTTTTCGCCTTTTGTATATCCCGCTTTTTGCACTCATAACCCTTTTTACGAGTTGCATTGATATTATTGAGAACCTCATACTGAATAAAGATGGTTCTGGTAAATATGAACTTACCATGGATATGAGTGACATGATTTCAAATCCTATGATGAAGGGTTTGATGGAATCCGGAGAAAACAAGGATAAAATGAAGGATATGGATTCGGTGATTTATTTTAAGGATATGCCTGATTCCATTAAAAAGGATAATCCCGATTTATGGAATCGCGTTAGCATGCAAATTTATTCGAATGCTGAAAAGGAGAAACTCTATACCAAAGTGTATCTCGATTTTAAATCGGTGGATGAAATAGGCTACCTCGCCAAAAACTTCGAAAAGGTGATGAGTAATGCCAAGGCTGGTCCGCTTGCAGGTGAGGGTGCTTCAGGATCTGCAACACCGGGATTTATTTCCGAAAATCTGCAATACCTTTTTTCGGGTAAAGAGTTGACCCGCGTATCGGGCGACACGAAATTGCCGGAAGACAAAAAGGAAGATATGGAGATGATGAAAACCTTTTTAGGCGATGCATCGTACAAGCTTACCTACGAACTGCCGGGAAAAGTAAAGAAGGTGACCATACCAAATGCCAAAACAGATGGTAAAAAAGTAACTGCCGAAGCTTCTTTTATGGATTTGCTGGAAGGAAAGGTTTCGCTGGATGGTAGTATAAAGTTTAAGTAGTTTGAAGGGGGTTGACAGCAGTGAAATGACGTAACCAATGTCATCTATACTCTGTCATCTATTCTTAGCGTGCTTTCTCTATTTTTTCATCAGCTAACTTTTTGTCATCTGCATCGGCAACCAATTTTTCGCTGTCATCTTCAACCGGCATTAGGTGTAAGCTAATGAAGATGGGAAAATGATCGGAACCAATATTGCGCTGCCGCCTTATTTGATGCACCCTGAAATGCCCTGAGCAAAAAATATGATCTAAGGGCCAACGAAACATAGGGTATTTTGCATGAAAGGAACTGAAAAAGCCACGACCCCTTCTTGGATCCAATAAGCCGCTAATCTTCTGAAACAGCGTGGATGAGTAGCTCCATGCCACATCATTTAAATCGCCTGCAACAATCAATGGGCTTTTTTCGTGTTCTACTTCTTTTCCAACCATCAAAATTTCCGCATCTCTGTCGGTCGAATGCGGATTTTCAGTTGGTACCGGCGGTTCGGGGTGTAAAGCAAAAAACTTAATTTTCCTTTTATCCCTGAGGGTAATATCCGTAACCATTGAAGGGATGCTATCCTTAATCAGGTGCCTCACTTTACTATTGGTGAGTACGAATTTTGAGAATAAAAGCATTCCGTAGGTGTTTTCGCGATCTTCCAGCATCCGGTAAGGATAATTATCGCCAAATCCCACCATACACTGCTCCTTCCACCATTGGTTTGTCTCAACGAGTAAAACTATATCTGCATCATTTTCCTTTACCAGGCTATTCAATTTTTCAAAATCTTTATTGTCCTGAAACACATTACCTATCAAAATTTTAATATCGGGCGCTTCGTTTTTTCCTGCAGTTTTTATTTGCTTGGTAGCAAAGGGTAAATACGGATAAATCTGGTAGCTTAAATAGCCCAGGTTACAAACAAGTAAAGCTATCATCAGCCAATCCAGGTTAGTAGAAAGGTTCGATGTAAACAGGCAGAATAACAAAATGAAAAGATTGATTACCCATTTTTGGAACCTTGGAAATTCGAATATCCTGAATGTCCAATGGTCTTTACGGATTAAAGGAATAAGCGTAAAAATGATAATGATTCCTGTTAATACCCATAAAACCGTTTGAAATGAATATTGCAATGGGATTCTTTTTTTGCGTTTTCGAAAATGATAATTAACTAACCTATTTTAAAAATCAGTGTCAATCCTGTTTCTGATTCACTGATTACAAAAAAATCAGTGACGAACATACTGTTTAAATATTTTTTCCAGCGAAAAGTTTAGTTGGCATGTTTTGAATTTTTCTATCCAAGTACTAAATCGCAATGTTGTGATCATATTTTTCAGATGTAATCGGCAGTAAAATAATTATGCCCAATTAGAAGATAAATACGCTTTTGATTAGGTTATGGAAATTATAAGCTGCTGAAAAACAATTTACTAGAGGTTTTCCAATAGCATTTTTGTGCTATTATATTTTTTCATTAACCGTGTGCAAACGCTTGCAAACAGTTACATGCGATAGTAAACGGGTAAAAACCGACTAAGGCTTTTTGGTGCTATCATCTTTGTGTCAGCAAACTGGTTAGCAAATTATCTCGAAACACAAATTACGTCACGCAACAAAAAAGAACCGTTATGAACGCGCTAAAAAACAGAGTACAACTGATTGGAAACCTGGGTCAGACACCCGTAGTAAAGAACCTGGAGAATGGTAAAAAAGTAGTTCGCATGAGCCTCGCCATTAACGAAACCTATAAAAACGGACAGGGCGAAAACATGAATGAAACCTATTGGCACACAATTGTAGCCTGGGGTAAAACCGCCGAAATCGCAGAAAGATTTCTGGTAAAAGGCAGCGAAGTAGCCATTGAAGGCAAACTCGTAAGCCGCTCCTACACCGCAAACGACGGGCAAAAGAAATTTATAACTGAGGTAGTAGCGAATGAGTTGCTGCTGCTCACTAGAAAAGCTTCTTAGGAAATAAGAAATAAGGAATAAATAATAAGAAATAAGGAAGTGCTGAATATTCAAGCCCTAAACCTGAAATCTCAAATTTTCGAATCTCGAATTTCAAATCTCAAATTTTTCAATCATGAACAACATTCGTAACCGTGTACAATTAATCGGCCGTCTTGGCGGCGATCCCGAAGTAAAAAGTTTTGAAAACAACCGTAAAATGGCGCGGCTTAACCTTGCCACAAGCGAAGTGTATAATAATACCAAAGGCGAAAGGGTAGAAAGTACCGAGTGGCACAATATAATTGCCTGGGGAAAAACCGCAGAGCGTGCCGAAGAATATCTGCTGAAGGGCATGGAAGTAATGGTGGAAGGAAAGCTTACCCACCGCCAATACACCGATAAGGAAGGTGTAAAGCGCTACATTACCGAAGTGGAAGCAAGTGATCTTGTACTGATGAATGTGAAAAAGGCTTCTGCTGTAGGTGCATAAAGATTTAGAGACCGATTAGCCAATGAGCTGGCGATGGAATTAAGTTTCTATCGCCGGCTTTTTTATTTAATTGCATCTGGAATCAGGCTTTTATCGTTTGCTTACATATAACATCCATTATGATTTAAAAAGGTTATCCATTTATTACATAAAAACCGGCTGCCGGATTGCCTTTAAGAAAATTTTCATGTTCTGGAATTTGTTCTGCCAATCTGTATTTGAAGCGAACGTCTATATTCTCATCGAGGAGAATTTCCATACATGTCGTTAAAGGAAGTAAGTAATTGGCTTGCCAGTTCGATAGCCGATTCTGCTTGTTCCCTTGTTACGGTTGGAAACCCTTCTAGGAAGTCATTCAGGGAAGATGTTTCGAGATATTCAAAAAGGGTTTCCACCGGAACCCTTGTTCCTTTGAAAACGGGTTTCCCACCTAGTATTTCCGGGTCAATATGTATAATGGATTGGAATTCTGTCATTAATCAAAGTTAGGATAATAAATCATTCTATTACCTACCCGTGTGCAAGCATTACATTACCGAAGTGGAAGCAAGTGATCTTGTGTTGATGAATGTGAAAAAAGCTTCCGCTGTTAATGCATAATGACCTTTAGAACCCGATGAACAAAAGAGCTGGCGATAGAATTAAGTTTCTGTCGCGGGTTTTTTTTGTTCAAAATTTAGCTTAGGTCATGTACCTTTATAGGTGGTTGAGTTGCGTAAACTTCTTTACGAAATTAGTGACGCACTAAAAATATACAAATGAAAACCATGTACTTTTTGCTGTTGCTGGGTATGGTTACGCATGCAGCCGCGCAAGTGGGCATTAATACCACTTCCACCCCGCCCGATCATTCGGCTATGCTCGATATTAAAAGCACCACACGGGGTTTGCTAATACCCAGGCTCACGCTGGCTCAGCGCAATGCCATGGTGACCCCGGCCACCGGACTCATGATTTTTCAAACAGATAATACAACAGGCTTCTATTATAACAGTGGCACGCCTGCAAGTCCGGTATGGTCAATGGTGGGCATGGGGACCGGTTGGGGCCTTACCGGCAATGCGGGTACTTCGGCAGCCATACATTTTGTAGGTACCACGGATAATGTGCCACTCACTTTTCGGGTGGGCAATCAGCATGCCGGCGAAATAGACCAGGTTATGTTTAACGTGGGGCTGGGATACGGTGTACTCTGGTCCAATACTTCAGGAACGGCCAACACCGCTATGGGTCACAGGGCTTTAACCGCCAATACTACAGGTATCAATAATACGGGCATCGGTCAGCGAACCCTCTCTACCAATACTAGTGGCGAATACAATGTTGCACTAGGGTACCAGTCATTGTACTACAATACCACGGGCAAAAACAATGTAGCCGTGGGTGCGCATGCATTGACATTTAATACTTCCGGCTTCAGCAATGTGGCCATGGGTATGAAGGCTTTGTATCACAATACTGAAAGGAGCAACCTGGTAGCCGTGGGCGATAGCGCTTTGTACAATAACGGCATGGGAGCGCCTGGGCCTGAATACGCAAGACACAATACGGCAGTGGGATCGAAATCGTTATTTTCAAATACCATCGGAAGTACAAACACGGCTATCGGAGCAAAGTCGCTTTATTCAAATACTTCCGGATCAGAAAATACGGCTACCGGTTATAATGCATTGTATTCAAATACCACCGGTATGTCGAATACAGCCAACGGACATAGTGCACTCTTTTCAAACACAGTTGGATTTAATAATTCGGCACTTGGATTTTCTTCACTCAACCAAAACACCACAGGTTATGATAATACAGCCATCGGATACTTGTCTCTTTCTGATAACACCATTGGAACATCAAATACCGCGGTGGGAAGTAATGCTTTAAGATATAACACCACCGGAACCGAAAATTCAGCTTTGGGATATGGTGCCTTGTATAAAAACATAAGCGGGAAAGGAAATGTAGCAATAGGATTGAGCGCGCTGAGCAGAAATGAAACGGGGGATAAAAATACATCCATTGGTTATCGTTCTCTTGCCTGGAATACCGGTTGGGACAACACTGCTACCGGTTATCAGGCCCTTTTAGCCAACACTTCCGGTTTCGACAACGTGGCCATAGGTGTTGATGCCCTGGCAGCAAACACCACAGGCAATGGCAATACGGCCGTGGGTAAAGGCACCATGAAAGTACACATTACCGGTAACAATAATACTGCTGTGGGCTTTAATGCGAATATCGCCAATGGCATTACTAACGCTACGGCTATCGGTTATCAGGCAACTGTAACGGTGAGCGATAAAATTGTATTGGGCAACGCGAGTGCCACTACTGTTGGCGGCTATGGCAATTGGAGTAACTACAGCGATAAAAGGTTGAAAGAAAACATCGTCTACACCAGTGAGCTTGGGCTGAATTTTATTTCTCAATTGAAGACTGCCAGTTTTAACTACACAGGGGATGAAAACAAACGTCGGCGTGATGGATTGATAGCGCAGGATGTAGCACAAACACTGAAAGAGCTCGGCATTCCGTTCAGCGGGTTGATCATAGATAATGATGCTGAAAAAACGATGAATCTCTCGTACAGCGACCTGGTAATTCCATTGATTAACGCAGTGAAAGAACTGCAACAGCGTTTGGAGCAATTGGAAGCTGCAGCAAAAAAATAATTGGATGTATGGCTACAGTAACTGGTGCATAGCATTCGTAACAAACACCGGCGGAAGTGCAAATACTGCTTAAGGCACATACCCACTTTTCAATAAAATTTTAAAGGAATTTTAATGAACGCGAGGCCCGGCATTTCCGGGTCAACGTGCGTGATTGAATTTAACAGATTGATAATCAATTGCTTAAAATCAATCTTTCAATTGCCTACCCGTGTGCAAACGCTTGCAAACAGTTACATGCGATAGTAAACGGTTAAAAACCGACTAAGGCTTTTTGGCGCTATCATCTTTGTGTCAGCAAACTAGTTAGCAATTTATCCCGAATCACAAATTACGTCACGCAACAAAAAATGAACCGTTATGAACGCGCTAAAAAACAGAGTACAACTGATTGGAAATTTGGGTCAAACACCCGTAGTAAAGAACCTGGAGAATGGTAAAAAAGTAGTTCGCATGAGCCTCGCCATTAACGAAACCTACAAAAACGGGCAGGGACAAAACATGAATGAAACCTATTGGCACACGATTGTGGCCTGGGGCAAAACCGCCGAAATCGCTGAAAGATTCCTGGTAAAAGGCAGCGAAGTAGCTATTGAAGGCAAACTCGTAAGCCGCTCCTATATGGCTAACGACGGGCAAAAGAAATTTATCACTGAGGTAGTAGCGAATGAGTTGCTGCTCCTTACCCGGAAAGCATCGTAGGAAGGATGAATGATGAATGCGGAATGAAGAATAAGGCCTACCCCGAGCAGTAGCCGAGGGGAATAATAAATAAGGAAGTTCCTGAATTTAAAATCATCAAATCTCGAATCATCAAATCTCGAATCATCAAATTTTCAATCTCAATTTTTTCAAATTTCAAATTTTTCAATCATGAACAACATTCGTAACCGTGTACAATTAATCGGCCGTCTTGGCGGCGATCCAGAAGTAAAAAGCTTTGAAAACAACCGTAAAATGGCGCGACTTAACCTTGCAACAAGCGAAGTGTATAACAATACCAAGGGCGAAAGGGTAGAAAGCACCGAGTGGCACAATATTGTAGCCTGGGGAAAAACCGCTGAACGTGCAGAAGAATACCTGCTGAAGGGCATGGAAGTAATGGTGGAAGGAAAGCTTACTCACCGCCAATACACCGATAAGGAAGGTGTAAAGCGCTACGTTACCGAAGTGGAAGCAAGTGAGCTTGTGCTGATGAATGTGAAGAAGGCTTCCGCTGTGGGTGCATAATCCCTTTGGAACCCTTAGGACCAAAAGCCGGCGGCGGGTTTTCTGTCGCCGGTATTTTTTAATTTTTTAACCGCAAAGAAAATAAGTTTTTGCGCAAAGAAAAGGAGTGTAACTATGGAAATCAATGAAGTTTCAAAGCAGGTAATTGGGCTGGCTATGAAAGTCCATACTCATTTAGGTCCCGGTTTACTTGAAAGTGTTTACAAAGAATGTCTTTACTACGAATTAGTAAAAAATGGATTCAAAGTTGAAAAGGATAAGCCGATTCCCCTGAATTATGAAGAAATCCATTTGGATACCAGATATAGATTGGATTTACTTATTAATGATCAATTGGTTATCGAAATAAAGTCAGTAGAAGCAATTACGGATGTGCATTGGGCACAAACGCTTACCTACATTAAACTTGGAAATTTCAAGATTGGATTATTGATTAACTTTAATGTATACAGGTTAAAAAATGGAATAAAAAGATTAGTGAATCACTTGCCCGAATCTATAGATGATGAGATTATCTTATGAACTGATTGAAAAATTCCATCAATTGATTTGTTTCTTTGCAGTGAATCTCCGTCACTTTACGGTTAAAATACTTAGCTGAGCGAACATTATCTTAATTTCTTTGCGCTTAGTCTTCGTCTCTTTGCGGTTAAAATACTTAGCCGAGCGAACATTATCTTAATTTCTTTGCGATAATTCTTCGTCTCTTTGCGGTTAAAAAAAATGCGGTTAAAAAATAGGGCTGAAAGCCCATCAGGCAAATAATTAATAATGACTACCGATCCTCATAATAAAATCTTTTCCCTCGCTGCCGACCTGGTGAATTTTACCGATAAACATGTATTTCTTACCGGTAAGGCAGGAACGGGAAAGACGACTTTTTTAAAATACATCCGTGAGCATACGCATAAAAATACCGCAGTGGTTGCACCAACGGGTGTTGCGGCCATCAATGCGGGCGGTACCACCATGCATAGCATGCTGCAATTACCTTTTGGTGTATTTGTACCCGAAGGGAACCGCCCTTACGAACAGGAAACCCGCGAAGAGATCCACGACCGGCAAAGCCTTGTTCGCAGGCTTCGTATAACCGGAACCAAGCGCAAAGTGATTGAAGCGCTTGAATTACTCATTATCGATGAAATAAGCATGGTGCGTGCCGATTTACTTGATATGGTGGATACGGTGCTGCGTTATGTGCGCAGGCGGCCGCAGGTGCCCTTTGGCGGTGTGCAGGTATTGTATATCGGCGATATGTTTCAGTTGCCACCGGTGTTAAGGGAAGGCGACCGCGAGCTGCTGAATTCATTTTATAAAAGTCCTTTCTTTTTCGATTCGAGGGTAATACAACAAGCGCCACCGCTTTACGTGGAACTTACACATGTGTACCGGCAGCGTGATGAAACTTTTATTAGCGTGCTGAACGAAGTACGCAACAACAATCTTACCGATGAGGGGCTCGAGCTGTTGCAACAACGGTATATGCCGGGTTTTAAACCCCCGGCCGATCAGCGCTACATTACGCTTGCCACCCATAATTACATGGCGGATACCATCAACAACGAAGAGTTGTCCGCATTGCCTTCGCGGGTGTTTGAATATACAGCTTCCGTAATGGATGAATTCCCTGAAACGGCATACCCGGTGGATAAAACCTTACGGTTAAAACTTGGCGCGCAGGTTATGTTTATTAAAAATGATCTTGAAACACCACGCAAGTTTTTTAACGGTAAGATTGGTGTTATCACCGATATGGATAAGGATAAAATAATGGTGCAATGCGAAGGTGATGCAGAACCCATCAGGGTGCCCCGCGAAACCTGGCGAAACATCCGCTATACGTACGAAGCCAATACCCGTGCGGTGAATGAAGAAGAGTTGGGCACTTTTACGCAATATCCGTTGCGGCTTGCATGGGCTATTACCATTCATAAAAGCCAGGGACTAACATTTGAAAGGGCCATTATTGATGCAGGTAAAGCATTTGAAGCCGGGCAGGTGTATGTGGCATTGAGCCGTTGTACCTGTTTGGAAGGGATGGTGCTTTTGAGCCCGATACACCGGGGCCTTGTAATGACGCATGAAAGAATTGCCCTGTTTGGCAGGAAGGACAGATCGATTGTAGAATTGGAGCAAAAAGCAACCGAATCAAAAAGAGAATACCTGCACCGGCAGTTGCTCGAAGTTTTTCATTTTGCAGAAGCCAACGTCAAGGTGGCTACGTTGCAATTAAATTTTCGTGAGTTCAGCGATATGTTTAATGCAGGTGCTGCAGACTGGCTTAATCAACTGCAGGCGAAAGTATCGCAATTGCACAACGAAACATTGTCGGTACTTGATGTACTGAATCCATTGCTCGAAAAGGCAAATGATTATGAAGCCGATGCTCCCTTGCAATCTTTTTTTGCAAAAAATGCCCCGGTTGTTTTAGGAAAAGTGCAGGATGATATTTGGGCACATTGGCGAAAAATTCCCGGCTTGCAATCGGGCAATAGCCGAAAATCAGCAGAAGGTTTTTTTAATGCAGTAGAAACCATGAATGAGTGGTTGAAAGAACGCATCATCAAACTTAACCGGCTGAAAGATGGGTTTACGATAGATGATTTTTTTGGCAGAAAAAAACCGGTTCCTTTTCCGGTAGCTGCACCAGTAGCAAAACCAGCCGAAGAAAATAAACCTGTAAGACCAAACTATAAGGATACAAAATATCCGGAAGATAGAGAGGGGGAAATTCCCAATATTGAATTGTACCGCATTCTCCGCACATTGACCAATGCTATTGCAGACCGTCAGCAAATGCCTTCCTACATGATAGCCACAAGCGAAATTATTCGGCAATTGTGCACCTTACTACCACAAACGCATAAAGCATTACAAAGCATCAAAGGTTTTGGTGTAAAAAAAGTGGAGTGGATTGGCGATGAATTTTTGGAAGAAATTGTGGCCTATTGTGAAGCACATAACCTTGAAACCAGGATTGATGAAAATGCATTACCTGATAAAAAATCATCAAGAGAAAGGGGAGATGCAACACGGGTTAGTAAGAGCGCATCTGCCGATGCTTCGGTTGCATTGTGGAAAGGATTAAAATCCATTGAAGAAGTAGCCAAAGCGCGGAATTTTGCAAAAACTACCATTGCAGGTCATCTGGCAATGGGGATTGAATGCGGTGAGTTGGATGCCCTGGAATTGATTAGCCAGGAAAAACTTGATACCATTGATGCCATCCTACCTGATGAACTTACAGGGGTATTCATGGCGCCAATTAAAGAACAGTTAGGCGATGCCTTTACTTATGATGATATAAAATGGACTATTGCCTGGAAACGTTTCAAGGTGAATGGTGCAAAAGATGGGATGAAGGTGCCCGGTTAAATCAGGTTGATCTTTTTGTGTTGAATTTACTTGTGCTTACTCGCTTCGTATTTTTCAAAAATTACCTTGCTCATGGTTTTTCCATATACTTTGCTTTCAACCCAACTAATAATATCGAGGTAAGCAAAAGCCCTTGTTTCAAAACGGTTTTTCTCGAGGTGTTTTATAGTGGTTAGCAGCTTTTCCAGTTCGGGTTTTAATTGCCTTGCCGATACCCTGAAAGATGTTTTAATAAAGCGGAAAATTTCTTCTTCCACTACAGTCAGGTTTTTCATTTTGGCCATAAATCGATACACCGATTTGCTAAGGTATTCTGTAAGATCGTAATTGCCCATTTCGTAATGCGCCATCAGGTGTACAAGTCTTGCGTAAGCCTGCAGGTCGTAACGCAGGTCAACGGGCTGATTAATTATTTTTTGCAGGTAATCAATCGAAGTGCTGTAATCGCCGCTACCAAAATACAGCATGGCAATTTTATAGTTGAATACCATGATGCGATGCTGATCCACATGCAATGACATTTCTTCGAGTTTATTTCCCAGCTCAGTCACAAGACTAAGGCCTTCCTTAAACGTACCGGTCATAAGATGCCAGTTTAATTTGGCACTCATTATGTAAATAAAAGTGTGGGTGCGGAAATTATCATGCTGCTGACAAAGTGGTGTTTGTTCAAAATCTTCAAAGGCCTGCATCGTTTTTGTAAAACCGCTGTAATTTCTAAGGTCAAAATGTGCATTCAGCAGGTTGTGCATGCCTTTTATGTAGTGGCCGGTTTCCACCCTTATACGTATGGGGTCTTTTTCAAAAAGATCAACCCATTTCTGACTGTAGCGATAATACATTAAAAAATCCTGCCTTATGAATGCATACCAGGTATAGCTTTGGTACAGGTACAACAATTCATAAAACCCATCGGCGTTTTTCGCCTGCGGGGGAAGGTTTAAAGTGAAAAGTTCGATTACTTCTTTTTCTTCGGCGCGGCTGCGCGCATGGCCATGGTCAATATAAAAGCTGTATAGTTTTACCGCAAGGTTACTTAACCTGAACACGCGGTATATATGCCCACTCACTTCAAGCGCTTCTTCGGCGAGTTTTTCAGAGCGTTCGCGCATGCTACGCGTAATAAATAGGGTTTCAATCTTTTTTTCAAGGGAAATTACCTGGCTAAGAAAGTTGTATTTGCCATACGTAAAACCCATTTCCTTGGCTTTCTCTAAAAAGCGAAGGCTTTGGTTAAAAAGTCCTTTGTTATAAAGGATGCGGGCATTATCCAATAACTCATTCAACTGTAATTCAATGCTGTCAGCACTTTTCATGTCACGCAAACTCGCGAGTAATTCCTTGTACAAATGCGTTTTAAGGTTGGCAAGCTGTGGTTTCTCAATATCTTTTAATCTTTTCAGTAAAATCCTTTCATCGTAATCTTCGAGTTTATCCAATGCGTCGAATAGTCTTACAATTTTCAGGTCGTCCCTTGCTGAGTTTCGCTTGATATAAAGCTTAAAATTGCGCTTTTCAGCCTTTTCGAGCGAATGTATGAGTTGAAATAATATGTCAATATTGCGGTTGGCCATCATGTGTAATTTAGTGTGAAATTCAATGTCTGCAAGGGTTATCGCATTAATTTCTCATTTTGCCATCATAAAAAACCCGAAAATAAGTTTTTCGGGGGCTGATTACCATTGTTATGTTTGCACAAGCAACGGTAGAAAAATGGCAAGCAATCGAAAAAAAGCAAGCAACCGTTAAAGAAAGGAAGAATGAGATTTAGGAAAAAATCATTCGGCCCCAAAATAAAAGAGCAATCGAAGATTTTTCATATGGCAAGCAATCGTTAAGTTCCGCTGTTTCTACAGTGGAACTTCTTTTTTGATAAAGAAGCGGTGCGAAGCTAACCATAATTGCGATACCACCAAATTTTTGCTAAAGATTTGTTATAGCTATCCCGTTTCAGTTCCATATTTTCTTAGTGCCTTTACGCATGTTGCAACTTCATTTTTTTAAATGCCGGGCAGGTAAGCGAAATATATAAGGCCTGAGTACTGTTGGTAGATGCAGCCTTATGACTAAATACAAAGGGACATCCCCGAAAATTTACAGTTACACATCTCTTTTGATAATAAAATTCAGATTTTTTACATTTATCAGCATTAAAAAAATAGGCGAAAGGCTGTTGACCATCATGTACAATTTAATATGAAAGCCAATGCCAGCAGGGGGTCCGGAGTTTTTTTTTCATCTTGGCATCATAAAATACCATAAAACAAGTTTTTCGGAGGCTGATTACACGTGGTATGTTTGCATCAGCAACGAAAGAAAAATAGCAAGCAATCGAAAAAAGGCAAGCAACCGTTACAAAAAGGAAGAATGAAAATCAGTAAAAAATCATTCGACCTCCTTAAAAGAAGATTATTCGAAGATTTTTCATATGGCAAGCAATCGTTAAGTTCCGCTGTTTCTACAGTGGAACTTCTTTTTTTTCATAAGCCGTGCGAAGCTAACCAAAATCGCGATACTGCCAAATTTTGCTAAAGAATTGTTATAGCCATCTTTTTACAGTTCCATTTTTTTCATTGCTTTTACAGCATAATCAGCTGCCCTAGCGGTAAATGCCATATAAGTAAGCGAAGGATTTTGGGTAGAAGTGCTTGTCATACAGGCTCCATCGGTAACAAATACGTTTGGGCAACTATGCAACTGATGGTTTCCATTTAACAGGCTTGTTTTCGGATCGGTCCCCATACGTACACCACCCATTTCATGAATATCCAATCCCGGTAATCGTTTGTCGTCATTTACTTTAATATTGGTAAAACCTGCTTTTTCAAACATTTCCGACAATTGTGCCTGGTAATCGGCAATCATTTTTTCATCGTTATCATCATATGCAATATCCGTAACCATTTGTGGAATATCCCATGCATCTTTCAGGCTGGCATGCAGGTAAACCTGGTTGGTATCTTTAGGTATTGTTTCTCCCATCATATGGCTGCCTACCATCCATGGCCCGGGTTCGGGTTGATTCAATTTTTCAACCAAAGCCTGCCCAAATAAACCTTCAACAGGAAGTGAAGGTCGATAAGCATCGAAACCGGCAGCGTACCCTCTTAAAAAATCAGTTTCCTGCTTTTTCACATTGCGAAAGCGTGGAATATAGGCCGATGTTGGCCTGCGGCCCTTTTCATTCTTATCCGCCATTTGATGGAATTCGCCATTTACCTGCGCCCGGTAATTATGAAATGCTATGTATTTCCCCAGTAAACCATTGTCGTTTCCCAGTCCGTTGGGGAAACGGTTGGATGTACTATTAAGTAAAATAAGATTGGTATTGAGTGCACCTGCACATATGAAAATGACGGGTGCAAAGTATTCAGTGGCTTTTTGGGTTTCGGCATCTATTACCCTTACCCCCGTTGCTTTTCCTTTTTGTTCATCATACATAATGGAATGCACTACCGCATGGTTTTGCAGGGTAAGGTTGCCCGTTTTGGCCGCCCATGGAATGGTAACGCTGTTGCTGCTGAAGTATCCGCCAAATGGACAGCCCCGCTGGCAAAGGTTGCGGTTCTGGCATTGCGCGCGACCCTGTTGCAAATGAATGGGCCGTGGTTCGGTAAGGTGCGCGCAGCGTGCATAAATGATATGGCGGTCGGTATATTGCTTTTTTACCTGTTGCTGAAAATAAGTTTCTACACAGTTAAGTTCAATAGGGGGTAAAAAATCGCCATCGGGTAGAATATCAAGTCCATCACGATTGCCGCTGATACCTACAAAAGCTTCCACATAGTCGTACCATGGCGCAATATCTTTATAGCCAATGGGCCATGGAACTGCAAATCCATCGCGGGCAGGGCCATCAAAATCATACTGACTCCAGCGTTGGGTTTGGCGTGCCCACATCAGGCTTCTGCCTCCGGTTTGGTAGCCACGTATCCAATCAAACGGTTTTTCCTGAACATAAGGATGTTCTTTGTCCTTTACAAAAAAATGCATAGCATCTTCCTTAAATGCATAGCACTTGCTGATGATGGGATTTTCTTCGCGGACTGAATGCGGCAGATCACCGTAATGGTCAAATTCCCAAGGCATTTTATTGGTGGTGGGATAATCTTTGAGGTGTTCCACTTTTCGCCCACGCTCCAGCACCAGCGTGTTAAGCCCTTTTTCACAGAACTCTTTGGCAGCCCAGCCGCCGCTCATGCCGCTTCCAATTACAATGGCGTCGAATTTGTTACTCATAAGGGAGATGGAAAAGTGAATTAGTTAATTAGTGAATGAGTCAATAAGTCAATAGGTGAATAGTGAGTGGAGTTTGAGCGTGTGCTGGAATTTGGTGTGTGGTGCATGGATTTTTCAAACTTCATACATCAAAAATTCCCCCTTCAGGGCTTGCCTGTTGGCAAACAGGGCTTAGGGGGCAAACATCAAACCGGCACACAGCCCTGGTATCGGCCGGGAACGTGCACATAGGGCCTGACCTGTGTGAGAAAGATTTTACTGCCGGTATAAGAACGAATGCTTAAACCTTTTAATGATTGGTAAAAAAAGGAAAGTGACGGATTGGATTGGTTTTCCTTTTCCATTAATTGCAAAAAGCCAATCTGCTGCTCAACAGGTAAATCGGAAAAGACTTTTACGTTACCCTTCATAATCGCCTTTTGAAACTGATTGTACCCTTCGCGAAACTGTTGCTGCTTTTCGGGTGAAAAACAGTCGGAAATATAGGTTGTCAGCCATTTAAACTTTTCCGTGTCCATGGCGGGTATAATGGATTTGCTGATAGCAAACATATTATCCATTTCTGCCTGGGTATATTCGGTGGACCCCCATTTAACCTTCGGTTCCGGTTGGCAGGATATGAAATGGGAAGAAACCCAAATCCCTGCAGTTCCGGCGGCAAGTGTTTTTATCAGTTGTCTTCTTTTCAGCATACGGTATGGCAGCTTCTTTATTACGGTTGCATGCTACAAATATATATCTATCTTCCTGTCAATACTGTCTAATATCATAAATCGTACCCTTCCATTTTTTTACTTTTGAAGGCTTGCAGTAAGTTGAAAATGCAAAAAAGTCATGCGGGTTTATACATTTATTTATATTGTTTCGCTTATCCTTTTTTCAACCATTGTAAGTGGGCAAAAAGTTGATCCTGTTGCTTTCTTTCAGGAAGAAGGCGCAATTGAACTGCAGCTTTGGGGCCATTTAAAAAATATTGATCAGCAAAAGCAATTTGGGATAAAACGACCCGGTTATGCACGTATGGTGTGGCCGGATGGTACCGAATATAAAGGGGCGATTGAATATACGGGTAGAGGAAAGGTTAGATTTGAGTTGTGTGACCCTCCGCCACTCATGCTTTATTTTAAGAATAAAAATGTGGGTGAACTTAGCAAACTTGGTAAATTAAAAATGGTTTGGTCGTGCCAGTCGGGAGATTACTATAATAAGGTTATACTCAGGGAGTACCTCGTTTATAAAATGTATAACGTGCTTACACCTTACAGCTTTAGGGTCAGGTTATTAAATGTAGTATTTAATGATAGCAGCCGGGATGGAAATGTGGTTAGAAGAAAGGGTTTTTTACTGGAAGATGTGGATGACCTTGCAGCAAGGCATCAGAGTCGTGAATACCAGGATACGGTGGTAAGGCCAATGGAAACAAACCGGCAATTATATGCGCTTATGGTTATGTTTCAGTACATGATTGGCAATACCGATTGGGCAATTATCAACTACCAAAATATTAAGCTCATCGTTGCAGATACCGCCCAAAGAATTCAACCTGTAACTATACCTTATGATTTTGATAATAGTGGCCTGGTAAATGCCAATTATGCGGTACCGCCTGAAACCATGCCAATAGATAATGTAACGGAGCGATTTAATAAAGGCATGGCCTTGACTTTGGATGAAATACAAATGGCCACAGCCGTTTTTAAAAATAAGAAAGACGAACTTATGGGTTTAGTTGAAAGTACAGATGGATTATCTGCATCTGATCGCCGCTATATGAATAATTACCTGTATGGTTTTTTTGAAGAGATGAAGGATTTTGAAAGATTTAGTAAAGTTTTTTTAAAGGATAGTAAAGCGGTACAATCCCCTAAACCATAAATTTTTGATTATGCAGATGGAATTTTTTCTAGAAGAACTTTTAAAAGAAAGTTATACGCAGGAAAGCGTAAATATTTACGATGTTGCTTCTGCTTATTTTTTACAAGATCCGGATGGATTTGCACAATCGCGCAACTATGCCCAACAATTGGTAAGATCAAAATTAGTGACGTATGCCGACGAAGAAAATACAACGCTAAGAATAACGAACTATGGACGATTCTGGATGGCAAAAGGCGGATATCTTATTTACCTGAAAGAAGAACACGAATTAAAAGAAAAGCGTTCACTTGAAAAAGAGGCTCACCAGGAAAAGCTATTAGATGCAAGACTAAAACTTACGAAGTACAGGCTCCTTGGATTTTGGATAGCGCTTATTGTTTCAGCGCTAGGGTTCGTACTTTCTGTTTTCAACCTGTTTTTGTTTTTATCTCAAAGGCAATAGTATTTTTTGGGAAATGGTTCTATTGCGGCCTGGGCACTATGTTCAGCTTGCCATCGTTTACCCACATATAACCCTCCTGTTCTTTGTTTTCAAATTTCATTTTTTTAATATTGCCGGCTGGAGTTCCTGCGGGTTTTGCATGTATGGTAAAATAGGCTACAGCTTTATTGGAAGCTATCCAGCTAAAAGGTTTGCCATTTTCAAAAACTTCGGGTTTATTAGCCGAACTATTAAGCCACCATGCACGGTTGCTTCCAAATACGATCAGGTTCCCCTTTTCATCGATGGTAACCGCTGTTTTTTCATCTATGCCCAGCCCTATGGCGGGTTTCTTTTGCTTATGTAAAATATCTGCGAGCATTACCACATGCCTGCCTTGCCGGTTGCGTTGATCGTAATGTGAATCGGTAATCAGGTTTGTTAAGTATTTTGATTTAATAAAGCCGCGGTTCACCGACATTTTTTTGTGAAAGGGATTTTGCAAGGCAGTGTCACTCGTTATTCCATCATACCGTGCATCAAAAAAATATTCGCCCAAAATGGCAAGTCCTGCACTAGTGCCGCCTACCGGAACTTTTTTATCATTAATGAGATAATTGATAGCATCATTAAGCGGAGTGCCCATCCAGTATTGTGTATAATTCCATTGGTCGCCACCTGCAATAAACAATGCTTCTGCATTGCGAACAATTTGTACCACGGTATCGTTTTGCGCCAATGCTTTTGAATTAATCAGTAAGGTTTCTACACTATTTACCTTGCCTGATTTATATAAAAATTCATTGTATCCGGTGCTGCCACTTGCGCGAATAATAACTACATCGCCACCACCACTGCGTTCGAGAAACCACTTCATTGCGGCTTCAACATCGGTACTGCCACCTGCCAATACAAGACCGGGTCGTGTTTTCGTTTTCACATCGGCCGGGTCGCCGGTAATGCCAAGGCTTGCCGAACAGGGCATTCTAGCATCCTGACTAATCACCATAGCTGTTTTAAGTTTGGGGCTGCAGGCTGTTATAAATAGTATGTGCAGTATTGTTATGGTTAAAAAGCGCATAGTGTTTATTAATTGAACAAATCTAAATGGTTGGTTAACCTTTAAGTATCTTTTTTTTTCATTCTAGTATCTTTTTTTGCCAAATAGGTGCCTATTGGGGTGTTCCGGCTATAAAAGTCGGTATTCATATTTGGCCATAATTGCCTATTGAAGTATATAAATGGCCGGTTATAAATTTCTATATTTAGCCATAAATAAGTTTTTAGCCTGTAAATGGCCAGTTATAATTTTTTATATTTGGCCATTTTGATTCTTTTTGAATATATTTGGCCAAATATAAATTGATGTTATGGTTGGCCGACAGGATGAAATTGCCATATTACAGCAAGCAGTACAATCGCAAAGAGCTGAATTAATAGCTATTTACGGAAGGCGCCGTGTTGGAAAAACGTATATGATCCGGCGGACCCTGGAAAAGCAAATAGTATTTGAGTTTTCAGGTACGCGGAACGGGGCAATGAAGCTGCAACTCGCCAATTTTACTGCTCAGCTTACCAAATGCTTTGGTTCACCGGTTCCATTGGCGGTTCCAACTACCTGGCGCGAAGCGTTACTCAATCTTGAAAGCTATTTGGAGCCAATAGTAACCAAGAAACCAACAGTCGTTTTCTTCGATGAAATTCCCTGGATACATACCCGGCGTTCAGGCTTTTTACAGGCATTCGATTACTGGTGGAATAGCTGGGCATCGCGGTACCCAAAACTTACCGTAATCATCTGTGGATCGGCTGCCGCATGGATGATTGAGCATGTGGTAAATAACAAAGGCGGATTGCACAACCGCCTTACCCGAACCATCAGATTAATGCCATTTACACTTTCCGAAACGGAAGCCTACCTTCAGGCAAATGGCGTAAAGTTGCCCCGGTACCAAATAGCACAACTTTACATGTGCACAGGCGGGGTGCCGCATTATTTATCCGGGATAAGCGCCGGGCAATCCATAACACAGGCTATTGATAAAATGTGCTTTACCAAGGATGGATTACTTGCACATGAATTTGAAAACCTATATGCAGCACTGTTTGAAAATGCATCAAAACATGAAGAAGTTGTAAAAGCACTTGCATTAAATCCCGGTGGGCTGAACAGGGAAGAAATTATAAAAAATTGTAACTTTTCTACCGGTGGCGGAACTACCCGGTTGTTGAATGAACTTACTGAATCGGGATTTATAAGTTACCAATCAGCATTTGAAAAAACTAGTAACGAAGGTTTTTATCAATTAGATGATGCCTTTACCCATTTTTATTTTCGTTTTATGGCAGGCAGAAAACTAACAGGCAATGATTTGTGGGAAAAGATTTCCAAACAACCCATTTATTATACCTGGGCAGGATATGCATTTGAACGCATGTGTCAGCAACATATTTTACAAATTAAAAAGGCATTGGGTATTGGTGGCGTAGCTACTACACAGGCGGCTTGGCGCACAACTGCAAGAAAGACCGGAACGAATGGCGCACAGATTGACCTTGTAATTGATCGGTCGGATCAATCGATTAATCTTTGTGAAATTAAATTCTCGCAAACACCCTTTACAATCAATAAACAATACGCCGCCGAATTACTCAATAAAGAGCAAATTTTCAGAATGGATACCGGCACCAAAAAAGCACTGTTTACTACTTTAATCACCCCGTTTGGTGTGGTGAAAAATGAATATAAAACAGGTTATGTACATGCTGAAATATTGTTGGATGATTTGTTTGTTTAATACATTTTCAAACCAACGCCTCCCATAACACTTCCACGGGATGCAATGCCCTTTTACCCGTACCATCTTTAATTTGATGACGACAACTTGTGCCGGGTGCAGCAATAATGGTTTCATGTGAAGCATTGCGCACCGCGGGTAGCAACACCAATTCTCCAATCTTCATACTTACATCATAGTGTTCTTTTTCATAACCAAAGCTACCGGCCATGCCACAGCAACCACTGGGTATCACTTCCACATTGTAGTTTTCAGGTAACGTTAAGGCTTGCACCGTTGATAGTAAAGAACCAACGGCTTTTTGCTGACAATGTCCATGTAGCAAAACATTTTTGGACTTGGTGGTAAATTGTTCTGGTTTTATATTTCCCTTCGCCATTTCACGCACCAAAAATTCTTCGATGGTAAAACTATTAGCAGCTAAAAGTTTGGCTGTTTCAAGCAATTCATCATCGCAAAGATCGGGGTACTCATCGCGGAAGGTAAGGATCGCCGAAGGTTCAATTCCTACCAATGGATGATTGGCATCCACAATCGTAGAGAGTTTTACAATGTTGGTATTGATAATTTTTTTTGCTTTCCGCAACAGCCCTTTACTCAACCAGGTCCTGCCGCTTTCAAGGTGGTCGGCGATTCGCACATCGTATCCAAGGCGTTCTAAAAGTTCAACGGTTTTTATGCCTATATGGGTATCGTTGTATTTGGTGAATTCATCGATGAAGAGATAAACGGCCCCACCCCGGCCCTTCCCGCCGGGGAGGGAGACGTCATTGAGGCGACTTTTCAGCCAACTTCTAAGCGTTTGCTTTTGTAACGTAGGCATGCTCCGTTGCACCGCAAAGCCGGTAAACTTTTTTACCAGCGTACTGATGCCGGGAGCTGTCATTACAAAATTATACGCCCATGGTGCAATGGCGCCAAGCTTTGCACTTGTGGAGAAATTGGCAATTAAACGGCTGCGTAACGGTACACCATTGGCGTCGTAATAATGTTGTAAAAATTCTGCTTTTAATTTAGCAACATCCACATTACTCGGGCATTCGCTTTTACAGCCCTTGCAACTAAGGCACAGGTCCATTACTTCTTTTATCTCTTCATGATCAAAGCGGTTTACTTTATCACTGCGCGTTAGAAATTCTCGTAGAATATTTGCCCTTGCACGCGTAGTATCTTTTTCATTGCGCGTAGCCATATAGCTTGGGCACATGGTGCCGCCGCTCAGGTGTGTTTTACGGCAATCGCCGCTTCCATTGCATTGTTCCGCATGCTGCAATACATCTTGTTTTGGATAGCGGAAATGGGTTTGAAATACCGGCGTCTGCTGATTTACTTCGTACCGCAGAAAAGTATCCATTGGTGGTGTATCTACAATTTTACCGGGATTAAAAATGTGCAACGGATCCCATGTTTCTTTAATCTGCTTGAGTAGCGCATAGTTTTTTTCGCCCACCATCTGCGGAATAAATTCACCCCGTAATCTTCCATCACCATGCTCACCGCTCAGGCTGCCATCGTACTTTTTTACGAGCGTGGCAATTTCTTCCGCAATCACCCGGAATAGCCTGCGACCTTCTTCGTTCTTTAAATTTAAAATAGGACGCAAATGTATTTCGCCACTGCCCGCATGCGCATAATGCACGCTGTACAAGCCATGCTTTTCCAGTATTACATTAAAATCGCGGATGTAGGCCGGCAAGTCATTTACATCCACTGCTGTATCTTCAATTACCGGTACAGCTTTTTCGTCACCGGGCAGGTTGCCAAGCAATCCTAGCCCTGCTTTACGGAGCGTCCATATTTTTTTACTTTCTGCACCATATAAAACCGGGAAGTGATAACCAAGACCTGCTGCACGCATTTCGGCTTCAACTTTTTCGCAAATAGCAGCAATTTCTTCACGGGTTGCTTTGGAATATTCCACCACTAAAATAGCACCGGGATCACCTTGTACAAAAAAGCGGTTCTTGCGCTGTTCAATATTATCCTTGGTGCATTCGAGTATGTAATGGTCAATAAGTTCGCTTGCAGACGGATGATATTGTAATGCTATCAGGTTGGCGCGCAATGCTTCATCAATACTATTGAAATGTACGCACAGGAGCCCGCTTTCTTTGGGCGGAAGCGGTACGACATTCAGTTTTATTTCGATAAGTAAGGCAAGCGTTCCTTCACTACCGGCCATCAGGCTGCAAAAATTGAAATCGGGTCCACCAGCGGTAAAGGGTGCCGTTTCTACCAACAGGTCAATGGCATAGCCGGTATTGCGGCGTTCTACGGAAGGTTTGGGGAAATGCTTACGGATTTCCTGTTGATTTTCATAATTGCCCAACATGCTGCGTACTGTGCGGTAAATGCCTGCTTCGAGGGTATCGCCTTCACATTTTGTGTGAAAATCATCGGGGCTTAGCGTGCCAAAAATTGCTTCGCTGCCATCGCTCAACAGGGCTTTTACTTCAAGGGTATGCTCGCGGGTACTCCGATAAATTACACTGTTGCTTCCGCAGCTGTTATTACCCACCATGCCGCCCATCATGGCGCGGTTAGCCGTACTTGTTTCGGGGCCAAAATACAGCCCGTATGGTTTTAGAAACAGGTTCAGTTCGTCGCGGATAACGCCCGGCTGCACCCGCACCCAATGTTCATCTTCGTTAAGTTCCAGTATTTTATTGAAATGCCGCCCCACATCTACCACAATACCATTACCCACCACTTGTCCGGCCAATGAAGTGCCTGCCGTACGCGGAATAAGTCCCACCCGATGTGTACGGGCAAATTGAATGAGCGCCTTTAAGTCGTTTTCGGTTTGTGGAATGGCCACGGCAAGCGGCATTTCGCGGTAAGCAGAAGCATCGGTTGCATACAGGGTGCGCATAGTGATGCCTGTATGTAATTCGCCGGTAAGTGTATGTTGCAGCTGATGAAGTTCAGCAGAAAGTTTTCCGTTCACAGGTGCGAAAATAATGCAACCCCGTGGGATGTAATTATTTGGTTGATTAATTTGTCTTCACAATTTTATTTTCTGCAAACGCAGGCCGGTTAAATACCTTGTCCGCTTCTTTGGTTTCAATCCACCAAACCGTCGATGCATTTTCACTATAATGAGCAGCTAAAGCGCCTGTAAGTTTATAGATGGTTTGAGCATTTTCATTTCCCGATAGCAAATCTGAGTAACGGGTAAGTTGACTATTTCGGTAAGCCCTGAAACCATTGATGAAAACTGCATCTTCTTCAGAAAATTCGTTGCGGAAACTAGTGATTGTTGTTGGCTGATAATTACCACCTACCAATAATGTTTTGGGCGGTTTGGGTAAACTAAATGGTTCTTTGTAAAATTCAAGACTTAATAACGACCCTTTGTTTTTATATGCAGGCGTTTGGGAAACTATAGAGCGCTTATGATTAGCAAACCAATTGTTTACATCATCATAAGTTACCGTATCATCTGCCAACTTTAGAATCACATTTTCGGGTTTTTCCAGTCTGCTCCAGGATTCATTTTCCATTCTTTTCCAATATAGCCAACCGTTATAAAGAACAAAGGTTTTATTCAAAGTATCCATTTTACTTAGAAAATCCTTTTCCATTGCCAGCAACCCTTTATGCTTGTCAAATATGGGTTTTGATTTTTCTGTAATATTATTCAAGATTGTTATTGAACTATATTCCCATTCCCTGATTTGGTCATGAGAAATCTGAACAGGTTCGCTAACGGATCTCCTTTTTGTTTTTTTTGGAGCAACCAGATTCACATAAAATTCTGGTTGGGTAACACTATCTATTATACTAAAGCCTGACTCGCCGGGTGCGAATTCAGTATGTAATAATTTCCATGAAAAGGAAGACAATTTACCGGTTTGTGGAATAGGAGCAGCATAAAAGTATTTGCCACTTTGATCTGTAAATACGGTTGTGAGAGACTTATTATTCAGGCTGATGTTAATGGGGAATTTTGAAACTGGTTTTCCTGTTTCTTCATGTATAACCACCCCGCCAAAATATACAGTATCTGATTGTACTATACCTTCAGCATCTTTATTTATTTCTGCGAATATTTCTGAGTTTTTAAGTTGGGATGTAGATATTTTTGAAGCAGACGCTGTTTCTTGTGCGTTGGTTATTGGGCTGCGAAATAGCAGTACCAACAGGGTAAAGGCCGGTGCAATAAGGAGAAATCTTGCAAGTTGCAGGCGATGGGATGGTTTTATATTCATCATCATAATTCTTTTTTTTATATGAGAAAAACTAAATGCATTGGTAATACGAAGTGCCGGGTTTTGCATGGTTTTAAGCAGAAGCACCTGGTAAGGGTTTATATCCACGCCTTGTTTTATAACTTCCCTATCGGCAATAAATTCAAGGTTCTGACGGATACTTTTTCGAATCAGCCATGAAAAAGGATTCCACCATGCAAATACAATTAGTAGCTCTGCAAAAACCATATCAACACTATGTCGTTGGCGTGTGTGAATCATTTCATGTGTTAGTATTTTTTCAAATTCATCGGTTGCATAGGTTTGATTACCAATAACAATGGTATTAGAAAATGAAAAGGGAGACAAGGGTTTCGGTACACGGATAATTTTGCATTGGTTTACATACCCAAGTAATTCAGCGCTACGGGTTATTTTAAGTAAACTAAGTATTGAAATAGCGAGGCGAATCATAAGTAAAATAGAAACAAGTATCATGCATGTGAGCACTATATACTCATAAGTCCAGCTTGTTGTTGTTTGATAAACAGTGTTGTTTTCTGGCAATGAATTACTATTTATTGGAACCCATTGGTAAATGCTAGGAATTTGCTGTAGAACTGATTTGGGGGAAATAGAGTATGGTACTGATGCTACTTTGTTTATATTAATAAATGGTACCAAAAATGCAATGAAACTATATAGAAGTAAATACCACCTATTCCATTGAAAAAAGGTAAGTTTTTGCAGGCACAGGATGTAGATTCCATACACCATACCAAGGGATAATATTGCTTTTAGCAAATAAAGATAGAACCCTGTCATTGTAAAGATGTTTAAAGTATGACCACTATTGTTTCGTTATTTTTTTTGTTCAATCAGCGCTGCCAATTCCCTGAGTTCGTCCGGCGTTAATTGTTTTTCTGCTGCAAAGAAAGTAACGAGGTTCTTATAGCTATTTCCAAAATAGGATTCTACTACATTGTTGATGGTTGATTTTTTATAGTCAGCTTCCGTAATGATTGCTTTATATAAATAAGTATTACCAATAAGCCTGCCTGATAGTAATCCATTTTTTTCAAGCTTTTTTATAGTGCTTGCAAGGGTGGTATAGGGTGGTGGAGGTGGCGGCATATTTCCAAGGATGTCTTTTACATTACCTTCCCCGGTGGCCCAAATGGCTTTTAGTGCATCTTCTTCAGGTGCTGTTAATCGGATCATAACTACGAAGTTTTCGTAAAACTACGAAAGTTTCGTAATAAATAAAATTTTTTGTAAGTTTTTTTTAGAAGGTTATGGTTTCAGTTTGTTCGACATCCATGATTACAATGGAATTTGAGTTTTCTTCATTACCATTTAAATAAATATCCTCGAAGCCGAAGTGTACTCTTCCCTGAAATCTTTAGGGGTAGTATTTTTCTTTTTCTTAAAAATGCGGTTGAAGTTGGAAATATTATTGAAACCGCAGTTATAGGCCACTTCTGCTATGGATTGCGTGGTATCAATCAGCATGCGCGATGCATGGCCAAGCCTTATTTCATTGAGACTGTCTATAAAATTGATACCGGTTCTTTGTTTGAAAAACCGGCTGAAAGACGGCTCCGACATGTTGGCAAGTTTGGCCACATCACCAAGGGTAATAGGTTTGTCGAAGTTGTGCTTCATATATTCGAAAGTAATTTCGATGCGGCGGCTGTTATAACTATAAGTTTCATTGGTAAACGAAGTATCACTCAAGGTAATCATGTTCCTGCTTGTACTAAGGTCGTGCAGAATACTTACCAATTCGAGTACCGAAACGAAACCATGTTTTTGAGGAAGGGATTTAATCCTTGGCAGCAATTGTTGAATGGTTTCGTGGGAAAATAAAATGCCTTTAAACGAATTCTCAAACATTTTTCTTATGAAGCTAAGTTGATTTCTCCGCAGTAATTTATCATCAAACAGATCTTTGTGAAACTGTATGGTGATTTCAAATATTTGAGTGTTACCGGCATTATGGGTAAACCAGGCATGTTGCAAATTGGGCCCTACCAATACGAGTTCCAGATTATCAATTTCAGCAATATGGTCACCAACCACCCTTCTTGCCCCTTTTGCATTTTCTATAAAATTTAGTTCAAACTCTTCGTGGTAGTGTAACGGAAAATCGAATCCTGTTTTTACCCGTGAGAAAATGGTAAAGCAATCATTGGGTGTTAATGGAGTAATCTCCCTGAGTATTTTGGCCATTTTTAAAGTTAAGTTATAAAAGTGAAATTAGGAGTTGTAAAATTAATATAAGTTTAGTTAAAATAGTATTGATTTTTGATTTCAAGTTTTACAGCTATTGATGCTTCAGAAATTACCAAAATTGATATTATTTCGCCTTTTCTGGTATTTTTTTATACAAAATGACAATTAATGTTTAATCATCAATCCATTTAGTACTATAATATGAATAAAAAGTACTACAATGTAGAGATTAATGCATGATAACTTTGCTTTACAAAATTAAAGCCATATGAGAAAAGTCTTCAAGGTGCTAATGCTCCTTATTGCAAATTTTTCGATTGCTCTGACTATGGTTGCACAAACCAATGTTATTAAGGGAACGGTTAATGATGAAAAGGGAAATCCGCTTTCCGGAGCAACAATTAAAGTAAAAGAAACCAATAATTCCACCACAACCGATGAAAAGGGAAACTTTAGTATTGAAGTGCCGGCAAGCGGCAAAACAATAGTTATATCCTTCATTGGTATGTTATCTCGGGAGTATTCCATTTCAGACCCCGGATTAAGTAAGGTAGCTTTGGCAGCGGGTACTGATGCGCTTACCGATGTGGTTGTGGTAGGTTATGGGTCCTTGCGGAAAAAGGACCTTACCGGTGCCGTGGGTACCGTAAAAGGTGAACAGTTAACGCAAGTTGCCACACCCGATGCTGTTCAGGCATTGCAGGGCAGGGTTGCAGGTGTGCAGGTAATTGCAAACAGTGGTGAACCGGGAGCCGGTGCGCGTATCCGTATACGCGGTATCGGTTCCATTAATGGCAGTAATCCTATTTATGTTGTAGATGGATATCAAACCGGCGATATCAGCTTTATTGCCCCCGGTGATATTGAATCTATAGATGTGCTTAAGGATGCATCAGCCACTGCAATATACGGCGCGCGTGGTGCCAATGGGGTAGTATTGGTAACCACCAAAAAGGGCAAGAACGGCCCGGCAAAATTTTCTGTAGATGCCTACGCAGGTTTCCAGGAAGCATGGAATACCTTACCAATGACAGATGCTACCCAGTTTGCTAATCTGGTTTTGGAAGGATATGAAAATGATGGTACACCACTTAGCCCCAATTCGGAATTGTTTACCAGACTTGATTATGTAAGGCAAAATAATAATAAGGGAACCAACTGGCAGGATGAAGTAATGCAACAAGGCTTTATGCAAAATTATTCGCTTACAGCAGCTGGCGGTTCGGAACAAAATAAATACCGCATTAGTGGTACTTATTTTACACAGGATGGAATTGTACGCAACTCTTCGATGAAGAAGTATTTTATTAATTTTAATAACGATTTCAAATTTAATAAATGGCTAACCGCCGGTGTAAGCGGAGCTTTTACCCATTTTGAAAAAAATTATTATAACAGTGATTTGTATAGCGGGGTGCTAACAACAGCACTTTCAGCAGATCCACTAGCACCTGCATGGGATAAAATTACCAATAACTGGGGCCGTGCCGATATATCTTATACCAATAACCCCGCACGTTCCGTAGATGAGTTAAAGAACAATAAAGGTTATGGAAATTACCTTGTGGGTAACGTGTATGTGCAGGCCAAACTGATGGAAGGACTTACTTTTCGTTCGCAATTTGGAACCAGTTATAATGTGGGGCATAACAAGAGTTATGCACCCAAATTTTTTATTGCTACCGATGAAGCAAGAGACCGTAGTTCGCTATGGGAAAGAAGAAGTGAATTTACCAGTTGGCTATGGAGCAATTACCTGAATTATAATAAAACAATTGGTTTACATAGCATAGGTGCTATGGCAGGTATGGAGGCTCAGCAGGGCAAGTATTCAGATTTTCAGGCCACAGCCTATGATGTACCGCCGGATGCAAGTTTGCAATATATGTCTACTAGTCAGAGTACTGAGTTTGTGGTTAATTCAAACCAAAGCGAAACAGGCCTCACCTCTTATTTTGGCCGTTTGAATTATGGCTATGATGACAGGTACCTGCTTACCGCTACTGTTCGCTATGATGGTTCATCCAAGTTTTTAGGCGATAACCGGTGGGGTGTTTTTCCATCATTTGCCGGAGCGTGGGTAATCAGCAATGAAGGTTTTATGGAAAATGCCTCCGCTATCAGCTTTTTGAAACTACGTGCAGGCTGGGGTAAGGTGGGTAACGAACAATCGGCAGCCGCTTACGGATATGTTACTACCATGACCGGAAATAATATATATGTTCTCAATGATCAACTGGTACAAGGCTTTGCACCTTCTCAACTTGCAAACCCCGAGCTGCAGTGGGAAGTTAGCCAGCAAACCAATGTGGGTATTGATGTAAATTTTCTAAAGAACCGTTTGACCTTTACTGCCGATTATTTTGACAGGCAAACCCAGAATATGATTGTGGCAGTACCCATACCCAATTATGTAGGCGCAGCGGCACCCAGGGTAAATGCTGGTACTATGACGAACAAAGGTTTTGAGTTTACTGCCGGTTATCGGGGTGGAGGTGCTTTTAAATATAGTATTGGTGCCAATGTAAGTTTTATTACCAATACGGTAACTGACCTTGGTGGCGGTGCACCGCAGGATGGAGGCAGCGTAGGTAAAATAGGTAACACGACACGAACCGAAGTGGGAATGCCTTTCCCCTATTATTATGGTATTCGCTCAGATGGGATTTTTAACAACCAGGCTGAATTGGATGCCCATAAAGATAAAAACGGCACCCCTATTCAGCCAAATGCCATGTTGGGTGATGTGAAATTTCTGGATACAAATGGCGATGGTGTAATTGATGATAAAGACAGGGTGGAACTTGGCAGTCCTTATCCTGATTTTGAATATGGGTTTAACACCGATTTTTCCTACAAAAACTTTGATCTGCGCATTTTTATTCAAGGTGTTAGCGGCAATGAAATTGTAAATGGCATGCTGTATAATACACGTAACATTAGCAATTCGGGTGGCGGTTGGAATAATTTTGAAACCATCAGGCTGAACCGTTGGACAGCAGCTACTCCTGAAAATAATGAGCCAAGAATGACATCGCGCGATGCAAACAACAATATGCGTTTTAGCGACAGGTACGTAATGGATGGAAGTTATATCCGTTTGAAAAATATGCAGTTTGGATATACTATTCCTTTCAATCCTGCCAGTAAAATAAAAATCTCGAATCTAAGGGTGTATGTTGCTGCTGATAATCTTTTCACCATCACGGATTATGAAGGATTCGATCCCGAAGTGGGTGAATATTATTACAACCCATATTCTTATGGTGTTGATGTGGGCACTTATCCTCAACCCCGCACTTATCGGGCAGGTGTTACACTTAATTTTTGATTGCTTACTTAACGAAAACAAAACTTATAGTATATGAAACGTTCATTTTATCTCCCTGGCGCCTTCGCCCTGCTGATGTTGATTTCAGCATGCGAAAAGGTACTTGATAAGGAACCGATAGGTGTTGAAACGGAGCAAAATTATTTTCTTGATCCTGAAAAGGCAGTACTTGCAGTTAATGCCGCTTATGATGTGGCAAGCTGGGATGAAGGCCCTGGTAGTGGCCATAATTATGAGTGGATGTATGGTGATGTGCTGAGTGATGATGCAGAAAAAGGCAGCACCCCAGGCGACTTTCCAACTATTACTATGATGAAGGAATGGCGTGCCGATCCTGCAAACAATCCATCAACAAGCACCTACAATAATATGTGGCAGGGCATTTTCAGGGCAAACACGATTATAAAAAACCTGGAAGTGGCTACCTGGGATGCCACACTTAAAAACAGGATGATGGGTGAAGCCCATTTTCTGCGTGGCTACTATTATTTTTATCTCGCGCGTCTTTTTGGGGGTATGCCACTTTTTACCGAACCCGTTAAGCCATCGGAGTTTGGTACTACGCCTCGTACTGCGCTGAATGAAACTTACAAGCTGATTGAAAATGATTTTAAAAAAGCAATTGAATTTTTACCGGAAAGAAATGGGTATGCTGCTGCTGATTTAGGCAGGGCAACCCGCGGTGCAGCAAGGGCATACCTTGCACGCGCCATAATGTACCAAATCGGTACAGACAATAAAAATGCACATACCTGGCAGGAAGTTTATGATTTGACGAATGCCATCACAAATTCAGGCCAATATTCACTATTGCCTAATTATGCACAGATTTATGAAGATGAAGGTGAAAACAGCAGCGAATCTATATTTGAAATTCAATGCAAAGCCACTGCCGAAGGTTGGGGACCAATAAAAGCAGGCACCACCAATAATATCATTCAAAATAGTCGCCGCTTATGGGGCTGGGGTTTTAATAATCCTACTACAAGCCTTGGCAACGAGTTTGAACCAAACGACCCACGTAAAGCCTGCATCATGTATGGCGATGGTTCCATAGTATTGGGTATTTTACAGGTAATTGACTATCCTAATGAAAATGCTACAGGCTATCTTAACAGAAAGGCTGCAATTATTAAGCCCATTGAAGCAAAGGCAAGCGGTCAAAACCTGCGTAAAATGCGGTATGCTGATGTACTGCTGATGAAAGCAGAAGCAGCAGCATTTACAGCAAAAGAGCAGGAAGCAAGGGATATTTTAAACCTGATAAGAACGCGTGCAAGGTTAAGCACTCAGCCTAAAGGTTCCGCAGAAGGTTCGCTAACGTATGATCCCACAGGTGCCCCGGCAGGTACATTACCTGCTATAGCCAATACAGTTACAGGAGATGCGCTGAAAAATGCTATTTATCATGAGCGCCGCGTTGAACTGGGTATGGAATCGCTGCGTTTTTGGGATCAGGTACGCACGGGTAAATACCTTAACTCGCTTCCAACAGCTATTCGTACTGCTTGCCAATCGCACTGTATTACAACAGGAGTGGTAAACCCCATCCCAGTATTACCACTACCTCTTACCGAAGTGCAGTCATGGGGATTAGCACAAAATCCAGGGTATTAAAAAATTAAAACAAATTATTATGAAATCATATATTAAAATTAAATCATTCCAATGGTCTTTGGTTATATTGGGATTAATGGGAATTTTGATGGGTTGCGATAAAAAAGAGTTCTCAGAAGATTACGATATAAATTGGCCTGTTCCTAAAATCACCACTGTTTCACCTATTAAAGAAACGATTGGTAAAACGATTACGATTACAGGTGAAAAATTTGAAAAAACAAGTAAAGTAACTATTGGTACACCCGAAATTGATGCAAAAATTATTTCTGCTACAGCAACCTCTATTGTGGCCGAAATTCCACGTACTGCAAATGCAGGACCTGTTACCGTTTATACACTTTACAAGCAAAAAGGGGTAAGCACACAGATTTTTGAACCGGTATATCTTACCGCAAAAGTAACGCAGTGGCCAGCCCGTATTACCCGTGGACAGGCCTTTATTATTAAAGGTGAAAACATGGACATGGTTACTGAAGTAGAGGTTGATGGAAAAAAAATCCCCATTAACCCGGTGCCGGGCGCCCCTACCGATCAGCTAAGTGTAGGTACCATTGGACTTACCTTACCCGATGCAGTAGTGGTAAAAGTTACAAAGGCAAAAGCAGGAATAGAAAATGGCACTTCACCATTGATTAATGTTGAAAATCCTACAGATTTTTTTATTCCTGAAGCACCCATCCTGATGTTCGATTTTGAAAATGGAATTAACCCATATGTAAACTATGGTGGATCTACTGCTACAAGTGGTCTTAATACAAGTGGCGCTCCCAAAGCACGCGATGCAAAATATCTTACCGTACAAAAAACCAATGCAGTTGCCTGGGAAGGATTAGGTGAAGTAAATTATACAACGCCTATCAATCTTTCTTTATTCCACAAACCACATATGACTTTCTTAGTAAACACAAGAGGTAAAGATGGTTATATGCAGATTGAATTTGTGCAAAACGGAACCAAATGGGGTATGCATTTCAAAGCAGCAAATTCCAGTTTTGATTATAATTTGGTTACCAACGGTTGGACCTGGGTAAGTGTAGAGTTAAAAACTGAGAATGTTGAAAAATGGGGTGGAACGGGTACATCCTTTGATCCAAAGGGTTCTATAGAGGCCGTTAACTTTGGTTTTAAAAGAGGTAACGGTACTAGTTCGGACTACGAAATTAATGTTGACCAGTTGATGATAACCGATGGCCCGCAAAAACCGGTTTTTTGGGGATGGAATTTTGAAGACAATGTAAACCCATATACCGGTAGTGCTAACAGTGGCATTAACCTGAGCGGAATTGCAACCAAAAGCGGGGATAAATACTTAACTGTGGGATTGGCAAATGCTGCCAACTGGAACTGGACCGGTGATATGTATGCTGGCGGGCCTATAAACTTAAGTAATGTTGCCAATGCATACATTAATTTCTGGGTAAATACCAATGGCAAAAAAGGCTTTTTCCAAATTGAAACCAATCAAAGTGATGTAAAATGGGGAGGCAACCTTGATGCAAATGATTACCTGGTAGAAACTACCGGCTGGAAACTGTATAGCCTGCGAATGGCAGATATAGGCTGGAGCAAATGGGGCGGCTCAGGAACTGCAACCGGGCTTGATGCTAAAGGAATTCTCGATTACCTGAAAATTGGGTTCAGTACGGGTAATGTAGCGGGGCCTTATGAAGTCAATATTGATGATGTGGTTATTTCAGATGGCCCTATGTTTTAGAATTAGTTAATGGTTAGATTTACCCGGGCAGGTGGTTATATATTGCCTGCCCGGGGTTACCTTTAGTAATTATTATCCTGCTATGGTTTCTCTTAAGGTATTAAAAAATTGCGGGTGGCTTATTTTTGTCACATCCCTTTTCATTAGTTGCTCAGGTACCGAGCAGGCGCCATTTGTAAAGGTTAACAACGGACTATTTACTATACAGGATAGTGCTCATTTTTTTATGGGTACAAATTTTTGGTACGGTGGTATCCTGGGATTAACACCCGAAGGCAAACAACGGCTGATAAAGGAGCTTGATTTTTTGAAAGAACAAAATATTACCAATTTGCGGGTATTGGCCGCCGCCGAAGGAACGGGCGTTATTACCGGTAAAATAAGGGTTGAGCCGGCCTATCAGAAAATCCCCGGAAGTTTTGATGACAGCCTTTTGAATGCACTTGATTTTTTATTGGTTGAAATGGGAAAACGCGACATGAAGGCTGTTCTTTACCTCAGCAATAATTGGGAATGGAGCGGAGGATTTTTGCAGTACTTAAATTGGGGAGGCATTCTTCCTGATAGTATTTTAATAAGAAAACTTACCTGGGATGAAAACCGCGATTGGGTAAGTAAATTTTACGACTGTGCATCCTGTACCACACTTTATAACAAACAGGTTGAAAAAATTGTTACCCGTGTAAACAGTATAACCGGAAAGCCATATCGGGACGATACTGCCATATTTAGCTGGGAGTTGGCCAACGAACCACGCCCTATGCGGCCTTCGGCCATTCCTCAATACATAGCCTGGACAAAAGCAACTGCTGAATTTATCAAAAAACTCGACAGCAACCACCTGGTTACGACAGGTTGTGAGGGCACTATGGGGGTGGAAAATATGGAGGTTTTTGAAAGCATTCACGCGTTAAATGCAATTGACTATACAACCATTCATATCTGGCCCAAAAACTGGGGCTGGTTTTCAGATACAGCTATTGCAAAATCCATTGACAGTGTCATTCAAAAAAGTGATAGCTATATTAGTGCGCATGCGCAGGTAAGTAAAAAACTGAATAAACCAATGGTTATTGAAGAATTTGGGCTTCCGCGCGATTTGCATGCTTATACAGCTGATGCATCAGTTAACTTACGTAATCAGTATTATGCATCTGTATTCAATCATTGGGCAACAAGTGCAACATCTAATGGTATTATTGCCGGATTTAATTTTTGGGCTTATGGAGGAATTGGAAAGCCGGGTGGAGTAACACCATTTTTCCAAAAGGGTGACGATTTACTTGGCGATCCTCCGCAAGAAGAACAAGGTTTAAATTCAGTTTTTAATACCGATGTTACAACCTGGTCACTTTTACAAAAGTATCATGCTGCCACTCATAAATAGTACCATCAATATGAAGTATTCTTTATTCATTATCCTGCTTTTTCAATTATCAATCTCTGGATGTATGAATACGCAAAAAAGATTACCAGTTAATCCCACTGCTACCAAAGAAACCGCAGCATTGCATAATAACTTGCAACAACTGCTTGGTAAGGCCGTCTTGTTTGGCCATCAGGATGATCTTGCATATGGTATTGGATGGGCTTATGAAGCTGACAATAGTGATGTGAAAAAGATAACTGGTGACTATCCTGCATTATATGGATGGGAACTGGGTAATATTGAACTTGGCCATGCAAAAAATCTTGATAGTGTACCATTTGCTGACATGAAAAAATTCATACTGCAAGGATATAAGCAAGGGAGTGTTATATCCATCAGTTGGCATGCTAATAATCCGCTCACAGGTAAAAGTGCATGGGATCCGCAAGCGGGTACGGTTGCATCTATTTTAAAAGGTGGAAACAATCACGAAACCTTTAAGGTGTGGTTGAAAATAGTTGCAGATTTTTTGGCTGACTTGAAGGATGAAAAAGGAGTAGCTATACCTGTTCTTTTCAGACCATGGCACGAGCTTACAGGGAATTGGTTTTGGTGGTGCCAAAATGTATGTTCGCCCGAAGAGTTTAAGCAACTTTGGTATTTGACATATGATTATATGGTAAATGAACGAAAACTAAATAACTTGTTGTGGGTGTATAATACTGCAGAGTTTAATAGTAAAAATCATTATTTAGAGCGTTATCCGGGTAATGCATTTGCAGATGTAATTAGTTTCGATGCATACCAACATGCAAATCAACTTTCTGCATCAGGAAATGAATTTGTAAAACAAGTAGATGAGCAGCTTGGCATGCTTAATTTACTTGCCGATTCATTGCAAAAAATTCCCGCCTTTGCCGAGACCGGTTATGAAACCATTCCACAGGCCAATTGGTGGACCAACGACTTATTACCTTTACTAAAAAAACATAAAGTTTCTTATGTATTGCTTTGGCGTAATGCGGGGAAAATGCCTGGTAAGGAAAAATTGCATTATTACGTTCCTTTTGAAGGGGATGTATCAGCAGAAGATTTTAAAACATTTGTAGCCGACCCAAAAATTTGGATGGCCACAGATGCAAAAAAAGCAGCATTGTATAAACAATAATAATTTTCATAAGCAAGCAGTCTGGCTGGTTGTTTCTACATCCGGCATTTTTTTAACTTATTTGTATGGAAGCAACACCTGATATTAAAATTCTTTCATCGGCTCATTCATCAACCAATGCCTTAACAGAAAAGGTAAGTCTCCGTGAAAAAATCGGGTATGGTTTAGGTGACGCTGCATCAAGTATGTACTGGAAAATTTTTGGTATGTACCTGTTGTTTTTCTATACGGATGTATTTGGTATTTCTGCAGCGGCCGCCGGCACCATGTTTTTAATTACAAGGGTATGGGATTCGCTTTTCGACCCGGTGGTGGGTGTAATGGCCGACCGTACAGAAAGTAAATGGGGGAAATTCAGGCCCTACTTGTTATGGGTGGCAATACCATTTGGTTTGATAGGCATTTTTACGTTTTTTACACCAGATTTTTCCGAAAGCGGCAAGCTGATTTATGCCTATGTAACGTACTCTTTAATGATGATGGCTTACTCGCTTATTAACGTGCCCTATGCATCGTTGTTGGGGGTAATGTCGGCCAATGGAAAAGAACGTACGGCGCTGTCATCGTATAGAATGGTTTTTGCCTTTGGCGGTAGTTTATTGGCATTGTGGCTTATTGAACCATTAGTTGCTTTCTTTTCCGAAAAAAGTACCGTTCAGTGGGGATGGACAATGGCGATGGTTGTTTTTGCTGCTATTGCTATTCTCTTTTTCTGGGGATGCTTCGCTTTTACCCGCGAGCGTATAAAGGCTATAGAAGATAAAACCCAATCGCTTAAAAATGATCTTAAAGATTTACTTGCAAACAAGCCCTGGTGGATACTGCTTTGTGCCGGTGTAGCCGCATTAATTTTTAATTCCATACGCGATGGAGCCGCTGTATATTATTTTAAATATTATGTTGGCGAAAATGTAACAGCGCCATCTTTTTTAACTTCATCGCTGACACTGGTAACTTTGTATCTCTTGCTTGGGCAGGCTGCAAATATTGTAGGTGTAATGGCTGCAACACCTATTGCAAATAAAATTGGTAAAAAGTCTACCTTTATTTTGGCAATGGCATTGGCAGGTATTTTAAGTCTGCTCTTTTATATGGCAGGTAAAAATGATATTATTTTGATGCTTGCTTTGCAAATTCTAATAAGTATGTGTGCCGGATGTATTTTCCCCTTACTTTGGTCAATGTATGCAGATATTGCAGATTATTCAGAATGGCGCAGTGGACGGAGAGCTACCGGACTCATTTTTTCATCATCATCTATGGCACAAAAGTTTGGCTGGACAATTGGTGGTGCTACCACAGGATGGCTATTAGGCTATTTTGGATTTGAAGCCAATATGGTACAGGCAGAAAACACACAAGATGGCATCAGGCTAATGCTCAGTATTTTACCAGCTATTGGTGCTGCCCTATCAGCCATATTCATCATGTTTTACCCTCTTTCTGAAGATAAATTAAAACCAATTACCGAAGCACTTATTCAAAAGCGAAAATCAGCGGACATTTAATAATTTTATTATCAGTATTTTTTAAAGGGAATTATATGGAAAACGAATCCTTGCGAAGATTAAGGAAAATACACTTGGAACATGCGCAATTATTATCAATGCCTAACCGGAAAAGGGAAGAAGGTAACGGAATTTTCGATCGTTATGAAAATCCGATACTTACCGCTGCGCATACACCGTTAACCTGGCGATACGATCTTAATATTAAAACTAATCCTTTCATGATGGAGCGTTTTGGTATTAATGCAGTGCTTAATGCAGGTGCTATAAAGTGGAACGGAAAATACCTGGTTGTAGCAAGGGTGGAAGGTAATGACAGAAAGTCTTTTTTTGCCATTGCCGAAAGTGCTAACGGAATTGATCATTTTCGGTTTTGGGATTACCCGGTTGTTATGCCAGAAACTGAAGTACCTGATACCAATACGTATGATATGCGTTTGGTTAAGCATGAAGACGGATGGATTTACGGACTGTTTTGTACCGAAAGGAAGGATCCCAACGCGCCGGCCACCGATCAGTCTTCTGCCATTGCGCAATGTGGTATTGCACGAACAAAAGATCTTGTAAACTGGGATCGTTTGCCCGATTTAAAAACACCATCGCCTCAACAACGTAATGTGGTGCTTCATCCAAAATTTGTGGATGGTAAATATTTTTTTTACACTCGTCCGCAGGATGGTTTTATTGATGCAGGCAAAGGCGGTGGCATAGGATGGGGCATAGCAGCCGATATTGAAAACGCTGTGATAGAACATGAGTACATTCTTGATCCGAAGCAATATCATACCGTGTATGAAATGAAAAATGGATTAGGTCCCGCGCCTATAAAAACGCGGCATGGATGGTTACATCTTGCACATGGGGTAAGAAATACCGCTGCAGGGTTGCGCTATGTGCTGTATATGTTCATGACAGATAGTAACGATATAGGGCAGGTAATTTATAAACCTGCAGGTTACTTTATGGCACCGGAAAGCGATGAAAGGGTTGGTGACGTTTCTAATGTAGTATTTAGCAATGGTTGGATTGCCGATGATGATGGTACTGTATTTATTTATTATGCATCGAGCGATACAAGATTACATGTTGCCATAAGTACGATTGATAAATTATGTGATTATGTGATGAATACAGCACCGGATGGTTTTGGTTCTGCAGCTTCGGTGCAAACTGTTTTACACTTAATAGAGACAAATGAACAGCTTGGTGAATCAGTAAGGGAAGAAACGCTTGTACATACTTTATAAATGGCAGATAAAAAAGTTATATCAAATCAGTCTTTTCAACCACTGCGGGAAAATGTAGCAGCATCCTTACACGATATTTTAAAGTTTTGGCAACATACAATGCCCGATACTATTCATGGCGGTTTTATTGGTGCTGTTGAATATGGCGGCAAAAAGTTACCCGAAGCTCCTAAAGGCGCAGTATTACATGCACGCATTCTTTGGACTTTTTCTACAGCAGCATTGCAGTTGAAGGATGTATCTATGCGCCAAACTGCCGATTACACATACAATTGGTTTGCTAACCACTTCATTGATCCTGTGTTCGGGGGTATTTACTGGAGTGTAGATTATAAGGGACAATCACTCGAAACGAAAAAGCAGGTGTATGCGCAAGGATTTGCCATTTATGCGCTTGCTGCCTATTATCAGCTTACTGGAAACAGTAAGGTTCTACAGCAAGCCGTCGAACTTTTTCATTTACTGGAAAAATATAGTTACGACCCCCTGGAAGGTGGGTATTTCGAAGCCTTTACGCGGGAATGGGATACCATTGAAGATTTACGCCTGAGCGATAAAGATGCGAATGAAAAAAAAACGATGAATACGCATTTGCATGTATTGGAAGGATATACGCTTTTGTACAAAGTATGGCCCGATGCAGCATTGCGTAAGAAAATTATTGAACTCCTTACGATTTTCAAAGAGAAAATAATTGATAAAACTACATCAACGCAGGGTTTGTTTTTTAATGAAAAATGGGTGCGAAAAGATAGTTTGATTTCTTTTGGGCATGATATTGAAGCATCATGGCTATTGCAGGAAGCTGCAGAAGTATTGGAAGATGAGAATTGGATAGCCTGCACAAAAGCCCTTGCCGTAAAAATGGCCTTTGCTTCCTTAAAGGGAATTGATAGCGATGGTGGTATGTGGCATGAATATGATGTTGCCAATCATCACCTGGTAAAGGAAAAGCATTGGTGGCCACAGGCAGAAGCGATGGTAGGCTACTTTAATGCATGGCAAAATTCTGGTGAACCCATTTTTCAGGAACAGGTATTAAAAAGCTGGAACTTTATTACAAAGCATTTAATAGACAACGCAACCGGTGAATGGATATGGGGCGTTTATGAAGATTACAAACCAATGGATCGGGAGGATTTTGCCGGATTCTGGAAATGCCCTTATCATAATGGAAGAGCTTGCATGGAATTATTACATAGGACAGCATCAGTATAATAACAATTAAAAATATTAATTATGTACAATAGAATCTATTTGGCATGTTGCTACTGCTTCATCTTTTGCACACTTGCACCGCAGTTATTGGCGCAGTCGCCTACTATTCAGTCGGTAACACCGGAAAGTACGTCCGTTGGTATTTATGAAAAATTTGAGGCAACAGTTCAGCTTACAGCGGGTTATACAAATCCATACGATTACGATGATATAATGGTAAGGGCATCATTTACGGCGCCTTCCGGTAAAGTGGATATAATGGAAGGTTTTTTTATGCAACATTATACCCTAAATACAAATACGGGCAATATTACACCGACCGGTACATCATCTTTTACTATCAGGTATAGCCCATCTGAACTGGGGAATTATTCATACACGGTAACTTGTATTAATAAAATTGGCAATACGACTACTTCAACATTCAACTTTACATCGGTTGCATCAAGCGCTAAAGGTTTTGTAAGAAAAAATACAAGTAATTACCTGAATTTCGATAATGGTCAGCAGTATATTATGATTGGCCAGAATATGGGTTGGCAGCAGAATAATAAATACCTGAACTTTAAAACATGGACCGATAAAATGGCGGCTAATAATGCCAATTTTATCAGGCTTTGGCAGTGTGCATGGGGGCTTGGTATTGAGTGGTCCGGTACGCCTTATGATGGTTTAAAAAGGTACAGCCAGGTTAATTCATTTTACACCGATAAATTGCTGGATGAATGCAAGGCAAAGGATATTTATATGATGCTTTGCATAAACCACCACGGGATGGTATCGAGCACGGTTAATCCTAACTGGAATGAGAATCCGTATAAGTCAACCAATGGCGGGCCTTGTGTAAATACATGGGATTATTTTATCAATGCCACTGCGAAGGCATTGCATAAAAATCGTTTACGCTATATCGTAGCACGCTGGGGTTATTCGCGCAACATTATGAGTTGGGAACTTTTTAATGAAGTGGAATGGACTGATCAGTTCAGCACCTATAAAACACAGATAAAAGACTGGCACCAGGAAATGGCGCAATACCTGAAAGAAAAGGATCCGCTAAAGCACCTTGTTACCACAAGCTATGCGCACGACGATCAGGACCCTGCTACCTGGAACCTGCCCGAAATGGATTTTACCCAAACCCATTATTACAATAGTGCTGCCAATGTAGAAACAGTTTTGGTGGGCGGCATCAAAAATTATTTAACCAGTTTCAACAAGCCTACTTATACCGGGGAGTTTGGTATTAATGCCAGCTCTTCCAACTTATCAACTATTGACCCCAATGGCACTCATATACACAACAGTGTTTGGGCGACGCTTTTTGGCGGTGGTATGGGTGCAGGTTCATCATGGTGGTGGGATACTTACATTGAACCGAGAAATCTTTATACACACTATAAAGCGCCTGCCATTGTAGCAAACCAATTACCACTTGCTTCGCAAAATTATAAGCCAACTTCCGGTTCTGTTTCAGGTGGTGGCGCATCCGATTTGGTAGTATCGCCCGGTGCAGGATGGGGTAAGCCCCCTGCAGCTAGTTTTACCATTGATGCTTCTGGAAATATGACCCCTTCAGCATCAAGTCTGAGTACGTACATGTACGGAACCCAATGTAAAGCTGCTGAAAAAAATGCGCCCACATTTACCGTTACTTTTTCTGCGGCTTCACAGTTTAGGGTACGCACCGGAAATGATATTTCAACTTTTTGCAATGCACAAAGGGTACAAATTATTTTGAATGGTTCCGAAGTACTTAATAGCCCTGCTACTGCCAATACTACCTTTTCTATAAATGTACCGGCTGGTACGCATACCATTAAAGTGGATAATGCCGGTGGCGACTGGTACACCGTTTCGAGTTATACATTCACAAATATGGGATCGCCGTTAAATACTTATTTGCTTAAAAGTGCGGATAACAGGCGTACGGCCGGATGGGTGCATAATAAAAAGTATAACTGGATAGATGCGGCACCGGGTAGTCCTGTACCTGCTACCATTACCGGGGCATCACTTTCAATCCCCGGCATGGCAAATGGTACCTACGAAATTAAATGGTATGAGTGTACCAATGGAACTGTGCAATCAACCACTAGCGCAATGGTAGTGGGCGGTATACTTACATTACCTGTTCCCGATGTGGCATGGGACCTGGCCTTTATGGCAAATGATATTACCACACTTCCCATCAGGCTTTCAGCTTTTTCCGGTATTTATGAAAAGCATGCTAACAGGTTATTTATGTCCATCAGCGAAGCAAAAAATGTAAAGGATATCTGGATAGAAAGAAGTTTGGATGGCAGAAGTTTTGAAAGTATTGGAAAGCTTGATGTACAAAATAATGTTTTCACCGGTTCACATCAGTATGTGGATGAATCAAGATTGCCCGGTAAAAATTATTATCGGCTCAGTATTGCCGATTATGATGGTAGCCGGCAGTTTTCAAAAATTGTGATGCTTGAAAAAATTGATAATGAAAATTCAATTAAAATTTATCCCAATCCGGCAAGAGATCAAATAACGATTACAGGACTTTTGGATACGCCGAATGAAAAGTATCAGGCAACGCTTACAGATATCAATGGACGAAGTATTTGGACCCAAACTTACAATAGCAACAATCGGTCTGAAAATCAAACCATCTACCTGGAAAAATTTCCGGCTGGTTTTTATTTCTTGGGGATAACGAATATGAATGGAGGAATGGTACTTACGGAAAAAATTATTAAACGGTAACCCTTGTTCAGTTTAAATAATGGTCGTATGCGAAAAGTTAATAGAATCAATGCACAAATAATTTTTTCGATTTTCTTTTTGTTGCAAATGCCTTTTGGGATTTTCAGTCAATCAGTACAAAAGCCTAAAGCAATCGAGAAAAAGGATTGGCCCATTATTTCCCGTAAAGGCGATCAGCTTTTCGAGGGCAATAAAGTATTTCGTTTTTTTGGATTGGCCGCACCCAATATCCAGCAAAATGAATCACAGATAAGGGAAGACAGAACCAACCGTTTTCCCGATGAATTTGAAATCAGGGATATTTTGAGCGGGCTTGAAAGAACCGGGTCAAGGGCTACGCGTACTTTTTCACTTTCTGTGTATTCGCCCGATGACAAAAATATGCCCGTGTATATTACTGCACGCAGAACCTATAACGAAGATGCTTTCAAATGTCTTGACCTTGTAATTGCCCTGGCACATGAATATGATGTTAGATTAATTATTCCCTTTATTGCATCGCAATCTTTTGGTGGCATACGAGGGGTAGATGAGTTCAGTACATTATCCGGCAAGCCCAAAGGCTCATTTTGGACAGATGAAGAAGTGAAAGCGGATTACCGGCATTTTCTCGACTTTATACTAAACAGGCTAAATACAGTGAATGGGATTGTGTATAAAAACGATCCTGCCATATTGTGCTGGCAACTGGGTAACGAATTTGGAAGCTATGCCGGCGATAGAAAACTGGATTATGCTGTGTGGACACCCATTATAAATGCATGGAGTTTGGAGATGGCTGCCTATATCAAAAAAGTGGATCCTAATCACCTTATCATGGAAGCAGGTGGTGGCGACAGAATGGCGTTTATTAATGATCCGAATATTGATATCATTAGCGACCATTTGTATGAATATTGGAACCGGCTTGGCGGGCAACCCTGGGACCTTTCGCCTATTGCACTTGCATCGAGGGAGCAGTGCAAAGGTAAAAAGCCTTTAATGATTGATGAATTTGGACTTGGCAGTACCGATAACCTGCGAAGGCTGATGCAAACCATAAAAGATAATGATATCGTTGGTGGATTGCTGTGGAGCATTCGCGGGCGTCGACGCGATGGCGGATGGTATTATCATAATGAAGGTGGTACGCCGGTAAATTCTTACCATGTGCCCGGTTTTGCAGTAGGATATGCTTATGAAGAAACAAGGATACTCGACTTGCTGCGCAGCGAAGCATACGCTATTAGAGGTATGGATGTACCGGTCATTAAAAAGCCATCACCTGCACCGGTATTATTTACGCAGGGCGATGGATTTACCTGGCGTGGTTCGGCTGGCGCATCCTATTATACCATTGAAAGATCTGCAAAACAAACCGGCCCGTATACCATATTGGCCACCGGGTTGCAGGATGCTGTAATTGCCGATGTGAAAAGTTTTGAACCCACTCCCGAAGCATCTCTTCCCCTTGTTTTATATACAGATGAAAGTGCAAATACTGGAAAGACTTTTTATTACCGTATAAAAGCAGCGAATGCTGCCGGGGAATCGGGTTATTCGCCGATATTAAGTAAAAAATGATTCCAAAGAGTTGTCTTACTTAGCTACCTTTCCGCCAATGCCGGGTGTTCATTATGCTAAGATATTTGTATGAAAAGGGTACATGTAACTTTACAAAAGCATCATCGGGTTTTTATACATTAAATTTAAACGATTATGTTTTCTTTGAGGTTAAAGGTTAGAAGAATTTTTTTCCTGCTTGTTTTTATTTTTCTTTTTGCATTTCAGGCTGTAATGGGGCAACTTACCGTTGCACCACTATTCAACGATCATGCGGTATTGCAACGCGGCAAGCCGGTTGCCGTTTGGGGATGGTCTAAAGCGGGAACAAAAATTTCAGTAAGTATTGCCGGTAAATCCGTACAAACAACAACAGCCAGGAATGGAAAATGGATGGCTACATTACTTGCGATGCCTGCAGGTGGGCCGTTTACGTTAGCAATAAGCAATGGAGCGGAAAGCTTTTCTTTTACCGATGTTTGGCTGGGCGAAGTTTGGCTTTGCAGCGGCCAAAGCAATATGGAATGGAAACTTAGCCAGGCGCATAACTATGCAACTGAAAAACCTTTGGCCAATCAACCCATGATCCGTCAGTTTTATGTAGCGCATGAAGTAACCATGACGCCAAAGGAAAAATTAGAGGGTGGTAGTTGGGTTGCTGCCACACCAGAAACGGCAGGTGATTTTACTGCGGTTGGGTATTTTTTTGCAAAAGACATTGTGAAGGAATTGAATGTAGCAGTTGGCTTAATCCATAGCAGTTGGGGTGGATCGCAGTTGGAAGGATGGTTGAGCAAAGAAGCCATGTTAAGTAGCCCTGAATTGTAGTGGTATGCCAACATTTTACCCGACAACTGGCCTGCTGCCGACAGTTTACAGGACCTTAAAACACGTAAACAATTATTGGGCAGTACGTATTTACCTACTGCAGCCGACGAAAAAGCTTATACCCAAACCGGATATGATTTTAGCAAATGGCACAATGGTGGCAGCCCGCTCGGGCAATGGGATTGGAAAGGAATATGGGCTTTCAGGGGAACAGGTTTTATGGCACGTTATATTGATATGCGTGCTGCCATGGTGAATGCAGAAACGATACTTGGGCTTGGCATTCAGGATAATGAAAATGAAGTTTATGTAAATGGAAAATTGCTAAGTAAAGGCATATTGAAGGGGCCACGGAAAATAAAAATACCGGCAGGTACTTGGGTGGAAGGAAAGAATAGCCTGGTGGTAAAATTTAAGCAAATGGCCGATCCATCCTGGTACGGTCTTGGTGTACAGGGAAGTCCATCTGATCTTTTTATAGAGGCCAACGGTTCGCGGCTTAGTATTGCAGATGATTGGAAGTTGATGCCATCTTTTGCATCTCCCCACGAATACACGCACAGCAGCAATAATGCAGGCACCAGTATTTACAATGCCATGATTGCACCACTTGTGCCTTATACCATGCAGGGTGTATTGTGGTATCAGGGTGAAACCAATGCAGGCAGGGCCATTGAGTATCGAAAAACTATGCCGTTACTGATAAATGATTGGCGCAGGCTTTGGAAGGACACATTAGGATTTTATATTACCCAATTAAGTAGCTACGGAGCTAACAAAAGCGCCAATGAAGGCAGTAATTGGGCCGAACTGCGCGAAGCACAAACCATGTCAACATCCTTGCCGCACACAGGCATAGCAATTACTACCGATGTAGGTAATCCAAATGATATTCATCCAACCGATAAATTAACGGTAGGAAATCGCCTTGCACTGGCTGCATTGCATACTACCTATAAAAAAGATATTCCTTTTAGCGGACCGGTATTTGATAAAGTAACTTTTGAACAGGGTAGGGCGATACTCAGTTTCCATCATACAAACGGTGGACTAGTTGCGAAAGGAAAATATCCTTATCTGCAGGGGTTTGAAGTTGCCGGTGCCGATAACGTTTTTTATTATGCCAAAGCCGAAATTGATGGCGATAGGGTAATTGTGTATCATCCCAAAGGTGCAACGCCCGCATCAGTTCGTTATGCATGGAGCGATGCTCCAATGGATGCGAACCTGTACAACGGTGCCGGATTGCCGGCGGGTACTTTCCGCACCGATGATTGGCCGGCCGTAACACGCGATGGACAATACGAATCTATTTTAAAAGGTATTTTGCAACAATAGCGTTTGCAATATCTAATATAATTTTTTTGAGAAAAACCTGAGAAATGAAAGTACGTACATTATTTTTTAAGGCGCTTTTAGCAGCGCTTTTTTTACCAATGGGTATGGTTGGCCAAAAAGTACCCGGGCTGGCTCCCACACCGCCAATGGGCTGGAACAGTTGGAACACTTTTGCCACCAACATTAATGAAAAATTGGTTATGGAAATAGCCGATGCAATGGTAACAAGCGGCATGCGCGAGGCAGGGTATACTTACCTTGTACTTGATGATGGGTGGATGGCGATGGAGCGCGATGCAAAAACCGGCGACCTCGTTCCGGACCCAAAAAAATTCCCGGGTGGCATGCAAAAAGTTGTGGACTATGTGCATAGCAAGGGATTAAAATTTGGCCTGTACAATTGTGCCGGAACCAAAACCTGTGCCGGATACCCCGGTACGCGTGGTTACGAGTATCAGGACGCGCGCTACTATGCCGGGCTTGGTATTGATTATCTAAAATATGATTGGTGCAATACTGAAGGTATTAACGCCAAAGAAGCGTATGCAACCATGAGCAAGGCATTAACGCTTACCGGCAAGCCCATTGTATTCAGCCTGTGCGAGTGGGGCGATAACAAACCCTGGGATTGGGCTGAACCCTTGGGGCATCTGTGGCGCATCAGCGGGGATATTTATAACTGCTTTGATTGTGTGCATAATCATGGTACATGGAACAGTTGGGGTGTTACCAAAATCATTGATATGCATCCCGATATCCGGCAATTTGCCGGTCCCGACCATTGGAACGATTTTGATATGATGGAAGTGGGCAATGGAATGAGTGAAAGCGAAGACCGCTCCCATTTTGCCATGTGGTGCATGATGGCTTCGCCATTAATTGCGGGTAATGATGTGCGCAACATGACAAATAAAACCCGCCAATTACTCACGAATAAAAATGTGATAGCTATTAACCAGGATAAGCTGGGCATCCAGGCTTTTTTACAACACCAAAAGGATAGTATAGATACCTGGATAAAGCCATTGGCCGATGGAAGTTGGGCCTATTGTTTTATGAACCGCTCGCAAAAGCCCAAAACCATTTCTTATGATTTTGTAAGCCAGCCGGTTACCGATACTGTTGCTAAAAGATCGATAGATTTTTCAAAACAAACACTTCGTATGCAGGATGTATGGACGGGTAAGGATATAGGCACAACGGATAAAGGATTGCAGGTAACCGTACAGCCGCATGATGTGGTGTTGGTTAAGTTGATGAATTAGGAGATATGTGTTTATTTGAATTGGCCAATTGCCGATTGGCCAATTGATGGAATTACATGGACGAATTGGACAATCACCGATTGTCCAATTCCAATCAATTGAAAATCAAATAGTTATTTCAGAAAATGTTCTTCAATTTTTCCGAATGCCTAATCGCTATTTTAAATATATATCCCCGTGGATGACGAGTAATGCTCCCTGTAATCTTTTGGGGTAATATTTTTCTTCTTTTTAAAAATGCGGTTGAAGTTAGAAATATTATGAAACCCGCATTGGTAAGCGATTTCACCCACCGAAAGAGTGGTATCAACGAGTAATCGCGATGCAGCACCAAGCCGTATATCGGTAAGACTGTCAATAAATTTAATGCCGGCGCGCTGCTTAAAAAACCTGCTGAATGCCGGTTCGGTCATATGCACCAATTTGGCAACATCGGATAGCGAAATGGGTTTCGCATAGTTTTGCCGCATATATTCAAAAGTGTCTTCTATGCGCTGGCTCTTGAAAGTATGGCTTTCATTGTTGGAAAAAGTAGGGTCACTCAGCGAAGTCATGTTCCGGCTAGTACTGAGATCGTGCAAAATGCTGAAAAGCTCGAGTACTGAATCGAATGCATATTTTTGGTGAAGTGCCTTTATTCTTGGGGCTATTTGGAGTATTGTTTCCCTTGAAAATGAAATACCCCTGAGTGATTTTTCAAACATTTGCCGTATAAAGCCCAATTGATTGCGTTGCAATAATCGCTCTTCAAACAAGTTTTTGTGAAATTGCAGGGTAATTTCGAGTACTTTTTGGGTAGGGGGCAATTCGCCAAACCATGCATGCTGCAAATTGGGTCCAACAAGCACTAATTCAACATCATCAATGTCATGTATATGGTTGCCAATAACCCTTTGGGCGCCTTTGCCATTTTCAATATAGTTAAGTTCAAATTCTTCGTGGTAGTGAAGCGGGTAATCAAACCTGTGTTTTACCCTTGATGTTATTTTAAAGCAATCTTCGTGGGTTAATGTGGTTATTTCCTTAACAAGCTTGGTCATAGCAATTCGTCTGGATGGTTTTTCGGATCAAAAGCAGTAGTCAAATCACAGCAAAAGACAAATATGCCTTGCGGTTCGCTGCGTAGAGATAGGCACTTGTAGACGCTAAAAAAAATTTTTATTTTTTTAGCCCATATCCACCTGAACTTTTACTACGGATCCCGGTGCAAACAATGGAAGTATGGTGCCTTCTATTTTACTCCCGTTGATACGGATAGATGCTACACCTTTTTGCACCCCATTGTGGTTTAACACTTCAATTTGATAGGTAGTACCCCTGAATTTGCGGGTCACAGAAAAACCTTTCCAGTTACCGGGAATGCAAGGGTCAATGTATAAGCCATCATATTGCGGTTTAATGCCCAGTATAAATTGGCTGATGGTATAAAAGTTCCAGGAAGCTGTGCCGGTGAGCCACGAATTTTTAGCTTCACCGGGCTTGAAGGCGTCTTTGCCGGCTATCATTTGCGCATACACATAGGGCTCTGTTTTGTGGAGTTCGCTGATGTCTTCAAGGTAGGCAGGGCAAATCTTTTTGTAATATTCCCAGGCTTCATTTCCGCGCCCAATTTCAGTTTCACCAATCATAATCCAGGGGTTGTTATGGCAAAAAACACCCGCGTTCTCCTTGTATCCCGGTGGGTAGCTTGAAATTTCGCCATATTCAATATAGTATTTGGTAAAAGCCGGGTTATTGAGCACGATGCCATATTCGCAATCCAGTTTTTCTTTTACCGAATCCAGTGCTTTTTCACACATGCCATCTTCTTTTCCAATGCCGGCCATGGTGCAAAAGCCGTTCGACTCAATGAATATTTTACCTTCTTCATTTTCCTTACTGCCAATTTTATTACCATAAAAATCGTAGGCCCGCAGAAACCATTCGCCATCCCAACCATATTTTTTTACAGCATTGACCATTTTTTCTACTTCCAATTGTGCACGATTTGCTTCATCCGCTTTCCCGAGTATTTTGCACAGTTCTGCATAATCCCGTCCGTACAATACAAACAACCCGGCAATCATCAGCGATTCGGCTTTTGAACCGGTGGTTTTGTTTTCTGTAGTTTGAAAAGATTCATTCGGATCGCTGGAAAAGCAATTCAGATTCAGGCAATCGTTCCAGTCGGCGCGACCAATGAGCGGAAGCCCATGCGGACCAAGATGGTTTACCACGTGGTCAAACGAAACGGTAAGATGGTGGAATAAGGTTTTTGCAACTGACATGTCATTATCAAAGGGTACCATTTCATCAAGGATCGAGAAATCACCCGTTTCCTTGATATAACTTGTGGTTCCGAGAATTAACCACATGGGATCATCATTAAACCCGCCGCCAATATCGTTATTGCCACGTTTAGTAAGTGGTTGATATTGATGGTAACAACCTCCATCGGCAAATTGGGTGGAAGCAATATCAATTATCCTTTCACGCGCCCGTTCGGGTACCTGGTGTACAAAACCAATAAGGTCCTGATTCGAATCGCGGAAGCCCATGCCCCGCCCGATACCACTTTCAAAATAAGATGCCGATCTTGAAAAACAAAAGGTAATCATACACTGGTACTGATTCCAGGTATTCACCATTCGGTCCAGCTTTTCGTCGCCGGAGTTTACAGCATATACACTCAATAAATTATCCCAGTAAGACCTTAATTCAGCAAATGCATCATCTACTTTTTGTGCCGTATCAAAATTTGCAATGGTTGCTTTGGCTTTTGTTTTATTGATGATATTTTTCGATTCCCATTTTTCACTTTCATCGTTTTCAACATAACCCAACAAGAAAACAAAGTCTTTTGTTTCGCCGGGTTGTAGTTCTACTTCAAGATAATGAGAAGCAATTGGCGACCATCCATGCGCTTCGGTATTGCGTGGTTTTCCTTCGGTTACTGTCTGTGGTTCATCAAAGCCATTGTACAATCCAAAAAAGGATTCCATGTCGGTATCGTAGCCTTGCACGGGTTGGTTAACCGAATAGTAGGCATAGTGATTGCGTCTTTCTTTATACTCCGTTTTATGATAAATAACGGAGTCTTCAATTTCCACTTCACCCGTTGAAAAATTTCGCTGAAAATTTTCCATATCACTTGCTGCATTCCACAAACACCATTCGGTAAATGCAAATACTTTCAGCTTTTTTGTTTCAGCAGCGTGATTGGTCAATGTAAGCTTTTGTACATCGGCCCATGTTTTTAGCGGAACAAAAAACAGCAATTTTGCAGTAACTCCATTTTTTTCGCCCATTATGGATGTGTAGTTCATTCCATGTCGACATTCATACTGATCAAGCGGTGTTTTGCAGGGTTTCCATCCAGGGGACCAAATGGTATCTTCATCCTTTATGTAGAAATAGCGGCCTCCGCTATCCATAGGCACATTGTTGTACCGGTACCGGGTAAGCCGCCGGAATTTTGCATCCTTGTAAAAAGAGTATCCGCCTGCAGTATTTGAAATAAGGGAGAAAAAATCTTCGTTGCCAAGGTAATTAATCCACGGCCATGGTGTATTGGGTGTGGTAATTAGGGTCTGCTTATAAACCTTGTAATCCTTTTGGCGCTTACATTTAGGTAAATTTAAAAGGAAACAGATGCAAGGAAAACCACGCAAGGCCGTAAGAAAGCGTGCATCGACCCCTTTGTATGTCAGTCCCAACCAACTGACAATATGCGGGTTTGAGTCACCCTTTGAGCAAGCTCTTAGCTCCACAAACCGTTGGGTGAGGCTATCGTCTCTTTTACCTTGGGATAAAATAGTCAACCAGTACGATATGCAATTCAAATCCGATGAGGGTCGTCCCCCCATTAGCGGTCGAATTGTTTTAGGTGCGGTTATTATCAAACATATGCTCAATCTTTCTGATCGTGAAACCGTTCAGCAGATACAGGAGAATATGTTTATGCAATACTTTCTGGGGTATTCAACTTTTACTAATGAAGCGCCATTTTCACCATCGTTATTTGTATCTATTCGGGAGCGGCTTAGTCTTATTGTTATCAATGCTATAAATGACATTGTCATTGCGCACAGCTTTGACAAGCCGCCAGATAAGCCAGATAATAGCAAACCGGTAAATAAATCTGATGCAGGAGATGACAATGCCAGTGCAACAATGGTAGATGATACCATTGGCTCATCAGAAGCAACAACACCAGTTTTGCAGGATAAACCCATGCTCCCCAATGCAGGCAAGTTATTAATGGATGCTACCGTGGCACCCCAAAATATTACCTACCCAACCGATCTAAAATTACTCCATGCTGCCCGGCAAAAAAGCGAAGCCATCGTTGATAAATTGTATAACAAAGAATTACATGGCCAGGTAAAGGTCAGAACCTACCGGCAGCTTGCGCAGAAGGATTTTTTAAATACCGCCAAAAAGAAATCCAAATCAAGCAAGGAAATATACCGGGCCAATGGCAGCCAGTTGCGTTATTTAAAGAGAAATCTACAGCACATTGCAGTGCTGGTTGAAGCCTACACTGCAAGCAATTTACAATTGCCTTTAAAGGAAAAAGATATCTGGTATTTGCAAACCATACGCATGGTGTATGAACAGCAATTTGCTATGCACTGCACCCGAACCCACAGCATAGCCAACCGAATAGTAAATATCCATCAGCCACATGTCCGCCCTATTGTTCGCGGTAAGGATGGTAAAAAAGTAGAGTTTGGGAGTAAGTTACAGGCATCATTGGTTAATGGATTTACTGTCATAGAAAAGCTATCTTGGGAGAACTTCAACGAAGGTCAATCTCTGATGGATACAGTAGAAGCTTATAAAACAAGGTTTGGGTTTTATCCAGCAGAAGTATTGGCTGACAAAATTTATTGCAACAGGGAAAACCGCAGAAGACTGAAAGAACTAAGCATACTATTGCGGGCCAAACCTTTAGGGCGACCTTCCAAAGAGGCATTGTCAAATCCTGTAAGTCCTGGGGAGCGAAATCCAATAGAAGGCAAATTTGGCCAGGCAAAGGTGGGATACGGTTTAGATTGCATCAAAGCTAAACTAAAGGCCACCAGCGAATCTTGGATAGCTACCATTACTTTGGTGCTCAACCTCGTTAACTTAACGAGGCTGGGCCTTGCATCCCTATACCAATGGATTCTCATTGTAATGAGTGGCAAATTTGGCAGAACCAAAATTGACTGGAGTTTATGAGCAGACTCTAACTATTACAACAGTCCTTACTTCTCTTTCAGGTGTTGCACAAAATAAGGATAGTTTACTGCTTGTGGCCAAAAAGGTACCTGCGGATAGCAACCAGGTAAAAGCCGCCCTGGGATTGGCTGCGGCTTATTTGGGTTCTCAACCCGATTCGTCGGCGCATTGGGCAAAAACAGCTATTTCATGGGCCGAAAAAGTACCCAATGGAAAAAAATGGCTAACCAACGGCTGGAATTCGCTGGGCATGGCGCATTATTACGGCTCCCAATACCGCGATGCTATCAGGGCCTTTGAAGGGTTTTACAAAGCTGCCAAAGCCGAAAAGGATTTTACCAAAATGGGGCAGGCAAAAAATAACCAGGGCAATGTATGGATTGAACTAGGCCGCTACGATTCCACCATTTTGTTATACAAAGAAGCGCTGAAAATACGGCAGGATGCAAAAGATAGCTTCGGTATTGCTATGTCGTACAATAACCTTGGCTACATATATAAAGAAGTGGGCAATTATGATAAGGCTATGGAAAATATGCTGGTGGCAAGGCAATATTTTGAAAAACTGGGTAATAAAGAAGGGGTTGGCAATACGCTAAATAATATCGGCCAGGTTTATTTGAAGAAAAAAGATATCGATCAGGCTATTACCTATTTTAAAAACGGAGTAGCACTGTATGCATCTATCGGGGACGAAAGAAATATGGCGATTTCTTATCATAGCATTGCCAATGCCATGAGTGCAAAAGGGGTGTATGACAGCGCCCGGCATTACTGGAAAATTGCGGAAGAAAAATATATCCAACAAAAAGACGATCGTAACCTTGCTTTAATCAATGCTGATTTAGCGGAAAGCTATAACCGCGAAGAGAAATGGATAGATGCAGTCCCTTATTTTCAGGAAGCTATCCGTTTGAATACGGCCATAGATAACAAAAGGAGTTTGGCGGGTATTTATATTGCCTATGCATCTAATCGTATTGCACAAAATAAACTGGAAAGCGGACATTTACTGTTGGATAGTGCAAAATCTTTTTTAACGATCAGCAACCAGAAAAATCATTGGCGCGATTATTATAAAACGCAGGCAGCATTGTATGAAGCACAAGGCAATGCAACCCTTGCACTGCAAAGCTTGCAGCAATTTGTATTATACAGCGATTCGGTGCTAAACGAAACCAATATTAAGGCAATTGCCGATATGGGTGTAAAGTATGAAACCGAAAAAAAGGAACAGGAAATTGTATTACAAAAGGCACAGGTGGCCAAAAAGAACATCATCATTTGGGCCATAGCCGGGTTATCGGCATTAATGGTTTTGCTCGGTTATAGTTATTACCGGCGCTATCGGTTAAAGAAGGAAAAAGAATTACAATTGGAAGTTATGCATCAGCAGGATTTGGCGGCAAGATCGGTGCTGATTGCCGAAGAAAATGAACGGCGCAGGATTGCTGCAGAACTGCATGATGGTGTGGGACAAATAATGTCGGCAGCAAGAATGAACCTGGATGCGGTAGTAAGGGAATTACAGCCTTTGGCAACAGATAAACTGGTAAAACTGGAAAGAGTGGTGAGCCTGGTAGATGAAGGATGCAAGGAGGTAAGGGCCGTAAGCCATAGCATGATGCCGAATGCATTATTGAAAAAAGGACTTGCGAGCGCCTTGCATGATTTTATCCAAAAAATTGATCAGCAGGTGATAAAAACCCAATTGCATATCGAAGGTTTGCAGGAAAGACTTTCGCCGGAAACAGAGTCGGTTTTATACCGCGTGATACAGGAGTGCGTGAACAATGTAATAAAACACAGCGGTGCCAACCAATTAGATATTTCCGTTATTCATGAAAAGGAAGCGGTGGACGTTACCATTGAAGATAACGGGAAAGGTTTTAATGTAAATGAAGTTTCAGCAGGTATTGGGTTGCAAAATATTAAAGCAAGGATCCAGTTTTTAAAGGGAACATTAGACATTGAAAGCTCGCCGGGAAGGGGAACATTTACCGGAATACATGTGCCTTTATAATTAATCATAGCTGCTAACATTTTATTTTATATGAATATTGGGGGTTCTGATTTTCTGCTACTTCCCCCCTATATTGCAGCCGTCATTATTTATTGCATATGAACAAATTTTTTCATGGTATTATTTTCCTGTTTCTTTCTTTTGGGGGTATAGCACAGGCCTATAAAATCGACAGCCTTTCACGGGTATTAGCCAACAATCCTGGTGATTCAGTTACCAAAACCATCTATCATTTTCAACTGGGGTTGCAGGCTTATTCGGCAAGTGCCTATGATAGCGCCATTTATTATATTCAGCTTTCCGAAGCATCGGCAAAAAGGTTGAAAAATGACACCTTACGAATTAAGGCGCTCAACTTGTTGGGTGATGTATACAGCGACAAGGGCGATAACCCAAAGGCCCTGAAATTATACCAGGAGGCAGTTTCACTTACGGAAAAGACAGGTAACCGGGAAATGCAGGCACGCATCATAAAAAATATCGGTGTCCTTTATGTTTCATGGCAAAAACTCCCCGAAGCCTTGAAGCATTATGATAGCGCGCTGCAAATAGCACGGGAAATAAAAAATCTTGCATTAGAAGCGGACTGTAAAAATAATATGGGTATTGTGTACGAGATAAGCGAAGACTATCCCAAAGCCATAAGCCTGTACAACGAAGCGCTTATCTTTTATACCCAAATTAATAAAAAAGAAAGCATAGCCATGGTGCTTTCCAATCTTGCCATTGCCTATAAATACAGTGGACAATTACAAAAATCCATTGAATATAACAAAAAAGCACTGGCACTTGCTGAGGAAATGCAGGACAAATGGAAACAAGCTGCTACCATGAACAATATCGGAAGCACTTACCTGAAAATGAATAATGCGGTGCTGTCCTATGAATTTGCCAAGAAATCAGTTATACTTTCGGAAGAAATAGGTGCTAAAGAAGTAGCCCTGAATGCATACCAAACCCTTTCGGAAGCCGCATTTGCAATGGGTAAATACCAGGAAGCAACCGAACATCTCCGCCGGATGATACTGGTTAAGGACAGTTTTATAAACCTGGAAAGCACCAAACAGGTTGCGGAGTTGCAAACTAAATTTGAGACCGCTAAAAAAGAGCAGTTAATTCAAAAGCAACAGTTTGACCTGCAACGAAAAAATTATCAATTGGGAGGACTTTTGCTGGGCGCAGGTATTATTGGGCTCCTGGTATTTGGTTATTTCCGTAGCCAAAAACTAAAGCGGGACAGGAGGGAAAAGGAAATGATGCTAAGACAACAAGAGGAAGCAACCAAAGCAGTATTAAATGCCGAAGAATCGGAACGCCGGCGCATTGCGGTAGAACTGCACGATGGTGTAGGTCAGGTAATGAGCGCTGCAAGAATGAACCTTGAAGCAGTGGTGAGAGACCTTTTACCGCTTGCTGAAGATAAACTCATACGACTTGAACGGGTGGTTAGCCTTGTAGATGAAGGTTGTAAAGAAGTAAGGGCAGTAAGCCATAGTATGATGCCCAATGCGTTGCTGAAAAAGGGACTTTCATCCGCATTGTACGATTTTATCCAAAAGATTGACCAACAAGTAATTAAAAGCCATTTGCATATTGAAGGACTTAACGAAAGACTGTTACCGGAAACTGAATCGGTGGTTTACCGCATTATTCAGGAATGTGTAAATAACGTAATCAAACATAGCGGTGCCAACCAACTCGACATTTCCATTATTCATGAAGATGGCAACCTGGATGTGACCATTGAGGATAATGGCAAGGGTTTCTCCCCTTCTGAAACCGAAAACGGCATTGGATTACAAAATATCCTGGCAAGGGTTCAATACCTGAAAGGAACGATGGATTTGGATAGCGAACCGGGTAAAGGCACGTTTATTGGCATTCATATACCATTAAACCAAACTGCATAATTGATTTACCCGTAAGTTTGTGATGAAAGTCAAGCATTTTACATTAAGCCGCAGATACCTTAAGATTGTAATTTAACTGAAGAAACAGCGAAAGAAGAGAAAATGGAGCGGATTAGCATTGCAATGGTGGATGACCACCAAATTGTATTAGATGGTTTAAAAGCATTATTGGATGATGTGCAGGATTTCGAAATACTCCTGGCAACTACACGCCCGTCCGAATTGCTTCAATTTTTAGGCTCCAACCCGGTTGATGTTATGTTAACCGATGTAATGATGCCCGAAATGACGGGGCAGCAACTTGCTAAACAGGTTCGGAAAAAGCACCCTTCCATAAAAATTCTTGCATTAAGTATGAGCGGTGTGGGCGATACCGTAGATGAAATGCTGAATGATGCCGACATTAATGGTTATGTACTAAAAAACATAAGCAAAGACGAATTGGAAACCGCTATCCGGACTATTGCAGGAGGCGGGCAATATTTTAGCGAAGAAGTATTAGCTGAACTTGCCAAATCAGCCACTATCCGTAAGGAAGTAGATACTGCCCAACTTACCATCCGGGAAATTGAAATCGTGCGACTGATAGAAAAGGAACTTAGCAATCGTGATATTGCAGAGAAGTTATTTATTTCGGAACGCACAGTTGAAACCCATAGAAAAAACATCTTTCGTAAAACACAAACCAATAGTGTAATCGGGCTGATTAAATATGCTTACGAACATAAAATGATTTAATGAGCCGGATATTTCCAACATTTAGGTGTTCACTGTCATGCCTTAACAATTTTTAACGCCCATTTATTCAATTTCCCAATATCCTGACCCACCACATCAGATACCCTCAACTTCCAGATACCATTTGCAGGCAGTCCTTGTAAAGACCTAAGATTAGGGAAATTGGTAAAATCAAAATCCCTGATAATATTATCTGCAGAACCACCTGTACGACTGTGTAAGCTGATTACTGTGCCATTAGGTGAAATAAGGTTTACAATTAAATCACTGATATAAGTGTGGGTAATGTCAATGCTCACCTGTAATTCTTTGATCGTTCCAATTTCCACAACAGGTAAACTTCGTTCAATTCCTGCCGGGTTATTATCAGGAATGGATACGCCGGGGTTTTCTTCCACCTGAATTTCTAAAGCTTTTAGCGATTCAATAAAAAGTGTCCATTTATTGAGTTTCCCAATATCTACTGCAGCAGCATCCGTAACCTTCAATATCCAGGTACCACTGCAAGCTTCGCCTTTAAGTATAGATAGCGCAGGGGTAGATTGTAGATCAAATGTTTTGATGATATTCTTTGCACTTCCCCCGTTGCGTTCGTGCAAACTTATAATGGTCCCCTTTGGTGAAATAAGCTTTACACTCAAATCTCCTATGTATGTATGGGTAATATCAATATCCAATTTAACGGATATGACGGATCCTGCATGACTAATATTGATGTTGTCAGCAATTCCTGTTGCGTTATTATCAGGGATTGTTAAGGCAGGGGTGGAATTTTTGGAAATGGTAATTGTATTTGCCGCAATTGGCGCAGATAAACGTAATGCTTCGGCGACAGCGGCCGCAGCATCAACCTTACCAAAACCAAACCAACCACTCCAGGTTCCGTCAGCATGACCAATATTTATAAAATTACCGGTGTTGTGGGGGGTAACCGGGGAGATATCCCAGGAAGTGTTAGGGTCATTTGACATGGGAGGGGTTTGAGGGTAACCGGACATGTTCAGATTTTTGTTAGCAGTTCTTTGAAGAATGGAAACAACTTCAATGGCTGTAAGATTTGGATTGGCAGAAATTACCAGTCCTGCAATGCCTGCCACAAGGGGTGTAGCACTTGAAGTGCCTCCAAATTGTGAACTAAAAAATGGGGCTTTGCCTGAACTGGTAAGAATGCCAATACCTGTAACTGCCATTCTCCAATAGGCATGTGAATTACTGGATGGTGCACATACTGAAATTCCTTCACCATAATTGGAATAGTGGCTGCGTTGAGCATTGCTGGCAAGCGCCGCTACATACATTACACCGGGAACCCCGATTAAATTATGCTCAAAAACCCTGGATGTTCTTACCCCTACCCAACTGCCATTTTGATTATATCCGCTATCATAGGGTACATTCAGGTTGCCTGAATATTTTATGGGACAATTATCATTGCCTGCTGCCCACAAAAAGACAATTCCTTTGCCCCTTCTGCCACCGGTTTGGGCGAGCTGTGCAATTTTATTTACCACATTGGTTGCAAAATTAGATTCGGGAGATGAGCCCCAGGAATTAGATAGCACATCTGCCTTGTCACTAATGAAAGTCAATACTGTCATCAATTTACTATCACTGATAAACAAACTTGGGCCACTTGATTCCCACTTTAAAGGTAACAACCTGCAACCGGGAGCGGCACCAACCGTAAGCGTACCATCTATTTCAGCAGCTACCACTCCGCAGCAACAAGTGCCATGGTCGGCCCCTGACTGGTACATTTTTTGTGGGGTAGCGCTCACAGAATCTCTATGGATCAGGCTATTGCCTTCAAAATAGCCCCATTGAGCAAATTTATTTACCGAATCAAAATCCGTATGATCAAGCTTACATCCATCATCAGACACTGCAATTACTACATCGCTATTTCCAAAATGATCTAATAATTGCCATGCAGCTTCGCAATTAGATGATGACCTTGGATCGAAAGAAGCATGAGTGTGCCGTGCGTGTAAATGCCATTGCTGTGTGTATTTTGTATCTGCGGGAATATTAATGTCGCTTACAGTCATTCTTTTGTTTAAATCATGCTCACAACTTTCTACAAGCCCACTTTCGGTTTCGTTAATTAAAACCACTAATTTCAAAGGGTTCATTCCGGTTTGATCAGTAAGCTGCAAAAGATATTCCCTGTCAGAATACTGGCTCATCAATATCAATGCATATTTCGCCATAAATGCACTCAATACATCATTACTTACCGCCTCCCTGAAAGTAATCATAATACGATCCGTTATCAAAAATTCGGCATCATTACTTTCCTGCTTGTAAGCATGATGGGTAACAGCTTCGTTGCGCATTTCATCCATAATAGGGCTTAATTCATCACTGGCAACTATCACCCTGGTAGAGTGAGGCGACACCATTTCCATCGAATCAGCAACCCCCATCCTTTCAACAAATTCAGGTGTGGCCCTTACAACAAATTGGTCTGGTTCTTTTGTTAAATACACTTTTTTACCATTGCGGTAGGTATAAAGCTTATTGGTTGTGTCTGGCATGGTGGATAGGTTTATTTACGTAATGAAAAATTGTTTCCATAATTCCTTAAGAAGGCAACTTGCAGGCTGCCGTTCCGTTCAAAATATTCCCTTTATTGCTGACCATGAAAATAATAATTTATATTTTAAAAAGCAAACGGGTATCTTTTACCTATCCCAAATAAGTAAGGTAAATTTTGCTTCGGCAGGCTTTGTTTTAAAGCCACCTGTTCTTTTGCGCCACTTTTACTGCTTCTATTTTATTATGTACGTGCAGTTTGTGGTAAATTCTTTCAATATGGCCCCTTACCGTTTTAGGACTTAAAAATAATACTTCGGCTATTTGCTGATAATTTTTTCCGGTAGCCAATAATTGTAACACTTCTGTTTCGCGCTGACTTAATTGGTAATCGTCGGTACTTTTCAGCTTTTTTGTATCGGGTGCAAAATTCAGTAATAATTCAAGCGTTTTGGTAGCAACCGTTGGGCTCATGGGAACACCGCCATCGAGCGCGTCTTCTATGGCCGCCATTAATTTGGCAGGTTTGGCATCTTTTAGCAAGTAGCCATTTGCGCCTGCCTGTATGGCATCAAATATTTTTTTATCATCATCAAATACAGTTAGGATTACCACTTTTATATCAGGATACAATTCATGTACAAGTGATGTGGCTTCAATACCGTTCATAACCGGCATATCTATATCCATTAATACCACCTGTGGCTTTTCTTTGGATGCAACCAACTTTTCACAAAAATCACTGCCATTGGTTGCGGTAAGTATAATTTCCAATTCGGCAAAAAGCCCAAGGTTCAAGGATATACTATCAATAAGATCGGCATGATCATCTACAATGGCTATTTTAATGGACATACATGCAAAGATTCAATCTACATACATAAATAACAGGCGGCATTTGCCCTGTTTTATACCGGCTAAACAGGAATGGTAATGTTAAGCGAAGCACCACCACCTTTCTCACTAATTATATCAAGGGTTCCATTTAATTGGGTCATCCGGTGTTGCATATTCTGCAATCCTTGCCCATGGTTACCTGCTTGTTTAGCATCAAAACCAACTCCATCATCCTGCAAAATGATTTTCAAACCTTCTTCTATGGTAGAAAACGTTAAGGATACTTCCTTCGCCATTGCATGTTTCTGAATATTCTGTAATCCTTCCTGCAGCACCCTTAACAGGTTTACTGCCTGCCATGGCGATAATTGAATGGCTTTTTCATCCAAATGATGAATCTGATACCGTACACCCGTTTCAGAAACAAAAACTTCTTCAAAAAGCCGGTGAATTTTTAGCATAAAATCTTCCAGCCGGATAGCATCTTCTTTTAGCACCCAAATGCTTTCTCTTAGTTGCCCCATGGCATAGCGCGCCTTTTGTTGCAACCCTTCTACTTTTTGCAACAACACCTGCATAGGTTGCAGTTGTACTGCATTTTCCAAAAAATCTAATTGTGCAATGATATTGGTAAGCTGACTACCCACATTATCGTGCAGTTCACTACTAATTCTATTTCGCTCTAATTCTAATTGCTGATGCATCTTAAAAGTTTCCATTTGTTGTGCAAGTCTCCTTCGTGCCCACCATCTTGCCAATAAAAAAACGACTCCGCATAGCGCCACTATATAAAGGGCAATCATATACCATTGCAAATACCATGGTTGTAATATGGAAAATTCCAACAAAGTGTAAGTGTTGCTGACAAAACCATCGGCATTGGTGGCTTTCATTTTTAATGCATAATTTCCGGCCGATAATACAGGGAATCTTAGCTGATAATCTGATGGAACCTGCTGCCAGTTATCATTCCATCCTTCCAATAAATAAAACAAAGTGGCCCCACCGGATAAATCGGGATAATTATACCCCACCTGGAAATTAAAATTATGTGAACCTGCCGGTACTGTTTTTTGTATATCAAAAGATTGCAGGTTTGCATTGGAAACAGTGGCATTATAAATTACAGGATAAACTAATGTTGAATCCACTTTTATACCTTCAACCGAAGCCATAATTAATCCATCAGTAGTTCCCAATAATAATTGTTGCGATGCCGGCGAAAAAAGAACACTGATAATACTACTACCCTTCTTTTTAATTTTATAGGAAAAAACAGGCCTTAGTTTTTCATGTTCAAGCAGCATAAGGCAAGCATCACTTACCACAAAGCGACGGTGTTGTTTGTCCTGAAAAGTATACAAACAACGTTTTCCGAAAAATCCCTGTTCTTTGGAATAGGTATAAACACTATCCTTATAAACAAGATTTAATCCAAATTCGGTTGACACCCAAATACTGTCGCTGTTATTACTTACATCATACACCATATTACTTAGCAATCCTGATTGGCTGTTCAGCAACAACTCTTTACCATTATTGAACCGGATGAAAGTACCGGCACTGTACGAGGTATAAGCTACACCATCTTCGAGATTAATGGTTTTTTCAATGATATTATCAAGCAATGAAATTTGGGATGGATTGGAGTATGTAGATGCAAAACGAAAAAGACCAAATGTGTACGTAGATAAATCAAATGAACCATTAGGAAACAACCTGATGCCGCTTAATCCTGCTGTATTCTTAAAAGTAAATGAAGGCTTTGCCAGGCCTGCCGGCGTCTTAGGAATTTTATAATAGGTTGATATGCCTGTAATATGCAAAAAATCTTTTGTTGCATTAATACTTGTAACAGCATCTGCTTTAATACCGCTAAAAACAGGATGATTATTTGGTGAAATCAAAACGATTTCATCATCCACCGATACCCAGTATTTTTCATCATCTTCTGCAATTCGTGCAATTTTTTTTCCTTCAAACATGACATTAAAGCTGCCGGGTTTAAAATAATAAATCCCCTGCCCCATGGTGGAAATAAAAACCATTCCGCCGGGTCCCATTTTCATTGAAGTAATAGCTGCCATTCCTGTAGATGAAGCGGGTATATTAAGCCTTTCACCACCTTCCGTTATGAGCAGTAAATTACCTGTATTATAGGTAAAAAAAAGTAAGGCCGGTTTGCCTTTATAGATAATGCTTACCGGATTTAGTATAGTTTTAATATCAATACTTCCTATTGGGTAAGACTTTGTCATTTTCTTTTCAGTCCAATAAATGGAATCTTTGCTTACAACAACCCTGCAATCCGAAAACAGGTCGATATCTTTCAGGCATATTTCATTGGGAAAAACTCTTTCTGTAACAGGAAGTTTTACATCAAACTTTTCTTTTAAAAAAAAATCCTTGTCTGCAACTTCAATCGTATCTGAACGCGTAATGACCTTTGAAAATAACAACTTTTCATTTTCCTTATAAACAGGAAATAGATATTTAGAAAATTCAAGCCCTTTAGCTACGTACCATTGCACAAATTTTTTATTATTCCTTCCTGCAATAAACAAATTGCCATCTGCAAGCAAACCAAACATTACCACCTTCTCATTATCAGGCAAGGTTAATAGTTGCAAGGTATTGCCATCGCTTGCATATAAATATCCGGCGGGTGATAGTATCATCATCCTGTTTACCAGCGGCCAGCAAGCTAATTCCGTTATATAAGATTGCGCTAAACCATCGGCTGTTGTAAAATGCCGCATTTTACTTCCATTGAAAACGCTAACACCTTTATCCGTTGCCATCCATAAACGATTTTGCTTATCCCAAGCCACTTCTTCTACATAGTTACTCAGCAACCCTTCGGCTTCGGTAAGCTGCTCTGCCATAAAAGGAAGTTGAGCGATTGAAGGCAAAAAAATATTAAAGAATAAACAAATAAGTAATGAAAAAAACTTCATATCCAGGGATATATATGCTGAAGGCGTTTAGCAATAATACGAGTATTCTAATAAAGTTTTTTTTATTGAAGGATGAAATTACAAATAGCAAGACTCCCTTACCGGCAATACCCACTGGAGGGTATTTTTAAAAATCATGCCAGGCTTAAGCATTGAAATTCAATCAAAAACAGGGCATTTGCCCCCATTCCCTTCGTAGGAAAGCAACGTGCTTTACACTTTAAAAAATCAAAATTTATGACACGTAAAATTATCCTTTTAATTACTGCATGCACAATGGCAGTTTCCATTTTTGCCAATAACATTCAACTGGAAAATGTAAGCCTTAGCGGACAAAACACGGCATCGCATTTTAGCCTTGTTGGATTTGATGTAAACTGGGAAAACAGTTGGCGGCTTGCTAATAATGAACTTAACTGGGATGCCGCCTGGATTTTTGTAAAGTTCAGGAAAAAGGGTGCCAGTGGCTGGCAACATGCAACACTTAATACCAGTGGACATACAGCCGGTACAGGTGCGGCCTTTACCACTTCAATGGATGGAAAAGGAGCTTTTATTTACAGAGATGCACCCGGTGCGGGCAATGTAAATTTTATGGGCAATATGCTGCGCTGGAATTATGGTATGGATGGAGTATTGGACAGCGACAGCGTAGAAGTAAATGTATTTGCAACAGAAATGGTATATGTAACACCGGGTGGTTTTTGGCTGGGAAGTAATGGTGATGAAACTGCGCATTTCAGAAGAGGTGACAAAGACACTACTTTTTGGGTAGGAAGCGAAGCTGCCATTAATACCGGTGTAACGGCGAGTAATCTTTTCAATAGTACAGGTGGATTAGCTGGTAGCTTAGGAACCCTTCCCGCTCTTTATCCCAAAGGATTTAATGCTTTTTACTGTATGAAGTACGAAGTAAGTCAGCAACAATACGCCGACTTCTTAAACAACATTGATCTTGCAAAAGCAAATAATCGCAACATTGGTAGTGTAACCGGAGTGCATCCTGCTTTTTCTGGTACAGTTCCTGAACGTGCGCTTGAGAGTGCATCAGTAGCTGATGCAGCCGCCTATTTGGACTGGGCCGCCTTACGCCCAATGACGGAATTGGAGTATGAAAAAGCAAGCCGTGGTACCAATATTTCTCCCGTTGCAAATGAATATGCGTTTGGTAATACATCTGCCATAACAGCTTCAGGTGCAAGTGTTGTTAATCCTGATACAGATAACGAAACGATAAATGTTGGTAATGTAAACCACGCAACAGGAGTAAACAGGCCTCTGCGCAACGGCATTTTTGCTACAGCCGGTAGCACCCGGGTTAGCAGTGGTGGTACTTATTATGGAATTATGGAAATGAGCGGAAATGTATATGATTTGGTAATTTCTGCGGGAAGCACGGGGGGGCGCCTATTTACAGGCTTACATGGTGATGGTAACTTAAATGTTAATGGGGAAACGGATATGAATATTAGTGTTAATGATAATACAAGTTGGGGTACGCGTGGTGGATCTTACAATACTGCTGCTGTATATAGCCGTACGTCAGATAGATTTTATGCTAATAGTACGGGCTCATATAATCAGCGAATTGCTTCTTATGGAATTCGTGGTGTGCGTACAGCGCAATAATAGGGTAAATTCTTAGTGGTTGGTGTTTTCACCTACTAATAAGGCTTTTTATTGGTTGGTGTCCCCACCAACCAATAAAAAAGGAAATTAAAACAAAAATATATTCATGAAAATAACATTAATAATGGCTTTTTCCTTAGGACTTGTGCCGTACCTGATGGCGCAAAGTCCTGAGCCTTTTAAAGGTGGCGCCGGCGATGGGCTAGCAAGGGGTAACATCATACAAAATTCTACCAACTTTTGGCGTGGTGGAAATGGTGATGGTAATGGCAGAGCCAATTATGTGCAGGCAAGTACTAACTTTTGGATGGGTGGTTCAGGTGACGGATTCGCCAAAGCAGGTTACCTGCAACAGGTTACACCGTTTTGGTTAGGTGGCGCAGGCGATGGTTTTGCAAAAAGCGGATTCACACAACCTACTATTTCTTATTGGCTTGGTGGAAATGGCGATGGTTATGCAACCAATAATTATATGCAGCCCTCTACATCCTTTTGGTTGGGTGGCGCAGGCGACGGACATGCTGATACCGGGTATGTACAACAAAGTACTGCCTTTTGGTTAGGTGGTGCCGGTGATGGCTGGGCAAGTTCATACCGTCCGGAAGGTCCGCTACCAGTAAGGTTTGGCGCTTTTACCGCTGAAAAAAAATCTGAATCGCAGGCACTGCTGAAATGGAATACTTTATCTGAAACCAATAGCAGCCATTTTGAAATTGAACGCAGTACCAATGCGGTAAACTTCACAAATATTGATAAGGTAAATGCTGCTGGTAATTCCAATACACCTAAGGATTATAGCTATACGGATTACAAAGTTTTATCGGGTAATAATTATTATCGTTTGAAACAAGTCGATAAAGATGGGAAGTTTATTTACACGCCTACCCGCATGGTAATGTTCAATGTAATTACGGAAGCACGGATTCGTATTTTTCCCAACCCTGCAAGTTCCTATGTAATGGTTGAATGGCCGGCCGGTGCTACCACCGAAAAAGCAGTCATCAACATGATGGATATGAAAGGAAATATGGTAAAGCAATGGAAAATGCCTTCGGGTATAAATGTACAATCCAAACTTTCTGTTCAGGGACTTCCCAAAGGAACTTATATCATTCATATCATTGGTGAAAAAGGTAACAGTTTCCAAAAACTATTAATACAATAATCACACTCCACTTACTGCCGGTTCTGCCAAATTTGGCAGGACCGGTTTTTACATTCAATTAAGAAAAGATTTTATAATACAAATGTTGAATGCTTAAACCATTGAATCATAGCAATTCTTATCAGGACATTAAAATTATAATATGATTAAAATCTTTACCTTTTTACTCTCAATTTCTTTTGCAGTAAATTCATTTTGCCAAATAGGCGGCGGTTGGGATTGGGCGAAAAATACGGGCAGTCTTGGCCCGAATGCAAAATTTATAGGTTACAACAGCAGTGGTGAAATGGTGATTGTTGCCTCTGCATTAGGCGCCACTTATCTTGGCGGCACTACCATTACAGCACCGGATGTAACAACCGGTGTGCCGGGAAATATCAGCTACCTTGCAAAAATCAGTTCAACCGGAACAACTACTATTCTACGCACTTTTATCAACCCCTATTTTACCTTACAATGCGCTACCCTGGATGCTTCCGGCAATATTTATGTGGGCTTAAGTTACAGTGCATTCGGCGATGTACCAATTGACCTTGGTAACGGGGTAACGTTGCAGGGATTGACGAAGGTAGCGATTGTGAAATTTTCACCGACAGGTACAACCCTTTTGGCAAAAAGTTTCGACCTCGGTGTAACCAATGTCCCCAATTCAACAGCTAATCTGGATGTATTGAAAATCGCCGTTTCATCCACCGGCAATATTTTTTTTGTAGGTGGTGCAAATAACCCCACTTCTAATCCCGGACCTTACTCAATCAACAAATTGGATGCAAATGGCAACATGTTGTGGGCTAAGTATGCTACCGGAATGCTGGGTAAGCAAGGCCCGGGTGTAGATAATGATAAGTTTATTGACGATCAGGAAAATGTGTATCTATTTACCTACACATTTGGTACATCAACCACATTCAATGGCGAATTACTAAATGCCCCACTCTACACAAATGGCAGTAATGGATATTCTTTTTACTATTCATTGGATGCCAATGGCAACAAACGCTGGTCTCAAGGTTACAGGAGTGTAATCACAAATTTGGTAGTTGATAGACCCACGAATAGTGTATTCTTCGGCTTTTTACAATTTCAAACAAACACCGGACCCTTTACGAATTTACCTAAAGGAACTTACCTGCCCACCAATGCTGATGCATGGATTGGCATCGTAAAAACGGATATAAACAATAACCTGTTGATTGCGGGTAGCAAACTGCCCCAAACCTTTTTTATTCCGCTCAGTAATGGCCGTTTATTGATTGGATTAAAAGATTTTAAGGGTGGTATACCACTTGGTTTTGGCGTAGATTATGTTTTCCCGGTGGATAATACAAACGACCAAAATATATTGGTAGTAACCGATGCATCATTGAACCAGGTAAAAGCCATTGCAGGCGGCAAGGCTATTGAAGCCGGACCGAGTTTGATGGCGGCACTTGGCGACACTTACGGTATGGTTGCAGATTTTAATACAAGTGCAAGTGCATTACCAACCAGCGTTTATGGGTCCACCACACTTACGGGATTTAATGCGGCAGCAAACCTAACAACCGCATACGGCGTATATTCTTCGCTTCGCAGCGATCAGGCTTATGTGCAATGTAAAGATGCCAATTTTCCCGCCATTGCTGCAACTACATGGTTAGGAATTAATGGTAATTGGAATGATGCCGCCAACTGGAGTAATGGCATTCCAACCGCACAGGTTAAAACGGTTTTTAATACAGGTGCTACCAATTATCCATCTACCTTTTCAGCGCCTACCACTGGTACGTTGCAGGTAAACAGCGGCGCTACCATTACACTCCCAGCAACTTTTACTATAGGTGGAAGTCTGCAAAACAATGGTACCATTAAAATAGAAAATGCAGGTTTTTTCCAGGGACTTGGTGCAGCAGAATGGCTGGGAAATGGCATGCTTGAATTTTCTGGAACCACAGCCCCCTTTTATTTTTTCGCCAAACCATTTACCAATAGTATTACTATCAATAGTGGGTTAAATACTTTTTATGATATAACGGTACCGGGCGTTGTGCTCAAAGGCGGCAAGTTTGATTTGGGTACAAAAAGGATTTCATTAAATACCATTGAAGGCGCTTCATCTACTTCGTACTTTACGAATGGCATTTTGCAAAGAAACATTACACCAAACGGAACATTCGAGTTCCCTATTGGAACTACTTCCAATTACCAACCTGCATCCATAACGACCAATAACTTATCAGGTGTAAAGACACTTGCTGCCAATTTTACCAATGGAGCTATAACCGGAACCCAACCTAACACAACTTTAAACGGTATTGCTATAACAGGTGCTCTCAATGGCGGATGGTACACATTTACCCCTGATGCTCAACCGTCCGGTGGCAATTATAATATTACATTAAATCTAAAAGGTTCAAGTAATACAGTTGCCGAAGCAGCCCGCTATACCATTATTAAACGCGATAATAATGCTCAACCATGGGCGGTACCGGGTAACTATTTAATTCCTGTGGTAAATGCAGGTGTTGTTATAGCTTCTGCAACCGGGCTTACTTCATTCTCAGATTTTGCCATAGGTACCGCCGCAACTGTTTTGGCCATAAAATTAGATTACACATTTAAAAATACAATAGCGGGTGCAAACTGGAACGAAGCCGGCAATTGGAATAGCAATGCGGTTCCGGGTATTTCGGATACGGCAAAAATACCTGCGGGTGCGCAACTGATTATTAGTGGGACATCTGCAAAAGCGGCCCGTCTTGAATTGGGTATGGGTGCTAAAATTCAACTCACTAATACCACCGATAGTTTAATAATAAGCCACTCGTTGCAGAATGCAGGCTCCAATGAATTTACAGGAAATGGAACATTAGTTTTTAAAACGGCAACAATTCAACCCACCATTATTACCGGAGGATTTATAGCTGCTAAAATTGCGTTCCTGGGAAATACCATTTTACCTACTGAGCCAATTTTAATAAAGCCTTAAAGAAAAAACTAGGGTTAAATTTAGGTGAGACGTGAAAAGTGAAGCGAAAGCATTTCACGTCTCACAATCTCTTGTTACGCTTTTTGAAAATTCACCAAAATATCTTTTGTAATCCTTTGCAAGCATATTCAACTTTCTATCTCTAATTCACCATTCACAGGCGCTTATCAATTTTTGCAGGCCATCATAGGCTATTCACAAACAGTTATCAAATAGATAATTTATTTTAAATCAGGTATTTGATGCCTTTACAATGCTATTCAGTGAAGATACCCCTTGCCAAAATGCAGATTTTTCATCTCTGATATTAAACAGGATATTTCTATAACAGAGGAAAATGCCCTTGAATAGCCACAATAAATTACTACCAAAAATACGGTTGTTGGCAATTTTTTTTATAACATAAATATTTTATATATTACCCAACAAAAACAGGATAACCATGAATAAATTCTTATCGATGGCATTTTTGATGATATGCGCTGGAAATCTAACTAAAGCACAACAAATTAAGCCCGATTCATCCATACTTCGGTTCGTAAAGGAACAGGTAAAAGATATGTCAAATTCCAGGGGATTGGATGCGGGGTATTTTAGTTTCGAAAAATTTGAAGAAATCAAAACGCTGGAAGATGTTGCAGCAGAACTTGAAAACCGATATTATGAAAAGCCGGATTTAGGTTTTTTGCTATTTTTTCACAACAAACAAATATTAACCCGGGTGCTTATTTCACAGGGGAAAATAATGGAAAGCGTTAAGCTGAAAATAGCAGAGAAGGACCTTATTGAACTTACCGAAAATGTTTATAAAGCTTATGGAATATACAGCTTATCTGCTACAAGAACGCCCATATTACGCACGGTAAAGCTGGGAAACCTACCGGAAGCAGAAAAAAAACTAAATCCGGAAACTGTAATGGCAAAAGCCCGGCAAATAATAATGCCTCAAAATTTTCCACCGTCATTCCGGCATATTGTAATAGTCCCTGTATTCAACATAGGCGCCTTTCCGTTTTATCTGTTGAAACCCTATAAGGATAGTACTATGTTTGTTGATCGTTGCAGTTATTCAATTTCTCCCGGCGTTTATGACCTTATAGCTTTTAAATCAAAAGCCGATCAACAGCGATATCGTGTTAATCATTCTAAAGAGTCTGATCAAAAGGTACTGTTTATAACCAACCCGGCTTATCCCCTAAATGGAATATATCAATTTCCGGACCTTCCGGGGGCCGAGCAGGAAATTATGGCCATTAAACCAATGGTTGGAAATTTTGAAGAATTAAAAGGCAGCAATGCTACCAAGAAGGCTGTCCTGGAGAAATTTGCTTCTTCCAATATTGTTTATTTTGCCACGCATGGAATAGCCAATCCCCGACAAATGATGGATTCAAGCTTTTTAGTACTAAGCGGAGAAAAAGACCCCTATTTAACCGCCCGTGAAATCATGAACCTTAGGGACACCACCATCAACTATGATTTTTACCGAACTGAAAAAAAATCATTTCCCGCTTTGGCCATTTTATCAGCCTGCCAAACCGGGCTTGGCCGTAGTATGGCTGCAGGTATGACGGGACTTGCAAGGTCGTTTTTACTTGCCGGAAGCCAACAGGTTGTCATGAGTTTATGGAGTGTAGATGATGATGCAACGGCCTTTCTAATGAGCAGATTTATGAATTATTTGCTCAGCCCCCTACCCGATTATCAGCCAGCTGAGGCCATGCGACGTGCAGCGCTTGATACCCGGAAAAAATTTGCCCAACCCTCGCAATGGGCAAGTTTTGCTATTTTTGGCACCATTGAAGCATGGGAATCGTGGAATCCGGAAAAACCGGGTTGGGATTAAGTGGTTGTATTTTCTTTTAGGTTCATTAGCATATCTTCTGTCATTTTTTCAAGGTCGTATTCTTCCTTCCAGCCCCAATCTTCACGGGCAACACCATCATCAATACTTTGCGGCCAGCCATCTGCAATTTTTTGCCGGTAATCTGGCTTATAGCTTATGGTAAATTCAGGGATATGTTCCTTGATAGATGCCGCAATTTCTTTAGGCGAAAAACTCATGCCACCTAAATTATACGAATGCCGGATGTTTATTTTTTGCGCAGGCGCTTCCATTAATTCAATCGTTGCCCGTATAGCATCGGGCATATACATCATGGGCAGGTAGGTATCTTCCTGCAAAAAGCATTCGTACTTTCTTTCTTCCAATGCTTCTAAGTAAATTTCTACTGCGTAATCCGTAGTACCACCACCGGGTGCTGACTTATAGGAAATCAATCCCGGGTAACGAAGACTTCTTACGTCGACCCCATACCGTTGGAAATAATAATTACACCAAAACTCACCTGCATATTTGCTGATACCATAAACCGTTACCGGTTCAATAATGGTTTGCTGCGGACAGTTAACCCTAGGTGAAGTAGGTCCAAATACTGCAATAGAAGACGGCCAATAAACCTTATGTAATTTTTCTTCGCGGGCTATATCAAGTACATTCAGCAACCCTTGCATATTGAGATGCCATGCCAACCCGGGATTTTTTTCTCCCGTGGCACTAAGGATAGCTGCCAGCAAATAAATCTGTGTAATGCCCTGCCTTATTACCTGTACATGCAGCATTTCCTTGTTCATTACATCAAGCGCTACATACGGTCCGGTGCCTTCAAGCAAAGGGTTTTGTTCGCGCAGATCGCTTGCTATCACATTATTATTCCCGTACAATTTTCGTAATGCTAGTGTAAGCTCCACCCCTATCTGGCCGGACGCACCAATTACCAGGATTTTTTCCCTAATCATAAAATGCAAAGTATTTTGTCAGCAATCGTATTTAATCGGCAAAAATAGTACCCGCAGACCTTATGCCGAAATAAACCCAATTAACGACGTTTGAAAAGGTTGGTAATGGTTTTTCCTAAATCATCCAGTAAAACCAGGTTGTCCTGCAACGGTTCCAGTACACTTGGGTTTCTAAGGTCGCCGGATTCACCTTCGGCAATACCGCTTTGCATAGGATAAATAATTACATAACTGGAATTTTTAAAGTAGCTGCTGAGATAATGCGGAATCTTTGTCATGGCCGGCGTAAAGGATGGATGGTTCTTACGGCTCATTACTAAATAGAGGTTATCGTCTTCACGTAAATCTCTGCCTAAAATTAAAAAATCGTCCCAATCGGTAAAAACTTTGTACTCGATGGAAACGGGGTGCTTTTGCGCAATTTTTTTTATGAGATCAATAGTGGTTTGACTGGCATATACCACTAGTTTACTCCCATTATTCCGGCTGATATTCCAAAGTTTTACCAGCCAAAAAGGAAATCCTATTTCACGTTCTGCTTTTTCGGGTACTACTACAAGGTTGCGTTTTATGGTAGCTAATGGTTGGGCCGGCTTGTAAATGAGTGTCGTTGTATTACATTTTGCAATAATACTTCCCGAAAGCTCACCCATAAAGTTTTCTGATAAAAATTCGCCTTTATGTACACCCAGCACCAGGTCGGTAATGGAATGCTCCCTTATTACACTTGCAATACCATTTAGTACATTAATATCATAACGCTTAAGCTGATGCACATAATTATCGGTAGCTGCAGCAGCATCCGCAGCAATTTTTAAAATCTTTTGCGCCTTCTTTTCATCCTGTGCCGTTGGATTGTTATTATCCACCACATTAAGTGCATAAAGGCCATGCATATTTGTTTTGGATTTTACCGTAATGCTAAGTTCCATCAATGCATTTGCCATATCAGGATCATTCATGGCCACCAATACTTTTTCATCAATATCGGTTTCATCCTTGGTTTCATTGGTATTATCCATTAAAGCAATATTGCGTGCGCCTTTTTGCGCTACAAATGAGGCAACGGTACAGGTTACCATTATTAAAACGATAGAACCATTTAAAACACTTTCATTTAAAAGTCTTATAGGTTCGCCATTTACATCGGCACCAATGATGGTATTATAACCAACAAGTGCAACCGCAAGTGCAGCAGCCACCCGTGCCGCACTTAAACCAAAAATAAGCCTGCGCTCATCTACTGAGAACCCAAAACTTTTTTGTGCAAGCCATGCAGCTAAATATTTTGCTACCAATGCTACTATGGTAATTATGGCTGCTACCTTAATGGTTTCTATATCCTTGAAGAATACGCGGTAATCAATCAGCATTCCCACTCCAATAAGAAAAAAGGGTATAAAAAGTGCACTGCCAACAAATTCAATCCGGTTCATTAGCGGACTCGTAAGTGGCACAAGCCTGTTGAGCGCTAACCCGGCAAGAAAGGCGCCAATAATAGAGTCAACCCCTGCAAGCTCAGCCATAAATGCACCCAAAAAAACCATGCCTAAAATAAAAGTGTATTGAGAAACATTGTCATTAAAACGCTTGAAAAACCAGCGGCCTATAATAGGAAATCCCCACATAATAAAAGCGCCCATAGCCAGTACAGAAATTGCGAGCTGCAACCAGAAATGATCCTTATTTCCATCGGTATACATTCCTGCAACCCCTGCCAGCACCAATAATGCAAGCGTATCAGTAATTAGTGTTCCTCCAATGGTAATGTTTACCGCGCGATTTTTGGAAACACCAAACTTGCTGATAAGCGGGTAAGCAATAAGGGTATGTGAAGCAAAAATACTTGCGAGTAAAACGGATGATGGATTGGAAAAGCCTAAAAGATAACGGCCTGCCAAAAAACCCAAAGTCATGGGTATCAGAAAAGTGTACATGCCAAAAAGCATACTTTTCCTGCTGTTCTTTTTAAACTCTTCCAGGTCAATTTCGAGACCAGCCAAAAACATGATATACAATAATCCAACCTGTCCGAATAACCTGAAAGAACTATCGCGATCCATCAGGTAGAAACCTTTTGGCCCAATTAATGCACCGGCAATAATTAACCCTATTAAGTGCGGAATACGAAACTTATTAAGGATAATAGGTGCAAAAAGTATAATAAAAAGGATGGTGGAAAAAATGAGTACAGGGCTTTTTAGGGGCAGCGAAAAGTCAATAATATTGAGAAAAGTGCTGAACATATTAAAGGAATGCAGTCAAACGAAGAAATAGTAATGTGGTAAAGATAAAGCGGAGGCAGGTCTTTGCAGGAAATGAGCCTAAAACTCTGTTTAGTTTTTGTAACTTGCAACTATGATTTTAAAATTACCAGTACGGTTCGAAGGTACCAAGGGTGAGAAAATCATTTATACGCTATTTGACAGTGGGGCTACATTTAGCTGTATGCACCTCGATTTTGCTGAAGAAATAGCCGAGGCACAGCAAATGCTTACGCCTTTGGAAGTCGTAACTACAAATGAATGGACCTACCTAAACATTAATGAGAAAATTGTTTCTGATTTTTATATCAATGGAATTCGTATGTCGGATGAATTTGCCGTTGTAAACAATTTAATTGGAGATGTAATTATTGGCAGCACTACTCTTCGAAAATGGCGTATCGATTTAGATTATGAAAATATTACAGTTACGATTGATTCAAAAAATAGAAAGGCGATCTTAATTGATTTGAAATTTGTAACCAATTAAGACCCTATACACTTTATTTTTGCCCCATGATACCAGCCTTTCTTGCCGATTTATGTAAAAATCAGGTTTACAATCCCAATAATTTTTTCTTGATAGCAGGGCCCTGCGTGGTTGAAAGCGAAGACCTTGTAATGGAAATAGCCGAAACGGTGAGTGGGATTTGCAAACGACTTGAAATACCTTATGTATTTAAAGCTAGCTACCGCAAAGCCAATCGTACCAGCGCTTCGAGCTTTACCGGGCTTGGTGACGAAACCGGGATGGCTTTAATAAAAAAAGTAGGGGCAACCTACCAATTGCCTACCACAAGCGATGTGCATGCACACGATGAGTGTGCCGAAGCCGCCAAATACATTGATATTTTACAAATACCCGCCTTCCTTTGCCGCCAAACCGATTTATTGGAAGCTGCCGCCCATACCGGTAAAATAGTAAATGTAAAAAAGGGTCAATTTCTTAGTGGCCCTTCCATGAAGTTTGCGGTTGAAAAAATTCGTCGTGCGGGTAACGAACAAATCATGCTCACCGAACGCGGAAATAGTTTTGGCTATACCGATTTGGTGGTTGATTATCGCAACATTCCCTGGATGAAAGAACATGGTTGCCCTGTGATAATGGATTGCACGCATAGCCTGCAGCAACCCAACCAAACAAGTGGCGTAACAGGCGGCAATCCGCAATTAATCGGCACTATTTCCAAAGCCGCGATTGCTACCGGCGCCGATGGCCTTTTTATTGAAACTCACCCCAACCCTTCTGTTGCAAAAAGCGATGGTGCCAATATGCTGAAGCTGGGTTTACTGGAAAATCTGTTGGAACAATTGGTTACACTTAGACATGCAGTCGTTTCTATTTCATAATTAAATGTGGGGAAGTTAGTTGGATTTTCCCCTGATTTCTTCCAGTTACACATATTCCCCTACCACCTAATCAACAGCTTGATTAGTCATTTACGCTGATAGTTCTTTTGTATCCGAAAGCAATTTTTTATGGATACAAAAGCACGGTTACTTTTCCTTTGCAGCCTGTTTGCTGCCAATTTAGGTTTTGCCCAGAATATTGGTTTTGGCACCACCCAACCCCAAACCATTGTAGATCTTAACGGTGATTTAGCCATTCGAAGTACCCCGCTCACGCTGGCAAATGGTGTACTGAATGCAGTAGATGTAACTACCCCAAAATTTTCCAGTTTCAGGGTTACAGGGCCCAATGCACCATTTACCATTGCCGGTATGGTGGCAGGTTCCGAAGGGAAGTTGGTTACACTTTTCAACCGAAGCGGGCAAACTATGACCGTAGCCAATGAAGCCGGCACGGCCAATGCAAATGCAAGGATTATAACCGGAACTGAATCAGGTATCAACATTCCCAACAATGCCAGTATTCAATTTCAATACGACAATACGCTGTTTCGGTGGGTGGTACGAAGCCATAGCGCGCCTGCAGGTGGTGTAGCCGTAAGTGGTGGCTGGGGATTATCAGGAAACGCAGGGTTGAATAATGCCAATTTTGTAGGTACTACTGATGGCAGCCCACTTACACTAAAGCAAAACAGTGCAACTGTGGGTTATTTTGCAGGCAATAATGTATTGCTTGGCGTTGGTGCCGGCAGTGGATTTGCAAGTGGAAACAATAATGCATTTATCCTTGGAAAAATGCGTTCGCCCCTTACCACTACACAATATAGCGTAGCTATTGGAACAGATGCTGAAATAAGCGGCGACTATCAAATAATGATTGGTGCGCCTGTCCATAAAACCGGTATAGGACTAGGTTATAACGAAGCACCGGATCATACTTTAACAATAGGACGGCGATATGGTAATGCAGGTGCACTTGGCATTTATGGTTCGGGAAATTTTCATACGCATTTTAATTATGGCAATACTGAAGACACCTACATAAGGGGCGGTAAACTGCTTAGTAAGGTTTACATAAATGATGGTAATGGGGGCGATGTAATTATTGGCTCCCCGTCCACAAGCAGTGTGGGTATTGGCACCAATTTGCCGCAGTACAAATTGCACGTTTTGGGTCAGGGCCATTTTTACAATGCAAACCGTATAAGTTTTACAACTGGCGAGCAAGGCGGGCAATATTTTGGTGGTGGTAGTCTTTCTGTTTCATCTCAAAATCTTGACAATTATCCTGCAGGTATAGAAAATAATTATCTCTCTTTCGATGGCCGGAATATTCAGGCATTTGTACGTAGTATGGACGATGGCAGCGTAAGTGATTATGCAGGTTCAGTGGTATTAAACCCAATTGATGGTAATGTAGGCATTGGTACCAATTATGCACCTAACCGGAAATTAGAAATTTACAAAGGCCGCATATTGTTTACCGGAGCGCAGGACGCGGCAAATTTTGTTTATGGCGGTATTGAATTTACCAATGCGGCCGGTAACAGCCTGAGGGGTTTTGTTGGCATGGCTGGTGACGATTTAATTGGCTTTTATGGATATACGGGTGGCGGTTTTGGATTACTGATGCATGTTCCTACAGGAAACGTTTCTATTGGAACAGTAACGGGAGCTACCGGATATAAACTTTCGGTGGGTGGTAAAATAATGGCCGAAGAAATAAGGGTTCAATCCAAGGCAAGCTGGCCTGATTATGTTTTCAAACCCGGCTACCCATTAACCCCGCTTTCAACACTTGAAAAACAAATAAATGTACTTGGCCATTTACCCAATATGCCCGATGCAGGAACGATTGAAAAAGAAGGAATTTCACTCGGCGATATGCAAACCCGCATGATGGAGAAAATTGAAGAACTGACACTTTATATTATTCAAGTGGATAAAGATAACAAGCTGCTGAAAGAAGAAATAAAGGCACTGAAAGAAAGCAGGCAAAGCCATGCTGCTACACGGTTTTAAGTCTATCCATTCTTCATTTTTTTTATTCTTTTATGAGAAAAAAAATATCCTTTTCATTCCCATTTTTTGTAATGCTTATGCTGATGGCAGTGATGGCTGGTGCGCAGCAAATTATAAACCCGCCTGCACTTGAAAAACTGCTGGCCGGAAAAACAAAATACTATGATATAGTAGACATTGTGGATAGTTATTATGCGAAAGAAAAATTACGTTTAGCATCGGCAGATTCCAATACTTTACACATTATTAACCGGCAATTAAAAATGTGGCAGCGCTGGAAAATGTTCACCGGCAATCGCCTGAATCCAGATGGTACTATAGGAAATAATCAATACTATACGCAACTCGCTTTCCAGCAATTGCAGATGAATCCTGTAACAGAAATGCAAGGCGCTACCGGCAATTGGGTTACCCTCGGCCCAACCAATTACAATACCGCAGCAGGCCATAATGGTGGGCTTGGAAGGGTAAACTGTGTGGCTTTTCACCCCAACAATGCCAATATGATTTATGCCGGAACTGCCAATGGGGGTTTATGGCGCAGGGAGCCGAATGGAAACTGGACGGCGCTTACCGATCATATTCCTTCCGTAAGCGTTTCAGGAGTTGTGGTAAATTACAACAATGGCAATGATATTTACATTCTCACCGGAGATGGCGACAGCGGGGGTAATCAGGGGATGTTCAGTGCCGGAGTATTTGAAAGTCATGATGGTGGTAACACCTGGAATGCAAGCGGACAATTTCCTGGTTTACGGGATTCTACTTACACTGGATATAAACTGAGTCAACATCCAACCAATCCCGCTATATTTTTTGCATGCACCAATAAGGGATTATATAGAAGTGCAAATTATTGTGCAAGCTGGACAAGGGTAAATCCTGATTTATGGATCTGGGCAGGTACTTCACTCAATTTGTTACCTTCTTATACTGATCTTGAGTTTAATCCCGGCGATCCAAATACCATTTATGTTAGTTCGAATAGTGTAATACCGAGATTCCAGCGTTCGCTGGATGGCGGACTTACATTTACCCCGATTGCCAACGCTTCCATGGATGCAGCACAACGGTTGGCCATAGGCGTTTCAGCTAACCAACCCAATTGGGTGTATGTACTCTCCGGGCCTTCTACAGGGGTTGGAATGTTTAATGGTATTTTTGGATCTGGTAATAGCGGCACAAACTGGAACGTGAATGCAACTACTCCCAATATACTGGGTTATAATATTACCGGACAGGATAATAGCCATCAAACTAATTATGATTTGGCTATAGCAGTTGATCCGGCAAATGCAAGCCACATTATAACAGGCGGTATTGATTGTTATACTTCTTCAAGCGGCGGAGGTTCCCTTACCAAACGAACCCATTGGGATACTAAAAATATCGCCACTGGCATGTCTTATATTCATGCCGACATACATAACCTTACCTACAATGGAAGCCGATTGTATGCTTGTACAGATGGTGGGGTTAGTTATAGTGACAATCACGGCGTAACCTGGACTAACATTTGGAATGGTTTAAATATTTTGCAACCTTACAAACTCGCTGGTATAGAAGCCGACCCAAACCATTGGATAAGCGGCACACAGGACAATGGAACAATGTACCGGAATAATTCAGGATTTGTAGTGCAGCACGTAGGTGGAGGCGATGGCCGAAGTGCCATTATTGACCCAAATAATGTGGCCAATATCTGGTTCTCATCAAATGGGAACATAAACATGTCATCCAATAGTGGCGCAACAAAAACTTCCATAACCCCAATGGGTACTGATTCTAGTTGGCCGACACTTACCCACAACATCAATAATGTGCAAGAAATACTGGCTGGTTATGGTAACGGTATTTTTAAACGAGATCCCGTAAATGGAACCTGGGCAAACCGAGGAGCAGCAGGAAATAGTGCACTGGTAAGCTGTCCTTCTTCCTCCACCCGCTTTTATGCAGCCAATGGAAATAAATTTTACCGGAGTGATAACAGCGGCGATACGTGGACAGACTTGAGTGGTAAAACCGGATTCCCTGCAAATCTTACCAGCATTTCGGATGTTATTGTATCGCAAGCAAATTCAGGGGTTGTTTATTTTACCATCAGTGGTTTTACGAATGGTGAAAAAGTATATTACAGCAGCAATGCTGGAGAATCATGGACGAATATTACAACAGATCTTCCTAATGTGGCCACACTAAGCATAGCATCAGGTTATGCAGGCAGTCTTTACATTGGCAATGAGTTGGGTGTTTTTTACAAAGCCAGTATTAACGCGCCATGGACAACCTTTTTTAACGGGCTGCCCAAATGCCCGGTCAATGATTTACTCGTAAATTTTACGGCAGGAAAAATACGTGCCGCCACCTTTGGCAGGGGCATTTGGGAAAGCGATTTGTATAGTCCCTGTGCAACCAATCTTTCGTTAAATGGTGAAATAAGGGGCAGTAACAATTTTGAAGCAAGCAGTTCGATAACAGCTTCCCAGCAAGCAGTTGGCGGCATAGGTACCCAATTGGTTTACAAGTCAAACGGCAGCATTACCCTGACCACCGGTATGGAAGTAAAAGATGCAGGTACAAAGTTTAGAGCTTACCTCGGGCCATGCGGGCAAGGCTTACAACTATTGAGTGATAGCGGAAACACAGGAAATGACTTACTTATTATTGAAGAATTGGATACCTATAAACATAAACCAAGAAAGGATGTAGCATATTACCGGATAGATGGTGATGCACTTGAATTTTTTATACCGGATTATGGTGCGGTAAGTATTTATAAAATAAATGATTCGGGAAATGCTGAAAAAATAATTGATGAACCTGTTTTTGCATCGGGATTTTTTAGAATAAGAAATGCGGGAACGGATGCGGGGAAGTTTGTTTTTAAGTATGGAGGGAAGGTTGTGAATGGGGAGTAAGGGTAAGGTTAAGGTTAAGGTTAAGGTTAAGGTTAAGGCGCCGCCCTGAGCTTGTCGAAGGGTTAAGGTTGAGAATAATAGAATACATGAATAATAGAATACATGAATAATTGAATACATGAATTGATGGAAATGAATATTGAATTAGGGAAATTGTAAAATAAGTATGAGCACATTTTTTAGTGCGTCAGCCAATAATAAATAATAAACAATAAATAATAAATGAAAATGGAAAGAAGAGACTTTGTAATGAAAGCGGGGCTTATGTCGGCACTGGCAGGTTTGGCTGGCAGTTCATTTGGCAAAACAATCCAACATCCGATTGGAGATACACTTAAGCCGGTATTGATGCCCCCTGCCCCACCGCTTGACCATAAAGGCAATATGGATATAAAAGTTTGGGTTCGCTCTGCCATGACAGGTGGGGTTTACAGCAATGTAGAATGTGCGGTTGCACCCAAAACCATGGGACCGGCACCGCATTACCACCTTGAACTGGATGAACTGATGTATGTGGTAGATGGTACGGCAAGTGTTTTGGTTGGAGATGATATTGTACACGTTGAAGCGGGCGGTTGGCACATGCGTCCACGCATGCTCAAACACACTTTCTGGAACGCAAGCGATAAACCACTTCGCTTTTTTGATATGTATTTCAATCAGCCTTTCGAAGAATACCTCGAAGCAGTTTTTCATAACCTTACACCTGAAAACGGTTACCCACGGGGTTCTCAAAAATTTAAAGATGAAATTGGGAAACTGACAAATAAGTTTGGACTAAAAAGGTTTGATAATGCTGAAGAAGAGAAGCAATCGATTATGAAACAATTCGGGCTGAAATAGACTTGTAAGATCAACCTTATCTTTACTTCAAATGATGGCATGCCTTTTTTTCTGTGATTAACTACATGATATTTTTCAACCATAACGGTACCCATACCACTTACCTGGAAAAAAGGCAAATAGTTCCCTTTTGCGTGGCATTGCTTACGCTTTGGGGCAATATTGCCGTACTCGGACAAACCCTGCCAACTTTTAACCCTACCCTGTTTACAACAGCCAACGGTTTATGCAACAATACCGTAATCAACCTCGAAACAGACTCATCCGGCTATTTATGGATTGGTACGGCCAATGGTTTATCCCGTTTTGATGGGCGGAGGTTCACCAACTTTTTTCATAAGCCTGGAGATTCTGCTTCCATAGGCCATAATTTTATTTCGGATATTCTATGCGACATAGATGGAAATATCTGGGTGCTTCATGCACTTGGTCTCAGTGTGTTCCACGCAAATACCCACCAATTTTCCAACTACCCTATTACGCCTGATTTTAAGAACTACCAGGGAAATTTTTCGGTAATGGAAGATGATGGGGCCGGACAAATTTGGTTGGGCAATCAGCATGGAATTGCCATTTTCAATAAGGCATCCAAAACGTTTTTGAGCTATGAGAAAACTTTAAAACGAGCAGGAGACATTTTTAATTCCGGTATCCTGAAAGGAATTATGGGTATAAAAAATGCGGGAAAAGGAAATCTTTGGTTAGCCGGGGAAGGAAAATTATACTTCATAGATAGGAAGAAGGGTAACCTTTCACGAATAATTCAAGCGGGGCTTACCAATGTGGAGGGACTTGGTATTTCATATGTTGACACCCTGAATCATCGTGTTTTTTTAAGCTCATTCAACGATGGGATGACCATTTTTTATGAAAAATCGGGCGACTACCTGGAAACTTACCGAACCGGCAAAGAATGGCTAAGCACACCAACTTACGACCCAATACGCTGCATTCAACCCTATAATAGTGATTGGATGGTTATGATAAGTGACCTTGGCATTGGTTTTTTTTCAAATTCCACATCAAAACTTTTTGCACTATCTCCTTTTCCTTACAACCGTGAATTGAATTTGCAATACCTGCTTGCCGATGGAGCGCATCTTTGGATTGGTACGGACAATGGCTTGCTGCTGCTGAAAAAGGAACAGGTAATGCTTGAAAACATCACCCCACCAAACCCCTTTGATGGCACTTTCAGTAACATACAGGTAAGAGCGGAAGATAACCTTGTGCTGTCCAATAATTATGGGGTTCCTGTGGTGTACTCCACCACAGTAAAGGGCGGTCGGGTTAAAATTCTTCCCGGGGTAACAGGTGTACTAAGGTATTTTGTTACCGATAAAAAAGGCAACCAATGGTTAAGTACAGAAAACCATGTTTACCTTCTTGAAAATGGGGCAACCGCCTGGCGCAATGTTTCCCTTGAAGGTGAAAATGAATTTCTGTCTGGCCTTCTTCCAAGAAATTTTGCAGAGGATAAAAACGGCAACCTCTGGTTGAGGATGCGAAACAACGGCCTGTACAAGCTGGCACCCAACGGTTATGCCTTTGAAAAATACAAAGTGAAAGGTCTTCCGGAAAATGGCATATTCTCAGGGCTTGAATTTGACCCGGCAACACATACCTTATGGATAAGTGAAGAAAATCAGGGACTTTTTGCATTGCCCGATGGTCAAAATATATGGATACAACACCCCCTTGTATATTTTGGAACAAGTTTAAAACCAGCAAAAATTGTTCTAAACAATAGAAGTGAAATCGTTTTCCCAGATCCCAATAATGGCATCGGAATTTATAACCCTACCTCAAAACAAATCAAACTGATCACACAAAAAGAAGGGTTACTTTCCAATTATACTTCTATTATTAACCGCGATAAAGAGGGTAACTTATGGACTATTTCCGGTGAGGGTGTTTCCAGGATTTCGGGAAAGGATTTAAGCATTACCAATTTTTCGCATAAAGACCTGGTAAAGCCACAAAACCTGGAATGCGGCAGCGATGGATGGATATATATGGCTACTTCCTACGGCCTATTCCGCTTTGATGGTTCTAAAATCAATAAGTATCAAGCTTCAGGAACATTAATGATTGACAAGTTTGAAATAATGGGAAAAGCGATTGACTTCTCAACACCCATTCAGGTAAATTCATGGGAAAATGATGTAACCATAAGACTCAGTTATGTGGATCGCTCCGCCGCTAGTAAGCCCATTATTGAATATAAGTTTGAAAATGAAGATCAATGGAATAGTATGGAAGACAGAAGCATAATTTCATTTTCGAGGCTTGAACCTGGCAATTATCATTTGATGATTCGGGAGCAAAGCGATACCAAAAAAAAGAACTGGCAAACCATTTCCTGGATGATAGAAAAACCGGTTTGGCAAAGAGGCTGGTTTCTGGCATTAGTAGCCATTGGTATAGGAACTGGCATTTATTTTTTTACCCAAAAAAGAATTTCATCTATACGTGAAAAAGCATCACTGAAACAAAAAATATCGGAAACTGAAATGGCCGCCTTGCGCGCACAAATGAATCCGCATTTTATATTTAATTCCATTAATTGCATTGATGCCATGGTGCAGGATGGCGACAAATACAATGCCACTACCTACCTTAATAAATTTGCCAAATTAATTCGAAATGTACTCGACGGAAGCCGCACCAATACTGTATCACTGCAAACAGATATTAAAACACTCGAATGGTATATTGAACTTGAACACATGCGGATGGATGGAAATTTTGACTGGAAAATAAACATGGATGATTCTATCCTGCAAAAAGATATAAAAGTACCATCACTCATTATTCAGCCATATGTTGAAAATGCCATATTGCATGGATTAAGACATTTAACCAATAAAAAAGGATGGTTGGAAATTACCATTTTCTACAAAGATGGAAGTCTTTTGTACAGCATAAAAGATAACGGTGTGGGCAGGGCCTTTAGCAAACAGGTACAAAAAACACAACATAGCAGTTATGGGATGGAAATTACCGAAAACAGGATTAAGCTGGCTAACCCCGATAAAAATAACCGGGTAGCAATAATAGATTTGAAGCATGAAGATGGCACAGCAGCAGGAACACAAGTAAATGTAACCCTGCATCTTTCATAACATAAATGGCGATCATGTACACAGCACTTATTATTGATGATGAATCGAAAAGCCGGAAATCGCTACGACAAAAATTGGTGGAATATTGTCCGCAAATAGAGGTGGTAGGCGAAGCGGCCAATGGCATAGAAGGGCTTACTGCCATAGCGCAGAGAAAACCTGATGTAGTTTTTCTCGACATTGAAATGCCCAACATGAATGGATTACAAATGCTGGAACAATTAAATAATTTTTCAGGTGCTATTATTTTTACAACGGCCTACAACGAATATGCTATCAAGGCTTTTAAATTCAGTGCATTCGATTATTTGCTTAAGCCTATTGACATTGAAGAACTAAAGGATACAGTAAACCGGTTTGTGTTATTGAAAGAAAAAAAGGAAAGCACCGATGTTACCTCACCGGCTACACAGTTACAAATACTGTTGAACCAATTGCAAGGCAAAGCAGAAGGATTTAAAAAAATAGCCATTCATACACAGGATGCGCTCCATTTTTTCGAGTTGGATGAAATCATTCGATTTGAAGCGCACAGCAACTACACCCATATTTTTTTTAAAAACGGCACCAAGTTGGTGGCTAGCAAAACCCTGAAAGAATTTGAAGATATTTTATTGGGAGCCCATTTTTTCAGGGTACATCATTCAGCCATTATCAATCTTTTGTACATAAAAAAATACATTAAGGGTGATGGTGGCAGCATTGAACTTACCGATGGCACTATGGTGGATGTTTCGCGAAGAAGAAAGGATGAATTTTTGCAACTAATAAAATAATTTTTTGCAGGCATGCTTTCCATCTCCAGCCAAATTATATGGGTATTACATTCAAAATGACACAATTTTATTTTTATTCTGAAAGATTTCGCATATTTATTTTTGTAATTTTTTCAATGCCTTTTCCAGCTCTTCAATCTTTTTTTGCTGCTCCTGAATTGCTTTTACCAGCACCGGTATCAGCTCGGTGTATTTCATACCAAGTGCACTTCCATCCTGGGGTGTTACCACCGCTTCAGGAATAATTTTTTGTACTTCCTGTGCCAGCAAGCCAACCATTTTTTCACCTGAAGGACTATCTTTCCAATTGTATTCTACCGGGTTTAAGGCAAGTACTTCGTCCAATCCGTAATGTGTGGGTTGAATATTCGTTTTCAGGTTGGCATCGCTTGTTTGAATAACGCCAATTGTAGCGTAAACGGATACAAAGCGCCGCGATGGGTTTCCGAGGTAAATGTCGTTATCTGCAGCAGGAGCAATGCCCCCTGAACTTATTTTGGCGATATCCGTATTATTCAGTCTGAAAACCAGTTCGCCTGACGCACCCACAATGTGCATTGCACTATTGCGTAGCATATAGGCATTGCTGCGAACTGAATCGGTAGTAGCACTGCGCCATGGAGTAGCGGTGTTGCCTAGTGTATAGGTTGATCCAAAATCGGGCATAGCATTACCACGTATCCTTAGCCCGCCTTCGCTCCATAATTTTATTACACGGTCGTTACCATTATTGGCCTGTAAACCACCACCCACAATACCTAGCCAATGGGCGGGGTCGCCAAAGCAGCCGTAACAAATTTTGCCGGCGTCAGTTTGTTTATTGCTGGCGCCATAGCCTAGTTCAAGTGCATTAGCACCCCTTATATTAAAACTATTTCTGTTTATCGTTTTACCATTCAGCAGCAGGCTATCGCCGGCAAAATCGCCATAAATGAGGGCGTTGTTTTTGTTGGCGTTGGTGTTTTCAATGTAAAGTTTGTCGGAGCTCGTTTCACTTTGGCCTGCATTGTTTCCAATAGCTATATTATTACCGCCTCCAACATTTTGTGATAGAGCGTTAACGCCAATGGCCAAATTGTTGCTACCTGTTGTATTACTAGAAAGGCTTTGACGGCCGATACTAATATTGTTACCGCCAGAAGAAGTAGCGTTTTGTGAAGAAAAACCAATGGCAATATTTTCGCTGGCTCCGACTGATTGTTTGTTGAGGGCCCCACCTCCAATTGCAATGCCAGTAATTCCTCCGTTGGCTTCGTTCATCGCCCCGTTGCCAATGGCAATATTGAAGGCTCCGGCAGTGGCAGTTGTCATGGCATTATTACCGATAGCAATATTGTTATAACTATTAAAATCGACGGTTTGTGGCAGGGCAGTACCACTGTTAAGGCCAAGTAAAATATTACTGTTGCTGCCAAGGCGGGCCACATGCGTCCCCCCTACTATAAACTGAAGTGGCCTGCTGTCTAAATGCCCAAGCACTGCTCCTGATGCGCCGCTGTTGCCTTGCAGGGCCCAGCCACCACTTGCCAGGCCAAGACGCCGCCATAGTGGGGCAGCAGGTGTACCTGTTTGCATGTAAATGCCAGCACCTTCGGCTTCAAGTTCACTTAGGTTTATAACCATAAGGCCGTAGGGTGCGTTGGGTATAGTAGTATTATCGGTGGTACCCGTAAGCACTACCCTTGGCAACAGAAAGCCCTTGTTGGTGCTGGTTAAATCTAATATGGCACGTGGGTTAGGTGTTGGTGTACCTATGCCTACATTTTGGGCACTTCCTGCAACTGCAAGCAAACAAAAAGTAATAGTGGGGAGTAGCTTTTTCATGTGTTCATTTTTAGTGCGCAGCCTATCGGCTGCTGGTTTTTAATTGTCACATAGAATCCCCAATGATCATTTGGGCTGGGTGTGCGGCAGCTCGTGGGGATTTCATGTGTTCATTTTTAGTGCGCAGCCTATCGGCTGCTGGTTTTTAATTGTCACATAGAATCCCCAATGATCATTTGGGCTGGGTGTGCGGCAGCTCGTGGGGATTTCATGTGT
>JBGSLS010000032.1:0-73450 GCA_041740575.1 Chitinophagaceae bacterium | reverse complement strand
CCCAATTTACCGTAACCCCCTGCACCTTATCCGATGCCGGCCCAACCATGATATCAAAAGCACCGGGCTCCCATATATATTCAAGTTCGCTGTTGTAAAAACGTAAATCATCGGTGGTGATGGTAAAAACCAATTCGCGTTTTTCACCAGGTTGTAAAGTTACCTGTTGGAATGCTTTTAGTTCCTTCACCGGACGGCTAACGGAGGCCACCTTGTCGCGGATATACAACTGCACCGTTTCGGTGCGGGGAATGGTTCCGTTGTAAGAAATGTTCACCCTTACTTCCATACTTTCATTTCCCTTTGGCGATGCATTGCTTACCTGCGGTGCACCATAGATTACGGCACCATAGCCCAAGCCATACCCGAATGCATACTGCGGGCTTTTTGGCAAATCCATATAGCCCGATGTGTAGCTACGATCGGCTTCTGATAAGGAGGGCCTGCCGGTGTTGAGGTAATTATAATAAATGGGTATTTGCCCTTCCGTGCGCGGAAAGGTTACAGGCAAACGGCCTGAAGGATTGTAGCTGCCAAACAACACATCAGCCATAGCATTTCCTGCTTCGGTACCAAGCCACCATGTGTACACAAGTGCCGGTGATTGAGCGGCAATATCACCCACTATCAAAGGCCTTCCGGCACTTATCATCACTGCCAAAGGTTTTCCCGTAGCAGCCAGTCTTTTAATTAATTTTTCCTGAACGCCCGGTAAGTTCAACACACTACGGCTTTTGGCTTCACCGCTCATTCCGCGCATTTCGCCCACACTTACTACAATGATATCTGCCTCCATAGCAACCCTCACCGCTTCGGCAAATCCAAGCGTATCGGTGTCATTCAGGTTACACCCCTTTGCATACAGCAGTTGTGTAGCATCTTTTACAGCGGCTTTTACGCCTTCCCAGAGAGAAACAATCCGTGTACTGTCATCAGGCCAGTCAAATGACCAAAATCCGAGGTTGTCACTTTTAGCCTTTACCAACGGGCCAATCAGCGCAATTTTTTGCCCCGAGGTTTGTAAAGGCAATACCGCCTTTTGGGTACCGGCGAGCGAATCATTTTTAAGCAAAACAATAGACTTTGCTGCTATGTTCCGTGCTTCGGCAAGATGTGCCTTATTATTCCATTGCTTTACTTCCTCCGCCTCGTTGCAGTATGTAAAAGGATTTTCAAACAATCCCATCTCAAACTTCTTTGTAAGTATCCTTCGCACTGCTTCATCTAACCATGTAACCGGCACCTTTCCTTCCCTTATTAATGCAGGCAGGTGGCTGATATATGCATGGCTTTCCATATCCATATCGCTACCGGCAGTAATAGCTTTCAGTGCTGCATCAATTGTATCCAGCGCATAACCATGTGCTATCATTTCACCAATGCTACTCCAATCGCTAACTACAAAGCCCTTATAATTCCATTCGCCTTTAAGTATTTTTCGCTGCAGCAAGGCGCTGCCCGTTGCCGGCACACCATTGATGTCATTAAAGCTATTCATAAAAGTTGCCACGCCTGCATCGGCTGCGGCTTTAAAGGGCGGTAAATAAACTTCCCGGAGTTGGCGTTCACTCATGTCCACGCTGTTGTAATCGCGGCCACCAACAACTGCCCCATAGGCAGCAAAATGCTTTGCGCAAGCCATTACCGAACCGGGGCTGCCCAACCCCGCACCCTGAAAGCCCTTTACCCTTGCTGCGGCTATTAAACTCCCAAGGTAGGTGTCTTCGCCTGCGCCTTCCATTACCCTTCCCCAGCGGGGATCGCGCGCAATATCTACCATAGGGGCAAACAGCCAGTGAATACCTGAAGCAGAAGCTTCAATGGCCGCCATACGCGCCGTTCGTTCCATTGCAGCAAGGTCCCATGTTGCCGCTTCGGCAAGCGGTAAGGGGAAAGTGGTTCGGAATCCATGAATCACATCCTGCGCAAAGAGCAACGGAATCTTTAACCGGCTTTGCAGCGCCAATTCCTGCAACTGCCGTGTGCGTGCTGCCCCCACCATATTGAGCATGCTGCCTATTTTTCCTTCTTTAATTTGTTGCTGAAAATTGCCGGCAGCCGATATAGGTCCTGTAGATGAAAAGGGATTACTTATTTGATTGAGTTGTCCGGCTTTTTCTTCGAGGGTCATTAATTGTAAAAGGGAATCAACCCTTCGTAGCACTGAATAGGATTGGGCCATGCCAGCATAAGCAATAAGGCATATAGTAATAATTGGAATAAATATTTTCATTATACGATTATCTTTTCAGTGATTGGCTTGCATAGGGTATGCATACGATTCAATTGATTCAAAATTCGATGTACCTATTTGTTGAATATTTATCTACTTCCTTTCATATTTAATAAAATTTCAGGCTCATCTGTAGTTATGTAGTCGAATCTTTTTATTGAGAACCATTCCATTTGTTCCATTGTGTTTACCGTCCATGCATTTAATTGCAATCCAAGATTTTTTGATACATCAATTATCTGACTATTTTTTTCATATAGATTATAATGATAATCCAAGCCAGTTATACCATCGGCCTTTAGTGTTTCCGGGGATTTGTCACCCTTAAGATATTGTACCGTTGCAAGTGGGTCGTTGCGCAATATTTCCAATAAAATTTCATAATCAAAACTTATGTAAATACTTAAATGCTGTGCCTGCATTTGCGCTACCATTTGTACAACTTTTTTTGTCGTAGCAAGCGCCCATTCTTTTCCTTTAACAGAAGGCTTTATTTCAAGCACCAATTTCGTTTGTGTTTGTAACTTACCTGCCTTTATAAAATCTTCCAGCAAAGGAATAGACTCGCCATTGGCCAATTTCTTACTTGCGAGCATGCTATAATTTTCCTTTTGAATAGGAATGCCAAAATAATCGGCATCATGATATATTACGAGTACACTATCTGCGGTCATGTGAATATCAAATTCGGAACCTGCGCAACCTAAATCGATAGCTGCTTTTAATGAAGCCATTGAATTTTGCGGAGCCCCGGTGTGCTTCCATGCGCCACGGTGGGCAATTACCCCATTCGTTGCAAAGTTGCTCCCAGGTTGTTTATTCCCCATTTTGATTGATTTGCATTGTACAAAAAACATTGAAAAGGTAATCGCTGTCAAAAATAAATTTTGATGAGAATAGTTAAAGCTGATTGACATAATTTTTCCATTTAATGTTGCTTTTCCCGAAAGGTCCCTTGCGGGAGAGATCACGGGAAACGCAGTTTACTATTGAAAGAGTACCGATTGAATATCCATTGATAATTGGTTTTGCGCCTTTTCGTTCAAATGCACACCATCGGTAGTAAATGAATGCTCCCATTTAGAAAAGGTTCCAAATGCATCAATTGTAAAAATCCCCCTTTCTTTTAGCAATTTTCCAAAAGCCTGATTAAAATATAATAGCCGCTTATTAGCACCCACATATTTACCTTCTGTATCTGCATTACCTTCAATGGGTGGTGGCAAAATAGCTAAAACCCGGTAATTCAATTGCTGTTCCTTTTTAAATGATATAATTCCATCAAGCAGCCATTGATAGTTAGCTATTACTTCATCTTCCCTGCCGTCAAAATCGGCTTTAGCATCATTGGTGCCAAGTGCAACAATTACCCAATCAACTTTTCCATCCATAGCTGCCTTTGCCTTGCGCAAATGTTGTTCCAGCAATCTTCGTTCGTTCAGAGATGTGTCCCTGTTATTATCAAAGCCGATGGTACGTCCGGATTTTGCTGCATTGATCAACTTAATCCATGGCACTTCCTTTTCCAACCGATGCACCCATCCACCGGGCAAGTCGCCGTTACTATCGCCAATGGCAAGCACATGCAATGGTTTGTGTACATCCTTTGTATAAACAGGTAAAAGATTGGTAGCAACCGATACAACCATTTCGTGCCCACCTTCAAAAATAGTGAGGGAAACCGGACCCGATTGTTTATGCAGGTGTACTTTTCTTTTACCCAGATCGTAAGTGTATGGATTTTCTGAAATCCGTCTTACTGCAAGTTTCAACAATTCATTCTCTGAAACCATTGCATTCTTGTTAATATTCTTTTGTGCTGCAACTACCTTATTGTAAAAATGCATGGTTTGTGTGATGGGAACAGATCCCTTGTAACCATCATGAATGCCGGCATACAAATGAAGCGTTGCCTTTCGTTTTGGTAAGAGAAGATGTAAGGGAGAACGTTTGCGAGCTTCACCTATATTTAAAAATGTACTATCGCCCACACATTTCAAAAGATCACCTGCATACTTTTGTCCGCGACCAAGGCTTTCATAATACCATGCTTCCAAATCGCTGATGCCAACCCAACTGCTGAAACTCTTTGCAGGATACTTTAATTTCATATAACACATCATAGTCATATATCCACCACCCGATGAACCAATAATATGTACTTCTTTGGGGTCAACATTCATATTTTTCAATGCCCATTGAATAGCGTCATCAATATCCTGAATAGCTGCATCGCTTCCACAAGCAAGTGGCTTATTGTTGGGTCCGCGAAAATCGGGGTGAATGTAATTCCAGTTGCGCCTGTTTACTTCCAAAGCAATACTATCGGTTTGCAGATAATCGCCACTCCAGCTATGAAGGCTCACCACCAACGGCTGCGGCTTGCTGCTATTACTTGCATAGACAATGCAGGGCTGTTCACTTACATCGAATGACGATATAATTTTTACTTTTTTAAATGCTTCCGGCCAATTCTTGCTTTCGGTATCATCCCATTTTACCTGTGCCCACCCGTGTATGGAAAAAAGGAGGAAAATTGGAATGAATATTTTTTTAATCATCGAATATCTTTTTGCAGCAACCCTTAACAAAATGCATCATTCATAAACCGGTAAGTTGTTGGTGTGAAATTACGGGACCTGTAGCTATTCCATTCAGATAAGAGCGATTCTTAACTTTACTGATATTTATTCTTTGTAAAGGATAAAATTTTTGATCAAGGGTTATGTTGATTTCATCAAATGCCGGTAAATTGGTTTGGTATTGCAAACTGCCCGGACAATCGGGGTAAAAGCCCATCATGGCAAAAATCAGCCATGCACTTAACGTTCCGCAATCATCGTTACCCGGCAATCCAGCAGGGCTTGTATTAAAATATTTATTTACACATTTGCTAACTTCTTTATTGGTTCTCCATGCTTCGCCAGGTACATAATTAAACAACCAAGGATAGGCCATATCAGGTTCGTTGCTAAGGTTAAAATAACTGCTGTCGAAACATTTTTGTAATTGCTTTACAAAAGGTTCCGGCCCGCCCATTTGTTCTACCAATTTTGGCATAGCGTGCGGTACAAACCAGGTGTACTGCCAGGCGTGTCCTTCCACAAAACCAATGCCACCACTTGGAACCCAACCCAATTCTTTTGAATCGTCAAGTGGATTGAAAGGCTCATACCAACGGCCATCTTTAAGCTTGGGCCGAAGCAACTGAAGGTTCTTATCATAATATTGAACAAATTGCTGCGAGCGATTATAAAAGGTTTCAAACAGATTTTTATTACCCAATTCATTTGCCACTTGCGCCACACACCAATCAGCATAGTAATATTCAAGCGAAGTGCTTACTGAACCCCAAACATAATTGCCACCTTTATCATCATTGGGTATGTAACCATATTTGAGCATGCTGCGATAACCGGGCCGCATATGGTTACCATATAAGCTTGTATCGGCATGCTTAAGCATTGCCTTAAAAGCAGATTGAATATCAAAATCTTTGATGCCTTTCAGGTAACTATCTGCTATAACAATCGCTGCCGGATCGCCCACCATGGTATAGCTTTCACCCGCACCTGCTTCCCATTTGGGCAACCATCCACTTTCCTTATACATATCTACCATGGTTCGGAGCATTTGCTGCTGTATTTCGGGGTAAACAAGCGTTAATAAAGGATGTACTGTTCGATATGTATCCCACAGGCTGAATGTGGAATACCTGTTGTCACCATTTTTCATTTTTCCAATACCTTGTTGCTCGCCCATCAGGGGATATTCTCCGTTTACGTCCTGTATAATATTGGGATGCAGTAATACATGATAGAGTGCCGCATAAAATTTTTCTTTATCTTCAAATACATTACCTTTTACTTCAATCCTTGAAAGGTAACTTTCCCAGGTACTTTGTGTTTGTTTCAGTAATTCCTTTTCATCCCAACCGGGTATTTCGGTTTGAGCGTTTAGTTTTGCATTAGCAATACTCACATAGCTCAGGCCAACTTTTGCTTTTACTTTATTAGTATTTCCAAAGTTTACTTCCACACCTATATCGTCACCGGCAATCATATGTGTTCCATTTGCTCGTGGTATACCCTTTTCTATAAAATTAATTTGCCACGGCTTTTGATCGAATTCAATGTAATAGTATAAAAACCTAAGTGAAGAACGCCCGCAAAACTGCCCTTCTGTTATCTTGCCCGATAATGCATAATCACTTTCCTTGTAAACATTTCCGCCAACGGCACGGCTTAAATTTCTACCTGCATGCAGTACCAGTGTGGCATTATTATTATTATTTCCAAATTCAAATACATCGAGCGATGACCGCTTGGATGCATATAAATTAATCTGAATGTTTTTTTTGGGTAAACTGCATTGATACCATCCGGGTTTTGCCTGTTCGTTGGCTACTGAATCGCCATATGAAAAAGCCTGCCAATCTGCTTTTCCATTTTGAGGAAATAGAATAACACTCCCCTTATCGGGGCAACCAACGCCACTAAGGTTGGTATGACTTATCCCATAAAAAGTTTTACTACCATAAACATAGGAAATCGGGAAGTAAACAGGTTTGTTCCAATAATCCTGATTTTGAATGCCGGCGGAAATCATTCCGAAAGGCGCTTGTGCATTGGGGTAGGTATTACCATTGTTGGCAGTGCCAATAAATGGATTCACATACTTATTTAGCGCTTGATTAAATGAAATTGCCGGAAATAAAAATAGCAATGAAATACAATAGCACAATTTACAGCATATATGATGTAATACCTTCATTAAAAATGCTATTTGAAAACAATTTTAACTACTAATTTTTCACTTACTTTAATCTTGGGTAATGCTATGGAAAGTGTATTATTTGTATTAGAATTAAAAGAAACCTTTTTACCATTACAGGTTACGCTATCAGGTGTGCGGGCATCGGCTACATGCAATTTCCATTTTCTTGAAGCTGCCATTTTCATGTAGCTTCCATCAACAGGATTAATAATTATTTCCAACTGCTGCTTTGCATCTTTCAATTCTAAAAGTGTAGCGGCATATTTACCCACAAGGTACTCATTACTAGTGCCATCATCCTCCAACAGGTAAAAACTACCATCAGCACCTGGATAAACCATGAGCGTAAGTAGTTTATTATTACCTGCTTCAATAGAAGAAGCATAATTACGCACAGGAATGATAGAACCACTTTTTACAAAAAGGGGAATCTGTTCAATCGGTGCAGCAACGGTATGCACCTGATTGCCGGGTATAACTTCGTTGGTCCAGTAATTCACCCATTGGCCTTCCGGCAAAAAAACCTTTTGTGTTGTAGTGCCACGCTCATATACAGGCGCTACAAGCATTTCATCACCAAAGGTGAATTGGTAAATTTGATCAGGAAATTTTCCCAGCATATTTTTTCCTTCAATACGGCTTCGATGTGCGTAGCTATAGATATATGGAAAAAGTTTCATTCGCAGATGAGCATAGTTTTTAAAGAGGGTATCAGCCCTTTCCGAATAATTCCAGGCCATATTGGCAGTAGGATTTTCCGGCTGGCTGAATACTTCCACAATGGGATTAAACATAGAAAACTGCATCCATCGGATATACAGCTCTTCTTCGGGCTTATCTGTTTTTCCCATATCAAACCCACCGAGGTCATTGGTAAGAAATGGAATTACACTACTCTTTTTAGATGGATTGGTAAACATGGCAATATTCTCCTTTAGCGCTACCTTAGGTATCCAGGAAGGGAAGTCTACAAGGGGCGTTTCAATGTTCCAATCGGAGCGCGTATCATCCGTCCATTTGGTAGGGTACTTTTTATATTCTGGACTTTCCTGCCCGCCTGTATGCGATAAAATAAAACCCCGGCCTTTGGTTTCCTTTCCAAATGCTTGTGTCATTTCAAACATAGCTTTGCATACAGCAATTTCAGAAGTTTTATCGAGCTTGATAAAGTCGGCGCCTTCATCAAAAAAATGTTTCATCTTTTGCTTATACAATTCTACTGCCCCGGCATTTTTAAAATCTATATCTCCGGTGGGTGTACCCTTTTTGCTTCCATCGGTTTCATACATGGCAGTTGTGGTGCTGCTGTTGTGCCATGAACTTTTATTCATATAGATATTCTTAAAAAATCCTTTATTTTTAAACTCAGTATATGCAGCTTCGTTTCCCGTTTCCTGAATACAATCCCATGTCCAAAAACCCCCTTTGATATTATTTTTTTGCAGAAATTTCCACATGGCTTTCCGTTTGGGGTAGCCAAGATCATCACCTTTAAAATCAATATATTTTGCAGGACCCTTACCCTTATTGGCATGATCCCAAAACCAGGAGTCTATCCAATAAGCATCTATAGGATAATCCTTTTGAACGATTTGTTTTACACGGTCTATGGTTTGTTGCTGATTGGTATAACCGCCGTACAACATACCGAAAGCCCACGATGGGGGAAGTATAAGGTTGGTATCCACTACCTGCCTTTGCCTGATGAGACTACCTAAATCGGTAGCAGCTTTTTGGTAAACCCTTACATAATCCACCTCAAATATGTGCGGGAACAAACTATCATCAATACCGTTTTTACCGCCAAGGCCTCCACCAATAGCAAGGTTAAGAATTAAATAAAAAGGCTGATCAAAAGGCCATGCTGCAAATCCGGTTCCATTATTTCTGAAAGTAAAATAATGCCTGCCATCTACATAGCAGCGATATTCGCTCTCATCCCATTCCAAGCCATACAAATGAAAGTCAGTAGTAGCAGATGGAAGAAAGGTTTTAACACCCACCTGAGTTCTTTTTATATGGTTAAAATCTTTTGTATGTGCCGTTGCAAATACACTATCCGGGCTGTAACCTACATGCTCAAGGATATCTATTTCACCACTGTTTGGCCATCCACCATAACTGTTATCGGTGCTCAACATCCAAATAGCCGGCCAGGTGCCATTTCCTTTTGGCAGTTTGGCCCTTACTTCTACTTTCCCATATTTCCAGTCGCCTTTATGTTGAGTAGTAAGTCTGCCAGAAGAATATGGCTTGTTTCCTGCAGAATCTTTGAAGGCCCTGATTTTAAGTGTGCCGTTACTTACTTCTGTATTTTTTCTTTCAGCAACATTATACCACTGCCTTTCATTGTTACCCCAGCCATACTCATTGCCTCGGATATCGTAATTCCATTTGGTAGTATCGGGTAGGCCGGAGTAATTAAATTCATCCTGCCAAATCAATTGCCAGCCTTTATGCTGCGCATTGCTGTGCGTAAACAGCAACAGTAAAAACGTTATAAGAAATATATATTTTATTTTCATATGGTTTCTTTTGTGCGCAGACAAAAGCCTGCATTTTTTGCCATATGCCTGCTGCTGCCAGGCAGGGAATCCCTACATGATCATGCGTGCCCGGGTGTCCGTCCCGTGTGAGGGGATTTCAGGTTACCCGTTTTAGAACATCTATTGGCCTAAGAAAAACACCCCGCATTCTTTTGCATGATGCGGGGTGAAATTATTATTTAAGCAACCACATTATTTTATTTATTTCATCAATCCCTTCATACTGGGCTATTGTTGCATTTTCAACATTAGTCCGGTTGTAATTGTACTCCGAACCGGGATAAAGCCAACGCATGGGTACAGCATCAGGCTTATTCGTATTCAATGATGTAGCCGGATTGATTGGAAAAACAGGAAAACCCGTTCTTCTGTATTCATAATAAGCAGAAAGAGGATCCTGCATAAAATTGAGAAAATAGCGCTGCATCCAGATTTGCTTCAATTGCTCACTTGGAGTAGTTTTAAATGCTGCTTCGCCGGTAAAATAACCATTAATATATGCATTATTGATTTCCATACCATGCGCATAACTTGCCTTGGTAGCCATAATGGATGCTAGTGCAGATTTTACACCCGTTTCATAAAATTCCTGGGCACTTCCTGCGCTTATCCAACCTAAAATTCTTGCTTCTGCTAAAATAAGTTGTTGCTCTGCATACGTCATTATCATACGCGGATCGCCTGCGGTTTCTTTCAAATACCTTGAATTCAATAATGAATACTGCTTCGAGCTATGGCCAAAAGTTATATCATCATAATCATCTGAAACAAGTGCACCCACATAGGCATCTGGATTGTTTTCAGGAATACCTGCGGTTATTTTTGCACCAGCGGGATCTGCAAAATAGAATAGCCTTCTATCATTATATGCTTTCAAATTATCAATAACTGTAGTACTGATAATTGTGCGGCCTGTAAACAAATCATTTGTACCCGACATAGGATGAACATTGGTAGCTGAATAATTAAGCCCCAAATAACCGGTAGTGGGTCCTAATAAAAATCCGGAATTTACTATTTCTGTAAATCGCTGCTTTAGATTTAGTGAACTAGTTTCAGACTTTTTACTCATAGACATTATTATTTTTAATGCAAAAGCATTACTAGCCCTTCTCCATTTTGCAGGATCGCCCGCATAAGGAGTGGGGTCACCATCAAATTTTACGCCTGTTGCAAAAAATGCATCTGCTTCCTTCAATTCATCTAAAATCCCTTTCATTACATCTTCCTGCTTATCGTAGGGCACCGTTATTTCACCCGATTTACCATTACCTGTACCGGTATATGGAATATCGCCCACTTTCATAGTGATATTATAAAACATATAGGCCCTTGAAAATTTTCCAAGGCCCTTATAAGAATTTTCCATCACGCTGCCCTTTGCATATTCAAGCATGCTTTCAACGTTTGGCAACATGGTCATTCCACCAAAATCAGTGGCACCCAACGCATTGTATTGCGATGGCATAATACTCTGATTGGCAAATGCAACGTATTTCGCCATCCCGTTATCAGACAAATAAGCCATGGCATCCCTTCCCTGGAATTTCAGGTTTTTCAGAATAACGTTGGTTGCAAGCATAGCTGCATTCACATTTGATGTTGCATCAGGATTCGTATTGATATCATCAAACTTACTGCAGCCGGAACCCATTAAAACGGTACCCAAAACCAGTGCCGTATATATGATTATTTTTTTCATTGCAATAATTTTATACTTTTTAAATGTTTATACCATTTGGTATTTTTTAAAACTCAAATCTTAGGTTCATACCAATATACCTTAATGATGGGTCGGCAAAATTTTCTGATCCCCCATCTATGTCCGAATATTTAAATTGCTCTGCCCAATAGAAAAGATTTTGAGCAACAAATGAAACGGATATCCCCTTTGATGCAATTTTGCTGGCAATATTGTTTGAGATTTGATAAGTAAGAGAAAGTTCCCTGAGTTTTACAAAAGTGGTTGTGTATAAATCAACCGGTGAGGGAGAACCGCCCCAGGCTGTGCCCTTATGCAATGCTTCAATATAAGATTTGTACGTTGTATAAACATCATTGGGAGCAAACACCCTTGTATCACTTACTACCTGTAAATTGGCATCATATACAATAGAACCTGATACCACTTTTACACCTTCTCCGAGGAAGTTCTTTGATCCCGGTGTTTTCTGATCTGCATATCTTTCAGGTGTAATTGAATTGGGATGGTTACCTGAGCGCCACATATACATTTCAGTAATGGACTGTGCAAGACCGCCAACTCTTCCGTCAAAAGATACATTTAACGTAAACCTTTTATAAGCCAATGTTGTATTAAAACCCCAAATCCAATCAGGATCAGAATAACCTGCAAGGGTAGCAACAGGTTTATACGTTGGCACACCATTGTTATAAACAATATTGCCCAAATTATCTGTCTGATATTCATTGTAGGTATAATAATCTGTCCGCTTTCCTTTACCAACCCATTCTCTTCCTTTAATGGAGTAGGTTTCATCCATTTGGGTATATTTCTGTACCGATTTTGCCCAGTTCAGCGCGACGTCCCATTTCAGGTCTTTTGTTTTTACTGGTGTAGCCCCCAATGTTATTTCAAGTCCCTGACGGGTACGCTCTTCATCGTTGTTAATATATACTCCGGTAAAACCAGATGAAGGACTTATGCTTGCCGTTTGAATGAAATCATAACCTTTTTTTGAATAAACGGTTACGTCAAGATTAATCCTGTTTTTCAGGAAACTTGCATAAGTACCAATTTCTGTTGTATTGAAAGATTCGGCGAAAATATTATCTGGACGAATAGTAGTAGGGTAATTGGCAGTAGGAAGCGTTCCCCACTGATTGGTAGCAATACCATACACCTCATTAATGGCATAAATATCAGCGGGCTTCTTATACTGTGTCCATGAACCCCTTACTTTCCAGAAAGTCAATATATCACTGGTACCCGTAAGTTCTGAGAGCACCAAGCTTCCCGAAACAGAAGGATACAGGAATGATCTTGTAGCTTCCGGTAAGGTAGAAACCCAGTCGTTTCTGAAAGTAGCTTCCACAAATGCAAGATTACGCCAGCCAAGTCCTACTTTTCCAAACAAACTGTTTGTTTGCCTTTTTCTAATGGTAGCATCCGTAATAACGGGATCAATAGATGCTTTTAAGGAATAATAACCTGGAATAGACAAGCCACCCCTTGTACGGGACTCCATGCCCTCGTCCTGCCTGTAAAAAATAGAACCACCAAAAAAGCCATCAACCGTAAAATCATTGAATTTTTTATTGGCAGATAATACACCTTCGGTATTGGTACTAAATCCACGGCTGATGCCCTTATTGAATGAGCCTCTCTGTGATTCGCCCCACACTTCTGTACCACCCGGTATCATGGTAGTAGCACCGGCACCCTGAAAGCTGCCTTTTGATACGATAATATCCTGGGTTTGACTGTAATTATCAAAGCCGGTTCTTGCTGTCATTTTCAACCATGGCAGAATATCATAATTAAGGGTAAGCTGTCCGTTGAATAAATCCTTATTATATGGCCTTGTTCTTTCATTACGATCGAAGTAAGGATTATTATTGCCTGATGCATAGCTGCTATTCTGTACCTCATTAGGTACCAGCCAATAATCTTTGTAATCCGTTACATTCCAATCGGGCGATGACCATATAAGTAATGGATACATGGGGTCGTAGCCTGTATATCCGCTAAAACCAAGGTTGGGCGACTTATATTTATTATATGCCAATGAGGTAGAAAGGGAAAAGTTTTTTACCTTAATATCTCCACCTACGCTATAAGTCATTTTATCCAACTGCGAATTTGGGTAAGTGCCTTTGTTTTGCACCCAAGTAGCGGACGCCCTGAAACCGCCCATTTCCCCGGTTTGCGCAACGCTCAGGTTATTATTTAAGATATATCCCTGTTCCAGAAAATTCTGGAAGTTATTTGCACCCACCGGCAAATACGGCATGGCTTTCATAGTTTTAGAAATGGGGTCCCATTGTATGACAGATTGCCCTTCAAGTGCAGGCCCCCATGATCCATCACCTGTACTTGCATAGGTATTGGTGGCTGAATTTACCACGCGTCCATAAACACTTTGCCTTTCCGGTATGGCAAGGTATCCCGCTTCAAACATGGAGCTACTGTTAAAAGAAACAGAGAGTCCTTTACCGGATGCCCCTCTTTTAGTTGTTACCATTATGGCTCCATTACCACCTCTTTCACCATAAAGCGCCGATGCGGTCGGGCCCTTTAATACGGTGATCGTTTCAATATCATCTGCCGGAATATCGCGCAGGGTTAAGCTACCATAAGGTACGCCATCAATTACGATTAAGGGCGATACTGTTTCGCCCCGCAAGGTCACTAAGGGTTCAGCCGCAAATTCAGGACTGTTCCTTACCAGCATACCTGCCACCTTACCGGTTAAGGATGTAGCAACATCTACCCCCTTAACTGTTTGCAGGGTGCTTCCCTTTACGCTTTGGGTAGCATAACCAAGTGCCTTCTCCTGACGCTTGATACCCAATGCAGTAACTACTACATTAGTCATACCGCCATCTGCAACCTGTAAACTGACAGCTAAAAAACTACCATTTGCAGTTATTTCCTGTTCCGTCATTCCTACATAAGAAATAATGAGAATGCTGCCGGATTTTGGAACCTGAATCCTGAAAACACCTTCTTCATTGGTGGTGGTTGCAGTTTGAGTGCCTTTAACCTTTACTGTGGCACCTGATAAGGCTTCACCGGCTGGGCCGGTTACTTTTCCTGAAGTTTCAATGGTTTGCGCAAATAATTGCGTAATAAAGACCAGCATTAGCAAAGGCATGCCAAAGGCCTGGAAAATTTTTTTCATAAGCTTTGCAATAGTTTTGTTAGAAAATTAAATAAAAATTAAAAATCTGAATACAAAACTACCCGATCAACATTAACTTACTATTAAATCAACCACATCAAAAACACTATATAATTTTACAACTGTTTGATTTTCAATTTATAATAAACACATCTTTACCACATCAACAAAAGCAGGTACATTTATATCGCTATATACTCAAGAAATCATTCTAAGTTGTTTGCTTATGAACAAATCCTTCGTCCTATTTGGATTATTAAGTTGTATTTCCTGTATGGGACAATATAATATTGGTATTCCCACTATCAATAATTACACCAAGCAAACCTATGGTGGAGGTACGCAAAACTGGAGAATAGCACAGGATAAAAATAGCTATACTTATTTTGCCAACAATGATGGCCTCATCAGTTTTGATGGTACTTATTGGAATATTTTTTATCTGCCAAATAAAACCATAGTACGATCTGTTGCTATAGGCACCAAGGGTCGGATTTATGTGGGTGGTCAGGGTGAGATTGGATATTTTTCACCACGTCCGGATGGCACACCTAAGTTCACTGATCTGATGGAGAAAATACCCCTTGCAGCGCGAAATTTTGATGATGTATGGGATATTGTAACATCCGGAGATCAAACTTTTTTTAGGGTAAGAGATAAAATTTTACACTTGAATGGTGAAAAATTTGCCTTTTATGAAACAGGGAATTGGCGTTTTTTAGGATCCTGCAACGGAATAATTTTCGCGCAAGATCTTAAAAACGGGCTACTAAAATTTCAGGATGGCATTTTCAAACCTTTTCTTGAGGGTATTGATTTCAAAAATGAAATAATCATTACAGGAATTAAGCCCTACAAAAAGGACACTATACTTATTGCAACATATCAGCACGGCCTTTACTTTTTGACTGGCAATAAAGCTCTACCCCTTAAAAATATCAGGTTTCAAAAGGAAATAACAAGTGAAATTAATAGTATCGAATCCCTTGAAAATGGCGATTATGCAATTGGAACAAGAAATGCGGGATTATATATCATTGACAGGATGGGCACCCCCACATACCATTATAATCTTGAATCCGGCCTTCAAAATCAAAATATATTAAGTATAACTGCTGACAAAACAGGTAATATTTGGTTGGGATTGGAAAACGGGATTGATTATGTTGCCCATAATGATCCTATCCGAAAAATTTTACCTGAGGGGCCTAAAATGGGTGCCGGCCATACTGTGATTGCAAAAAACGGAACCTTATATGCTGGTACATCTTCCGGTTTACACCAAATGCAAATTGTTAACACTGAAGACCTTAGCATTAATCCCGGCCCCTTTAAACTTAGTCCGGAAACAAAGGGTCAGGTTTGGAGCCTTACCGAAATAAATAATCAATTGCTGATGGGGCACCACCTGGGGGCATATTTACGTAAGGATGGAAAATGGATAAATGACGATTATACAGCAGGGTACTGGAATTTTGTTCCACTGCAAAATGTATTACCGGCATCTACCATGATAGCAGGCACCTACCGGGGATTATCTTTTTTTACATTTGGTGACCGCGGCTGGAAAAAGCAAGCTAAAACATTGTCCTTCGAGTCGTCGAGGTTTGTAATTAAGTTCAATAATGATATTTGGGTTTCTCATCCTTATAAAGGTATATTCAGAATAGCCCTTAATGAAAATTATCCCGATTCATTTTCTCTTGAACAAATAAGTGCGCTTCATGGCATAAAAGGCGTCAACAATAATTACCTTTTCAACATAAAAAATTCTTTAATTGCTACCACCCCAAATGGTATTTTAAAATACGATGAAAAAGAAAGGAAATTTAAACCATCTCCTTCTTTGGATTCATTAATTCCTTTCAAAAATATCAGGTACATTAAAGAAGACCCGAAAGGTAATTTATGGATAGTATATGATAAGAGCCTTGTCGTAGTTGATTTTGAAGGCGAAAGCCCAACGTTAATTTCAATTCAGGAATTGACCAATAATCTTTTAAACGGATTTGAGTTTATTTATTTTTTTAATAACGAAAATGTTATTCTGGCAGCCGAAAAGGGCTTTTACCTGATAAATTATCCAAAGTATAAAAAGAGCAAACCTGATATTAAAGCCCATATAAGAAAACTGAAAGTTTCCGGTTCCAAAGAAGAATTCATTTTTGCCGGCTTTTTCGGGAACGGAGAAGTTAATATACCCAAAACAGATTTAAAACCCGGATGGAAAAATATACATTTTGAATATTCAGCGCCAGCGTATGGGCAACAACAAATAGTGGAATACAGTGTACGGCTTGATGGGTATGAAAAAAGTTGGTCATTTTGGAGTAAGCGTACAGAAAAGGAATATACTTTGCTTCCACCGGGTGATTATACTTTTTTGGTAAGAGCAAAGGATAACTTAGGATATATATCGGAACCTGCAGCATATGTTTTCACCGTTTTACCACCATGGTACCTTACTCCGTTAGCATATATCTTCTATTCTATTTTACTTGCAGGTATTTTGTATGCATTGTATACCTACCAGCAAAAAACGATCTTGAATGCACATAAAAAGCATGCACTTGAACAAACCAAACTTAAATATTTGCAACAGCTTGAAATGGATAAGGCAGAAAAAGAGTTGGTGAAACTTAGAAATGAAAAATTGGAAACAGAACTCGAGTTACAGAACGCTGAACTTGCTTCTGCAACCATGCATCTGGTGCAAAAAGCTGAAATCATTAATGGTATCAAGGAAGAAATGCTGAAAATAACAAGGAGTTTTAAAAGCGAAATATCCATACCTGAACTCAAAAAATTAATCCGAACATTGGGAGATGATGAAGCCATCGACTCGGGTTGGGAACAATTTGCCCACCATTTTGATAAAGTAAACAGTAATTTCCTGGTAGCATTAAAAACAAAGTATCCTGAAATTACCACCACTGAAACCAAACTTTGTACTTACCTCAGGATGAATTTATCCAGCAAGGAAATTGCCCAACTCATGCACATAACCGGTAAAAGCGTTGAGCTAAGCAGGTATCGGCTCCGCAAAAAACTGGGTCTGCAAAAAGATGAAGGTCTTTACGACTTCCTGATTAAGATTGGTCAGGACCCGGAAACCCACACCTAAACAAGCAAGGAAAGTTGCTTATTTACTACACATTTCCTTTACCCATGTTGCACAAAGCGCCTTCCATTGCTCGGTTTCATGCGGTAAGGTTCGCATACCAAATCCATGACCGCCTTTGTCATACAAGGTAAGCTGGGATTCAGGTTGATACTGTTTTATGGCATCATACATCAGGGTACTATTTTGGTAGGGCACACCACTATCATCCCGTGCGTGAAGCAGCCAAACGGGTGGTGTATTTTTTGTAACCCTTTTTTCAACAGAAAACTGGGATGAAGGATTGGTGCCGGCTTCCTTACCCAACAATGCGAAAAAACTTCCCTTATGGCGGTAAAGACTATCTGTAGTAATTACCGGGTAAATCAATATACCAAAATTTGCCATATGCCCTTTTTCAGTCAAATAAGTTCCTGCAAGATGGCCACCTGCGCTAAACCCCATTAGGCCAATGTTTTTATATTTGGTTTTGCGCACTAATTTCATGGCTTCCTTTACATCATTCAACTGATCGGGATAGTGGTGCAGGCCTTTTTCGCTATTCACCCTATAGCGAAGTACATAGGCATCAAGCCCCATACTATTCATCCATTTGGCTACATCTTTTCCTTCATGATCCATTGCCACATGGGAATAACCGCCTCCCGGTATAACAATTACGGCAGCGGGAATAGTCTGTGCATTTCTTTCTGCTTTATAAATGAGCAGGTAGCCCTGTGCTGTATCCGTATCATTTGGGTACAAATACATTTTTTCCTGCGCCATAAGTTGCAAATTTAAAAGGAGAATTGAGCTAAATGAAATAAGTATTTTTTTTATCATATAAAATGCTTGTATTCGTTTGATTTTTTTTATGGTCCTGAAGAAACCGGAACTGCATTTTGTATACTGACACGAAAATGAACATTCATCATTACACTCATTTATTCTTTTCTATTGAAAGTTGCAATAAAAATCCGCCGCCCGGCTTCATGGTTACTGCATATGGCTTATCGCTATCTAAATCTCCATTCAAAATGGTATAATCTGAACCATACGTTCCGGCATTTATCCCATCCCTTACTTCGGTAAAAGTATGGAAGCCTTTACCAACAAAATTCAAATCCAGCTTCAAATCCCTTTCGACAGGTCCATTTAATCCTGCAATATACCAATCAGCACCTTTACGTCTTGCAACAAGAATATATTCCCCCGGCGCACCTTGCAGGTAGCGGGTTTCATCCCATGTAACGGGTAATGCACCGAGTATGTCCATGAAGGCTGGTTCGCGCCATGCCTGCGAAGGATTGCCGCTAAAAATTTGCAGGGGGCTATCGAAAACAATGAACATGGCAAGCTGATGACAACGCGTTCCCATACTCATGGGATTTTTACCAATGGGTCTGAACTGATCCGGTTGCGCATTCAGCATTAGCCCGGGTTCATAATCCAAAGGTCCTGCTACCATACGCGTAAATGCAAGCGCCACATTGTGCGCAGGTGTAGCAAGTTCGCTCCAAATATTCCACTCGGCACCCATTGCCCCTTCCTGCGTAATGGCGTTGGGCCATGTGCGGTTAAATCCTTTTGGCGGAAATGCACCATGAAACATAACGGCAATTTTATGCTTCGCACAGGCTTCGGCTATGCGATGATAAAATTGCACCATGGGTTGATCATCCCGATCCATAAAATCGGTGATTATATGCTGCACGCCCCATTTTTGAAATTGCTGCAATGCACTATCAAGTTGCCTGTCGAGCGTACTGCTTAGTGTCCACAACATGAGCCGCACATTTTTCTCCCTGCCGTAAGCAAGCAGCGTATCCATATTGATAGCAGGGTTAATTGTAAAAAGATCTTTATAATCGCTCCAGCCAGCATCCAGCATTACCTGATCAAAACCAAATCGCGCTGCAAAATCGATATAGTATTTATACGTTTCGGTATTTACACCTGCTATAAAAGGCACATCAAACAGGTTGATACCACAAATCCATTCATCAGTTCCTTTGCCCGCTTTTATCCAGGAAGGGTCAGCAATTTTTGAAGCATCACCGAGTAGATAAAGCATATCATTTCCCGTGATATCAATAGGTGTTTTCCCCACCAAAAAAGCCCTGTATGGAAGAAAACTTTTCCCTGCTATCCGTGCTATGTATGGTGCACGTTTTTCCACCACCCATGCAGGAAATTCGCCTTCGGTCATACGCTCCTTTTCGGGATATCCGGCAAATACACCCTGCATGCTCCGCGCACCCGCAGCTTGCAAATGCATGCCCGGGTAATTAACAAGATTTGCATCGGAAATTAACAGCGATGCACCGCTTGTAAAACGCATAAGCGCAGGGGCATAGGTAATCCGCGCAGGCGAAAAAGTATCGAGCTTTGCCAAACGGTATTGCCCTTCGAAGCTTGTGTGAAAAGCATCTGCGTCAAGCCGGGGATCGTAATGTGCATACCAGAGGTTGGGTACTTCCGGAAACTGCCAACGAGCCGTTTCTGCAATAACAATGATAGAATCGCGTTTGGAAAAACCCATTCGATAGGCAAACCCATTATTATACAGGCGGCATTCCAGCAGCCAATCATCTTTTAATTCAATAGTAATTTGACGAAAATGGTTGCGTATTAATGGTTGCCTGTAAGGCAAGGGCATAGCAACTTGTTCATCGGTAATGGCTGTTTGTATTTTTTTTACCGTGGGCTTTATCCCTGGCTTGCTGCCATCCTGTAATCGTACATGTATCAATCCTTTTTCAATCAATACTTCATTGTGCAATAGCAATTGCCACGAAAGGGTGTCTTTAAAATTGAAGATTATTTTCAGGCTACTATCTGCTGCAAAAAAAGTAGTTTCCGTTTGTGCAAATAATTTATTTACAGGAAAAATAATGCCGGCAAAAAAAAGGAGAAGAATAAAAAACATCCATTTTACTTTATAAAAAAGTACGATGACATTTTCATTCTTCCCCCGCTTAAACATATATCATTGATTTTATATGCAAAATGAAAACTATTTCATCCAATTAACCCTTGTTATCTGTACTTCGGCCGAGTTCGGTCCTACCATCACATCAAAGTCACCACTCTCCCAATCAAATTGTAAATCGTAGTTATAAAATTTTAAATCTTCGGGCTTGATGGTAAACGTAACCGTCTTTGTTTCGCCCGGCTGTATCAATACTTTTTCAAAATTCTTCAATTCTTTTACCGGTCTTGTGGTAGTACCCACCACATCGCGGATGTATAACTGCACTATTTCTTTGCCGGCCACTTTACTGTTGTTGGTAATGGGTACACTCACTGTAAGCGTTTGATTGCCTTTAAGCTGTGTTGCACTCACTTTCACATTGCCATAATAGAATTTTGAATAACTTAATCCGTAACCAAAAGGATATAAAGGATCATTTGAAACATCAAGGTAATTCGTCTTGAATTTTTCAAACCACTTCCCTTCTTTTAAAGGGCGACCTGTATTTTTATGATTATAAAAAAGAGGTACCTGCCCAATATTTTGCGGAAAGGTAGTAGTGAGTTTTCCGCTTGGATTTACATCGCCAAATAATACATCAGCAATAGCGTGTCCTGCTTCACTTCCTGCAAACCACACATTCAGAATGGCAGGGATATTTTCTTTTTCCCAAACCAAGGTCAAAGGGCGGCCCGTAAATAAAACAAGTACAATGGGCTTTCCCGTTTTTTTCAATGCCATCAACAGGTCCTTTTGTGCCTGCGGAATATCAAGGCTTGTCCGGCTGCTGCTTTCTCCGCTCATTTCAGCGCTTTCACCTACAGCGGCTACAATTACATCCACATCTTTGGCCGCTGCTACTGCTTCGGCAATAATATCCGCTGATGGACGCATATCACGGCGCAAATCTTTTCCAAACATACCGGCGCGTTCTTCAAAAACAGGATCATAATCGAGATTGCTACCGCGAACAAAAGTAACTGTTGTGCTGCTGCCGCCAACTTCTTTCAAACCGCGTAAAACCGGAATGGCTTTATCAAACAATGCGGCTACACTCCAGGTTCCGGGCATGTTTTCTGCATTATCTGCTAATGGCCCGGTAAGCAAAATTTTAGTGCCACGCTTTAAGGGCAACAGATTATTATCATTCTTCATCAGCACCAACGATTCAGATGCAATCGTTCTTGCTACCTTACGATTGGCATCAGTGTACAATTCAGTCTTACTGCGCGTTGTACTGCAATAGCGATAAGGGTCTTCAAACAAGCCCAATTTGTACTTGGCTTCCAAAATTCTTCGAACAGCGATATCGAGTTGTGCCACGGTGGCTTTTTTCTCCTTTATAGATTTTTCAATAGTCGTAAGCAATCCTTCGCTCACCATGTCCATATCTATTCCTGCCATCAATGCACGCGCCGAAACTTCAGCCGTATCACCAATTCCATGTTCAACCATTTCAGTAACACCGGTATAATCCGTTACTACGAATCCGCCAAATCCCCACTGCTTGCGCAACACATCTGTCATAAGCCATTTGCTACCTGTGGCGGGGATGCCATCCACTTCGTTAAAAGATGCCATTACGCTTCCCACGCCTGCATCTACTGCCGCTTTGTAAGGAGGAAAATATTCATTGTACATACGATGACGACTCATATCGACTGTATTATAATCGCGGCCGGCTTCCGGAGCGCCATATAATGCATAGTGCTTAACACAGGAAAGAATGGTGTTATCCTTTTTCAGGTTATCGCCCTGATACCCGCGTACCATTGCTTTTGCGATTTCACTTCCCATATACGCGTCTTCACCATTGCCTTCGGAAACGCGTCCCCAACGCGGGTCGCGTGAAATATCCACCATAGGGCTGAATGTCCAGTTGATACCATCGGCACTTGCTTCCTGCGCGGCAATGCGGGCGCTTTTTTCTACAGCTTCACGATCCCATGTACAGCTTAAACCCAATGGAATCGGAAATACCGTTTGGTATCCATGAATCACATCCATTCCAAACAGTAAAGGAATCTTCAACCTGCTTTCTTCAACGGCAAGCCGCTGTACTTCGCGGATTTTTTCAACGCCTTTTATATTGAAAAGTCCGCCTACTTTGCCTTCGCGTATTTTTTTGGCGATATCCGTATTACCCGCCTGACCTGTTACAATATCGCCTGAACCCGGCAAGTTAAGCTGACCGATTTTTTCGGCTATTGTCATTTGCTTCATCAGGTTATCGATAAAGGGTTTCATCTTGGGGTCGTCTTTTTGTAAGGATGTAGACGGCTGCGCTATGCCTGCCTGTAGCAGGATGAGGATTAGCGTGATACAGATGGTTGTTTTTTTCATAGTTGGCATTTTTTTAGTTCATTACCAGCGGGCTTCGCCCATGGTTCCGATGGGCTTCGCCCATGGTTGTTAGATGACGCCCTTTCAGGGCTTTAAATTCAGTCCCACAAATATCGTTCATCATATTCCATCATATGCTCAATCAATAATCTCAAGTATTCTTGTTGAAATGTTTCGCCGTTATGATGTAAATATTGATTGTGGATGTAATAACTTACTTTATCAATTCCTTGATAATTTACGGAGAATGCTCCGTATCCATTTTGCCAGTAAAAGTTTTCATATTGTTTTCCTTTTGTTTTTATCCATTTGGATGAGCGCTTTTTTATTTCTTCCAGCAGATCCATCAACGCAACTTTCTTCGACAAATAACACAACACATGCACATGATCGAGATAGCCGCCCACTTTTATTGATTGACAATCCATCTCATTACAAACCCCACCGAGATAGGCATATAACTCCGGTTCGATTGCTTCATCTATCAATGGCTGACGATACTTTGTACTCCATACAAGGTGCGTTGCTACGCTGACTAATGATTGGCCCATCGTTAATGTATTTCGCCCCTCCGGGGCTGGTTATTTTTCATACTGCGATGGACGGTGCCCATCGCTATTATATTTCGCCCTTTCAGGGCTTGTTAGTAGTTATTCAACTTTCATTACGGCGGTTCTTTCGCTTACGCCATTTTCGTTAATTGATTCGATGCTAAAATAATAAGTACTCAATGCATCCATCGATTTCATCCAGTATTCATTATTGGCATGCACCATAATACTCGTGTACAATTTATCGGGATGCGTGCCATAGTAAATATTGTAGGCAAATGCATTATCCACAGGGCGCCATTTGATAAATGCGCTACGTTTATCTTTTTCGGTACGCAACACAATAAAATTTTTCACTGCATCGGGATTGGCACCATTGCCATGACCAAATACCCGCAATCCGCTGATGGCAAATTTACCGGTTGGCATAGCAATGTTTTCTAATTTAACAAACCTTGCCTCTATGGGTGCGGCAAGTTCAATATAATCATGCGGCACATCTTTGGTGTTATTGCTTTTATCTGCAATCAGTTGCCATTTTTTACCATCAGTTGATGCATACAATTTATAGCGGTGACCAGCATTGGGAAATTTACCCAACCGATTATCATCCACATCCTGATCGGCATAATTAATTTGAATGGCATTCACTCTTGCAACCTTACCCAAATCGGTTTGAATGAATTCGCCTGCATTACTGCTTGCAGCGCTCCAATAAGTTTTGGTTAATTCATCCACCGCATTATTGGGTACATAACCACCAAGTGTGGAAGAAACCACTACCGGCTTGTTATAATTCAATAACATCCACCCGGTAAAGTAGGGAGACTTGCCATTTTTGCCATATTGGGTACCATCAATATCTTTTGAAGGAATAAAATGGGGATAGTCACCGAAGGTGGTGTTGCAAAACATAACACCATCTTTATCAAAACCTGTTGGCCATAATCCAAGCCTTCTTTCAAAGGTATTTTTTACCGAAACTACGGTGGTGGAAATATGCCAATATTGCCCATAATTATCCTTGAATGTGGCGCCATGACCGGCACCGCGCACATATCCGCCAAGTTTATAACTCAACGGATCGGGTATCGTCCTGAAAGGCCCAAGCGGACCTTCGCCAACAAGTAGTCCATCAGCATAACCGCTAAACTCTGTACCCGGTGCGCCATATTGCAAATAGTATTTACCGTTATGTTTCGTCATGTGGCTGCCTTCTATAAACGGATCGAGAAAAGTATTATCCATGTGCTCGCCAAAGCGCTGCCAACCATAGCGCCAATGCTCCAGCAAATACATTTCTTTGCGGGTACCTATAGGTTGCATGGTCTTTCTGTTGAGTTCTACTCCATACATAGGAAATTTATTGCTGCTTCCATTGTACATATATAACCTGCCATCATCATCTGTAAAAAACGAAGGATCCCATCCACCAATGTCAAAGGAATCCACCAACGGTTTCCACTCATTTGCTTTAGGATTGGTGCTCATCCATATCGTAAATTTTGATGTGTAGGTACTTCCAAAAACTATCATGGTATCACCAATGATGCCAACACCGGGTGCACACAATTCATCGTAACCTTCATTCCATGGTCTTAGAAATTTTCGGCTGATAAAATTCCAGTTGAGCATATCGTTGCTATGCCAGTAACCCCATTGATTGGTGCTGAAAAGATAGTAATCGCCTTGGTAGGTTACAACTACCGGATCGGCTGTTGCGCGATGTCTTCCCCATTCGCTAAAGTTGGGAATGGGGGTGTAGCCGTAATCGAGGTTGAGGGGGTTGCAGTAGGTACCCCTCAACCCCTTCCCTTCTCCCAAAGGAGAAGGGTGCCCATTATTTTGGCAAGTTCCCTGAATGTAAGATGCAAGTAAAATGCCTGTAAATATTATGATTACGAGTTTCTTCATTTCACTTTTTTTAAATTACTTAATGCGAATCCACCAGAACCAAATACTAAAAAAACGGTACAGAGCATAGCGAATAAATAGGGATGCTGATCTTCGTACCAAAAACGGCCGTTGCCAATATAAAAACATATAAACAACATAACAACAGCACCGGCCGCAGCGGCAATGCGGGTAAACAAACCCAAGGCAAGCAAGATTCCTGCAACAAGTTCTATTCCTTTACCAAGGTAAAGAAAACCTTTGCTAAATGGCAAGGCCTTAATGGTATCCCATACAAGGTAATCGTCCATAATATCAGGCTTAAATACTTCAAGGCCATGGTAGGCCAATAGCAACCCGGTTATGATGCGCAGCAAACCCATGCCTGTATTTTTTCCACTCAATGCATATATCATAAATCTTATTTTAATGCTTCATCTTTTTCCTTTTCTAAAAAAGCAGCGCCATCACTCAGGCTGGTTAGCGCTCGTGTGAGGAGTGCATCATCCGGCACTATATCAATAGGAATGGTACTTTTACCTAATGGCTCATTATGAGGTACATTTTCACTTCTGTTATAACAACTAATGAGCGACCAACGTGGCTTTTCTGAAAGATTTGGTCCCGAACGATGCAAAATATTACTGTGAAAAAATAAAGCATCGCCCGCATTGAGTTCTACATATACATGCTCCATAACGCCCAATGCCAAATCAACATAGCGCTGCGAAGCACCTACCTGCTCTCCGGCAAATCCATGTTCTACCCTTCCCATTTGGTGCGAACCTTTGATCACTTCAAGACAGCCATTTTCTTTATTGGCATCTGTTATTGCAATCATTACTGACATCATTTGATCGGGATACAAAAACTCATTTTTATACCAATAACCATAATCCTGATGCCACTCCCATGCGCCACCTACTTTTGGTTCCTTCTGCATAAGCTTGCTATGGAAATGACAAACAGCGCTATTTCCATCCATCAATTGGTGAACTGCATCAACCATTCGCTTACTACGTGTAAGCAATCCATACGCATCATCTCCCGGTGTATACCACAAACTCAGGCGCGTTTTTTTTCCGCTGCTGTCATTTAAATCAAAAGCATGATTTAGCATTACATCATCCGCAGTGGCAATACCATATAATTTATCTACTTCGGGCGATGAAAGAAAATCCGGAACGATGATGTATCCATCCTTTTCGTATTGTTTAATTTGTTTATCTGTAAGCATGATGATTATAGTTTTATAGTTATGAAACAATGGGAAAAGGGAAGGTGCTTTTCAACATAATTCTCTGTCCGTTTTCAGATGAAGCGCGCGCAGCTTCAATAATCTCCAGCACATGCAATGCATGTAACACATTTATCAGTGGCTCAGTATTTTTTGACAATGCCTCAGCAATTTTTGTAGCGCCCTCCTGCCATACGTAGCCTTCAGAATCTTTATGATGAAGTGTTGCAGATTGTTCAAAGGAATCGTCTAGGTAAACACCGTTGCTTTCCCAATCGTAACCAATCATCCGCATATTTCCCTTATCTCCATATACCTGTATGGAATGCAACTGCTGCTTACCCGCTTCGTGCCCATGCGGATCAAAATAATTAAATCCACACATCATATGGCTGATTACACCTTTATCGTGTTGCATCAATACATGTGCATTGTCTTCAGCCTTTACGGTAATAGTACCCTTATCATCAATGGTGCGTGTTGGGGTAACAATGCTTGTCATGGCCATAATGCTGCGGGCGGGGCCCAAAAGACCTGTAAGCGTTGCCAGGTTATATACGCCAAGATCCGGCATACTACCACCGCCTTCTTCGTAAAAAAAGGCGCTCCAGTGAGGCCCCGTATGTCCGTATTGCCCATGCCCGGAAGCCACACGCCCTATTTTGCCCTGCTGAATACATTTACTCATAAAAGCAAACTGAGGACTGTTTACCACCGCCGGAGCACCCCAAATGCGCAATCCTTTTTGGGCAGCAAGGTCAACCAACGCTTTTCCTTCTGCATAGGTATTGGCCATAGGCTTTTCACTCCACACATGCTTGCCTGCAAGCAAGGCTTTTTTATTCAAATCGCCATGAACCTGCATATCGGTAAGCGTTACCAGCAAATCAAAAGGAACGCCTTTTAGTTGTTCGTCAATATGGGCATAGGTGGGCACGCTTAGTTTGTATTCCTTTGCCTGCGCCACCGCTCGTTCAGGTATAATATCGCAAAGGCTCACAATTTCCACCATCGCCGAGGTTTGCAGATGTGGAATGTAACGATTGCTTACGCTACCGCATCCAATAATGGCCACACGAACTTTTTTATCCGCCATTTCTACAGCAAAACTTTCCAGAGAAGAAAGCAATGCGCCGGCTCCAGCCAATGCGGAAAATTGTAAAAACTTTTTTCTGGATAAACCTTCATTCATATTAAATAATTTAATTATTCATTTCCATTGAATGCTCATTTCATCATCCGTATCATTTATTACCATTGTTTTCACTTTTGGCGGTAACTGCTGTCCTTTTAACTGTGCGAGGTAATTTTTATCATACAAATCTTCAAGATGCAGTAAACCATTCAGCATCTGATGCGTATCATCCTTCACCGGCAAAGCTTTTCCATTGTGGCTAAATGTATTTACATCTGCCGGAAAACCATGGAGCACGCACTGTATATGCGTAAAACCGGTTGCGAAACTGCCATTAGCTTTTCCAAACCTGATTTGCTTTTCAGCGGGATTAAAATGAATGCTCCGTTTACGGTAAACACCATCTTTATAGGCTAAGGTTTCACCATCATCTTCATAAAACGTATAGCTACTCTTTTCGTTACCGTAATACACATGTACCAACAAAGTATCCGAAGGTTTTTCACGTGTTGACTGCACCGTGCTTTGCATGGGCAATATGGATGAAGCTTTTACAAACACGGGAATCTGATGAAATGGAACCTGCGAAGTGTATTCTGTTTCTCCATTGCTGATTTCGTCGGTGTACATGTTATACCAGTTACCTTTTGGCAAATAGTAGGACTTTGATTTTTCGCTGCTGCTTACCGGAACTACCATCAGCGCGGGTCCGCACATAAATTGATACTGATACATGGGATGATACACTTTATCATCAAAAGGATTATCCATACACAAGCTTTGTGCAATGGGCATACCCGTTTGCGCAGCCTCGTAAAACGCGCTGTACAAATAAGGCATCATGCGGTAGCGGAACTCCATAAATGCTTTGGAAATGGCTTCAGTTTCTTCGCCAAAAGCCCAGGGTTCATTCGCATGCGACCATGCTTCCTTATGGTTGCGGGCAAAAGGTGAAAACATGCCCACCTGCATCCACCTTGTAAACAGTTCTTTGGTAGCAGGGCCAATATACCCGCCAATATCATCGCCCACAAAAGGCACGCCACTCAGCCCCATTTGTGTGTTGAGCAAAGTGCCGCCAAGCAGGTACTCATCCTTTGCTGTGTTGTCGCCTGTCCATACAGCCGCGTAACGCTGTACACCTGCAAAGCCCGAACGGGTTAGCACAAACGGCCTTCGGCCCTTGCCGTATTTAACCGCCGACTCAAAACTGCTCCGCGCCATCTGAAAGCCGTACACATTTTTGGCTTCGAGTGCATTCGCTTTTCTTCCATCAAAATCAAACAGCAAATTGTCGGGCAAATAACTGCCGCCCACTGCGGGTTCATTCATATCGTTCCAATAACCATGAATGCCATTTTCAGGTAAAAACTTCATGTTATCTATCCACCAATTCCTGCTTTTTGGATTGGTAAAATCCACAAAATTATTCAGGCTCGGTGCAATCTCGGCTGTATAGTTTGTACCATCTGCATACTTAACAAATACATCCTTTTTTAACCCATCGTGATGCGCAAAATAGGTACTGTCTCTTTTAATACCGGGGTTAACCGAAGCCGTAATTTCTATATCAAGTGCGCGCAACTTTTTGGCAAGTGCTGCCATATCGGGGAAGCGTTGTTTATTGATGCGGAAGGGTTCATAATCCTGCAAATAATCAGCATCCAATACGATACAATCTATCGGTAATTGTTTGCGGCGAAAAGTTTCAGCTATCACTTCTACCTGTGGCTGTGGGTAATAACTGCAACGGCTTTGATGGTACCCAATACTCCACTTCGGCGGTAAGGGCATGCGGCCAGTAAGCGATGTATAGTGTTCGATAATTTTTGCAACGCTGCTATCGTGCATAAAAAAATAATCTACATCGCCACCATCGGCGGTAATGGATGAAAAACCGGGCGTAGATAATCCGAAATTGAAAAATGTTTTATACGTATTGTGATAAAACAATCCATACATTACCTGTGTATGCATGCCTATGTAAAAAGGAATGCTTGTGTACATGGAAAGCCGCGGATCGCCATACTTGTAAGTATCGGTATTGTTAAGTGTAAATCCACTACCCCGCTTATCAAGGTTGCCAAGTACTTCGCCGAGACCAACAAATCTTTCACCGGGTTGCAGCACTTTATATAATGTAGAACGCTCTCCAATAAAGCTTGTGCCAAACCCCGTGCCTGCAACATCCTGATTGATTATAACTCCATCGTTGTTACGAAAAGTTACACGGAAATGCGGGGCCTTTTCTACCTGTAGTTTAATGGTATTTGTTTGAAGGTAAATAATATTTTCTTTCTCACTTATGCTCCAATCAGTAAAAGAAGGCAAAGTGGTATCGGCAAGTGCGTAAGAAAAATCGCGGAAGCTTCCTTTTTGTTTTACCCTTATTCTTATGGTGTTTGCATTGTAAATATCTATCTTGAAAATGCCATTAGCAAGCGAACCGGAGATACCATTTGTAGTTCTCTGATAGGTTACGATTTTACCGGCGGTATTTATCTGCGCTTGCAGCAATGATGTAAACATGCTTGCAATTGAAAAAAATACAATTGCAGCAAGGCGATACCTTTGCTCAATTACACAACCCGGTTTTTGTATAAACTTTGATAGAAAAATATATCGTATTCGCTGAACTATATTCATATTTTCATTTTTACCCATTTTTTCTCAACAGTAAACATTAATAATTTGATTGAAGATTAGCGACCATTCTCGAACAATATTTTTTTGGAACCCATTTTTTGCAGATTGTATAAAGTGGTTACCCATTCATCAATATCCTCGTTGTAATCTAACTTTAACCGTTCGGTTACTAATTTCTGCATCGTTTGGCTAAACACATCGGGGCCGTAAAGCGCACCAATAAAAGCTCCTAAAAATTGAGGGTAGGTGTCGTGATCATTTCCCCACTCTATGCTAAGTTGCATAGCTGAGAGTGGATCATAATTACACATTTTCAGGATTGAAAATACAACCAGGAACGGCACCTGTGCTTCCCACTTGGTGGTGTACCTGAATTCTTCATCAAGCAGGTGGAATAATTTTGCCGGCGATTGATTGGCTTGTTGTACATATAAGTCAGATACATCGAGCCAGCGCTGAACGGCACGGGTACACCAGGGTATCTGCCCGTAATGATAGGGATCTGTATTTTGCATGGCTTCAAAAACTTTGGCCCATAATTGCTGATGCGTGAGTGTGTTGGGATCAAGTGTAAGGGCTACTGAAATGCCCGCAACAGAAGCAGCAATCATATCTTTAGCAAATCCAATATCGTACCAGGCCATATTGTAAGCCGCCAAATAGGCTTTTTCAGGTTGGCCCGGATAAATACCGGCAATGGGCGTTAATGCCATTTGACCATAACAGGTAGGATAGCCATTCCAAAGGCGTTCAACAGGGTAAGCATCCTGTATTTTTCTTATGCCCATTATCCAGTTGATGGCCTTATTGGTTTCGCTTAGCCATTGTTGGCAAAGGGTATCGTACCCATTATGTGTGGTTATAACTTTTGTAAGCGGCCACTCACGGTAGGCTTTAGCATACTGCAATGGTGTAATGGGCCATTGCTTTTTTTGCGATGCCTGTCGCAAAGCATGCAGCAAAATAATTTTATGGCGGCTATCGTCGGTCAGGCTACCCGGTGGTGCATTGGGCGACCAGCAACCATAGGGTTGCGTAAAGGGTAGTAAGTGATGATAACTTCGCAAGTAAAGTCTGTCTGATGCTGCCTGCAATGCATCCATATTTATTTTTTCGGTAGTGTCAGTCCAATATTTTGGTGGGTTGGGTGTTGCCTGTATTTCCGGGTGGCCCTGAAACTCAATAGGACCACCAAGGGCATCGCCAATGAGGGTGCCCACAAGCAAGCCTTTAATTTTTTGCTTTGCAACATCTGATGGCTGCATACTTTGAGCCTTGGCCGGGATTTGCACAAAAGCCATCAGGCACAATAATGCTATACGGCACAAGGGCTGCCGGATTGCAGCGGAAAGTGCGGTGAAGGCTTTGTGCACAGGCCTTGTGCCGTACTTGTTGCGAAAAGCCGGTACCATAGCTGATAGGTGAACAAAAGTTGATAGCCCCATCTTTATTTGTTTTTTTCAAGTTCCATATCTAAAAGTCCTTGTTTAATTTCAGGATTACGCATAAAAAGATCCCAGATAAGGCCGGTTCGATAATTTTCAATCATCACCGTCATAGGCGCCTGATTAAGCCCCATGTAAATTTCGGAACACCAGTTATTGGTTAAATCAAATGCATCCCTGAAACCATATTCACCCCATAAAAACTTTCCATAACGATAGTAATAATGCTTCAATGCTTTCATAGATTCAACCGGTGTATATGGAAACGAACTGATAGCGCCTGTAGGTGCAATTTTTCCATGGTCCTGCCACTCCACCGGCTCATCGGCCGAATAATTAAAAGGACCGTCACTTGCCGTCAACCCCCATGCACTGTCCCCGTAGCCTGCATATTTTTTGGGATTAGCCACACAATACGCATGATTTATTTTTGCAATATTTTGATTATTGGTGAAGTAGTTGGTGTAACGATCTGTAATGGCACGGGGATCGTAACCCATATAAGAATAATGGGTAAAAAATAAAGGTCCGCCATTGGAAACACCTACATCCAATTTTATTCCAAAATAAGTATTACCATTTTTGTACATAGATCCATCATTGGTTTGTCCCCACGCCGACCGGTATTTTTGCCCTGTACTGTCCTGATTTGCCCAGCCACTGTAATACATACTTGCAGGAATGGAATGCGTGGGCGAAGCTATGGCCAGCAAATAAGTTACCATCGTTTCATTCCAGCCAATCAGGTTATGGTTGATGGTCCATGCCTGATCCGGCGACCAATGCCAGTACAGGAATTTACTGTCGGGATATTGTTTAAACCAATCCCATTCCACTTTTTCCCAAATGGAAGTAATCCTTTCCCGGATTATTTTTTCCTGTTCATTATTATTGGAAAGATATTGTCTTGCGGCCAAAAGTCCCTGCATTAAAAAAGATGTTTCCACAAGGTCGGCGCCATTATCCCGCTTTCCAAAAAAGGGTTCCACATTACCTGTGGGTCCATCTATAAAATGCGGATAGGCGCCATGAAAAGTTTTTGCCTTTTCCAAAAAAAGTACAATTTTTTCCATGCGCTCTACAAATTGCGTGCGGGCAATAAATTTTCTTTCCGCTCCTGCAATGAGCGCCATGATTCCAAAGCCTGAAGCACCTGATGCAATCATGTTATGCCTGCCGGGAATATTTTCTTTAGCAAGTCCGCTGAATGATTCTGCACCTTCCCAGTAATAACGAAATGCAGCTTCCTGTACCATAGTAAGCAGATCATCATCCGTCATAGAACGGGTAGCAACCTTAATGGCGGGCGATAAAGCAGATTCCTTATAGCTGCTGTTCAGAAAAGATATTTTGTAGAAATATTGTTTGTTGGTTTCCCCTGTAAAATCGGCATACCTGTTTATAAAAGGTTGTTGTATGCCCACCGGTATAAAATCTTTTCCATTTTCAGACCGGTAAATTTTAACCAAGTGAATGCTATTATGAGTAGGCTTATTCCAAACTATATCATTATGCAAGGCATATCCTGTTGCGGATGCAATCACAGCTTTATCCGGCATTGCAGGTGAATTTTCAGTAGCTAAAAATTCGATATCATCCACATAAACCACATACTCTTTTCCATCTTCATTGGATTGTGAAAAAGCAATGCCAATGATACTTTCAAAAGTGTCAGGATTAAAATTCAATATTGCACCGGTGGGAATAAGTACCTGATACCATTCATTTAATTTGGCTGCATTTATGGAAATCGATTCGGAGAAACTACTGTCGGCTTTTATTAATCGTAATTGAAGAAAATTAGTATTATCGCCCCTTGGGGTGGAAATATACATCCAGAAAGACAAATATTTGGCTTTTTGAAAATTGTCCACACCACGTTTTTGCTGACGATAAATATTAGCCTGCCATTTTCCCCCTTTGCCATTTTTATAATGCAGTTGAAGGGCATTTCCCGGTGTATGAAAAAGGCTATCAGTTACAGGTAATTTAGTATTCAAATGTTGAATGAAAGAACTTCCGTTTGCTGTTGTTTGACTAAAAAAATAATTACCCTCCATCAGGCTATTGTAAAAAAAACTGTAAGGATAGTTGTATTCCTGTGCCTTTAGCAGAAAAGAAATCAGCAATAAACAGATGAAGCTAAAAATACGCATTTCAAATACCCTTACTTTTTTATTACAGGACTTTCAAAACCTAATTTTTTCAATCCGTTCTGTATATCGGGAATATTCATAAACAACTTCCACAACAAACCGGTACGGTGGTTTTCAATCATGCCCACAATAGGCCCCTGATCAATAGCGAGATGGCTTTTTGCATACCAATTATGATGAATACTAAAGCCATCTACAAATCCATAATCACTCCATATTTTTTCACCAAGGCCATAATAAAAATACCGTAATGCTTCCATGCTTTCTTTGGGTGTATAGGGCATAGAAGAAATAGCGGCCGTTGGTTGAATAACACCCCGGTCGTTTTCAGGACTATGCGCCACATAACCCTTGTAACTATCACCTGCCGTTAGCCCCCAACATACATCACTGTATCCTTTGTACTTGTTTGGGTTTTCTTTGCAATACTCCCTTTGGATAAGTGTATGATTCCTGCCCTGTAAAAAATAATCGTTACCCAATGAATCTTTCAATCCATTCGGATTAATTCCCATAAATGTATATTGCTCAAAAAACAGCGGGCCACCTTTATCCTTATCGTAATTACCCAACGGTAAAAGCATGCCATAATAAGATTTTCCATTTTTAAAACCCGGGCTACCAACCCATGTTCCATTGTATGCATCTTTCGAAATAGCATGAAATTTGGATGATGCCGACATGATATAAGTAATCAGGCATTCATTGTAACCCCACACCGGGAAGTTCATATCAAAACCATTATTAGGGCTCCAATGCCAGTACAATTTTTTCTCACCATTAGTATGCCAGTTCCAGTTGGCTGCGCCCCACATTTGGTTGATGCGTTTACGCAAATACACTTCGCGCGGCGTGTTACCATTAAAGTATTCACGCGCACATAAAAAACCCATCAGCAAGTAAGATGTTTCTACAATATCAGCACCATCATCAAGCCTGTCGAACTTAATGGTTTTACCCGTGCGCCCGTTCATAAAATGCGGATAAATACCATGATAGCAATCGGCATTAATCAGAAAATCTGCTATTTGAATCAGCCTTCTTACTGCTGTATCTTTTCCAATCCAACCGCGTTCAACAGCCACCACTGTACCCATAATGCCAAAGCCGGTACCACCTATGGCCCCAGCATCTGGTCCAAATTCGGTTTTACTGAAATTAGGTTCATCCCATGCTTCGTTTATATAATCCCAATAATGTTCTGCAAGCACGGTATTGCTGCGCTCAAGTGCGAGACCGCTAACCGGGTGTGCGCCATGCCAGAAAAAACGAAAGGTTTGGCGTTGTACCGTTTCCAGCAACTGTTCATCACTAAGCCCCTTGATAACACCTACCGGCGCAATGGAATCCGGACCGTCACCAAAGGTTCCCTTCGTAAAGGGTTGGGCCGTTACCTGTAAGGAAAAGACAAAAACGTAAAATGGCAATAATCGTTTCATGAAAATCATTTTGAAAAATATCCTTTAAAAAGTAATTATTCCTTGCATTCCGCGTCCTATTTTCCACCGGCGGGGGAGATAGGGGCTGCTTCAAACCCAAGCTTTTTCAAGCCGTCCTGTATTTCCGGGATTCCCATAAAAAGTTTCCAAAGCAACCCGCTGCGATGGTTTTCTATCATGACTACAATGGGGCCCTGATCAATAGCGAGATGGCTTTTTGCATACCAGTTTTGCGTTTCATTAAAAGCATCTATAAAACCATACTCACTCCATATTTTATCGCCCAGGTTATAGTAAAAATGTTTGAGCGCCTGCATACTGTATTCAGGTGTATAAGGAAATGCACTCAATGCAGCCGTTGGCGAAATAGTGCCATTATCTTCTGTAGGACTATGTGCTGAATAACCATTGTAGGTATCGCTTGCAGTAAGCCCCCAACTATTTGAACTATATCCTTTAAAGCCATTGGGATTACGCACACAATGTTCGCGATTAATCAATGTATGATTACGGTTTTGTTCCCAGTAATCGGCGTACCTGTCTTTTAACCCTTTGGGATTTAACCCTAAAAAAGAATAATGCGAAAAAAACAAAGGACCTCCATAGTCAAACCCAAGCGGGAGCTTTATATCGTAAAAGGTTTTTCCATTTTTAAAAAAATTGCTTTGTGCCCAACCGTTGTGGTACACTTTTGCACTCACGGGGTACTGCTTGCCACTTGCTGCCAATACATACATGATCAGGCATTCATTAAAACCACGTACGGCAAAATTCATGCTCCATCCATTATTGGGGCTCCAGTGCCAATAGAGTACTTCCTGCCCGTCGCGCGTATGCCAATCCCATTCTACATCGTTCCAAAGCCAGTTGATTCGGTTACGTAATTCGCGCTCAGTTTTATCATTCTTATTAAAATATTCCCGTACACAAAGCAGCCCCTGGAACAGGTAACTGCTTTCTACCAAATCAGCCCCATCATCTTTCCGGCTAAAAGGAATCGTCTTGCCCGTTGCCCCATCCAGCCAATGCGGAAATACTCCATGATATGCATCGGCTTTTGAAAGAAATTTCACCATTTTAAGCAAATGCCTTGCGGCGGTATCGCGTCCAATCCAGCCACGTTCTACGCCTACAATGAGCGCCATAATGCCAAAGCCGGTTCCACCCGTGGTTACTACTTCATTACCATAATTGTAAGCTTCGTTGCTCCGCTCACGGGCAAGCCCGCTTACCGGGTGTGCAAAGTCCCAGAAGTAGCGGATGGTTTGCTTTTGAACGATATCGAGCAGTTGGTCATCGGTCAGGTTTTTAGGACGTTTGGTCGCATCAAAAACCTGGGCAGTTTGTGTTTTTTGACTAAACCCAGGCAAGGTTGCGATGATAAAAAGCGCCCAAAATGCATTAAAAAATAACTTCTTCATTATAATATTACATAATTTTGTACAAATTATTGTACCATGTTACAAGTAACCAATGTTTCAGAGTTCAGAAAAAATTTGAAAAAATATATTGATGGTGTGGCAGGAACGCATCATAAAGTGATTGTAAACAGCAATGGAAAATCGGTAGTGATGATGTCTTTAGATGAATATAATAACATAGATGAAACGGATTATCTCCTGAGTAATGATGCTAACAAGCAAATGATGTACAAGGCAAAAGAGCAGATAGAAACCGGTTTAACCGTTCCTGTAAATATTTCTGAAATGATAAAAGCTTTAGAAAATGACTAGTTTCAGCTCTATGGCTCTTGAACAACTTGGCTATTGGATTAAAGAAGACAAGAAAATAGCATTAAGAATCCTGCGATTGGTAGAAGAAATAGAAAAAAGCCCATTTCAAGGAATTGGAAAACCGGAACATCTAAAAGGAGATTTTAAAGGTTACTGGAGCAGAAGAAATGATGGTGAACATAGGTTAGTTTATAAAATAACCCATGAAAATCTATTTATTCACTCCTGCTTTTCGCACTATGACAAATAATTTTTCAAATTTTCAAAGAACTACACTTCCCTACAAATACGGCGCACTAAACCCAAGCTTCTTCATGCCATCTTTTACTTCGGGGCAACTTGTAAATAAATTCCACAACAGTTTGCTGCGGTAATTTTCAATCATTACAATTTGCGGACCCTGGTCAATAGCTAAAAAAGAAGATGCAAACCATGGATCTGAAAGTTTGAAGGCATCTATAAATCCATATTCCTTCCAAAGTTTATCACCCAGCGTATAATAGAAAAAGCGAATGGCCTTCATGCTTTCCTGTGGTGCATAAGGTAACGCACTAATTGCGGCCGTGGGTGCAATAACACCTACATCATTTGAAGGACTGCTTGCTGTATAGCCACCGGGAATATCGCTTGCGGTTAATCCCCAACTACTATCGCTGTATCCAAAACGATTACCCGGGTTTTGCTTACAATACTCATAGTTTATTTTGGTATGCGATACCTGTTGTGTCCAATAATTGGCGTAGGCATCTGTTAGCCCATTGGGATCAATACCCATAAAAGAATAATGCGAAAGAAACAGCGGCCCACCTAAATCGGTACCTAGTGGCAACGTATAACCATAAAACGTTTTCCCGTTGCGCATAGCGCCATCACGAGCAAAACCCTTTTGATAAACAGTATCGGGAATAGAATAATTTTTTGAAGAAGCCGCCATCACATACGTAATCAGGCATTCATTCCATCCCTGAATTTTCAGGTTCATTGTCCACTGTTTATCAGGACTCCAGTGCCAGTATAATACCTGCTCATTGTTCTTACGAAACCAGTTCCATTCAATTCCATCTACAATGCTATTAATCCGAAAAACGAGTTTGATTTCGTCAGCAGTGGCGCCGTTAAAATATTGCCTTGCCGTCAGCAGCCCCATCGCAAGAAATGATGTTTCCACCAGGTCAGCTCCATTATCATTTGCACTAAAAGGAACCACTGCACCCGTAACACCATTCATCCAATGCGGAAAAGCACCTTTAAACCGTTGGGCTTTATTCAATAAAAAATCGGTGATGGTAACCAAACGGTCCACACCTTGCTGCCTTGTAATAAAGCCACGGTTTACCGCTGTTACAATGCTCATGATACCAAAGCCGCTTCCACCCGATGTAACCACATCGCCGCTCGTGTTGCGTTCACGCGCAAGTCCGCTAATGGGATGTCCAAAATCCCAGAAATATTTGAATGTTTGCTTTTGAATCAGCGAAAGCAGTGAATCATTGGTAATGGCAGGAAACTTGGGTACAGAATCAATCCCGGTAGTAAACCGAACTTCTGCACTACCACTTAAAGATCCACCTGCCACAGATTTCAATTGGTTCGAAATTAAAACCCCATATTTCTCTAATCCTTTCAATGCATCTGTTGGTTGCAACAGCATTACACTATCACCATTTGACCATTGCAAAGAATAGGTTACCGCCTGCGCAAGTGAATTGGTAAAACTTACCGCAGTGGTTGCAGTTGTTTTATTTACAGGTGCAGAAAAGGCAAAACGTACAACAGGTTTCAGCCGTACATTATTTAAATCGGACCCGCTATTTCCATCAACGCTTGAACTGCGAAGCTGTAATGCAGGCGGCGGTGGCGGAGGGGTATCTCCACCTCCATTATCCTTGCTACATGCTGCGCAAAGCGTAATCAGGAGTACAATGGAATAATAGCGGAACATGTAGTGATATTTTTACAATTTAAAGAATCAGTGTACTGATAGAATGCGGATAGGCAATGGCTTCTGCAGCTTGTCCGTTAATCCACAGGTTATAATTGGTTTGTTTGTCGGTTTGGTTCATCACGATTACCACCAATTTTCCATCGGGATTACGGAATGCAGTTGTAATTAACCCACTACGGCTTGACGCAGCCGATACCCTTTTTGCACCCGGCTGGATATACTTGCTAAAATGCCCGATATAATAGTAGGCGTTGGTATATATTAACTTTCCTGTTCTTTTATCGGCATGTACCGGTGCAAAACAAAAATTACCCACATGATTGGGACCGCCGGTTTCATCGAGCAGGATATTCCAATCGGTAAAACCTACCATTCCATTGTTAAAATCATTGATCATGGAACGGCCATACTCTTCGCCTAACACCCATGCATTGTAACGGGTACTGTCAAAGCTTTCGGCACATCCTTCGGTAAAGAAAATATTTTTATCGGGGAAGGCTTCGTAAACACGGCGGATGTTATCATACATCGGTGTGCCGCCACTCCAGTCTTCGTACCAATGGAAACCAATACCCCAAATGTATTTGGCTGCTTCGGGGTCGTTCATATAGGTTTGTGCACGCTGATATATCAAATCTCGGTTATGGTCCCACACGATAATTTTCTTATCCTTTAATCCTTCCTTTTCCATGGTTGGGCCAAGGTGGTTTTTCAGGAAATCTCTTTCTTCTTCAGCCGTATAAATGCAGCTTTCCCAAATTTGCGTAGCCATGGGTTCATTCTGAACACTGATGCCCCACACCGGTACACCTTCTGCTTCATAAGCCTTAATAAACTTAGTATAGTACATCGCCCATGATTCATAAGAATCTGCTTTCAGTTTACCACCCTTCAGCATGTCATTGTTATCCTTCATCCACGCCGGTGGGCTCCATGGGCTTGCGAACAAATCCAGTTTGCCACCTGCAGCCGCCATAGCTTCTTTTATAAACGGGAGCTTGTATTTTTTATCGTGTGCTATGTCAAATGTTTTTAGTTCTTTATCTCCATCCTGCACGTAGGTGTACATATCGCTGCTAAAATCACAACTGTTTATGTTGGTACGCACCACGGAGTAGCCAATGCCGTTTACCTTGTCAAAGTGAGCATTCAAAAATTCTGTTTGTGCTTCTTTCGGCAGCTTATAAAAAGTTTCAGCACTTGCATCGGTTAGTGCAGCGCCAATACCCATATAAGTTTGGTATTCCTTTCCCGGATCTACAAAAACACAAACCTGTGTTTCTAATGGCTGCGGCATGGGATTAAATGAAATGTTACCAAGGGATTGCATGCGCATGTTACCACTGTCTGCTGTAGTAAATACGGCAACAGATTTACCGGTTACATCCAATGCGGCGGATGAAGCAGAAGTGCTGCTGCTTTCAGTTGTTGAAGTTTGATTGCAGGCGGCAAGTACCAACAATCCAAGAAAAGGAAATACATTTTTCATGTGTTTATTTTTATTGTTTTTTATTTGTCACATGGAATGCCCAATAATCATTCGTGCTCTGGTGTGCGGCAGTTCGTGGGCATTTCATTGTACAATCATTTTAAAAATTACCAAACATAAGTTGCAACCGTACCACCCGGCAGTTCAGCAGTGGCATAAGTTCCATTCCATTTAATACTGAATTTTAAGGCAATATTACCTTCGTTCATTACCACCAATACACGTTTTCCATCGGGTGTTTTAAAGGCAACCTGGTTTACATTTCCCGGCGATGTGCTCTTAATTACTTTAGATGCAGTGGGTATAAATTTCGACATCTGCCCAATAATATAGAAACTTACATTTTTTGTGTAGGCAGAACCCTGAATGGTAAGCGCACCTTTGCATTGCGTACATCCACCGGGTGTATGCGGACCAAAAAAAGCATCATTTGCCAGGTTCCATTCCAGTGCTGCTTTCGACCAGTTGCGCATGGAACCAATCATTACATTTTGCATATGCCACATCAGGTCACCACCAAAGTTGCCTGTTGAACTGGTCCACTGCTCGGTAAAATATAAATCCTTATCGGGATGGGCATCGTGAACCTGCGAAAGAGCAGTAATACTGCCCGCGTATAAATGAAATGCAGAACCATTTATAAAAGCTTTTGCGGCCGGATCATTCAAAATAGTAATTGGATAATTTGGATTATCGCAGTTATGATCCCATATAATTATTTTAGTAGTAATGCTTGCTGCCCGAAATGCGGGACCCAAATGGTTCTTAATAAAATCTGCCTGTTCAGCAGCACTCATAACCATACTCGGATTATTACCGCCGTGCTGTGGTTCATTTTGAATGGTTACTGCATCAATGGTAATACCCTTTGCCTTCATGGCTTGAATGTATTTTACAAAATATTGCGCATATGAATGATAATAGGCAGGCAATAGACTGCCACCTATCGAGCTTCCGTTTGATTTCATCCATATAGGAGCACTCCAGGGCGAACCCATAAGTTTAATGTTTGGATTAATAGCAAGTATTTCTTTTAATACAGGCACAAGGTCTATGGTATCCTTTGCAAGACTAAACTTAGTCAAATTAACATCGGTTTCACCGGACGGCAAATCATTATAACTGAATACATCGGCACTAAGATCAGATGCACCAATGCTCAACCGCAGATAGCTTACTTTAATGGAATTTTCACCGGTACCAAACAGTTCGTTCAGCAATTTTGATTTTTCGGCTGCACCCATTCCATTGATCAGCGATGCACTACCGCCGGTAAGTGTATATCCAAATCCATCAATAGTTTGGAGAGATATTGATTCATCTACTTCCACCATTACCCCACCCGGGCTTGCAGCTTTAAAAGCTAATAGTGCTGTTTGTTGTTTTAGCAATTGTGTTTCGCTGGTATTGGTAAACCATTGCTGAACGGTGCCTGTTTCTATAGGTGGTGGCTGCGCACCTCCACTTCCTTTATCACAACTTGATGCCAATGATAAGGCTGCAAAAAATGATCCGAAAATGGCGTAATACAAACTGCTTTTTTTATGGATTATTTTCATCATATTTATTCTTAAATTGTTTTCGAATTTTATGGTTTATCATTCACCCTCAATAATTGCAATGGCAAATTATTGCGCGCCAATACCATAACTGGTTCCCCGTTCACTTTTATCCATTTTGCATCGCGAACTTCTCCTTCTATTCCCGGCATCCTTCCTGCAAACACTGGTTCATTTTTTCCGTTTCCAAACCGGTAAGCCGACAACCGCATGGCATCATACCTGCCTTCGTAAGGCACTACGCCATAAAAATTTCCGCCGGCGAAAATAGTATTGCCAACTGCTGATTTGGCAAAAGCAAATACAGGTGCAAGCTGCCATTCCACCGGTAACGCTTTCATTTCAAATGAACCATTTCCCATATTTACAAATGCTGATGTAGCAAGTGTTTCAGCTTTCCACTCCCTGTAATCCTTAAACAAATCGAAAAACATATACTGAACTGTTTCACCCGCCACTTCGCCATAGGTAAGATAAGCCTTTTTTAGCACCGGGAGTGCACGTTCCAATTCATCTTTTGCTAAAAATGTATATTCTTTACCATTTACTGTATAAGTAACAATCTGTTCTTCACGTCCATTTTTATCAAAGTCTTTTACAAACATTTTTAACGGACCGGTTTTACCGCTTGCCAGTTTACTGTTGAGCCCCCAATTACCTGCAAGCAAATCCGGTTTCCCATCATCGTTTACATCAGCAACAGAAATGGTTTGCCAAAGTCCGCTACTACCTGCTATCGTATTCTTTTCCCACTTTCCATTTGCATTCAGGTAAATGGTTACCGGCATCCATTCCCCTGCAACGACCAGGTCGGGGCGTTTATCATTATTTACATCAGTAAATAATGCTGATGTAATCATGCCGGTTGCATTTTCATCGTTTGGCAAACCGGTAGAAACTGCCATGTTTCCCTTACCATCATTTAGTAACAAAACAGATGATTGATAAGTGCCATATTTGCCTGCGTGGGCAATACTTCCTACAAAAAGATCGGTATCACCATCTGCATCCACATCCGCTGCGGCAATGCAGCTTTTATTGGTCAGCAATTGCGGTAATGCGCCTGTGCGTTCTGCAAATACACCCTTGCCATCATTAAAATACAAATGGTCATTGAGCGCAGCTTCGCCATCATCGTATTGATAGCCGCCGCTTGCTACGTACAGGTCCATATCCTTGTCACCATCTGCATCAAAAAATAATGCATCTACTTCTTCTGCAATCGCATTAGCAGCAAAGGGTGCCCCGTTGCCCGGTATAAAAGTGCCGTTTGCAGTTTGCAACATTAACTCACCTTGCTGCCCATGTGCACCACACACATAAAAATCATCTAACCCATCACCATTTACATCGCCCACTGCTACTTTGGGGCCGCGTGTACTTTGCAAATGTGGAATAAGATATTGCCGGTTAAAATCAACGAAATCGTTCTCTGCATGTTTCCAGCTTATATTAGCTTGCTGCGTAATATCTTCAAAAAGTGGTTGCGACGAAGGAAACCATTTCGCATATTCAAAAGTACCTGATGCATTCTTTTGATTTACTTGTAAAATGGTATTTGTATTTGGATTACGAATTACTTCGAATCGTTGATCAGGCCATACGATCAATAAGCTATCAATGGCTGTGGAATCACCTAAGCCAAAATGAAGAACAGGTTCACTTGCCGATTGAAAACCGCGTGTAGGCATCATTTGCTGAAACTGCAAACCTTTTTTACTAAAAAGATATGTTTTGGCACCAACACCCATGGTATTTGCATTGTCACCTTCCGCTTTTATCCGCAGGAAAGGTTTAGCAGGTGCATTATTTTTAAAAATAACGGCCTTCGCATTTATGCAGTTCATGATCATATCCAGGTCACCGTCATTATCCAGGTCAGCATAAGCTGAACCATTGAAATAACCTTTCATCGCCCCGGTTCCCCAGGCATCGCTTACGTTCTCAAAAACCGCACCGGCATTGCCTTTAAAAAAGAAAGGATGACAACTGCCATCGGGCATTTTAGCAATGGTTTCATGATCATATTTATCGGTACGCTCAAGCCCCTTGTTGGTTTGCATAGCCGATACAAATTGCACATAATCCATATCAACGGGGCGCTTTACAATGCCGCTCGAAACAAAAAGATCTTTATTGCCATCGTTATCAAAGTCAGCAAACAGCGGACACCAACTCCAGTCTGTAGCTTGCACGCCGTTTAACAGCGCAACATCGCTAAAATTTTCACCGGAACCATTATTTCGCTGCAACGTATTACGGCTATATTGGTTTTGATATCCATTCAGCCCAAGCTTTACTTTATAGTTTGTTGGATTTTCATCACTGCCATAGGTTTTTAATGTTTTCTCATCCGGCGGCAGCATATCAACCGTTACTACGTCAATCTGACCATCGTTGTTATAATCTGCGGCGTCGTTTCCCATACTAAAGCGACTGTAGTGCCCAAAATGTTTTGCACCTGCCTCGGTAAAGGTTCCATTACCGTTATTGAGATAATAATAGTCATTTTCATGAAAATCGTTTCCTATATAAATATCATCCCAGCCATCGTTATTAAAATCGGCAATGGCTATGCCGAGACCATAACCGAGGTTACTTTGGTAAATGCCAGCTTCCTTGCTTACATCCGTAAATTTTATTTGCCCATTCACTTTATCCTGCCGGTACATCCTGTCGCCGGCAATGGAATCATACCGACGCCGGTTGGAAGTATCCACAATATTGGCATGTGGTCTTTTTGAATGATTAAGCAGGTAAAGATCAAGATCACCATCGTGATCGTAGTCAAAAAAAGCGGCTTGTGTACTAAGGCCCGAAAATTTGATGCCGTATGCTTCAGCAGCCGGTTCAAATTTTCCATTTCCCTTATTCAAAAAAAGTTCGTTACTGCCTGTAAGCCCAAATTGATTGGCTACGGCGCAGGTGTAAATATCCAGCAAGCCATCACCGTTTATATCGGCCATGGTAGCGCCAGTGCTCCAGTCCGATGTGCCGGCCACACCTGCTGTTGCCGTAATATCTTCAAAGGTAAAACCACCTTTGTTCAGGTATAGTTTATTTCCTGCCTGATGGTTTGCCGTAAAATATACATCCGTAAGTCCATCGTTGTTTATATCACCTGCGGCAACACCACCCCCATTGTAATAATACAGGTAGTAGAGAATATTAAACTGCGGCCCGGTATACAGGGTATTGGTAAATTCTATTTGGGTTTGGCTAGCGGGTAAGGGTTCGAAAACGGGAATAGGTTTATTGCATGCTGTAAGCCATAAGGTAACAGACAATATGGAAATAATGGTAAAGTTGGTTGATTGGTTGGGCATACAAAAACAACTTACGCTCAATATAAATTGGAAAATAGGTGGAAAAAAAAGGGCTGTACATTGCTGTAACAGCCCCTTAGCCAAAACTAACTGCTCGAAAGAAAAATTGTTATTGCTTGGTATTGAACAGCGTTTGTACTTCAGCAGCGGTTAGTGCTTTTGAATACATTCTATATTGGTCAATTCCACCTTTCCAGGAAGAAGCTAACCAATCATCTGAATCAATATTGTCGCTTGGACCGGCGCCTACACGCATCTCTACAATAGTGTTATTGTTTATACCAATATCTCCGTGCGTTCCCCAGGTTTTTTTGTTAGGGTTGGCAACACCATCCACAAATAGCGTCATGGTACTTGTAGGTGCATCATAAACAATGCTAATGTGGCGCCATTTGTTATCCATTATACCAGCAATGGTCTGTCCGCCTTCCCAGGTAAACCAGCTATCTGCATTAGTTTTATCAGCTATCATCACTTTAACAGCAGCAGCAGCATTGTTGCCTTCCAAAAACAGGAGCATACTTGAACCAGACCAGTGACCGTTATTGGATTTAAAACTAGCAATATATTCCGGGCCGTTTCCGCCTGTGTTGTTTTTGGTTTGGCCATCTCTTTTATACCAAAAAGAAATGGTAAAGCTTTTTGCCTGAACAGCCCAATCGTTAGGCTTGCCGTATTTGATCGTTTTTTTATTAACGCCCTGCACAGCTTTACCACTTACTCCATCAATAGTAGTAAAATCATTTTGCGATGCAAAATTGGCCCTGATACTATCCACCGCATTCATTAAGGGATTGGTAGTAGTACCGTCAAAAGCCACAAAGAAATTGAGTGGTCCACCGGGAGGATTTGAATCTTCCGGGAAGTCGCCCAGTGCTGGTCTATCCATCTTCTGGCAACCCGTTACTATTATTGCTAAAGCCAAAAAGGCCGCAGCATGTTGCAGGAGCTTTTTCATATTTTGCTTCATTTTTACAAAGTTTTTATGGTTAAAGGAGTACCCTTTACCGCTAAGTAAAAGGTACCCATAAAATAATTATTGCCATTCTGGATTTTGCACCAGTTTGCCACCAGAGTTATCAATTGCCGACTGTGGAATGGGATAATAACGATGTTTGGTTGTATAACCTTGAGGCCCCAAAACAGATTCGGCCTGTCCCCATCTAACCAAATCAAAGAACCTTTCGGATTCAAAAGCCAGTTCAAATCTTCTTTCATTTTGGATGGCCGTGCGCATTTGTGCCTGGTTGGCAAAAACAACTTTTGGCAATAACGCTGCGTTTCCGCCGCGTGCCCGTGCCCTTATCATTTCTATCCAGTCTTCAGCCAATTTAGCATTTGCAGCCCCACCAACTTCGTTGGCGGCTTCAGCAGCCATTAACAATACTTCAGCATATCGAATAACACGCTGATTAATCCAACCGCCCTGACGGCTGCCTGTGAAAGTTTGCATGCTTGCTTCGGGATAAACTTTCTTATTCCAATATTTTCTGGGCAATGGATTTGGAAAGTCAGGAATTACCTTGCCTGTGCCGTCTGACTGACCTGAAAAAAGAATAGATGCGCTTTTGCGGGGATCTGTATCATTCCATTGAGTCACCAACCCTTCGGTAGGCGTATTCCAACCCCAACCAAGGTCCCACTCTCCGGAACCCCGTATTCCCTGCGCAATACCATACCAACTATAATAGTTATCGGCACCATTGGCACCAACAAAGGCCTGAATTTCAAAAACCGATTCAGCATTATTTTCACCGGCTTCAATAAAATTGCCACCGAAACTACTATTTAAGTTATAAGCCCCGGAATTAATAACAGATTGACTTAACGAAAGTGCACTAGCCCAGTTTTTGCGCCATAATTGCGTTTTGGCAGCCAATGCTGCTGCAGCACCCTTTGTAAGGCGGCCAGGAAATTTGCTGGCGCCTGATGCATTATTCCAATTAACAGGCAGTTTAGCGATGGCTTCATTCAGGTCCTGATCAATTAAAGCAAAAATTTCAGCGACGGATGCCTTCGGTTTTTGTCCATCAGCCTGCGAATAAACACGGAAATCAATTTTGGGTACTTCACCAAATGAGCGAACAAGGTCGAAGTAAGCAAAGGCGCGGAATAATTTGGCTTCTGCCCTGTTTACCTGGTCTGCGGGAGCATTCAGATTAAGAGAATCTGCAATCTGCAGCGCAGTATTGGCCAGGCCAATCAACACATAGTGCTGATCCCAATAGGTAGTACTGCTCCAATGGTCCTTTACATATTTAAACTCGTCATAGATTACGCCCCAGTCCGCACCATCTGCCGGGCTGCTTCCTTTCTCAGTATCATCGCTACGAAACTGGTTCATGCCCAGCCAGGGAATACCGCCGAAACCCTGACCTGCAACATCACCATTCCGGATAGCACCGTAAAGGCCATAAATCTGACCTTCCAATCCACCCTGGTTCAAATCATCCAGCGTTTCAGTTAATGGTTTCCGGTCGAGGAATTTTTCACAACCGGCAATCGTAATGATCATCATGGGTAGGAGCAATAACCACCAATGTGTCTTTAATTGTACTTTTTTCATATCATTTTCTGGTTTATATTTTTAAAAAGTAATATTTAGTCCACCTGTAGCCACCATAGGTAAGGGACCATCGCCATTGTCTATACCAAATGATGTAGTTGATCCGCCAAATTCAGGTGAATAACCTAGATTCTTACGCCAGGTTATCAAATTCTGTACGTTGGCAGAAACCCGAATGCCTTTTATTACTGCCTTCGGATCAGTTGACATCTTGAAATTATAACCTACACTTATGTTACGAATGCGGAAATAACTTCCATCTTCAATACCGTAAGAAGAAGGCAGGCGGTTAATGGCACGGTTCTGACCTAAAATGGGATCCCAATTAGATGTTCCAGGTCCGTTCCACCTGTTCATTTTAAACTGTGGATAATTGAATAAAGTGAAAGGCAATTCGGAACTTCCCCAATACCTGTACACTTCATTACCATAAACGCCCTGAAAGTCAATACCAAAATCTAAACTCTTATAGTTGCCACCCAATGTAAAACCATAGGCAAAATCGGGGGTTGGATTACCAATTGCAGTACGGTCATCGGTATTAATTACACCATCTCCGTTTATATCTTTATACTTAAGATCTCCGGGACCGTAATCATAACCTGAAACAGGAGGTGAACCCAGCTTATCAGCATAAGATTGATAGATACCTTCTACTACATAGCCATAAAAATATCCAATAGGCTGGCCCGAAATAGTCCGGTTGGGGCGCTCTTCGCTTGCAGGTATTTCATCTACTTGCAACACTTTATTATTGTAAGTGGTAAAGTTACCGCTAAGGGTAAGCTTAAAATCGCGGCTAAATTCCTGGGTCCATCCTGCACTTAATTCTATACCCTGGTTTTCCATTTCCCCTACATTGGTAAGTGTTGGCTGCGGGCTACCCGTAACCCTTTGGAAAGCAAGAATATCACGCGTATTCTTATAATAATAAACGGCTTCTATATGCAGACGGTTGCGCAACATATTGGCTTCAAAGCCAGCTTCCCAGCCTGCCACCGATTCCCACTTCAGGTTACGATCAGGTATGTAGGCTTGCGAATAAGCCGGAGCAATAATATTTCCAAAAACCGCCGTATTACCCTGGATTAGACCGGGATAGAATGGATATGGATTTCCACCGGGTACGTTTTGGCTACCCAACACACCGTAGGAACCTTTTAATTTCAGGAAATCGAATACTTTTTGATTAGCCATGAAGTCTTCACGGGTAACTTCCCATGCACCACCAAAAGAGTAGTAGTTCTGATACCTTTCGTCGGGTGAAATTTGGGAAGAACCATCACGACGGAAAGTAGCATTTAAGTAATACTTATTTTGGTAGTTATACAGCCCTCGGAATAAAATACCTGAAATGGAGTTCTCCCATTGAGATGAGTTGGCACGCCGGCTTGCCGGATCGCCCAGTTGCGTGCTCAAATGCCAAAAACGCTTATCATTTCCAATGGAGTCGCCGTCAGCACGCTGCTTTACATTGCCAAACATTCCACTGTAATTATTATACACGGTGGTAAAACCGGCAGTTCCTGTAAAGCTATGGTCATTCCATTCATTACGATAGGTAAGAATATGATCCTGCTGATACTTATTCCATTGTTGCTTGCTTTCATCAACCGAAGTCAGGCGATTATTTCTATCCACATAAATGCTGCCACCAGCACCTGCACTTGGATTATAGGTATAAATAATGGGGTTATACCTGTTTTGGTTCTGAATGCTTTGATCGGCATAGAATGTACTCCGGAAATTGAATTTTTTCAGGAAGTTGAAATCAATATAAATATTACCTAAATAGCGATTTTCGTAGGTAAGTTCTTTATCATATTTTTCTTCCAGGTTCATCATCGGATTACCAATCTGTGCGCTTTGAATGGCAAGTTCAGTAAAGTAGTTACCCGATGGATCCATAACCGGAGTTATGGGCAATACGCGGCGGGCATCAAATAATAAACCATTTGCCTGGCTGAAAGGAAGTTGCTGACGCATAAAATTTAAATTCATGCCAAGCTTTATGTTTTTATGCAGTTTCACCTCGTCACTTATATTAATAAAGAAACGTTGAAGCTCCTGGTTTTTAATTACACCCTGATCAAGTGTGTAACCAATACCCGCATAAAACTTGTTTTTGTCTGTTCCCTGCGAAACCGTAAGGTTGGTATTGCTAAAAAATGCCGTCCGGGTCATTTCTTCAATCCAATCTGTATCGCCTGTCCATGGACCATAGTCAAAACGCTGATTGGCAGGTACGCCAATATTGGTTTGCTCTTCGTCGTACAGTTCCTTAAACTCGGCTGCATTTACATAATCAATGCGGTCATTTAGCTTTTTAAATCCTGTATTGGTATTCAGCGTTATAGCAAGTTTGCCCGCTTTACCTTTTTTGGTGGTAATGGCAATGGCTCCATTGGCACCCCGTACCCCGAAAATGGCGAGGGATGATGGATCCTTCAGTATTTCTATACTCTCAATGTCATTTGGATTCAAAAAGTCGATATTATCGTTTAAGATACCATCAATAATATAAAGTGGTTTGGCACCATTAATACTGTTGGTTCCCCTAATACGAATATCAGGTTCCTGTCCGGGGGTGCCGGAGTTTACAATACTCACACCTGCTACGCGCCCTTGCAAGGAAGCAATTGGGTTGGGGTTGGGACGTGAAGCCACTTCCGCACCTGAAACTTTTGCAATAGAACCGGTAAGGTCGCGGCGGTTAGCCGTACCATAACCAATTACAACAACTTCGTTAAGGCCGGCACCCGAAGTGGAAGCCACCATAACCACATCAAAATTGGTGCGTCCGGCAACCGGCATTTCCTGTGAAGCATAACCTACGGCAGTAATAACCAATACCGCATTGTCAGGTACCGAAATGGAAAAGTTACCGCTTGCATCAGCAGCCGTGCCTGTTTTGGTACCTTTAACCGAAACAGATGCACCGGCAATAGGCTTGCCTTCCGCATCGGTAATTTTACCTTTTACATCTACAGGTAAGGGTGCTTCTTCTCCGCCATCAGCCAACACCACCAAGGTGGTATTTAGTATTTTATAACTGATGTCCGACCCGTTGAAAATTTTATCAAGCAGGTTGGGCACGTACTCATTTGACGCTTTTACGGTTATTTTGCCCGTTTTGTCGAGTATGGCCTGATTGTAAAGGAATCTATATTGGGTCTTTTTCTCAATTTGCGTGAGAACCGCCCTCAAATCAGCAGATTCCATACTGATAGAAATTCTTTCTTGCCCAAATCCATCGGCATATACATGCACAAAGGATGCGAGCAACAGAAAAACAGTTAGTTTCATTACTAGCAGTGGTTTGGCGAAAGGCATAAGAAATCCTTTCAAATCTTTAGGATAATTTATTTTCATAGCAGGCATTTTTTTGAAAAAAAGGTTAGTTAGTGCAAAGTTGTTTTTTAGTGTTGGTTGCATACCTTTTGGTAAACAGTGCTTCTTTTTATCCGGTATCATTTTTATTCATAAGCAGGCGATTTTAGTTGGTTTATTGATAAATAATAATCGTTTGTCCCTGCCGCCTGTAGCGGAAAGGTGTAGTAAATTGAAGTGCTTCCAATGCTTCCTGTAGCGTCTCCTTTTCAAATTTTCCGGTTAAATGTGCATTTTCCAGCAAAGGGGCAGCGAACTCTATTTCGGTGTTATACCATTTTTCCATTTTATCGGCTATGTCCCTGAAGGATTCATTATTGAAGGCAAGCTGATCATTCACCCAGGCAGTTTCCACGGGAATGCTATCAATGGGATCAAAATGTAAAATGACAATCTCAGCAATTTCTGCAATGGGAATGTTTTGTACTGTTTTTGTTACAAGCGCTGGCCGAATGCCTGCACCTGCTGCTTTGAGCACTATTTTTTCATTTGGTTTAAGGTAATATACTTTCTCCGGTTGGGTTACCGATCGTACTTCAACCTTGCCTTTTATCAGGCTGGTTTCTGTTCGGGCTTCGCCGGGGTAATCGCGTACATTAAAAGTGGTACCGGTAACTTTTACCGTGGTACGGGGTGTATGAATAATAAAAGGATGAGCGGGATTAGAGACTACATCGAAATAAGCTTCGCCGGTAAGGTTAACTTCGCGGGTGGTGCCTCCAAAATCGTTGGCATAGGTAAGTTTACTATCGGCATTCAGCCATACCCGTGTTCCATCCCTGAGTACTACACGGGTTCTATTGCCCGGCTTGGTGGTAACTTGATTTACCGCATCATTTATAGCTATAGCATTGGGTTCAGGCGGTGCAGATAAAAACCGGTAACCCCACCATGATGCGGCTGCAACCAATAAAATGGCAGCCGCCATACGCATTGGGCGGAGCCAATGAAATGATTTACTGCGTAATTCTATTTCTTCCAAATCGGGTATCGGGTCATCGAGGTCCAGGTCCATAATTGGCTGGGCGGCAGTAAATCCCAACCCATTGCCACGAAGTTTATGCAATAACTTTTCAATATCGGCTGCATCCTGACCATTAGGTAGTTCTTGCTGCCAGGCTATTTCCAAAAGCCCTATTGTTTCATATAAATCAGTATTGTGAATTAAATAATCGTTTAGCTCAACGAGTTCCGATTCGGAAATCTCGCCCGTAAGCTTTTTGCTAACCAAGTAGGCAACACGATTATTCATAAGAAGCAAGCAGTTAATAAAACACCGGAGGGGTGTTAACTGCTAAGGACAACCGTTTTACCCAAAACCCCCAAAGAAGTACAAAGTTTTTTTTATCAGGCATTTTTCCCAATCCTAAAACCTAACCTTAACCTAAACCTTCACATTAACCTAAACCTTAACCTTAACCTAAACCTAAACCTTAACCTAGACCTCTGCCTTTTAACTCCCTGCAGAAGGTTTTTGTTGTTTGGTAGTCTTCCGGCCAATTGCCAGCGCCAGTCTTTTAATAGCAATGGCTAGTTGATTTTCAACGGTTTTGGGGCTCAGGTGCAACAATTCGGCTACTTCACGTTGCTTTAGTCCGTCTTCTTTTACCAGTTTAAATATTACTTTACAGCGGTTGGGTAATTCGCCAATGGCGTAATTAATTTGTGTAATCCGCTCTGCATTTGACATTAATTGCTCCGGATCAGGAGTTATATCCTGTATCTCAACCCTAAGATCATCAATTACAAGATGGGCATTACGTTGGTTTACCCGCAAATAATTCAGGCTAAAATTGCGCGTGGCCACATAAAGGTAAAGTTTCAGGTTTTGCACCTGATCAAGCGTTTTTCGCTTCACCCACAGCCGCACAAACACATCTTCTACAATTTCTTCGGCATCTTCCTTTACATGACAAATAGAATAGGCAAATTTTTCGAGCCTTGGCTTAAAGTGCCTGTATAAATGCAGGAATGCATCTTCATCATCAGACACCGCAATGCGGTGCTGCCATTGTGCATATTGGGCAGCTTCATTCATAAGGCAGCAAGCAGGGCGTTACCCCTTTGGAAATCAAAATTGATGCATAAACACCAATAATTGTATGATTATTATTAATTTTTTTTAAAAATAGTTGAAAATTAGGTGTTAGTCGGCTGTTTACCTATTTGATTTTTCGCCTGTTAGAAAACAACCAGGGGAGAAGTTCGGGCTCGGCAAAAGCAGGATCCCACGCATTGTGGTTGGCTTCAGGAAAGAGTGTCCATTTAACATTGGCCCCTGCAGCTTTAAGCGCAACTACCATTTTTTCCGAGTGGTGAGGCAGCACAACATTGTCCTTAGCCCCATGAAAAACCCACCAATTCACTTTTTTCATCTTTTGGGCTGTTGCAGGGTTAGCACCACCACAAATAGGGAATGCTGCTGCAAAAGTATTGGGCATCCTGCGCACCAATTCAAAAGTGCCCATGCCACCCATACTCAATCCACCTGCATATACCTGATCCTTCTTTACCGGGTACACTTCGAACACATGGTTTACCAGTTCCTGAAGCAGTTCCATATACCTGCCCGGCACCCCATCTTCTAAAAAGTAAAAGGCACGATTACCTTTATCATCATGCTCGCGCACCACGTTGCTCCAATAATCTGAAGTGGGGCATTGGGGTAAAATGGTTATGAAGGCATATTTTGCCCGTATATCTTCCCTTACAAATAATTTGGAGCCATGAATCAACTGCCTTTCATTGTCGCGTCCCCTTTCGCCGGCACCATGCAGGAAAAATACAACAGGGTAGGTTTTCGTGCTATCATAATTTAGCGGCAGCAATACCCTGTAAGGCAGGGTATCGCCTTGCTGTACCATCCACTTCTTCTGATACATGGAATTATCCTGCGCACCCGCATAGAAACTGCAAATCAATCCTAAATACAAACAAATAAATACACTTCTCATAAATTATTCTTTTAATAAAATTCTATATGAATACTTCACTTAAAATTTATAAATGGTTGGGCATAAGAGCCTAAAACCATACTAAGCAAAAATGCACACCAAATTATTTTATATCCATACATAATTATGTTCATCTATTCCATTTCTGTCACTTTTCTTAGCCCCTTTATACATAACATTTATTGCATCACCTTTATGGTGTAGTAGATTTGAACAATACATTGCGGATAATAAATGTATGTGCCGGATTGTCCATATACTGGTTTACAAAAGGGGAATAGGTCTTTACGGAAATTGTTCCCTTTTTAAAATCCATATCTAAAATTCTCAACCAACCATTACCGCCCATAATTGAGCCCTTTACACCTTCCTGGTAATTGGCCAGCATTTGGTAAACAGGATAGCCTGCTTCATTAAAACTTACCAGCGTACCCACTCCACTGTTGAGCACATGCCCTGAAAAAACGAAACGGGTATTTGAATGCTTCTTCACGAGTTTGTTCCAGATATCTTCACCATCATTCACCCTTGATTGGCCGGTATCTTTCCCCACACCATACGCTTGCGGCCGCCAGTTATCGCCGTACCCCTGCCGTGTACTGTCGCTGTACATATAGCTGTGTGTGTTTACAATTACGGTATAATCCGGGTACTTTGCTATCAAATCGTTTGCCCAATCCAAAATGCCATTTCTCGGGCCAAATTCAAGTGTAAGCACCAGCCATTTTATTTTCCCTGTTTTAAAAATATACCACGCATTATCAAGCCTCCCATCTTCTGCAACACCACCAAATCCTTGCAGGTTTTGCATTTCATTTAAAGGGAAATACTTGTTATATAATGATGAATTGCGCACATCTGCAAATTTACCATCTGCGCTGCCCATATCGTGGTTTCCGGCCGCTAACACATAAGGTACTTTTCCATTCAGTTTAGCAAATGCTTTTTGTATAATAAGCCATTCATTATCGTTATTATTTTGGGTAAGATCGCCTTGTTGCAACACAAAATCAATATCCTTTGCATTGTTGGCTATCCAATGTATTTGCGAGTCAAGTACCTGCGGATATTTTTCGGCATAGGTTTGTGTATCGGGTAATAGCACCACTCTTGCCTGATAAATTTTATGGGAGCAGGAAGCAAATAGCAGGCAAAATATAATAACTAAACTTAGATTACGCATTATTAGCAATTATTGTAAATGAGGACTTTCAAAACCTAATTTCTTCAACCCTGTTTTTATCTCCGGGCAGCTCATAAACAGATTCCAGAGCAAACCACTCCGGTAGTTCTCCATCATAACTACAATGGGACCCTGATCAATAGCGAGATAACGAGGTAAATACCAATTTTCGGTTTCGCTAAAAGCATCATAGAAACCATACTTGCCAAAAAGCTTATCCTTTTTTTCGGTGTACCAATACTTCATAGCTGCCTGCGATTGGTCAGGCGTATAAGGCATGCTTGATAGCGCTGCGGTGGGTGATATTACGCCAAGGTCACGTTTTGTGGTAGGCGAATGACCTGCGTAACCTTTAATAGAATAACTCGATGTCAATCCCCAACTGTTCGGCCCATATCCTTTGAAGCCATTGGGATTGTCAATGCTCCATTGATAGTGAATAAGGGTATGGTTTGTGTTGTGCTCCCAATAATCAGCATATTTATCTTTTAACCCCCGAGGGTCAAGACCAAGATAAGCGTAATGGGCCCAAAACAATGGCCCTGCAGCACCTTCATTATTATGATGGTTCATTCCCAACTTATAATCTTTATACCCGGCAGGATTCTCATTTATCTTTCCACTTTTGGCCCAGCCTTCGTGGTACACTTCTGCAGGTACGCCATGCGTAGGCGATGATGCTGCAAGCACATACATAATCAAACATTCATTATAACCATCTACCGGAAAATTCATTTTCCATTCATTCACCGGGCTCCAATGCCAGTACAATGTATTTTTTCCGTTACGGTACCAATCAAACTCAATATCTCTCCAAAGTTTATCTGCTCTTGCTGCGATCTTCTTTTCGGTAGCATTACCTTTTGCGAAATACTGGCGCACACATAACAAACCTTGCGCCATAAAGGAACTCTCCACAAGGTCGCCTCCATCATCAAACTTGCTGAAAGGCTTTACTTTACCGGTTTCACCATGCCACCAATGCGGCCATGCCCCATGAAAACGGTCGGCTGTTTCTAAAAAAGTAAGTATGCGGTCATAGCGATTCACTGCTTGCTGCCGTGTAATATAGCCGCGCTCAATACCAACCAGGATAGCCATTACGCCAAAGCCGCCACCACCGCTTGTTACCACATTTGGATCCTTGCTCGGATAAATATTATCCAAATGAATTCTTTCGCGTGCGAGACCACTATTTGGCTCGGCGCCTTCCCAAAAGTATTGAAAAGTAGCACGCTGAACGGAATCAAATATCGGCGCTACCGCTATAGAAATATTCGTAGAAGAAGATGCAATTTTCTTTTGCGGGCTACACCCGGCTAACAAAGTAAAAGCAAGTATAAATAGGGAAATATTCTTCATATGTGCTCATTTGGTAATCCGAAAAGTTATTTTAAAAAACAACTTTTCGGGGGAAGAAAAAAGGCACCCAGTGGGTACAAAAAGTACAACTGAGTGCCTTGGTTACCTTAAAATTATTTTCCTGCTTTACCTAAATTAAAAAGTGCAATTATAAAGGCATCGGGTAGAGCCCTATCCCACATCCTTATTTCATCTACCTGCCCGGTCATAGGCGCAACAGAAACATCGGCACTTACCTGTTTGCCCGGAATGCCATTGTAGTTGGAGCCGATGATGAGTTCATTGGGTTCGTAACAATTAAAGTTGTTGTTACCTGTACCCCTGTTGGGGAATTGACCAATCTTTACGCCATCACCCCAAATATCAAATACCCCTGTAGCTGCCTGATAGTTAAGCACTAAATGCGTCCATTTACTCATGCCAATTTTTGGGGAAAGTACAGTATTTAAATTATCCTGTGTACCACCGCCTTTTGTAGCAAAGGTTGGTTGAATGCGCAATACATCGGTATTGCTCGCAGGAAACGATTGTGTATTGAGGTGGAAGTTAATATTACCGGTAAACAATCCGGGCCGGGCCAACTGCATCAGCATGGTACGCTTTGTACCATTGTTTAAAATTTTCACCCAAACACTAATGGAAAAACTGGTAAGTGTTGTTGGTGTAAACTTTGGGAACTGCCTTGCAAAATATAAATATCCTGCGTTCAAATTCAATGCTTTACCCACTACACCACCATCAACCAGTGTAGCATTGGCTACCGTTGTAGGCGCAGCATTGGTAAATTTTTCATTGGTATTTACATCAAACGTCCATTGCGCCACAAGATTATCAGGGAAAATTTCATCCGAACTGTTGAATCCATCAATGGTACCTGCATAGTCAGCAGGGTCTACAGGCGGCAGGTTATTTGGGTTTCCATCCTTTTTACAGGAGGTTCCCCCCATAATAACCAAAGTCATTATTAAGCATGACATTATTTTGAAAGATATATTTCGAATTTTCATATGTTTATTTTTAGTGCGCAGCCTTTCGGCTGCTGGTTTTCAATTGTCATATGGAATCCCCAATGATCATTAGCATTGGATGTGCAGCAGCTCGTGGGGATTTCATAGCATAATTTTTTTAGAAATGAATGGAATTAATAGCCTGGATTTTGCTTCAGTAAACCACCTGACAAATCAATTTGTGTTTGAGGAATTGGAAGCAATGCATCGCGCGATTCACTATAGTTTAATTTACCTGCATCCTGCATTACTTGTCCGGAAATTCCCCAGCGTACCAGATCGAAAAAGCGGTCATGTTCCATACCCAATTCCACCCTGCGCTCATGCCGGATTGCCGCTCTTAAAAGGTCCTTATCTGTAGTAGTAACATCAGGCAATATTGTGGCATTACCCGCGCGTGCCCTTGCCCTTACCGTGTTGAGGGCATTGCGAGCAGCAGTAATATTTGCTTCGCCTCCTATTTCATTTGACGCTTCAGCAAACATGAGTACTACATCGGCATACCTTAATATCCGAATATTCATCCACCATGAACCGCGGCTATTAATTTTGGTTACGAAACTTGTACTGGGATGTACTTTATGGTTGTACATGGGATTTGGTAAACCAACTGGCGTTGTTTGACCATTGATAGAAATACCTGGTACAGTTGCGGTACTTGTAAAAAGAATCGATCTTGCCCTGCGTGGATCACCTGCTTCATAGGCATCTGCCAATCTTTGGCTTGGTACATTAAAACCCCAGCCATAATTCCATTCGCCGGCACCACGTACACCTTGCACCTGTGCATACTGAACACCCTGTGCAGTTTGAATGCTTGCGGTAGCTGTAGCCTGCACTTCAAAAACAGATTCTTTGCTGTTCTCCCCATCTTCGCTAAAAATGCGGGTATAGGGCGTAGAAAGATCGTAAATTCCTGAATTCATTACAGTACTTGCAGCGCCTTGTGCCTGTGCCCATTTGCCCTGCGTAATGTAAACCTTGGCCAATAAACCAAGTGCCGCTCCCCGCGTAGCCCTGCCTACAAATTGCGGATCCCATGTTGGAGGTAAAATAGATGCCGCAAAATTCAACTCACTTTCTATAAAAGCATACATCTGTGCTGCGGGCGTTTGTGGAATGTTATTCTGAGCGCCCGGGTCAAGAAACAAGGTATCAATAAGTGGAACATTGCCAAAAAACCTTACCAGGTTAAAGTATCCATAAGCCCTTAAAAATCTTGCTTCAGCTGCTGTTTGAATTTTTACTTCTTCGGTTGCTACAATATTGGTATTGGTACCAATTTGATATAGCGTATTATTTGCCTTGTTTATAAGGCCATAAGTACTTACCCAAAGATCATTGGCCAACCCATTATTGGAAAGAACAGGGAAATTATCCATTTGCTGTGCATTTGCACCACCATCGGCCGGTGTGCTTCCTTTATCTGCATCATCACTCCGTACACTTGTAGCCATTACATAGCCAAATACATGCACTCCATATGCCCTTAAATCATTATAGGCACCAAAAATATATTGGTCGTAAGGGCCTGAACCGCCCGGAAATGGATAGGTTTCTTCATCGTAAGAACCCTGTCTTTGCGTATCCAAAAATTTGGTACATCCGCTTACCATACCCACTATAGCTACCAATAGAAGCGGCAACCATATTTGAGTAAACATTGTTTTTTGCTGTTTCATATCTATATTTTTTATTGTTTTTTTAATTGTCACATGCCCGCCTGACCGAACGGGCAGGGAATGCCCAATAATCATTTGTGCTCTGTTGTGCGGCAGTTTGTGGGCATTTCATAATATTGAAAGATTAAAGCTTAAAAAGTAAGATTTACGCCAAAAGTATAAACGGCAGGAACCGGATAAATTCCGTTATCAGCACCGCCACCAAGAATGCTTCCAATTTGTGGTTCCGGTGTATACCCGGTAGCCTGTGTCCAGGTTTTTATATTTTGACCACTAATGAATATTCTCGCTTGCTTAAAGCCTATATTGCTAAGCGTTTGCCTTGTAAAATTATACCCCAATTGCAAAGTCCTGATCCGGAAATAGTCGCCAGGCTCCAGAAAATAAGAACTGAACTGGAAATTATTACCACGGGTGTTATCCAGGATAGGTTCGATATTAGTGGTACCAGCACCCGACCATGCATTAAGCCTATTACTTTCATAATTAAGTACGGCAAAATTGGCATTACGGCGCTGCGTGTAAATTTTATTGCCAGCTACCCCTTGCCCTTCAATTAAAAAATCGAATGCCTTATAAGTGAGGTTAATAGCGCCGCCAAAGCTATAAGGTGGGAATGGCGTGCCAAGATATCCTCTATCATTCTGATTAATAATTCCATCTCCATTAATATCGGCAAAAGAAATATCACCGGGACGTGAAGTACTAAATGCAGGAATTTTGGCTAAGTCTGCCGTAGTTTGGTAAATACCTGTTTGGGTAAATCCAAAAAAATGACCAATAGAGTTGCCGCTGATGGTTCTGTTTACATTGCCGTTTCCAAAAATGGCGAAATCAAAATTATCGCCAATTGATTCAACATTATTTATATTGTAGCTAAAGTTAGTTGAAACATCAAAAGAAAAATCGTTCGTAACTTGTTGGCCCCATCCCAAAGTAACTTCAACACCCTTGTTGGAAATTTCGCCAAGGTTGGTGAATAACGAACGCGCGTCGTTGGGTAGTGAGGTGGATGTAAGAATATCTTTGGTTGTTCTGTTATAGTAGGTAAATCCTAAACTTAACCTGTTGTCCATTGCCTTTAGGTCAAAACCTACATCAATACCATTTACCACTTCATATTTGAGACCCGGATCTACAATATAGGCCGCTTGAACCGATGTATAAACGTTTTCTCCAAATACTGCGGTAGAAGCATTATTCAAACCTGGCTTCCAGATGAAATCGGGAGCTCCGTTTGAATTACCGGTTGTACCCCAGGCACCCCTAAACTTAAGGAAATTAATAGCCTTAATATTATCCATAAATTCCTCATCACTTGCTACCCAGCCTACTCCTACACTACCAAAAGTACCCCACCTGTTTTCTGGTGCAAACTTTGATGTAGCATCTCTGCGTATGGTGGCATTCAGCAAATACCTGCCATTATAGTTGTAACTTAACCTTGCAAATGAACCAAATAACGAACTTTCGCTGCCACTACCACCATAGGTACCGGGCATTGCCTGCTGTGAAACATTAAGGTACCAATAGTTGGGATCGTTTGGAATATCAACCGAAGTATCGCGCCTGTTACCATTAATGGACGAACCATAATTATAAAGGGTTGTAAAACCTGCAAGGCCTGTAATATTATGACCATCACCCAGTCGCTTAGTATACGTAAGGGTATGGTCTTGTTGGAACATCCTGCTTTGACTCTGATCCTGGGCTACAGAAGTTTGTACGGTTGGATCCCTGAAGATGGTTGTAGGTGCTGCCCCTTCTCCCAAATTGATTACCGTATTTGCAAGCGGCGAATAAGACCTGCCGCTATTAAAGCCTAAATCGGTATACAGGGTGCTGCGCCAGGTAAAATCTTTTAAAAATTTAATTTCAGCAAATATGTTACCTACAATCCTGAAATCTTCGTTAACAGATGTTTGGTCGCTCCTGAAAAGGGTACCCATAGGATTGCCTACCTGTGCACGCTGAAATGATGGCATGGAATAGAACATATCGCCATCCCGAATGGGAACGATGGGTGCTGCCCAAAGGGGGTTGTTCAGGCTTACTACAGGTGGATTATTGCGGGTAAAATATCCATTAATATTGCCGCCTACTTTTATTGCTTTACTTATACTGATTTCTTCATTCAAGCGAACGAGAAATCTTTCAAATTTGTCGTTCTTTAAAACGCCTTCCTGTGTGGTATAACCAATATTAAGCATAGTGGATGATTTTTCTCCGCTATTTGAAATACTCAGGTTATTGGTATTAATGAGCGCATCTCTGAAAACCTGGTCCTGCCAGTCCGTATTGGCAGTATAATTTGTATAATCAAACGGTGCTGCATTCAGGTTGACGAGTTGTTGGTCATAAAGCCTTTTAAATCCTGCAGCGTCTACCACATCAATTCTATCCTGTACACGTTGTACACCTATCGTGCTTTGCACATTAACCACCGTCTTTCCGCGCGCAGCCCGTTTGGTGGTAACAGCTATTACCCCATTGGCACCACGCATACCATAAATGGCAATAGAAGAAGGATCGCGCAATACATCAATTGATTCGATATCGGCCTGGTTAAGGTAGTCAATATTATCCTGTAATACACCATCAACCACATATACCGGGCTTGCACTGTTTGTACTATTTATACCCCTTATACGCACAACAGGCGATGCGCCAGCTCTACCCGAGTTGGCAACAGTTAAGCCAGCCACTTTTCCTTGCAAGGAAGCAATGGGATTGGTGTTCGGCATCTTTTCAATTTCTGTCCCCTTTACCGAACTAATACTGCCAGTAAGGTCGCGCTTTCTTTGGGTACCATAACCTACTACTACTACTTCTTCCATCGTTCTATCGGCAGTCATTAAAACAATAGTAATATCGGTTTTACCAGCTACCGAAACATCCTGTGGATTAAAGCCAACGGCCGATATTACAAGCACTGCATTATCATCGGGAACGGTAATGGAAAAATTACCTCCTCCATCTGCAGCAGTGCCAATTTGGGTACCTTTTATAAGTACCGAAGCACCTGCCACAGGATTTCCATTTGCATCCATCACTTTCCCCTTAATATCCTGCGGCTTAGGGGTTTCATACGCTCCATCTTCCGGTATATCCAGGCTATTGAGTGTATAATCATTTGCATATACATGCAAAAAAGATGTTATAAGTAAAAAAACGGTCAATTTTAATACAAGCATTGTTTTGGCAATAGATTTTCTAAATCTCATGCTGTTTTGTTGTTGGTGATTTTTCATACATCTGTTTTTGAAACAATATTTTAATGATAATTTTTTAAGGCATTTCCTTCGGATAAAAATTTTAAAGCAATCAGAAGCAATCAGAAGAAAATAATAGTTTTAAATTTAATCTCCATTTGTATCCATCATAGGCATCTTATGTTTGTATTATTTTTTAAAATATAAATTGTTTTGCCATGCTTTTGGCAGTATATAAGTAACTATTCTGTAAAGACACCAAGGCATCGTGCAAAGTTTTCATTAAAAACATTCCGGTGTATGCAGGTTGGTTATATTAATGAGAAAATAATCTTGTAATTGTATGGTACCACTTGTTCAGTTTCTCAACAACTTCTGTGAAAGATCTGTCTAAAGATGCAATTTGATTGTAAACCCATTCATACACCTGAGTATTTTAATCTTTAGTACCTATATGAATCGTTGAAAGCTCGGAAATATAATTGGAAGCACCAACATTCATTTTATCATAAGATTCATGTGTTCATTTTTAGTGCGCAGGCTATCGCCTGCTTTTTTTATTTGTCACTACCTGTCCCGCCCTAGCGGGATGGAATCCCCAATAATCATTGGCGCTGGGTGTGCAGCGGCTCGCGGGCATTTCAACATTAAGTTTAATAGCCTGGTTTGACTAGTAAAATCATTGGCATAAGTAAATTGCAGGTCGGCACATGGCATATTTTGAGCAACATCATTCATAATCAGCAAGCAGGTGTGTTGTTTTGGCATTCAAAATTGATATACAAAGATCGAAAAATGTTTGCTGAATCCTGAATTTATTTATAAAAGTCAAAGTTTTGGAAAAGGATAAAGACAGAAGCGGTAATCCCCACTAGTGCAAGCAACCCAATCTTTTTCTACAATATGAAAACATTTTTAACCAAAAAGAACAGAAGGAGTTCAGCCAATCAGTTGCCTGTTGGGGAAGCTGCCTGGTCGATTTATTTTCATATGTTCCTTTCTAGTGCACCCCGAAGCCTCAGGGATGGTTTTTATTATCATACCGATGGCAATCGGTAGAATGCCCCAATGAACAATAACATCCCATATCCTATGATTTTTAGCACTTTGGGAGATTTCGATAAAAATTCAAAATAAAATTGAATACTCGATTGTAGAATAGGAAAGAACTATTTCTATGATTTATCCTTATTAATACCGAAAATTGCCATATTTTGATTAGATTACAATTTACATTTGCCTGAAATAATGTAAAAAATACATTATTTTAGAAATTTCTGTTGTTACCGGATTTGCCTTTTACAGGAAAATGATTATCTCCTAAGCCACTTTCAAACCATTAAACAAGGGCGTAAAACATTATAGTTTTACCATCGGCTTACGTTCCGGGGATGGTAATTACACAGGAATTGGAAAAGGTATATTTTGGAAAGGGTTTATGAATATGAAGAATTTGATATTGGTATGGTTGGGGGTGATGGGGATGATAGGGGGAGGGTATGGGCAGACGACAATACCCACGCAAACAGCAAACTTTAATTCTTTACAAGTTCAAAATAATTCAGGAAATTCCTTTGCAGGTACTTACAATAATGGACCTGAACTTGCAAATTATGCCAACCAAAATAGTGGAAGTAGTACCATACCTGGTGCGGCTGCTTTCAGAACTTTTACTGATAACCAAAGTACAATTGGGGGAAATTCAAGAACTTTGAGACCGGGAGATCGTTTTTTAATCACCGTGTTTGCTGCCCAGCCTACTACAGACGGTATCATTGGCATTTCTTTTAAAAACAACACTACATCTGCAAATGTTGGTGACTACATAAATGGGCAAGTTTGCCGCTTTGAATTAAACAATACTGGTGGATGGAAAATTGTACACAATAGTGGTACCACCGAGAACATTGCGGCCACAGCATCCATGGATCGGACCTTACAATTAGATGTTACATCCTCCAATACCTTTGATGCAACCATTGCCGGCGTGGTTTACAGGAACCTGTCGTTTATAAATTCGGGACCCATTGCTAGTTTTTGCATTTACAATATTGTTACCGTTGCAGCATCAAATCGGTCAAACCCTGATTCATATTGGAAAAATGCAACCTTACAAGGAAGGCAAATTGAGTTTTCCACCCCGGCCGATGCTACCATAACAGGTATAATAAGTAATGGTGGGGGAGAAAATGTAACTGCACTTTCTGCCACATCCATAACTCATTTAGGGCCAAATACACTTACATTATCAGCCGCTAGTGCTTATACAGGCACAACAACAATTGCCGATGGTAACCTAACGCTGGGTGCTAATAATGCGCTTCCTTTGGGAGGAGGCAATCCAGGTCTTACAAATTTAATAAAATTTTCTGGCACAGGAACAAGAGTGCTGAACACGGGTAATTTTAACTTAGGATCCTCACCAACACCAGCCGCTTCTTCCGCCGGACAGGTTGATTTTGATGCCAATACCATTATAAATTTAGGTACATCTAATAGGGTTTATTTTAAAAGATCTTTATTTCAAGTCTGGAACGCTTCATCCATTGTTATTAATGGTTGGACAGGTACGCCCGGCCAATCAGGAACCGGCCCAAGGATATTTTTTGGTGCCGATATTGGAGGATTAAGTGAGGAACAGCAAGCTAAAATATCATTTAGTGGTTTTGGCGCAGGCTGTGTAAGATTGTTACCATCTGGCGAACTCGTTCCTGAAGTAGTAGGTGCAGCGGGACCCATCGAGGGACCATCATCATTAATTGAAGCAGACCAAAACGTAGTTTTTAAAATAAATACGCCTACCCAGGGAGCAGATTTATATAAATGGGTAATACTTGGAGATAATGGTATTCCTGCCGGCAGCACAACACAAACATATAATATACCTTGTAATTCTGTAAATGGGGTGGTTACTGTTACGCCAATTACGTATGGTGGGTGTAGCGGAACTTCATCAACATTTAACGTTACAGTTCTCCAGGTTGGCAATGCAGGACCGTTTAACACTCCTGCCCCAATTGAAGTTTGTCCGGGAACTACTACCTTCTATTCTATTAATGATGTGAATAACGCAACCGATTATGAATGGAAAGTACCTGCAGGAAGCACTTTTTTACAATCGGCTAATAGAAGGTCAGGAACAGTTACATGGGGCACTACAAGCGGTAATATAGAAGTTATTCCTTTTAACGGGCTATCCGCGAATCCTTGTTATGGTGGTTCAAGAATATTGGCAGTAACCGTTGCACCCACAGCCGTTGGTGGAACAGCATCAGCTTCCCCATCTATCGTTTGCACAGGTACATCCACCGTATTGTCAGTTAACAGTAATGTTGGTAGCTCCTTCCAATGGGAGCAATCGCCTAATGGAAGTACAGGCTGGGTTAATGTTACAGGTGGAAGTGGCGCAAATACCGCCAACTATACTACGGGGCCCATTTCTGCCGCTACCTGGTACAGGGTTTTGGTTATTAGTGGAGCATCATGCAGCAATGCTTATTCTACCGTAGCATCTATTTCCACTACCTCAGGCTCATCTGGGGGAACAGCAAGCCCAGCTTCATTATATGTTTGCTCAGGCACTTCCACCATCCTATCTCTTTCGGGCCATATTGGCAATATTCAATGGCAGAGCTCTCCAAATGGAATTAATAGCTGGATAGATGTAAGTGGAGGCAGCGGCGCTACAACAGCAACCTACACTACGCCAAACCTGGCCACCACCACCTATTACAGGGCAGCAGTAACCAACGGTACCTGCCCAACTGTTTTTTCAAGTATTTCAATTATCATGCCAGTTGGCACCGGGTATTATGTAGGCCCCAACAACGGCGACTGGAATAATGCTGCACATTGGTGCGGTGGTATTCCTAACAGTGCCACCAATGCTTTAATTCCTGCGGGATTAACGGTAAATATTGGTGAGGCTAATGCGGTAGCTAATTCATTAACCATTAATGGGGGGCTTAGTTTTTCAACAACGACTGCCTATAATTTAACCTTGTCACCAACAGGGTCGATAACGAATAATGGTAATTTTACACGGGGGATTGGTACGGTGTTATTTGGTGGTTCGGGAACAGTAAATGGCAACGATTCGATTACATTTAATAACCTCACCATTAATGAAGGCGCATTAACTCTTAACACGAGGCCTACAATTGACGGAAGTTTCCGCATAAACGGAGGGAATCTGGCAAATGGTACTAACGCACCCATTTATACCAACAACTCGACCCTTAATTATGGAATCACCTATACGCGCTTTTTGGAATGGAGTGCAACCGATATTGGAACCATAGGAATTACCCCTGGATATCCAAATAATGTGGTAATTGATGCGGGTACATTTACCGTATTAAATAGTGACCCAGGTACTACAAGGGCTTTGGCCGGAAACTTAACAGTAAATACCGGTGCTACTTTTACCACCGGGAATTTAAATGCGGTGCTTACTGTTGGTGGAAATTTGATTACTAATGGAACAGGTACTGTAAATATGGCTGCAACCGATGCTGATATAACGGTGATAGGCAGCGTAACCACCAATGGCAGCATTACACTAAGCGCTGCTTCTGGAGGCGATTTGAATGTAGGAGGCAATTTTACCAAAACAAGCGGAACATTTAATACCAATGGAAGGGAGTTGAACTTTAATGGTAGTGGTAATCAGTCCTATACAGCAAATGATAACCTTTCCATAAATTTCCTCCGCAACTCCAACCTTACCGGAACAGTAACCTTTAATAGCAGCCTGACCATTGCTTCAGGTGGAGCGGCTAGTTTTAATGGCAACAACTCCAATACGGTAATTCCAACAGGGGTAACGGTTACTTTTAATGACAATACAACTCTTGCCACAACAAACGGGTTAACTATCGTATCAGGGACTTTAATAAGTGCGGGAATATCAGGCTTAAGTACCACCACCAATACATCTGCTGCAAGTTTAAAATTTGAGGCGACAGGCATTTTTAACCACAATGCTACTTGCAATGGGATAAATATTAGTCCAATACCATTTGCTGAATGGCAAACGGGATCGCTATGTTCCATAACCGGGCTTATATCTCCTATGGCTGGCTCATGGCCTAGCGGTACATCATCAGCAGTTGTAACATTCTCAAATTTTACATGGAACACACCAAACCTTACCACTAATCCAAATATGGGTGGTATAACCATGCAGATAAATGGTACATTTTCCTTGATTTCTACTGGAGTATCATCAGAAATTCGACTAACTACCGGGGGTACAGGCATAATAAATACAAATAATTTTACCCAATCGGGTGGAATAATCAATATGGCTGCGGGTGCCGGTGTTGGTACTCTTAACTGTAGTAGTACTTTTAACAGAACAGGCGGAACAATAACAGAGTCATCAAATGGCTCAGGAAATATAAATTTTATTGGCTCAGGTTTACAAGATGTTACCCCAGGAACCAATATCAATAACCTAATCAATTTCAGATGTAATAAATCTGCAAATGGTATTTCAATTTCAGGTACCCTACCCATTAATCAGGGTGCTACCTTCTTCCGTTCGCAAGGAACGGTAACAGGTAATATTGCTTACCATGCTACGAATAGTACGCTTAATTACGATGGTTTGGCATTGTCAACGGGTCCCGAATTTGCTTCTACAAATGGTCCCGTTAACCTTACAATTTCAACTGGCAATGCAATTACCCTTACCGACCATAGAAACCTACCAGGTATTTTCACTTTTTTTGCAGATAACGGCTACCTGATTACCTCCTCAACAGCTATTCTGCGTCTAACCAATACGGCCAATACAGCTATTACAGGTGCATCAGCAATCCGGCATATACGTGGACCGCTTGAATGGGTCATGACGCCTGGTACTGCCTATACTTTTCCCATAGGAAAAGGGACCGATTACCTACCTGCAGGATTTAACGATATAACCGGAATTTCACCCATTATCAGGATGGAAGCATTTTCACCTGAATCGGCAGCCACTTTTGATAATAATTCGCTTGCTTCTGTAAGCAGCACCGAATACTGGCAGGCAACACTTGCCGGCGGCTCCTTTACCGGTGGCAGTATAAGCCTGACCCGAACGGCAGGACTTTTGGGCAATACTACTATAGGCCGCAGCAATGCCTTTGGCGGTGTTTATGCAAACATCGGGAGTTCAGGAACATCCGGGAATACAGTTTTGGGTGGACTAACCGGTGGTACCCTGGGCTTCTTCCGGCTTGGAGTTCAGCAAGTGGCTTACTACCGTACCATTACTTCCACCCTTAACTGGCAAGATGTGAATGGCTGGCAGGCAAGCCGGTTTACGGATTTTTCAAGTCCATTTACACCCGCTGTACCACCTTCAGCCAACAATAGCGATACGATCATTATTCAAAATGGTCATACAGTTACTATTAACAGTTCCACTGGAACGGTTACGCTGGACCAAACCAATATTCAGGTAGGTGGTACCATTGTTTGGGATGATGGTTCTTTAGTTATCAATAATGGAAATGGTACAGATTTGGTTATTAATGGCACCTTCCGGGATGATAACCATATAGAAGAACTTCCAACATTTGTAAATGGAACAGGTACAGCCACCGTTTTAGTAAACAATGATGCGCGGATATTAGTAAGCAGCCTTAGCCCCGATGCAAAAGCCGACGGCTACGCATCAGATGAATATGGCTGGCAAAATAATGTAACATGGAAAACAGGTTCAATCTTTGAATGGGCAAGAACAGGCGCTTTTTCAACCAGTGGTACCAGAACTTATTTCCTGAATGCAGGGACAGAGATACCGGTATTCAAAATTTCTGCAGATATTAGTTCTCCTTTTGGTATTGGCGTTGGAAGTACTACTCCTACTGCTATCAATGGGATCTTCGAAGCAAATGGAACCATAACTTTTGCCTATAGTGGTAGCAAAACCTTTCGAAACGGATTCAGGGGTACCGCCCAAATCACGCAGTTAAATGATGCAACAAATGGTTCGGGCACCTTCCTTATCACTAGCCAATCATCAGTACTTGGGGGAACCGGTTCCATTTTATTAAATGGGAACGGAATTCAGCAAAATAATGGGGTTTGTACACTCGAAAATGATAAGACGTTGAATGCGGTCAATAGCGGGAAAATGTTGTTGAACAGTGCCACTTCAACTTTTAACGCCCAAACTTTCGCACTAAGTGGCAGCGCTGGTTATGAACATACAATTGCTGGTAGTACACTTATTACTGCAAATGCCACAGGTGTGGATGGATCTATTGGTGGTTTATTAGGAAGCAAATCCTTTGTAAACGGGGTAAACTACACCTTCAACGGCTCTGCAAATCAAACCACCGGAACCCTGATGGGAACCACTGCCGGAACCATTACGATAAATAATACTGGAGTTACCAATAACACCGTAACACTCTCCAATGCCGGGACTAACACAGCCAACCTTACCCTTACTGAGGGCAGGTTTGGAACGGGCTCTGCAACCAATGAATTGGGTATTTTAAGTGGAGGTTCTGTAAATGCAACGGCAGGAGATTTTGTAACAGGTGCGGTTGCCGGTACTATTTTCTTCAATACAAGTGGCGGTGGCAGCTTTTCCGGAAACTCCAACCCGTACAATGTGCGTATACAAGGACCGGTAAATTTTGGAGCGGGTATTGTAACCATACAAAACGAGGGAACACTTCGAATTGACCAAAACGGGGGTATTGTAACAAGTGCGCCCTTTTATGCAACAGGTTCTACCCTGCAATACAGCACAAATGGATTATTTAACAGGTTTTTGGAATGGAATAGTACCAGCGGCAGAGGAAACCCACACCATGTACTAATTTCTAATAGTACCCTGCTAAGTGCAGCCAGAGGCGATGCAAGCTACGCAGCTACTCCTTTTGTAACCAATGGCAACCTTTCCATTGAAGATTTAAGTTCGCTGTATATGGATTTCAATGGGCAAAATATGACTATACCTTTACAAATTGGCGGCGATTTGCTGTTGGAAGGTAATTTGTCGGGCTCGGGTGCTACAGGTGGAGATATTAAACTTGTCGGCAATTGGACCCGCAGTTCAACCGGTGCCTTTTTCCCGAATAACAGGGCTGTGTTCTTTACCGGAAACGGAAATACGCAGGTAATCATGAATAACAGTGCTTTAGCAGCAAACAGGCTCGAAACCTTCCCCTATTTTATTGTTGATAAAGCTTCGGGTGATGTACAATTAAGTAGTGCTCCGACAACCAATGTATTGGTAAATGGTGCGAGCGGAAACGTACTTGAAATATTGAATGGCAATATTGATTTAAATGGGAATTTATTTGAACTCGGGGGAACAGCCGGCAACTTTAAGGTAGATGGTACGATCCAAAAACGGGTTCACTCCGATATAGCTGCCATCTTCCGGGTAATTGGAGATAAAGAAATAATCGGTACCAATGGTGGCACTTTATTATTTGATGACAGTGTAACCGTGGAAATAGCAGCCGGACTCAATTTCGGCCTTAACAATTTGAATATTCACGTAACCACTATTAATGCAACCTTGCAAATAAACCCGGGGGGATTTGCAGATGTATTTGCTCCATATTATGGACCAAACGGAATATTAGTTTACAACACAGGCGGAACAAATTACCTGCGGCGTGTAGAATGGCGGGGCGAAGCAGGGGAACCCGGATATCCGAATGATGTAATTATTCAGGCAAATACAACAGTGTATGCAGGTGGGCCTAATAGTGGCGAAAGTGTAAATAACGCATTAAGTGCCAGAAGAGATGTTACCATACAGGCAGGGTCTTCCCTTAACATGTCTGGAACCTACAATATGATCAGAGATCTCATTGTTGGCCGCAACCTGACCATTAATGGTAACCTTACCAATTCCAATGTAGCAGGGATTGATGTATTTGTTGGCAAGGATTGGACAAGAGGCGCTTCAGGATTCTTTACCAATTTAAATAACGGAGCTGTTTTCTTTAATACCAATCAACCCGGCACCATCAGCAATGCAGGCGGAATTGAAACCTTCCCCTATGTAATTGTTGATAAAGGCGGCAATGCCGATTCAACGCTTACCCTCGCAGCACCGGTTGATATTACCAATAAATTTACACTTTCTTCGGGAAGGATAATTACAGATGATGTTAATATTCTTTCAATTACCAATGATGCAGCGGATGATATAAGCAATGGAGTAGCTGTAGCTGATTATAACAACAACCCGGGTTATGTGGATGGACCCATGTTACGTAACGTAAAAAATACTTCAGTTGAGCAAAGCTATCTTTTCCCGGTGGGCAAACATGTACCACCAGACAACCATTATTACAAGCGATTTAGCATGATCGATATTGACAATAGTGGTGTATCGCAGTTTAAAGGGGAATATAAAAGAGAACAGCCTCCGGGTAGCGGAACCTATTTATTTCAAACCAATCTATTCGGCATTCTGGCTAATGAGTATTGGAATGTGGACCAGCAATCCGGTGATGCCAAAGCAAGATTAATTTTACCCTATTTCTATTCAGCTACGCCTCCATGGATTGATGTAAATAAATCGACGACTTCAATTCTTCCAAACGCAAATGTGGCAATCGTAAAGGGCACCGAAGTAAGTCCGCCTGAACCACCCGGAAGTTATAACTGGGATTTTACCGCACCCGACAGTTCTTCCTTTGCCAATGATGAACCTTTACCGCAGGCAAGGTTTTACGCAACCTACGGTGATATAAGAAGCAGGCTTATTACGAGTTTTTCACCCTTTACGCTTGGGTTTGGTTTCAATAACATCCTCCCCATCAAGCTACTCACCTTCACCGCCACCATCTACAACGGCTCCGGCCTCCTGCAATGGAAAATTGCCGATGCAACCGACCTACGGCAGTTTGAAGTGGAACACAGCACCAATGGACAACGCTTCAACCGCATAGGAACGGTAATGCCAAATGGCGGCCTTTCCTTTAGTTACCTGCATAAAAATCTTCTTGCAGGCATTCATTATTACCGGCTGCGCATGGTGGAAAAAGATGGGCAGGCATCCTTCAGTAAAACAGAAATTATCCAGGTGGGCAGGCAGCAAACTTATATTACTGGCTTACTCCAAAACCCGGTAGTGGGCGGGCGGGCAATTGTACAGGTAAACAGCGCAACCCCGCAACATGCGGAAGCAGTTGTACTCGATGCAATAGGTAGGATGTTGCTGAAACAAAGGGTACAGTTGATGGCAGGTCCCAATAACGTAAACCTTACCGTTTTGCCATTGCCGGCAGGAACCTATCGCATCCTTTTCCGCACGCAGGATGGGGTGGAAAAAGTAATGCCGATGATGAAATAGCTCGAAGTATGAAGAGATGATACAAAGTACGAAGTTAGAAGTACGATGTACGAAGTTAGAAATACAATGAACGAAGTAAGAAGTAAGGAGTATATAGAAATTATTTGCAAGGCCCAACGGGCCGATTCACCTACACGGGGTTTGCAAGGGCCCCGACGAATTCATTCCTTAAGTTGACGCCTTTGCCCAACGGGCCGATTCACCTACACGGGGTCTGCAAGGGCCCCGACGAATTCATTCCTTAACCCACATTGCAGCTAGAACTGTTATTTTTCATCATTTTTCATGATTATTTTGGTTTTTACATTCTAAAATCCTTGCTACTAAAGGGTTTTGTTTTTTAGAATGGTTTGTAGTACACAGGGGGGTGTTCGCATACCGA
>JBGSLS010000031.1:0-39288 GCA_041740575.1 Chitinophagaceae bacterium | reverse complement strand
TTCTCTCGAAATTAAACGTCGGTTTCGTATTTAATTAAATTACGCTATTCTTACCTTTAATCTAAATTAAAGTGCTGTTGTTTCCATACTTTCAAAGATCTTAATCTAACCACAACTTCTTGTAATTAAACCTGTTGAGTGCTAAGCTACGACGCTTATAAAACCTTAAATCTCACCCATTTATATATCTATTCAAGAACTGTTTTCCCTTTCTCTAAACCAGCGTTTTTCGATTGGGAGTGCAAAGGTAGGGGGCAATGCTATTCAACAATCAAAATCAAAAAATTTATTTTTATTTTGTTGGCCCTTAACATTTAAAAACACCTGTATCTAATGATGTTTTAACCATGCTAACCTTTTAAAGAACTGTTGTTTTACCGCCGTTTTTCAATTGCGGGTTGCAAAGATAGGAGCATTAGATATACCCACCAAAGTATTTATCATTTTTTTTTGATTGATGTCTAAAACAGGCCCAATTTCAACATTTTGCCATACTATATAATATACTCATGCAACAATCAAAGGATTCTTTACTTTTACGCCCCAATAAGGGCTTACATAACTATAAAACGAATGCTAACATGTTTGCCCTGCTTTACTTACAAAACAATCCTATATGAGTAATCAACTACTGAAAGGAAAGAAAGGAATCATTTTTGGCGCACTGAACGATCAGTCCATTGCCTGGAAGACTGCGCAACTTTGTTATGCAGAAGGTGCTTCCATTGTATTGACCAACGCCCCTATTGCCCTGCGGATGGGCGAGATTAATAAACTAGCAGCCGAATGTGGTAATGCACCCGTAATTGGTGCCGATGTATCGAGCGACGAAGACCTGACAACACTTTTTACGAAGTCCATGGAGCATTTTGGGGGACCGGTTGACTTTGTATTGCACTCTGTAGGTATGAGTATCAATATCCGCAAGGGAATGCATTATACATCGCTCAACCACGATAACCAGCACAAAACGTTTGATATCTCAGCCATGAGCCTGCATCGTGTATGCCAGGTGGCCTATCAAATGGATGCCATATCCGAATGGGGCAGCATTGTGGCATTAACCTATATAGCTGCTCAGCGGGTTTTCCCCGATTACAACGAAATGGCCGATGCAAAGTCATTGCTCGAGAGTATTGCACGGAGTTTTGGTTACCATTATGGGGTTAAAAAGAATGTGCGCATCAATACCATTTCCCAATCGCCTACTATGACAACTGCCGGTAGCGGAGTAAAAGGCTTCGATGGTTTCCTATCTTTTGCCGATAAAATGAGCCCATTGGGTAACGCTTCAGCAGAAGACTGTGCACGTTATTGTGTAATGATGTTCAGCGATTATACACGCAAGGTTACCATGCAAAACCTGTTCCATGATGGTGGATTCAGCTATACAGGGGTTACGGCGGAAGTGATTGCGCAAATGGAAAAATAAACTTTAAAAATCCCAAATAAAGAAATTCCAAATTCCAAAAGTCGAAGTGTTCTGGAATTTGGAATTTTATTTTTTGAATCTGCACCCATTTAGAATTTTGAAAAAAATAGATATAAATATGGATACGATTGATATGGTTGGTCACTTAGGCTCTTTATTATCTTCTATTACTTTTATACCACAGGTTTATAAAACCTGGAAAAGTAAAAGCGCTGGTGACCTGAGCCTGCTGATGATGGGTATTGTATTTATAAGCACCATTGTGTGGTTGATTTATGGTATAGGAAAAAACCTTTGGCCGGTAATTATTTGTAATGGTATTATTTGTGCCTTGAGCCTGTTGCTCATTTTCTTTAAACTTACTTTTAAAGCGCAACCATCCATGCCAGATTGATATGTTTTATTTAGATAAAAAAGAAAACGACTTACCGAAATTATTCAGTAAGCAGCTCTTCCATTTGTTAAAATGCCCGGTCTATGGATACAGGAACCGCAATAACATTTGATCTATCATTGCCTGGTTGATTTCGCCATTCATATTTTCATTCCAGTCCTCCATTCGTAGGTTAATCTTTTGTTTTCCTGGTGCAAGTGTAACTGCAAAACTATTTGTTTCGCCCCATGCACTCCATTCATTGGTACCTCGTTGGGGAAATACTAATGCGCCCTTAAATGCATCATTCACATACAGGCTGCGCATTGCACATTTGTTTTCCGTATTAATAGGGCCATTGCCATTTGCATATAAAAATGAAAGTGCATAGGTACCGGGCTTCACAACATTTACTTCAAAAGCTAAGACCCTGTTTATATTAACCGCAATTTCCACAAATCCATTTCCATTGAAGCCTTTGTAAGAATAGGATGCCTTGGGAGCGAACATTTCAGCTTCAACCCGGAGCGTTGCTTCATTTGAATAACAGCCCAAAGGTTCACTTAAAAATGATCCGGTACCGCTTGCATCCAATGTCCTTACCTGGTATATCCCAAACGCTTCAGGTTTTACATTAAAAGATGTTTCCTTTTGTTGAAACAGCGATTTTCCATCTTTAAAAATTTCATAAGTAATTTCACCATCTATTCCCGGCCATTTAATTGCATTTGCTTTACCTACCAATGTATCCATGTATACATTAGGTGTAGCCAGCGTAAATTGATTGGCAACCTTATTCACTTTTCCCGCATCAGTGATATTATTATTTAAAACAATTTTAATGGAGTGTTTGCCACTAAGGGTAGGCAAAATTACAGTTCCTTTAAGCGGCGATCCATCCATGCTGACAGATTGAATGGCATCTCCATATCCTTCCATTGCAATATCCAATACAGCATTCCTGTATTTGAAATTCGATAAACTTCTGCTACCCTTAAGCGCCGTTGGAACAAAAGGTTTAAACGTCAAGCCATCCTCCGTAAAGCGAATACCAAATAGCACTTTATGTACTAAACTGATATTGCCACTTAGGCTCCACAACATATTGCTGCTGTTAATTACTGTACCGGAGAAGTCGCCATTTTGCGCCACAAAATTTTCCTTATTGGTCAAAAACAGTGCTGATGGTCTGTAGATAGCAGCAATACTTTCCATTACCGATTTTTCGTTGCCGACTTTAGCTGCTGCCCATAGCCAATAGGTTTGCACAAATGGCCAAATGCCGTTATTATGATAAGGCGGGATACCGGGTATGTTCGGGAATATGCATGGAATTCCATAATCCACAATAGGTGTTGATGCCACTACCCTTTTTTGTCTTTCCACATCTGCAATATCGAAAACCACACTTAATGCTTCTCCCAACGCTTCTGATCTCGGCGAAAGAGATTGGTATAACCTGCCATAAAGATACTGACCATAATAACCTTTATCTTCCTGCCATAAGCGGCTATTGATTCCATTCTTTATAGATGCTGCTTTGGTTTCAAATGAAGATGCTGCTGTATTATCTTTCAATAGTTTCGCCATTTTTGCAGCAACGGTATTGGCTTGAAAATGCACCGTATTTGTTCCAAGGCATTTGCTTTCAAAAATATCGGCAGGTTGCATCCATTTGGGATAGGTTTGTTCGCGCCAGTCTAAAAAAGATGATTCACCATTTACCAAACCTATTGCCGAATCATAGGCTACTTTGTAATCGTCTTCAAGGGAAAGTTTGATTACTTCATAGGCTTCGCGCAACCAATCCATATCGCCGGTTGCCAGGAAAATTTCCCATGCGGCAGGCGCCCAAATCATGCGGTCGGTACTTGCCGGCCATGCACCACCTGTACCTGTATCCTGTATTATACGTTTACGCTTATTTACTTTACGGCGAAGGCTGTTTTTAGCCACCTGTGGCTGCATATACGCCATGCTTAAGATGATGCTATAACTTACATCGCGTGTCCATACGCCAGCCCATTCTGCACCCGTACGAAGCGTGCTATCCTTTTCCACCGCCTTCTCCATTTCTTCAAGCGACATAGTGTAAATGGCATCTGCCAATACATGCGGCGATTTGTATTGCGGGAAGGCAGATATATCACGGGTTAGCTTCCAAACCGTATCAATTTTTTTTACATCAGCTTGATCATTTAATATCAAGGTAGTTTCAAAAATACCATCACCATCGGGGTCCTTTAATTCAAGTTCTGGCCGGTTTTTCAGGTTATCAAAATCCCAGGTCATGGGCAAAGTATTACCCGCAACATACACGGCTTTAAAGTCTTCCTTATAAATTTTATCTCCTTTTACGCTTGTGTAAAAACCCAATTCTGAAAATTGCTTTTGCACTTCGCGCATATCGAGCTGTAAGGTCCATTTGGTGGCAGGTTGCAAATACACATTTTCTTCTTTAGAGTCGGCATGTTGTTTACCAAAAACAATCAGCGATGATGGGGCAATACCGTTCTTTGCTTTTATCGTAACCTGATGGTCGGTTCCGGGGAGCATTTCGTTATCCTTTCCATTAATAGAAAATTTAAAGGAAATATTCGCATCCTGAAATTCATTGGCAGGAATTTCATAGTTACTTACCATTTGTGTGGCTGAAACAGCACGGGCTTCAAAGGAGTCTTGTACTACTTTATCGCTGTATATGGAAAAAGCTTTTGAAGAAAACAAGGCATCATCAGTTTTGCTTTTACAAGCCATTAATACAATGGAAAAGAAAAACACTAATTTATACAATCGCATATGGCAGTTTTTTCAAGAACAAACCTAACAAAAAAAAGCCCGATTGCTGAAAAACAACCGGGCTAAATGATATTAGTGATAATTTATTTACCAGAAATAGGCATATAGAATCGTAATTATGAGAACAATTCCCATGGCACCAATAAAAAAGCCACTATCCGTTTTGGTTATTTCAGGATCGTAATCGTATGCTTTGGCATCCTGCGTAGTACTTGTTGCATTGGTGTAGAAAATAACCGTAAGAAATGCAAAAAGAAAACTCGCCATAAAGATAGAATGGAAACCAAGATTTACCATGCTCATCCCCAACAAATCAGTACCCCAAACCAATCCTGCCAATAAAGTAATAATTGTCATCAGGCCAAAAAACTTTGCACCGTTTATGAGCTTGTTGTTATTGGCTTCTGTGTGCTTGATGGTGGCCACCTGATTTTTATCGGTTAATGTAAGTATTACAGCCATTGTAATGAGAATCATACAAACATATCCCATGCGAATAATAAATGGAAGGTCTGGCAAAGCCGCCTTCATAATAATGCCTGCAGGAATGGTAGCTATGGTTGTCCATAGTGCGGCACGATTGGTAGCACGCTTCCATAAAATACCCATACCAAATACAACAACAACACCAGGGTAAATGAAACCGGTGTATTCCTGAATATATTGAAATGCCTGATCGAGTCCACCCAATAGCGGCTTAGCAGCTATCATAGCAATTATGAGGGCAACTCCTGCGGCAATCCGACCAACCTTTACCAATTGCTTATCCTCGGCCCCCTTGTTAATATGCGACTTGTAAATATCCAGTGTAAAAATAGTTGAGGTAGAATTGAGCATAGATGCAAGTGAAGAAACAACAGCTGCAACCAGGGCTGCAAAGGCAAGACCCCTTATTCCTTCAGGCGCAAAATTACGCAACAACCATGGGTAAGCCTGATCCGCTTTGGTAATGGCTCCAAATTTTTCAATATTGGCCGGGTCTTTGGTGAGGTAAAAAGCGGTAATACCCGGAATAATAACGATGAGCGGAATTAAAATTTTAAGATACCCGGCAAACAATAATCCTTTTTTAGCTTCATGGAGGCTTTTTGCAGCCAATCCTTTTTGAATAATGTATTGATTGAAGCCCCAATAACCAATATTGGTAAGCCACATAGCTCCGAAAATAACTGCCAAACCAGGAAGATCCAGGTAAGGATCTTTTTGTCCTCCTGCTCCATCCGGAATACTGGTTACACCCTCTCCAATAATCATGTTAAAGTGCAGATCGCTTGGATCGGTTCGAATGCTAGCCAAAATGGTTTGAAATCCTTCAATAGCATTTCCCGTATCGCTTACAGCAGCGAGTGCAAACCAGGCAGTAATAAGGCCACCTCCAATCAGGAAAACAACCTGCAGAACATCAGTGAATGCTACTGCTTTTAATCCACCGTAGATTGAATACAAACCTGCAAAAAGCAGTAATCCCGGCACGCCATAATTCATTGGGATACCTAAAATCTGATCCATGGCCATTGCACCCAGCCAGGCAACGGAAGTCAGATTGACGAAAACATAAACCAGCAACCAAAAAAACGAGAAAAAGAAACTAACACCCGAGCCATAGCGCTCCTTTGCCAATTGAGGCATGGTATATATTTTCTTTTCAATCATTTGCGGAAGCAAAAATTTGGCAACCAGAATAAGGGTAACAGCAGCCAGCCATTCGTATGCAGCAATACCTAAACCAATGGCATAACCGGAACCGGACATGCCAATAAAATGTTCAGCAGAAATATTGGCAGCTATAAGCGATGCGCCCACAGCCCACCATGATAAGGTTCCCCCTGCAAGGAAATAATCCTTGGCATCTTCATCCTTACCTTTTGTACCTCTTGAGAGGTATAATCCAAGGCCAACAATTAGTATTGCATAGAAAATGAAAATAGCATAATCAATTGCGGTAAATCCAGCGTTCATACGGAAGTTTCAATGGTTAAAAAATATTGAGTTGGCAATTTATCAGGATTATTTAATAAAGCGTTAAAAACCTTTATTCAATCCATAAAATATTTCACTCCAACGTAGTTCATTTTTAAATTGATAAAGATTGGTTTCCTTTCCAATGCGAACAAATTCAATGCCCGCCATTTCAGCAAAATCTTCCATGTGCTCTGCGGTAAGATTCTGACTATATCCTGTATGATGTGCCCCACCGGCTAATATCCATGCAGCGCAACCATCTTTCATATTTGGCAGTGGTTTCCACAATACACGTGCTACCGGTAATTTTGGCAAGTCATGTTGTGGTGCCACCGCTTCTACTTCATTTACAACTAACCTAAAACGATTACCCATATCCATTACCGATGCATTGATAGCTGGACCTGCGCCCACATTAAATACCAAACGAACGGGATCGGCTTTTCCACCAATACCCAACGGATGAATTTCACACTTTGGTTTTTCAGATGCAATGCTTTCACATATCTCCAGCATATGCGCACCAAGTACCATGTTATTTCCGGGTTCAAAATGATAAGTATAATCTTCCATAAAACTATTTCCTCCAGGCAATCCTTGTCCCATTACTTTCATGGCACGCACCAATGCAGAAGTTTTCCAATCACCTTCTCCTGCAAAGCCATAGCCTTTGGCCATAAGCCTTTGAACGGCAATACCCGGCAATTGTACCATGCCATGCAGGTCTTCGAATGTATCACTAAAGCCTTTGTAATTTCCGGCTTCCAGAAACTGCTGCATCCCAAGTTCAATTTTAGCGGCATCTCTTAATTCTGAATGCCTGGCGCCACCCTTTTCAAGGCCTGTCATTAAAATATAACTATCTGCATATTCCTGCACAAGCGCATCCACATCGGCATCACTTACGGCATTAATCACCTGTACCAAATCACCAATACCATGTGTATTTACGCTAAAACCGAATTTCATTTCAGCTTCTACCTTATCGCCATCCGTAACGGCAACGTAGCGCATATTGTCGCCGAAGCGTACAAATTTTGCACCCTGCCAATCGTTCCAACCGGCAGCAGCACGTGCCCATATATTTATGCTTTGCAAAACTTCTCCATCCTGCCAATGACCCACTACCACCTTACGGTTTATGCGCATCCGGCTTACCATGAAGCCAAATTCGCGGTCACCATGTGCACTTTGATTAAGGTTCATAAAGTCCATATCTATTTCGCCCCATGGAATATCGCGGTTGAATTGGGTATGTAAATGCAACATGGGTTTCTTTAAAATACGTAATCCGCCAATCCACATTTTAGCAGGTGAAAAAGTATGCATCCATGTAATGATTCCAATACAATTTTCACTTGCATTTGCATCGGCACATACTGCATAAATTTCTTCAGGCGATTTTACAGTAGGTTTATATACAACCTGTACTGGTATCTTTTCAGAATCATTTAAAAACGCGGCAATTTCCTGTGAATGTTCAGCAACCTTTCTTAAGGTTTCTTCACCATACAAATTCTGACTTCCGGTTACAAACCAAACTTCGAGTTGTTTTAAATTTTTCATATTCATTGTTTGTTGTTTATGGTTCAATATAAATGAGTACCTGATTTTTGGGAATTTGGCCCCCTCAATCCCCCCGCAGGGGGGAAGCATAGAAATTCATCCATTATTGTCCATAGTAACTATTGGGTCCATGCTTACGTTGAAAGTGCTTTTGAATTAAAGCATCTTTCAACCTTGGTGCATTCGGATTAATTTGTAGTGTAAGTAATGCCATATGAGCAACTGCTTCCAGTACAGCACTATTGTAAACTGCCTTATCTGCATTTTTACCCCAGGTAAATGGCGCGTGATTGCCTACCAATACCATTTCCACTTCTTCGTAGTTAAGTGCCTTTTCTTTAAACCAATTCAATATTTGAAAACCGGTTTGATATTCGTAGTCGCCTTCAATCATTTCATTGCTCATAGGTGGCGCACAGGGAATATCAACCGTATTGTGATCGGCATGTGTAGTACCATATATGGGAATATCGAGTTGCGACTGTGCCCACGCGGTTGCATAGGTTGAATGCGTATGTACAATGCCGCCAATTTTTGGCCAATGATTGTAGAGTACGGCATGCGTGAGTGTATCACTGGACGGACGCAGATTACCTTCTACCGTTTTACCATCAAAATCAACAATCACCATTTTATCTGGCGAAAGATCAACATATGGTACACCGCTTGGCTTGATGGCAAACACCCCGTTTGAATGATCGGCAGCGCTTACATTTCCAAAAGTAAAAAGTACCAACCCCAATTGTGGCAAACGCATATTGGCTTCATATGCTTCTTGCTTTATAGCTTCATATTTACTCATAAAATTTCCTCCAGTTAAAATTGCTTTACTACCCGATTGTCGGCTCCTTAATTACCCGAAACAATTTGCTTTTCCATGTAAGCGCCAAGGCTTAAGTAACGCTGATAACGCTTACGATAAATTTCAACATAATCAGGATTGGGATAATAATTCATATCAAACCCGGGACCCATTTTTTTCATGGCATCTTCTACCCTATCATATAATCCTGCAACCGTAGCGGCACACATAGCGGCACCTAATGCGCAGGTTTGATCGGACTTATGTATGCGGATGGGCATATTCATTACATCCGCCATCATTTGCATAACAAATGGCGATTTGCGTGCCACACCACCTAAACCAATTAATCCTTTTACCGGTATGCCTTGCTCTTCAAAACGATCGACAATTGCTTTGGCACCAAAACAGGTGGCTTCCACAACTGCCCTGAAGATGCGCACTGCATCACTGCCCAAATCCAATCCTGTTAATGTAGCCGTGAGTAGCTGATTGGTATCAGGTGTGCGGCGGCCATTAAACCAATCTACTGCCAGTTCTGCATCTACGTCAATGGGTAGTGCGTTAGCTTGTTTACTAAGCTCAGGAATAATCGCATCAATTGTTTCCTGTATTAATGCAATTTTTTGTTCTTCAGTTATAATGGTTGACTTTGAAATGATTTGTTGTAAAGGCCATGAAATCAAACGTTGAAACCATGCATAGGCATCACCAAAAGCGGACTGTCCGGCTTCAAGCCCAACCATACCCGGAATAACACTACCCGGAACCTGCCCGCAAATACCTTTTACACAATTGCTTCCAATATCGGAGCCAGGTGCAACTAAAATATCGCAGGTAGAAGTGCCCATTACTTTACTAAGATGATAGGGTTCAATTTGCCCGCCAATGGCACCCATATGCGCATCGAATGCGCCTACACCAATTACTACATTTTCCTGCAAACCCAATTTAATAGCCCATTCTTTTGAAATAGTGCCGGCTGCCTGATCGGCTTCATAAGTTTCGTTAAACATTCTGTCACGCACACCATCCAATACCGGATCAAGTGAAGCAAAAAATTCATTGGGCGGAAGACCATTCCATTCTGTGGCCCACAAGGCTTTATGTCCTGCGGAACAAACACCGCGTTTCATATTGTTAATATCATTTCCACCGGTAAGTACAAATGGAATCCAATCGCAATGCTCCACAAAAGAATACATATTTTTTCTAATGGCTTCATCGGCACGCAATACATGTAACAACTTAGCCCAAAACCATTCAGAAGAATAAATACCGCCTACATACTTGAGATAGTTTGGCGAAAACTTTTCAGCATGTGCATTTATTTCAGCCGCTTCACCTACACCGGTATGATCTTTCCATAATACAAACATTGCATTTGGATTTTCTTCAAGACCGGGCAAGAGCGCCAAAGGCGTTCCGCTTTTATCCACTGCAACAGGTGTAGAACCGGTAGTATCTACTGAAATAGCTTTTATGTTAGCTGCTATTTCAGCACCAGCCTGTGCTATACATCCTTTGATCGTATGTTCCAATCCTTCGAGGTAATCCAACGGATGCTGCCTGAACTGGTTTTCATAAATATTACAATAAAGTTGCGCTTTCCAACGCGGGTAGTAGAAAACAGATGCTGCTACTTCGTTACCATTTGCAGCATCCACCAATACCGTTCTTACTGAATCGGAACCATAATCAACTCCAAGCACATATGCTTCACCCTGATTCATAAATTTACATTTAAAAGAATTTGATTATTTACGAACAGTAATTTTATAAATGGTTTGCGTAGCATACTTTTCACCCGGCTTCAATACCGTTGAAGGAAACTGAGGCTTATTGGGTGAATCGGGAAAATGTTGTGTTTCCAGGCAAAGTGCGCCATGCTTAATAATAGGTTTACCATCAGGTGTAGTAAGCTTACCATCTAAAAAGTTACCGGAATAAAACTGAAGACCCGGCTCATCGGTAATTACTTCCAATTGTCTTCCGCTAATAGAATCATATAGTGTGGCAACCAATTCCATTCCTTCGGATGTTTTGCTTAAAACCAGGTTATGATCGTACCCACCATCTACATCCGCAATACGGTCGCCAATTTTTGTTGGCTTTCTAAAATCAAAGGGTGTTCCCGTAACATCAATAATATCTCCGGTTGGAATTAAAGTAGCATCTACCGGTGTATACTTATCTGCATCTATCTGTAATTCATGATGTAAAATAGTATTGGAAACATCACCCGTTAAATTAAAATAACTATGATTGGTAAGGTTTACTACTGTTGTTTTATCTGTCTCTGAACTATAATCCATTGCAATTTCATCCGCATCGGTAAGGGTATACACTACTTTAATTTTCAGGTTACCCGGATATCCTTCTTCACCATCTTTACTGGTATAGGTTAATACGAGTGAAATCTTACCATCTGTGGCAGGTTCGGCTGTCCACACCACTTTGTCATATCCCTTTTTGCCACCATGCAAATGATTTTTTCCATTGTTTGTAGCAAGCTTATATGTTTTTCCTTCCAACGAAAAAGTACCATTGGCAATACGGTTACCATAACGACCAATAATTGCTCCAAAATAAGGAGGGGCTTGCAGGTAAGGTGCAAGGCTATCGAAACCCATTACTACATTACTAATATTACCCGCTTTATCCTTCGTTTTCCACGAAGTGATAATACCACCATAATTCGTAATTTTCACTTCTGTACCATTGGTATTGGTAAGGGTAAATAATTTTACCGACTGACTATCCACCATTCCCCAATCCTGCGAAGTAATACTGGCTTTTGTATTAGTAGCGACAACCGTTTCTTTTTCTTCAGGGCTTTGTGGTTCGCCACAGCCTGCAACCAAGGCAGTTGCAAAAGAAATTGCAATAAAAATTCCAATTGTATTTTTCATATGTTCATTTTTAGTGCGCAGGCCTTGCCTGCTGGTTTTTAATTGTCACATAGAATCCAGGGGATTTCATATGTTTATTTTTAGTGCGCAGCCTATCAGCTGCTGTTTTTATTTGTCATATGGAATGCCCAATAATCATTAGTGCTCGGGTGTGCGGCAGTTCGTGGGCATTTCATATGATTCGTGATTAGCTTGTAAATGTATTGAACACCTTTTCATTTGGCCACTTTTAAGTATTCTGTTCTGTGCATTGCTGCAAAGGCAACATCCTATAAGAAAAGCAGTGGTAAATAATTTCATAATCCTGCTATGAAGCCTTCCATGAAAAATAGTTTATTTCAAATCAAGCACTACAACTGAAAAAGGCGGCAAAGTAACCGACAAGGTACCATCTTTTACCACAGCGCCCTTGAAAGAAGCTGGTTGAATTTTATTAGGTTCGGTAAAGGAATTATAATCCTGCAAAGTGGATGATGAAAGTATACGACCGCTAACACCTGTATATTTTGCACCATCGAGATAAATGGTAATATCCTGTTTTTTACTGGCATCAATATTTACCAACGAAATATGAGTGATTCCATCAGCGCTTTTTGATGCTGATGCAGATACAGCTTTTAATCTCTCATTACCCAGTACATAATCAGATGATGTAACGTTAATGGGTAACATAGTAGCATCCTGATGAACATTATACATTTCCATGACATGGTAGGTTGGCGTCAAAATCATTTTTTCCTTTTCGGTCAATATGACTGCCTGCAATACATTCACCGTTTGCGCAAGGTTAGCAACACGAACCCTTTCACAATGGTTATTGAAAATATTCAATGTTAGGCCTGCTATCATGGCATCGCGCATGGTATTTTGCTGAAAAAGGAAACCGGGATTGGTGCCGGGTTCTACTTCGTACCATCCTCCCCATTCGTCAACGACCAATGCAACCCTTTTTTTGGGGTCATACTTATCCATCATAGCCGAATGCCTTGTTACAATGTCATCCATTTTCCAGGCTTCCTTCATTGTTCTGAAGTATACAGATTCATCATATTTGGTTGCCGATCCTTTAGCAGACCAATTAATAACTGCATAATGATGGAGCGAAAGCCCTTCCATCATATTTACGGGGACATCACGCATCATTACTTCGGTCCAGTTAATATCATCTCCATTGGCACCGGATGCAACCCGGAAAATTTTATTGCTTTTGTCCCAATCATTCATGAAAGTAGCATAATGCTTGTAAAGGTTTGCATAATATTCCGGTTTCATATTGCCGCCGCAACCCCATGATTCATTACCCACACCCCATAATTTTACATTCCAGGGTTTTTCACGCCCGTTTTTTACACGTAAAGCACCCATTGGGCCTATATTGGGGGCAACATTTACATAATCAACCCAATCGGAAAGTTCCTGAACGGTTCCACTTCCTACATTTCCTGCGAGGTATGGTTCAGCGCCAATTTGCTCACATAACCCTAAAAATTCATGTGTTCCAAAACTATTGTCTTCTACGGCTGCACCCCACCAACGGTTGATCATACTTGGACGGTCTTTTTTGGGCCCAATACCTTCCTTCCAGTGGTAGGCATCGGCAAAACAACCGCCGGGCCACCTAAGGTTAGGAACCTTAAGTTTTTTCAAGGCTTCTATAATGTCAGTTCGCACGCCGTCCTTATTGGGGATTAATGTGTTTCCTTCTCCCACATATATGCCATCGTAAATACAACGACCAAGGTGTTCGGCAAAATGCCCATAAATGTGCTTGCTGATTTGTGTTTTACCTGCATCGGCCTGTAAAACTGCACGAGTTTGGCTATTACCGGAAATAACTGCAATGAGGCAGATCAAAATAATGACTGACAATTTTTTCATATGGCTTAATTTATATCCCCAAAATTATATGGCTTACATAATATATGGCTTGCGTAATTCCCTCTTTTCTGACAATCTTTGCAATGCAAATTAATAATAATTGTCAATTAAACAATTATTTTTTATATTTACCTCTGTTAGCTTCCAAGTTGTAATTTTGAAAAAAATGTTTGGCAGATGCCGGGATATAATTATCAGAACCATTCCTTAGTTGCCGTGGATTGTATAGTATTTGGTTTTGACGGTCAAAACCTGAAAATTCTTTTAATTAAGCGGAAGCTTGCACCCGGACAGGGTATGTGGAGCCTCATGGGTGGATTTGTCCAAAATGAGGAAAGTGCAGATGAAGCCGCCAATAGGATTTTAACTGGTCTTACCGGGCTCGAAGGCGTTTACCTGGAACAATTACACACATTTTCTAAACCCGACCGGGACCCGATTGAACGTATATTTTCCATTGCATACTTTGCGCTAATTGATATACATCAGTACGAAAAGCAAATAAATGATCAATATAGCGCTGAGTGGTTTTTACTAAGCGAAATGCCCGCCCTAATTTTCGACCATACTGAAATGGTGTCCATGGCAAGAAAAAAATTACGTTACAAAGCCGCTATGCACCCTATCCTTTTTGAGCTGTTACCATCGAAATTTACCGTTCCCCTTTTGCAAAGTCTTTTTGAAGACGTTTTTGAAACCACTTTTGATAAGGGAAATTTTTCAAGAAAAATTGCTTCAACCGGTATGCTGCTTCGGCAAAAGGAGAAAGATAAACTTGGGTCAAAGAAGGGTGCCTACTATTATCAATTAGATAAAAAGCACTATAAAAAGAATTTTCATAAGATTCAAAGATTGGTACCTAATCCAAACGGGTTAATATAGAAATATAAAAATTATCGACCTATCATTTATATTTTTCCTACATCATGTAAAGAAAATGATGCACCGTTTAGGCCAAATTCACCTACAAGTAAAATGTTTCAAAACTTTAATGTAAGGCTAATAATAAATATTTCATAGATAAAGCCAGGCAATTCACATTAATACACAAAACACATTCAGCATATTAAAATGCAAGCAAGTATAGTTGGTCCGGGCTAATATTCTTTTACCAATACAACTAAATATCTAGGGCAAACCAGTAATAGTTTTCAGTAATCCAAAAAAGCCCCTTTTCCTATCCGTATCAATTTTCCAACTTGCCGGCATGCTTTGGTAGCCCGTTTCAAATGGTTCATCCTTTTTTCTGAAATCAAAATATCCCCAGCTTACATAATTTTGAAAAGAAGTAAGCATGTTGTTCTGCGGTTTATCAAAGTTAAAATGGTCGTCTTCGTTATTTACAATGGGCATTTTTTTATCCCCCATCAATTTCTTAAACTCATTGTAGTAAGCAACCAAAGTATCCTGGTTACTGATACCATTACCATGAACCAATAAAAAATCTGAGGTAGCAATCACTTGTGGCGTTGGCCTGTTTTTGCCTACATAACTTGTACTCACCAAATAATGATGGCCATTCTCATCTTTCATATCACGAACCAATTCGATGAGTTGGTGTACCCCTTTCGGCTTCAAATTGTCATGTTGATAACCATTTGGACTACACTCATTATTGATTTCAATAATCACATTCTTATAGTTAGCCCTGTGTAGCCAATTGATGGTTTGACGAACTGCTTTCCTAACCGCTTCTTCATCTTTTACTCTTTCATCCTGCCCGAAATAAAAAATACCAAGGATACAAATCATACCTAAATCATCTGCTTTATTTAAAATTTTCCTCAAACGCATCATGTACTCTTTACGTAAATTACCGCTGCTGTCTATTGCTGAATTATACCAGGGCTGTTTATTGGAGTACCCATAAGGACTACCACCTTGTAAATTGAGTGTAAAGGCCAATAAACCATGTTTTTTCCATTCAGGCATGGCTTTTACAAACTCGTTGGTGTTACGTTCTGCATCCCAAACTTTTGTATCAGGATAAGCCCATAAATGCCGGGTACTGTCGTTCAGGTCATCAAAAATCCCCTGTACCATGCGGCTGTTGGGTAATAGCCCTTCTATCTTAATTCCATTATAGGTACGACCTTTAAAAGTGGGCTGACCATTAATGTAAAATTGATCACCTACAATACTAACATTGGTTTTACTAACCCTTTTTTCCTTCTGAATCTCCTGGGAAATTCCTGGCAAAAACATTAGAGAAAGGATGGCTATCAAAAACATCTTCATTCTATCAATCCTAAAAACTATGAACATACCTGTAATTTTTTTTTCTTAAGAACCCTATTTTAGTCTTTTTAAACGTAACATCATACTTGCATGCGGTGGAATGGAATAATTGAGTTCCTTATTAGATTTTCCGATATCTGATTTTTTCCAGGCATCACGAATTGAAAACGTTCCCTTTAAACCGAGTTCGCTTAGGGTTACAGTAATTGGCTTTTCCACATCGTTTAAATTGAATAATGCAACGTTAATGCTTGAACCATCCAATGATTCGGATGCCCAGCAAACCATCTCATCTTTTCGAAAAACCTGCCTGCTATTTTTACTGCTTTGGTTAATATCAATAATTTCTTCATTGGTCATCAATTCTGTTTCCAAAGAACCGTTTTCAGGGAGGTGTCCACCCATCATTAATGGGCTGCGAAAAATGCTCCAAAGGGAAATATGGGTTTTTGCTTCAACGGCAGAAAAAGCCGAACGGCGTGGTTTACCCACAGGGCCACGTTTAGCAATAGCGCCAATTTGCAACATATCTGCATCGGGCCAGTTGCCAGGGCCTGTATGTGGTGCCCATTGAGCCAATATTTCAAACTGCTCTTTGAGTTGTTTAAACTCATCCCAAAAATCTTTACTCACCCTCCACAGCTCACTATTCGCTGCTGCATGCTCCCGGTTTGCATATTTCATATTCAAACTCAGGCTGAGCGTGATGGGGTTTTGTAATGTTTGAATAGCTTTATGAAAAGCAGAAACTTCTTCTTTACGGTAGGGATATTTTTCATTCAAATCGGTATCATCTAATTTAATATAATCTACCCCCCAGGTTTCGTATTGTTTTAAAATGGAGTTGTACCATTCCTGAGCGCCCGGCTTGCTCATGTTTACCCCCCACATGTTGTTCAGCCATGGACAAACAGAAGTTGTATCAACAATGTCTGATGCTTTAATTCCATTTGCACCCATTACAGGTGTGTTGTACCAAACAGCCTGCCGTGGAATGCCGCGCATTACATGAATACCAAATTTTAAACCGAGCGAATGAATGTAGTCAGCCAATGGTTTAAACCCTTTACCTCCTGCCGATGAAGGGAAGCGGCGCACATCAGGATGTAATCTTCCATATTCATCCATTTCAAAATAAGGAACCAATGAACCATCAAACTTATTGGCAAACTGTGGCGGGTTACTTTGTCCGCCACCTGGCGGATGTGGATACCACCAGCAAAAATCAATCACCACATATTCCCAGCCATATTGTTTCAGATTTTTTGCTATGTATTCTGCATTTTCCCTTACTTCAGCTTCTGTTACAGTTGCACCAAATGCATTGTAACTATTCCAGCCCATGGGTGGTGTTGGTGCTAAATCTGCCGAAGTTTTTTGTGCAGTCACTGCAAAGACTCCTATCGAAAACAACACTGCCAATACGGTTTTTCTGATCATCATTATAAAAACTTTAATTTATTTGTATATCCATTAATTTTCAAACCTGCATTTTAGTCTCTTTTTAAGCATGTTTTCCGAAAAATGCGCTTAGAAAGAAAAAGTTATAAAACCAAATAGCTTTTGATTGGTGTTATAAATATTATTAACCCGCTGTTAGATACTCAACCAGAAGCAAAAAACAATAAATTGAAAACATAAGCACAAAGTCTATATCTACAAATTTAAAAATAACTCAATACCCAACATGCCACAAACATCCATTACAATGGCTCAAACGTTCTTAATTTATGCCCTTATCCCCGCGGTTGCAATTGTATAGGCTTTCTCATTTCAAAAGATAAATAGATAGCTTCCTGTACTTTAATATTCTCCAGATATGCTAACCCACTTGTCTCGAAATTCTTCCCATTCAACAAGCAATTAATAAAATGAGTTTGCGTATTGAAAACGCAATCACCGGCAAAATCTTCCTTGCTGGGAGAATAATGGTGAATTCTTTCAGCAACACCAAGGTTGTGAATGGTTATTTTACCATTATCATGCAATCTTATGTTGCCGTTATTCCCTTCAATAATCAATTCTCCAAAAGTGTACCTTGGATTTTCGCTGCCACTTTCGTTATACCTGTTAGCATCCCAAACAGCCTCGACCCCATTTGCAAATTCAAACTGGATGATACCTGCATCTTCTCCTTTAATTACCGGATTTAGTTTTCTTAATTTGGCATATACTTCTTTTACTTCGCCAAACAAAAACCGGAAAGTATCAATAAAATGGATACCTGTTTCATACACCAACAATCGGGGCATTTCTCTAAAATAAGGCTGCCTGTTCAAATAAGCATCTTTCCCCCACCCGTCACCCATTCGCATACGGAAATAGGCAGAAAAAATTGTATCGCCAATTATCTTCTCATCCAGCAATTTTTTGATCTCCCTATACCAGGGCTGAAACCGAAAATTTTCATGTACCATTAACCTTACACCTGATTTTGAAGCTTCCTGCACAATCAATTCTGCTTCGCCCAAAGTTGGAGCCAAAGGTTTTTGTACAATTACATCTACTTTTCGCCTGAAAGCTTCCCTGCAAAATTCCAAATGCGTTTCAGGGGGAGTTATAATATCAATAAAGTCAGGCTGTTCTGTGTCCAACATATCGGTCAAGGATGTATATACTGCCGGTATCTGAAAATCATTTGCAATTATAATTCCTTTCGCTTCACTTCTGTTAAATAATGCAACTATGCTGACTTCAGGTATCCTGTTCCATGCCTTATACTGATAGCGACTAAAATATCCTGCACCAACGCATACTCCTTTTAACATACAATCAGTTTGAAATCTTTTTAAGCGGATTCATTTGCAACCAAAGAAATACAGCTATAATATTAAACGCAGCAGCCAGGTAAAAAAATACAGACGGAGAACCTGCCCAGCTTAATAAATAGGGAAAAGCCAATGAAGTAATAAATGCACCGAGGTTACCCGCCATATTCATATTGCCTGAAACCGCACCTGCCTGCTGCTTACCTATGTCTGCGCAAAAAGCCCATGATGGCGGTAAAGTCATATCTGCACCAAGAATAGCCAGACTTAAAAATAAAACAGCAGCATTAATATCATTCATAAATGAGCTGATGATTAAACCTATAGCAGATAAGGCAAAACCGGTTACGGCAGGTAAACATCTTGATTTTCTATAGCTTCCTTTTTTATAAATCCTATCCATCCACCATCCACTCAACCAGTTACCCGCAGCTCCTGCCAATAATGGCAACGCTGCATACCAGCCTGCAGCCACTGCTTCCAGGTGAAATTTATCTTTTATGTGCGGATAGAGCCAGGTTAATGCAAAAAAGAATGTAAAGTTGCTGCAGAAATATTGCAGCATAGCCAGCCACATATTACGCTGAACTATTATTTGATTAAAAGGCAGTTTTACTTCGACAGCCGTTATTGCCTGTCGGTTGGAAATAATAAAATCCCTTTCTTTTACTGATAAGAATGGGTGTTCTTCTGGTTTATTTTTAAACAACAAAAACCAAATTATTGCAAAAACAATGCCAATACCGCCTAATAGGTAAAAAGTATTTTGCCAACCCCAATCTATTATTATAACAGATAACAATGGCATTGCAAAGGCTGCCCCCAATCTGCTACCCGAAAAATTTATTCCCGTTACAATACCTCTTTCGTTTAATGGAATCCAACTTACTACCGCTCTGTTAATGGCGGGAAATGCACCGGCTTCTCCTGCACCAAATAAAAAACGGATTACCAACATTGAAATATAATTCCATGCCTTCGCAGTAAAGCCGGTAAAAAACGACCATACTATTACAATAACCGTCAATATTCTACGCGCACCGTACTTATCAGCAAGCATACCGCCCGGTGTTTGAAAAATTGCATAGCCCAAGGCAAAGGCACTCAAAACCCAACCCATTTGTTCTTTTGACAAATCCAGTGATTCAGAAATAGAGTCTTTTGCAACGGAAATACAAATCCTGTCAACATACAAGAGCAATGTTAAAAAGAATGTACCCAATACAAATATGTAGCGTCCTTTTATCAATGATTGCTTATTAATTTTCTATATAATTCAACCAAAGCATTGTCACTGCCAACATTCCCTGGGAAAATGACAAATGGTAAACCCGGGAATTTACTTTCTTCCCCTGCCATCCAAACAGGCACACCGGACAATGCCTGCCCTGCTACAATGGCTCTTCTTATTCCCAGCGCTTTTGTAGCTATATCACTAGAAGTAATTCCACCCTTTGCAATTATAAACCTGGGCACTATTTTTAGTGCCGCTACAACAGCCGTAATAAAACCGGATACCTGGTTGCCAATGTTCAGATTTTCACTTTCGCTGTTACCTGTTTGCAGCAACCGGCTGGTGTACATCACCACATGATTACCAGCACTCATCAAATGCTCCATTTTATTAACAACATCATCTACCTTTAATTCCCTTTCAAGTATATGATTTACATTCAATTCAAAAGCGGTGATTGTTTTATCAAGTAGCAAAGCATGTAACTGTGTGGTAGTTTTGGGTACATAAGATCCAATAATTATCAAACCCCCATTCAGGTTGCCATCCTTCACCAATTCTTTAGCTATCAGGAAATTTTTTTCTTCTATTCCTGAAATGGCTTTAACAAAGGAAGCTGCTGTTCGAAAAAGCATTTGAACACCGGATTGCAAATAAGCAATGGCAAACTTTTCTACATCACAGTAAGCAACTGCATTTACAATACAGGTGGTTGACGGTGAAAATTTCTTGATTTTTTCAGCAATCGCCACCACCGATTCATTTCTCAATTCATCAAGTGAGAAAGAAACAACCTCTGAAGCTTTCACCACTCCATCCGTTTTCTCTGATATCCATTCTTTTAAATTGGAATGATGAAATCCAAATACCCTATCATTAGCAAAAGGGGTTTCAGCAACAGGAACTAAATGCTCACCATCCTTTACATAATGCACATCATTAATTGTGAAACGGCCTCCTTCAAAAAAAGCAGGAATAACAGCGGTATGAAAACTATTTAATTGCAATCCTTCCGCCAATGCAATAATATCATTTGGATAATGCCCACGAAGGGTACTATCACCGCGACTTATAACGATATAATCTCTTTTGAACTTTTTAAATACAAAGGCAATATTCCTGCCAATTAACCGGTGAATTGAATCCGCTTCACTTGCAATCATGCTTCGGCTATTGGTAAGGATATAAAATAGCCGGGTTCCCCTTTTAAGTTCATCTTCTATTGCAGCCTTATCCCAATTCGTAAGTACGGGTATATTATGCATGGTTTGCGTTCCGGTGGGATCATCATCCAGCACAATAATTGTTTTATTTTGCGCTATCAATTCAGCCCTGATGTGTTCCTTATAGCCTTCTTCGTTACAAGATGCCAACGATTGGATGATATGAGTATTATTTAAAACCATTACTCCTGAATAGCTATTACCCTTGCCGGTGCGCCATCTCCTTTCAATATTTTTAGTGGCAATGCAATTAACTGCACCACTTCTTTTGTAATATCTTCAGTGTTACAAATGCCTTCTACTATAATAATATTCCCGCCCAATAAAATTTTATGTATCAAGGTAACTTCAGCAAGGTTGTTTACATCTGCAACACTTGGTGGCTCCACAGCAAGTATATTCACATTTTTGTTTACCAACCATTGGGCCGCACTTTCACTTATCCTCGGCAGTTCATTCCGATATTTAGCACTTCCCACAAATTGATGCCAGCCGGTTTTTAAAATAACACTATCCCCTGCCTTTAAACGATTCTCAATAGATATAAAATCAACCTCGGTGATTAACTGTTGTGGCTGTGTAATTTCAATGTTCACCACATGTGCCATAGAAATAAATCTTTCTACGGGAATTTCATCTATACGCTCATCACCGACTTCAAAATGAAAAGGTGCGTCCATGTGGGTACCCGCATGGGAATAAATATGCAAATTGGATGCATTCCAGCCATCTAAAGTCAATGATTTAGCAATGTCCAATGAGAAGCCACTGACTTTTGAAGAATATGTTAAGGTTAAATCTATTACCATTTTATTAAATATTCAATCATGAAAACGACAACAGCAACTGGAGTATTTGATGCAATGAAAATCATACTCAATCATCTACTAATATCTATTTCAACCTGCTTAATACTGATTCAGTAATTTCGGATGTACTACTATTGCCACCACAATCTACACTCAGTATACCCGCTGTTGTACTTTCATTTACCGCAGCCATAATTGAATTTGCAGCACCGGCTTCACCAATATGTTCCAATAAATAAGCAGCCGACAAAAACTGACCATAAGGATTCGCAATATTTTTTCCCTGAATATCCGGCGCGCTGCCATGAATAGGCTCAAACATTGAAGGAAAATCCCTTTCCGGATTTATATTTCCTGATCCACCATATCCAAGACTGCCCATGATAGCCCCTCCCAAATCACTCAATATATCACCCAGCATATTGGTAGTTAGTACCACGTCAAAAATTTCAGGTTTTAAAACAAAATTAGCAGTGGCCGCATCAATATACATTTTCCGATACTCCACATCAGGGTACTGCTCTCTAACTTCATCAATAACTTTATCCCAATAATACAATGTATGAATCATCGTATTACTCTTCGTAACATTGGTCATGTGTTTTCTTCTCTTTCGTGCCAGTTGAAAAGCATAATGAGCAATACGGGTAATACCTGCCCTTGTAAAAACATTTGTATCTGTAGCCAAACCATATGGTTCATCGGGATATAATACCCGCCCATTTTGTACAAACTCCCCTTCGTTGTTTTCGCGAATGATAACTAAATCAATATCTTTTTGTGATTTATTTCTTAACGGGCTATTGATACCTTCAAGCAATTTGCAGGGGCGATAATTAACATACTGGTTAAAACTGGTCCTTACAAGATTTGTAAACATCTTAAAAGGAAGCCTGTCATCTACCTCAGGAAGTCCCACAGCTCCAAACAATATGGCATCAAAAGTTTTTAACTCGTCTAAAGCCCCTGGTGCCACAAAATCTCCATGCTGCAAATAATAGCCGGCTCCATATGGAAAATCCCTTGTTTGAATACTGAAGTTAAATTGTGTGGCTGCCTCAAGCATTACACTAACTGCAGCCGGAACTATTTCATGTCCAATTCCATCTCCATTTATTACTGCTATGTTGTAATGTTTCATTGAATATTATTTAATGTATAATTTAAAATTAAAATATTTATTCCTATTCTACCACCCTTTATTCATTTTCAGGTATATGCATTTTGTTGGTGGTCAATAAAAACTTATCCATTCTAAAACCATCTTCCCGCATAGAAAATTGAATGGTATGTAACCCGGGTTTTTCAACATCCAAATAAATCTGGTAGGGCACTCCGCAATGTTCCTTTTGTGTCCGTTGCTTACTCTCCCACCACCATTTTTTCTTACCCTCGCACCACTGCATCCTTGCCCCCGTTTCAGGCCAACTACCATCCAACCCAACATGCACGCTATTATCCTCACTTCCGGTACTCATGGCACGCACCCATACATAATACCTACCGGTTGTAACAAAATTAATACTATAAGAAATCAGGGTCATTTGACCGGGCTTATTAGAAAAATTTTCCCCGTTGAATAGGGAGTCGTCATGAGTTTTCCTTGTATCAGGCAGTATCATCATATATTTTTTACCCGAAGCTGAATCATGTTGTTGCATAACCCATTTTCTTTTTTCATCTTTTGCCTGATTAGCAAAACTCTCTGCTTCCATCTCTACAAAACCGTCTTTTTCATAAGCAATCGGCTTACCATCTATGGGAATTTCAGCTTGTATTTGAAGCACCCCTTCTTTACTTTCTTTCAATTCAAACAAATGGCAACGAATATTTCCCTTATTTGGCTGGTGGATACTCATCACCCACTTCCCTTCAAATGTTTTAAACAAGGATGGATGACCACCATCTCCATCAAACAATGGCTTATCTACCTGCTTCCACGGACCCGCTAATTTTCCGGATGATGAAACGGCTTGCCCTACAGCATATCCATTTTTTGAAAAGCTGCTCCACAACATTATCAGTTGCCCCAATTTATTTTTATGAAATGCAGGGCCATCCGTAACATATCCCCCACCATTTAAATCGAGATGCGTAACCCACGGAGCATCGGTAGCTTTAAAAAGCGTAACAGGTTTTGTCAGCAAGGACGATAGGTCATTTTTCAAAGGCACCATTTCGAGTGTGCCGTTGTTAATTTGAATCCATTCCCTGCAAAAAACCATATATGGCTTACCATTTTCTATCATCAGTGTCCCGTCCAAAGCCATCCATTCAGGTGGTGTTTCAGCAGTGCTACTTACCGGCAAAAAAGGGCCTTCGGGTGAATGACTTTTCAGAATAACAGTAGCCCTGCGAATAACAGCGCTATCAGGCCTGTTTGAAAGTTGATGATTTAATCGAATATTACGATTAGTAAATGTAGTAAATAAGTAATAGCTGCCATTGTATTCATGCACTTCGGGTGCCCAACAACCATGGGAAGTATCAGCCCAAAAACCATTCCCGGTTTCAAATACCATAAACGGGCCTTGCCAATTCTCGAGGTCATTACTCTTATACACTGTAACCCCCATTTTTGATGAAGGCATTCCTTTGTAATTATAAGAGCTTGAATACATGTAATAGGTCCTGGATTTTACATCCGCTAAAATAAATGGGTCACGGATAAAGATTTCAGAACGCTTGAGATTTCCCGAATAAGAAAATCCTTCCAGATTCAACAACAATAAAAGACCCAACAAAATAAATTGCACATTCCTAAAAGCAATATAGAAAAATCTCATTTTTATTTTTTTAATGTAATAAAAATCTCAAAGTTTGTTTTGGCTTCCGGCAAATAAAGCTTCCATAAACCATTACCCATGTTCTCAATTTTTGAGGCTAAGGAGCAGCTTATCGGTGATAAATGAAAAACAACAAGTTCGCCCGATTCAACCATCACAATTTTCAATTTATTATCAGCATACTCAATTGACCTGATGGTATTTGCAGATAAATACTTATCAGGGTTTCCGATAACCGACCAACCATTTTTAACCGGTGATAGCTGAACCAGTTTATCAGCAAAGCCGACCAAATCAAACTTGTATCCGCTTCCTAGTTTTCCTCCTTTTTGCTCGTACCAATCGTAGTAGACTAATCCCTCACTCGGTGCTTTCCAAGATTCAGCTTTGGGTTGAATAAATTCGCCTGCTGCTTCGTAATCTTTTACCGTGAAAGCGCTTGTTACATTCTCTGCTGGTGACGGATGCATAAGGTTGTAGGCTACAAATGCCGCTGCACCATGTTGTAAAGGTGCTACTACCCGGTAAGCCTGCGGAGTTGTTAAACCCGACAACATAACCGATTCCGATAATGGAACGGCAGGGGCTAAGGGGCGCAGTAATTTTCCATCGGAATAAGACAATGGCAAAACTAAATTGTCCTGGAAATCAACCGGGGCATCAGACAGATAAATGGGCGCGCCAGACATGGCTTTACTTACGGCCATCATACGTCCGCAAAATTTGTCGCTTGAGTGGAACATATCGTGATCGGGCCAAACGGCTTGTCCCATCCAAAGTGTGTTTTGGTATGACTGTAAAAGGTGTGACTTTGCTTTTGCTTCATTATTCAATAAGTAGTCGACACTTACCCGCGAAGTAGCACTGTATTTGGTATTCATCAGACTTAATAAATCAAGACAAAAACAATTCATTAACCCATTTGAAAGTTCCAATGAAGCATTTTCAAGCGATTGTGCATGTTGCGATACGATTTCCACAGGATTAGACATGCCCTGATAAAATGCAAGTTGGCGATTTTGGTTATCAATCTTCACAAAATCGAAGCCATGGCCTTTAGCTGAACCAATTAACCCGTTGTAAAAAAATTTCGAAGATGCGGAATCGCCTTTCGGCATCAGAACATCGAAGCCATCTCTTTTACTAATTTTCACTAAATAAGGTTCTAATTCGCGTATTTCATGTTCGGGGTGTAAGCCTTGCCAATGGGCGTTCATGGTATGCCAAATACCTGTCCATTTAATTTTATCCGTCTTTGCATTCATCATCGGCGCAAAGCCGTTTGGAAAAGTCTCTGGGTTTGGTTTAAATGAGAGCATGCGGCTACTATTCATACCGTCAGCCGATTTATATTGATGCTCGTGACCATTATCCAACAACACCCAACGTATGGGTATTGGGCTCTTTTCAATTTTCTGCATGGCATCTACTATTAGATCACTCGAAACATTAGTGCGGTATTGTTCCCAACTACACCACCCAAGATATTTAAATATTTCGGGATATTCCTTTTCATGACGCATAGCAGTGCGGCCTTTAAGCGCATCGGTGTTTATGGCATTTTTCCATGCCTGTTGAAAGATATCGTATACATTGGTGCCACGGGCATAAGTTATCAGGGGGACATCGCCCGAAACAGCATCTACGCCAAAGGTTGCGAGATTAATACGTAATTTTCCATCATCAGCAATCACCAAATACGACATAGCTTTTGGGCTGGCAATGCCTTGTAACAACAGGTATTCATCATTTTTGAGTTTAAAAAGTGCGAGTAAGCCATTACGGGAAGGCACTCCTGCTTTAGGATCGGGATTAAAGTCTTTACTCACAATGGTTCTTAAATCGTTGGCAGCCCAGGAGTAAACGCGGTTCATTCCATCCAATATTTTTTCGCGTCCGACAGTACTAATATATACAACCGATTCGTACTCCGGCAGCGTTACGGGAAAAGTGTCAAGTACACCCTTGTTTGTTTTTGCAGCATATCTAATTAAAATTTCAACACCGTTTGCTGATATTGAGCTGGCATCAAAAATTTTGCTTTTAATTTTATTGGTAATCGTTTGGCTGCTGCATTCAATGCAAAAAGTAATAAATAGAAATACCACTATTGTCCTCAAGGCAATTTGCATGAAACATTATTCTTTTTATTTAAACATAATTGTTCCCGAAAAATCAGTACTATATGCAACTGACCTGGGAGTTACCTTGATGGAATTAGAAACAACATTATAACACCAATGCTAGAAAAAAGGACTATCCAATTAATTATTTCAAAAGAAATGGATAGTTCTTTTTTACTAACTCAAAATACACTTATTGAACTGTAATATCAATTGTTTTATATCTTCTCTGGATTTCATACTCACTAGCCAAAACTTCATCAGCCCTACCGCTAACATATCCGTTTCCGGAATACTTTTTACGACCAATAAAAGTTGTTACCAGGGTAGTCTTATAAACCCCAGGCCTATTAAATGCATAATTGTAGGTAAATTCGGTTCCGGGATGAATATATTCAATTCTTACACCTTCATCAAATGCTCTTATCATATTATCAGCAGACCCTATATATACCTGACTTAAGTATGCATTCCCTTTATAAGAAAGCAGGTCACCGTCATCATTTGGATCAGCAGGATTATCTGCATTCACTATGAGTTTTATTTCTGAAATACCGGCTTTGGCATTTGCTGTAGGGTTAGCATTTAGCCAGGCCGTAATAGCCGCAGCAATATTAAAACTCAAATTATCTGCTAATTCCCGCACTGTCAAGGTAAAATAGGTAATTGCGGACTGCCTTCCATCAATGGTAAATTGTACACCAAATCTAACTGAAATTCCAGTGGTGGAAGTGGTATCAAAACCATCAGGAAATGCCATCTGCGGATTGAAAATATTATTGGCATTTGTATTAATAGCGCGTTGACTTGCTAATTGGGCATTGGTAAGTCTTAACATCCCTGGTAGTACTGCATTCTCCGGCGTGATAGTAATTGTATGTGGACTACCATCTGAAATTTTAAACCTTGCATAATTGTTGTTGGTAGCGTTTGAAAAATCCCAGGGCACAAGGGTCCCTTTATAAAAATCCATTTCTCCGGAAAACTTAATATTGGAAGGAATACTTGTTTGCCGCGGCATTTCAAGCACAAACTCCTTCATATCAGGCAATCTAACACCATAAACACCGGTTTTCAACTGTGTTTCGGTATATCCTTTATTTTCAATCATGTTAATACGGCTGAATTCGAAATTCCGAGTTGTATCGCCTGTATAAATGGACTGTGCATGTGCCCCTGAACCAATGGTAAAACTCACAGCTTCTCCTACCGCCACTGTAGTTTTATTTGCAGTAAATGCAACATCTACAACCTCCACATCATCCTTTTTACAGGAATTAAGTAACAATAAACCCAATACGGAAAATCCAATTATACAGTTATATATGCTTTTCATAATCATGTCTTTTTAATTTTTATTTCCTATTTAAAATCCCTGGTTTTGCTTAAGGTTCGGATTTCTTTGAATCTCAATTAACGGTATTGGGAGATATTCATACCTGTCATTTGGCACAGGCAATACAGAATTACCAAATGGTGTTGAAGCAAGACTGCGGTTTGTTAAAGGATTGATTTTATCTTTATATTCCTCAATCCTATCTACATATTTCCCAAATCTTGTAAGGTCATACCACCGCAGATTGTCTTCGCCTGCTAATTCTCTAAAGCGTTCATCAAGTAATTTATCCCTAAACTCATCCGGTGTAAAAGATGAACTAAAATCAGGCACAAATCCTGCTGAAAGAGGAAATTCTTTAAAATTTCTGATAACAGGAGCAGAAGGAACTTCCCTTAAACCTTTCATCGCCGAAATTTGGATATAATATTTCGCAATGGTATCTGCTGCATTGGCAGTAGTTGCGGGATTGGGGCCTACCTTAGCCTGCCTCGAAAATATTTCTCCTAATGTTCTGATATAGGGGCTATTTGGGACCGCCCTTGTTGATATGGTTATATCATTAAAATGAACAAAATTCCTGGCCCTGTCTCTTACCAGGTTAACGGCAGCGGTAGCAGTTAATGTTCCTCCATCGGGCACAATAGATGGTCCAACGATTTCATTCGCAGCTTCTGCGTATAATAATAAAATTTCTGAATATCTGAAAACAGGCAAATCTCCATCAAAATTAGCGCCTGTAAATGTAGATTGAGTTACAGGATTTCGTCTATACTTCACAAATTGAACACCGGGGTGAGCTGTATTACTTGCATCGCTCCATATATTTGTAAAATAAGTCTTACCATCCGTAGTAGAAGCAACATCATTACCGGTAGGGCTATACCTGAAAGCCCTTGTATCATTGATGGTTTCAAACCAATAAGGTCTTGTCCATGGATAAGGTTCCCTTGAAATCAGGAACACTTCGCAGGCTGCCGAATTTGGGCAAACAGTAAGCGAATTGTTGATACCTGCCACGCCATCGGTGTTCAAATCTTCAAAAGTAGCCTGTTCAAAAGTCCAAAATCGCCTTACAATATCTCCCGGTGATTCAACATCAAAAACTGACCAACCAAAGTCGCTTGCAAGCATACTTCCATTGGCCCCATTATCGTTACCAAACTGTGCTGGACTAGCACTATTCTTAATAAATCCGGTTCCCTGCCCATAAGTATTATTGCCCTTATCCAATTCATGGTATTCAATGGAAAACAGCAATTCCTTATCACCTACGTGCTGTTTATCCCTGATAAAGTTATCAGGAAAATACCTTTTAAGTTTATACTGCCCGCTCTTGATTACATCTGACAATTCGACAAGTGCCTTGGTGTAAAACTCCGATCCATTTCCAGACATATCCCTGAACTTATCGATACTGCCTAATGTTACATAGACCTTTCCCAATAGTCCTTTGGCAGCCCATTTATCAGGCCTTCCCCTTTCATTGGTTATTGGCAAATTTAATGCTGCCTTTTGCAGGTCTGATTCAATGAATGCATAAACGGCCTTCTCTTGCTCTTTCATTTTATCCGTAGCACCATTTTCAACTTCATTGATCTCATTAAGAGACTTGAAGAATTTCTGAATTATCGGAACATTTCTATATAATCTAACCATTTTAAAATAAACCAGTGCCCTAAGGAAACGCCCTTCACCTTCCAACCGCTTATAGATTACTACATCGGAAGGTTTTACCGCAGGGTCTTCTAATGCTGCTGCCACTTTTTCTATCACTATATTAGTCACAGAAATAATATCAAAATGAGCCTGCCAAATATTAAGCACTTCACCGTCTGAAGCATCATAAGACAATTTTGCAATATTGCTTTGCGCCAAACTTGTACCCGGCGCTGCAACCATATAATCATTAACAAAGCGCTGGTAAAAAACCGACCCATATACATTACTATTTCTAAGGCCAACATAGGCTTGTGTAAGTAAAGCACTAATCTCTCCGGGGGTTTTTCCAATTGTTCTTAAATCAACTTCTGTTTCAATATCCGTTTCAACAAATTTCTTACAACCTATTGTTGATATCAATAGGAAAGCTCCTATAAATATGATATTAATAATTCTCATTGTTTTTACTTTTTCGTGGTAATCAAATAAAATACTATCCGTTAAAATGAAACATCTAATCCAAAAATGAACCACCTTGACCTGGGATAAGCACCCTGATCCAAACCGGGGAACAATTGTGCATTTACAGCATTCGAAGTATTTACTTCGGGATCATACCATGAATACCGCGTAAGTACAAATAGATTTTGGCCGGTGAAAGTCAATTTGGCGTTTTTAAGTTTTGCCTTTGAAATCCATTTTTTAGGAAGATTATATCCTAATCTAAGTGTTTCAAACCTGAGATAGGAACCATCTTCTACCATTTCGCTTCTACTGAATAATGAGTTTATCCTTGTTGTAAAAATGGCATTTGTAGATTGATAATTTCTGTCCTGGTTTTGGCGGGTCCAGATATCATTTACCAGGTTGCTTTGAAGGTTATTATCACCCCTTAGATAATGTGCTCTATTGATATTATTATTAACTATATCATTACCATATGACCACCTAAGAAACAGGTATAATTCCAAGCCCTTGTAGTTAAGGGTATTACCAAAGCCACCCGTATGCAGCGGCATGGTATAAGCAATCGGCACATACTCATCTCTATCTATGATTCCATCGCCATTTATATCATAAAAATCAAACTCCCCGGTATTATTATCCTGTCTTTTTCTGGCGGAATTATAGCGTTCAAAATCATTATTAATTACGCCACTTTGTATAGTACCGTAATAAATTCCTATTGACTGTCCTACCCTTAATATTACATCATTAACAGAAGTACCGGAACCGATTGCCCTGAATCCAAGTTCAGGATTTCCACCCAGGTCAGTAATTTCATTTTTATTAAATGCTATATTAAAAGTGCTTGTCCAACTAAAATTTCTATTTTTAATATTGGTGGAAGCTATTTCAAACTCAAGCCCCCTGTTGCGCAGACTTCCAATATTTTGAATGGAAGAGCGAAATCCCGAATAGCTTGGCAATTGAACATCCAGTAAAAGTCCGGTTGTATTATTAACGTAGTAGTTTGAAGATAAATAAACCTTGTCCTTAAATAACCCTAAATCAAAACCCAGATTTACACCTTCTGTAGTCTCCCATGTTATATCAGGATTGGCAAACCTCGAATTGATGGTTATAGGTGTATTAACAGCATTGTTAAATGGATACCCTACTGTTGAAATACTTCCTAATGGTATGGCTGAATTATCCGGGATTTGGTCGTTTCCGGTAATGCCCCATCCTGCCCTTATGCGCATGGTGGATACGGAACTCAACATATTTTCCATCCAATTCTCTTCTTTCAGATTCCATGCTGCGCTAATAGCAGGAAATGTACCTGTATTATTGGTAACAAATTTTGATGATTGGTCAACCCGGAATGATCCGGTAATAATATATTTTGAGTTAAAATCATACTGAACGTGGCCTAAATAGGATTGCGTTCTCCTGTCGCGGAAAGTTGGCGTAGATTGAATGCTTTGTGCCGAACTGATACTATTAACCCCAAGTACATCCGTATTAAACTGCTCATACCTTGTAAAAATATTCTTTGATACATCTTTTCTTGCTTCGTAGGCAAGGGTTGCATTTAATCTTTGTTTATTTGAAAATTGTTTATTGATGGCCAATCGTGGTTGCAATACCCAACGTGTAACATTTCCGCGTGTAATATCAGCCCTTCCATTTACATTCTGAGCTTCCCTTAACTCTTTTGGAACATAATAATCCCTGTAAGAATCTTCCGTAATTGCCCCACCCTGCAAGGTTGCCGTAAGCCAACTAAACGGTTTAGCCGTTAAATACATATTTCCGGAAAACCAATTACTGCCGCGGTTTACATCCGTATTTTTAATTCTGAATTCAGGACTTTCAGGCCCAGCGCCCGCTCCTCCATTATTTATAAGACCTTCAGAACTACCTAAAACATTATCCCTATTTATATAAGGATTCAAAAAATTGGCTTGTGAAATGGCATTGTCGGCACGGTTATCTCCAATAAGACCTACATAACTGGTATTACTATACTGCATTCTTACACCTGTTGACCACACTTTCCCAATTTTTTGGTCAAGATTAAGGCGGGTAGAAAACCTTTTGAAAGATGAGTTAATAAGTGTACCATTTTCCGCTGCATATCCAACAGATGCAAAATAGGATGTTCCCGCATCTGTAGCTCCGCTAAAATCAAGATCATAAAAATTTCTGGTTGGCGTTTGCGTAATTACATCCAGCCAATCGGTACCTGTATAATTGGTAACACCATAATTGTTTGTCAAAAATGAATAAGGGTCGCCTACCCAGGGCCTGCTACCTTCAAGGTTTGCCAAAATTTCCCACATACTTGGCCTGCCGGGAAACCTTGCACTGTTTGCAAGATTACCGTCATCACCGGCAAATGTTCTTACCCTTTCAGCCCTATATAAGGCATATTCCTGCGGAGATAAAGTTTTTAGCGTTCTTGCCAGCTCACCCCAACCAGATTTGATACTTAGATTAATGCTTGGCTTCCCTAATTTACCTTTCTTAGTGGTTACCACAATTACACCATTTGCAGCACCTACTCCATAAAGTGCGGTAGCAGCAGCATCCTTTAATATGTCAATTGTTTCTATATCATTGGGATTTAAGGAGTTTAATGGGTTTACCCCCCCGCCGCCAGAAGAAATATAGGGGATATTATCAATTACTACCAATGGTTCTGACCCTGCTGTAATGGAAGATAAACCCCTGATATTAATACTAATACCAGCACCGGGGCTACCGTCATTACTCACAATATTTACACCTGCGGCCCTGCCGGCAATCACATCCGACACACTTAAAGGTACCGTATTTTCAAGCGACTCCTTGTCAACCTTGGAAGTTGCACCGGTTGTCCGTTTTCTGGCTGTTGTAATTCCATAGCCCGATACTACAACTTCCTGAAGGGCCGATTCCGACGGAACCATATCAATTTCCAAAAAGCCAAGAGAGCCTACCCTAATGCCAAATTGCTGATAACCAGTATAGGTTACCATCACAGAATCGGTTTCTTTAGCATTCAGCGAAAATTCACCGATACCCGAAGAAATTATCCTTGATCCCCGGTCGGCCCCAAAAATGGCAATTGTTGCCCCACTTAATGGCTGTTTGTTTTCGTCTCTTACAATTCCTTTAATGGAGCGACTTTGGGAAAAAATAAAAATGGGCAACCCTAGTAAAAGGCATAACATCAGTGCGTTTTTTTTCATATGGCAGTAGTTTTAAGTTATTAACCAAGGCAAAATGCCTTTTTTTGTTAATCTCGACACAAATTTAGCAGCTGCAGGTAAAGTCAGGCTGTTCCCCAAGTGCTATTAATTTGCTCATTTGTTCAAATTAAATGAGTTTTTGCCATTAAGTTGGGCCAATAAGGCATCAAAGCCTTTAATTCAATTTAGATATGGTTTGAATAGATTACTTAACCAATGATTCGAACTATAATTTTGGTAAAACCTCAAAAAGGGTAGCATCATAAAATTCCCCAACTTATGAATGCCTTAAATTCCTGAATCAATACCGGGCACAAGTAAGGGCTTTAAAAAATGAAATCTATAATAAGTTAAGGCTCTGATTGAACAGGCAATAAATTTGATTGAATACCGAGGCCATTTTCTATGCACAATTGAAAAAAAATCCTATTGACTACTTTTTTCCAATAAAATACCTGGTAAACATTTGCCCGGAATGATTTGTTATTGATATCATTTTTCTAAACCAAATGCAGCTATTAACCGGTCATATTCCCTTTTTGTTATAGTAATTACACTTCCATGCCTTGTATTGGCCGGTATCTGGTACCAATTGGTAAATAATTCATACCAGGGACCGTTTAAATGGGTTGAGGTACTGACTTCGTAACCGTTTCCGGGATATTGCTCGTAATATAAATACCAACCACTGCCATCTAATTTTTGCACCAGGGTTGGGGCTTCGCGCCAGTTTGGGGAAATTTGCTCCTGAGGATAGGCCCAAGGCCCTTCCAGGGAAGGTGCAGTACTTAGCCGAATGCTTTTGCCGGTTGGCCAGGAGGAGGAAGGCATCATTTCATCTTTGATAAAAGCATACCATTGGTTGTTTGTTTTTCCAATGCAGACCATCCATACTGACCGAATAAAAAAGCTGGCCATATTTTTCCGAGGTCATATGGCTGAATAGATAGGCATAGGGTGTTTCATTGGTTTGCGATTGGGCAAAACAAAAGAAAGAGGAAAGGCAAATAGGGATTAATATAAGGAAAATGGATTTCTTCATACAAATTATAAGGCAGTCAATTTTAATACTACGGCGCCATGCGGCGGAACTTTGCGGATCAGGTCCTTTGTAATTACCTCTTCATCTACTTTCTTCCAAATATCCCTTACCTGAAACTTACCCCGGATTTCTTCCCATTCCAGTTCAAAACGGATATCCTGCTCCTTATCATCAATATTAAAAAGCGCAACATACTTATTGTTGGTGCCGGTTTCATCAGCAATCCAAATCCGGTTGTTTTTTGCCATGCCACTATAAGTAAAATTGTCTACCTGGTGATTATTGCTGCTGTTTTGATTGATATACAACAGCTCTTTTTGACTAATCATCTCAAAATCTTCCTCGGTGCTTTGCAAGGGGTCGCCACCCCAAATTAAGGGGCTCCGAACCATGCACCATAAACTCATCAGGGTTTTCTGTTCCTCCCGGGTAAGAAAAGAAAAATGCTCCCTTTTACTATAAGTATTTGGATCGTAGTTAGCCGGCTGCTGCCTGATTGGAAAACCGGTCAGGCAAAGTTTGCCAATTGGAATCATATCGGCATCGGGCCATGTACCATCGCCAATAAAGGGCTGCCACATATACATAATATCAAACATATGCAATACATCCTTCCATTCATCCCAAAAATCAATGGAAACACGGTAGAGATTCGCGTTGGCTTCCATATGATGGGCATAACTCATAAAAGATTCACCACAGGAAAGGCTTAGCAACATTCTTCTGCCACTGGCATCTATGGCATTTCGTATCAATTTTACTTCCGAAGCGTGATAGGTAGGCGACGAAATATCATCCACTTTTACAAAATCGACACCCCAACTTGCATACAATTTAAATAACGAATTATAGTATTCCTGGGCGCCCGGCTTACTGGCATCCACCCCGTACATGTTATTATTCCACTTACAGGTATCAAATGTTTCAGCAATATCCTTTGCAAAAAAATTGGTTCCTAAAATGGGGGTATTCAATTCTACCGCCTGCCGGGGTATTCCCCGCATAATGTGAATGCCGAATTTCATGCCTTTACGATGAACTTCATCGCCAATAGCCTTGAAACCATATCCATTTTTTGCCGATGGAAAACGGTTTTCGGCGGGTAACAGCCTCCCGTACTTATCCATGGTAAGCATGGGGCAAAAGCTTCCATCGGGCAACTTTTCCTGTTGCAAACCAATTGTTTTCCACTGATTTACCGGATCCCAACCCACAGGCCCGGGGTTAAACCAGCAAAAATCTATAGTAACATACTCATAACCAAGGGGTAGTAATTTAGTTTTTACAACATCTATAGATTGTAAAAATTGACTTTCAGTAACTGAACCATGGTAGGCGTCATAACTATTCCAGCCCATAGGGGGCTTTGCTGCCCATGTGGTGAAACCTGAAGTAATCGGGTTAGCTTGGGAAGATACCTGAATTCCGTTTTGACCTCTCAGGGTACAAAAATGAATCAGAACAAGAAAAAAAACAATAACAACTTTCATTACAAGCAAAGTTTAAATGGCAATAAAAGATAAATTTCCAACTGTATACGATTATTACATGATCCGATTATGCTCAATAGTTGCTGTAACGTTCAATAAAAATTAAATGGCATAAGTATAGCTTGCACTGCAAAAAAAAGGGGCCGTGTTAAAAAACATGGCCCGATTAAACGATTGCTTGCTGTATGAAATGTAAAACTAAGTGCCTGCAATTTGCAGTCTTGGGCTTGTAGTACTAAAGTATTGCTCAATTAACCAAATTTTGAGTTGCCAGGGCATTATGAAGTACAAGATTCCGCCCTAATTTATAGGTTTGTAATACTGGTTTGTTGTCAACAAAAACTTATCCATCCCGGTGAATGACTAAACTATCTAGCCTGTTTGCTAATTGATGTTTTAGCTGAATATTCTTATTGCTAAATGTTATAAACAAATAATAACTGCCTTTATAAAAATGCACTTCTGGTACCCGGCAGCCATGTGTTGTATCGGCCCAGAAATTGTTTCCGGTTTCAAATACTATGTAAGGGCCTTTCCAGTTTTCAATGTCTTTACTTTTATATACTGTTACACCCATCCTTTTTGCGGGCATTCCCTTATAGCCATATCAAGAGGAATACATGTAGTAAGCTTTTGAAATTGCGTCTGCCAAAATAAACGGGGCACGGATGTAGATTTGAGAACGTTTTAAAAAAGGAGATTTTTGTGCAGATGTAAACGCAGCAAACGGAAATGTCAGCAACAGGATAAAAATATATTTATTCTTACTATCTTTCTTTTAAAGCCAGTTCAATATCCATCTCTGTATTTTTTTGAAACACTTTCCATGAAAAATCAGTTGAAGTATGAAAAGGCATTGACTCATGATTATACATAGCCAAAGCATTGGCATAATTCATCCACCATTGTTTGCAATCTGTCAAATATTTTACAGCAATCTTTCTTTCATCTTTACCCGCATAACGATAACGGGCCACATGTACTGCTGCTTTTAGTTTATCAGAAAAATACCGGCCAAACCAATACCATGCTTCCAAATCATTTATTTCAACCATTACTGATGCAGTTGGTTTTGCAGCCTTAAGCAATTGAATTTCTTTTAGCAGTTTTGCATTATTTTCATCATATTGTTTTGCAAGCTGCAAAGGAGAGATGATGCCCTTTGGAATGTTTTCACCGCTCTTTACAAAATCAGCAACATTTACATACAGCGCTGTATCTAATACCGGGTGATTGATGATGTTATTAATATCAAAAAACTTTGCATCTTTACTGTCGCCCCAACTGCAAAAACCTTCAGTATAAATACTGCCATCAACTTTTCCCTGGTGAAAAGCAGCAAACCACAGTTGATTATTAGTGGCATGTTTCCATGCACTTAATGCTGTTTTACCATTAGACATTTTATACTTTGTTGCCAGTAAATTTTCAAACACCGCATCAGGTGTTGCCGGGTTATACAGCAGTCTTCCCCAGGTGGCATACCATAACCATTGCCGTTGAAAATGATAATTCCAATCCCTGAAATTTCCGGGCTTGCTCATAAAATCTAAAGCAGGTATAAAAACTTCGCTGCCAATAAAACAACCATCTACATAAGAGTCACTATTATTCTTTATAAACTCCCGAATGAAATCAGGTTGCCCCCAACGCAGCAAATAAAAATCTTCGTTACGCACCGTCCATACATATTTATACTTTTCAGGTAATGGATTTTTGTATTTATCGGTAAGTTTCCCCCCATGTACAATAAACAGTTTGGGTGATGAATGGCCGTGGCTCCAGTTGTATTTAAATTCTACATATGCAGGATTAATAATATCAAGTGCTTCAATTTGCTGCCTTGTTTTTACATCATTTTCTTCACTAGTGCTGCCGCCACTTCCTTCATTGGCGGATAAAGGAGCCCGATATACAAATTTGATTTTTCTATTGGCTGCTTTCATACCTGCAAAAATGGTACGGTCCAGCCATGCCCTTCTTTCATCAGTTGTTTGCCCGCCCATACGTTCGCCTAAGGTAATACCCAGGCCATCCAAACCAGGATATTCATTAATTACCTGTGTAATAATTTCCTTAGTATATGTTTCAATAATTTTTGCCGTATCACCCGGACCAAAGTGTGAGGGCCTTGCATTATAGCCCATTAACTTATGTGCTGCAGCAAAGGAAGGCGATACAAATGTGTTCCAGTTGATGATGTAGGTTTCAATGCCCCGTTCCTTTGCCATGGCAAATAATTTTGTCCAGAAATTTTTCCATACCAGCATTTCCACATCTGTAAAAGATGTAGCCTCAGGAAATTTTTTAGGCTTTACCATGTAATGAAAAATATGAAGGCTCCATAAGGAAAGCACATTGTAACGGTTTTGTGCCATCATATCTAAGTAACTTTCCCAGAACTTCAAATCTCTTACCACATAATCCTGTTGAGTTAAGCAAAGGTTCTGGCGGTAAGCCATCCACGGTAAATTAAATTTTATAGCACGGAAAGAAAAGCGGGGTTCTTCTTTTTTTTCTTGTACAGCCTTTAAATTGTTATTGTAAATTTTCAATTGTTCTGTTACATCCAAAGCTCCGTACATAGCACCTGCGTCATCAGCTCCAACAATACTTATACAGCCGTTTCTATTTTGAATGACAAAACCACCAGGTTTCAGTTGTTCATCTTTTAGAAAATGAAATTGGCTGTATTTTATAGCATCCTGCAAAGTGAGTACATATATGGTATTATTTTGCTCGCCTGCAGGAATGTCTACATTAATATTTATATCAGGAACCTGTGCATCTAATTTTTGAATTGCGTATTGAATAACAGTTGAGCTGTTTTTTAAAGTTGGTATTTTGGCAATTGCTGCACTGCAACAAATTAAAAAACTTAAAGCAATTAAAATTCTTTGCATAACTTTTACTTTATTGAAGAAATAATAGTATTGACTTGTTTAGAATTGATACGCCTGTTTTCAGGGAAATCAAAGCTTTGAATAAACCATTCTTCCGTATATGAAACTTTCTTTCCCGGCAGTATGGTTTCCGTAAACACACGACATAGCTACGTATTTGTGATGTCACTTTTTTCGCCTATAACATCTTATGCCAGTATTTCGTCAGCGGTAACGGATTCGGGCTGGTATTCTTTCCAGTTGTTTGGCAATAGTTCGTGCACACGGGTC
>JBGSLS010000030.1:0-1725 GCA_041740575.1 Chitinophagaceae bacterium | reverse complement strand
CATCGTTTTCAGCAGGCTATCAGGGGCTTGGGTTATACCTGCAAGCGCATCCAACTTTTTATTGAGTTCATCTTTTAATTGCAGGGCCTTTTCCAGTTCTTCTTTGGGGAGATGTTTTTCAAGTTTGGCTTCCTGTTGCTGAATGGCTTGCAACCTGCGGGTTGCTTCTTCATTCATTTTGGCGGTAAAATCCTGGGTATCATCCTTTACTTCCTGTGCAAGTTTTTTAATACTGGCTATGCGCTCATTAGATAAACTATCCGATTCCTGGGCAAGGGTTAGGATAGGAACTGCAATTAGCAGCAATAAAAGGATGGGCACTGATCGAAAAAGGGACATTCGTTTGAGTGGTTATAATAATTAGTTACCTCAAATATTTGTTTTGTAACTGACCTTAAACTTATTTTTTAAAATTTTATTTTGATAAATTATGCTTCAAAAAAATTACGCGTGCCACAAAATTGAACGCCACATTTTTTTTGTGTGGCAAGTTTCTGTGTGGCATTCTTACGCTAATCTTAAAACGCTTCTTACATTAAAAAAACAAGCCATCATGTAAAATTTGCATAGTGTTTTGTTCTTCAAAAAATTATGAAAACAAAATCTTTGCTGTTAAAGGAAGCGTTTCAATTATTTATTTCTGCATCTGCTACAGGTAAAAGAATGAAAAGTAACGGAAGCCCATTAAAACCCGCAGTTATAGCCCAATATAAGCAGGTTGAAAAGTGCATAACAGCTTTTGAATTGCATTCCGGAAAAACATTTGTCATTCAAATGCTTCATGGCAATTCAGCCATCTGCTGGAACCATGAAAAGCGGTATTGGAAAAAGTTCTTCGATTCATTTTTGCAATATGGCCGTAATAAAATGAACTGGACCGATCAATACCTTGCCGGTAACCTGAAAGTAATTAAGGCGGTATTTAATTTTCTGGCACAGGCAAAGGGTTACCCGGTAGGCAATTTTCATGTTTCCTTTGTAGTGCATCCCTGGCAAGCGCAGCCGCATGTAATTATGCCGGGCCGTTTACATTGGTTAATTAACAACCCAACTCTATGCGCCCAATTAAAGCCTAGCCAGTTACCCGTACTCGATACCATTATTATAGGCTGCACCATCGGGCTTAGATACAAAGATCTGATGGCACTCAAACCCCTGCACCTCGAAGCAACTGCCATTTGCACCTATCTCTGTATCCAAACATCAAAAACCGGTGCTGTAGTGCGAATACCCGTGCCGGATTATGCCATAGACATATTGAAAAAATACCAGCGCAAGGGTAATAAATGGCTATTACCCCAATTGTCGAATAATCAGTTTAACCAACAAATGAAGCAAATTGGCAAACTTGCAGGATGGATAGAGGAAGTACCCAAATACCGTTCGCTAAAGGGCAGGCAAACGGAAATATAGAATAAATCGGGAAAGACCTGGCGTTTTTATGAGCATTTATCCGCGCATACCATGCGGCGTACCGCCATAACCACTTTACTGCTCATGGGTGTGGATGAAGCGGTGGTGCGCACCATTTCGGGGCATGGACCGGGCAGCAAAGAATTTTATAGGTATGTGGCGTATGTGCAAGGTTATTTAGATAAGCAAGTAATAAAAGCACACAAGTTGCTTGTAGAAAATCCGAATTGTTTTTTGGAATAATGACTGAATCATCACAAATAAATGCTGGTTTTTGCAAAAAAACCAGCATTTTTACCAAGTTAATGGTTC
>JBGSLS010000029.1:0-13708 GCA_041740575.1 Chitinophagaceae bacterium | reverse complement strand
TTTCTCTGTCCGTTCACTACCTTTACCTTGCGGTTAAAGCAGCGCAGAGCGGTTTGACAACCCTGCCTGTACAGCGTTGCCGGAGTACCAAAAGGGGTTTAGCCTTTTTCTCCATCGTTGAAAGAACTTGCATGGCACAAGCAGAGACGCAAAGGGCTGGCGCATGCATTCGGTTATGGTTTAAACATCACAGGGCTAGCGCATGCGTTCAGTTTTGGTTCAGGGATTTGAAAATGTTTTCTGCGCCTTAGCGGCTCTGCGTGAATATTTTTTTGGTTGAAGGCACGCACCATGGCAACGGCGTTTTTTGTTACTCGCAGAGACGCAGCGCTGCAAAGGGCTGGCGCATGCATTCGGTTATGGCTTAAACATCACAGGGCTAGCGCATGCGTTCAGTTTTGGTTCAGGGATTTGAAAGTGTTCTCTGCGCCTTAGCGGCTCTGCGTGAATTTTTTTTTTTCGTGAAGGCTATAGAACTACCCACCCCGGCTGTGCCGGTTTACTTTGGCAACTGGCGTAGAAGATTGAAGTCGGCACAGCCACCCCTCCGAATGGAGGGGATTGGATACGTCAGGCCTTAACGGACCCGGCGTCTTTAATTGCGATTTCTTTTGAATGCGTGATGGCACGCACCGTGGCGACCTTGAAGAAAATGCATAAACCATTTATCGCGTTGCAGGAATAATCAATTGAATCTAAGCTCTGCGTACTTTGCGCAAAGCCTTCGCGAACTTTGCGGTTACCTTCGAAAGAATAAGCGAAAGGGAAAGCACAGCGGCGAATGGCAGGAATGTTCTTTGGTGTGTGAAGGCACGCACCGTGGCGACATTGAAGAAAATGCGTCATTTAAACCCGTTTTATTCATTCCGGACAAGGAATATTTACCGCCTGAACTGTACCGTCGTTATTCACAGTCAGTTTCCAGCATTTACCATCGGGAGATTTTAAAATTACCCCGGCGCCAATGGTTTCTACAAATACATCACCATCTTTCACCTGTAGTTTGGAAACGGGCGCGGGGTGCCCTATGCCTACATTATTAATATTCTGAAGCCTAAATGCAATTGACAGTACCGGGCTTTGCGCGGGTGAACCATCATACGATGCTGCAACCCTTGCACCATTGCCGCGGATGAATAAAACAATCGAACCATTGGTTCCGGGCCAATTATCCTGGCTCACAATTTCCTGTATAATACTTCGTATATCAGGGCTTGTTTGGTCGGCGGTGGATTGCCCCACGGTATTCCAAGCAGGAATGGTCCAGGTAATACTATCGGATGTTTTTACCCGCGTAGTAAGGTTAAAAGCAGCAGTTGAAAAAGATAACGGGATTGCAGATTTTTCGCCTTTTATAATTACGTTGGTCGGTGCCGATGTCGCTTCATCTACCGTAAACCGAATGCTTGCAGATTGTATCAAGCTGCCTTTTGGAATACTTACCTGGCTAAACATTATAGCGGTCAACTGTGGCGTGGCGCCGTCATTGCCCAATTCCAAATCGGTGCTCGTAAGGTTTACACTTCCATTCAATACATTTTCTTCTGCATCCTGGTTGCCGGATGATAACTGGCTATTCAGGGTATCGCTAATTTGTGTTCCCTTACAGTTACAAAGCGAATCATACCTGTCATTATAGGTATTTGCATTTTGATCATCGCATGCATTTCCTGTTTGATTGCATCCAAGGTTTTCACCCAACGAAATCACCATCGCGATATCTTTTCCAAACCCAATAACATTGCCGGCTGCATCGGTTTGAAAATCGATGCTATTAGCCGCATTGGGGTGTTGGATGGACATAAACAGGTACTTGAAATCGGGGGTAAACGTAATGCCGGTGGGCTCGCTTCCTGCAGGGGCAATGCCAAATAGTTTTACATTCGGGTTGGCCTGCGAATGATTTTGCATAACGACCCATATATAGTTATTACCACCATCCTGCAGCACCCACAGATTACCGATGTTATCAAAAGCAAGGTTATCATTTCCGGCACCCCAAGGCGTAAGGGTTGTGCCACCCGAATGGGTAATCGGGTACGACATATTACCCACGTAGGTTTCAAAATTGCTGACTGTTGTTCCTGAGATGGGGTCACTGTCTGAGAACCGGTAGACACAATTCTCATTTTTTACAGCAAGATAAATGTTACCATCGGGGCCAATTTCTACATCTTCAATACCATTAAATACTGTAGCACCTGCAGCGCTGCATAGTTGCATGGTATTATTCCTGTCGGCAATAGTGGTATTCGGAATGAGTACCCATTCACCCATTCCACTCTTGGAACCTTTATAGGCATACAGCATTCCACTATTCAAATTTTCATTGGAAGTTGCCACAAACTTATACAGGTAACCCGGGTTATCATCGTTGCCAAAATAAGCGGTTCTCCGGTTGGCGTGGATCACAATATTTTCTTTTTTACCACAACCCAATGCCCACAATTTACCAATCACCAATTTGTTGATGGGATCTATTTCTACCATCCACCCCATGTCGTTATAACCATCAAGATTGGTATCGGCCACATCAACCCCTTCTTCGCAGGTAATGGTAGTACCCCAGGGTGTAATACCCCCGGAACAATTTTTCCATGTACCATTTACACCGGTAAAATCCAATTTGGTAATATTACTTGCCTGCCACAATAGTGTGATGGGATTCAGGTTCATGTCCATGGCCGTTACGCCGCCAATATTCAATTCATGGTTCAGCGCAATGTATCCGGATGTGGAAGAACCATTTGCCGGAAGATAACCCGTAAAATCAAAATTATCCCTTGCTGTACCATTGCTGATGGGGTCACCATGTTCGAGAATCTTCTGGAACTTATGTGTGGCAGATGGAAAAACAAATTTCGAAGTCTGACCAGCAGGTGTTACCGAAATAAAATCGGAAATATGCTGAGCCTCACTCATCGCACATACAAAAAGCTGGATAATCAGAAAGGAGACATATCGCATAAATTCCGTTTGAGTCAGAAATAAACCTTTCAGTTTGAGCATCGCAAAGTTTCGCTTATTTACTCGGTCCTTCAATCGCCGCCAGGCGAAACACTTCCTTATTCCTTATTCCTTATTATTTATTCCCTTATTTCCTATCCTTTCCACGGATAATACATCCTTTCCACTTCCTTTGCTATGCCTTCCATTTCGGCATCGTCACCTTTGGGTTCGTAGGGTTGCTTAAGGTTGCTGCCAAAAACAAAGGCCACTGTTTGCCAAAAGCGCGCATTGGCACCGCCTTTATATTCCTTTAAAATTTCGTAACAGTTATCGCCGGTTTCGCGGTTAATGAGTTTCATCAGCACTTTGCCCTGGTACACACTCAGGTTGGTAATTTTATCGCTGAAAGCTGCTTTCAGTTCCTTCTCCTTCGACATAATAATTTGCTTGCGCTCCTTCTCGGTCTTTACACCCTCGAGCCTTGCATTGATATCATTAATTACTTTGGAAGCTGCAATCGAATAAGGATAGGTAACATACACCGCATTGCGAAGGCGGCTCCATTTTTTCCGCTCTTTGGCCATCCATTTTGGCATTTTGGCCAGCACTTCCACATCGGGCAATGCCGACGTCGGCACCCAGGTGGTTCCATCATCCAACAGGGTTGCATACACATAAATGGTGTCATTTACACCTGTTACAGGCATTGGAGGTTTGGGTTTTTCGGGTTGCTGACTAAAGCCGGGCAAAAACCCAACCAATGCCAAACCCATAAACAAGAAAAATCTTAGCCCCTTTTGCATGCCATTTTTAAACCATAAAGTTACAAAAAAAGACAACCGGGTGCCTAACCGCGCTGCATAAGGCCCACACGGCGTACAATAGCCATGGTAAAACCTATCATCATTACCAGGAGTCCTATCCACAAAACGTTAATCCAGGGAAATTCGTACACCTTAAGTGTTAGAAAATCCAGAATAGCGCTCGATTCCTTGATACCGATTTCTACTTCCTTCTTTTCAAAATCGCCGGGCTTTATCAGCGAGAAAACAAGACTTTGGCTCATTACCGTATCGGGGAGCATTTCCAGGTTATTGCCTCTTAATATAAAACCGGGACGGCTGCGGTAAAACCTGCCATCTTTGGTAATAACCGAAATATCAGCAGCCAGCAAGGTATCGCCAGCATATGCAGCAAACCGGCCATCGGAAGGGTTGGCTTCCAGTCCGTTGATTACCCACATTCCATTGCTGTAAAACATGGTATCGCCCACCACAACGGTTAGGTTTCTAAACTTGGTGGTATCTTTTTGTTTGGCTTCGGGGTCGCTTAAAAAAGTTACGTAAGTAAAAATATCCCGGTTCCAGTAGTGGCGCGCATCGGGATTGGGGGTAAGGCCTTCCCCACCCTTGTTATTTTCAATTACATCGGGATAAAGCGAAAATTTTTCTTTGCCATCCTTGGCAACAAATTCAATTTCGAAGTAACGCTTATGGTCGCGCGGGTTAAGCGTATCACGTGTATAGGTTACCATAAACCTGCCCATATCGGTAGCTTGTCCTTTAATGAGCGTTGTGTTTTCGTAACTGTTTTCCTTGTCGGTAGCTTTTAGGGGAGAAATACCCGTGGTATTAATACTGAGAACCGTTTTATTGGCACTCGAGAGCAGGATTCCGAGCAGCACAAGGCCAAAACCAATATGGGCCACCGAACCGCCGGCAAGTTTCATTTTTCCTTTTATGCCTGACCATATATAGCCAGCATTACCTACAATGGCATACACTGCAGAAAATATGGCCACATGAATCGCCATCCAAAATCCGGGCCCTTGTTTTTCGTAGGATACGCCTTCCGTAAAACTTATCATCAGGCTTAAACCCAAAGCAATGAAGAAAGGAACCGCCAGCTTTTTAAGCAAAGCCTTTACGGGTGTATCCTTGTACCTGAAATATTGTGTAACCGCCGTAAGAATACCTAAAATAATGGCCACCCATATTTGAATATTGTTATGGCCAAATTCCACATCTTCGGGTGGTGCAATGGCAGTGCCAAATACTTTGTTGAAAACCGGCACCGAGGTTTTTGCAATAATTACGGCTGCCGATAAAAAGAAAATCAACGCGCCAATAAACATCCAGAATTCGCGGCTGTACAGGTTTTCTTCCTTTACAATGGTGGGTACATCTTTATCGCGCGAAAGTTGCACAGCCAATAAAACAATACCGCCTATGGAAGAAAGAAATGCGAATGCGGGATGCACGAAGCCTAATGCCGAAGAAACCACAAAAACTCCGGCCACCAACAGTTTTGCCTTTGTTCCCTTTGCAGCTAAAAAAGGGGCTACCCAGATAAAAATATTCAGGAAGATATACAACTGCACATTCATACCCAGATCGGTAAAAGCGTGTACCGAAGTATCGCCAAGTACACCGCTGCGGGTAAGGAAGGTACTGTAAAGCACCAAAATGAAACTGATTACATAAAAGATGTAGGTGCTTTTAAGCGAATACCCTGCATGCTTATAAATAAGGTTGGCATGGATACCGCTAATGAGTAGTAACCAGGGCACAAGCGATGCATTCTCCACCGGGTCCCAGGCCCAATAACCGCCAAAAGTTAAGCTTTCATAAGCCCAGGCCGCGCCCATCATAATACCGGTACCCAAAATAGCAGCGGCAAACATGCCCCATGGCAAGGCGGGTGTGGTCCATCCTTTGTGGTCCCGTGTAATAAGACCGGCCATAGCAAAGGCAAAGGGAATTAAGGTAGCAGCAAACCCGAGGAATAACACCGGTGGATGTATCACCATCCAGTAATTCTGCAACAGCGCGTTAAGCCCGTTACCATCGGTAATTAACGAAAGGTAATCGGGTTGGCTGAAAATAGGGGCTTCCATTTCGTTGCGCAGCAATACAAAAGGGCTGCTGCCCACTTTGGTACCAAAAAAGTATAACCCGAGCAACATGGTAGCCAGTGCTGTTTGCGCAAAGCTCACAATCATCATTACCGGGGCTTCCCATTTACCTAAGCGGCCAATAATTACCCAGCCCAAAACGCAATGCCAAAAGCTCCAGAGCATAAAACTGCCTTCCTGCCCTTCCCAAAAGCAACTAAGCAGGTATTCCATTTGCAGCGATTTGCTGCTGTGTTGCCAGGCATATTTGTATTCAAACAAATGCGAACTGATAATATAGTATAGGGTTATAAAAAGTCCGGCCACAGCAATACTTTCCACGGCAAAGGCAATCCTGGCAAGCTTTTGCCAGCTTTTTCCGGTTTCATACGATTCGGGGTGAATGGCTTTGAAATATGAAAAGGTAGCTACCAATGATGCCACAAATGATAAAATCGCCAGAAAATGGCCAATTTGGCCCGGGAGTAAAAATTCGCCTATATAATCCATTATGCTAAAAAAAGTTGTTACTTAATTGAAGGCGCAAAAGTATTGCAAATGGTTGGGTGAAAATGAAGTTTGTGGAAGAAAGTTCGAATGTCGACTTACACATCAATACCGTTAAATTTAAGTTAACCTACCTGTTCGCAAACACAATCAAATTTCGTTTTCCCATTTCATAAAAAATAAACGCTAGCAATGAATACGACAATTCGTACAATCAAAAATTAATTGAAATAACCAAATATGGTAATCATGTAACACTTATCCTTAATAGTGTAACAGCTATGTAGCCATACAACATCACCTTTACATAGATTAAAATATCATAATGAAAACAATTAACAAAGTATTGACCACAGCAGTTGTGGTAGCATCATTAGTCGCCTGTCAGACGCCTAATAAAGAAGCAAGTGAAAATGCAAGTAAAGTAACCATCTATGTAGATTCCATTCAAAACCTTACACCGGAGTACACCGCCGAATACTGGGCAGATTTGGATAGGGGTTATCAGGAACGTGTAGTAATCATTGAAAATGATATGGAAAAATTAGAAGCAGAAGACAAGGCAAAACTGGAAGAAAGTATTGCCAAATACAATGCTTTAAAGGCTTCGTATGAGAACAATATCAGGGAAAAAGAGCAAGCCATGATAGTTGCTAATGATTACAAAACCAATTTGAGAAATGCCCTTTTTGGTGAAGGTGCTATTGGAACGGATATGGCTTTTAACTATGTAACATCAGCTAATTTACATGATGTTTACCAAAAATTTGTGAATACGGTTCAGGACAACAAAGACAATTATTCCCGCGAAGATTGGGATGAGATTAAAGTACTTTGGGAAGCACTGGGTACTCGTAAAAATGCAGTGGAAAAAGATGTACCCAATGGAGATAACACAAAAATTGCCGGATTAAAAGTAAAGTTTGGTGCCATTAAAGCCACAAACCGTCCAGGAACAAAAGGCGAAGAAAACAGGGAAGCAAAAGAAAAATCATAACACGATAATTACTACTTCAAAAGAGCACCTGGAAGCTTTCGCTACCGGGTGCTTTTTTGCTATTTTCTATCAAATGACGTAATTAATCCATATGATCATTAACTATTAAAATATGATTGCAAAAACCAATGCCTGGAACCGCCAATTCGAAGCGGCAGGTGATCAGGTCTATTTTATTGGCCGATTTGTTCGGAATATATTCCGGAAAGGTTTTGAATGGAATGAATTTTTTCGTCAATGTTTTATTGTTGGTAATAAATCTATAGGATTGGTTGCCATTACCGGCTTTATCCTTGGCCTGGTAATGACCCTTCAATCAGAACCCACTTTACGTGACTTTGGTGCAGAAAGTTTTGTACCAAGTATGGTAGCCATTTCCATTATCCGCGAAATTGGTCCTGTTATTATAGCGCTGATTTGTGCAGGAAAAATAGCTTCGAGTATGGGTGCAGAGCTTTCAAGCATGAAGGTAAGCGAGCAAATAGACGCCATGGAAGTTTCCGGCGCAAACCCCATTCAGTACCTGGTAGTTACCCGCATTTTAGCCTGTATCATCATGATTCCCTTATTAACGCTTTTTGCAGATGCATTGGCGTTATTGGGTGGCTTTGCAGCATCCAATATCAATGGTGATATGTCTTTAACCCTTTTCTTCAAAAAGGCATTTTCTGCCATGGAATTTTCGGATGTTATACCTGCTTTTATAAAAACAATATTCTTCGGATTTGCCATTGGATTTGTGGGCTGTTACAAAGGTTACCATGCCGGTAAAGGAACTGAAAGCGTAGGTATAGCTGCCAATTCCGCTGTAGTTTCTGCATCACTTTGGGTTATTGTATTAGATGCCATTGCAGTGCAATTAACATCTGCTATTGCTTATAATTAATCAATATGAACGAAACGAATAAAATAGCAAATGCTGATGCATCTTTTAAGAGTGATGAAGTTGTAATTACCATCAAAAATCTTAAAAAATCGTTTGGCGATCTGGAAGTATTGTCGGACATAAATATGGAATTGCACCGGGGTGAAAACCTGGTGGTTCTGGGAAGATCGGGACAAGGCAAATCGGTAAATATTAAATGTATTGTAGGACTGCTTACACAGGATGAAGGCAGTTTGCAGGTATTTGGCAAAGAAGTTAAAGAACTCTCCGAAGATGGTTTAAAAGAATTACGCGGTAAAGTAGGCTTTCTCTTTCAAAGTGGTGCGCTCTACGACTCCATGACGGTGCGCGAAAACCTGGCATTTCCCCTTACAAGAGTACTCAATCTTCGCGATGATGATGAAATTAATCAACGTATCAGTGATGTATTAGAAGCGGTAGGTCTTTTGGAAGCTATTGATAAAATGCCTTCAGAACTATCGGGTGGTATGCGTAAAAGAGTTGGTTTGGCAAGAACACTTATTCTACAACCGGAAATAATGTTGTATGACGAACCTACTACCGGTCTCGATCCTATTACTTCAAGGGAAATAAGTGAACTGATTCTTGAAATGCAAAAAAAATACCGTACATCATCCATTATTATTACGCACGATATGGCTTGCGCTAAAATAACCGGCGACCGTTTATTGGTAATGAACGATGGGAAATTTGTAGCCGAAGGAAATTATGATGAATTGGAAAAGGGAGATGACCCTTTCGTAAGATCCTTTTTTAAATAGTATACATTTTTTCCCGGTAAACAGGATAATAAAATAAAAAAAATAAGAAATGAAAAATTCTACTTCGCAAAAAATGAAAACGGGAATATTTACCATTGTAGGTATTCTACTCCTTGTAGCCGCCATATTTGTTATAGGTAGCAATAAAAATATGTTTGGCAATACCTTTAACATCTATGGAACTTTTAGAAATGTTGGTGGATTGCAGATTGGCAATAACATTCTGTTCGCCGGTATTAAAGTTGGTACCATTGAAAATATCAGTTTCGTTTCCGATACCATGGTTAGAGTGGATATGCGCATGTCGGCGGATGTAAAACCTTTTTTGAAAAAAGATGCGGTTGCAACCGTTGGTTCTTCCGGTTTAATGGGCGATAAAGTAATTACCATCGTTCCAGGTTCCACCACCGAAAAAAAATTAATGAAAGATGGCGATGCCATTGCTTCGGTTGACCCGGTGGGAATGGAAGAGATCATTGCAAAATTTACGGCTGTTGCTGATAATGCAGGTATCATTACAAGCGAACTCGCTGCAATGGCAACGCAAATTCGTAATGGCGTTGGCTCCATCAGCAAGCTTCTTTACACCAATACCCTATCCAATAACCTTGAAGGCACATCGGCCAATGCAGAAAAAATGACAGCATCACTTGCCGGTATTACCAGGAAAATAAACGCAGGGGAAGGCAGCATAGGCAGCCTCGTAAATACCAATGCACTTTCTGACAGAATTGATGATGTAATGGTTACCACCGACTCTGCAGTTGGAAGTATTCAGGAAGCAGCGGCAAGGCTTAGTGAAAATATGCTGGCTATGCAAAGCAGCTTTTTATTCAGGGGTTATTTCAAGCGTAAGGCAAAAGAAGAAGGGCAAACAGTTGATTCGCTTAAAACAGAAATGAATCCTGATGACATTGATTTGGATGAAGAAGAACTGGAAGAAATAGTAAAGGAAGCGCAGCGGGCGTTGGATGCAAAAAGGAAGAAAAGTAAGGGAAATTAATGGTCCAATGTCCAATACCGGATACTTTGCCTGAAAATAAAAAACCTGTCCGATTGGCCAGGTTTTTTATTTTTCTTATGAATTTTTAATTGGAATATTCTCCGGATGTCGTAACTCTTTACCTGCAGCTTCCATATCATCCTTGTATTTGCTTGGACATTTCAGTAAAATATCATCGCATTGAAATGCGCCATTCTCCATACGACCTTTCAAAACAACCCTTTCGCTCATTTCAAGATCATGGGGTTTTGGCTTATTGCTGATAACGCGGGCAGATGCGCCTAAAGAATCCACAACGGTAAAAGCACAATAGTTTGGATCCTTAATTGGGTCATATTCAATGGGTTGCGCCCTATCGAGCTTAGCAATCAGGTGAACAAACTTACCCGGCTTTGCCTGAGCTGAAGCGATGGTATCATAAGTAGTAAGATCGGATGTAAAGCTGATCATTACGGCTATGGCTGCAGCAACGGCTACCAATAGTACAATGTGGAGTTTTTTCATAAACGCTTTCTCTTAATCAGCTGCAAATGTACAACTCGGTAAGCGTAAATAATATGATGTTGATTAGCCTTCACATTCTTTGTAAACATTTAGCATCCTGTGCAATTGTTCAGCTTACCTTTGCGCGTTCAAAAGATTGCCGGAAGAAATGGCTGATTTAACAAAGTTTGATATTAATGCGGCGGCCAATCCCCACAATAACATATTTGGGCTCCCATTTACCGAAGAAGATGCTAGGCTGATTATTTTTCCTGTACCATGGGAAGTAACAGTTAGCTATGGTGCAGGCACTGCCCGAAGTGCCGAACATATCCTAAAGGCTTCGCTGCAAATTGATTTATTTGATCCGGAAACACCTGATGCCTGGAAAGCTGGATTTTACCAGCGCCCCATTAATCCCAAAGTGTTGCTAAAAAGCGATTTTTTACGCAAAGAAGCCGAGTTATATATTGATTTTGTAAGTAAGCAGGAGGAAGTAAATGCTAATGCCTTTATGTGTAAAAGCCTGAAGGATATAAATGAAGGCAGCGCTTTTTTGAACACATGGGTTTACGACCAAACCCTTGCTTTGTTGCAAAAAGGCAAACTCGTTGCCCTGCTTGGTGGCGACCACAGTACCCCGCTTGGTTACTGGAAAGCTATTGCTGAAGTGCACGAATCATTTGGCATTTTACAAATTGACGCCCACTGCGATTTGCGGCCGGCTTATGAAGGATTTATTTACAGCCATGCAAGCATTGCCTACAATGGATTGGAACAGATACCCGGGATTGAAAGAATCGTTCAGGTTGGGGTGCGCGATTACAGTCAAAATGAGTGGGATTATATTTGTGACAGCAACTATAGGGTAATCCCCTATTTTGACCGCAATATTAAAACAAGGCTTTACGAAGGTGAAACCTGGCGCAACATCTGCGACGATATAATTGAAAAACTACCCCAAAAAGTTTACATCAGTTTTGATATAGACGGGCTCGACCCCAAGCTTTGCCCCAATACCGGCACCCCGGTGCATGGTGGGCTTGAAAGTCAGCAGGTAAACTATTTGTTTCGCCGTATTGTGGCAAGTGGCCGCACCATTATCGGATTCGACCTGGTAGAAGTTGGTGTAAGCGAATCGGGCTGGGATGCCAACGTTGCTGCGCGCGAATTATGGCATATGTGCAATCTTATGGTATCAAGTAATTCCTGATTTAGTAATAGCATACTATTTAAAAAATTATGGCGCAAGCATCATACGATTATGTAATCAGCCTTAAACGCCCCGATTACAAGGCGGTGGATTGGGTTAGCCGTATTTTGCTTTTATTGTTTTTGGCTGCTTTTTTTTACTATGTAATCAATACCGCATTTGCCGGCGGTCAATATTGGCTTGCAGCAATTCCGTTGCTCATAACCGGGCTTTGGTTATATGGATATGTAAATGCTGCCAATCCAAAATTTGTCGTCTATTACCGTGTAGAACTCATGATTGCTGCTTTGGGCTGGTTTTTTATCCCTTTGTTTGCCTGGAGCCATTTGCTGGGTTTTGCTTATGCCTTTATGGCTATTGCAGAACGATATATTAAATTTCCCGACGAAATAGGTTTTACACAGGAAAAAGTGGTGAGAAATACCTTTCCCTCCAAAACATACCAATGGTTCGAAATAGACAATGTGTTAATCCGCGATAACTTATTTACCATGGATTTACGCAACAATAAACTGATTCAGAAAACACTGGATGAAGAAATAACTGATGAACTTGAAAAGGAGTTTAACGAATATTGCAAAAAGCAGTTGCATTTTGTGGAAGTGGGAAAGGGTTGAAGTTTAGAGTTGTTTAGGATGGTTTAGGGTTGTTTAGGGTTGTTTAGTTTGGTTTAGGATGGTTTAAAGTTGGCTGACGCACTCAAACCCCAAATCACAAACTCAAACCCTATTCACTCATTCACTCATTCACTCCATTCACTCATTCACTCTTTCACTTATTGACAAATTCACTCATTGACAAATTCACTAAATTGAAACCATACTTACTATACTCCGACGGAAAAGGAAACATCTACGAAGATGAAACCTTATATGCCATAGGGCGCAGCGGCTGGGATGCATTTGAAGTACCCGAAGAAAGCTGGATTTTGTTGCCCGATGGTGGCAACCTGTATGAACTACCAGGGCGCAAAGCCATTGGTGTTGATGTGGTAACCGGCGATATGCGTCTTTGCGACAAGGGGTGGGCCGTTGCCGCCTTTGTACCACCTGCGCATACCGGGCTGTTTATTGCCGCCTACGAAACCGCTGCCGATGCGCCTACCCTTCCGCTGTTTTGTTATACAGCCGCGGGGTGGCATGATGGAGAAACCTATGTAACGGCAGTGCGTATTGAACAGGATATCCGGCAGGAATGCGCCGGATATGATGATAAAAAAATCGCATCAGGAACAGAACACTTGTTGAAAGCCTACCCGCATAACAGGCTGGTAAAGCATTTGATGGAAACCTGCTGTCTTACCTATACCTGTCCTGCCGCACGTAATTTTTCGCTTGGCCGGTGGGAATGTCCTGTACCATCATCGCCCGCATGTAATGCCAATTGTGTGGGTTGCGTATCGTTTCAGCCCGAAGATGAAATCATTACAAGCCCGCAGGACAGGCTTACTTTTAAGCCAACGGTGGAAGAGATTGTAGAGTTTACCGTACCCCATCTTGAAACTGCCCCCTTCCCCATTATTAGCTTTGGGCAGGGCTGCGAAGGCGAGCCCCTGCTCATGTGGGAAACCCTGGCCGAATCCATAAAAGAAATAAGGAAGCATACACAAAAGGGCTCTATTAACATAAATACCAACGGCAGCAAGCCGGATGCCGTTAGGGCACTTTGCGAAGCCGGGCTTAACAGTATACGGGTAAGTACCAACAGTGCACGCAGCGAAATTTATACACCCTACTACCGGCCCAATAATTATGTTTTTGAAGATCTGTTTGAAAGCCTGAAAGTGGCACGCAGCTTTGGCGCATGGACAAGTATCAACTATTTTGTTTTTCCCGGCGTTACCGATAGCGAAGCGTTGAACCAACATTGCCATTCGGCAATGAGTTTTCCTTAAATATTTATACCTTGTAACCATTGTTAACTTTAAAATTGTTTTACAATGGAAAAAAAACATTTCTCAGTGGGCAGTGAATGCCCTTCAGCGCACGTCTGATC
>JBGSLS010000028.1:0-90417 GCA_041740575.1 Chitinophagaceae bacterium | reverse complement strand
CTTCTGGAAGATAATTTGCGCCAGAAGTTTTTTGTTTCTCCGCTACTGCTTGAAATGCGTTGTTGAATAAATTGAGTAAAACACGCCCGATATCTTGCGGCACCACATCCACTTCGGGCAATGATTTGTCTGCTTCAAAATAAAAAGATGCATTAAATGATGGATCTTTTGCTTTTAGCCCATGATAGGCAAGGCGTAAATACTCATCGCACAGGGCATTGATATCCGTTGGTTCTTTTTGCCCGCTGCTGCTTTTGCTGTGTTGCAGCATGCCCTTTACTATGGCATCGGCGCGTTTGCCATGGTGGTTAATCTTTTCAAGGTTCTGTTCTACATCCGAAGCGATCTCATTTGCCAATTGCCAGTTGCCAATTGCCAACTCATCTTTCATCTCACCCAACAACTCCTTACTTACCTCACTGAAATTATTCACGAAATTTAACGGGTTCTGAATTTCATGCGCAATACCGGCAGTGAGTTCACCCAACGAAGCCATCTTTTCGGATTGTATCAGTTGGGCCTGTGTGGACTTTAAAGTTGCAAGGGTTTTTTCCAATACGAGATTAGCCTTTTTCTTGGATTGGAACCTATGATAAATAACCCCCGCAAGAATGGACAACAACACTGCGATACCTATTGTGAAATTCCTGGATAAATCAGCAATCTTGTTTTTACTCTCCAATTTTGCAATAGATAATTCCTTTTCATTCATCTCCTGTTCTATTTCAAAGCTTAGGGAACTGAATTTACTTTGATCAGCTTTCAATCTATCCTGCAATGACATATAAATTTTATGGGCCTCATTGGCATTTTTATAATTACCTGTTTGTTCATACAGCGTTGCCAGCAACCTATAATCCCGCATCTCAAAGAGGCGCTGCCCTTTTACCCGTTCAATATCTTTTTTTAGAAAAGTAATGGCTTCACCCATGCGACCTTGCTTCATTCTGACAAGGGTATTGTGATAATCGGGAGCAACGGTACCGGGCCTTGCCGATGCCTGAATCTGAAAAGAATCAATGAGGCTTCGGGATTGAGCTAATAATGCTTCTGCATCATCCAATGCTCCCTTTTCAATCTCATACAATGCTTTTATTTGTAGGGCGAAGGCGGCAAAGTCCTTTTGCTCCATGCTTGGCTTATGGCTGAGGAAAATATCCAAATAATATTTAGCGCTATCCAATTCACCCGACAACAGTTTAGCTTCTCCTATGATAATAGCAGAAAATACGTTACCATTTGAATCATTACTCATCCGTTCATTAAATAGTAAGCGGGCATACGCAATAGCTTGCAAATAATCCCCCTTTTGTAGATAATACAGGCCAATTACGGAAGTATTATTTAAACGGCTCGTCTCGCTAATGGGATTAGCAAAAATTCCATATTGCTCCACTGCATTTTCATACACAGTCATATAGCTGACTGAGTTTTTCATGTTATAAATGGACTGATCGAGCAACCCGATTACTCTATAAAACCCTGAGAGTACATAATAACAATCAGACAATCCAATAGAATCATTTTTAAGCTTGTATGCTTTCAGTTTTTCATTCTAAAAAGTAAACCCTTCGTTCAGCATATTCGAATTGCGATAGGGCAACCTCAATTGCTTAAAAAAATAGCTGTATATGAATGCGGCATTGGGGGTTTTACTTTTTTCAAGCGCTGATAACTGCTGTTTACCATATTGCAAGGCCCTGTCTTTATCTGTTGCAATCAAACTGTTCAGTACACTCGCTTTCATTACATAGCTCCAATACTCATTCTTCCCATTAATAAACTTGCTACCTGCTTTATCCAACCGGATGATAGCTGCATCATCGAGCGTGGTTCTTTCAATCCATGGCATGGCACTCATAAAAATGGAAGTATCAATACCTATGGCCGATTTGCTTTTTTCAAGTCTTTGAATAATGGTATCTACAGCGCTTTCCTGCGCAAAAATCATATTGACAGCCGGACATAGAAAATAATTCAGTAGTAGGAATATATAAAATTGCTTCATGAGTATGCTAAGTATTTTCTGGTAATTTAATAATAAACAGGCTCCCTTCCCCTTCTGTTGTTTCCACTTTCAACTCGCCACCATGTGCCTTCACTATATCGTTCGTAATACTCAAACCAAGACCGGTGCCTTCGGTTCCCTTTTTGGTGGTAAAAAATGGTTGTAAAATTTTGTCCTTAATTTCATCGGGAATACCGGGGCCGTTGTCCTTAAATTGAATAAGCACTTTCCCGTTTTCTAATCTTGTTTGAATAGATAAGGTTGGCTTGTATTCTACCCGTTGCTCTTCCCCTTCTTCGTCCTTCGCACCTTCCCCTTCGTCCTTCGTACCTCGTACTTCGTACTTATTCTTAACTTTCTCTCTCATCGCATCAAATGCATTATTACTCAAATTAATCACTACCCTTGTAAAGTCTTCCTTGATGAGCGATACCATCCCCAACGCCGGATATAAATCCAACACAATGTCCACATCCATCGGGGTTTTGGATGCCCGCATTCCATGATAACTCAGATTAACGTATTCCTTAATGAGGGCATTGAGATCGGTTGGATGCATTTTCCCTGTACCTCCGCGCGAATGCTGCAGCATGGAAGTAACAATACTATTCGCACGGTAACCATGATCGTGTACCTTTTGCACATTGGACCTGATATCTTTCAGGATATCGCTGATTAAAGTATCATCTCTTGTATCCTGATTTTTTTCTATTTCTTCCAACACTTCATCGATCAACTCAATAGAAACTTCTGAGAAATTATTGACAAAATTCAACGGGTTTTTAATCTCATGCGCAATGCCTGCAGTAAGCTGCCCGAGCGATGCAAGTTTTTCCTGCTGCACGAGTTGGCTTTGTGTAGCTTTTAATTCGCTCATGGCAGATTCAACGGCTGTTTTGGCCAAATCCAGTTTATTAAAATCTTCATAACGGGCGTAGGCAGTGGAAAATGCATCAGCAAGATTTTGCACCAATTGAAGTTCAACATCGTTTAAAGCCGCATCATTACCCACATACAACATGCCTTGTAAAAAGGGCAGAAAATGCAGGTAAAGATCAGTCGGCCGATATTCGGTTACATATTTTTCATCGCTTGCCACAGCCCCTTGTTGTACCAGTTTTTTGGTGTAATCGGCAAAAGCTTTTTCATCCATGTGATCCCTGAAAATTTTCTTCTGCTGCCAGTGCGCAACAATCTGCATTGATTGATCAGTGGAATGATAGGGCAAGTGAAATGCGGCAATCGATTTTCCATCGGGTGTAGAAAGAAAAGCCTGCAACTCCTGCTTTGCTTCATCCATAATAAACACACCACAACGAATGAAAGGAACACCCAGTGTTTTTAATTCATTCCAAATTAAAGGTTGAATCCGATCGAGGTCACTCGTGGTGCGCATCGATGCAATTTCGGCACGTACCCTGTCCACCGATGCCCGTTTAATGGCTTCCAATGCTTGTGCTTCGGCTTTTTGCAAGTCTTTAAAACGCCTGTAAGCCAAATCAAAAACCTGTGCTGAACGTTTTTGCAGTTCAATAGCATCATTAGCGGGTTCTTTGGATGAAACCATTAACAACGCACCACCGGAGAATTTAGAAAAATGATAATATCGTATTTCATTGGTGGTACCGCTTATTTTCATGGCTGCTTCCACTTCAGGCGCGAGCTTAAAAAGAATTTCGTACCACTCCGTTTGTTTTTCCCCACTTACTTCTATTGTATATTCAGTAGCATTGCTGTTAAATTTTTGAATGAATTCAATTGCTATCGCGCATGAATTCCTGGGAATTTTAAAAAAGCCAGATATGATATTTCCTTCCAGGTAACTACTTAAACGGAAGGCTCTCCACGAAAAAATATTGTCAGCATCTTCGTCATACAAATGCACGGCAGATGTTTCCAGTTCAGGCTGTCCAAGAAAACCCATTTGCTCCCGCATCACTTTGGCCACATCACTAAACTCTTCCGATCTATGCATAGCCAATGCCCTTGATCTTATTCTTTCGAGTGCCGCCTCTATTTGTGCTTCTCTTGTTTGTGCTTCTGCTTTTTGAAGATCAAGGAAACGGGTATAGGTTTGCTGAAACACTTTTGCAAACCGCAGCATAATATCAATTTGTTCTGCAGATAGTCTGGTGCCGCCTACAATCAATAAATAACCTTCTTTAAAATAAAAATTATGAAGAAACAATCTTGCCGGTGAAATGGCAATCAGTTGTTCTGCATTCAGCGTAAAGTTGGCACTGCGTTGCGCAATAAAAGTCTGGTGCTTAATGGTTTCTTCTTCATCCATTTCAACTACATAATGAGAAGTTCCCTTTTTCCAGTTTTCAACAACACGTTGCATATGACTAGTTTCATTATGCGGAATGATAACGGGAAGCGACATTATTTTTTTTGTAGATGGATCTGGTGTATAATTCAACCCGTTTTTTTCTTCCTTATCCATTAAAATAAAACCTGCGGTTAAGCTTTCAATACCCAGCTTTTGTATTTCTAAAAAGAGAATTTCAGAAGCTTCAAGCAATTCATCGCTTTTGTGCATAGCCATGGATTTGGCACGAACGCGTTCCAAAGCTGCTTCAATCTGCGCTTCTCTTGCCTGCGCTTCTGCCTTTTGCAGATCGAGAAATCGACGGTACGTTTGACCAAACACATTTACAAAGCGCATGAAAATAGATACTACATCTTTTGTAAACACATGTTGTGAGAAGACATACAAGCAACCTTCTTTAAAAAAGAAATCGGTATGCACTATTCTTTCGATTGATGAATAATAGTCCTTCCTGATTTTGTAGTTAGCCTGGTTGCGCATGGCTTCATAGTAATTCAGTTTATCTTCGCCTTCGAGTATATATTGATAGGTTTCTTTTTTATCAAGCCAGTTTTGGTACACATTTTTGAGCAATATATGGTGTCGCATATCCAAATAACCAATGGTCAGCTCTGTTTTTCCCGTTGCTTTTTCTGCTGTCCATAATTCCATCATCTCATTGGGCTGCATAATGCCGATGCCACAACGGTCTTGTGCAGAAAGCACCCCGAGTGCCGTAAGTTCATCAAATAATGCAGCCACACTTTCGCCCACATCATTGCTGTTGTGCATGGCCATCGTTTTTGAACGCACTCTTTCCAAAGCCGCTTCTATTTGCGCTTCTCTTGCCTGTGCTTCGGCTTTTTGGAGATCGAGGAAGCGGGTATAGGTTTGATCGAATACATTTCCAAAGCGTTTAAATATTTCATGCGCCTCCGGCACAGGCTCGTAGGTGATGAACAACAAAAAGCCCTGTGAAAAATATACACAATGAAATATTTGAAAAGTGGGTAATGGATTACCTGCTTCAATGATGGAATCTAAAACATCGCCTACTACCGGCAGGGTTCGCATGTATTTATAATGCTCTTCTAATTCTTTGCCACCCACTTCTTCTATATGAAAATCTTGTTTACGTTCATATGCTTCCTTCATGTGTATAAACGATGGATCTTTGGTAAGCGGTGCATGAAAGGATGGTTGCATCACTCCTTCACTGCTCATCCATAAAGTGATACCTTGTTTATTATCATCCCAAATGCAATAACCGGCACTCCATGCAGGCATGCCTAATGATTGCACTTGTTGAAAAAGTAAATTGGCAGCTTCTGGCAGTTCATTACTATTCTGCATGGCCATTGTTCTTGCCCGCACTCTTTCTAATGAAACTTCTATTTGTGCTTCTCTTGCCTGTGATTCAGCTTTTTGCAGATCGAGAAAGCGGGTATAGGTTTGATTAAAAACAATCGTAAACCTTTCAACAATGCTGGCATGCGTTTCGGACAAAGGCGAAAGACTGCTTGCAATCAGGCAACCAAATTCATCGGATGAAATGGTTAGATGGATAGCCTTTACAGCCGCCATATCGGCTTTTATAAAATCAGGCAATTGCGCAAGTTCTGTTTCGGCAAATCCAAATGCATCCCAGCGCTGCTTTTCTTCACCGGCCAATAAATAATGCCACTTTTTACGCTTCGTTCGCCAACCTTCCAAATAGGCCTGATGCGATGGATGCGTATTATCCGGCACCAAAAATCCATTGTTTGAAAGCAATCCTTCCTTTCCGGTGAGGTACCATGTTATGCCTAAAGTTTGTGGGTCTACAATCAAAATAAGGCAGCGGTCAAGTTGAGCATCTAATTTTACCAACTCGGTAAATAAAATATATACCACTGTGCTTAGCTCATCTGAATTATGCATGGCCATTGAGATTGATCTCACTCTTTCCAAAGCTGCTTCAATTTCGAGTTCACGATTTTTTTCTTCCAATTCAATGGTGCGACGTTTTATTGCTTCCTTTAGTTCAAGATTTTCTTTGGCAATTTTTTCGATGCCAATGGTCTGCCCTTCCTCAGCTTTGGTATCGGGGAGTGAAAAATGTTGTTGTACTATTTTCCATCCCTTCGGTTGTTGCTGTATCCAGGTTGATACTCTAGTTTTTCCGTAGAAGTTCCAATTACTTTCAATCTGCACATAGGCATCAAACTGTTCAGTTATTAAAACGAGGCTATCAATCGTTTCCAGATTTATTATACTTTTTCTTCTTTCAAGATTACCCGCCAATTGCACAGCCGTTGCTTCCAAAAAACGTATGGCTTCCTGTCTATTAAAAAAAACTTCTTTTTCTGTTGTTCCTATCAGCCTGTAATCAACATCCAGCACTTCAGTATATATTTCTATATCTGCATTCAGTAAGCTGCCCCAAAAGGCTTCATACACATCCAGAACATCCGATTCTAACTTTATTGTCAGTTGCATGGTTCAATTCATTTTGGGAATCTCTATAATGAAGGTGGTTCCTTCTCCAACTTGTGTTTCCAATTTTAATACACCCCCATGGGCTTTTACGATGTCATGCGAAATACTCAATCCAAGTCCCGTTCCTTCGGTTCCTTTCTTAGTCGTAAAAAAAGGCTGCATTATTTTGTCCCTAATCTCATCGGTAATACCGGGGCCATTATCTTCAAATCGAATAAGCACTTTCCCATTTTCTAACTTTGTTTGAATGGATAATGTTGGTACATAGTTCACACGAAGTTCTTCCCCACCTTCGTACTTCGTACCTTGTACTTCGTACGTTGCATTTTCCACTTCGTACCTTGTATTTTCTACTTCATCCTTTGTATTTTCTACTTCATATTTCGTACTTCGTACTTCGTACTTTGATTTCTCCCTCATGGCACTTCGACTTCGCTCAGCACAGGCATCAAAAGCATTATTGCAAATATTGAGTACCACCCGCGAAAAATCCTCAGCAATAAGCGGAACATCTTTCACCTTTTCATCCATATCAAACTTCATTTGTACATCAAGCCCACTATTGCTCGCACGCATTCCATGAAATGCAAGGTTGCTGTATTCGCGGATAAAATCGTTAACCATGGTAGGTTCAGGTTTTCCGGTGCCGGCGCGGCTGTGCATCAACATGGCATTAACAATGCTGTTGGCTCGTGTACCATGGTCATACACTTTTTTTAAGTTTGATTTAATGTCTTCAAGATTTTGGTTGATCAGCGATGTATCCTTTACATCTTCATGCTTTACATTTTCTTCTAATGCCTCTTCAATTAATTCGATAGAGACTTCCGTAAAATTATTGACAAAATTGAGCGGGTTTTTAATCTCGTGGGCAATACCTGCGGTGAGTTGTCCGAGGCTCGCAAGCTTTTCCTGTTGTACGAGTTGAGACTGGGTGGCTTTAAGTTCACGCATGGCTGATTCTACCGCAGCCTTTGCCGCTTCCAGTTTATTGAAGTCTTCATAGCGGGCATAGGCAGTAGAAAAAGCATCCGCAAGATTTTGAACCAGTTGGAGTTCATCTTCGTTCAAGGGTGCATCGTTGCCTGCATATATCATGCCTTGTAAAAAAGGTAGAAAATGCAGGTAAAGATCAGTAGGACGATTTTCCGTAATATATTTTTCATCGCTTGCTAAAGCCCCTTGCTGCACCAGGTTTTGGGTGTATTCGGCAAAAGCTTTTTCATCCATATGATCTTTGAAAAGTTGCCTTTGCTGCCAATGCGAAACAATTTGTTTTGTTTGTTCCGTGGCATCATATGGCAAGTGAAATGCGGCAATGGATTTTCCATCGGGGTTCGATAAAAAGGCTTGTACTTCCCGCTTTTCTTCCACCAAAATAAATACACCGCATCGGATAAAAGGAACACCGAGTGTGGTTAATTCACTCCATATCAAGGGTTGTATTCTTTCCAGGTCTGTAGTGGTGCGCATAGATGCAATTTCGGCACGCACCCTGTCAACCGATGCACGCTTGATGGCTTCCATAGCCTGTGCTTCGGCCTTTTTCAGATCGAGGAAGCGGGTGTAGGTTCTTTCAAATTCCACAGCAAAGCGGCGAATGATTTCTTTTTCATCTGCATTAAGCCGACGCCGTATATCTATGCCAAAACATCCATATTTCATATAGGCTTCGGTATAGTAAATGCCGTCAGGGAAAAATTCAGGTCTTATTTTTTCCGCACCTCTTAATAATTCTTCCCATGCAGCAAAAAAGGAAACAATGTCACCGGGCGGCACAAAAGTTTCATGCACAGGCTCACTGCTTTCCCACGCAACATAGCAGGCCGCGGTACCGGGCTCGGTTTTATCCAATGGATAATTGATGGCCCTGCTATGGTATTGTGTACATCCGACTTCTTCGCTTACCCATGTAGCCCAAAACATATGTTCTTTCTTTTCTTCATCGGGCAGCCATACAAAAGAGAACTCCGAGTCGATACCCAATAGCAGAAGTTGTTCATGAAAAGTTTTTGAAATTTCATTCAGCTCGCCTGAATGCTGCATCAGCATGCTTTGGGTACGGGTACGTTCAAGTGCTACTTCTATTTGTGCTTCGCGGGCTTGCGCTTCTGCTTTTTTCAGGTCGAGGAAACGGGTATAAGTTTGCTCGAAAACTTTTGCAAAACGGTTGAAAATTTTGTTTTCTTCTTCTGTAAAGGGCGTACATTCATAAATGGCTACACTTAACATAATGTTTTTTGTAACAAAAGTAGAAATTGCCATTCCGGGCGTACTAAAAACAAAAATTTTTCTTTCATCAGGAATATGCCGGGCAATCGTATTTTCAAAGAAGTGATAGAAAAACTGGTCCTTTTCCTCCTTGTTGAAAACGTCAGTCCAGGCATCCGCATTTTTTTTATTGATCAGAGTCATCCTCCGCATCAACTTATTTTCGAAAAAAGGAACATGTATCTGAGATGGATAAGGCTGTTCAGGCGTTGTAATCCACATTTCCCAACTCATATTTTCATTAATACGGGTAAAATTCGCCGTATTAAAGTGTATGCCTAACTCTGTTATTTGATGTGCAACCACTTTTATTACATCCTGAAGTTCCTCACTTTTATGCATGGCCATCGAAGCGGCCCTTACACGCTCTAAGGCTGCTTCTATCTTTGCCTCTTTTGCCTGTGATTCCGATTTTTGAAGGTCGAGAAATCTTGTGTAGGTTTGCTCGAATACTTTGGCAAAGCGTTGAAATATATCGTGTGCTTCAGGAACCGGCTTGTAGGTGATAAATAAAATATATCCATGCTGAAAAAATGCAATGTGATCAATCTGATATGTGGGAAGGGGAATACCGGATGCTTCCAAAGCCCGGAGTGCATCACCCATTACCGGAATGGTTTTTAAGAAGTCATAATGTGCTTTGCAATCATCATCTTTAAATTCCTCCACATGGAATTTTTCGCCTTGCTGTCCTTTTTCGTAAAATGTCAAAAAGAATTTTTCCCTTGGGGTCTTGTAAAATGGCAGGTTTCCATTCGCGCTGCTAAACCATTCATGATCCCCTTCAGCATTATCCGCATAAACATGAAATGCGCAGCCCCATGTTTCAATGCCAAGTGCCCGAACCTGCTGATCAAGTACCTGGGAAGCATCAGCCAATTCATCTGAATGCTGCATGGCCATCGTCCTTGCCCGTACCCTTTCTAGTGCCAGTTCTATCTGCGCCTCCCTATGCTGTTGCTCGGTGTATTTCAAATCTTCAAAACGCTTGTAGGCCAGTTCGAAAACACCGGCAAAACGTACCAGGGTATCTACCGCATCTTTAGGCGGGTTGGTTACTACGCCGGGCAGGCTGTAACCAATTTCACCATGGGTGGTTCGTGCCATTACAAAGGTGAGGCCGCCAATGTGCCGGATATCATCGAGCGTGGGCGCTTGTGGATCTACTTGTTCAAAATCGCCAAGGGTGATCATTTTTTCAACATAATCAACAGCGGCTTCTACATCCATGGCAAGCACTACGGTAGGTTCCTTCGTTTTTTCCCAATCGGCTACTAAGGGTATATCTCCGTGGATATGCCTGGGCAAAGTCATCACCATACCAATCTTCGTACCATCCCCGGAAGTCATTGCTTTATCATATCGCTCCGGCAGCCAACGCATGTGCCAGAAGTAATGCGCTTCATGTCCAAGCTTTACAAATTCGGTCCGCATGGTGACAACGATATCCAATAAATCGGATGACTCCTGCATGGCGGTTACCTGTGACCGGATGCGCTCGAGGGAGAGTTCAATTTGTGCTTCTTTGGCTTGTGCTTCGGCTTTTTGGAGATCGAGAAAACGGATATAAGTTTGATCAAATACCTGCGCAAACCGCTTGAATATTTCTTCCTCTCTACAAGGTTCTCTTGTAATAAGTACCAGGTATCCTTTTGAAAAATAAGCCGCATGAAGTTTTTGCCAATCGGGGCGAGCAAGGCCGGCAGCATCCATCTCTTCAAATATTGCACGTGACACAGGAATTTCCATCAGCCAGTCATAATGCTGCTGAAGCGCTTCACCATCTAATTGCACAGCCCTCAATGGTTCACCCTTTAACCATCCCTCATAAAGCGTGGCATGCGCATAATCGCCAACATTGGGCAGAAAAAAACCCCGGGTAAAATCTCCGTCCATGCTTAGCCACCATTCATCTTCATCCCGGTCTTTTTCGCACAGCACAAATCCGCAGGTCCACAGGTTTGTCACCAGTTGATTCATTTGCGCAAACAATTCAGCAGCTACAGCACCCAACTCGGCACTGCTCTGCATAGCCATGGTACGGCTCCTCACTCTTTCCAAAGCTGCTTCAATCTTTGATTCCTTTGCCTGTGCTTCCGCTTTTTGCAGATCGAGAAACCTGATATAAGCTTGTTCAAATATTTTTGAAAAGCGTTTAAGTATTTCTATTTCAGCATCTGAAAGCGATCTTCCTGAATAGTCATTAATGAATATAGAAGAATTTTTCTGAAAGGCAACTGAGTACGAATAAGTATTGGCGGCAAGACAATAGTCTTTTACTTCCTGAAGTGTATTTTTATAGTCGCCATATTCAAAAATGTGTTCTAAGAATGACCTGTTTTCTTCTGCATTATATCTTGGCGCTATAAAGTCAAGACCTTCGTTCTTAGCTTTCCAAAAATCGGAGAGTACGGGATGGTCAAAATAAGGTTGATAAAATTTAATAGCAGCAGGGAAACCCGGGTTTTCCATCCACTCAATGAGGTCTTTTGATCCTTCAACATATGTAACAAGGGCTACTCCATCATCAACCGGAATATGAAGTTCCCTAAGTTTTTCAACAACAACGGTAACGACTTCTCCTAATTCAACTGCCCTATGCATCGCGAGTGAGCGACTTCTTACTTTTTCAAGCGCCGCTTCAATCTGTGCTTCTCTTGCCTGTGCTTCGGCTTTTTGCAGATCAAGAAAACGGGTATAGGTTTGTTGAAATACTTTACCAAAACGCATTAGAATTTTATTCTCTTCATCGGTATAAGGTATCCCTGAAAAATTCTCAATGTAGAGGCCAACATTATCCAGCAATACCGTGGAAATAGCAAGTCCGGGACACTGCAAATAATAGGCCAATGATGCTTCCGGCACACCGGGAACAAAAGCAAAAAGATCTTTATAAAATTGGTTTTTTTCTTCAAAATCCAACAGGTTGGTAAAGAAATTTTTGCCATGCTCTTTTGCATCCCTAAAACTATTCCAATGCGCACAATCAAAATAAGGAAGTGTTACCCGAAAGGGAATAGCATGCTCATCGGCCAGCCAGATTTGCATATCCTCCCGTTCTTTATAGTCCAAAATAAAACCGGCATGTTCTACATTAATATTCAAACCCACAAATTGGTCGAACACCACCTGAATAACATCTTTGAGTTCTTCAGTATGATGCATGGCCATGGTTCTTGCCCTCACTCGTTCCAATGCCAATTCGATTTCTGCTTCCCGGGCTTGAGCTTCTGCTTTTACCAAATCCAGGTACCGCCGATAAGTTTGTTCAAAAAGCGAACTGAATCGTTGTGCAATCAGAATTAATTCAGGTTGAAATTCACTGCGACTGAAAGCATAAAAAAAACCATGTTCGAATACGAAACCATAATGAAATTCTTTTTCAGGTAACTTTTCGATTGGTACCAGAATTTTATAATCAGGTGCATTATTGAGCATTTGGTAGTAACCCAGCAAATCTTCTCCTTCCAACACATACCGATGAAGGGGTTGCTGTTCCTTCCAGGCCTTACGCGCACTTTTTAGCAAAGGGTGCGAAGTCATATCTAAATTTCCGATATGCATGTTGACTTCTTCCCCGTCTTTGCGGGCCGTCCAAAGCTGATTGTTTTCGTTGTCATGGTTCAGTATGCCGATACCAAAGCGGGTACCTTCATCCACACCTAAGGCAGTAAGTTCACTGAACATTTTAATGATACACTTCCCAACATCGTCGCTGCTGTGCATGGCCATTGTCATTGCCCTAACCCGTTCAAGTGCCGATTCAACCTCCAGTTCCCGGTTCTTTTCTACCAATTCGGTCGTCCTTTCAGCTACCTGCTTTTCCAGTTCCTCCGCTTTTGCTTTCCATGTTTCCAGGCCCCATGTATCTTTTTCACTTTCTACATGCTCGGGTTTCGAGCCGTGCCAATGCACCACCAACCATTTTTGTTGCACATATTCCAGCACCACCGAAAACCGCATATACATTTCGATGGTGTTGCCATCCACGGTAAGGTATAGTTGCAAATCGTTGGTATAAATGGCGGTATTTTCATCCGAGGACAAATGAACATCCAGTGTGTTGATTTTCCAATGGGTTTGCATGCCGGCACTTTGTTCCTTTTGTCTTACCAGCAAGTTCTGCAATTCCTTAACACCAAACAGCTTTTCATCTATCGCTGTACCAAATCCTACAACGTCCTTTGCTACAATTTCTTCAAGCAGGCTCAGGTTTTCCTGACTAAACCCTACATCCATGAACGTCTGAAAGGTACTATCGAGAAGTTCTTTCTTTTCTATTGTCATAATGGGAGAAATTTATAAATACAGCATCTGGCTAAAACTTTGCTATTCAAGGCTTCTGCAATTCACACAGGCAAAAAAACGAAAATACACTTCCTGACCCCTCATCTGCATCAACCATTTATTCTCCGCCATGGTCCCTTACTATACCATAACTTAGCAATAAGCCGTGTCACTTTCCCTGAAAGGTTTATTGGAAAGTAAAGAAAATATGGAATAATTCCTCCCTGTTTGCTTCTCCCATGCAGCATTCAGCATCAATTTCTGAAATGTATTAGTCAGAACCTGTATAATACTTGCCTTAATACCCAACAATCTTCTCCAACTCCCCTTTCAACGATTCAAAATCTATGGGCTTAACAAAAAATCCTTTGGCACCTGAATTAATGGCCCTGTCATAATTTTCGGTATCTCCATATGCGGAAATCATACTCACCTGGATTTGTGGAAACTCTGCTTTCACTTTTTCCAGGAGCTCAAGACCCGTCATTCCCGGCATGTTTATGTCCGAAAAAATATACATAACTTCTGGAGGCTGTTTGCTCCGTAAAAATTCGAGCGCATCGTTTCCTGAAAATGCAAACTCAAAAGTTACTTTTCCACTTTTCAATTCCTTTCTGAATTTTTGCCTGAACAGAAATTCAACATCTTCTTCATCATCTACAATCAGAAATTTCATATCCTAAATTTTTAGATTATTATTTTTTTCTTTACAAGTTTTAGGTAAGTGGCAATTTTATTGAAAATTCAGTACCAGAATCTTCTGCATCTGAACCCTGCTGACTTACTAAGCTCAATTCGCCGCCATGCGCTTTGATGATATCATAACTCAGCGACAATCCGAGCCCTGTTCCTTCTCCTGTAGGTTTGGTAGTAAAAAAAGGTTGAAAAATTTTCTCCCTAATATGCTCAGGAATTCCGCTACCGTTATCTTTCACACTTAAGACAACCTGTTTGCCTTTTGCTTCGGTCTTCAAGGTAACTGTTGGCGCATATACTGTTGATGCTGTTTTGCTTTTCTCATGAACTGCGTAAAATGCATTATTAATCAAGTTAAGAATTACCCGGCCAATATCCTGCGGCACTACATGTAATTTAGGAATCGTTACATCAAGGTCTGAATCTAATGCGGCATTAAAATCTTTAATTTTAGACCTTAATCCATGATAAGCCAACCTTAAATATTCTTCAGCAAGGCTATTAATATCTGTAAGTTCCTTTTGTCCGCTGCTTTTTCGTGAATGCTGCAGCATACCTTTTACAATAGAATCGGCACGTTTTCCATGATGAATAATTTTAATAAGATTTTGTTCAATATCGCTTGCCAACTCTTTTGCACTATAATTGTTCCCTACAGCAAGTTCATCATTCATTTCTTCAATCAATTCCTTACTTACTTCACTAAAATTGTTTACAAAATTTAATGGATTTTGTATTTCATGTGCAATACCTGCTATCAACTCACCAAGGCTTGCCATTTTTTCTGCCTGAATCAGTTGGGCTTGTGCGGCTTTTAAATCTTCCAATAATTTAGTCAATACCGAATTGGAATCTTCAATAGCTCTCCTTTTTTGCTCAAGTTCTTCAATGGTCTCTTCAAGCAAAATGGCGGTAGTGCGTTTTACTTTTTCGGTACGGTCGAGTTTAAATTCAACAATGGCCAATTGTTTATCAGCATCTGATACAAACTTTTGTATCGCGGTTCTTTCCGCTTCACTAATCTGCGGCAACTTTGCCAGCAGGTCGATTATGTTTTGTAATGAAGGTGCCATATTATTTTTCTTTTAAAGCAACACAACAGGTGGTAAGATTATGCATTTCAAGGTTGCCCCCGGTAGCCCTTGCCAGTTCGGCATTACTGAACATGCCAACCATTGGCACATTCCAAACATTTTTGATGCCCTCAATTTCCTGTGTCATCAACGGTCCTAACGAAAGAATTCTTCCGGCACAACTAAACACTACCAGGGCATCGGCATCCTGCATTTGTGTTTCTTTCAGATTTTCCACCCCTTTAATTACTTTTTCCATCACATCAAAATCAGGTGGTAGCGAGAATCGTACTTTTGACCCTTCGGGAACCGAACCGCTGCAATAAAAAGAATGATCGCTCCAATCAATCACCAGCCCCGGCCGCATTACCGGGTCGCCTGTTTCCCGCTGCAGCTGCAATGGAAAATTAGCAGCTATTTCTAAAAGCAGTCCTTCATTATCCGGCGTTACATTTTCAAGTCCGCCATACCTGGTGGTAATATCGAGCACCGGCGTATCATCTACTGTGTATACATGGTTCCCTATACTTTTGGTAACTGTTCTTAGTGTGCCTACCGCTTTCCAGCCACAGGTAGCAATGCCTTTTATTTTTATCTTATTTTCATCTAATGCAAGGCACAACATGCCACGCTTGCTTAGCTTTCCATTTGTAAATACAAATTGTTCTGAAAAAGTGTAATCATCTCCGGCCATTCCTCCATACACATCAACATCTTTTCCTGCTACATCTTCAAAGCCAAAAAGCAATTGTTCTGCATCGGTTTCCATATTACTTCCGGCTATCAGAAATGCCGCTTTGGAAAATTTTTCCAAGGCTTTTGTTGCAATTCCCCTGGCAATTTCCCGGTAATTTTTTTCAGGATACTCCTCAAAATAAATGTCAAAATAATCCCGTTTCATATCCATCAATAAAATGGCAACAGATCCTATTGCTGTTTCTTCACTAATAAATTCTCCATTGGTAGAAGCGCCAAAAATGGCAATGCCCTTTTCATCCAATAAAGCGGTGATAGGTTCCCGTTCCATTTTGATGGAAATAAAAACAATAGCTAAAGTGGGTGTAAATCCATCCTCCAAACTTTGTTGTAATGCTGATTGAACTTCTTCAGTTGTTTTTCCTTGAATGGCTTTTGCTATCATGATATTATTTTTCTTTTAGTGCTACTACGCAGCAGGTATTATTATGAAACTCATGTTTTCCCCTTTTTGATTTACCAAATTCACCATAACAGAAAAAGCCAATAAATGGAGCATTCCACACATTAATCACTCTTTCAATTTCTTCACTTGTCATTACGCCAAATGAAAGATAACGGCTGATACAGGAAAACATAATCACAGCATCGGCTTCATTATAGTCATCGGTTTTTAATTCAACGCATTCATCAATTACAGTGTCTATGGCATCAAAATCGGGTGGCAACGAAAAACGCACTTTGGCACCTTTCGGAACCGTACCCGCACATATGAGTGAACGATCTTCTTTATTTCCGAGCATGGCCGTACGCATTACAGGTGGTGCATCTTCTCTTTCCAGTTGCAATGGATAATAAGCACCAAGGTTTACAACCATACTATCACTTATTTCATTATCTAAATTTAATCCTAAATATTTTATAACCAAATCCAGTGCCGGTTTGTCATCTATGGTATAAACGATATTTCCGACACTGCGGGTAATGGTTTTGGTAATGCCAATGGGTTTCCATCCACAGGTGGCAATGCCGGTAATATCAATTTTATCCCTGTCTATTATGATGGCAACAATGCCGGTAGTACTACTTTTACCATAGGTAAAAACTTTGGGTTCACGCAACGCAAGGTCATCGCCCGCCATACCACCAAAAATGGGAACTTCCCCATCAAAACCATCTTCAATTCCTTTAATAATTTCTTCACCATCGGTATGCAGCCAACCGGATGCAATAATGAAGGCCGGATGGGCAAATGTGTTTTTTCCATCTGCACCAAACTGTTTTGCACTTTCATAAACAGCATTGCTACCGGTTTCCTTAAAGGTTACTTTAAAATAGTCCGGATTGATATCAAGTAACATGATGGCTATGCCTCCTTCACTGATTTCGCTGCTGATAAATTCGCCGGAAGTAGTGGAACCAAAAATTTGTATGCATCGCTCATGCAGCAGTTCGCAAATTGCGTCACGGTCTTGTTGTACAGAAATAAAGACAAGGGCCAGGGTCGGCTTGAAGTCTGCGGAAATGGTTTCGGCTAATGCTGATTTTAGCTCATCAACAGACTTTCCTTTTATTGATTTTGCTTTCATAACTTCAAATATTCTGGTTAAGATTATTTTTCTTTTAACGCTACCCAGCTTACCGTTGTTCCCTGAAATTCACAGCGGCCTTCATCCAATTTTCCAAATTCACCCAAGGAGAAATAGCCTATCATGGGTTTGCCCCAGGTGGATGCCAGCCCTTCTATTTCTGTGGAAATCAAAGGACCGAACGTTCCTAATCTTCCTACACATGAAAAAACCAACAACACATCGGCATCCGGCATCTCTTTTCCTTTTCTGTCCCTGGTGCTTTCTACCACTTTTTCAATCACATCAAAATCCGGTGGAAGTGAAAAACGGAATTGATCTCCTTCATTTACACCACCTGCAATCATGACGGATTGATCGGCAGGATTAAAAAACAGCGCAGGCTTCATAATAGCATTTCCTGATGCCCTCGCAAACTGTAATGGATAGCCAAGGTCTGTTGGAATAAATCCACTTCCTTCTGGATTATCCCTTACTATATCATTCCCTAAGAATCTTTGAATGACATGCATCGCCGGTTCATGGTCAATGGTGAGCACCCAAGTGCCTTCACATTTCGTGATTTTTTTGCTTGTCCCTACCGGCTTCCATCCTGAAACAGCAAGGCCGCTCATCGCAACCTTGTCCTGATCCAGAATGAGTGCAAGTAATCCTCCCTTACTTGATGCATCATTGGTGAAAAGGATTCCTGTAAAGTCAGCCGGATCACCACTACCGCCACCCGCGATCAAAATATCCTGGCCTGCCGCATCCGTCAATCCTTTGATGAGCCCATCGTAGGAAATTCTGAAATCCAATGGTGAAATGATGAAGCCAGGATTCTTAAAAGCGCTCTTCCCAGTTATACCTGCATTATACCCGGCTTCATAAGCAGACGATCCCTCGTAATCGTTCAACACTATTTTGAAGTTCTCCGGTATAATATCCATAAGCATCACAACGATATTACTGTCTGTAATTCCCTGATCCGTAAAGTTTTGAGGTGCTGTGACACCGAAGATTGCAGTGCCCTGATTGCCAAAAATAGATCGAAGCGGTTCCGCATCAGCCATATTGCTCAACATGATGATGGCAAGGGTTGGTTTGAAACCCGGTCCATCCGGCAGGCGAGCGTCTGCCATGCATTTTTCCAATAATGATTTAATTTCTTGCGGGGAATTTCCCTGGATTGTTTTTGCTTTCATGATCATTTTTCTTTTAATGCCACATAACAGGTTGTCCCATTGTGCAATTCAAGGTTACCACCCGTTGCCCTTCCCAATTCGGCCGTAGAAAACATGCCCGCCATGGGTGCATTCCATACATTCTTAAGGCCTTCAATTTCCATACTCATCAGCGGGCCTAATGCCAATATTCTTCCCCCGCAACTAAAAACAACCAACGCATCTGCTTCAGGCATATCTGTAGCTTTCAAAGCTTCCGCACCTGTAATTACTTTTTCCATTACATCGAAATCGGGCGGAATAGAGAAGCGGACTTTTGAGCCCTGTGGTACCGTACCACTACAATAAAAAGAACGATCATTCCAGTCAATTACAAGTCCTGGTCTCATAATGGGGTCACCAATTTCCCGTTGTAATTGTAATGGAAAATTTACCGCTATTTCCATGGCCACAGCTCGCGGATTATCTTCATTTACATTTTCCAAACCTCCATACTTAATCGTTAAATCCAGTACGGGTATATTGTCAACTGTATATACATGATTTCCTTCGCTTTTTGTAACGGTTCTTTCAGTACCCACCGACTTCCAGCCGCAGGTAGCTTTTCCTTTAATCATGATGTGGTCTTCATCCACTGCCAGCGCAACTAAACCGCGGTTGCTTTCTTTATGATTGGTAAAAACAAATTGTTCAGTAAAAGAATAATCATCACCTGCCATGCCTCCAAAAACATTCACTTGTTTACCAATGATTTCTTCAAAACCATAAAGTAATTGCTCTGCATCGGTTTCCATATGGCTGACTGAAATAAGAAATCCCGGGTTGGCAAATATTTTCTTTGCTTCGCAAGCCAATTGCGCTGCTACCTCCTTATAATTTTTTTCGGGAAATTCTTTAAACAGGATACGGAAATGATCAGGCTTCATATCCAGTAAAATAATGGCAGCCGATTCTTTGGAAAGATTTTCATCTACAAATTCGCCATGCGTAGTGGCGCCAAAAATGGAAATGCCTTTTTCGTCCAATAAAGTGCAAATGGAATTACGATCCAATTTCACAGAAATAAAAACAATAGCCAATGTTGGAGAATAGCCATCCGCCATACTTTGCTGTAATGCATCCCTGATTTCTTCCGTTGAATTCCCTTTTATGGATTTAGCCTGCATACGATAACCAATTGTTTAATATGGCTTTAAGGTTCAAGATGCGAACTTTTTTTCAACTTATAAGCATTTTTTTTCCTTTGATGATGAATGGTGGTCTTATTCCGGTGTTCGCATACCGCCAAACCCATTCGAGCGGGCCCATGGTAAAATACCTGAGCCAATAGTAAGAACAGGCAAGTTGTAATGCACAAAAAAACAAGGCAACCAGTATGGTGTAGGAAGGGCCTATTTTTAAATAATAACCAAGACCTGAACCATTAAAAAACCACCATAGCAAAACTGATTGCATTACATAATTGGTTAATGTCATTCTGCCTGCGGGGGCGAGTATGGACAAAAACCTATTCCATCCGGGGCGAAGACAAAGCAGCGCCAATGCGGATACATATCCCAGTGCAATGCATAATATCGCTGTACTAAAAATGACATCCCTGGCTAAAAAAAATGCTGTGCTACCCGTTACCATTCCCTTTTCCAACCCTATATTCAATAAAATATTCCCTGCCTGAATCAGGAATCCAATTCCCAATCCCCATACCACAAAGCCCATCAATAGTTTCACATGTTTTTCAGGATGTTGCAAATAATTGCGCCTGCCCATCCATATACCAAAAAGGAAAATACCGGTGGCGGGTACGGCAAAATTCAACAGAAAAAAAGCATTGTATCGCCAAATAGCGGATTGATGATTAATCTTTAAATTATCCAAAAAAGAAGGTGACATGTAGGCTGCATGCACGGTTGCCATTTCAGGGAAATCGCCAAATAAATTGATTTCGTAAATGGTGGAAACTAATGTGGTAATAAAGGGAACGCCAATTGTCAGGAAAAGTCCCGTTACTAAAAGTGCGGTGGAAGACCATTTATAAACAACCAGTAAAAATAATCCACCTATTGCGTAATATCTTAGAATATCGCCGCCAAAAATTAAATGTGCATGCAATAACCCTAATATCATAAGAATCGCTAAACGCCACAAAAACGCTTTTTTAAAAGGCTTTTTATGATGCTCCGCGCTTTTAAGCTGGATAAAAAATGATATCCCAAACATAAATGCGAACAGCGTGCGCGACTTATCGGTGAAGAAAAAATCGACAATGGTGCCCAAAACCTGGTTAAGTTCCGGAAAAGGCATCACGGCTTTTTGTTCGGGAGATGCAAACATCCAGTGCATGCCGGTAACAAAATGGACAATTAAAATGCCCATTAATGCCATACCCCTGAGTATGTCAAGAATTTGAATACGCTCCGCAGGGCTATGGGCAGAATGTAATCCGGGTAAAGAGGCAGGATGGGACATTTTAAAGTTTTTTTGGATGTATGTTTTCGATTTACCTAAGAAAATTGTTACTGAAATGGATTTTGTAAGAAATGCTTTTAATGATATCCAAAGTATCTCTGATACATAACCATTTTGCTCTATCCTAACAAACCATCTAAATAAAAAGATATTTAATAAAAAAATGTAATGCCATTTATCAGGGCATTACATTTTTTTATCAGACAATGAAAAACAATTATCCGACATCACACATGCACCATCCTTTTCTTTACTTCTTACCTCCCATGCCCCCTATTATCCTCCAGCCAATTTCCGTTTTCTTCCAGGTATGTGTGAGTTTATAATGGGTTTGTGAAAGTATTTCACCCTTTGAGCCCTTCCAATAAGTAGTGGCATCATACAGCACAATCACAATATCGCCAAATACATTTTCTACTTTTCGCTCCAATACATATGAAAAAGTTCCCTTATTGGTTTTATTCATATCGGTAATCCAATCGGTAATATTGGCTTTTCCCCCAATTATATTGGTGCTTGGATAGCCAATAAAATTATCATCCCACAGGTTGAGGTAGTTCTTAAAATCCTTGTTCTTAACATAGGTCCAATAGTTCTCTTCCAGTTTCCAAATCGTATCTTTTACATTCATTTCCCGGGCCATGCCTACATAACCATTGTTTACTTCAATCCAGTATCCATCGGGATCCTGAAAATAAATTTGCATTACACCATCGGCACGGGTATTCAAACTATTTTGTATTCCAGCCCAATCGCTGAACCCTACATTTAGTGCTTTAAGATGTGCAACCACCGTATGTATATTTTCTGTACTCATTGCAAGGTGAAGCGCTTTACTTACAGTAACGGGGTCGTTTGTATTCGATATCAGGTGGAGTTCCTTATCACCGCCAAGCGAAAGCCAGCGGATATTCGGATTCTGTGTACGGTTGGAAATTTCTTTCAAGTGTAAAACCCGAGTATAAAAATCAACAGATGTCTGCAGGCTTTTAACCGGAAAAGCCATGTGGTTAAATGTAACCTCAAAGTTATCGGTTGTTTGGCCATAAGAGTAAGTAGTTAACAACATAAAGAATGCCAATCTGATACATGTAACCATATCGTATTATTAAAAATTTAAAAAAAAATAGTGCATGAGCGCTAACCCATGCACTAAAACAAATATACCTGAAAATTCTATATAAAAAAACCAGGCGTACCTTAATAAGTGATTGCTGATATTATTGTTTACTGATCTTAAACATTTTACCCCGATCGGTTACAGCATACAATGCACCGTTTACATAGGCCACATCCCTGAAACGTTCCTGCTTATCTACCAACAATCTTTCTTCACCTACCACTTTATTATTTTCAATGACCAACCGGCAAATATGCATACCACTTAAACCGCCAATAAACAGGTTGTTTTTCCATTCAGGAATGGCATCCCCTTTATAGAAAGCCATTCCACTTGGAGAAAGCACCGGGTCCCAATAATATACCGGTTGTTCCATGCCATCTTTTTGCTGAATACCATCGCCAACTTTTCCGCCGGCATATTCAATACCATAGGTAATGGTAGGCCAACCATAGTTTTTGCCGGCTACAATGCGGTTGAGTTCATCACCACCGCGTGGACCAAATTCAGCTTCCCACAAATCGCCGGTTACCGGGTGAATATCGAGGCTTTGCGGATTGCGATGCCCGTATGTATAAATTTCAGGCATTGCATCGGGCGTATTTGCAAACGGATTACCCGGTGCCGCTTTACCATTTTTATCTATTCTATAAATTTTACCAAGACCCGAATTAAGCCATTGCGACTGCTTGCGGCCTTCGCCAATAGAACGCTCACCGGTGCTTACAAAAAGATAACCTTCTTTATCAAAAAGCAGGCGCGACCCAAAGTGCAGGTTGCTTTTTAAAGCAGGTGTTGCCCTGAAAATAACCAAAGGATTTTCTATCGTTGTTTCATCAGCCGAAATTTTACCCTTTGCAACCGCCATTAAATTAACATCGCCCTGCAGCTCCGAAAAAGACCAGTAAATCATACGGTTGGTGGTAAAATCCGGATCGAGTGTCACATCAAGCATTCCGCCTTGGCCTTTCGCCAATACTTCGGGAAAACCGGTTATCTTTTTCAGTTCTTTACCATTGGCATCATGAATGGTCATGTACCCCGAAATGCTTGTAACAAGCAAGCGATTATCGGGCATAGGTATCACTGCCCACGGACGATACAGCCCTTCTGCTACTTGTTCTACCTTATACGGTGTGGTGGTTTTTACACCCGCAACCCGTGTTTGCCCTTCAAATGCAGGCTTATAATCCGAATTGGCCTTTTCAGTTTCTACCGGACCGTTTGCAGCGCCCTGTTGTCCATTTACATGGCTGCTATTGCATGCCGATAATAACACAAAGCCCGCCAATGCAATTGCATAATGATTCATAAATCTCTTTTTCATAACAACCCTTTTCTTTAATAACATACATTTTTTACTGTAAATATTCGCTTACTTTTTTACTGATAAAAGATTGGACGCTTTTCCAGGTTTGTCCTTTCAGGCTTACCGGGTCTTCGCTTTCATCGGCATCCGCAAAGTACGTAAGCGCTGACGGAACAGATATTAAAAGATTTTGTTTACTGTACTTTTCATGATGAAAATTAACAAAGTCGGCTAGCGGATAATGATTGAGCTTTTCTGCACACATGTCTAATCTCGAAAAAGATCGGTATTTGCCTGTCTCGGCTTGTAACATCTGAAATCTGTTACGGGCCGGCCAATCACCGCACTTGCAAGGTAGAGCTTGATTTCTGACAAAAATTTAGCATTCAACAGCGCATCGGTAACCTTTTCGTCCCCATAATACCGTCTGCAATTCCTGATATCAGGTACATCGCCCAGCTCAAATATCCGCTCAATAACAAAATTGGCCCGAAAATCGTAATCGAGCGTATCGAAATTGACATCCCAAAAGATGCGCCGGTGAAAGATTGGTTTGGCTTTTCCGCTCATGATTCAAAGATATGGATTTGGGTTAAAAACCCGGCGAAAAGCATCCGTAATCACAAATTTTGAAAAGCAGGATGCATGATTAAAATCGAACCCCAAAATTCATGCTAATTTCCTGGTAAGTATTTTTTAGTTGACTGCCATATAAAAAAGAACGAGAAGATTCCATAAGCCACTCGGCAGTAATGTAATATCGGTTATTGTTAATTCCTGCAATTGATTTTATTCTATAGCCTGCATTCAAATTAAAGCCCTGGATTTGATTCTCTTTTTGCTGCAGCCTATGATAATCACCACCAATGCCGGCATACACAGAGGGCGAAAAAAAATACCGGCCTTTTCCCCATACAAAATTGTAGATATAACCGGGCTTTATTTGTATGGATATTAATTGTAAGGAACGAAGTGGTTCGCCAGATCCGGTAAAATGAAAGTTACCCGAACCTTCCGGAAGAAGACTATTATTGGATTGAAGCCGATGGAAAGACGGTGTGGTGAGCAACATAGCCGATCCTGCCGAGCGAATTTGCTGATTGGCACCCGAATTGGCAGATATATAAGAAAACCGTTTGGAATTGAAGATTTTATAATGGTGAAAGCCCAAAGTAAATCGCCGAATATCATTACGGTCTACATATAATGGTCCATTAGAGATGCCCATTAAAAGTCCCCTATTATATCCGGCAAAGGCAGTAAATCCCCAATTTTCTTTAAAATGACTTAAAAATATAGCGTAGCCTTTTACATCAGTTTCATCTGCATTTACTTTATGGGTATTGGGTACCGCTGCTTCAAGATACAAAAATAATTTTTTAAACTGAAGATTGGCTCCCACAAATACAAAGGAGTTTGGTGAAAATCGGACAGACTTTTCATTTTCCTGATTTTTTGGCGTTTCGATTTGAATATCACGACTGAAGCTGCCTACATAAAACATTACCCTATTTTCCTTTTCAAAATCACGAACCCATTGAATAGTATCATTTTGTGCCAATACATCAATGGGTAAAAACAGCCATACAGTAATAATCGTAGCCACACTTACCTCAATTAATAAGAAACCTCCCCTTCTTTTTTTAATCATTACATCATGCATTCTAAAATAAAAATATAAACGAAAATGAACTCGAAATGTCAGGTAGCCGACAATTGTAAAAATAAATTACAAAAAAAGAATTGATAGTGCAACCCTTTATTATATAAATACGTATGTTTTAGTTAAAGGGTTCCAACTGCCATTACGGAATACTTAAATTTCTATCAAAAAAAAATAAAAATGAAGCGTTTTATATTAAAAACATTGCCAGTATTATCATTGATAGCCATTTTTAGTTGCAGCAAAAAATCAGCTGACACACCAATAGTGATGGTTCCTGAAAGGCTTGAAATAAATCCTGCCAGCAACAGTATAAAAGTAGGAGAAACAGCAACCTTTAGTCTGAAATATTTTAATACACTTGGAGAAGAAGCTCCCTTGCCATCTGGAATTGTATGGTCTAGCAGTCAGGTGAATGTAGCTACGATTTCAGCGGCAGGTGTTGCTACGGCAATAGGAGGAGGGCAAACAGAGATTATGGCCAAAAGAAATAGTATCGAAGCCAAAGCATTACTTACAGTAGTATCAACCGATAATGAAATAGCCACTATTTCTATAGAACCAGTGGGTAAAGAACTCATTTTAAATGAAACAACAACCTTGGTAGCCGTTGCACGTAATATCAATAACCAGGTTATTCCTGGTAAATCATTCACCTGGCAGGGAAGTAATAATGCAGTGGTTCAACTAAGCGCTTCGGGCGCTGTAAAAGGATTGGCCTGGGGAACATCTGATATACAGGCGAGTGCGGAAGGTAAAGTCAGCAGCCCCGTAATGGTTCAGGTAATCCGCCGTGGCAATTTTAGTGGTGCGGGTAGTAAGGGGACGGGCAAACTTAAATTTGAAAATAACATTCTCAAATTGCAAACATCTTCTGATTTTTCAGTAGCCGGAGGCCCTCCGGATTTAAGGATTTACTTAGGCAATAATAGTGGAAATGTAAGCGGGGCCGTTGAAATTGGTACCCTCAATATACGAACAGGCTTACAAACATGGAATATACCAGCTAGTGTTACCATTGGACAGTACAGGTATGCAATCGTTTGGTGCAAGCAATTAGGCGGTTTATATGGTGTTGCTGATTTAGGTAACTAATCATTGTACTTTTCGAAACAAATATTTCAAATAAAATTAAAATATTTCTCCATGTGTAGATCGGATAACCAGGTTTGCTAAAAACGGGAAACGGCGCATGGATTGCAGAAAAAAGCGCGTCATCTGATTACGACCAAATAGACGCTGTACCAAACGACCTATCCGTACTCTTACTAAAAATTTTTTCTTCCATACTGCCGCATACATTTTCTCCATTTCCTTATGCGTAATTTTATGCTGCAAAAATAAATCCATTGTTTCATAGGCCATTTTACTGCTGTGCAGCGCCATACTCATACCATTACCGCATAGCGGAGGAATCATACCCGCCGCATCGCCAAGCATCAATACATGGTTTTCCACTAAATCCTTTTTAGCAAAACTAACCTGTGAAATCACGAGTGGTTCTTCATATAAAAATTCGGCAGTTTCAAAAATATTTCTCAGCGCAGGATTTTTAAGTAAAATGTTTTGCTCCATTTCAAGAATGCTGTTGTTGCTTTCTTTTAAATTTTGAGCGGTTGTAAGATAGCATAAGCAGCATTTCCCATCTTCTATTTGAGAAATACCACAATACCCGTCTTTAAAATTATGAAGGGCAATGGTATCGCCGGGAAAAGAGAAACGAATATGATATTTTAAACCAATAAAATTTTGCAATTTCCCAGACTGCTTTACAACAAAAGGCCGCTTCCATTTTATATCCAGGTTACTACGTTTACCAAAACTTCCTGCAGCAAACCGTGCGCTATAGTTTCCCTTATCTGTTTCAACGTTAAACACATCATCCGTAAAATGCACATTGGTTACTTTCTCCTTTGTACAAACAATAACACCCACCTGCATGGCTACTTTATACAATAAATCATCGAGTTGAAAACGGCTAATGCCAAATCCGCCCAAAGGTAATTTGAACGGATACTGATTGCCATAAACATCGGTAGCTAAAAACTGATCAATCTGTGGTAAATGCATCTTGCTGATGGGTATGCCAATAGATTCCAGAAATGGTTTACTTTCAAGGCTGATATACTCCCCGCATACTTTATGACGTGGATAATCGTCTTTTTCAAATAGTATGGTTTTATAACCTTTTCTTGCTGCCTGTATCCCAAGTGCAAGGCCAGCAAGCCCGCCCCCAATAACCGCCACATCATAAAAATTTGCAGAATTATCCATTGGGGATTGTTTTTGATACAAGAATCAAATGACGAAAAGCCCATTTCCATTTTACCAACCCAAATTTTAGACCAGCAAGCTCCAGCAAAAGTTCCCACTCAGCTTTCAGAAAACCCCGACCTACGCTTAAAGGAGCATCATTTTTTACAAGATAAGATTTCGAAAAAAAAGTTGTAAGCATTGCTATAGAATGGTAAGCGAGCCAATGCCGGTGCAGATCATTTATAAAAAATCCAAGCCGACAGTTCTGATGCATCCATTGCAATTGTCTTACAAGCTCATCATTGGAAAAATGGTGACAGAACAAACTTGAAAAAATGATATCAGGTGGCTCATCAAAGGTTACCTTACGGTAATCGCTGCATATCCATGTCGCTGTTTCTTTAAGTATTATGTTTTGCTTTGCCACTTCTATGCAGGAATCTTTCCAGTCAATACCGGTCACCCTAAGAATGATGTTTTTTCGCTTACACCAATCTGCAATGGCTGCTAAATTATCTCCCCCACCACATCCAATTTCGCATACATGCAATACATTCTTTTTTTTTGCAATGCTTCGAAAGCCTTTTAAAGTAATTCTGTGGCCTCCCAAATGGCTGTTAATAAATTCAAGTTCCCGCATATTTTGAAGGATATCGGCGAACGGAATATTATCACCGTCGAGCAATTCTTTTTCCCCGGATCTTTCCTTGAAATTCATACCCATTCCGCTAAAAAGGTTTCCATAGTAAGGCCGGGGCCAAAAGCAGCACCGAATACAATCGCCGGAGAATTGGTATCTATAAAACCTTCCATCATTTTTTTCAAAACAAAAAGAATGGTAGCTGAAGACATATTGCCATGGGAGGCCAATACACTGTAAGCTTCTCCCAATTGCTGTGGAGTAATCTGTAATTGTTTACCAATCGCTTCCAGTATCCGCTTACCACCGGGATGAATGCACCAATGGGTTACATCACGCGGACGATATCCTTTTTGCAAAAGTGCGGCTTCAACCACTGGCAGAATATTAGCACCCAGCAAATGTGGAACATAGCTGCTGAGCGTCATTCTAAAACCCTGACTACTTAAGCCCCATGTCATATCATTACGCCCGGCTGCATTTACCCAGCTATAAAAATTTGTCAGTTTTAAACCCGGCTTGCTGTTTTGTATTCTATTTGAAATCATTGCTGCAGCAGCACCATCGGCAAAAAGCAAACTACTTGTGGCATTATCTGCTGTAAACTCTTTTTGAAAATGAAGGGTACATAACTCAACCGATACAATTAAAACATTGGCTTTGGTAGTGGCATTACAAATCCAGTCAGCCATTTTAAGTGCATGAATAGCTGCGTAGCACCCCATAAAGTTCACCGATGTTCGCACTATGTTGGGAGAAAGCTGAAGCGCATTTACGATATCTAAATTCAGGCCTGGTGCACTCATACCTGTACAACTCACTGTAATAAGGTGAGTGATTTCTATGTCATCATCACAACCATTCAAACAATTTTCTATTGCATTCAACGCGAGTGGCAATGCTTCCCGGTCATATACAGCCTGGCGCATTTCAATATCCGGGTAGTTGGTTTCTATATCGGAAGGTAAAAAATCACGGCTATCATTTTCTAAACCATAATCTGCCAATACCGAATGTCTTGTATTAATCCCGCTGTGATTATACAAAAAAGCTAGTTTTCGTTTATCCTTTTCTCCCAGCGCATAGGCTTCCTGCATAAAATGCAGAATATCTTGTTGGGTATGCTTGTTAGAAGGTACTGCTGTGCCTATGGATAAAATCATACTCAAAACTGATTCAAAATTAAAAGGGTGATAAAAGCGCTATTGGTGCAGGTACTTGCAATCCAATTCATCCGCATGGTATTGGCATGGTTGGCCATTGCTTCATTTTTCCAAACCTGTATTAACCATTTAAAAAAGAAAAATAAAACCGGTAGAAAAAATAACTGCACAATCATGAGAATGCCTAGCTGATCCATTTGAAGAAAGTATAAAAAAAGTACGAAAAAAGCCAACGTATAGATAATCGCAGTGAAAATAAATGTTCCTTTTTTACCTAATAGCATACTTATCGTGGTAACACCATCTGCCGCATCTTGTTGATGTTGATATATTTGCGTAATGGGATAAAAACCACCAATAAGTAAAGTAGCTGCTAACATACATGGCCACGGAACAGCAGTAGTAAAATCATTACTGCACCCATGAAAGACCATAAAAAATGTAAGTGCCCCCTGATTAAGAATCACAACAAGGTATCCAAGGATTGGATATTTTTTTAAACGCACCCCACGGTAGCTATAAAGCCGCGAAAAAAGAATGTATATAAAAATGCAGAAGGCAAAAAGATTTGAAACGAAAAAACTACTTAACACTGCTGCGGCATCTAATACGATCGATATATAAAACAGTTGTCGCGTGGGTTGCATTGGATTTTTTACACCGCCAATGCTCCCTTCATCGCGATCCATAAAGCTATTATAGCCATTGCTAGCAGGGTACACCAGTAAATGGATTATGAAAAAAACCAGAATAGAGCGTCCAATATCCGGAACCGGAACAAGGCTGATAGCAAACCAAAAAACAGGCATCAAAAAATAAGAAAAAGGAAAACGCAGTAATTGTATGGTTGACTTTTGCAGCATGTGATAATGAATGTATTTCCGATAAGGCAAAGGAATATTTGTTGCAAATTAACAAATCTTCCAATGTTTTATTTTTATAATCATTATTTTACTTTAACAGTCAGGTTGAGGGTAACTTCATCGCTTAGCGAAAAACTGTCACCCCCTACACCATAATCCTGTCTGTTCAGCTTAAATGTTCCTTTAAACAAAAACCCATCTGTTGTTTTGCTAAATGTAAAAGGAATGGCTACACGTTTTGTCGTTTTCTTAATCGTTAGATCTCCATATAAGATATACGTACCTTCCTTAGTAGCGTTAACAGCACTGGACGAAATAAAGGATATTCTCTTATAGGATTCAACCCCAAAGTAATCATCTTTGCGCAGATGCTTATCTCTTACAGCAATACCCGTATTGATCGTGTTAGCATCAACCGATATCTTAACTTTAATAGCAAGTGGATTTTCGGGGTCAAAAACGATGTTTCCTTCCACACCATTGAAAGTTCCATTAACATTGATGCCCAAATTGCGAATATTAAAGGCAATTTTAGATTCCGAATCCACAGGTGTTAGTGTACTTTGGGCCCATATACCTGATCCAAAAAACAATAATCCCAATAAAAAAACTAAATATTTTTTTTCCATACATGTAATGGCTTGTTCACTATAATGAAATCACTAATCCCAAATATCCTTGTGCTGCTTTATTACGGAACCTATCATTACTTTCGGGCGAAACCTGAACATCGGTTGCAGTAGTAAATTCAGTAAAAAGGTATTGATAGGCGGCTTTAACTCCGATTTTTTTATTGAAATCGTATTGCACATAAAAATGTGAATTAAGCGTACCCTGATCATTATTGCCAATAAGAAGGATATTGAAATCTGTAGGTTTGGCTGTGGTAGACTTAGTACTACCATTTCCCATAAAGACTGCATTTTTCTCACTGCCAAATGAAAATCCAATTGCATCAATATTAACGCCTACCTGAAGTTTTTCAGAAAACCGATATCCAAGATTTAAAACAGCGTTGAGAGCGCTTACAGATGGGCTGCTGATAAATATTGAGTCTACCGATGCTTGTTCACCAGCCAGGCTTGCCGGTGCCGATTCGTAATAAACATCATTGCCAAACTGTGTAGTAAAGCGGGCTCCTGTACCTACAAAAAACTTCTTCTTTGCGCCTAAATGCCAGTTGTGCAAAAAGCTAGTTGAAATCCCGGTTTGTCCACTTCCGAAACCTGCACCTACATCAATGTAGTTTCTATTTTTCAATAATGATGGGGCGTCTTGTGCTGTGGAGCCTAATGTAAAAAGAAAGAGAAAGGTAATCAAAAATAAATTTTTCATTTGCTTTAGTTTTATTAGTAAAGTTGTAAGTCAATCCACTATAATAATTGTCGGGTACACGACAAAAAAGACAATTACAATTAAATTAACACTAAAACGTATGTGATTGTTTTGTTTAAAAAATATATTAAACGAAAAAAGAATTCATTCGTCACGTTTTTGACCTGACAAAATGAACTATATATTAAAAATTAAACTATAATCTTTAAAAAATAATGGAGCTATTTACGCCGGTTTTCAAACCATTGCATACCCATATAAACAAATGTAAGTACCCCTATAAAAATCAACAAACCTACTTTCTCGAAGTTTGTGAGATTGAACAGAAAAAACAGTATGGTTGCAGCAGCAAGCAAGGGTACGGTAACGCCGCCGGGAATTTTGAAAGCAGTAGTATCATCGGGATTCATGCGGCGCAACTTGATAACAGAAAGTGCAACGCCCAAATACACAAGCAGCATGGATGCAGATGCAATAACCGCCAACTGCTTAAACCCACCAAGACTTGCCAGTATAAATCCAATAGCGGCATAAACCACAATCGAAATATAGGGCGTTTTATTTTTAGGATGAATTGCTGCCAATGCTTTTACCGGCAGCACTTTATCATTTGCCAGTGCAAATAGAATACGTGGGTTGTTGAGAATTTGCCCGCTTAACGTACCAAACATAGAAATACCGGTACCAATGAGTATAATGGTAAATCCTATGGGGCCAAAAACGACCTTGCCTACCTGTGCAAGCGGCGCTTCTTTAAATCCTGCCAACTGACTACCCAATACGCCCTGCGAAACGGTTTGAATTAAAATGTACAATACCAATACAAAACCAATGCCAATGAATATTGCCCTTGGAACCGTACGTTTCGGGTCCTTGATTTCTCCGCCTACATTTAAGCCTACATCACCACCCTGAAAAGCAAAGAACAAGATAAGCGAAGCTTCGCCAAACTGCTGTAGTGTAGGTGAGGAATCCCATTGAAAATTAGCTACGGAAACATCCTTAAACCCAATCAGGATCAGCAATAAAAGCGGTGTGAGTTTGGCAACCGTATTTATTTTCACAAGACCCATTCCCTGCTTTACACCCACCACATTAATGGCAGCAAGCCCGGAAAAAATAGCCAGCAAAAAAAAGATTCTTAGCCAATCGGTTTTGAAGACCGGGAAGGTATGTCCGAGTACATTTACCAGCGCATTGGAAATAGCTGCATCGGCCATTACACAACCGGTTATAGCAAAAATAGCAACCAAAAATCCGGGGTACGGGCCGAAGGCTGTTTCAACATACGCAAAACCGCCACCCGTAGTGGTTACACGGCTTCCGGCTTCTGCAAAACATAGCATAATAAGCGAAAGTAAAAACCCGCAGAACAGGTAGGCAATAATACTTGCAGCACCCATTATTTCAGCGAGTATGGCAGGCAATACAAATATGCCCGCACCTACAATAATGTTTACAATATTTGCCGATAATCCAAATACACCAATCTCTCTTTTTAAATCTTCTTTTACTTCATGCATTGTTAATTTTCCTTTTTATCTCATTTTAAAAAACGTTACCGGCTATAACCCTTCCCCTTGTTTTGGTGTAGGTACTCTTACTTTTTTTTCCTTCGAAAATGCCTCCCATTCCTTCAACATCTCTCTATACTTATCCGGTGCATCGTCCTTCCTGTCGTGCTGCTCAGCCAAATCAACTGCCAGGTTGTACAATTTAAAATTTTCAATATTAAACGGCCGTTCAATATTTACGATTTTCCAGTTCCCTTTTCTTATCATAGCATAGCCTCCATGTTCTATACCAAACACATATTGATCATCGTGTATTTCCTTTTTACTTCCCATAAGTATGGGTAATAAAGAAGTGCCCAACAGCGGCGATACCGGCTTATTATTAAATTGTTGGGGATAGAGAATATTGGTCCATTGATAAATAGTAGGTGCAATATCCATTAGCGTTGTAAAAGCGTCAGAAATACTTCCCTTCTTGGTCACCATGGGGCCAGCAATAAACATGGGTGCAGTAATTCCACCTTCGGTAGTAAACCCTTTGTAATACTTAAAAGGAGAAGAACCCGCTTCAGCCCATTGCGGGCCGTAAGCAATAAAAGAATTGGGCTTACCCATATCATCATAAGCATCGGAATAATGCGCCTTTAAAAACGGGCCATATGTTTCATGATAATAAAAATCTTCTGCAGCAGCACCATTGTCGGCCATAAAAATAATATTGGTATTTTCATATTGTCCAATACTTTTCAAATACTTAATCAGCCTACCAATATTCGCATCAAGATTATCCACCATGCCCGCATATAATTCCATTTTTCTCGCTTCCTTTTTTTGTTCCGCTACCGATAAACTGTCCCATGGTTTTATATTCGGATGGTTGGGCGGCATTACAGCATCTGCGGGTATCATTCCGGCCTTCTGTAAACTTTTAAACCTTGAAACTTTCAGCGCTTCATATCCCTTATCAAATTTTCCTTGATATTTTTTCCAATAGGCTGAATCCACTTGCAGCGGCCAGTGCGGCGATGTGTAAGCAGCATAAGCAAAAAAAGAATGGCCATCACTTTTATGTTTATCAATGTAGGAAATTAATTTATCGGTATAAAAATCTGTGGAATAATCGCCTTCTTTCCAATCGGCTTTTTCACCATCCTCGGTATAGGGTGAAACGGGGGCGTCATAAAAAATGCCATGGTTATTATAATGATTGGCGCCACCTTCCAGTGTTACAAATGAATGTTCGAAACCTTTTTGGTTCGGATTATCTTGTGGGTTGGTACCCAAATGCCATTTGCCAGCCATGTAGGTATGATAACCAGCCTTTCGCAGCAAAACAGGCACAGGAATGATCCTATCGGAAAGATGTCCTTCATAACCTTCGTAGCCTGTTTTAAGGTCCTGCCTGCCCATACCCGCAATATGATTATTATTGCCCGATAATAACATAGCCCTTGTAACCGCACAAACAGGCGCTGTATGATACCTGCTAAAACGCATTCCCTTCTTTGCCAATGCATCGAGGTTAGGCGTTTCAATATCTCCACCATAACAACCAAGATCCGCATAACCTAAATCATCTGCAACAATTAGCAGGATATTGGTTTTTAAAATAATAGGGGGTTGAAATTGTCCATAACTTTCCAGGAAAAGAAAGCATGCCAGTATGATGTTACAGATTGATTTCATAATTGTAGAATAAAAAGAATGGTGTACAACTATTTATTTTCATTTTTTATCCATTATCTATTGCCAAAATGGTTTGTAACAACACATTTGCTCCGTTAGCCATATCTGTTGATGTAGAAAATTCTTTAGGTGAATGGCTAATACCACCCACACTTGGAATAAAAATCATAGCAACCGGTGCTATCAAAGCAATTTCCTGTGAATCATGTCCGGCACCACTTTGCATAAACTTGGTGGAAAGGCCTAAATTTTTAGCGGATGTATTGATTATTTTTTGCAAACCTTTATCAGTTAAAGCAGGTTTTGACGCATTGGCCTGTTGTTCAAAACTAATCTTAGTTTTCGTATCCTTTGCAATGGTTGCTGCTCTCTTTTCCATTTCATTAAAAAGCATTTCAATTTTCTCAGCGGATAAATCTCTTATCTCTAATCCCATTACTACTTTACCCGGAATTACATTGTAAGCTCCAGGTTGTATAGCTATTTTACCTACCGTACCCACCTGATTTCCTTTTACACTTATAGTCACTTTATTTACGGCAATAATAAATTCAGAAGCAGCAATCAATGCATCTTGTCGTAAGTTCATAGGCGTAGTACCTGCATGGTTGGCAAAACCTTCTACAGTTACCTCCCAATGAACAATACCTACAATACCTTCCACTACCCCAATCTGAATGTTTTCCTTTTCCAATATGCCGCCCTGCTCTATATGTAATTCAACCCACGCCTTAATATCGCCCTTTTTACGGATGCAGGATTGAATGCTACCAGGGTTACCGCCAATTGCTTTTATTCCTTCTGCTTGCGTAAGTCCGCTTTGGCTTTTCTGCTGCAGGCCATCTGCTGTTAAATGGCCGGCCATTGCCATACTACCAATAGTGCCGCCTTCTTCATTGGCGAAAATGATTACTTCCAATGGATGTTGTGTAGCAACATCATTTTCATTCAGCACTTCTATTACTTCCAATGCACTCAGTGAACCCAATGTGCCATCGTAATTGCCCCCATCAGGTACCATATCAATATGAGATCCAAATGCAATGGGTTTGAGTGAAGGATTTTTTCCTTTGCGTTTGCCAATAATATTGCCTGCTGCATCAATAGTTGGTTCAAGCCCTGCTTTTTTCATCAAATCCATAAACCATGCCCGGCCTTCAATATCGCCTTTAGTATAGGCTACGCGGTAGCCACGCCCCTTTTCATCGACACCAAATTTGGCGAGTTCAAAAATGCGGCTTTCAATGCGCTGACTATTAACGTTTAAGGCGGAACCTATTTTTTTGTTATTGGCAATACCAGCGCCAAAAATGCCCATTCCAACAACTGTAAATGATGATTCCTTAATGAAGGTTCTCCTTTTCATAAATTAACCCTGCCTTTAATGATTGTACGAAAATAAAAAAATACTCAAGCCAAAATCAGGTCTGCGTTTTTCAAATCAAAATTATTAAACCCTTGATACATTGTGTGCTATCAAGTACGCCCATTGAGCCTTTCCTTGCTTCGGCGCGAAAGATAGCTTCTGCATAGGGTTGCTTAGGATTAGCAGTAAATATTCTGACATTGTAAAAAATCTTCTCCTGTGCCTGACTAAACAGCGCAAATGAAGAAAAACATATAAGAAGGAATATTTCAATTTTTGAATCCTTTATTAGGCTAAAAAAGTGATTGGGTCTTATGATTTTCATTCATAAGCAGTTTGCAAAGTAATCAACCCTATTGCTTCACTGATTTTTGAATGGCATCCAACTGAGCAGCCAATTCAGCATATCTTTTTTCAACATCATTTCCTACTGTTTGGTCTGCATCATTTATAACGCCATACAGATAATTAATTTGGTCTGCAAGCATTGGTTGCGGATAAGCACCCGATTCGGCTTTCAAAAGTTTGATTGCGGCTTTCACCTGCTTCAACCTTTCTGCACTAATACCTGCATTTTTTTCTTCTTTCTCAAGATTATCCAAAAGCTGTTGCGTTTGGCTGATGAGTGCGCTAATTTTTTGCTGCATCAAAACCTGACCTGCAATATCTGCCTCAGAAGTACCCGATTCTTTTACCCTTGGGTCTATTAATAATTCAAAACGCTTTTCAATCGTTTCTTTTTCTGTTGTAAGTTTTACAGTATACATCCCAGGAGCTGCAATAGGGCCGTTTTGATACCTTCGTCTAATGTCCTTAGTCCATGGACCCGTCATTTTCATATTCCAATTAAACCGGTTCAAGCCTTGCCTTGTTCCCAAAGATTTGTCTACCAGATAAATTGTTTTATTTGTTTGCATATCAGTGATAATGGTGGCAGGCAATTTCAATTTACTGGTATCACTAATATAGGTAGCAATCACATTTTTATTTGCATCCAGAATTTCCAATTTAACACCTGCCTTATTTTCATTGGGAATAAAATAATCTACAGTTACACTTGCTTGGGGAAATATTGGAAAAGTATTATCATCATTTGAAATTTTTGGATATCGGTACCTGATGGTATTTGCGGGCTTGAATAAGATGGGTGAAGATCCCATTTCATTTATTTCTTTTTGCTCAAGGGATGAAATATTATCCAAAATCCAAAACGATCTACCCATGGTACTTAGTACAAGATCGTTCCGGAAAATTTTTATATCTGTCACCGGTGTTATGGGTAAGTTTTGCTGAAAGGATTTCCAGTTTTTACCATCATCAAACGAAATGAATATTCCATTCTCCGTCCCTGCATACAAAAGCCCTTCTCTCTTTGGATCTTCCCGCATTACCCTGGTGGGATTATCTTTTGCAATACCATTATTTCCTGTCGTTAATAACTCCCAGGTTTGGCCGTAGTCTGTTGTTTTGTAGATGTATGGCTGATCATCGCCTAGCTGGTACCGCAACACTGAAATGTATGCTTTGGCAGGATTGTGTGGCGATGGTTCAACATCATCAACCCTTCCGCCTTTTGGAAGTTTGGATGGTGTTACATTATTCCAGTTTTTACCCCCATCTTTTGTAACATAAATCAATCCATCATTTGATCCGGTCCATATTAATCCTTCTTTCAAATTGGATTCGCTGATGGAATATAAAGTGCTGTAAAATTCTTCACCGGTAATATCCCTTGTAATAGGGCTTCCTGATATTACTTGTTTTTCGGGTTCATTTGCGGTTAAGTCGGGAGAAATGGTTTCCCATGTTTGTCCGCCGTTGCTGGTTTTATGTACAAATTGCGAACCATGATAAACCACATTTGGATTATGCGGTGATACATGAATGGGTGCTACTCTTTGAAAACGATGAACTAAATCTTTTGGATTGTGGCCATAAATATTGGATGCGCCCACCGGGTATCCTTTTTCGGTTCCTGTTTTTTTATTAAAAACACCAAAGACACCTTTACAATTGACGTATACTGTGTTATGATCTCCAGGTTTAGGCACGGCAGGTCCTGTTTCGCAACCACCTGTATTAATGATCCAACCAACTCCGGCATTTTGAATGGCATATGGTGCAAAACTTGGAACTGCAATAGTCGTATAGTTGTCCTGTTGCCCTGCGTACAACCAATACGGATATTGGTCATCTAATTCTACCTGATAGAGTTCTCCAGTGGGTTGATTAAACTGAGTTGACCATGTTTTTCCTCCATTGTGGGTTACATTGGCACCACCATCATTACTTTGAATAAACAGATCCGGATTATTGGGATTGATCCACATATCATGATTATCGCCATGTGGAGGATTAATGGATGTCCATGTTTTACCTCCATCAATCGTTTTTAGCATAGGGTTGGCCAATGAATAAATGATGTTTTCATTTTTAGGATCTACAGCAACATTCAAATAATAAAAGGGCCTGTTCACTAGTCTTTCATCACTTGAAACTTGCTTAAAATTTGCCCCTTGGTCATCCGAAATATATAACCCACCTTCTTTACCCGGTGCTTCTATTATGGCATACAACATACTGGAATTAGCGGGTGTAACTGCCAGATCAATTTTTCCAATCAATCCCTTTGGCAATCCGCTTTTCAATTTATCCCAGGTTTTTCCTCCATCAACTGTTTTGTAAATGCCCCCTTCGTCGGTTGTGCCACCGGATATTATCGTCCATGGTTTGCGGTCTACCTTCCATGCTGCTGCATAGGCTACATTTGGATTACCCGGCAATAATTCAATATCTACGATGCCTACTTTATCTGAAATAAAAAGAACCTTGGTCCATGTTTTACCTCCATCAGTCGTTTTAAACACGCCTCTTTCTTCATTGGGTTTAAAAGCATTGCCAATGGCGGCTACCCATACAATATTGCTATTCGTTGGATCCATTTCTACAGCACCAATATGGGCAGTTATACCTAAACCAATATGCTCCCAGGTTTTGCCACCGTTTACTGATTTATACATGCCCTTGCCTGCAATTACATTACTCCTAATACCATCGGAACCCGTACCTACATACACAATATTGGCATCGTTGTTGGCAATAGCTATTGCACCTATGGAGGGGGTAGCAAAAAAACCATCCGATACATTATTCCAGGAAGTACCATAGTCATCCGTTTTCCATACACCACCACCCGAAGCGCCTAAATAAAACGTAGAAGGCGCCATAGGAGTTCCCGCTACTGTTGTAACCCGTCCACCACGGGAAGGACCAACAGAACGATATTGCAATGCCCCAAAATCCTGGGCAAGCAACCCGCTATGAATGAATAATACAGCTAATAAAGCTGTTTTTAAAAAAGGTTGTAATCGCATAACAATCGTTTAATGAATACTTACAAAAAATTTATTTATTTATTTCAAAACTGCTGTGAATTGAAATGATATATTGAAATAATTACTACTACTTCCTGAAATAATAATCCGCTAATGCATTTACAATGGCCATTGGATTGGCTTCATCTGTATTGGTTAAAATAATGATGGACAGATTATCATTTACAAACCGGGTGTAATATGCCCTAAAACCAACATTTGCACCTCCATGCCCAATAGTTTTATGCCCATTGTATTCATCAATCATCCACCCGAATCCATAATAAGCCTTAAGTAGCGGGTCTGCAGATGTTTTGATAAAAGGCTGCCAGAGTTTTTCCCAGTTTTCCTTTTTTAGTATGATGCTCTTGTCTTTTAGCACTTTATCCCATTTGATCATGTCAGTTGATGTAGATAAGAACCCGCCACTTGGCCTTACGGCAAACATGGCTGTGGAATTCACCAAAGTATCATTCCTGTGCATATATCCGCTAGCACGGTTGGGAATAATGGGATAAAACTCCGTCATGTAACTATTATTCATACCTGCGGGAACAAAAATCTGCTGATGAATATATTTATCCCAACGCATGCCGCTTATTTGTGTAATAATCTGCGCCAGCATATAATAAGCCAGGTTGCAATACTGATATTTTTCTCCTGTTTTAAAATCAAGTGCCAGGGGGTAAGCAGCTTTTATTATTTCCAGGTCGCTCGTCATTTTAAAATTATCATAAGCAGGACTTTCCCTCTTCAACCCGGATGAATGGCTCATGAGATGCTTAATTTGAATCGGCCGCCATGTTTCAGGCGCATCAGGAAAAAATTTGTGCACAGAATCTTCAATACTGAGTTTTCCTTCTTCCGCTAGTTTAAAAATAGCTACAGGAAAAAATTGCTTACTGACCGAACCAAGCCGGATAACCGTTTCAGCGGTTACGGGTACATTAAGCTCAACATTTGCAAGGCCGTATCCTTTGTTTATGGATGTCTTCCCGTTTTGTATCACCGCCAATGAAAGCCCGACCACTTTTTGCTTTTTCATCATGCTTTCAATAATAATGTCGGTACTATCAGCTTGCGCAAATACCAAAACAGGGAGTAAAAAAATCAGGAACAGAAAATTTATTTTTTTCATAATATTACAAATTAGCGTTAACAATAGGATGGCTTACCTACTACTTTATGATGCGTTAAAAAAATAGGAAGACTCGCTTCTCTTCCAAAAAGAATACAACTTGCAAGCAACTGCAGTTTTTTCATTTGCATGCTATTAAAAGGCGGAAAAATAACGGTTTTTCATGTAAATAACATATAATATTCTTACTAAATACCATCTCTTAATAATTTGTCTTCAATATAGTAAGTAACTATTACACGAAATACTTTTTGTGTATAATTCTATTGAAAATATAATTTCGGAACCGGGATACTTCTTTCCCAAATTACCAGTTTTAAAGGGTCTTTATAAGCGCTGTGTGCAAACAAGGGATTTTTTATTTTTATCTGGCTACCTATCTACTGCAAATGAAGGCATACCCATATGGGTAAACCAGTAGCTGATTGTAGCGATGAAGATAGAATGGTGGAAGCATACCCATACGGATTAGCGATGCTGGACAGGTTGAAAGAAACACTTCATTTATGGCATCGCATCCCCGGCGTCTTTCATACAATCGGCCAGTAATTGCTGCATATAGCTCAGGCCTTTTTCGTCAGTAAAAGCGATATTGGTTTGGGGCACTGAATCAATATCGGGGTGGCTGTCTACCGCTTTGGTTACACTATCTTCTCTTAAAAAATGCAACATAGGATAAGGAGAACGATTGGTATAATTGGAAGGATCGTTCTTTGTACTGCCAGCAAATAAATAGGCCGGGTGAAAGCTTGCAATTTGATAAATACCATCGTAGTCTTTCTTTTCTAAAAGCACTTCTGCTAAATTAACCAAATCAAGATAATGGGTAAATGTCTCAAAGCCATTGGGCAAAATCAGGAAGGCAGTTTCAATAGCCGCATCATCATCTAATAAACTAAATGTGGCCGCTACACTTTGCATAACAGTTTCTACCTCGGCTACATCCAATACATCGTAATGAATACTGTCCCGTTTTACTTCCCTTGAAGCAAAGGGGCAAAAGTTGCATCCAACCACCACTGTAGTTATCCATTTTTTTGATTGAGCAATTATTCTCTCCTTTTCAGTTTGAAGCATTGTTATATTTTAAACGATGGAATCAACATATAAATCTTCAACTTTTTTGCGCGCCCAGGGAGTTTTCCTTAAAAATTTCAAAGAAGACTTTATGCTTGGATTACTGGTAAAACAATTAATTTTTATAATAGACCCCAAATGCTCCCACCCAAAATGATGAACCAATTCAGTTACAATTGATTCCAGTGTTTTACCATGAAGATGGTCATTTGAAGGCATAAATGATTGTTTTAACAAAGATAGCAGGTTAAGAATTTACATGCCGGCTGATCATCTAACCGGTCATTCATTTAATACTCATTTGCGTATGTTCATTGGTTTCTGCTATGCAGCTGTTGCATTGGGCGGCTGTGGATTAGCCGTAAATATTTTTGCATTGTAAAATACTTTTTCCTGCACCAAGCTAAATAGTACAAAACAAAAACAGCATAGAAGAAAATAGATTTTGTTGGTATCATTTTCATTTGATCCTGTTATATTTTTTAAGTACATCTATTACCAGCTTATGCGGCAAAGCGTAGGCCTTGTTGCCATTAATACCTTCCATAGTTTCCGCTGCCACCATGGCATTCAGGATGGCTTCTTCCGTAGCCTGTACTGTTGCTTCAAACAAGGGATTGATGATATCATTGGGCAATTCGGTTACCTGTGTAAATGCATCTCTTTGAAAAGCCGTAGGGTTACCTGTGGAAAATGCAATAAAAATATCACCCGATCCATTATTACCCAATCCGCCCGTAAGCCCGATGGCAATAGGTACTCTCGCTGCAATTCTTTTTAATTGGTGTGGCAGCAATGGCGCATCGGTAGCCACCACTACAATGATAGATCCATCGCCCGGTGCGTAAGACGGCGGCGCTTTAAATTCATAATTCAATGTATCCTTTAATTCCTTTCCCATGGGCACGCCTGCCACCATAAAATTTCTTTTCGATCCAAAATTGGATTGTACCAAAACACCAACGGTGTAAGTTGAATCTTTAATTTTTATCACTCTTGAAGATGTGCCCGTTCCACCTTTAAAACCAAGACACATCATGCCGGTACCGCCCCCTACATTCCCTTCCTGTATAGCACCAGATTTAGCACCATCCAAAGCTTCAAATGCATGGCTTTCCTTTACATGAAAACCGTAGATATCATTTAAAAATCCATCGTAGGTTTCGGCCACTACGGGGTAGGTGTACCAAAAATCTTCCTTGTAAAAACCTGATTTCACATACCACTTCAGCACCGCATCCCTTACTACACCTACACTATTGGTATTGGTAATCATTACCGGTCCTTCGAGGAAGCCAGATTCCGTTACCCAGGTGGTACCTGTCATTTCGCCATTGCCATTCAGCGTGTACCAATTGGCATACACTGGATTATTGGTTCTTCCCCTTGGTAAAATAGCGGTAACCCCGGTACGTACCGGCCCATTGCCCCTTATGTTTTTCCCTTCGCCGGAAATAATGGTGCTGTAACCTACTTCTACACCCTTTACATCGGTAATGGCATTGAACTTACCCGTGGTGCCATCAAATGGAATTCCAATATCGCGTGCACGTGGATTTTGGGCAATGGCTGAAAAATTCAAAAGCGCCCAAAAACACAAAATAGAATAATATTTCAACATTAATTTACATTTAAGAAGTGGAGATCAAATCTATAATCAGATAAAGAAAGTATCATTATTTCAAATTACAGGTTGAAGCGTTCAGGATTTTTTGGGTAAAATAATTTGAAATGTAGTACCCGAGTCTTCTCCAAAAGGTGGTGCATTGAATTTGGTTTCCACTTTCATTTCGCCGCCATGCGCTTTTATAATATCGAAGCTTAGCGACAACCCGAGTCCCGTTCCCTCCCCCGTTGGTTTGGTGGTAAAAAATGGCTGATAAATTTTATCGAGTATTTTTTGTGGTATGCCACTTCCATTATCCTTCACCCAAATCATTACTTTATTACCCTTCAGTTTGGTAGAAAGCGACACAATAGGCTCATAATTTTCTTTAGATTTTTTTCTCTTTTCTGCCACGGCATAAAAAGCATTGTTGAAAAGGTTGAGCAATACCCTGCCTACATCCTGGGCAATAATATTTACAGCCCCTTTACCCGATTCATCTGTATGTAAGGCAGCATCATAATCCGTATGCAGGGTAGCATTAAATGCTTTTTCCTTTGCCCGCCATCCCTGGTATGCAAGCCGAAAATATTCATCGGCCATCCTGTTGATATCGGTTAATTCCTTAATGCCATTACTATGCCTGCTGTGTTGCAGCATACCTTTTACAATGGCATCGGCACGCTTTCCGTGATGGTTTATTTTTGTAAGGTTGCCTACTATATCATTTGCAATTAACGATACTTCATCAAAGTTTCCCTTTTGTACTTCTTCCAACATCTCCACAATCAATTCTTTACTTACCTCGCTAAAGTTGGTTACAAAGTTGAGCGGGTTCTGAATTTCATGTGCAATCCCTGCAGTTAGTTCTCCAAGCGATGCCATTTTTTCCGACTGAATCAGTTGGTTTTGGGTAGCCCTTAATTCAGCAAGGGCTCCTTCTACTTTAGCTTTGGCTTCCTCCAATTGTTTAAAATCTTCAAAACGCGCATAAGCCACTGCAAATGCATCAGCAAGTGATTGCGTAAGGTTTATCTGCTCATCGGAAAGCGGTTTACTACTACCTACATATATCATGCCTTGTTTAAAGGGAATAAACTGCAGGCACAATTCATCGGGTGGCGCGTCTCCCGATTGATATTGTTTCGCTTCACTTATCTGATGCTGTTCCATCATGGATGAAACCCATTCCTTAAATTGTTCTTTATCCCAATGTTCGGTATATACTTTTTGCTGCTTCCAATGCTCAATTGTAAGCCGGGTGGTAGTTGGACCGTCAAAGGGGAGATGCAATACGCCAAGGGGTTCCCCGTCGGGTTTCGATAAATAGGCATGCACCAATTGCTCTTCTTCTTTAATGATAAAAACGCCGCACCTGAAAAAAGGTACACCAAGGGTAATGAGTTCCCTCCACACAAGCGGAGTAATACGCTCGAGATCGTTAGGGGTTCGCATGGATGCGATCTCTGCCCGCAACCTGTCAAGGGCTGCATCTATTTTGTCCTGCCGGTATTTTTGCGCTAACTCCGCTGTTTTTTCATCTACCAGCTTTTGAAGCATTTCAGTCTTGTGCTTCCATTCGTTTAGGTGAAAAGTATCATTCTCTGTTTTAACGCCTTCTGATGCATGCCAATGCACCAATTTCCATGCATCTTTAAAAAAATAAAACATACTGCTGACCCTGACATGCAGCAAATTCATTTCGCCCGCAGCAGAAATAAACACTTTTACTTCATCCACAAAAAGAGCTGCATCTTCAGCAGGGGAAAGGTTTTGAAAAACAGGCGTTTTCTCAAACTTAATACTAATGCCTTCGCCCGGATTGCGCTGAGCAATTACAATATTCTTAATCTGCTCTATATCAAAAACCTTTTCATCTACAGTGGTTCCATAGCCCATTAAATTATGCGCCACCACTTTATCTATAAATTCCAATGGCTTGTCATCCATCATCAGGCTCATAAAGTCCTCGTAGGTATCAAGCAGTTGTTTTTCTTTTTGAGCATCCATAGTTGGCCTGATTTAGCAATAAACCAGCATAAAAAAGTAAGGAATCCTTTATGCATGGTTCAGTCCATCAAATATAAAGCGAATGGAAATATAGTAACAAAATATGTACATCAGGATGGATTAATACTGTTATCAAAAATGGTTTTATTACCCCAATATTCAAAAGTCAGATCAGTAAGGTACTTTGGGATTAACTTGTATAAAAAGAAACCAAAGAAGGCGAGCCAAAAAATGCAATAGAAATTTTCTTGAGATGAATAATTATTATTTTAAATATGTATTCATCCAGTTTAGCCAAAGCCTCGACACTTCCATTTGTGTAACGGGATCGGTGGCGTTGTGCGCCGGGATGGGCCAGCCAATAAATTTGGTAACCGTGCCATTGTCTACAAGCGAATGATATAATTTATAGGATTGCGTAACAGGTACTCTTGGGTCGCCGGTATTGGCCAATATCAGCGTTGGTGCCTTAATATTTTTAGCTTCGGTAATAGGCGATTGCTCAATGTACTTTTTCATGTTATCTCCAACCCAGGGCGATCCACCGATAGCGTTTCCACGAGCAACATTGGCATCTCCTATATTATATTGGTCAACCCAATCCGTTACAGCAGCCCCTGCAACAGCCGCTTTCCAGCCACCATAATGACCGGCAAGCCATACCGTCATAAAGCCACCATACGACCAACCGCTTACCCCTATTTTAGCAGTGTCAATCATACCTGTTGAAGTAAGTTGTTTAAGACCTGCCATCACATCACGGCCAGGCCCTGCACCGGCATCTTGTACAATGGCCAGTTTGTAGGCTGCACCCAAGTTATCACTGCCCCTGTAGTTGGGCTCAAATACAAAGTAGCCTTCATTGGCCAGTATTTGCGCAAACCTTGAGAACTGCTCTACAGAAGTACTTGCCGGACCTCCATGAACGACCAGCACAAGCGGATACTTTTTGCCTTTTTCATAGTTGGCAGGATAGGTTACAATACCACATTGCTTCCAACCATCATTTTCCCACCGGATGGTTTCTGTTTTGCCCAAAGTCATTTTACTTATTTCACTATTGAAGTTGGTAAGCTGAACAGGTTTGGCTGCGGTGGATGCCATAAAATATAATTCGGCCGGCTTATTTGGCTCCGTACCCGTAAAGGCAAAAGCGCCCGTTTTACTGATCGAAGCATCCATCCAAAAAGACCAGGCTGGACTAATACTACCTATATCCACCGGTGTTGTTTTACCATCTAATGTCATGGTCCACATGGAAGTTTTATTGTCATTGTGCCCGCCTACCAGTAAGGTTTGGTTGTCGGGCATCCATGCCGACAGAAAAAGATCCCTGTTCAACTTTGTGGAAACCGCTTTACCTTCTCCACCCGCTGCGCCTGTAACCCAAATTTCATTGATACTTTCATTGATACCTGAAGTTTTATACCAATAGGCAATGTTGCTGCCATTGGGTGAAAAATTCGGGTACGATTCCAGTTTGGTTCTTGCAGTTAATGGCTTGTAGCTGCCATCAGCAAGGGAAAGCATTTGAATGGTTCGCTTTTGTCCATCGCCGGAATAGGCAGTTGCGACCTTTACAAACAGGATGGTTTTTCCATCAGGCGACCACGAGAAGGGTGATGATGGCGGTCCCGGGGGAATTACAAGTGGTAAACTCCAATCACCGTCAGTTAACCTTTTATGCTCACCCGTAATTGCATTTACCAACCAAATATGTGCAGGCATGGGTTGACTACCCACAAATATATCGTTGTTGGCTATTTCAAAAGCTGTAAAACCCTTTTCAATTTCCTGTTTGTTTTTGGGTTCATTCAATGCGGCATAAGCAATATCTGCGGAGTTAGGACTCCACGCAAAATGTTGCACGCCTTTGGGTGCTTTGGTTATTTGCTTTGCTTCGCCGCCCAGCATAGAAAGTAAGAAAATCTGGTTGGTTGCATCTTTTCCCAGCCCTGCCTTAGCTATAAAAGCCAATTGCGCTCCATCGGGCGACCAGCGCGGACTTGATACGGTAATCCTTTCCTGTGTCAGCACTCTTTTACTACCCGAAGCCACATCTACCAAAACCAATTCGGTATTAAACCTGTTGTTTACGTAGTCAGGTCGCGAAACCACAAGCACTACGCTTTTACCATCCGGCGATATTTGCGGGTCGGAGATATTGACCAACTTTGCATAGTCTGCCAATTCAAACTTCTTTTGAGCTATAAGCTGAAAAGAAAAAATATTTATCAAAGCGATAAACAGGATGGTTATTTTAAAATGAATCATATTTTTTTAAATTATCAATGAAGATTTTTACTCGTCTCACATATAATTATTTAATCCTTCATAACATCCTGATTTTTTACTGCAGCTATGCCGGCAGGAATTACATAATGGCCATCCATTCTTTTCCAGGTGTGGATATTTTTAATGATTGATTTATAAGTCTCCATAAATACCGGGATCGGCATAAACGGCCGCCGCTTTTAACAGCATTTCATATTCCTTTGCTTTACCTGTATCACCCTTCTTTACATAAGCCTTACACAAATAATGATATACAAAGGCACTTTTCGGAAATCTTACCAATAGTGCCTGATAGGTTGCAATGGCATCATCATATTTCCCTGCCTTTATTTGTGCATCGCCAATGCTTACGGCAACAGGACGGGCATACAGGGGCGGCTCGCCATAACCAAGTTCTATTTCTTGTTTTTGTGCTTTTTCAAGCAACTTTATGGCAGGTTCATAATTACCGCGATAGCTTTCCATGCAACCCTGTATTTCAAGGCTTGCAGTGTTCAGTGTATTTTGATACCATGGATTTAGAGTACTGTCTTTTCCGGTTTGCTTTGCATTGCGCCAAAGCAGTGCATCCAATGCCGTTGAGTATTTTTCGGCTTCGGCCATATTATTATTCTGCAACGCATTCATGCCTTTAACAAAAAACGTCAGCCCGTTCTTAAACTCCATGTTGGTATAGCCAAAAACAGTGTCCTTATCAACAACCCCATCAAACTGCTGTGCTGCTTGTCCCCAGTTGCCAAATGCCATCTGCATTTTGGCCGGTGCCAGTAATCCCTGGTTAAAAAAAGTTCCTTCATATACTTTTTTCCGGTATTTATTTACCGGCATATACTTTAATCTTTCCGCATAATAAAGTCCTTCCGTAAGCCTGCCATCATGCACACAGTTATTGATCAGGTAATTGATATTGTGAATGTAATTCCAGTTATCCACTTCTTCAATGCCTTCTTCTTTCATATAAGCAGAGTCTGTTTTTACCGAAGCTACAAATGCATCGTGCGCCCTTTTATAATCGCCTACCCGATTGTAAATATGGCCGGGCATGTGTACAATATGGCCCGATTTGGGCGCAAGACTTGTTAATACATCGGCACTTTCAAGCGCCCTTTCGGGGCAGCAGTGTTCCATCTGGTGGATCCAGTAATGATGAAACCCATGATCATTGGGTGACATCCGTTGTACATCTTTCAACAAAAATTCACTATACATCTGCCCTTCCATAGGTTTCATGTCTGTATCATACCCACTCATTTTCATAAGTGCCAAAAATAGTTTTGCATTAATATCATCAGGAAACTTGTGAATGATGAGTTCATACTTTTTACTTATTTCCGGATATGCCATTTCTTTAAGTGAGTCCGGTAACAGCGAAATTTCCCCGTAAAGTTTTTCGTGAGCGTTTGCAGTGGGTAGCAGCTTTTTTATTTGTTCAACCGCTTTTATTTTATTGCTTTTATATACACTGTCTTCATCAGGGCCTACTGTTTGCAACAAACCCCAATAGGGCATTATGGCTGCAGAGTCATTCCGGATTGCTTCTTTAAAAGCCCGGTATGCTTCAAAATCCCAAAAGTCGTGGAGTAATGAAATACCCTGGTTAAAATAAGCCTGTGTTTTTTCAGATTTGGTTTCAATTTTCATCGTTGAATTACCAATTCCTTTCATAAGCTTTGGAGAAGGTAAATTATGCACATAAAAAACATGCGCCCTGCTCGCCTGCATATGCGCAAGGTGATTATGGCTATGTTGTACATTATCTTCTACGTGTTTATCGTGCTGACAAAAACTGTGAAGGGATAATAACAAGGCAGGAACGATTAAAAGCTTTTTCATTTTCATGTGTGTATTTTTTAGTGCGCATCTACGTCCGTAGAGGCTGGTTTTATTTGTTATATGGAATCCCCAAATGATCATTCGTGCTGAGTGTACGGCAGTTCGTGGGGATTTCATTATTGTAAATTATAATGTTTTATTTTGCATGCAGTTCATTAAGAAATCAGGCTCACTACTTTTTAAACTTTCCATATACCGCCTGTCCGGCAAAAACATTGCTTACTGTTTTTCCATTCTTCAACACAAAAGTTCCGTTCACCAATACATATTCAATACCTGCTGAAAATTCCAACCCTTTTTCGAATGTTGCTTTGTCAGTAACTGTCTCAGGATTAAAAATGGTGATGTCTGCATCAGCACCCACTTGTATTCTTCCTTTGAAACGCATAGTTGGTGCAATATTTTCCAACCGCTTTGCAGGCAGCAATGTCATTTTTTCAATGGCTGTATTTAAATCAATCACTTTTTCTTCTCTAACATATTTACCGAGTACTCTTGAAAAAGTTCCGGCGGTGCGGGGATGGGCTAATTTATCATAGGGCATGCCATCTGATGCAATCATTACACCCGGCGCAGCGATACCTGTTCTGATCCATTCGGGTTTCATCATGTGCATAATGACGAGTCCACCCGATTTGCGATAAGCTTCAAATGTTTCCTTAGTAAGCCGTTCACCAGTCGCCACCCATTGAAGATCTTCATAGCTTATACCCAGTCTCTGTTGCCAGCCTTCGGTAAACATAGCACTCTGAAGCCGTGTTGAGGCTGCTGTATAGGAGTACAATTCAGTAGTGATGTCAAATTTATTTTGCTGTGCAGCTGTAACCATGTCAAGTGCCATTTGAATGCTACCTAAGGACATGCTGTTGATATGCACAATATGCAGCGGTGCATGCGTAAGAATGGCATCGGCTATTACTTCTTGTATCGAAATAATGTCAGGCTGCCTTACATGAGAAAACACAAGTGCGTTTAATTCACCTGCCAATTTGAATACCTGATACATTTCCTCGGGTTTTGTAGTAGGTAAGTATCCAATGGGAACACCTATTCCGATACCGCCTTCTGCCAATGATGTTTTAATGTTATCAAGTACGGAACTCATTTGATTGCCTTCGATGCCCAGTGTATAGGTGTGCTGTATCCGGTCCTGCATAGCGGCTAAACCAGACTGTCCTTTACTACTAATCCCGCGCATTTCATTCAATAATTTCTCGTCCTTGTTTATTGCCTTAAACCGTTCGTAAGGCCAGCAAACGCTCGCACCATAGTTGATAAGGGCCTTTGCATTCCGGGAAGCATACCATTCCTTTAAATTCTCTATGCCCCATTCCAGTTCCAGTGCTGTGGTAACACCATCGTGCAATTGGTACTCCTGCTCTACATTACTGCGCCCGTGTACATGCAAATCAATAAAGCCCGGAGCTACAACCAAACCCTTCACATTAATGATCTCTTTGCCCTGCATGGGTTCACTACTAATCTGTGCAATGCGGTTATTGAAGATGCCTACGTTTCTCACGGCATCTAATTTTGTTTCAGGGTCAATTACTCGTACGCCCATAAGCACTACATCATAAATAATGTTTGTTTGTGTAAAAGCGGTAAATGACAACGCAATACAAATCGCCGTGAATAATTTTTTCATATAGCCAGTTTTAATTTTTTATGATTCTTGTTGAATGTAATACATCAATTTTCCATTGTCGTTTTTCTCTTTTCAGCACAACAGTTTCCTGCCAGTTAATAATTTCCTGCTTACCATTACTTGTAATGATGGATTCCAGATAGTAAGTAACCCATGCTGATTTTTTATTAATTGTTGTGTTTACAAACGTAAAGCTGTTGGTTCGTTTAAAATCAGTAATGGATTTGGTCTGCATTACTTTTTGAATCAAGGTATCTATCGTCCATATTTGGCCGTATTCATAAAACTTTACATCACCTGTACAGTATAATTTCAAAGCTATTGTATCTGCATTGGTTAAAGCAGTAAACATTTTCTCAATGGATTGCTGCACAGCACGTTCTTCACCGGTCACATGTTGAGCATGTACCATTACCGATAAGAGTATTGTAATAAAAAGCAGATTTATTTTTTGCATGGAGAGAAAATATCTTTTATAAATCTCTTTAATAAAACGTATTCACTATAAATTCACCTACTGCCTGCCATACATCTGAATAACGGGCATAAAATACTACATCAGAAAACAGGAATGCTGAAAACACAATACCATAAGGCTTCCAATTTTTCCTTTTAATTATGTCGCTGAAAAATAAGGCAGCAGCAAGGCCTGTTTTTACATATAACACAATCAACAGAATGGTTATTACCGGCACTTCGGGAAAATAGCTGAAAATAAGCCTGTTCATTGAAGGTCCAAGCATGATGATGGCTGTACCAATCATAAAACGCATGTGATAAAAGGTGTTCCTTCTAAAGTAAATGGCCAACGAATAAAACAATACAAACATCACGATCTGCATCCATGTGATTGATTGTCCGGCCATTACATCGGCTGCTGATTTTTCAGTAATTCCGGTTTGATAATTATACCGGGCTATAAAGAACATAGACACTATCATAAAGGGAGCAATAGCATAACTCAACTTACCCAGCCAACGATGTGTAGCGAATTTTTTAAGATGAATTAAGAATGGTTGAACTACCAGTAGCATTACCCAGGCGCCCATTAATGCGCCATGAATATGATGCACCCAGTTGTAATCCTGAAACAAAGGAAACTTTTTGATATAAGTAGCGCCAAAACCAATGTGTACGATGATTGATATTAGGATCATGCCAACAATAATGGCTTTGGTATTAATCGAAGCAGTTTGATTTATTTTATCTTGTTGCATAATCTTTTTCATTAGTCACCTTCGGTGTATTTTACTTCCAAATCACAGATGCATCAATATCAGCAATATTTGCCCTTCCAGTAAGTGCCATTGCAAGTTCAAATTCATTCCGCAGGATAGTAAGCACCTTCGTTACCCCTTCAGCACCACCGCAGGCTAATCCAAAACAGATGGGTTTGCCCACCAATACTGCATTGGCTCCCATTGCAAGGGCTTTTAAAACATCGGTTCCGCGACGTATGCCACCATCCATTAACACAGGTACTCTTTTATTAATTTTTTCAACTATTCGCGGAAGCGCTTCGATGGTAGCGGGCACAGTGTCTAAATTTCTTCCGCTGTGGTTGGAAACAATAATACCCGATACACCAGACTGAATGGCTTTTTCAGCATCATCGGGATTTAATATCCCTTTTACCAGCACAGGAATTTTTGCAAATGATATCAGCCATTCAATTTCTTTCCAGGTAAGGGGTAATTTTTGTGGCCCGGGGTTAACCATGTAAGGGGCATTAACATCGGAAGGCAATTTGAAATTCACCCTTTCCTGACGGTTACGGACACCGGCAACAGGGGTATCTACTGTAATACAAAGCGCACGGCAGCCCTGCGATTCCACCTTATGAACAAGATCTTTTGTAAATGCCCGGTCATCCCGCACATACAGCTGAAACCATAGCGGTTGAGTAGCCACTTTTGCCAATTGTTCAATGGGTGTGGTAGTAAATGAACTAACCACATAAATGGCTGAAGCAGCACCTGCACCCCGCGCAGTTGCAAGCTCGCCTTCAGGGTGCATAATTTTATGAAAAGCAGTAGGTGCAACAAGGATTGGATAATCCAGCTTATGCCCAAAAAGTGAAACACTTGTATCCAGTTTGGAAACGTCGGTAAGTACAGTAGGGTTAAGTTTGATGGCATCCAATGCCTGCCTGTTCCAACGAACGGTAAATTCATCTGCCGCACCACTTGCTACATACTCATAGGCCATTTTAGTCATTTTGCCTTCGGCCATTTTTTCAAAATCAAACAGATTTACAATTTCTGATAAATCTGTCGTTTCATCATTTTGCCATGGGAATTCGCCCTCCATTGGATGAGTTTTCCCGGCAAATGGCAACATACTTCCACCTGCCAGAGCGGTGAGTGATTTTAGCAGGTTTCTTCTTGAATGTTCCATTAGATAATTTATTTTTTATAGTGATTCTAACGCTCCAGTTTGAAATTCGCTTCCCGGTTCGGACGTTGGTTTGCGTTGGCTACTTTCCACCCCGTAAGGAACATCCAGTCTGTCATTTTTTTAAGTTTTGTATAATCAATACCCTCAGCATTATCTTTTGGTGTATGATAATCGGGATGTAACAACGTTGTGTACATAATCGAAGGAATACCTAACCGTGCATACGGCAGATGGTCACTCCTGAAAAACCAACCCTCAGGATGTTCAGCTTTATCCCAAAGCGTATCGAGTTTAAAATTGGGGCCTTCGCTATTGGCGTCAAGTACCATTTTTGCAAGATCGCTTGAAGTAAGGTGCGGCGGTTGAATTCCTAAAACCGCAGCACTATCAGGATGGTTTCTTCCAATCATATCTCCGTTTAGGACGGCAACAATACTTTCAATGGGAACAGTAGGATGCGATGAAAAAAAACGCGAACCCAGCAAACCCCTTTCTTCTGTACCGTGAATAACAAACATTACAGATCGCTTACCGGGATTTTTCTTAAAAGCCCTTGCCACCGCAAGCATAGCAACATTTACACTTCCGTTGTCATCGGCTCCATAATAAATACTGTCACCATTTATGGGGTTACGAATACCATGTGCATCGGTGTGCCCACTATAGAGAACATATTCCTTTGAAAGCACAGGATCCGTGCCTGGTATTATACCTGCAATGTTTACAGAAGGATAAAGAAACCGTTCTATAATAATATTGGCCTTTAACACGGAAGTTGAACCAATTAATTCATTTTTGGCATCAGCATGAAGCCAAAATACGGGAATCTTAGCATTAACTTTTTCATTTGGGCCACCTTCCAAATCAAAACTGCCTTCATTAAAATTTTCAATGGCATCTGCCCATGTAGTTTCAGTTTCATCATCACCAATCAATATGAGCGCCGCAGCGCCTTTGGCAATCAGGGCATTACCATATTTAGTCATCATGTATCGTTGATACCGCCATGTAGGAAGCGACATATTGTAATTCAGTATTCCGGGCACTGCATCAAAAGCCACAACTTTTCCTTTTACATCAATTGTGCTTACATCTATTGCAGTTGCATTTCCGATATATACAATTGGCGCTTCCATTTCAAAAGGGGCCATTTGTGCTATGGCAACTTCGGTCCACAATGAAAGTGCACGACCATTAATATTCACCGTGCTTGATGAGGCCACCCGGTTTCGCCACATATTAAAAAACTGGTAATAAGTATGGTTTTCGCCCGCTGGCTCCAAGCCAATACTCCTGTACTTTTCGCCAACCCAAATAGCTGCATTCAACTCATTAATGGTACCGGCACCACGGCCTTTATACATGGCATCTGCATGATCATATAAATCCCTTTTTATTTCCTTTTCCTGTATGGCATCCAATGCTGCTGCCGGAGCCTTATGTACTTTTTGGGAAAACCCGCTAAAGACAAAAAATGATAGCAATAAAATCAGGGAAATCTTCATAAAATAGAATTGAAAAAGTCTAAAAATGCAATTAAAACTTGGATAAATAGTTTTCTATGGTTAAATAATCCGGAAAAAGCACACATACATACTATCGTAATCAGGTTGAAAATTGCTTTTTATTATAACCGTATATCCGGCTTTTTAACACTATTGTTTACATCGCTATTAGCGTGATATATCTTACGGTTAATTTGCATAAAAGGACTCGCTAACAAGTACCAGAAAGTTTGCCTTTCTTCTGTATCAAACTCTTCAAGTCCCAATTTCACCTGTTCAACAGGCTTGTAGGTAAATGTGCCGAAAAGTCTGTCCCACAAAATAAAAATATCGGCAAAGTTGGAATCGGTATAATGCTGATCCTGATCGTGATGAATTTTATGGATATTGGGTGTGGTAAAAACCAAACCAAAAGTTTTATCGAGCCAGGCAGGAAAGCGAAGATTGGCATGCTCCAGAAAAAACATGGGCGTAATAATCAAAAAGTATAACCCAAACGTCAACAGGTCGAGGCCGAAAATACCGGCCGCCAGCATATTGCTTGTGCCAAACCATAAAAACGTTTCAATAGGATGCGCACGAAAATTGCTGGAAGCATCCATCTTTGTATCGCTATGGTGAACCCGATGAAATCGCCACAAGAAGGGAACGGTATGACTGAGCCGATGAAACCAATAGGTTACAAAATCAAATATGGCGACTCCCAATATCAATTTTACCCAATAAGGCATATCCACCAGGTAAAAAAGCCCTATTTCTCTTGTGTTCATCCGTTCAATACAATATACTGTTACGATAGCCCAATAAATATTAACGATAAAAAAAATGATCTGGAAAAGAAAGTTATTCCCCCAATGAAGCGATTTGTTTCCTATCTGAAATTGGGGTTCAAACAAATGTTCCAGACTATAAAACAACACCATCAAACCTGCGACGATGTAATTGAGATTAAATGCAACGAGCTTTTCTACTATTTCCATTTTATTTATTTTTTATGGTTTGGGAAACATAATAAGCTGCAATACAAACGGCCACCAGTCAAACAGGGGCACAATGAAATAAAACAATTGTCCAATCACATAAATAACAAGGCAATTGCGCAATGCTTTTGTATCCCTTTTATGCTTATAATCAAGATATAACAAGAAACCGAGCACTATATCAATCAGCAAAAAGGATATAATAAAAGATGATACACCTGCAATGGACTCAATGCCAAAATGAATCCCTATGATTCTGTCAACAGTAGGCCCGGTAAGGGTTAGCGCTGTAGCTACCATATACCTTGCATGTGGATTTGATTTACGCCGGTTTTTTATAGCTAGTATATAAAACAGCAAAAACCAAACAATATATACTAATGCAATAGGAGTTGATGATGCCATCTTTATAATTTCAAATGGGCTGTAATGCTGTAATCCATCCGTCACTTTCTTCTCCAATCGTGCAATATTTCTGTAATATTCATTCCGCATTAATAAAAAACCGGTAAATAATAAAAGTGGTACCAAAACATAACTGATTTTCCCAAGTAACCTATGCCATGACAGCTTTTTATACTTTATTAAAAATGGTTGCGCTATCAGCATAGCTAACCATAAAGCCATTAAAACAAAATGAAAATGAATAATGCTGGGAGTAGGTTCAAAAATCCTGGTAAAATAAGTAGTATAAAAACCGGCAAAGGAAAGTACTATAAACAGCATAAACCAATAGCCAAGGTTATAGTATTGAAATTTTTTAATCATCATAACAGATTACTTATACTTTTTTAAGTTCCATTTATAATGTTTTTTAATTACCAAACGAAATTCAAATAAATGACCGGCTAATGCTGCATCAATAAATGATCTGAAATTTAAAATTGACCTGGCATTTGACTAAAGTCTTTTTACCAGGTCAATTCTATAGCTAAACCGCTATCAATAGTACTGATTCAAAAAAATGCAGGCTTTTCAATGGATACTAACCATTTTCAAAATCCTGCCAGGAAGAATAATTATGTAATAATTAAAACCCTATTGTTTGGTTTCACTATTGTTCATATCCCTTATACAAATATACTTTCCATCACGCTTTTCCCAAACTGCCATATACCTGCCCGCTTCTGTAACTTTTCCGCCCGCATCTTTGGTAGTGTACTTACCTACTTCAGTTACTACATTTTCATCTCCAAATACTTCAACCACATCATAAGCAACGGTGGCTCCCTTCGGCTTTTTAGCCATGCTTGCTTCAATATCTTTTTGTATTGCTGCTTTGCCGGTTACATTAGCCATATCATCCGACATGGTAACGGCATCATCGGCATAAAAGGCTAAAACAGCATTTACATCACGGGCATTATCCGCTTCTGCCCAACTGTTTTCAAGCGCCTGAATTTCGGCCTTTACTTTTGCCATATCAGGTTTGGCAACCGCTACAGAATTTATTACTTCTGCTTCTTCAGCTTTTTCTGCGGGTTCATTACAACCCATCATGAATAATGAAATAACAATAAATGCTGCAGCAAATCTGAAATTACCCTTTTTCATAGTATTAAATTTTGTTGCCTACTCTAACCGGTTTTCGGCTACCCCGCTTTTTTTAATATAAAAAATACCTGATCTTTAAGGCTGATGTGTGGAAATATATAAAAATGATACCATCAACATTCGTCATGGAGTACTAGAATTATTATCCTGCTATTTAAATACTGACTAAATATAAAAAACATTTTTTGAAACTTATGCTATAATATGAATTTCATTTTCCATGTATATGGTTATGCAAATTTCGCCGCAGGCTGTTCTTTTCCTAAATAATTAGTTTCCAACTGTTCTACCTGCTTAAAATGCTCATTCACATTTAAAAATCGTAATAACAGCATACCGGAAAATACCGCAACAGAAAAAATTAAAAAAATCCCTTTCCATTCAAAATGATTCCTAAGATCGCCTATTAATGCTGCACCTGTTGCTAAAGCTCCATTAAATATAGTCATACAAAAAGTAAACTGCATGGCTGAGATGCGTTTCCAGCACATTTGCATAGACAATGCCAGTACCGAAATGTATATCAGCACAATGAACAGGTTGATAAGGCCGATGAATACAATTACAAAATTGTTGTTTGGCCAAATAGCAGCAGAAAAAGCAATGAAGACAACCATTAAGCCTGCTGAAAAAAGTACACCCTGCAGCATACGAATAATGCCAAACCGATAAATAAGTAATCCACCGGTAACCATTCCCAAAATACCCCCAACCAAATTGGTGGTGGAATAAATATTAGCGTAAAAAACATTGTTCCAGCCAAGCTCCTGTATGGTAAATATGGGAAGCAATGTACGCAGGTAGTGCACGGCTGCCATAATGATAAATATGCTTAAAATCAATAACCAAAGGTTGCGTAGTAAAAGCACCTTACCAAAAGATGTAAAGAGTTTGCCAAAGCTACCTAGAGCCAACAATGCTGCCTCCGGCGAAGTGGAACCTTTCGACCAGGGCAATATTTTTTCACCTTGTCTTTCTCTTAATAAAAGGGGTACCAGCATAATGAAAAATAATGAAAACGACATCCAGAAAACAGCGTTTGCAAATCCATATTGATTGATCAACCAACTGCCCAGGGCCAACGATGATGAAGTACCCACTACTTTAGCTCCCCACATTAAGCTATTGGCCTTTCCTTGTTGCACAAGCGGAACAATATCAATCACCAAACTATCTGTGGCAATGTCCTGAAACATGATAAAAATATGGACACACACCACAGCAATGATGAGCACGGTAAGGTTGTTCAGCGGATCCGGAACATAGGATAACCCAATAAGCCCACACATAATACCTAACTGCCCAAAAAGCAGCCATGGCCTTCTTCGACCCATGGGCAAAAAAGTATATCTTTCCATAATGGGCGCCAATAAAATTTTAAGACTGAAAGGAATAATAATGACAGCGCTATAAGTAGCTATTTCTCCGGCTGATTTACCATTCATAGCCATCCATGCAGGTATGGCAAAAATGGTAATCCCCTCGGGTATACCTTGTGAAAAATATAATACAATAAAAGTGAAGTAACGCAGAAAACTATGTTCGGAAAGCGGAGGCAGTGGCTTCTTTTTTCCTAAAACAGCTGTTGTACCTGAATGCATTTGGTGGTAGCGTTTATTTGAATTTACTTACATCTTTCACTTTCCCGGCACAGCCTCCATCAGCAAGGCATAAGCGCTGAATCCGACCCGTTTCCAGTCAATTCAACAGGTGTAAAAAAAAAGGGCCTTACTTCCCTCGGGCAGGGTAACACAACCCTGATCGCCTGTATAAATAGCGGTACAGACTATACCATTTGGCAGTGCAATGGAAACGGTTTTCTTTTCATAATCCACCACAGGCTTTGCCACTTTTGCACGCTCGGGATAAGGTGCTGTAAAATAGCCTACATTTTCGGCAGCAAAGTCCGCGTTGAGTCCGGTAATGAATACGGCAGAACACATGATTTTTGCATAGCCCGAAGTGTTGTGCGAAAGTGCATCTCCCGGCGGGGCTTTAAAAGGCGGATGTAAGGAAAAAGAATCTGCACGCGCCAGCATTTTTGCCTTTAGTTGCGGTGATACAGGTTGTGCATTTAAAGGCGCAGCATATAATAACAAAATCCACGAAATGCATGTTATATTTAATGTATGTAGCATAATTAATAGGTTACAAAATATTTGTATAGATGTACATTTTAAAAATAACTAAGCCACCATATTTCTGTGTGCTTTGTTTTGTATTTGTCGTACCATTTACATAGTGGATATAATGCAGCAATCAGTAAAATCCATAAAATATATAATCCTGCTAATCCAATACCTTCACCAGGAACCACGAAAAGAAAAGGAAACTTTTCACCAATGTTACCTGCTTCTTCCATGGTATGCCCCCTTACAAAAAATAATATAGTAGCCACCAAATGGATCACATATAAGTGAACGATGTAATAAAAAAAAGCAGTACGGCCAAATACAACCAATCCATCGGTGAGTTTGTTTTTCGGTTTCTCCAGTAAAGCAAGTAATATTAGGGCCGGGCCCATGGTTATACATACGTACAATAAGGAAGGCGGGTATTTGTTTACCTTAATAAAAGACAGGAAGCTGTAAAAAAATGTAGATTGTTGACTCCATGGTACAGGATCACCATACAAATTGGAAAAACGCAGGAGCATGAAAAAGACGATCAATCCAATCCCTATCCTTATGAGTATTTTACGCCTGATGGCTGATGTATAGTTAGATGTAAATAAAATACCTGAGCAGTAGCCCAGCATCATTACGCCCGTCCATGGAGGAAATGGATACACCAACATGGCTACATGATTATCGGTGATGGGATAGGTTACAAAAGCACCATGATGAAACAGATCCCACCAAAAGCCAGCCTTAAAATGCGGTGCAGCTTCGTAAGCATCCAACAAGTTATGACCGGCAACAAGTACAATTCCAATGGCAAAAATTGCTATATATGGAAGCCTGAGCAATGTAAATATACCGAGTACTACCATGCTGATTCCGATAGCCCATATTACCTGGAATGGCAGGATACTAAAGGACGGATTAAATGTCCATGCAAAAGCTACGATTGTCCACTCTACCAATATCAGCCACAAACCTCTTTTTATCAGAAATACCCCAAGTTCCTTTTTTGTTTTACGCAGGCTTTGCAAGTAAATACTCGTACCTGACAAAAATATAAAAATGGGCGCGCAAAAATGCGTGATGAATCTTGTAAAAAATAAGGCAGGATGAGTTGTTTCCAGGTTTAACGGATCATCAGTATTGGCTGTAATATGAAAATAATCCCGCAGATGATCAAGTGCCATTATCAGCATGGCAATGCCCCGGACAATGTCTATTGATTCAATTCTTTTTTTAATGATTGTTTGTTCCATAGTTGAGACGCTTAATCCTACCCGCCAATAAAAATTGCATAACCTTAAGCCAATTTATGCCAAAACTTTTCTCAATAAATCTTCTTCATTCTCCAGGTGTACTGCTTCGAGTTGATCCACACTTACCAGGTGTTTATTTATCCGCATAATCATAACAAAAATCAATGACCCCAGCGAAAACACAGCTACCACAAGAAAAATATCTTCCCAGGGCAAATTAGCTTTCAACGGCCCAAGCAATGCTGCCCCTACCGATCTGCCTACATTGGAGATGGCCATGTACAGGGTAAACTGTGTAGCCGAAATACGGGTCCAGCACAATTGCATGCCAATGGCAAAAGATGCAATGGAAATAAAGACATACAAGGTATAATACAACCCCATGAATCCGGTAATAAAATGCTCGGTACCCCAATATAATTTGAAAACCGCCATGGCCACCATTACCGCTGCAAAAAGAAACAGGTAGATACTCATCATCCTGCGCTTCCCGAAAAAATCGGCCAAAGCACCACCGGCAATAATGCCTAATAACCCTGCAACAAGTGATGTGCTGGAAAACAAGTTGGAATATTTTTCATTGGTCCAGCCAATTTCCTGAATGGTAAACACCGGCAACATGGTTTCCAATAATGAAATACACATATTGAACAGGAAGAAAGCCACCCCCATAAACAGGCTCGAAGGCAGAAAAAATACTTTGAATAAGCTTTTGAAAATTTTGGCAAAGCTATCAAGTTGCATACTTACAGCTTCGGCGGAAGCAACGCCTTTGGACCATGGTAAAATCCTTTCGCCGGGCCGTTCGCGAATCAGCATTGGAACCAGCATGATGAAAGCAACAAGCATGGCCAGTGCAATCGTTGCTTCGCGTAATCCATAGTGATTGATTAACCAGGTTCCTGCAAAAAGTGAACCGGATATGCCCATGATTTTGGCACCCCACATCAGGCCGTTTGCCCTTGCCTGTTCGTGCACAGGAACCATATCAATGGCCATACCATCGGTAGCTACATCCTGAAAAGCGCCGAAAAAACTCACCATAAAACCGCCTGCCATCAACAGGGAGAGATTATTCAACGGATCGGGCACCAACCCCAACATTAAAAAACTTACTACCAAACCCAATTGGCCCAATAACACCCAGGACCGGCGCCTGCCCATCGGTAAAAATGTGTAGCGGTCCATGAGCGGCGCAATGAGGAATTTAAAACTCCACGGTATACCCAGCACCCCCACAAAGGCGCCAATTTCCCCCGGGGTTTTTCCATTCATGGCCATCCAGGCAGGAATGGCAAAATAGGTAATGCCTTCAGGAATACCTTGCGCAACATACAAAATGGCAAAGCTGAAATACCGGAAAAATGTATGGGTTGAAAGGACTGGTAAATCAGATGCTTTGAGGGGCATAATAAAGATTAAAAAAATTTGATTGTGTTTTTTAAAAGAAAATTTAATGCCATCTGCGCTCTTATGTAGTATAGTTATGCAAAGGAATACTTGCAGGTTTAAATGCTATTCCAAGATCCTTTTTTGCTAAATCGGAACTATACACTACCACAGGATTATTGGCAGGGGCTTGATTATTCAGCATTAAGGTAATATCTGATATCTGGTAACTTTCACTGGATAAAAGATAGTTCTTACCATGCAGATCAGGGATAGTAGCCGCTTTGTAGATGGCTTCAGCAACATCTTCTACATCAACGAGCGCCCACAATAAATCCATATCATACAGCATTTGTATGAATGGATTAGGGGCAATCTTGTTTTTAAACAAAAATTGAATACCTGTTGAAGTGGAATCTTGCCTGTTGGATAAAGATTTGCCCATTACACCTACCGGTGCAACAGAAGTTATCTCAAAACTCAATGCAGGATGATCGCCAATAAATTTATTTACCACCTGATTGGCAATAAACTTGGCTTGCGCATAGGGGTGGCCCTGCTCACTCATAAAGGGTACATCATCTTCTGTGATCTGATCACCTTCGGTTTTGCCTTCGGGCAATAGCGGAAAGTTGGTATTGTAAGCCGCCACCGATGCAATAAAGACTACTTTTTCAATACCGGGGGTAGTTACCACTGCTTCCAAAAAGTTTTCAGTTCCCTTGATGGTTGGGTCAAACAGTTCTGCCTTTACGTCCTTCACATCTAATTGAAATGGAGTGCCACCATGAATTACGATGTTGCAGCCTTGCAGAAAATCATTAAGCTCCTGCTTATTTTCTACATTAAGCTGTACAACTTCTAAATTTTCTGCATGCTCAAGACCAAGCAAATGCTGATACTTTTCCTTATTGGAAATGTCGGTGGAAGATACTTTTACCTTATACCCTTCCTGTAAAAATTTTTGCGTGTTATAGCTTCCTATAAAGCCTGAACCGCCGATGATACCTACTGTTTTCATGATGATTGTTTTAATGCCCCTCTATGAAAAAGAGACTGTTATAAATAAATTAAATTCGAAAGCTTTCATTATTGTCTTCAGGAACCAGCTTAACATCTAAACCCTTTAAGCATGATAAACTTAATGGTAAGAATCCATTCGTATCTTTTGCTATATCGGATATACATTAAAGATTCTATCTTTCAGAAAAAGTAAAATGCAGCAGTTATTTCTTTCTCCAGCTTAATACAATCTCTGTAATCAATAATGGTATTGTCCATGATAGCCAAATTATAGTTGGCCCTCTTTCTGCAAATTCGGGCATAAGCGCTTTAACCGTACTTAATTCGTTCAGCCAGCGAAAGGTTACAAAAGCAAATGTGACAACATAACTCCGTACCATCCATTCCTTGTGTTGAAGAATACGCCCTCTCATTACAGAAACATAAGCCATAATTGCAGTTGTAATCCATGCAAAAGCCAAACTTTGTAAACCAAAAGCCCAGGAAAAATTCACCCTGTAGGCACTTGTCCAGGCTAAATAAGTTGAACTTATTGTTCCAATTAAAATTACGGTTAAGTAGACCCGCCCCAACCATCTGTGGGCGGTCATAAATTTGTTTCTAAATGCTTTATAAAATTGGAACGGCCCGATTATTAAGGCTAAAAGGCCACCGGAAATATTCCCGATGAGCGGCCACTTATAATCCCAATACCTGCCAAAAGTTTCTTTATCAAGACCAAAATAAGGAAAGGCATCCTTAACAATAAATCTTCCTGCAAATAAAAAAAGGAATATGACAATACCAAGCGTTAAAAATGATTTTGGCTTTTGTATTAGCTGAAGGTTAATTGCTTGTGCCATGATTATTGTTTATATATTTTTTACGTAAAAAAATTTATATGCAGGTTTGTGATGTAAAGAATGAAATTATTCCGCTTTCTTTCTTTGATTCAGGAACCCACCATGATTACCGGGGCGCCGCCCGAAGAAATCCGGAATGCATCGGCTGCCACTTCCTGCATACCGGGAGAAGACATGGCTCCTTGCAAAGCTTCCATGGTTTCAAACGACATCATAAACATCCGGTAAAAAGCAGGGGCACTTCCATCAGGATTGGGGAAAAATTTTGTAGCCGTATAAGGTTTCACATCCGTTGGGATGCCGGTTTTCTCGTGCAATAGTGCAGTATGGACTACATAATCGGTTTCAAACTGACCGGCATCGGTTGGATGCGGATAAAGGACAACTACGTTGGGCATAATGTTATGTTTTATTTGCAGAGTAAAATATGAACATTTTTCAATATTCATATAACATTATGCTGAATGCCCCATTTTTTTTATCGGGTAATAGAATTTATTTATCCGGCCCGTTACTATTTAATCTGCATTTCTACCGCACCACTCCAATTTTCAGGAGCTCCATGATATAAATATTGGGTAGCTTTTTCCATAAAAATGATTGCTGTATAATCATCGGGATCAATGGCAAGAATTTGCCTGAATAATTCTATGGCATTTGCGAATTGCTGCTGCTGAAAAAAATGAACCGCCTCATTAAATTTATGAATGGTAAGCGCCTTGGTTTTCCTCGTGGTTTCATTATCGCCATTCAGGCATTCCACAATATCAAGATGATTATTTTTTCCTTTGAGTAAAACTTTCCCTAAACGTCTGAAATGGTAATGATGGGGCTCGGGAATATGATTGAGCGTATGGCTGCTCAGTAATAAGGGAGATTTGTAATATTTGGTAAGTCCTTCAATGCGGGCTGCGGTATTTACCGTATCGGAAATAGTGGCAGCATCAAGCCGGTGCTCATCACCCGTTATACCCATAATAAGCGGGCCGGTATGCATGCCAATGCCTGCTTTTATAGCCGGAAGACTCATGTGCAGCCTTTCTACATTCAGTTGGTGTATAGCTTGCTGCATCTCAATAGCAGCATTCAATGCATCTGCCGGGTTACCGGGAAAAATGGCCATGATGGAATCACCAAGGTATTGGTTAATAAACCCATGATGGCTCCTGATAATGGGGCCAAGCCGCTCATTGAAGGATGAAACAAAGCGAAAGTTTTCCTTCGGTGTCATATTCTCTGATAATGTGGTAAAATCCCTGATATCAGTAAATAACACGGTTACATTCTTTTCTACAAGGTCGCCAAGCCTTACATCCGTTATAGCTTTTTTACCGAGTGATAAAATAAACTCACTAGGAACAAATTTTTTGGTGATTTCATGAATGCGCAAAATCGCTTCTTCGCGCTCACGTACTTCATTTATATTTTTTTCATATAACGTTGCGCTTTCAATGGCGGTAGCCGATTGCAGGGCAAGTGTTACCAATAGTTTTAAATGCGCGGCTGTGTATTGGTCAGGTATTGTTGCAGCCAAAATGATCGCACCTACCATTCGTTGCTTCACCTTCATACCTGCATAAATAAGCGATTGCACACCATCCGTTACAATGCCCTTTTCTTTCAATACCGAAACATCGCTTACTATTTCGGATTGTCCGCTTAATCCTATGCGCAATAAAATGCTACTATTCAGCATAAGGTTTTCTTCATCAAAAAGCGGATCTCCCAAAATGGATGCAATGCTTAAATGCCGGCTTTGTTCATCCCACAAAACAATCATGCCACTGCCCGATGGAATGGAATGCATAGCCTGCTCCAAAGCAAGCCGGGCAATGGTATCCGTATCAATCGTCTCGGTGAGTTTTTCCGAAAAATTGTAAATTACATTCAGTTCCTGGTAAACATTCAGCACTTCATTACCAAGCCTTTTCTTCTCTGCTTCCTTTTGCACCATCAAGGTTAATAATCCGGCAAGTAATGATGCATGATGATCCTTACCATGCACAAATCCTTCGGTTTCATTTTCCCATAACACAGGAAAACTTTGTGTATCACCTGCAGGCATGGTACCAAATAAAATCACATTCCGGGTATCTTCCACCGCAACTTCGGCATGTGTTGCTTCCAACCACACATGCAGCCACGCAGTCACTTCACTTCGCTTACCCAGTAATGATTTTAAAATTGATTGCGCCATGTATTCGTAAATTTTTTCATGCAGGTTTAAGGGAATATATGAATTGAAAATCAACTTCAATCAATTCCAAGTACTTCTTTTGCTCTTGTAAGCAATACTTCGGGATCGAAGGGTTTGGTCATATACACATCAGCACCCACATCGAGTCCTTTTTGCCGGTCTGCTTCCTGTCCTTTTGCCGTAAGTAATACAATAAACACTTTTTCCATACCCAATTCTTTCTTTACCCGGCGACACACTTCCATGCCATTCATTTTAGGCATCATTACATCCAAAAAAACGAGTTGTGGATTTTCTTCCTGTATAATCTCCAATGCAATTTCACCATTCTCCGCAGTTAAAAATTCTACGCCTTCATCTTCCAGTTCTTCCAGCGTTTGTTCAATCAGCATACGGATATGCGCTTCATCATCGACTATTAAAATTTTATGTTGCATTTATCTTTTGTTTATTATTAGTTGTTTATTATTTATTATTTGTGGTTTGGTGTTTATGGTTTATTGTTTTGCTGACGCATTCTTTCAACTAATACAATAATTCCACTTTCCACTTTTAACCTTTAATGTTCATTCCGGATGATCATTCACCATTCCCAAATCATCATTCATAAATCATTGGTACACCACAAACAAAACCTTCTCCAATCCCTTTTCAAAACGCAATGTTTGTACAATATCCTGCTTAGCCGAAAGTGCAGAGTTAATAATGATAATATCAGGTTGATTGGCAATGGCTTTTTCCACTAAATCTTTTTCAATCGACTCTGTTACTTCATAGCCTTTCGTTGTCAATACATCGGTGAGCGTTTTTACCGCACCGGTATCTTCATCCACAATCATCACTTTTCTTTTTGATTTTCCCTGTTCGAGTAAACTTCCAATTTCATTAAATAACAATCCCGTATCAATCGGCTTGGTAAGATACCTGTCCACGCCCACCCTGAAACCCCTTGCCTTATCCTGTACTACGGATAAAACAATAATAGGAATATCCATGGTTTGCGGATCATTTTTCAAGATTGCAGCCACATCAAACCCATTCATTTCGGGCATCATAATATCAAGAATAATCAAGTGAGGGCGAATGTTTCTCACCATTTCAAGCGCTTCTTTGCCATTACTTGCCTGTTGAATATGATAACCTGCATCGCCCAATTCCTGTTGCAATAACGAACGAATAGATTCATCGTCATCAACGATCAAAATATTGGAAGCATTGCCAATTATATTTAACTTAGAATGCGCTACCTGTTGTTTTAATTGCTTTACCAATTCATCAAGATGCAATGGCCTTTCTGCAACCACTTTTTTAGGTAACGGCAATGCAAATAAGAAAGTACTTCCTTTACCCTGAAAGCTTTCTAACCAAATTCTGCCGCCATGGTGTTCTACGATTTCCTTACAAATAGGAAGCCCAAGCCCGGTGCCTTTGGGTTTATCGGTAAGTGTATCGCCACCCACCTGTTTAAATTGCTCAAATACGGCAGCATAATCTTCTGGTGCAATGCCTATACCTGTATCGGAAATACTTACAATCAGTTCATCCTTTTCTTTGTACACATGGCAGGTAACGATGCCTTCGTCCGTGAATTTTACGGCATTAGAAATCAGGTTAATGATTACCTGTATTAATTTATCCTTATCCCCAATAATTTCAGGAAGATCCGAATCAATTTTCTTTATCAGCTTCAATGGTTTTTGGTCGAAAAGCGATGTAGTTGCAGCAATGGCGCGCTCCGCCACCTGGGACATAAAAATATTTTCCTGGCTCCATTCCATCTTGCCTGCTTCAATTTTTGCGAGGTCAAGTACATCATTGATCAGGTGGGTAAGTCTTTCGCCTTCAGAAATTACTACCTGAAGATTTTCAGAAATCTGACTGATCGTTTTATCAATTTTTGCATCGGTTCTATTGACCATAGGAAAGATTCTTTCATCTAACCTCTTCCTTATTATTTTGGCAAAACCCAATACAGATGTTAATGGCGTTCTTAATTCATGACTAACTGTTGAAAGAAAAGCACTCTTTGCTTCATTGGCCCTTTCGGCAGCATTGCTCGCTGCTTCTGCTTCCATTTTTGCCTGTTTTACTTCTTCAAAAAGGGTTGCATTTTTCAAAGCAACGCCCACTGATGAAGCAATGGTTGATAAAAGGCGCAGATCATTTTCATCAAAGCGATTTTCCTGTTCGGTACTTTGCACACTGAGTACCCCAATAATCTCATCTCCCACCGGAATAGGTACACCAAGATAAGATGCAGCATCAATCCCCATACGTTGTATGCCCATCTGTACTGTTTGCTCTGCTAAATCATTGTTTATCAGCAATGGCTCACCGGTCGTAAGAATTTTCGAAGTCAAACCTTCGCCGATAAGCCTTGAAAGCATCTCTTCGCCAAATTGATACTTGAAATGAATCATTCGCGTTTCCGTATCTAATAATGCGAGGTAGGCAATATTTGCTTTGAATAAATCCTTGAGTTGATCACCTACCATTTTTATCAGGTCATCTGTATCCAATTGCGATGCCAATGCTTTACTTATATTATTTACGGTACTTAACTCTGCTGCGCGTTGTTTCGATTCGTTTAGCAGCAGGTTGGTTTCATCAAATAAGCGTGCATTTTCAAGCGCAACGCTCATGCTGTTTGTAAGTGTGGTTAAAAGCCTGAGATCGGATTCACTGAACGCATGTTCAATTTCTACATTCTGAAGACTCACCGAACCCTTTACCATATCACCAACAATCATTGGCACAAAAACAGCCGATTTGGGAGGCATGCCCATGGACACCCCTGAACTACCATGCTTTTTGGCTGCTTCTAAATAATTTTCATTTATGATGAGTGGCGTACGGTTTTCAATCAGGTATTTGTTTGCCCAAATAATTGGCCTGGGTTCCGAATAATGCCGCAGACCTTTTTCAATTACATACCACCAATTTTCCAGCCCAAGGTTTAGGTCAAAGGTTCTGATCAGTACCGTTTGCGTATTAAAAAGATTACATAGTCTTTCACCTACCAATTCATAAATAGAATTGATATCCATTTCCCTTACCAGCCCATCCTGCACGCTATTTATCACGCCGAGTTCAGCAGTCCGTTGTTCAGTTTCTTTAAGCAAACGGGTAGTTTCATCAAACAGCCTTGCATTTTCTAGCGCTACACTCATGCTATTGGTAAGCGTGGTAAGCAACCGTAAATCTGCATCCGAAAAAGCATTTTCCTTATCCACATTCTGAAGACTGATGGTGCCTTTTACCACTTCGCCAACGAGCATAGGTACAAAAACAGCCGACTTGGGTGGCTTGCCGGTGGTTACACCTTTTCCACCATGGGCTTTAGCCGTTTCTACATAATTTTTTCTTATATCGAGCGGTTTTCTATTTTCTATAATAGATTTACTAGCCCACATAAATGGTTGTGATGGTACCGTAAGTTTGTCCCCTTTTTCAATGGCATAATTAAAATACTCCAACCCTGTTTCATAATTAAATGTGCGGATTACGAGCGTTTGCGTATCGGGGAATAAAGCACAAAGCCTGTCGCCAACAAGGTTATAAATGCCTTGGATGTCAAGTTCTTTTGCCAACCCTTCCTGTACGCTGTTTATCACAGCGAGTTCGGCTGTTCTTTGTTCGGTTTCTTTTAAAAGTCTGGTAGTTTCATCAAAAAGTCTTGCGTTTTCCAGTGCCACGCTCATGCTGTTGGAAAGTGTTTCCAGCAACCGGATATCTGCCTCACTAAAAGCGTTTTCAGTATCCAGGTTTTGAAGGCTTACATACCCCTTAACATAATTTCCAGAAAGCAGGGGGACAAATAGTAGCGACTTAGGCATCCCTGTATCACCCACGGCAATAATCCCATACTCATGTACCGCCTGATATTCCGTTGAAATATAAATGGTTTGCTTTCGGTCGATCAATATTTCCCTTAACTTGGTAATAGGCCTTGATCCAAGTTCGACCAATGTATTATTTTCAAATACATAATTAAAATGTTCAAATTTGGTTTCAAGATTAAGGGTAGCAATAATAACCGCCTGTGCATTAAATAGTTTTTGTATACGGTCACCTACCAAGTGATATATGCCTTGCATATCCAATTCCTTTGCCAGGCCATCCTGCACACTGTTAATTACCGCTAACTCAGCGGTTCTTTGTTCTGTTTCTTTTAGCAATCGGGTCGTTTCATCAAACAACCGGGCATTTTCCAGCGCCACGCTCATACTATTTGCGAGTGTTTCCAATAAACGAATATCCGAATCGTTAAATGCATGTTCCTTATCAGTGTTTTGCAGGCTTACATATCCGGTTACTTTATCTCCTACAATAAGTGGAATAAACATGCCGGAACGTAATGGCTTGGTGCCGGGTACGGCAACATTGCCAAACCATGCTATACTTTCTTCATTGGTATGAATAACAATTTTTCTTCTGGTTTCTATCAATTTCAACCGAAGTTTCCCAATAGGTCTTGAATCAGTTTGGTTTCTTGTACCATCTTCAAACCGGTAGTTAAAATATTCAGTATTGTTTTCATAATTAAAACTTGCAATAATCACTACTTCAGCATTAAATAATTGTTGCACCCTGTCTCCTACCAATTCATAAATACCTTGTATGTCCAACTCTTTTGCTAATCCTTCCTGTACACTATTAATAACGGCAAGTTCGGCAGTACGCTGTTCGGTTTCCTTTAGCAGTCTTGTGGTTTCATCGAAAAGCCTTGCATTCTCTAATGCTACGCTCATACTGTTTGCAAGGGTTTCAAGGAGGCGTACATCTGCTTCGCTGAAGGCATGTTCCTTATCGGTATTTTGCAGGCTTACATAACTCGTTACCCGGTTTCCGATCATAAGCGGTACGTACAACATGGACCGGGGATACTCGGTTCCCGGAACTACTTTTAATCCAAAATCTGCAAAAGCCTTTTCAGCATGCTCATTAATCAGAATTTTTTGTTTCTTCATAATGAGTTCATACCTCAATTTATCGTAGCGGCGGGGTTCTGCATAAAACCTCTCGCCATTTTCAAAAAGATAATTGAATCTTTCAGAGCCGGTTTCATGGTCGAAAGTGGCAATAATTACCCCCTGTGCTTCAAAGACTTCGCGTATTTTATTACCGACCAAATCGTAAATAGCCTGTATTTCCAGTTCCCTTGCCAGTCCTTCCTGTACACTATTAATTACGGCAAGTTCAGCCGTACGTTGTTCAGTTTCCTTTAGCAGGCGGGTGGTTTCATCAAAAAGTCTGGCATTTTCAAGCGCTACGCTCATACTATTGGCAAGCGTTTCCAGCAGCCTGACATCACCTTCACTGAAGGCATTTTCGATTTCATTGTTTTGAAGGCTGATGTAACTGTTTACCTTATCGCCAATAATCAAGGGTACAAAAACACCGGATTTGGTCATATTGGTACCCGGCAAAGTTTTTAACCCAAACTTGCCATAGGCTTCCGCATAATTACTATTGATAACAATCTTCTGCCGGTTTACAATCAGGTGTTGTCTTAGCCTGTCATAAGGCCTCGATGCCAGGTAAAATCGTTGTCCGTCTTCAATCAGGTACTTAAAATGCTCAGTTGAACTATCGTGGTCAAAAGTGGCAATAATTACTGCCTGCGCCTTAAAAAGGGCCCTAATCCTCTCACCAACCAAATCATAAATGGCCTGCATATCCAGTTCTTTGGCAAGCCCTTCCTGCACACTGTTAATTACACCAAGTTCAGCCTTTTGCTGTTCGGTTTCTTTTAGCAGCCGGGTGGTTTCATCAAAAAGGCGGGCGTTTTCCAATGCCACCCCCATGGTGTTGGCAAGCGTTTCCAATAGGCGTATATCCGCTTCACTGAATGCATTTTCTTTATCTATATTTTGTAAACTCACAAATCCTGTAACCTTTTCACCAATAACCAACGGAACATATAACGCAGATTTGGGAGGTTGGGTACCAGGTACCGGCTTTAAGCCAAAAGTCTCTGCAACACTTGCAAAATTTTTATTAATAATAACTTTTTCCTTGGTTTGAATAATGTGCTTTCTTAAGGTATTCAGGGGTTTGGGAACAGGATAATATCTTTCCCCCTTTTCAATGAGAAAATGAATATGCTCCTGTTGCTGCAAATGATCGAATGTAGCAATGCCCACTACTTCTGCATCAAACAAGTCGCGAATACGGTTGCCCACCAAATCGTAAATAGCTTGTATATCGAGTTCCTTAGCAAGCCCTTCCTGTACACTATTGATTACGGCTAGTTCTGCAGTTCTTTGTTCTGTTTCTTTCAGCAACCGTGCATTCTGCAAGGCAGCACTCATGCTATTCGAAAGCGTTTCAAGTAAACGGATTTCAGAATCGCTGAAAGCATACTCCTTTTCTACATTTTGAAGGCTTACATAACTGTTTACCACACCACCTGAAATCAAAGGAACAAACACACCGGATTGCATGTATTTAGTTCCCGGCACCACTTCTTTTCCAAACCATTCAACAGCTTCTGCAGATGTATGGATGATTATTTTTTGCCTTGATTCAATCAGGTGCTTTCTTAGTTTATTAATGGGGCGGCTATCGGGGTAAAAACGTTCCCCGTTCTCAATAGCATATTGAAAATGCTCTTCGCTGGTTTCATGGTCAAATGTGGAGATAATAACCGCCTGTGCATCAAACAACTCGCGTATTTTTTCACCCACAAGGTCATAAATGGCCTGCATATCCATTTCCTGTACCAGGGCTTCCTGTACACTATTAATTACGGCAAGTTCTTCACCCTGTTGTATTAACTCGGCGGTTCGCTCGGCCAATAATTTTTCCAGTTCTGCAATGCGTAACGCGTCTTTAACCATAAATAAAAAATGTTATAAAGTGGGGTTAATCAACTTTCAGCCCGCATATTCAGCCACATTCAAGCACACCATTCATTCAAGATATAAAGGCCTTTCAAATATATAAGAGTTATTTTGAAAAGGCAATGGCAATATTTTGTAATCGCCAATAAACTTATTAAAGCCCGGCCGTGTCTTATCCGAACCCTAATCTGCGTACCGGCTTGTTACCTTAGGAACCACCACAAGGCTTTTGCGCAATGAATTCTTCAGGTGGGTTTTTACAATTTGCCCCATATTGCGGCATTTACGGTATATGGGGTTACCGGTATGGGCGCCTAACTCGGAACAAAGCTGTTGTACTTTTTTTTCGCTTGAAATATTATCCAACCCCATAATATCCAGCAAGGCTTTGAGCCGGTACCGCGAAGCAGCTACCCGAAAAGCCATCATGGTGCGCTCTTCGGCCTGGTATTGCTTAATCGAATCGGTATTCAGCAGCCCGAGCGTCATTTCTACTATGGGGTAATTTTCTTTAAAAAACTGCGGCTTGTACAGCTTTAACCTTCCTTCGTAACTCTGCTGATCAAAATCAATAGCACGGATACGGTATTGGTAATCTTCAATATCGGGGGTTACGCTCACCACAAAATTGTAACTGCGCATATCGCCCAGCAGTTTCACAAAACAACGCTCGTTGAACTTTACAAACTCCTTGGCAAAACGGATTTTATTGGTAGAAGAATCCTTTAGATAACGTTCTATAAACATGTCGCCTGGAATGCCCGCGATATGTTCTTCCACCAGCGTATTATCCTGCGTAAGAAAGGTAATACGGTTGGGCGAAAGTAAATGCTCCAATTCAAGCCCGTAAATGCGCGAAGCATCAGCCACCTTTACGTAATAGTGGTCGTAATTATCATTAAACTTATTTACAATACGTATACGAAACGGATGCGAGTTGCCAAAAGCGCAATAGTCAATCCTGGCAACATCCAGATGATTTACAAAACTGAGATCGCCTTCTGTTTTTAATACCGCATAGGTGCGAACGAGCCCTTCGCGCAGGTATTCAAATTCGCGCATATCGTAGCTCACACTCTCCCAGTACGTATTATGCCCCAACCGGTCAAGTACCGGTGTACTCCAGGTAAAATTGAGCAAATCTTTATAATTAATCGGAATTTTTACTTCGCGGCCATGCTCCTTAAGGTAGGCGCGCAAGGCGGGTGTAACCGGAAACATCGGCTTTTTGCGCGATGGTTGGTTACGTTCAATTTCCTGGTCGTTTTGGGGGAAAAGCATGGGGCAATATAAATAAGAAATAAGGAATAAATAATAAGAAATAAGAAAGGGGGGCCGCCAAGGAATAAAAAATAAGACCTGCCCTGAGCGCAGCCGAAGGGAATAAATAATAACAAATAAGTAAGTGAGGCGTAACCGTCCTAATTTCGAATCTCAAATATTCAATTTCAAATCTCCCCAATGGCTTTCTCACCCGACCAATATGCCGATATGCATACTTCCCGCTTACCACCACTGCTGCAGGAAGTACTTTCCTATACCCTTGAGCACCATCCCAAACACCACATGGTGAGCGGACCGGTACAGGGACAATTTCTACGCATATTTAGCCAGATCATACAACCGAAGTATATCCTTGAAATAGGAACTTTTACAGGTTTTAGCGCTTTATGTCTTGCTGAAGGGCTTGCCCCCGGCGGAAAACTTTTTACGCTTGAGATACGGGAAGAAGACGCCCTGCTTGCACAATCTTTTTTCAATCGGTCAGAAAGGGTTCACGATATCCATCTATGCGTTGGCGAAGCAGCACATATCATTCCCACCCTGCCCTATACCTGGGACCTGGTATTTATCGACGCGGATAAAACCGGCTATGCCCAATATCTCGATCTTGTGCTTCCCCGGGTTCGGCCTGGCAGCATTATTTTAGCAGACAATGTGCTGTTTCATGGCGAAGTGCTGGAAGATGAAGTGAAAGGAAAAAATGCAAAGGCAATTGCGGCGTTTAATGACAAAGTACGGAATACAGATGGTATTGAATATACGCTGCTGACGGTGAGAGATGGGCTGATGATGATGATGAAAAATTCCAAAAATGAATAAATCAAATTCCAAAAATGAAAATCCACCTCTCAGCAGATAGGTTTTTTATTACCACATTTCCCCCCATAATCCCCGATATTTGCGCCCTGAATTATCCATAAACGATAGCCATAATTACTATTTAGCATGACAACTACTGAATATTTAGCCGAACATAAAGACCGTTTTCTCGAAGAATTACTTGAATTGCTAAGAATCCCGAGCGTAAGCGCCCGCACCGAAAACAAGGAAGACATGGTAGAATGTGCCGATGCTGTAAAGGAAAAACTCCTTGCTGCCGGTGCCGATAAAGTAACGATTTACCCTACCATTGGGCATCCCATTGTATATGGCGAAAAAATAACCGACCCGGCTAAACCAACCGTTTTAGTATACGGGCATTACGATGTGCAACCTCCCGATCCGCTTGAGTTGTGGCATAGCGGACCTTTTGATCCCATTATTAAGGATGGTAAAATTTTTGCCCGTGGCGCCTGCGATGATAAGGGGCAATTTTATATGCATGTAAAAGCACTCGAAGGCATGAATGCCACCGGCGAACTGCCTACCAATATCAAGTTTTTGATAGAAGGGGAAGAAGAAGTAGGTAGCCCCAACCTTGCCACTTTCGTAAACGAAAATAAGGAGTTGCTTGCCTGCGATGTAATCCTCATCAGCGATACCGCCATGATAAGTCTCGAAAACCCAAGCATTGATGTGGGTGTACGTGGTCTTACCTACATTGAGGTGGAAGTAACGGGGCCCAACCGCGACTTGCACAGTGGCGTGTACGGTGGCGCAGTGGCCAACCCGCTTACCATCCTCAGCAAAATGATAGCGAGCCTGCACGATGAAAACAACCATATTACCATCCCCGGCTTTTACGATGATGTGGTGGAAATTACCGTGGAAGAAAGAACCAAAATGGCGGAAGCCCCTTTTGATCAGCAGGAATTTAACGACGACCTTGGTATTGCTACTGAATGGGGCGAAACGGGCTACACGACCAATGAGCGAACCGGCATACGGCCAACCCTTGAAGTAAATGGCATGTGGGGCGGTTATACAGGTGAAGGCGCTAAAACGGTACTGCCCGCAAAGGCTTTTGCCAAAATCAGTTGCCGTCTTGTACCCAATCAGGACAGCCACAAAATGGAAACACTGCTGATTAACCACCTGAAAAGCATTGCACCACCTTATATTAGCTTCCAGGCAAAACCGCATCATGGTGGCGAACCTTACGTAACCCCGGTAGACAGCATTCCTTACCGGGCGGCGGCAGCCGCCATACGTGATGTTTTTGGCAAAGAACCTATACCCGTGAGGGGCGGTGGCAGTATTCCCATTACTTCCTTATTCGAAGCGGCTTTAGGTGTAAAAGTGGTTTTCCTGGGCTTTGGTCTCGATAGCGACAACCTGCACAGCCCCAACGAAAAATACAATATTGAGAACTACTATAAGGGCATTGAAACGATACCTTATTTCCACCAGCATTTTGCTGAGATGGTTAAGTAAGGTTCTTAATGTTTAATACTAAAAGGCAGGTCATTTTTTGGCCTGCCTTTTGTATTTTTACCCAATGCTATATTTAGTAGAGGAAAAACTTAAAGATTTCAATCCGGCATCAGGGGTTTTTCCATTTAGCCGTGAATTATTTTGGGATTATCCTCAATTGAACATAGATCTGGAAAAAAATGCAAGATTTGTAATAGAAAGAGTGGTAACAAGGGGAAGACTGGAAGATTTTTATAAAATCCTTAAAATTTACTCACGGGAAAAGATAGTTGAATGTTTGAAAAAAAGCCGTGAGTTAGACCCAAAAACAAGGCACTTCGTTAGCAATTATTTTAATATCCCCATAAATGAACTGAATGTTTCATCTTTCTACGGTAGAGAATAGTACACTTACCATTCTTGAAGAAATATTTAGCATAACTGAAATTAAGAATCAGTTTGCATTGGCGGGAGGTACATCGCTTGCGCTTCAAATAGGCCATAGAATGTCAGTTGATCTCGACATTTTCTCCCAAGCTCCGTTCTCAACCGAAGATTTAAATAAAGACCTTAATGCTGTTTTTAATCCTGCATACGAAACGCTCAGTTTAAAAAAATCAATGCTTTTTACCAATATAAATAAGGTAAAATGTGATTTCATTGTTGAACCCGCCATTATCATCAGGCCATTTATAGTAAAAGGCAATATCAGGTTTTATAGTGTTGAAGATATATGTGCAATGAAAATGCATACTATTTGTGGCAGAGGAAAAAAGAAAGACTTTTTTGATGTTTATGCTTTACTTCAACTTTTCTCCTGGGAAAAAATGCTGGGTTGGTTTGAAGAAAAGTACGGAGATACCCAATTTTATTATTTATGGAGAAGTATTAAATACTTTGCAGATGCTGAGGACGATCCGGATATTATAGGATTTCCCCCCTTTACATCGAATTGGGAAGCAATTAAAAAGGAAATTTCATTAAAATGTTAGATTCTTTTTATTCCTACATAACTCCCTTTCCTACCAACACACTTTCATACAACGCCTCGTACTTAGGCAATATATTTTTAATGTCAAACATTAAGGCGCGGTCGTAGGCCCTTTGCTTAAACTCAGCAAGAATATCATCATCTTTCACAATACTGATTCCATATTCAGCCATCGCCTTTACATCTCCCACATTTGCCATATAGCCGGTTTCACCATGAATATTTACTTCGGGCAATCCACCGGCATTAGAGCTGATCACCGGAACATGTGCTGCCATAGCTTCCAATGCACTTAATCCAAAGCTTTCGTATTCCGATGTAAGCAGAAATAAGTCGCTGATGGCCATAATTTCTTCCATTTGCTCCTGCTTGCCTACAAATCGGACATGATCGCAAATGCCCAGCTCACGGCTAAGTTCTTCAGCACCATGCCGTTCGGGACCATCGCCTACCATCATGAGCTTACTCGGCACTTCGCGGTTTATCATTTCAAAAATCCTTACCACATCATCCACCCGCTTAATCTTCCTGAAGTTGGATGCATGCATAATAATCCGCTCATTGTTGGGTGCTACCGCTTTCCTGAAAGCATCAATCGGCTTTTTGGAAAACCGTTGTACATCCACAAAGTTGTAGATCACTTCAATGTCCTTCTTGATATCAAAAAACTTATAGGTTTCATTACGCAGGTTGTCGGACACAGCTGTAATAGCATCACTCTCATTAATACTAAAAGTTACCACCGGTGCATAGGTCGCATCTTTACCAACAAGTGTAATGTCAGTTCCATGAAGCGTGGTAATAATGGGAATCGTAATACCTTCATTCTTTTGCAATATCTTTTTGGCCATATAGGCACTTGAAGCATGCGGAATAGCATAATGCACATGAAGTAAATCCAGCTTCTGATTTATAACCACATCAACTATAGTGCTGGCAAGCGCGGTTTCGTAAGGTGGGTAATCGAATAAGGGATAGGTAGGAACTCTTACTTCATGGTAAAATATGTTCGCATTAAAGCCACTCAACCTCACCGGCTGCCGGTAGGTAATAAAATGCACTTTATGTCCTTCATCTGCAAGGGCAATACCTAATTCAGTGGCCATTACACCACTTCCCCCAAAGGTTGGATACAATACAATTCCAATACGCATAAAATTTGGACGATTTTAATGGCCTAACTAACCGTTCGTCATTCGAAGTAACGAAAATTATTATTCTTGGTTCAGTTAAAAAGATGAACGGGTGCCTTTTATCGTATAGCCATCTCTGCAAGTAACCTGCCAAAAACCGGTTTACGCCATTATTACAGTTTATTCTTCCCAATAACTACCTGTAATATTAGGGTTAAGTTCAATATTTTTTTAACAGACGGTCTGCCTTTCTTACATTCGCATACTATCAAGTTACTCTATAATGAAAAAGTTTGTCTTCATCACTACTTTGTTAATCCTTGCCGTTGGTGCGGGTGTTTTCTACTGGCGTTATTATTATGTTTTTGGTGAAGGGGTAAAAGCCGGCGAGCTCAATTTTATGGTAAGAAAAGGGGTTGTATTTAAAACCTATGAAGGGCGCCTTATTCAAACCGGTTACAAATCAGTGGTTCCCGGATCGGTTCAAAGTAATGAATTTGATTTTAGCGTTACCGACCCCAAACTTGCTGAAACCCTTATGATGAGTGGCGGCAAGTTGGTAGAATTGGGCTATAAAGAACATTTTGGCGGGGTTCCATGGCGCGGCCAAAGCAAATACATAGTGGATACTATTTATCAGATAAAAGAAAAAGCTCCCCAAGGCGGCACTTATCCCTGATTACGGGTTGCCGGGCGGCACACCCAGCAAAAAAATAGCAGGTTTTTTATGAATAACATGAAGGGTTTCGCCCTTCCATTTTTTTATGGGTAATGTGCGGATAAACTCATCGGCAGGCGAAGTAATATTTACGGCCATACACAAAAGGGTATCATCTTTACAGTTATCCAATATAGATTTTAAGATGGCATCATTTCTAAAAGGTGTTTCTATAAAAATCTGTGTGGTTTGCTGCTTCCAGGCTTCATCTTCCATGCGGAGGATCGCTTTTTTTCGGTCTGCACCATCAATGGGCAAATAACCATTAAACCGAAAAGACTGCCCGTTTAATCCACTTGCCATCAGTGCCAGCAGAATGGAACTCGGCCCCACGAGTGGCCTTACCTTAAACCCCATTTGTTGTGCCTTCGCCACCAATATCTGCCCGGGATCTGCTACGCCAGGGCATCCCGCTTCACTGATTACCCCAACCGTTTTCCCTGCTTTCAAACTTTTTTCAAGTCTGTCCAGCACCTGCATTTCCGCCTTGTGAATAGCAATCCATTCATAATCATCAATCACCATTTCCTTCCACAATCTTTTCAGGTAGCGGCGGGCTGTTCGTTCGTTTTCTACAAAAAATACCTGGCAGGCCTTTACCGCATCCAGCACATATGCCGGTATGGGTTGCACTTCGCCTTCGAGTAATTCGGATGGTATGAGGTAAACCAAAATGATGTAATATTTTAGAGGTAATATTTAATATTTTTTGCTTTTACAATTTGTAGCATCTCCTGTATTCCTGTATTCATGTACTCATGTATTCCATTCACTTATTGACTAATTCACTTATTCACAAATTGACCCATTCCTTATTTCTTATTTCTTATTTCTTATTCCTTATTCCTTATTCCTTATTCCTTCCCTTCATCCATCATCGACAACGTAGCCGCCACCACAGCATAAGCCGGCGCCAGCACCCAACCTGCAAAAGGCACAAGGTGCATACCATAAAAAACAATGCCATTGCCAATCGCAAGTCCTTTATGCGTACCAATGTATCGGGCACTCGCTTCCATGGGTTCATTATTTCTTTCAAAATTATAATCCAGCATACTGTACCCAAGGTAATATGCTTCAATAAGTAATGCAAACAAAGGTACCACCCATCCCACCACAGGTACAATGGCACAAAGCAACAAGGCAATAAAGTAAACTGTTTGCCAAACACTATTACGCAGTGCGACCTTAATACCCCGCCACATATCTTTTAGCAATTGACTGGTGCTAAATCTTGATTCACGGCCTGTTTCAATGGCAACGGTATGTTCACTTAACCAGGCAAATAAGGGTGAACCTGCAATTAACCAGACATACTTAAACAGTGAAAAATAAAAAAGAAACAAAATTAACCAAATGGCCAACCCGGTAAAGGAAAGCAGAAAACTGACCAACGATGAATCAAGTTTATCTGCCCATTGCTGAATACCAAATGTGGATAGCAAATTTTGCTGCACAAATCCGCCCACCGTTGTGGTAAATAAATACATCCCGCCTATAAAAAGCACCATGTACAAAATACCGGGCAATACAATCCATTTCCATAAACGATGCCGCCCTATAAAATAATGCGCCCTCTTATAAGCTGTTATTGCAATGATGATTTCCTTAAGCACTATTTTGCATTTTTTCCGTTCACCTGTATTAACGTGCTAAATGTAAACACTCTGCATTCAATATGTCTGCCATTCATATTTTACCTACTCATTTTTTTGCGCAGCAGGATACCCTTTGGCTTGCAGGCGACCTGTTGGGGAAAATATTGACTACCCATTTCGATGGAAAAGAAACATCGGGCAGGATAGTTGAAACCGAAGCTTACCTCGGTGAAACGGATAGGGCAAGCCATGCATTTGGCGGAAGGCGCACCATGCGAACCGAAACTATGTATCTCCCCGGCGGACATGCCTATGTTTATTTATGTTATGGCATTCACCACCTTTTTAATATTGTAACCCATCAACAGGATATACCACATGCCATTTTAATAAGGGCGCTTGAACCTATGAACGGCATACCTTTTATGATGGAAAGAAGAAAAAAAACAAAGCTTGATAACACGTTAACACGTGGCCCCGGAAGCCTTTCGCAGGCAATGGGCATACATTTTAGCCAATCGGGCAGACTTTTGCAGCATCCTGAACTTTACATTGCCGATGATGGCTTTCGCTACGATGAAAATATTATACAAAACAGCCCGCGCATAGGCGTGGACTATGCAGGCGAAGATGCAAAACTCCCTTACCGTTTTTTTGTAAAAGGCAATTTAAACGTAAGTGGGAAAAAACTTAAAACTTAGGACATTTAACCGGGCTATCGGTTTTTGGCTGATTGATATAAATCAATGAAACTTCAAATCCACCCCGGCTGCTGCTTACCGATTTTAAGGCACTGGTATTTACGTCATAACTGCCACCGAGACGCATCTGGCCAAATTCCAGCCCTACGTAAGGAATAAAAGCATCCTGGAAACGATACCAACTGCCAACATAAAAGGTAACCGGGTTAAATTCAACATCCCTGCCAACATTAATCCCTAAGGCACCACCAATTACCACTTCACTGGCACCGGCCTGCGCCTGGTACAATGCGGTGGTATGCAACAAAGTAGTTTTGCTAAGTGGGAAATAAGCGCCACCATGCACCGTATAGCGAGGCTGCAAGGCAAAATCGGCGCCTGTAAAACTCTCACGCGGCGTATTGATATGGTAAACGCTGGAACCTACATAATAACTCATGTTTCCACCAGTTACGCCACTAAATAAAATACCGGCATTCAAATCAAAATAATTTATGTTGACCTGCTGGGGATCGAAAATTTCCGCAGTAATTCCTGTAAAACCGTCACTTCTAAGCTGATCTTCAAATTTCAGGTTCGAAGTATTCAGCCGCTTTTGCGCGTAAGTTCCCTGGAAACCCACTGATACCTGGTGGAAACCATTCTCGTCAAGACCTTTATGGTAAGCAGTTGAAAATGAATAGTAGGTATTTTTCAAAACGCCATCCGCCTGTTCGTCTGCCAATGCCATAAATCCCATACCCCAGCGGTCAATTTCAGGCAATTTGTTTTGCATAACAGCAAAATCGGCACTGGCAGTAAAGGTTTTAAATGCATTATCAATAGTAGGCCACTGGCTGCGATAATTACCGGCTAACCGCAAGTTACCATCAAACCTGCCGGTAAGCGCCGGATTAAGCGAAAGCGGGGATGCAAAGAATTGCGAGAAATGCGGATCCTGTGCGCTCAATGAAAGCGGAAAAACTAAAACAATAACTGCTATTCGTAAGAATCGTTTCATTATAAGTTTTGACAGTTGAAAATACACAAACGCTGCGAACGACCGGGTATTTTGTTTAAGAATAAAACGTTTTGAAGTTGTAAAAATAAAAGGAATTAGTTTCAATAGCCAACATAGTATAAAATTAGTCTTAAATGGTAAAATGCACATTTTCCATTATCCACTATCCACTATCCACTTATTGCTGTTGCTTTTCGCCATAGGCAAGATCGCCGGCATCACCCAACCCCGGTACAATGTAGCCTTTCGCTGTAATTTCATTGTCTATATCACCGCACCAGATATGGGCTTTGGGTGCTTCCCGCAAAACATATTCAATGCCCACCTCACAGGCAATGGCACAAACTACATGAATTTCTGAAGGCTTTCCTTCCGATTGCAGATATTCAATGGTTTTTACCAATGATGCACCCGTTGCCAGCATGGGATCGCTCAAAATAAGTATGCGTCCTTCCAATTCGGGACAACTTACATACTCGAGGTTTATTTCAAATGTACCATCGCGGTGGTGCTTACGATAGGCACTGATAAACGCATTATCCGCCCGATCAAAATAATTCAGCAAACCCTGGTGCATGGGCACGCCCGCACGAAGAATCGTGGCCAACACAGGCTGTTCAGCCATTATCATTGAAGTGTGGATACCCAGTGGGGTCTCAACTTCACGCGTTGTTTGCGGCAATTTCTTACTGATTTCGTATGCAGCTACTTCTCCTATGCGCTCCAGGTTGCGTCTGAAACGCATTCTGTCAGTTTGAATACTAATGTCACGTAATTCGCTTACCCAGTTACTTACCAGACTATGCTGTTCGCTCAGATTGATTACCATTATGTCGGAATGTATTTTGATATTTGACGCCCAAGGCGGTAAAGGTCGAATTTTATTACAGAATACCAACCAGAATTTAATATGGAATACAGGGCAATAGGCATAATGAGCGGAAGCAGTCTCGATGGATTAGATGTAGCATTTGTTATTTTTAATGAAGCCGGCGGCAAATGGAGTTATTCAATGGAAGCAGCGGAGTGCCTTCCCTATAGCAGTAGTTGGGTAGAAAAACTACGTAATGCTATCCACCTTGATGCGCGGGCGTACATGCTGTTGCATTACGATTATGGGCATTATATCGGGCAGCAGGTACTTGCCTTTATTGAAAAAAATAACCTTCAGCACCGGGTACAAATCATTTCGAGCCATGGCCATACTACTTTCCACGAACCCGATCACCGTATGACCGGGCAAATAGGTGATGGCGCGGCCATTGCGGCTGTTACAGGCATTAATGTAGTGAGCGATTTACGTGCCATGGATGTGGCGCTTGGCGGACAGGGCGCTCCCATTGTACCTATTGGGGAAAAACTTTTGTTTGCCGAATATCCTTTATTGCTCAACCTTGGTGGTATTGCCAATATTAGCGCGGCATTGCCCGATGGCTATGTAGCTTACGATATTTGTCCCGCCAACCGCGTACTCAACATGTTTGCTGCCGAAAAAGGGCTCGGATACGATGCCGGCGGACAATTGGCTGCATCAGGTTTTGTACGGGATGAAGTGCTGGCAATACTCAACCAATTACCCTACTATGCACTACCCTTTCCAAAATCGCTGGCCAATCACTTTGGAACCGATGTGGTTTTTCCCATTCTTAAAAATGCTAACCTAAGCGCTGCCGATGCACTGCGCACCATGGTGGAACATGCCGTTATTCAAATTACCCGCAATACCGGCAGGCTTGCAGCCAAACTACCGGCAGGCACTGAAAAGAAAATGCTTGTAACCGGTGGTGGCGCTTTGAATACTTTTTTTATTACCCGCCTGCAAAGCAGCCTGCAAAATATGGGGGTGGAAGTGGTAGTTCCCGATGCAAAAGTGGTTAACTACAAAGAAGCGCTGATAATGGCTCTTTTGGGTGTATTACGCTGGCGCGAAGCAAATACCGTTTTGCATTCCGTAACCGGTGCAAGCCGCAGCAGCATTGGCGGTGCCGTATGGATGGGACAGGAAGCCTGACCAAATCCGCATAGCCTTCCCGCCAATTCCTTAATTTCGCCGCCTTAATAAACCGGGGCAGTTGCCCTGTGATATATACAAAAAGTTATGAGTAAAGTAATTACCCCACGTGCAACCGATTATTCGCAATGGTACAACGATCTTGTACTAAAGGGCAATCTTGCCGATTACAGCGCCGTTCGCGGTTGTATGGTTATCAAACCCTATGGTTTTGCGCTTTGGGAAAAAATGCGCGATCAGTTGGACTTTATGTTTAAAGAAACCGGCCATGTGAACGCCTATTTCCCACTTTTTGTGCCCAAAAGCCTTTTTGAAGCCGAAGAAAAAAACGCGGAAGGCTTTGCAAAAGAGTGTGCCGTAGTAACCCACTACCGCCTGAAAGCCGACCCCAATAATAAGGGCAAACTAATGGTGGACCCTGAAGCCAAACTGGAAGAAGAACTCGTGGTTCGCCCCACAAGCGAAGCCATCATTTGGAATACTTACCGTGATTGGATTCATAGTTACCGCGATTTGCCCATTCTTATTAATCAGTGGGCCAATGTGGTGCGTTGGGAAATGCGTACCCGGCTTTTTTTGCGCACCGCCGAATTTTTATGGCAGGAAGGGCATACCGCACATGCTACCATGGAAGAAGCCGTAACCGAAGCAAGACTGATGCTCGATATATATGCGCAGTTTGTGGAAGAATGGATGGCAGTACCGGTGTTGAAAGGGGTAAAAAGTGAAAACGAGCGCTTTGCCGGTGCGGTAGATACCTATTGTATCGAAGCCTTGATGCAGGATGGCAAAGCCTTACAAGCCGGCACTTCGCATTTCCTGGGCCAAAATTTTGCCAAGGCCTTCAACGTACAATTTACCGACAAGACCAATAAAATGGAATATGTGTGGGCTACAAGCTGGGGCGTAAGTACCCGTCTCGTAGGTGCACTCGTAATGGCGCATAGCGATGATGAAGGGCTTATGCTTCCTCCAAAAATTGCCCCTTACCAGGTAGTATTTGTGCCCATCTTTAAAAATGATGAGCAACTGGCTGTTATCAGCGAGAAAGTGGCTGAACTTACCGCACAACTAAAAGTGCTGGGTGTACGTGTGCATTACGATAAAAGCGATGCCCAACGGCCTGGCTGGAAATTTGCCGAATACGAATTAAAAGGTGTTCCCATAAGAATTGCACTCGGTGCCCGCGACCTGGAAAACGGTGTGGCCGAAGTGGCCCGCCGCGACACCCGCGAAAAGCAAAGCTTGCCATTGGAAGGTATTGCCCCTGTTTTACATCAGTTACTCGAAGAAATTCAGCAGAACATGTATAACCGTGCTAAAACCTACCGCGACGAACATATAACGCCCGCGAATACCTGGGAGGAATTTGTGAACCTGCTGGATAATAAAGGCGGATTTATTTTAGCGCATTGGGATGGCACCGGCGAAACCGAAGAAGAAATTAAAGACCTTACCAAAGCAACCATACGTTGTATTCCATTAGAAGCTCCGGAAGAAGATGGGGTGTGTATCCGTAGTGGTAAGCCAAGCAAGCAGCGGGTGTTGTTTGCGAGAGCTTATTAGGATTTAATATTTTTTTATTGAATATTTAATATTTATTGCCGCTGTTGCTCTTTGGAGTGGCAGCGGTTTTTTTATGCCATAAACCAATAAATGATATAAATGAAACAAAGAATTATGTAATTCAAATGGAAGCAATTATGGCAATATTTGCAGGCGATTGGAAAGGGTGTACTTTTTACTAAAAAAAAGCACTACTTTTAGAATGATTCAATAACCCGCATAAAAGCATTGATATGAATAATTTTCTCAGAGGTATTATTGCCAGTTTTGGCGCTTACAAATTAGGTGGTGGTTGCCTTGGCACCGTGGTGGTATTTGTGATTATTTGGGTGGTACTTGGGCAGTGCAATTAGGCGCTATTTTAATATTCAAAATTTTGGATTCCTTATTGAAGTTCAGCTTTTGGAATTTGTTATTTGTTCCATTGGAATTTCTCCTTAAGCATTTTTCGTTGCCAGGAAATTAAAAATTGGATATCTCGTTGGAGTTCCGCTTTTGGAATTTGGATTTTTTTCCATTGGAATTTCTTCCTACGCATTTTTCGTTGCCAGGTAATTATAATCATCGAGCAGTTTTTCCAGAAAGTCGAGTACTTCCAACCGGCTATCAATATTCAGTACTTCTTTTACCCTGCCTGCAATGCGGTGGGCAGTTTCAAAGCGACCGGTTTCGCGTGTTTGCGTTAAAACAGCTTTAATCGCATTTATATCGCGGTCGCTTAGCCGCATTACTTCGGGGAAGGCAACCTTGTAATTATCGGGGCTAATTTCCTGGAAAATGGTATCGTTGATCGAGAACTGCTTTTTAGTATCCACCACGGCGGTGCCGGCGGCCATATCCCCAAATCGCTGATGCTTCTGTGAAACCGAAATGGTAATGAGTACAATAATGCCAAAAAAACAACAAACCATTACCTGTCCTATCATACCCCAGGTATTAAAAGCAATAACACCAAATACAAATGGCCATTCCCATGCCCTGAAAACCCAGCGCATCAGGTATTGTCCCAGGTTGGGTTCTCCACCTTCGAGGCTGAGAACCCGAATGCCCACTGCCATTTTACCGAGGCTTTGTCCCTGGAAAACAAGTTCCATGGCGAGGTGATAAAACAGTAAAGGCATGCTTACCAATAATAAATCGAGCCCAATCGGGTAATTTGTCTTCGTTTCAGCAATTAGCCCCATAAGTCCACGTATGCCCCATGCAAACAGCATCATTACCAGTATATCAATTATCCAGGCAAGGATGCGGCGTTGCAATGCAGCTACTTCAAAATCGAGGTGAATATTGAAGGGAGTGGAAACGGTGACCATGTTCATGATGGAAAATAAATTTAATTACGCAGCGATTACCGGGTTGAGATGTAATAATAGGATTTCATCCTTGATTCATAAACAAATTTATAAAAAAGGTTGGAAATTCTGAATTCACGACAATTTAATGAGGTTAGTGAAATCTTAATTAGATGTGTTGGGGTGCTTTATAGATTTGGAATTGAATGTGATAGGATGCGCTTCGGGGCAATAATGGTGATAGAGAAAATGGTAACATGGAATGTGGCGACAGAAGGTAAACGAAAGATTACGTTGCGGTTTACCAAACGGCAGATACGGGTTCGCCATTATAAATGACGGACAGCTTAATCGAACATTTTGAACAACTGTTCAATATCACCGGAATTTACATTTCGAAATAATTATGAATTATTACTAATTAATTGACTTGCGTTTAAATCGCTACTAATCAGATATTTTTTTGAACCAATAGTCACAGATTTACACCTATTCTTTAAATAATCAACAATTTGTTTATAGTATTGCTTTAACTCATTTGAAACAGCTATTTCTTCATTGTAATTGTTTAAATTAATGTATCTAGGGTAATGAAAAATATCTGTTCGTTTATAGTTTATTGGATCATCTTTAGCAAATCCCCTGTATAATGAAATTGCAATGTAGGGACCGCCATATCTTTGTGATATGGTGAATGTTGGCTCGGCTATATATCGATTTTGCTGAGAAAGTAGTGGTTGTATAGTAAACGTTGGTGATGTGATAAAAAAGCCCACACATTCATTTTCAATTATCTGCAGAAACTCTTTATTATTATTAACAAATTCAATGTTGGATGTATTGCGGGGCTTATCTGCAATAAATTTCCCGTCCATGGTTGTAATGAACATAAACAGCTTACTTCTTTCTACATCGCTTAGATAAAAACTTGACTGTGGCATGTTTAGTTACCTCCGACTTTATGAGTTTCAAATGGAACACCTAACTTTTTGTATTCTGCTTCTCTTTTTTGATTTCTTTGCGATCCAGGACTCCTTTCAGCTTCATAAACTTTTATAGTTTTACCAGTGGATGGATCCACAACTTGAACATCCGGCCTTCGATTTGAGCCCTGAGCATTGATTTTCTTTTCAGTCACGACTTGCATACCTGCATTTTCAGCTTTAGCTTTATCAGATAATTCTCCTACTTTTTGTTGATGATCAGGCTTTCCCCTGGCCCCATAAGGATTTTTGACATTGTCAACTTTATTTAAGGCCTTCCCAGCATCATTTGCCCCTTCAGCTAAACCAAGTGCTTTAGCCCCGGCCTTAATTTCCTTGCTGCTTAGCGGCGAAAATAAATCGAATAGTGCAACGCCTTTGTCTAAGAACCCAGATTCAGGAGATGCTATCGTTCTTACAGCATCCACAGCATCGTACAAATCACCCAAATCTAATTTACCCTTTGCTACAGATTTTACTGCGGTTTTAATTAAAGCTTTTGCGCACCGAGGGCACTCTCCATCAGGATCATTATATAGTATTGGATTGTTCCAAAATGCAGCGTATGGACTCTTATCATTTTGAGTGGGATTTTTAAGTATGTCCCCAGAATTGTTCCATTTATAATCATTCCCTTCATCAGCTAAAGGGTCAAGCTGCAAAAACCGCCCTATTTGATAGTCATACGTTCTCGCATTAAAATCATATACATCTAAACCACTACCGTCACTAAACTCCTTTGCTTGTATTTCATTTCCGTTGTAGCCTTTCTTATTTTCCAGTTTCCCTGCTGCCATACTACTTATCCCAGCCATTGTTAACCCGAACGGGTAATAATGCATTACCTTCAAACCCACAGCCCAACAACCTTTCAAAGAACCAATAATGTTGTAAAAATGCAGGTTTTCTCACAAAAACCAGCATTTTTTAGATCCATTTTAAAATTATTCCATATAGCAGTTTGGATTTTCTGCCAGCAATTTATGTGCATTAATTACTTGTTTATCCAAATAACCTTGCACATACGCCACATACCTGTAAAATTCTTTGCTGCCCGGTGCATGCCCCGAAATAGTTCGCACTACCGCTTCATCCACACCCATGAGCAATAAGGTTGTTATGGCAGTACGCCGCATGGTGTGCGCAGATAAATGCTGGTAAAATCGCCAGGTTTTTCCGGATTTATTCTTTATTTCCGTTTGTCTACCCTTTACCGAACGGTATTTAGGTACTTCCTCTGTCCATCCCGCAATTTTTCCAATTTCTTTCATTTGATGGTTAAACTGATTATTCGATAATTGCGGTAATAACCATTTATTACCCTTGTGCTGATATTTCTTCAAAATATCTATGGCATAATCGGGCAGTGGGATACGTACGACAGCACCGGTTTTGGAAGTTTGTATGCAGATGTATGTGCAAATGGCTGTCGTTTCAAGGTGTAGGGGCTTTAATGCCATCAGGTCTTTGTATCTAAGCCCAATGGTACAGCCTATAATAATGGTATCGAGCACGGGTAACTGGCTTTGATTTAGTTGGCTGCTAAGGGATGGATTATTTAAAAGCGACTGCAAACGGCCCGGCATTATTACATGTGGCTGTGGCTGCCAGGGATGCACCACAAAGGAAACATGGAAATTACCTACCGGATAACCCTTTGCCTGTGCAAGAAAATTAAATACCGCCTTAATTACTTTCAGGTTACCGGCAAGGTATTGATCGGTCCAGTTCATTTTATTACGGCCATATTGCAAAAATGCATCGAAGAACTTTTTCCAATACCGCTTTTCATGGTTCCAGCGG
>JBGSLS010000027.1:0-155849 GCA_041740575.1 Chitinophagaceae bacterium | reverse complement strand
TGCATTGGTAAAAGCATGGCGGGGCACTTTGGGGTGGAATAATTTTACAAAACTGCTAAGCACCGGTGGCACTTTTATAAAAGTGGGTAAAAGCAATAACCGGCGTTTGTATTGTGGCAACAACCAGTCCAGCAATGGGGTCGATCTGTTTAATTCTGTGCGCCGGTCGGATGATGGCGGCAGCAACTGGACTACCATACGCAGCCAATTACGAAGCAGCACTCCACCCATTACAGATCTGGCCATAAACCCCGGAAACTCTTTGGAAATATGGCTTACTTACGGTGGTTATACCAGTGCTACCAAAGTGTTTTATTCATCCGATGGCGGGGCCACATTTGCCAACATAACAGGCAGCCTGCCCAACGTACCTATAAATACAGTTGTATATGGAAACGAAGTAAATGATGGAAATGACCCGGTGTATATTGGTACAGACATAGGCGTTTTTTACCGGGATAATTCTTTGGGCGATTGGATACCCTACAACAATGGTCTGCCCGTAGTAGAAGTTACAGATATAGAATTTAGTGCCGCTGATAACAAAATCAGGATAGGTACTTATGGGCGTGGTATATGGGAGAGTACGCTCTACAACAGCTGCCAAACCGACCTTAACCTTACCACCGCCAATCAGGCTATTAATATGCCTTACTATCACCAAGCCAGTAACACCATCACTTCTACCGCCATGGTGTATGGCACAGGCAGCAAAGTGTTTTATAAGGCCGGCACTCAGATAGATTTAAAAGTAGGTTTTGAAGGGGCTTCTTACGACTACGAAACGGTATTTGAGGCCACAATAGGCCCATGCGGTGGTGGTGTGCCCAATGCGTCCGATCCTGTACTAATGCAAAATAACAAAAGTGGTTATTTGGTAAATGGCCTTAAAAAAAGTATTTTGAAAAACTGATTATTAGAACTGTAGCCCGATACACCAAAGTGCAACGGCCAGTAATAAAAATCCGGCAATTTTTTACACCAGCTTTAATGCTTTGGTAAACAAATGAATCAGCAATAGAAGTTTTAAAATAAAAATGGAGGCCCCCATTGCTTTAACCCGCCACCCTTTTTACCGTAACCGCTACTGACAACTTATGTGGCCGGCTGCTATGTATAACCCCTTTCAGCGGGGCGATATCTGCATAATCGCGCCCCCAGGCAACGGTAATATGCTGAAAAGTGGGAATCTGATTATTGGTAGGATCAAAATCAACCCAGCCTTTGCCCGGAATAAAAACCGAAAACCATGCATGCGATGCATCGGCACCCACCAATTTCTCTTTTCCCGGGGTTTTTATGGTTTCAATGTAACCGCTCATGTAGCGCGCGGGTAAACCCATTGAGCGCAGGCAGGCAATGGCAAGATGCGCGAAATCCTGGCAAACGCCTTTGCGTAAATTGAGCACCATATTTACCGGCGTAGCCACTGTAGTAAGCCCCGATTTAAATTCAAAGTCTTTATAGATGCGCTGCATCAGTTCGTACACGGCTTCAAACAAAGGCCTGCCGGGGGGAAATGACGGTTGGGCATATTCCTTTACTTCGCGCGAAATGGTGGTCATAAAGGTTTGCGGTACAAACTGCAGGATTTCTGCATTATTGGCAGCATCGGTAGCTAATAACCGGATGGCATCTTCCCATGCCATTTTCGGCATGGCATTCCATTCCACCTGTTTTTTTACAATCTGAACATGGGATTCTACCAGCACCGTTAGTTTTTTATGCTCCTGTTCAATGGCGTAATAGGTTACATGATTGCCAAAAAAATCGTCGTAGCGGTTATATACATCGGGGTTAGGGGCTATTTTCATTTCGGAATGAATGCAACGCTGTCCTTCGAAAGACCTGGGAATTAAACGCGCAATATTCTGACAAAGCCCGATGGGTTCCTGGTAATGGTATTCCGTTTTGTGTGTTATGTGGTACTCAACCATGGTAATTGCTTCAATTAAATAACAGGATATTCTTCTACGGCAAATAATTGCTTTTGCCCGTGCGCGTGCTTAAAATATTTTCTTGAAATCACATCGGGAATGGCCAGCAGCAGCGTAGCTAAATCGGCCAACAGGTCGGCCAGGTATTTGTAGGTGCCGGTTTTTTCATCGGGTATGGTCCACCGCGATTTATCTGCGAGTTGCAGCAGGGTATAGGCTTCCAGTATTAACCTTTCTTGTTTTTCAAGGCTATGCCCGTTTTGTTCCGATTTGGGAAGCCCGGATAAATATGCTTTTAACCTGTCCAATTGGTAAATAAGCGATCGTGGGTTATTGGGGTCCATCAGCATTAGATCGAGCACCTGCGGAAGCTGAATATGCACTTTGTATTTATACCGGTAGTTCATCAGCGTTTCATTGCTTTTTAGTACCGCTTCCAGCAGGTTATAGGTTACTTCTTCCGAATGCACATCGGTAATGGTTGCCTGTAACATGCTGATCAATAAAAGGCTTTGTTCCATTTTTCGCCCGGTATCCAGTAAAGTCCAGCCCTGTTCTCTTGAAATACTTTCCCTGTTCAGCCCGATAAAAGCCACCATGGAAGTGATAAGGCTATCGAGCGCGCCCACCATTCTGAAATTGGTAAGCTGCGATTTGGCGGCTTCTTCCCAATCATCTTCCATTCCTTTCAATACCCGCCAGGTATCGGTGCTCCAATGGTCGCGCACCATATTTACGGCCTTGGTAAAAAGCGAAAAGTTATAACTCAGGCTGCCTTGTCGTTCGGTATTGAAAATAATATCGGAAAGCTCGGGCCAGGGATTGTCAAATTTTTCGGTTCCTTTCGGGTCGGTAAAACCTGGCCAGGTATAGGTGCGGGCCGTAAGCGCTTTTAAGAGTAATTGTTCGGTAATAATGTCGTTTTCAAACTGAAGTCGGTTTCCTTCTATAACCAATTGCATTACGCTTCGCTGAAAACGCGCGTTTCCCAGCACCCTTTCGGCATAACGGCCTACCCAAAAAAGGTTTTCGGCCGTATGGCTTGGTAATACAGCCGATTGAACCGGGGTTTTGGTTTTTAATACATCGCGGTTGGTGCTGAGGGTGTATCCGGGTTCGGGTGAAATAATCCAGGTGTCCTTGCTAAAACCGCCCATTTGGTTAGAAATCACAAAATTGCCGGGTTCGGCAGATGTTCTGCCCAATCCGCCGGTCATGCAGGTATAGCCATCATTATTACCTACCAAAAAACTCCGGAATAACACATTGCGGGGTTCAATGCGGCCGTTCAAAATAGATGGGGTGGAGGAGAAGGAAATTTTTTCCTGCCCCACATACAGGAAAGGCCTTGCCAGCATGTCCTGTTTTAATTTCTCCAGGTTTTCGTTTGAAAGCTCGGCGGCATTAACCGTTGTGCTCCTGTTCGATTCCTTATAAATCTTTTTAATGACCAGCGTTTTAATATTGTCCAGCACGTATTTCAGCGCCCTTGGTTCGCCACACCACCAAGAGGCAATGGTGGGGAGTAAAAGGTCTTCGCCCAATAAACGCCGTGCAATGCGGGGCAAAAAGCCCATCAAGCCCGGATTTTCAAGTATGCTGCTGCCCAGTGGATTGGCAATGGCCACATTACCGCTTCTTACCGCCTGCAATAACCCGCTAACTCCAAGGTGCGAATCATCTTTCAGTTCCAGCGGATCGCAAAATATATCGTCCACCCTGCGAATAATAACATCCACTTTTTCAAGCCCGCCCAGCGTTTTTAGCCACACATGGTTATCTTTTACCATCAGGTCTTCGCCTTGCACAAGTGTATAGCCGAGGTAGGAAGAAAGATAAGAATGTTCAAAATAAGTTTCATTGCGTGGTCCCGGGGTAAGGATTACAATTCTTGGATTGGGATTTTTGGCCGGCGCCATATTTTGCAAGGCATTGCGCAGTTCAATAAAATAGGGCGAAAGGTGCCGCACTTTTAAACCGGAGAATAATTCGGGTAAAATGCGGGCAATGGCCAGCCGGTTTTCCAGTGCATAGCCCGAGCCGGATGGCGCCTGTGTACGGTCGTTAAGCACCCATATTTTCCCATCGGGGCTACGCGCCAAATCGGCAGCATACAATACCAGGCTTTTATTTCCGGGTAGCTTAATGCCACTGCATTGGCGCAAAAAGCCGGCATGGTTATAAATAAGGTCAAGCGGCAGCAAGCCTTCTTTTATCAGCAGCCGCTCGCCGTATATGTCCTTTAAAATTATATCAAGTAATGTAGCCCGTTGAATAAGACCCGCTTCAATTTTTTGCCATTCCGGTTCGCTGATTAAAAAGGGGATCATATCGAGGTGCCATGGCCGGGTGTGACCCGCATCGTCGCCGTACACATTGTAGGTAACACCATTTTCCTTTAAAAAGCGCAGGATATCCTGTTCCCTTTCCTTTATCTGATCGGGGCCAAGCTGACTAAAGGAATTAAAAAAGGTTTGCCAATGCGGTCGCAGCGAGCCATCATCACCCAAAAGTTCGTTGTACGAATAACTATCGCTGAAGTAATTTTGAAAAAGGGATAATTGTTGTGCGCTTGCCGTCATAAGCCCGTTAGAATGGTAAAGTAGGCCCTAAAATTAAGGGATAATCGTTAGTGGGTGGTTTTTGGGTATTATGGAAAGCCCGTTTTGTAATGTCTTGCCATGATGCTGTGTATATTTTTTTAAAGGTGAATGGTAGGGTTCCATTTATTCCAACCCGGATAATTGTATCAATTTAACCATTAGTAATAAATTTAAAACAAGTAAACAAGGTAATTTTCTCATTTAGCATAGATAATAAATACATTGTAATCGATTTTTTCAGGCGAAAATTTTAATTTACGAATCAATTCAATCTTTTATTATGCTACAATTATTATTTAAAAAATGGTGGATGCTGCTCATCCAGGGTATCCTGCTCATTATCCTTGCATTTTATGCGTTTAACAACCCCGGCACTATGTTGGTGGGTTTGTCCTTTTGGCTGGGCATATTAGTGTTTGGGACGGGTATAGCAGGCATTATCGCCTATTTTTCTGCTGAAAAAGAGGAAAGGGAAAACATGTCGCTGATGTGGAGCATTTTAACTGTCTTATTTGGATTGATGATGCTGGGTAATATGCTGGTAACCATGAAAACGATAACACTCTTGTTTGGCATTTGGATGTTGGCTACCGGCGCAATGCTTGCCCAGTGGGGATGGGATGCAAAAAAGCAAACCAACCTGGGTTGGGTAATGCTTATCACCGGGGTATTGTCGGTAGTAGCAGGCATAATGATGATGTTTAATATGGGTATGGCTGCAGTAGGCATCAGCACATTACTGGGTTTACAGGCATTGCTTGCCGGTATAGGATTTATTATTTTGGCGTTTGTAAAACGAAATGTGGGAAATAATGTAAAAGGTAAAATAGCTGAATTGAAAGCAAGTCGTTAGGAAGTTGCTAAAACCTATCAGGGGTGTGGTTTTTTAATAGCAGGCGGTGTTTACATCGCCCGCTTAATTTTTAAAGGTACGCAGGTATAAAAACGAAAATAAATCCTTGCCCTAATTCAAATCAAAATCAAACTACCTGCCGGGAACCGGCACTACAGGAAGGCTCTCATTCCCTTCCGCATTTACGGCTTGTACGGCAAAAAAATAGTTGTCTTTGGAATAGGGTAACTTCGTTTCAAGCCCTTCCACAAAAAACTTTTTCTCCCACATGGCACTGCTTGTTTCCCGCATCAGTATATAATAACCTTTTGGCTTGCCATTGGCAGGCGCTTTCCAGGTAATTTGGGTAAAATTGGTCAGGCCACGGGTTTCTACTTTCACTTCCTGTGGCATAGATGGTGCTTTTGCCAGGTTAGCGAGGCAGGCAAGGTTTAAGGCGGTATTCTTGCGCAGGTACTCAAAATCAATAAACTCAATTTTGTCGCCATACTCTACACCTTTTTCTGTACGCAGGTCCTGGTGTTGACGGTTGAAATTTTCATTCATTTCGGTAATACGCACGGCGGCAAACCCCTGTTGAATAAAGGATGTATGATCGCCACCCCGCAGGAAACGGTCATTCCGGTAAATGAGTTTTACTTCCAGTTGGTCCACGTAACGTTCGCCCACTTCTTTTACATACCGGGCAAGCTGCCGGGCTTTACCATCGTTTTCCATTCCCAGGTTACGTAATTGGGTTGCCGATTTTTCTGTTTCAAATGCGGGCAGCCCTTCGCTGAATACACGAACTTTGGTATTGTCAATTACTTTGGTATCGTGGCTGTTATTGCTGCCCATGATATCATTATTCAAAACCGCTTCAATCTGCCAGCCCTCTGCTTTTGCTTTTTTGGCCATAAACTGTGCACCCAATAATCCTTGCTCTTCGCCACTTACCGCAACAAATATGATGGTAGCCGAAAAAGGTTGCTTACTCATAATACGCGCACATTCCATTACTGCTGCCACACCGCTTGCATCATCATTGGCGCCGGGTGCATCAGCGGTTTTATTCATTACATCACTTACCCGGCTATCGAGGTGGCCGCTGATGATAAAAATGCGTTTGTCATTCGGGTCGGTACCTTTCAATATGGCCATAGCGTTCCCAATGTTGGTAGCTTCTGCAATACGTCTGCCATCCGGTGGTAGGGTGGTGGTATCCACAAAAGCCGTCATACGGCCACCCGATTGTTTGGCCCATTCATTAAACTTTGTTGCTACCCAATTGCGTGCAGCACCAATACCACGCTGCGGATCCGTTACCGAACTCATGGTGTGCCGCGTACCAAAGCTGATCATTTTTTCAATATACACTTTCATGCTATCGCCATTTACCTGCGACACCATATCCGCAATAGCCGGATCACGTTGTACAATCGTTTGGGCATTTGCGCCAAAGCATAGTAAGCTTGCAAGCAAAAAGAAGTTCCACTTAAACATCAAGGTAATTTTTAGCAGTAGATGAAAAATATCCGCCATTGGACGAATAAATGGTGTTTGTCGTTCGGAAATACCAACTAAAGATTAAAGAAATGAATTTGTATATGCTTTTACAGAGAAAGAAATCTTGCTTTTGATCATTTCCCAGGTACATTCATTCAGGGCATATTCATATGTTCATTTTTAGTGCGCAGCCTGTCGGCTGCTGGTTTTATTTGCCATACGGAATGCCCTGATGATCATTTGGGCTGGGTGTGCAGCAGCTCGTGGGCATTTCATGTGTGTATTTTTATTGTTTTTTATTTATCACATGGAATCCCCAATACTCATCGGTGCTGGGTGCGCCCCTGCTCATGGGGATTTCATATTAATAATCCCAAGGCAATTGGTGAGACTGTTTCGAAGTGTAGCATTTGAATGATACTTTTGGAATTCCTAATAAAGTACTTAAAAAGGATAATGCAGGTGGGCGCAGGTAAGTGATTTGTGTGGCTTCAGTCGCCACTCTTTCCGTTCCGAAAAATCTGAGAACGGCTATCTGATCGCTCCATGTCCCGTTGGTAAAAACTTTTTCAATAACGAAGCGGGAATGTTTTTCGAAATCAATTTTCTCGAAAGGCACATCCCAGAAAGCTTTTGCAAATAAACCCCATGCTGTCATGTGGAAAAGATAATTGAAATTGGATGGTACATCAATGGTGTAATGGTAAACCTATTTTCGGACTAGACCGAATATGCTCAATCCAAAAGGATAAGGCCATCTATTCTATCAAAATGCTTTTTATTTAGTGTCGCAAATGGCAATTCGTATGCAATTGCAGTTGCGGCAATAAACAAATCTGCCATTTCTATTTGCTTTCGTTTCCTTTTCAATTCATTGTTTATTTCAACAGCTACCTGACCCACATTTTGGTCAAATCTTAAAACGGCAGCTCTTTCCAATAAAACTTGCCAGAAAGGTAATTGGATCGCCGTGGTACCCGAATAAATTTCGTAATAGGAAATTGCTGAAATGCAGAAATCAAATCCTTGATCAAAATACCCAATAAGTACAGCGTTACGTTTATCTGTCTTTCGAAAATAGTCGATTAAAACGGATGTATCTGCAAGAATTAGTCTTTCCGCCATTGATTGATTGCTTTTCGGGTTTCAGCAATGGTATCAAGTTGCTTTTTAGAATAAACCGGACCTTCAAGGAGGATTTTTCTGAATTCTTCCCGCTCTTTATCAGTTTTAGGGTCGGCTTCCACCTCGGCCTTTAATCTAGTCCATTGTTTAGCCGGAAGTTTTTTAGCTATTTGAACCAGTTGGTCGAATCCTAATTCTAACTGTACTTGCATCTGACAAATTTAATGAATTTTCTTTTTCATCATTTTCTTTTCCAGTTCACCTGCAAAGTCGAAATTATTAACGGCACTTTGAAGAATGTTTAATAGGCTTTTTAATAGTAATAGTAAGGATATGCTTGATAAATATTATTAAAGCATGGACTTTACAACCTTTCAAAAGAATTAAATTCATGGCTATATTCTGTAATAAAAACATTCATTTATCGGAAAAAAACCGATAAAAAGCATAATATTTTACATACTTGTGGTTTAAAACCCCTTACTGGTTGGTGTCCTCACCAACCAGTATTACACCCACCCCTAAAACTTCTTAAACCTCTCCCACGCCGCTTTCTCCAGCATTTCCCTGTCGTCAGGATACGAAATATTAATCAGGTCACGGGCCCCTTACTGGTTGGGTTCCTCACCAACCAGTATTACACCCACCCCTAAAACTTCTTAAACCTTTCCCACGCCGCTTTCTCCAGCATTTCCCTGTCGTCAGGATGCGAAATGCTAATCAGGTCACGGGCGCGTTGCCGCAGGTTGCGGCCATACAGGTAGGCAATACCGTACTCGGTTACCACGTAATGCACATGTCCGCGGGTAGTAACTACGCCGGCGCCTTGCTGCAAAAAGGGAACAATGCGCGACAAGCCTTTGTTGGTGCGGCTTGTAATGGCAATAATAGGTTTGCCGCCTTCGCTAAGGGCTGCACCACGCATAAAATCCATTTGCCCGCCAATACCACTAAACTGCCTGGTACCAATACTGTCGGCGCATATTTGCCCGGTAAGGTCCACTTCAATAGCGCTGTTAATGGCCACCACTTTTGGGTTGCGGCGAATGGTGTGCGGATCGTTTACGTAATCTATATCGAGAAAAGCAAAGGCCGGATTGTCGTTTACATAATCATACAGTTTGCGGGTACCTACGGCAAAACCCGTTACCGTTTTATTGGGGTGAATACGTTTTTTACTGTTGTTTACCACATCACTTTCAAACAGCGGAATAATACCATCGCTGACCATTTCGGTATGCACGCCCAGGTTTTTGTGGTTGCTCAGGCATTTCAGCACCGCATCAGGAATGGTGCCAATACCCATTTGCAGCGTGCTGCCATCATCTATCATTCCGGCAATTATTTCGCCGATGCGTATTTCGGCCGGGCCGGTTTTTGCGCCATAATCCACTTCGGGCAGCGGGTCTTCGTTATACACCATCGCATCAAACTTACTCATGTGTATCATACCGTCGCCATGGGTGCGTGGCACATTGGGGTTTACCTGTGCAATTACGTGTTTGGCAATATTTACCGCGCTGCGGGCAATATCCACCGATACGCCAAGCGTACAGTATCCATGCTTGTCCGGTGGCGATACTTGTACAAGTGCCACATCAATGGGCATGGTGCCACTTTTAAAAAGATCGGGGATATCACTCAGGAAAACGGGAATAAAATCGCCACGGCCTTCGTTGATCGCTTTCCGTACCGATTCGCTTACAAACATGCAATTGATATGGAAATTTTCTTCATATTCAGTTTTGTCAATTTCAATATCGCCGGCAACCGTAATAAAAACAAGTTCTACATTGCGTAGCCTGTTTTTTTGTTTTGCCAGTTCGTGCAGCAGGTGCAGCGGTGTTTGCGCACTGCCATGTACAAATACGCGGTTGCCGCTTTGAATAACCGAAAGCGCTTCGGAAGCAGAAATGTAATGAATGGGGAGAAGCATATCGTTGTGTTTTTATGGAACATACAGGCATTTTACCACCCATAAGTTACCTGCAAAGGTTTTTGTAAAACTATTTAGCAAAGGTCTGCAACACTACCTTTGCGGCAAATGATGAATGTCATGGCAAAATGTGTTCTTAGTTTTTTACTATTTTTTGTAATGAATAGTTTAACCGCGCAGGTTCCCGAGCCCGATAAATCGCCAATGGATATCAGTTATGCACCGGCAGGCTATCCTATTCAAAAGTTTCAGGGAAAGCAAAAAAATAATATGCCTTTGGCAAGGGTTATTTACAGCCGTCCGCAGGTAAATGGAAGAACGTTGTTTGGGACCGAAATAAAGTATAACGAAATCTGGCGGTTGGGCGCTAATGAATCTTCTGAACTGGAACTTTTCCGTTCGGCAACGATTGGTGGCAAACACATTCCCAAAGGTCGTTATACATTATTCTGCATACCAACACCCGATAAATGGACCATTATACTAAGCAAGGATATTTACACATGGGGTGCATTCAGTTACAAGCAAAGCAATGATATCGCCAGAATTTCATTACCCGTAACCCGTCTGCCCAATGTTTCTTTGGAATATTTCACCATGTTTTTCACCGATACCAATCAACTTGTTATTCAATGGGATGATTTGAAAGTTATAGTCCCTTTTACATTTGCCTCAAAATAAAATTTATCCTTCTCTCTGGTCCATTTATCATATTTCAAGTTATTTTGCGCCTTCAAATACTTTACCTGAAACTGGCGTATGGAATCTTCTTGCCCTGACAATGCCTTATTCCGAAAGCGTTTTTCATCCTATTTATGGTTGATTATCATGGCATTATTTTCAGGAAACCTGATGGCGCAAGGGGGCGACTACAAACCGGCAGGAGTAACCTGTCAATTTTCTCCTCAGGAAATAAGCCGGCAATCTATTGTAACACAAAAGCAACTTACCCAATTAAAAGAATCGTGGCGCAAGGAGGCTGCAACCGTATTAAAAGAAAGGAACGAGGATATTGCTGAACTTTGTACAGGGAGATTAATCATTACCGACCCATCCTATTCGTCGCCCTATCAACGGATTTTCAGGCATATTATTCAGGCCAATAACCTGCAATCTGTTTCCATGCAGCTTTACCTGGGCAAACAACCCTGGCCAAATGCTTTTTCGGCTGGTGAAGGTTCGCTGGTATTACAGGTTGGCTTGCTACCTATTCTGCGGAATGAGACCGAAATGGCCTTTGTTATCTGTCATGAAATAGCGCATTATACCCTTGACCATAGTACCAAAAGCTTGGTTACCTATTTTGAGCAGTTAAATGCCACCGAAACTAAAGCAAGCCTGAAACAACTAGGCAAACAGGAATATGGAGCAAAAACCATTGCACTTCAGTTGCTGGGAAAGCTAACATTTACCAACCGCCGCCACAGCCGGTTTAATGAAAGCAGCGCCGACTCACTGGCCCTTATTTACCTGGACCGCGCAGGATATAATACCCGGTTGGGGGCATTAAGCATGCAATCGCTTGACAACGCCGATACGGCAGGGGCATATGTGTCGCTGGCCAAGCATTTCAACCTCCCTGGCTTTCCTTTTGAAGAGCGCTGGACTAAAAAAACCAAAACCCTTGGATCGTCAAAAATTGTTACAGCCGAATTGAATGCTGATTCGCTAAAAACCCACCCCGATTGTTCAAATCGGCTTGCTGCCATGGAACAAATGCTGAATAGAAACGGGTGGAAGGAGGGGGATTTCAACATGGTTTCTGCAGATTCATTTGCCGTGATGCAGCGGAATGCCCTTTTTGAGCAGGTAGATTCCTGGTACACGCTAGAACAATATGATAATGCCCTGTTTGAGGCGCTCAGGCTAACCGACCTGTACCCCAATCATCCATACGGGTACGTTCAGGCAGGTAAAATATTACAGGGTTTGTGCCTTGCCTACAGCAAGTTTGATTTGGCAGCGCATGTGCATACACCTTCAGCAGCGCTGTATTCCGAAAATTTTAATGAACTGCTTCGCATGATGCAACGGCTATCGTTGGAAGAAATGATCAGGATGACTGCCGCTTATATACTTTTCCATGCTAAAAAATGGGAAGCCACTTCAGGATCATTTCGTGAAATGGCGGCTCAGTTGCCTGCTATAAAAAAATTACAACCATAATTTCAAAAAAAAAACCACCAACTAAATGAAAAAAATCATCCCATTCCTTATGATGTTTGGCGTATTAATTAGCCAGGCACAAACTACCCAACTCGACAATGTACTGAGTGTAAAATTGGAGAAACTTGGTCCTATTTACCAGAATAAGCAGGTAAAAGGCTATTTCATGTTTTACCAGTATGATAAAATTGACAAGAAAACCAACGATTACCTGCTGAAAATATTGGACGAAAACCTGCAACCCATTGGTGAGCAGCATATTTTGGGTGGCAAGCAGATGGTTGTGGAAGATGCAGCATTTGATAATAACCATATCCTGGTAAAACTTGTGGACCCGGCGGAATACCTGATCAAGTACATCATGTATGATGATAATGCCAAAGAAATTGAACAGAAAGATCTTGTTTTAGATAAAAAGGACTTTAAGGTTTATATGGAAATCAGCCGTATGGGAATTATGGGGCAGAATACAGTTTCTGCAATTGAAGATGTTGGCTTTGTTTCGGTGAGTGCACAAAGGATCGACAAATCGGGCTATTCCATTGAATTTTTGGGAAGGGAAAGCGGCAAGAAAAAGTATTGGAAATATGAAAGCCCGGAAGATGGAATGCACCAATATGCAGGATACCTGGCAGGAAATAAGGATCAGATTTTTTCCCTTGTATTAAAGCGTAAAAATAATTCGACAGGTATAATTGAAGTATTTTTTCAGGCACATAGTACCCAAACCGGCAAAAGGCTTTTTGAAGTTCCCCTGCGCAGCGGAGGCACTGTTATGTGGCCAACCAATGCTTTTAGTGATGGCGGGAATATTTTGCTAACTGGGGCGGTATTTGAAGACGATGATAAATTGCTGAAAGCTAAATCGCAGGGGCTTGGCCTTGCTGTATATAGCCCTGCCGGTAAGGAATTGAAAAAGAAGACGATAACCTGGGAAGAAGCCGGGGATAAGGTAAAAGCCGACGGAGAAGTAAAACGCCCCACAAGTATCTATTTTCATGATGTGGTAAAAATGCCTACCGGTAATTTTTTGTTTGTGGGTGAAAGTTACCGCCGAACCGGGAGCGCAGGTGGAATAGCCATGAACGCACTTACTTTGGCAGGCGGAGGTACACCCACTGCGTATAGCAATACCAAGGTAATGATTGATGATATGGTGATGCTTGAAATTACCCCCCAAATGATACTCAAGGATGTGCATCTTTACAAAAAGGCCACCAATAATGCCGGTTTGCCCTATACTGATTATGCAAGCCTGGCTTTGCTGGGAAATATAGCCAAGGCAACAGGTGCATTTGACTACCTTGATACGCAAACGGATACTGAAAATCCAAACCGATTCTCCATTAATTATACTGATTATGATAAAATAGATGAAGAGAAGGGAGGGAAGACCACCTATTACGGAACAATCATTTATAATAATGGAAAATATACGGTTGACAAAATTCCGCTTAAATCCACAAAATCAGGAACACGCAGGGTTTATCCCGCAAAGCCGGGGTTTGCAATGGTACTCAATTATAATAAAAAGGCAAAAACCATTGATCTGGAATTGATTAAGGTGAGGAACTAAAAGGGGGAATAATAAGTTTGGGTTAAAGGGGGCGGTAAACCATACTGCTCCCTTTTGCTTTTGGGGTGTACTTTTACCGGGTATGTGTGGCATTGCAGGAATTATTACCAACAAGCATGATGTGGCAGCAAAATCATCAGTACAGGCCATGGCCAATGCATTGGTGCATCGCGGGCCCGATGGGGATGGTTTTTGGAATGACGAAGCAAACCGTATTTTTTTTGCACATCGTCGTCTCAGTATCATTGATTTAACCGCAGCTTCGGATCAGCCTTTTCATTATGGAAATTATGTGCTGGTTTTTAACGGTGAAATCTACAACTACCGTGAGTTAAAGAATGAATTAAAACAAAAGGGTTATACATTTCATACAACGGGCGATGCGGAAGTAATACCTGCTGCATACGACTGCTGGGGTAATGATTGCCTGCATCATTTTGATGGCATGTTTGCTTTTGCACTTTACGATTTGGTAACAAATAAAATGCTGCTTGCACGCGATCGGTTTGGTGAGAAGCCTTTATATTTCCATGCGCGTTATGCTGAACGTGGCCGGCTTGAATATTTAATGTTTGCCAGCGAAATGAAAGCATTGTGGGCGGCAGGCGCACCGAAAAATGTGAACCATACCATGATGCTGAATTACCTGAGCCTTGGCTATGTACAAAATCCGATTATAAAGACGGATACTTTTTTTAAAGAAATATTAAACTTGCCCCCCGGCTATTTGCTCGATGTAGAAACCGATGCCATGCGCTTTTCCATGAAGCGTTGGTATGAACCTTATAAACGCATCGGGCATTTGAGCCAGGTGGATACTCGTAACGAAGCGAAAGTAATTGAACAGTTTCATGATTTGCTGATGCGCTCTGTACAACTGCGGCTGCGTAGCGATGTGCCGGTGGGTACAAGCCTTAGTGGCGGACTCGATAGCAGCAGTATTGTAGCAGCAATTGATGCGTTACATAAAAAACACCGCCCGGTAGAAGGTTGGGCGAATGTGTGTTTCTCCGCGGTGTTTCCCGGGTTTGAAAGGGATGAATCAAAATGGAGCGAAAAAGTAGCGGAACAATTTGGCATTTCCCGTTACACGGTAAACCCAACGGATGCCGACTTGACGCAGTTGTTTGGTGAAATGATGTATCACCAGGAAGAGCCGGTGCAAAGCAGCAGCGTGATGGCGCAGTATAGCGTGTATGCGTTGGCAAAAGAAGAAGCGGTATCCGTATTGCTCGATGGACAGGGTGCCGATGAAATACTCGCAGGATACAGCCGGTACAGCCATTGGTACCTGCAACAAATGTTGCGCAGCAATCATTCAGCAATGCTTGCGGAAAAAGAATTGTTGCAGGCAAATGGGATGCTCGATGAATGGGGGGTAAAAAATTATATAGCCGCATGGCTTCCACACCAAACCGCACAGCTACTGAAAAAAAGAGCATTGCAAACCCAAAACAAAGCGCCATTAACACCGGATTATTTTTCAGCGAACCAGGATACAAATACGTTATTCAAGCCCGAAATTCGTACGCTCGAAGACATACTCTATTTCAACACTTTCAATTTTGGGTTAGAAGAATTATTGCGCTATGCCGACCGCAACAGTATGGCACATAGCCGCGAAGTAAGGCTTCCTTTTTTAAGCCATGAATTAGTAGAGTTTATTTTTTCGCTGCCTGCGCATTTTAAAATAAGGCAGGGTTTTGGCAAATGGATCCTGCGCCAAGCCATGGACCGTCACCTTCCTGCAGAAGTAAATTGGCGCAAAGGAAAAGTAGGTTTCGAACCGCCGCAGCAGCAATGGCTTCAGCAAAAAGGTATGCAGGCAATGATAATGGAAAGTCGTAAAAAGCTCTCAGTTGCAGGCATTATTCTTTCCACAGAAATTGATCGCCCTATTGCAGATAGCGGTGCGCATGCCCATAGTAATTATGATTGGCGTTATTTATGTGCTGCGAATATCATTGGCTGATTTCTCTTTCAAAACATCTTTGGCAACTTCAAGTGCAGATTGAAAATTGGGAAGTATAAAACGCTTCCCAATTCTAAACAAAAGCCTTGATTTTTGCAATTCCTGCAGCACATTTGGTTGCACACCGCTTAGTATCATTCTCGTTTTATCGTTTTCGCACATCTTCAATACGTCTTTTATGGTGTGCAGCCCGGTGGCATCTATTACCGGTACATTGCGCATACGCAGAATAAGCACCAATGGTTTTTCTTCCACAAACCGCATTGAATCTTTGAATTTGTAGGCAGCACCAAAAAACAGGGGTCCGGAAATTTCAAATACATCCACAGCGGGTGGAATTTCAAATTGCTCTGTAGCATTGGGATCGGGTGCGCCATCGGGTAATTTATGCGGGTTTACATCCACACTGCTTATTTGTATCATTTGCCGCATAAAAAGGAAAGCGGCCAACACCATGCCGATTTGTATGGCAATGGTAAGATCGAAGAATATCGTAAGGAAAAAAGTGGTAAGCAATACGATAGCATCGCTGCGTATGCCGCGCGCAATATCAAAAAAAGTTTCGTGCTCGCTCATGTTATATGCAACCACAATTAGAATGCCGGCGAGTGCACTCATGGGAATGAGTGATGCCCATTTGCCAAACAGCATCATAATAATAAGCAAAACAAGGGCATGAATGATGCCTGCAACTGGTGTACGCCCACCATTTTTTACATTGGTGGCCGTACGCGCAATAGCACCGGTAGCAGGTATACCGCCAAATAATGCCGATACAATATTCGCACCACCTTGTGCTATTAGTTCTGTATTACTGCGGTGGTTGCTGCCAATCATGCCATCGGCAACTACCGCACTCAGCAGCGATTCAATAGCGCCCAATACGGCAATGGTAAAGGCGGGTGCAAGCAGCATTTTAATAGTAACCCAATCCACCTGTGGAATTACCGGCATAGGAAGTGATGATGGTATGGTGCCAAACCTGCTGCCGATCGTTTCTACCGGTAAATGAAAAAGTTGAACTGCAAGCGTTGATATTACGATAGCCATCAGCGAACCAGGAATAATGCGGGTAACTTTTGATGAAAATAAAACCAATAAAATACTTACAAGTCCGATGCCGAGTGCCATCCAATTTACCGACGTAATATGTTTTCCATATGCCATCCATTTATCTATAAAATCGGCAGGAACGGTTTCCATTTGCAGTCCGAGTAAATCTTTTATTTGCGATGAAAATATAATGACAGCTATGCCGGTGGTAAAACCTACTATTAACGGATGGGGAATAAATTTAATGACACTTCCCATTTTGGCAACACCCATTAAAATAAGCATAATGCCCGCCATAAGCGTGGCTACAATTAATCCATTGATGCCAAACTGCTGAACAATGCCAAAAACAATGACAATGAATGCCCCGGTAGGCCCGCCAATCTGTACCCGGCTGCCACCAAATAGGGAAATTATAAGGCCACCAATTATGGCAGTTATCAGCCCTTTTTCGGGCGATACACCCGATGCAATGGCGAAGGCAATGGCTAAAGGAAGCGCAACAATACCTACAATGATGCCTGCCATCAGGTCTTTGGTAAATTTTGCCTTATTGTATGTTTTTAAAGTGTCGAATAATTTTGGTTTAAACATGTGGGTTATTCAATAATGATTGGATAGATGTAAAAGCGCAGAATTCAAATATATTATTCAAATTTAATCCAGAGCTTTAGTTGGCCTGCAAAGTGTGTTTCCAAAACGGTGTACTCTTTCGGAATACTTGAATCATTGGTATGATAGGTTGCAAGCCTTGTATAAGTGGGTTGTTCTTTTAATTTTTTAAAAAGAATATCCGAATAGTATCGGTAAAGGCTTGATGAGAATTCAATATTAGTATCAATGGGTGCAGACGATTGATCGATATTTTCATAGAAGGCATTAAAGAAATAAATGCCTGTATATTTCTTAATATCACATTTGGCAATATTCTCCTGTATCAATTGTACATTTTGCAAACCCAGCGATTGTATAATTTCATTGCCGATGCTTACGAGTGTTTCTCTCTGTTCTATACCGGTGATAGGTGCTTTGGTAAAATGAGCCGCCGTTGCACAAAATTTACCCAATCCGGCCCCAATATCGAGCAGTTGTGGGTTTTGGCTGCCACTAGCTAAGAATTCTGCTGCCAATTTTGCAACTTCAACCGGTGTCCAGTGTTTATGACTGAGTTCCCTGTATTCAGCAGGTATCAGGTTGTCAAATTTTTTGTCTGTTTGAAACCATTTGTCAACCGGCTTATTCTTTATAGGCGCTGCTCTTTGCAAAATCATTCGCAAAAGTACATTTCATTTTGGGCAAATAAAGTAACGAATGTTAATCAGTCGATCTGAATACCTTACTTTTTTAGTAACTTAGCAGGCATGAGCCTGTCCGGAATTTTCCCTTCCCGTGATTTCATTTTTGAAACAGGAAGGCTGCTCGAAGGGTTATCGCACCAGGAATCTGATCTTTTATTCAGAAACAGGCAGAATCAATCGTTTAAGAAAGGCGAAATCATTTTTAAGGATGGCAACTATGCTTTCGGCATATACCTCGTGCAAAGCGGGTTGGTGAAAAAGTATAAAGTAGATGGATTGGGTGTAGAGCAAATTTTTTATTTATACGGAAAGGGCGAAATTTTTGGGTATCATGCCTTATTGAATAGTCGAAATCATATAGATTCAACAGCCGCGATTTGTGATACCCAACTCTATTTTATTCCGGGAACTGATTTTTTAGCATTACTTGCTGTATCGCCATCTTTTTCCCGGAAATTGCTTTCTGTGCTGAGTAATGAGTTTGATGTGCTTAGTAATATTTTCACGCTTTATAATCAGCGTTCATTAAGGGAAAGGTTGATTTTAATGTTGGTGAATCTCCGCGAGAAATTCAAAGCCGCAGATTTTAAAGAAGGCGACCCGGTAAAAATTCATGTTTCAAGAATAGATATTGCATCGATGTTGGGTACCGCAAGGGAATCGGTAGTAAGAATATTGCGTGAACTGAAAGATGAAGGGCTTCTCGTAACCAAAGGCGCCATGATAGAAATACCAGATGTAAAGAAATTACTGGGTATGGTGGTATATTAGTGTGAAATGGTTACACATTGGCATAATGTTGCTGTTCTCTCCTACAGCGGGTATACTTTGCCTTCGTCTATTGAGTACAAAACGCCTTTTACTGTAACAGGGTGCTTTGGATTCAGTTCCTTAAAAATATGATCGTTTACTATTGTGTTTACCTGGTGCTGAACATTGGCTATGGAAGCAGCATGCAAGTCGTGGTTTTTTAAAGAAGGGATCATTTCTTTTTCCTTGGTAAGGCTGTCAATAATGGTTTTTATGTGGCCTTCGAAATGTTCAGTACTAAGTAATGCCTTTACCGCACCACAATCATCATGCCCCATTACAATGATGTTTTTAACATCGAGATGTTCTATACCATATTGAATACTTGCCAATTCCATTTCACTTACAAGATTACCTGCTGTGCGAATTACAAATAAATCGCCCAGCCCCTGATCAAATATCAATTCGGGCGAAACCCTTGAATCGGAACAGGTTATAACCAGCGCAAAAGGGTGTTGGCCTGCTGCAACATCTTTACGATGAGCTACTGATTCATCAGGGTGACGGGGGTGCCCTGCTGCGAATCGCTTATTGCCCTCCATAAGCCGTTGGAATACATCGCCATGGTCGGGAGCAATGGGCTTTAACTGATACCAATTGAAATATAAAAAGGAAATCAGCATGGTTAAAATTGCTGCGGTTGCAATATAAGGCAGGTGCCAAATCAGCTTCTTGCGTATAGGTGCGGTGCGTACCATCATAAATTACAAATGGTGTTTTTTCTCCAGATTACTGAAAGTTCGAAAAGAGGAGAATGAATCATGGTGCGAAATTATTACCGGCACCCCTTGTAAAAGAGGACTTTTATCACCCTATTACCTGTTTTACATCATTATTTAAACCCACATCCGGTTTTTTATGGCAGTTTTTCCCCAACCCCTTTCAATACCGTTACTTTGCAGGCAACATTTATCATCATTTTTTTTAACTATATTATTATGAAATCCCCACGAGCCACTGCACACACGAGCACAAGTGATCATTGGGGATTCCATGTGACATTTAAAAAACAGCCCCGAGAATTCGGGGCGCACTAAAAACTAACACATGAAATCCCCACGAGCAGGGGCTCACCCAGCACCCATGAGTATTGGGGATTCCATGTGACAATTAAAAAACAATAAAAATACACACATGAAACTTGCCACGCGATTTATCCATGCCGGCGCACATCCCGATCCTTCCACCGGCGCCATTATGACCCCCATTTATCAAACCAGTACCTATGTGCAGGAAGCGCCGGGCGTAAATAAGGGGTTTGAATATGCCCGTAGCCAAAATCCTACGCGTTTTGCGCTGGAAGAAGCCGTGGCCGAAATTGAAAACGGAAAATTCGGACTGGTATTTGGCAGCGGGGTAGCCGCCACCGATAGTGTAATGAAACTGCTGCAACCCGGCGACGAAGTAATTGCAGCCAACGATATGTACGGCGGTACTTACCGGCTTTTTACCAAAATCTATGAAAAGTTTGGTATTAAGTTTCATTATGTAAACATGCAGGATGCTGAAAATATAAGGCCCCTTATCAATGAAAAAACACAGTTAATCTGGGTAGAAACGCCTACCAACCCGCTAATGAATATCACTGATATTGCTGCGGTAGCTGCCATCAGTAAGGCGCATAATCTTGTGCTTTGTGTAGATAATACTTTTGCAAGCCCTTACCTGCAAAATCCACTTGATTTGGGTGCCGATATTGTAATGCACAGCGCCACCAAATACCTTGGTGGACACAGCGATGTTATTCAGGGCTGCCTTGTAATAAATGACAAAGACCTGCGCGATCAGTTATATTTTATCCAGAAAAGCTGCGGCGCTGTCCCAGGCCCCATGGATTGTTTTTTAGTGCTGCGCGGCATAAAAACCCTGCATGTGCGCATGGAACGTCATTGTGAAAACGGTGAGCGTATTGCGCATTGGCTGCGTAACCATCCAAAAGTAGAAAAAGTATATTGGCCCGGTTTCATTGATCATCCTAATCATGCAATCGCCAAAGCGCAAATGCGCGGCTACGGCGGCATGATAAGCTTTGAGTTGAAAGATGACAGCGCTGAAGAAACAAAGCGTGTATTAAGCAGCACAAAACTCTTCAGTCTTGCCGAAAGCCTTGGTGGGGTAGAAAGCCTGATCAATCACCCGGCGAGTATGACGCACGCAAGCATTCCCCGCGAAGAGCGTATTAAGAATGGCCTGAAGGATTCGTTGATTCGGCTAAGTGTTGGCATTGAAGATGCGGAGGATTTGATAGATGATTTGGCGGTGGCGATTGGATGAAACGAAAGGAAAAGAATTCCGGTGTTTATGGGTATGCACCGGGGCGTATAAGTATTTTTTTTGACACAGATAACACAGATAAGCGAAGACAACACAAATAACCTTTATTTATCTGTGTCATCTGTGTCAATATGTTTTATCATCCAATTTGGTTCGACCTTATGGTGAAACTGGTAAATGTGCGCAGGGCTGGTTTAAAACCTAAAACGGAACAGGGTAAAACATAGCATTGAAAATCGTTATTTTTCAATAGCCTTATCCAGCAAGGCTTCCACCCGAGTCAACTCTTCCACCACATTTTCGTCATTAATAAATTGAGAGATAGTTGCCTGCGGTTGTGTGGCATACCATGCCATTACCATGCTTACGTAATCCTGCATGTCCTTGCCGGCAAAACTTGCTTTGAATTCCATCACCTTATCGTTGAGAAACTTAATGGTCTTACGCACCATTTCTTCGTCCTTAGGTTCCACCTTAATACGGTACGTGCGGTCAGCAATTGTAATAGATATGGGAATCAGTTCTTGCATGGCAGATTTAATGAAGGATAATAGTAAGGAGTTAAATGGAAACTTTTAATTAAAGGAAATATTCAGCCTGAAAAAAATGTATTAACATATTAAATATTACATCAACAATATTACCTATGCTCAGGTTTGCAAATGCCCTATCACTTTATCAATATCCTTAATGTATCCGTTGATGCGTTTTTCAAATTCTTTTTTGCTTTTATCGTCCATTTGTATGGTGGCAGATTTCATAATGGATAGTTGTTCTTCCATTTGAGATAGCTGATCTTTCAGTTGGGCAATTTGCTCCTGCTTTTTTCCAAGCTCTTCCTGCAGGCGTTCTTTATCGCGTTGCAGGCCGTCACGTTGTTTTACCAGCAGTTGTAGCTTTTGGCCAATGCGTTGTATTATTTCAAGCGATGCGTTCATGCGTTACGGTAAAGTTTAGTCATTATTTCCGCACTTCGGCGTTTAATGCTGTTTCAAACAGACCGGCAATTTTTTGCATTGCCTGATCAATATCGGTATCGGTCATTGTTTTTTCATTATCCTGAAAACGGAAACTCAATGCCATCGACTTTTTACCCGCACCCAGTTTCTCACTTTCAAAAACATCAAACAATTCCACTTTTTGCAATTGGCTCACTTTGGCTTTTGCTGCTGTATCTGCCATTTGTTGCCAGCTTATGTTGCTGTCAACAAGCAGCGCAAGATCGCGTTCCACCGATGGGAACCTTGGTATTTCTGCATACTGCAATTTTGCAGTAGTGGCATGTTGTAATAAAACATCCCATTGGATAGCAGCATACCAAACAGGCTGCTTGATATCGAAGGTTTGCAGCCGCTTGCGCGATACTTCGCCAATGGTAGCAACCTGCAGATTGTCTATGGTAAAGCTTAATCCTTTTACATAATCAGATGCATAACTTTCCGATCTTGCTTTGCCGCAATGCGCCATTTGTAGAAGGTTTGAGAGTACACCTTTCAGGTAAAATACATCCGCCTGCTTTTCCTTGCTGCGCCAGGCCATGCCCGTGGTAGCACCTGTAACGGCCAGTACCAACCACTTGTTTTCTGTATATTTACCTATGGCTGATGTTTGGTAGGTTTTACCAAACTCAAATAACCGCAGGTTTTTATTACGACGGTTAATATTAAAGGCTACGCTTTCCAATACCGTTTCCAGCATAGATGGGCGCATGATATCGAGTTCGGTACTCAGGTTGTTCATCATGTGCACGGCATTTTCCAATGCTTCAGGTTGATAATAAGCGCTGTTGGTAATAGAATTGGTGAAAATCTCGCTAAACCCAACACCTACCAAATAATCTGATATTTTCTCGCGCCACATTTCCTCGGGTGCCAGCAAATCGGGCGAAGGAGAAAGCATTATGGCAGATGGGATTTCCACATTATCCAACCCATCAATCCGCATTATTTCTTCCACCAGGTCGGCCTGCATGGTAATATCGGGCTTATGGTAGGGCACCGAAAACCACAGGTCGTCGTGGCCTTCCTTTATAAATGTAAAACCCAGCGCGCCCAATATGCGCTTAATCGCATCGGGATGATAATTTTTACCACTTAGTTTTTTAAGGAAATGGTATTTCAGTGGTAGTTCCAGTTTGTCTTGCGGCTTGGGGTACACATCTACAACCGTACCGGTAAGTGTTCCGCCGGCTATTTCTTTTATCAGGAGCGCAGCCCTTTTAAGTACCGATAGGGTTTGGCTGATATCTACACCTTTTTCAAAACGGGTAGCGGCATCGGTGCGCAATCCGTGGCGTACACTGCTTTTGCGAATGCTCACCGGGTGAAACCACGCGCTTTCCAGGAATACATTTTTCGTTTCAATGCTTACACCGCTATGCAACCCTCCAAATACGCCACCAATACACATGGGGTTGTTGTCACCATCGCAAATCATCAGGTCTTCGGCAGATAGTTTACGTTCTTTTTCATCGAGCGAAACAAAAACGGTACCATCTTCCAGGTTTTTCACCCGCACTTCGCCGCCTTTTATCTGGTCGGCATCAAATGCGTGCAAGGGTTGCCCGGTTTCATGCAGTATAAAGTTGGTGATATCTACTATATTATTAATGGGTCGAAGACCAATCGATTTCAGCCGGTTTTGCAGCCAGGCAGGGCTTTCGGCCACCGTAATGCCGGTAATACTTACCCCTGAGTACCTGCGGCAGGCATCTTCATTTTCAATTTTTACCGTTATGTTCAGTCCTTTGGCATCGTCTATTTTCAGCGCCGTGGTATCCAGCGGTGTTTTAGGCGAAGTGGAAAGTTTTTCGTGATGCGATAGCCATGCACATACATCGCGCGCCACCCCCAGGTGACTCATGGCATCCATGCGATTGGGTGTAAGCCCTATTTCATAAATAAAGTCAGTTTCGGGTTTAAAATATTCGGCAGCGGGTGTGCCAGCTTTCAGGGTATCGGGCAAAATCATAATGCCTGCATGGTTATCGCTCAGCCCTATTTCATCTTCGGCGCAAATCATACCGTGGCTTTCTGCCCCGCGTATTTTTGCCTTTTTCATAGTAACAGGTTCTCCACTCAACGGGTAAATGGTACTTCCGATAGGGGCTACCACTACTTTTTGGCCCACAGCCACATTTGGCGCACCGCAAACAATTTGTAAAAGAGCGGCTTCACCAATATTTACCGTGGTTAAGGAAAGTTTATCGGCATCGGGATGCTTTTCGCATGTAATTACTTCACCAATTACCAGTCCGGCCAATCCACCTTTTATGCTTTCTTGTTTTTCAAGGCTCTCCACTTCCAGTCCTACCGAAGTTAAAATCTTGCTCAGTTTTTGGGGGTCAACAGTTACAGGAAGGTACTCACGCAGCCAGTTATACGATATGGTCATTTACTTAAAATAGAATGATAAGGTGCCAAAGATAAGCTGCTATTGGGTCTTATGATTTGTAAGAAGTCCGTGTTGCTGTTTTTTGGTTGTTTTTCGTAAAAAAAGATGTTTTTTTTCTATCAATCAATGGTTAAACATGGCATGAACCGATCACTGTGGATATGTTTATTTACACACAGCTAACTGTGCAGAATAGCTACACAAGTTCCCGATTCTGTGCATAAGCGCGCTTACGATTGTGCGTAACTCCTTGTTTACCGCTAAAAGCTGTGGAAAGGCCTGTGCATCGGGTGTGTATTAATTTAGATGCAAATAGGTTTTTTTGATTGGGAATTTTGCTGTTATCTTCGATTTCTGCGCGAGTGGTAACAATTCCTTCATGATGCGGAAATGGGCTGCGGAAGTAGCCAAAAAGACAGGCAAACCTACCGGAAAGAGGTTGAAGGCAACCCCGGAAACAGCAGGAGCGGGTTGGCTGAGGGATCGTTTTGTGCCTTTGCGAAGTGTTTTATTGAATAAAATTTTTTGGTTGAACTTGTATTTTTGATTGACCCCCTATGGAATTAACGAATATTTCTAAAGACAGAAAAAAGCGACTGAAAGGAAGCCCCGACCTGAGTACCCTTGTTTATGGTAAAGTGCCTCCACAGGCCAAAGATCTTGAAGAAGCCATCCTCGGTGCCATTATGCTCGAAAAAGGCGCATTTGATACAGCAGTAGAATACCTGCGCGCCGAATGTTTTTATGTAGATGCACATCAGCGTATTTTCCGCGCCATGCAAAACCTGCAGCAGAAAAGCCAGCCCATCGACATTTTGACTGTTGTTGAAGAACTGCGAAAAAAAGATGAACTCGATGCAGTTGGGGGAGCCTATTTTGTAACAAGGCTTACCAACGCAGTTACGAGCAGTGCACACATTGAAGCGCATAGCAGGATACTCGTACAAAAATTCATTCAGCGCGAATTGATACGCCTTAGTGGCGAAATTATCGGGGATGCTTATGAAGACAGCACCGATGCTTTTTCGTTGCTCGATGATGCGGAGCAAAAGCTTTTCGACATAACGAATAGTTATGTAAAACGTAACTACAGCGATATTGGTAGTGTGTTGGTAAAATCCATTGAGCGTATTGAAGAACTTCGTCACCGTACCGATGATATATCCGGTGTGCCAAGCGGATTTACCAAACTTGATAAGGTAACCAATGGCTGGCAACCTTCAGATTTAATCATTCTTGCGGCACGTCCTTCGGTAGGTAAAACAGCATTTGCGCTTAATCTTGCACGTAATGCGGCCATGCACCCCACACGACCTACCGCCGTTGGTGTGTTCAGCCTTGAAATGGGAAATGCACAGCTCGTTCAGCGTTTGCTGAGTGCGCAAAGCGGCATAATGATGGAAAAAATATCGCGTGGGCAATTGGCAGATTACGAAATGGAGCAATTATATGCAACCGGCGTAAAAGCGCTTACTGATGCACCCATTTACCTCGATGATACCCCGGCACTGAATATTTTCGAACTCCGCGCCAAGTGTCGGCGGATGGTAAGCCAGCATAAAGTAGGCATGGTAATCATTGACTACCTGCAGCTTATGAGTGGCGGTGGTGAAAACCGGAACATGAACCGCGAACAGGAAATCAGTGGTATCAGCCGTGCACTTAAAGGGCTTGCAAAAGAATTAAATATCCCCGTTCTCGCATTGAGCCAGTTGAACCGCGCAGTGGAAAGCCGTAAAGACGGCAACAAGATCCCACAGTTGAGTGACCTTCGTGAGTCGGGCGCCATTGAACAGGATGCGGATATGGTAATGTTCCTGTACCGTCCTGAATATTATGAAGTAACCGAGAACGAACACGGCGAAAGCAATAAAGGCGAAACCGTAGTAAAAATAGCCAAGCACCGTAATGGCGCGCTCGAAAGCATTCAGTTAAAAGCACTGCTGCACATTCAGCGTTTTGTGGATTGGGAAGATGGCCAAAACGATTTTGGCCCCGGTCTTCCATCGGGAGGCAACTTTAAACAGTTGAAACCTACCGGCAGTCAGGGCCAGGGTAATGATGGCGATGCAGCCATGTTTATTCAAAAGCCCAGCAAGATGAATGATATGCCCGAGTTTGATGAAGGGTTTGATGAGGAAGGGCTGTTTTGATGTAATATTTATTTAGCTAAGATTGAATATTGGGGGATGGCTTAGGCCATCCTTTTTTTAAGTAGGATGTAGTTTTTTTAAGTAAACCCTATTTTACCTTATTTAATTCCCCGAAAGCATTCTTACCAACCCGGCAGCTTCAAGTGCCTGCTTCCTGTTAAATTCGGAAGTAAGTTGCCCGATATTTACGATGTCGATAATGGTGCCGATAAAACAGAAGCCTAGTGTAAAAATGTAGAGTACACCCAGCCCTATATCGCCGATTATAAAGCGATGAATACCGGCTATGCCTAAAAAGCCGATGGCAGCCAATAGAAGCATCGTTTGCCGATCCTTACGTTTATTGCGGTACAGCATTAGAAACTGCTGTTTTTGGGTGTCGTTCATGTTGCGGCTTAGATCGAGTAAAATAGCAAGTTCATCGGCTTGCAGGTCGGGAAGCATCATCAAAAGTTGCTGTTGGTTCATGTGTAGTGCGTATTTGTAAACGGTGAAAAAATGGTTGTAAAATCATATAGAAAATGCCAATCGTAGCAGGAATGCCAAGCAAATGTTCTTGCAACGATTGGGCGAAGCGCAGGTGCAGCACATGATGAATGGCATGTCCAATGCCGCAACCGGGGCAATATGGTATTCCGAGCATGCGGGGAATACAAAGGCTTGTTTCGGAAACGGCTGTATCCATGGCAAATAACAGCATCAAAGCAACACTCCAAATGATGGAAGCGCCGAACATTGCCTTATATTTTTTAATATCCATGTATGATACGGTAATTGACGAATGTAAACAAAATATCCTCCATCACTATCAGCCACTGGATAAACGGGTTTTAATATGTGTAGGCTGTAACATAGGTTTATGGGTAATTGGCTAAAAAATTTATTGTAAGAAAATCAAATATTTTGTCAAAATGATGGGTGGTTTCCGAATGTGTTCCTTCTAAAATAATATGCTGGTATTTATAGGTAAAATGATTCGCTACTAACCTTGCCATCATTTTTTCGCCCATTGCTACGGCAGGAATTATTTCATCTTTTGTGGCAGAAAGCAACAGAACATCTCCTTTTATATTTTCTACTTTTATTAATGCGCTTTGTTCGGCAATAGAATCTTTCATCATGGCTTCAAAGGTTCCGCGCAAATCTCTTTTCATTAAAAATGGAACCGCTTCTTCATTTATGGGAATAAAAGGTAATTCAATTCCTGTATAGGTCCAACAGGAAGAATTAAAAGTTTGTGTATGCCCCGGGAAAACAGCATGACTTGCCGACATACCTATTACACAGGTGATATCGGGGTAGTAACTTCCTAAAAGCAATGCTAAATCTGCACCCCTTGAGCCACCAATAATTGCAATTTTGGTTTGGTTTATTTGTTTGTTTTTTTTGGCTTCTGCAATAGCCATATACACTTCATCAATCGCTATTTTGTCGAGTATTTTTGGTGTTCCCCGGCAACCGAAATATCCAATGGCTAAAAATGCATATCCTTTTTCTATAAATGTTTCTCTTGTTTTCTTCCAGTAATCAAGTGTCCATGCATTGCCACCTTCTGAGCCACCCAACCCAACAATAAGCGGTTGATTGTTCCCGGTTCCAGTATACAAAATGGCTTCCACATTTGATACCTTTAATGTGTCTTGTGATAGTGCGGAAATGGAAACCAAACACCAAACGATAATTACAAATGATGTTACTTTTTTTGACAGATGCATTTTATAATGTTTATGCGAAGTTGAAATGTAAATTGTTCTCAACTTTTGACCTGTATCAAAAAATCATTTTTCGGCCCTTATTCTGCTTAATGTTTCCTGCGCCATACCCAAATAAGAAGCAACCATGCCCAAGGGTATGCGATGGTGAATATCATGATAGGTTTGAATAAAATGGGTGTATTTTTCTTTTGCTGTTGTAAAACGCAAGGATGTTATCCTTTCCATTAGATGCCCGAAAACCGTTCCCATAGAAAGCCCTGCGTAACGCTCCATTTCAGGAAAATGATCGAATAAATATCCAAGGTCATTAACATGCAGGCAAAAGGTGTCTGTATCTTCAATAGCATCTATGTAATAGATATCTTTTTGGCGGGTATAAAAACTTTTTGGCGAATTGCACCATTCGCCTTCCGAAGGAAAGTATTCACTGATTTCTTTTTCATCCTTCAGGAAATATGTACGGAATAGTCCTTTTTGAATAAAATAGGATTTGGTACACACTTTATTGGCATCCTGCACCAGTTCACCTTTTTTAAAAGTTATTTGTTTTACTCTTTCTGTTAAAGCATCTTTCAGTTCATCATTTAGCTTGATGAACTTTTCAAAATGTCGGAAGAAAATGTCTAATGGTTCGATATTATCGTTGGTTGTTTTTTGTTATAAAAAGTATTTCCTGTTACACAGGATTAGTATTTAGCTTGAAAATTATAATCCTAACCGGCATTTAATACTTCATAAGAATTTGCAATTTCAAATAGCAAATTTGCAATAGCATCACCAGCCACCGCCACCGCCGCCACCGCCGCCACCGCCACTGCTTCCGCCGCCGCTGCTACCGCCACTGCTACTGCTTGGTGGCGTGCTTGCCGATGCAGTGGAACTTGATAGTCCTGCGGAAAGACTGCTTGTCATAGCTCCCATGCTAAAATTGCGGCCGAGTGAACTGCCGCTACCGCTGTAATAAGTGGGTTCGTAGCCGCCTTCGATCGCTTTTTGCATCAAGTCGTCAAACTTATCAGCCCATGCATTTTCTACCTGTAATGCAATTGCATAAGGAAGGTATTTTTCAAATAGCTCAAGGCTTTTTTCGGGTGGGGTAAAATACTGATACAGCTTTTGTTCAGCAGTTTCAAGGTACATTTTAAACCCTTCAATATGGTCGGCTGTTTCGCGGCCTTTTGGTGTATAAGCACTCATTATTTTTACAAATATGCCATGTATAGTCAAAATGCCTAATACCAGAAATCCTATTACCGCAAGCATATTAAGCGTGTATTGATTGATCACATAAATGACACCAAATACCAATGCTGCAAAAGCAATGAAACCACCAAAGCCGGTAAAGCCATCATTACGTACAAACATTCCATGCCAGGTATTTTTTTTACCATTACGTATTTTAAAGCGGTCTTCCAATGTTGTTTTTAATGCATCATAATTTGATTTTAAGCTAGCATTATACTTTCCTTTCTCCGCTGTTTGTCCATACATACTTTGCGGAGTAAATCCATACAATTTACTCAGGTGGTTTCCATCACCCCTTCCAATAGAAGCAGGTTGACCGAAATGATACGATGTCCATTTGAATACAAATTTTTTAGTTTCCACATCAATTTTCAGGTACTTTTTCACAGCCATATCTACCAGTGCGGCAGCAAATAAATGCGAACCATAAATTTGGGTAGAAATATAACCTACATCGGCAGGAGAAAGATCAGCAGGAGGTTCAAACTGCGGTATGATGGTTCCCTTTTTGGGATCTCGGCCTTTGAAGTACCATGCAAGAAAATAGAAAAGAAATAATCCGGCAAAAGTTCCGGCCAACACACTGATCCCGATATTATCCGTTGCAATTTTTTTCCAGTCGCGCACAGGGCCGGCTGCCAATATGCCTTTTGGAATGGCTGCTGCAATGGTTAAGCCCTGCCAGGCTTCGAGCCTTGTTGTTGTATAAAAATGAATGGTGCTATCGTTCCATAATTTTGAAGTACAAAACTTTTCGGTACTGCCTTGTACGCCGGTGTAACAGGCATTTTCTATGATGTTGCCACCTGAAGGAAAATGAACTGTGCTGGATACACTGTCTGCAAAAAATACCCACCCGGTTCCATTTACATTCCAGTAAAGTTCATCCTTGTTTTCGTGGTAAATAATTTGCTGATCGGTTTCGTAGTGGAATTGATAAGTATGCAAACCTGGTTCAATTATAATGTCGGCATCACCTACCATTATGCGAACACCGTTATCGAGACTTTCGGTATTGTAGTTGCTTGTTTTCCCATTACGGGTTACACGCTTTAAGGTAAAGCCTACTTTTTGCCAAAAACCATCTTTAGCTAAATACTTGGTAGGAAAATCGCGCACAATGCCACGCTGAATATCATTGTTTGGGTCGTAGTTAATACTATAATCAATGTCGGGACTTTTTTCGCCATTTCCGTTATAAATAACAATGGTTTCCATTACATCCAACCTGGCAGAAGGCAGCACTTTGATTTCGGAATGAAATACGATGACACGATCGCTGAAATCGCGTGCAAGCAGGTTGCCCCACATATTTGGATAGTCAGTTACCAATTTACCAGCAAATTCATTTATTGTGTTCTCCCATTTTTTTTGGTTTTCAGGGCGTAATTGTTTTTTCAGCCATAATTCATCTCCATCTTTAATGCGTTGAATATCAGGATTGAATGTTAACATTGAAGCAATGGTATCAGCCATTACAGGAACTTGTGTACTCAGTCTTGCATTTATTATTATAGGATCAATTTTCTTTTTTGCCATTAGCGGCCGCAATTTGCTCCTGATAAGTTCTTCGGTACGCGCTTTTGAAATAATCCGGAAAAGGGCTGCTGTATCGGTTAAGGATTGTGCAAAAACATTTAACCAACCACCAATTGTAATGCAAAGCGTAATGGTAAATACTTTCAAAAAAGCTGTCATTCGGAAAAGGCGAATACGTTCAAATACCAGGTAATTGTGCAACATGTCCAGGCTATTTAATTGTTACTAGTTCAATGGTTACCTGTTGTTAGGAAAATGAAACCTTTGGTGCATCTGCAGCACCGGCTTCTTCCTGAAAGAAAGCCTCAGTCGTAAAATTGAACATATTAGCTACGATGTTATTAGGGAAAATAGCAATTGCCTGATTATAATCGCGTACTGTACCATTGTAATACCTGCGGCTTTGATTCAGTTTGCCTTCAATGTCTTTTAAATCGCTTTGTAAACTAAGGAAGTTTTGATTGGCTTTAAGGTCGGGGTATTGCTCGGAGAGTGCAAAAAAATCAACCAATGCCCGGTTAAGTCCGTTGCTTGCTTCTATTTGTTCGCCGGTGGTATTGGCAGCTACCGCACGATTACGCCATTTTACTACATCGGTAAGTGTTTTACTTTCGTGCAGGGCATAGCCTTTTACGGTTTCTACCAGGTTAGGTATCAGGTCGGTACGCTGTTGCAAAAAGGTAGCAATTCCGCTCCAGCCTTCTTTTACCAGAATTCGGCTTTTGGTGAGTTTATTGTAAATGGCAATAAGAAAGACAACGATTAACACAATTACAAAAAGTACGATCAAAGTAGGACTCATTTCAAATGTTTTTAAAGGATGAAATTATTTGGGCAAACTAAAATAATGGTTTTTCTGCATTTATAAGCAAAGTATCCATTGTTTGATGAAAAAAGTTAGGTGTTTGTTACCTTTACAAGGATTATGCAACTTCCCTTTTTCTTTCATGCACAAGCGGCCGTTGGGCAACTGGTAAACCTTGATGAAACCACTGCGCGCCATGTATTACAAGTGCTTCGTATGCAAGTAGGCGAAGGGCTGCAGTTAACCAATGGTGAAGGCATTCTTTGGACAGCCACTATTAGTGAAGTGGGAAAGAAAAATTGTGTAGTAAGGGTAGATATGGAAGATGCGCAGGAAAGGCAAACGCCACGGCGTATTGGTGTGGCCATATCACCCACAAAAAATGCAAGCCGGTTTGAATGGTTTTTGGAAAAGGCCACAGAATTAGGTGTTGCAGAAATTTTCCCTTTACTTACACAGCGTACAGAGCGGGCACATTTTCGCTACGACCGAATGCGACAAATATGCATCAGCGCCATGTTGCAGAGCCGTCAGGTATGGTTACCGCTATTGCATCAACCTGTTAATTTCGATAAATTTTTTACTGGCGAAAACCCGCATACTTTTCACCATAAATGGATAGCCCATTGCGAAGATTATGAAAAACATAGTCTCGCAAAAGTATTGCAGCCGGGCATGGAAGACAGCCTGTTGCTCATTGGCCCCGAAGGCGATTTTACACCCGAAGAAATTTTCACAGCTACCAACGGGGGATACCTTGCTGTTACACTGGGAAACACAAGACTGCGTACCGAAACCGCCGGTGTGGTTGGCGCTGCTTTGATGTGCCTTGGTTAGATAACGGATTGGAGATGACAGATTAAAGATGACTGGCTGGAGATGAAGGATGAAAGAATAAAGATGACGGAAAAGAAATAACGGAAACTCCCTTCACCTGTCAACTAACATCTGTCATCTAACATATCTCATCTAATGCTCCTGATCATCATACTGGGTTGGAAAAGTATCCGATGCCTTGCCTGGTGCAGGTTTCAGTACCGGTTCGTTTAGTCTCACTGTACGTTGTTTTTGCTCTCGTTTGCGCATAGTCATATTCAACATTTCCACCAAAAAACTAAAAGCCATTCCAAAATAAATATAGTTTTTAAGTTTCAGTTCATGTGCAGCTTCTGCATTCCAGCCTTCCATAATCAGGCTAAGGCCAATCATAACAAGAAAGCTTAATGCCAGCATTTTAATGGTAGGGTGCTTATGTACAAAATCTGAAATGGCCGGGGCAAAAACAAACATCACGATCATAGCAATAATAACAGCCGCAATCATAATTTCAACATGTTTGGCAGTACCACCTGCGGTTATTATACTGTCGAAGCTGAAAACCATATCAATCAGTACAATTTGCCCCATTCCTGCTGCAAAACCCAAGGATACCGGTTTTTCGCCACCTGCTGCATTAGGATCTTCACCTTCCAGCTTGTGGTGTATTTCTTTTACCGATTTATAGATAAGGAATAAACCGCCCACCAGCATTACGAGGCTTGCGAGGTCGAATCCTTTTTCATTGATGGAAAATAGATAATTTCCTTTTTGGCTAAGCAACCAACCTAATGCCAATAACAACAAGCTACGGGTGGTTATACCTAGTAACATCCAGTACAAGCGTGCCTTTTTTCGCTTTTCTTCAGCCATCCTGTTAAGGATAAGGCTTACGAAAATTACATTATCAATGCCTAAAACTACTTCGAGTATTACTAATACAAGAAAGCTTATAATGGCTTCAGAAGTAAAAAGGTGCTCCATGGCGGGGTGAAAAAATTTTTGCAAATGTAGGGTAGGATATGCTCAATGCTACAAACCATTAGTAATGTTGCGGGCAATGGCAGGTCCTTCGTACACAAAGCCCGTCCAAACCTGAACCAATGAAGCGCCGGCATCCATTTTTTCGCGTGCATCGGCCGCAGTAAAAATACCACCTACACCAATAATGGGTATGCTACTATTTGTTTGTTTTTGAATGTGTTTCAACATGTCAGTTGCTTTTTGGCGAACAGGAATGCCGCTCAATCCACCGGCACCTGCTTCTCCGCTGATAATTTTTCCGGCATCACTCAGCATTGTACGGTCGAGTGTGGTGTTGGCTACCACCAATCCATCAAGGTTTATTTCTTTGGCAAGTGCCAGTACATCATCTAATTGTTCAATGGTAAGGTCGGGGGCTATTTTTAGCAGTAGTGGTTTTTTAAGGGCAAACCCGGTGCGTATTTCCTGCAGATGGGTTAGTATTTTTCGCAGGCTTTCTTTTTCCTGCAATTCCCGCAGCCCCGGCGTATTGGGACTGCTAACATTTACAACGAAATAGTCCACGTAGTCGTAAAGTTTGCGGTAACAAATATCGTAATCAAGGTATGCGTCTTCATTGGGGGTGGTTTTTTGTTTGCCAATGTTTCCACCAATAACCATGTTGAGATTTGGATTTTGGGATTTGAAATTTTGAAGATTTGAAGCGATAGCGTCAGCACCATCGTTGTTAAACCCCATCCGGTTTATAAGTGCCTTATCTTTTTTTAAACGAAAAACACGTGGCTTATCGTTACCGGGCTGCGGGCGAGGTGTAACCGTACCAATTTCCACATGGCCAAAACCAAGCGCTTCCAGTTCGCGCAGGTACATAGCATTTTTATCGAACCCTGCACCAAGCCCAACCGGATTTTTAAAAGTCAGTCCAAGGAAATCGACGGGCTTGTCTTTTGGGCAGTACATTTTTCGCATCATTTTGTACAAAAAGCCCAAGCTGCATATGCGTTTCAGCCAGTTCATGGAATAATAGTGTACCCACTCGGGGTCGAAGAAAAAGAGGATGGTGCGGATGAAAGTGTACATATTTATAGTAATTTATCGGCTAATTGAATCAGAGTGTCAAGCAGTTTTTCATCAATGGTGTCAAGTTCAGATTTATCGTAAATGGTAAGTAAAACCAATCTTTCCTGGTCAAATTTTACCATGGTAATTAATCTTGCACCCCCGCTTTTTCCTTTGTTTTTTGATCGGATAGCCAGCCGGATTTTGTAGCAATTTTCACCAAGTGGAATCCCAAAAGTTGAGTTTTCTTCAAGCACATCAATTAAGGCGTGTAAATCCGCTTTGAGGGAAGGATATTTTTTTAATAAGCGCTTAAAGTTGCGCTCAAAAGGGGGAATAGTTACAATACTAAAGCTCATTCAAGAAATCTTTGGCAGATTTGAGGGGGATGTTTTTATCCAGAGCCTTTTTGCCCTTTTTATATGCGGATAGAATTTCCTTTGCATGTGATTGTTGGTTTTCGGGAACCCAACTAATATCAATGGATTGATTTCCCTTTATGATTTCAATTTCCTTTATTCCTTTCTTTTTAGCCGGCTCAATGCGAACCTCATCAAGCGCAGCAAGGTCTTCAATAATCCTTTTCGCCTTTTTGGTTTTTACCGTTATGGTCATCGTTTCCATAGTCACAAAATTAAGCCGAAATGCCCCCAAACAGAAAAATTCCCATTTTATATTTTGTGGTTTGCCAAAACCTGCTACTTTTACAATTAGTTGCATAAACAACTATTATTTTAAAATCCCAAAAGCAAAATCCCAAATTCCAAATTTGAAGCCGAAAAAAGCCGGCGTTTCACAGTATATTGGAATTTGGAATTTTAAAGTTTGGAATTTCAACTTTGTTGTATGAAATCCCCAAGATCTGACGTTCACCTAGAACCGATGGTTTGCTAGGGATTCCATGTGGCAAATAAAAAACAATAAAAAAACGCACATGAAAGAAGCTTATATCGTTGCCGGTTTTCGTACCGCCGTTGCCAAAAGCAAAAGAGGTGGTTTCCGTTTTACACGTCCTGATGATCTTGCCGTAGATGTAATTAAAGGATTGTTGGCGACTTTGCCTGCGCTCGACCCCATGCGGGTGGATGATGTAATTGTAGGAAACGCGGTTCCCGAAGCTGAACAAGGTTTACAAATTGGCCGCCTGATCAGCGCCCGTGCTGTAGGTAAAGATGTACCGGGCTTTACGGTAAACCGTTACTGTGCCAGCGGATTGGAAACCATTGCGATTGCTACTGCCAAAATTCGCGCCGGGTTTGCCGATTGCATCATTGCCGGTGGGGTAGAAAGCATGAGTCTTGTACCTACTGCAGGATGGAAAACGGTGCCGAATTATACCGTTGCCATTAAAGAACCTGACTATTATCTAAGCATGGGACTTACTGCTGAAGCAGTGGCACAGGATTACAAAGTAAGCCGCGAAGACCAGGACGAATTCAGCTACCACAGCCACCAAAAAGCCATCCATGCCATTGAGAGCGGCTTTTTTAAGGATGGAATTTTGCCCATCAATGTGGAAGAAGTGTATGTAAATGAAAAAGGTAAGCGCGCTACCCGCAATTACATTGTAGATACCGACGAGGGGCCCCGCCGCGACACCAGTATTGAAGCGTTGGCCAAACTAAAACCGGTGTTTGCTGCAGGCGGAACCGTTACAGCAGGAAATGCTTCGCAAACAAGCGATGGTGCAGCTTTTGTAGTGGTTATGAGCGAAGACATGGTAAAGGAACTCAACCTGCAACCCATGGCTAGGTTGGTAGCCTGTGCAAGTGCTGGTGTTGAGCCACGCATTATGGGCATTGGCCCGGTAGCAGCGGTTCCTAAGGTACTTAAACAAGCGGGCATGCAGCAAAGCGATATTGACCTGATAGAATTGAACGAGGCTTTTGCCAGTCAATCTTTAGCAGTTATCCGTAAACTTGAACTGAATCCCGCAATTGTAAATATCAATGGTGGTGCTATTAGTCTTGGTCACCCGTTGGGTTGTACAGGCGCCAAGCTTACCATACAGGTTAGTCACGATTTAAAGCGGTTAAATAAAAAGTATGGTATGGTTACTGCTTGCGTAGGCGGCGGACAGGGGATAGCGGGTATTATTGAACGGCTTTAAATTTGGGTAAAATTCATCTTATTTTAATGGTTGGTGAGACGCCAACCATTAAAATTGTGAGACACCAACCATTCAAATGATCTCACTAATAATTAAACATCACCAACCATTTTATTTCTTAATTTAATTCGGCATCTTCAAAACCGAAAAATTCTTCTCCGGTCTCTGCATTTTTTTTATTCATCTGTTTATTTTTTTGCAATGAAATTTTGTAGTTCTCTGGTGTGCCTGATATTTTTACATTGATGTATGAAATCCTTTTATTCGGGTCCTTGTAAATAATTTCATCTTCTCTGTTTGGGTCAACTTCTTCCGATTTTTTACCGAATAATTTCTTCATGGCAGATTGGGTAACAAGCTTAAGAGGAACTTTAAGAAAATATTCCATTTGCAGGTTTAAATCTTGCTTTCCCGAAAGTTCTATAAATCCAAGGGACGAATTAATCAACATATTAGGCAGGTACAAGGTGCCGTTTTTTAGCACAAGCCTGTTTTCTAATTTGTCGAACAATATTTTGGCTAAATTTTTATCATCCAAAAACTCGGCCAGTGCATACATAGGTTCAAACTGTTCAAATCTTCCTTTTTCAATTAATATATCCATCTGAATATCGGAATCATCCAAACGAGGTGTTAGGTCTGTATGCATTAAAATTTTTCCACTAATGTTTCCGGAAAATATTCCATGTAAATTTTCGGAAATCAACACATCCTGTCCGAAATTATCAAATTTGTACATGACTTCATCAAGGTTTACTGCACGTATTTTTAGCTTAGGACTAAAGTAAATATGTGTAGGGTCAGAACCATTAAAATAGCCGATCATACTTACTTGGCCGGATGCCGCCCTTAGTTTTAATTGATCGAAATATATGTAATGGTTTTCTTTCATTCGTACGCTTGCTGAAATGTCATCTATCATGTACTTGTGATAATTCAGATGATCAATTTTTAAATGCAGATCAAGATTTCGGAAGGGGAGGGTAAAGATATTGAATCCACTATCATGCTCCAAAGTTTGGCCTGTTGTTGGTTCATCATAATGAATCAATTCATCAACATCAAGGTGGGTTGAATAAAAGTGAATATTGTCTACTGCATGTGAGTTACCATCAGCAACCGCTGTATGGAGCATACCATACATTTTGAAATTACTTTTACCTAAAGTGCCTGATACATCTTTAAGCTGCATGATGTTATTTTCAAAATGAATATTACTCTTGAAGTTTTCAAATGCTAAAGGGTGAAATTTCATGCTCCCTTTCAATAAATCTACTTGTAAATCTTTCGAGGTTAGTTCATTATTAATAAAGTGAAGCGCTAAGTTTCCATGCGATCTGAATTGGGTAAGTACTTCATCCCTGTATTCTTCGGGTACATAATTTTCCCCGTTATATGAAAACAGATCCTTTAATCTTAATGTTTTTGAAGAAAGGTCAAAGGTTATTTTGGTATCGCCGGCTTTACTTTCATTCAACCACAGGTTATAGTTTTCTACTGCACCTGCTACATGAAAATCTGAATCATCTATCATGCCGTCAAACCGGTCAATATGCAGATCGTTCTGATAGATTCTGACTATTGCATTAAAATCGTGAAAAGCATGGGGATACCGATCAATTTTTCCGTATAGATTATTGATGGTGAAATATTTGGATGTAAGGGTATCTTTTTCATACATCATTTGAAAACTACCACTCATCTTAAAGTTGCTAAATTCATGGCCACTCATGCTCTCTGGTAAATAATTTACACCATTATAGGTGAAAATGTCGCCAAACTGAAACTTGTTGGAAACAATGGAATATTCGAATGCCGATTTCCCGTTTTTTACGGAATCAAACCAAAAAGAAAGATTGCTAAGCCTTGCGCCTATTTGAATATCACTATTGGTTACTTGCATCTTTAAAGCTTCTACATGTATTGAATTATCCAGCATAGCAATCACTGCTGAGAGCTGTTTAATTTGATGGGAATAGTTTTGAAGTTTACCCTTAAAATTGTTCAGAGTTATGCTGCCCGTTGGTAAATTCCGCGAAGCATTCAAACTGTTAGCCGGTAATTTCAATTTGATATCTATCCCAAAATCCTTCAGCTTTTCCTCAATTGGACGGTCATTATGCGGAATATTTTCAGTGAGTTCCTTTATGTCTATCATTGATGAGCTCAGGTGGAGGGTTGCCAATATTTCATCAGAACTTTGATGAACAAGCGCAGGGAGATTATTGAACGTTCCTTTTAATGAAAGATCTGAATTTCCTATTTGCAGGTTGCAATGCTCAATGGTTACATCATTGCCTGCAGATGTTGCCTGCAAATTAAAATTATCAACCGGCAATTGGTAACGATCTGATTTAAATTTAAGATTTGTGACTTTCAGGTCAGAACGATAAGCCTGATTAAGTTTTTCAAGACTTTTTTCCGGATTATTTAAATCAACGATGTCATGAAAATTCATGGATAGTAGTACTTTGCCTGAGAGGTTCTTTAAATCATTCAGGTTTAAAAATTTCGTAAGAAACTCAAGGTTGAAGTCTGAATTTACCTGCATATCAATTTCAGGAGAGCTGAAATTCTTGACGAATAGGTTGCCATTGAAGGTGCCTGCTTCAGGGCGGGCCCTGAATTCGTTTAACCGAAATTCGAATGTTTCAAGGCTGCGCTTTTCACCATTGGTGAAGTAGCCATCAAATGTCATTTCATCCAATTTTTTTTGGTTATTCAAATTGCTGAAGTAACCGTTTTTGCATCCAAAGCTTGCCTCTATAGCTGGCTGAAACCCATTAACAGACTTTCCCTTTACAGTAGCAGTAAAAAAAATATCGCCTTTATTACCATATCCATTAAGCGTTTCTGCAAGATCCGGAGGAGCAAAGGCAATCAGTAAATCAAAATCTGGCTTTTTACCTTCAAAAGTCAGATTTACATCAAAGTCATCATCAAAATCTATGGAGCCTTCCATACCAAATAGTGCTTCTTCCATTTTAAGTGTGCTTGGCTCAAAATCAATCAGGTGTGTTTCGTTGTTAAAATGAAAAGTACTGCCTACTACAAAATGTTTATTCTTAATAAAAGTAGTATCAATTCCCTTTTTTATATTAAGAATAAAACTAGCTTCAATACCAAGGTTAATGGATTCATTAGTTTTTTTAAAGTGGGTAACTGTTTTATCAATAGCAAAATCAAGGCTTAATGAATCCTTCAGATTGGTTTTTGTCAACTTTACTTTTTCGACTATAATTTTTTTTAGGTTTAAATGGAATTCTTCTTCCATATCATTGATATCCTTAACTGGTTCAAAGGCATTTACGATATTGATAGTATTGTTTGAATCCTGCGTAATATTTAAAACCGCATTGGAAATCCGAATCGTTTTAATTTCAAAGTCTCCAAACAAAACTGTCCATAGGTCAAAACCTGCATAGGCATCTTTGATACTTATAATGGGCGACAGTTGGATATCTTTTGTTTCAAAAATTTTTAATTCTTTTAAATCTATGGAGATATATGGGAAATTTTTGAAGGGCGATATTTCCGACCTTTCTATGGTTATTTTTCCTTTAAAATCTTCATTGGCTTTTGTAAGTAATTCCTGTACGATTTGTTCCTGCTTAGCATATAAGATGCCTGTAACCGCAACCAACAATATTACGGGAAAGGTAATTATCCATAACCATCTTTTTTTCGGAAATCTTATCTTCATACTTGAACATTTCTAAGTGGTAATAAATCAGATTATTAAATAATTGTGTGGAGAATGACTTTCAAAACTAGTATGTATGAAAGGGATATTTTAATCCTTTTGGGAGATAAATATAACAAAACTTAATGCTGTTGTACATAAGTCGCTAAAATATTAGTCCACAAGCTGATACTGTCTGCTGTTTCTCCTGATAAATCTCTCCAGTTTTTCCCCGCCAAAATGTCCATCGACAGGTCGAACTTCAAAGCCGGCTTTCTTCAAAAGGTATATTACACCATGGGTGCCAAATAAGTGGGCGGCACCAACAGCAACAAATGAGCTTTGTTGCATTAATTGTTTGAGTTGTGGCATCCAATTATGGTTACGCCATGCCACCAATGTTAGGCCATCTTTCCAAACAGCATCTTTTTCATAAAAATTGATGGTGGCCGTATCCTGAATAGCATAAGCAATAAACAAATCGGCAAGCCCGTAATATCCGTCATCTAACAGTGAATCAATAGAACCTTTCTTCCAATACACAGTGCTTTTTTGTGCATAGTGTGCGTACCAGGTTTGTATTTCGGTCCAATCTTTATCGAGGCCTTTTATACTTACTTTACGCTGTTTAGCTAATAATTTTAAATCTTCCTCCACTGCGCCATATTCATAGCCGTATAAAGCAAGATACATGTCTGCAAGGCGAGAAGTAGAAGCATTTCCTTTTAGGAGGTTAAATGTGCCTTCGTCCATTTTATGGGTCGAAACAAACCAGTCTTTTATATTTTCCCAATCGTCGTCAGTCCATTCCTTGTTTTCATCTATCATCATCTCGCTGTTGATGCTGCCGCTCGTAAGCATTTTAAACACCATTTTCCAATCGAGCTGCATTTCCAGGTAAAGGTTCCGGCATTTATCCATTTTTTCGCTAACCACTTCAGGCAACTCCACTACAGTCTTAGGATATTTATGCAAGGTTCCCAATAAAAAGGAAGTGTCTTTACTGCCCGGCTTTACTACCGACCAAAAAACACCGGTTTGGGCATTTATGCCTGCAGGAAAACAAACAACAAAAAACAATGCAATAAAAATGGCAAATCCAGTGATGTTTTTAAAAATCGAAAGATGCATAGGTGAAGGTTAAATAGCCGATTACAGCAAAGTTAGCTGCTTGCGCTTAAGGCAAAAGCAGGTATCCGTTAAAACTGAATAAGGACCGATGGTATTTTAAAAAATGTGAGTTGGAAGGGGCTTTTTTAAGACTGTCATCAGGTTTTATATTGAGTTGTTGAAATTACAATGCAAATTGCAGCGATGGAACCTGTAAAAAGTTACCGTTGGTATAAAATTGCCGAAAGTGTTGCTGAAATAAAAAATGTAATGGGCAACCCCTGCCTTGTTAAAGCTGGTGGAAAAGAAATTTGTCTGCATGTGGATGCTGATAAAATTTTTGGATGTGCCGCTAAATGTCCGCATGCGGGTGGAAAAATGCAGGAAGGATGGATGGATCCTATGGGAAATGTGGTTTGTCCGCTGCATCGCTACCGATTTGATCCGGTGAGTGGACGAAATACCAGCGGCGAAGGCTATGTTATAAAAACTTACCCGGTTAAGGAAAATAATGATGGTGTGTTTGTGGGATTGGAGAACTAAAGGGATCCAAATACTGAAAGATGAAATCTCACATCCACAATTTACCTTCCTTTACCTTTGCATTCCCAAAGAAAAATAGCATTATGAACTTTTCCGCCGATATACAAAAACTCCCACGCCATTACCTACCAACCGATTATATTCTAACCGACTGGGCTACCCTGGAACCCTATTTTAAAGAACTAGCCGAAAGACCCATTCATTCCATTCCCGAGCTGGAAAAATGGTTGCTGGATATGAGTGAATTGGAAGCTGCCGTAAGCGAAGATTCCTGCTGGCGGCAGATACGCATGACCTGCGATACGGAAAATAAAGCGCTGGAAGATGCCTTCCATTTTTTTGTAATGGAAATTCAGCCGCATATGCAGCCTTATATGGATATGCTAAATCGCAAGCTGGTGGATAGCCCCTATTTGGCAAACCTGGAAGCGGCTGAACCTGCATACCATACTTACCTGCGTTCGGTGCGTAAAAGCATTGAGCTTTTTCGCGAAGAAAATATCCCGCTCCAAAGCGAAATGAGCATTTTGCAACAGCAGTACGGACAGGTAACAGGCCGTATGAGCATTGAGCATAATGGCAAGGAATTTACTATGCAGCAGGCGGCCAAATTTTTGTTGAGCAAGGATCGCAGCGAGCGTGAAACCGTTTACCGTAAAATGCAGGACCGCCGTATAGCAGATAAAGAAAACCTGAACGAATTATTTACGCAACTTGTTACCATAAGGCAGCAAGTAGCAAGAAATACCGGTTTTGAAAATTACCGTGATTACAAGTTTAAAGAACTGGGAAGGTTTGATTATACCAAGGATGAGTGCTTTCTTTTTCATGAAGGTGTAAAGCAGCATGTGATTCCGCTCGTGAATATGATTTATGAGCATAAACGGCAATCTTTAGGTGTTGAAACGCTTCGTCCATGGGACCTGGAAGCGGAACCGGTAGGAGTAAAACCACTTAAACCCTTTACAACGGGGGACGACTTGCTGCAGAAAAGTATTGCCTGTCTTGAAAAGCTGAATCCTTTTTTTGCCGATTGTTTTCGCACCATGCAAAAAATGGGGCATTTTGATCTTGAAAGCCGCAAGGGTAAAGCACCGGGCGGTTATAACTGCCCGCTTGCCGAAAGTGGTGCGCCATTTATTTTTATGAATGCTGCTGGTCAAATGGATGATGTAACCACCATGGTACACGAAGGCGGACATGCGGTACATAGCTTTTTGGCACATAATCTTTCGCTAAGTGCATTTAAAGAATACCCCATGGAAATTGCCGAAGTGGCAAGTATGGCCATGGAGCTTTTTACGATGGATCATTGGGATGTATTTTTTGATAATGAAGAAGAATTGAAACGTGCCAAAATTCATCAATTGGAACGGGCAGTAACTATTTTTCCATGGATTGCTACCATTGATAAATTTCAGCATTGGGTTTATGAAAATCCACAACATACTGTGGAAGAACGTGCCACTGCATGGATGGCGTTGTTAGATGAATTTAAAATAAACGCTATTGATACAAGCGGATTGGAGCACTACCGAAATTATAGCTGGCAGCGACAGTTGCATTTGTTTGAAGTGCCTTTCTATTATATTGAATATGGTATTGCACAATTAGGCGCCATTGGCCTGTGGATGCAATACAAGCAAAATCCACAACAGGCCATTGAACGTTATATTTACGCACTTAGCCTTGGTGGAACCCGTACGCTGCCCGAGTTGTATGAAGCGGCAGGTATCCGGTTCGATTTTTCACCAGCTTATATTAAGCAATTGGTGGAATTTGTGAATGATGAAATGAAGAAGTATTAATAGGCCAGAAGATTGCGGGAATTCCGGGATTTTTATAGATTAATTGGATATTTCAAATTTTCCGGAAATCAGTGATGGAATTTTTTTACTGCATTGATTGCAATAGCCGGTAATTACCATTTCAAATCGTTCTCCTATAAATCCCGGGGGTATTTTCACCATAGGAATCGTCACTTCATCCATACATTGCGTAATGCCACATACTGCACATTGAAAGTGTACATGATTATCGTGGTGGTGACCTTCGCTGCAGTGGTCGTGGCAAAGGGCATATTTTGCCGCACCATCGCTGCCGGGTATGGAATGTATAACACCTTTTTCGGTAAATGCCTGCAGGGTGCGGTAAATGGTTACTCTATCCAGATTTTCAAGGCCTTTTTCAATATCGCTGTGTTTCAGGGCACCGCCTTTGTTTTGGATAAACAAGTCGAGTATCTGCCGCCGGCTATCGGTGACACTCATATTTATATTGCGTAATAATTGGGTTGCCTGATCTTTCATATTTAGCTCAAGAATGCAATTTAATAAAAAAATGGGGTAAGCGCCATGGCCAACAGGAATTACCTCGCGGGTGCATTCCCAAAAATATTGTTTACAAAATTCCCTGATCCCTGTTCGGCATATACTTCCCGGTAATCTTCCAATAGTTGTGCTACTTCCTTTTTCTTAAGTCCATCGTATACGCCGCGTACCTGCCCGTTACGGTCTACAAGCGCCAGGAACTGTGAGTGCAAAAACTGGTCTTCTATGCTGCCTACATTATTTTGCGGATCGTCAATTTTATAGCTGTCGCGGGCCAATTTGTATAAATCCAGCTTGTTGCCGGTAAGAAACTGCCATCTTTTGGTATCTACGCCAATACTGTCGGCATAATGTTTCAACAGCGGAACACTATCCACTTCGGGTTGGCAGGTATGGCTTAAAATTACGAGGTCACTGATATCTTCCAGCCCATTATAAACGTCATGCACATTGCTGTTCATAACCGGGCAAATACCGGTACAGGTTACAAAAAAATAGTTGGCGATATACACTTTTCCTTGGGTAGCCGACTGTGTTATCGTGTCCCCATCCTGGTTTATAAACGAAAAAGGTTTTACATAGCTGATTACGGGAAGTTTTGATTTCCAGTTATCGGTGCCATTGAATAAGAAAAAGTAAAAAGCGAGCAGCATTACGATGAATCCGCCTAAATATAGTAACCATTTTTTCCCTGCATTCATAGAGTGCAAAGTTACGGGCAATCAGGTTGAAACCATTATCTTTGCAACATTGTTACAATAATTGGCCTATAAACGGCTTGTTTTAGATGAATTTTATGAAGATTATGAAGATAAATTGGGATGCATTGGGCGTTGGTACATCTTTAGCATGTGCTATTCATTGTGCTGTGCTTCCACTGCTTTTTACCACGGTCCCGCTTTTTGGTATCAATATTGTACATAACCGCGCATTTGAATGGAGTATGATTGGCATTGCATTAATTGTTGGTATTCAAGCGCTTTGGCATGGATTTCAACGGCATCATCATAGCCGTTTACCGGTTTTACTTTTGCTTACCGGTTTTATTTTTTTGATTATTAAGGAATGGACAGCAGATAATCTTCACCTTCTTTTGGTTGTAATTGCTGTAAGTTTTATTGTTTCTGCACATTATATCAACTATCGGTTGTGCCGTAAGGCGAATCATTGCCATGCCGGGGATTGTGAGCATTAGGAGGATCAAATTCCAAATTTTTAAATCCCAAATTCCAATGACGGAAATTGTTGCATAATAAGAACTAGCTTCTTAGAATTTTGGGATTTGGAATTTGCTATATTGGATTTTAACAATATCAATTTCATAAAAAAGCCGGAAACATTACGCTTCCGGCCTTTTTTTCTCATTGGCAAATGATTTTATTCCCTTTCTGAAGCAAGGCCCCAATGTTCAGGAGAACGCCACAAACTGCTTAGCAGCAATTCGCGCATAAAGAAGAACTCTTTGGGTAACTTATCATAAAGGGTACTGAATAATTCTTCGTGTCCAAGTATTTCCTTTTTCCACATTTCGCGGTCAATTTCCATCACCTGGCAAAACTGCTCTTCGGTAAAATCGAGGCCATTCCAATCAAGGTCTTTATAGCGGGGTTCCCAGCCAATAGGGCTTTCTACGGAAGAAGCACTTCCTTTTACCCTGCCGATGATCCATTTGAGAACACGGAGGTTTTCACCAAATCCGGGCCACAGGAAGTTACCATCGGAATCTTTGCGGAACCAGTTTACACCGAAAATACGGGGTGCATTGGGCAGATCGCGGCCAAACTGTAACCAATGGTTCCAGTATTCGCCTGCATGGTAGCCCATAAAGGGCAGCATGGCAAATGGATCGCGGCGTACTTTACCTACTTCGCCAAAAGCGGCAGCAGTCATTTCGCTACCCATGGTAGCAGCAAGGTACACTCCAAAGTTCCAGTTAAACGCCTGGTAAACAAGCGGAACAGTGGTGGCGCGGCGTCCGCCAAATATAAAGGCGGCAATTTTTACACCTTTGGGGTTATCCCATTCTGAATCGAGTGCAGGGTTGTTTAATGCAGGTGCAGTAAAGCGCGCATTGGGGTGGGCAACAGGTTTTCCTGAAGCAGGATCCCAAACATCACCGTGCCAATCAATTATACCTGCAGGCACTTCTTTGCTCATTCCTTCCCACCAAATATCGCCATCAGGTGTTACACCTACATTGGTAAAAATAGTATTTTGCTCAACGCTCTTCATGGCGTTGGGGTTAGTTTTATAATTGGTACCAGGGGCTACACCAAAATATCCGCTTTCGGGGTTAATGGCATACAGCCGGCCATCGGCACCTTTATGTATCCAGGCAATATCATCTCCAATAGTGGTTACTTTCCATCCGGCCATTCCTTCCGGTGGAATCATCATGGCAAAGTTGGTTTTACCACAAGCACTAGGGAATGCGGCAGCAACATAGTCTTTTTCACCTTTGGGCGATTCTACGCCGAGGATAAGCATATGTTCGGCCAACCAGCCTTCTTCGTGGCCCATTACACTGGCAATACGCAGGGCAAAGCATTTTTTACCCAAAAGGGCATTGCCACCATAGCCGCTTCCGTAGGAAATAATGAGTCTTTCTTCGGGGAAGTGTGTAATATATTTTACTTTAGGATTGCAAGGCCATTTTACATCTACCTGACCTTCTTCAAGTGGTGCGCCTACGGTATGTACACAACGTACCCATTCGCCGGGCTTCATGCTCTTGTAAGAATGATCGCCCATACGGGTCATAAGTTTCATATTGGCTACTACATATTCGCTATCGGTAATTTGTACACCATAGCGGCTGTAAGAACTACCAATGGGCCCCATGCAAAAAGGAATTACGTACATGGTACGGCCTTTCATACAGCCCTGTGTAAGTGGTTCCAAAAGGTCTTTCATTTCACGGGGATCCATCCAGTTGTTGGTGGGTCCGGCATCATCTTTACGGCGGCTACAAATAAAAGTTTTGTCTTCTACGCGGGCAACATCACTCGGATCGCTAAAGCAGGCATAACTATTGGGTCGTTTTTCAGGGTTCAGTTTGATGAAGGTTCCCTTATCTACCAATTGCTGGCAAATAGAATTGTATTCATCATCTGAACCCGTGCACCAGTGGATGTTATCGGGTTGGAAATGGGCATCCATTGATGCTACCCATTGTTCAATTTCGGCACGGGCATTGTTAAGACGGCCGAAAATTGGTTGCTGTGGTGTTAACATAATTTATCTTTTATAAAATGAAAATCTAAATGATCGTTACCGGTGTTTGATCTTTTTTTGCAATGCGAAGTTGCCTTGGAAAACGTTACTAATAAATGAGATTAATCATGGGAAATACAACTGCGGGGCTCTTCCATATGGGGAACCGGCAAATCAATCAATTGGCAAAGATGTGGAAAATTGACCACGAAACACCGGGCAGGGAAGCTTATTTTTGTAGCGCTACAATTTATTAATACTGTATCTGTACAATAATGAAACAAAACCAGACAATACTGCAAAAATTGGAACGCATACTTACCGAAGGTGGGTATGTAGTGCGTTATGAAAGAGGCAATTTTCAGAGCGGATATTGCATTTTGGAGCAAAGAAAAGTGGTGGTATTGAATAAATTCCTGCAAACAGAAGGAAAGGTACAAACCTTGTACGACCTTATTCCATTGATAGAACTTCCTATTGACGCCCTTTCCGGCGAAAGCCAAAAGCTTTATTTATCTATAAAAGCCGGCGCAGGTGAAATAGTGTAAACTGCTGCATTTAATTACGATTCCAAATTTCATTATGCCTGTTCCAGCGTTTTCGGTCACATTTTTAGGTACAGGCACAAGCGGAGGCGTACCCATGGTGGGCTGCGATTGTTATGTGTGCAGTTCGCCTTTTCCACATGATAAGCGGTTACGCAGCAGCATTCTTATTCAATCGCAAGAAACGACTGTTGTAATTGATGCTACTCCCGATTTCAGACAGCAAATGTTACTTTACAAAGTGAAAAAACTGGATGGTGTATTGATTACCCACGCTCATAAAGACCATGTAGGTGGGATTGATGATACCCGGCCGTTCCAGTATTTTCAGTATGGTGCTACACAGGTTTTTGGTTCGCCTTATAGCATGGAAGGTATTCGCCGCGAAATTCCCTATGCTTTTGAAGATAATCCTTACCCGGGTGTACCCCATTTGCAACTTAACGAGTTGGAACTCATTCCCTTTATTATTGGCGATATCCCTTTTATTCCCATACTGGTATGGCACCACCGCATGCCGGTTTGGGGTTTTCGTATTGGTCGTTTTACCTATATCACCGATGCCAACCGTATTGATGAAGAAGAAAAGGAAAAAATTCGCGGAAGTCATACACTCGTGTTAAATGCATTGCGTAAGGCAAAACATATTTCGCATTTTACACTTTCCGAAGCAGTGGACATGGCTACCGAACTTGGCGTTCAACAAGCATATTTTACCCATATCAGCCATCAATTGGGTACGCATTCCGAAATTAATGCCGAACTCCCTCCGCACATGCGGCTTGCCTATGATGGGTTGCATCTAAAGTTTGATGCGGAGTAAAGGTTTCTATTTTCTATTTTTCTGCTACTACTACTTGCATTTCTCGGAAACGTCTGTTAATTTTAAGGTTCCTAAAAAGCGCACCTATGCCCCAAAGGAAACCTGCCTTTATCCACTTTGCCGAAAATTATTTAAGCTTTTCACGTTCGCAGCGTCGTGCCATGGCTTGTATGGTTATTTTTGGAATGGTTTTTCTCGGATATTTATACCGGCAAAACATGGGTCAATCCAATGCCATACCTGAGCCTTTTGTAACTACGGAAGTGGTAACTGAACTTTTGGTGAAGGATACAGGTTTTTCGGGTACCTATACCAATAATTATCAGGTACGAAATTATCCTGAAAACAATTACGTCAGGCCGGGCTCCGTTGCACCCACCGGCAGCCTGTTTTATTTTGACCCCAATACCGCAACAGAAGATGAATTGCTGGCGCTTGGGCTGCGGGAAAAAACTGCACAAAATATTATTAACTATCGCAGTAAAGGCGGCCGTTTCCGTAAACCCGAAGACCTGGCAAAATTGTATTCATTAAAGCCCGATGAAGCAGAAAGATTAATGCCTTATGTAAGGATTGAAGATGAGCCGGAAGCCAATACTGAATCTGGTGGTGGTTTTGTTTCAACAGAAGCTCCTGTGGAACGACCCGCATCTCCAAAATTACGTAGCGATATTGCCCCTGTTGATGTAAATGTGGCAGACAGTATTACATGGATGGTATTGCCAGGTATTGGTGCCAAAAGGGCTTCGGCGATACTAAAATATCGTGAGCGACTTGGTGGTTTTATCAGCATCGAACAGGTGGGTGAAACTTTTGGGCTCCCCGATTCTGTATTTCAGAAAATACAGCCGGGTCTTACCATTGGTGGTGGAAAAATAGAACAACTTTCCATTAACACCGCTACCGAAGCAGAACTAAAAGCGCATCCTTATATTGGCTGGCAGATTGCCAAAATTATTGTAGCCTACCGCAATCAGCATGGCGCGTATAAAAGTGTGGATGATTTGCTGAAGATTTATGTGATTAAAAAGGATTGGCTGGAGAAAACGCGGCCCTACTTAAAGGTAGATTGATATTTTTTTTTGACGTATTAATTACTTGTTAAGCTATAATCATTTCTAAAAAAGAAAAGGTAATAAACGCGCAAAACGTAATATTGTGGTTTAAACATAAAAGGCACAATGATACATGTAATTACGGTCCACTGGAAAGATGACCAATGGATTGATATTCAATTAGAGTATTTAAAGAAACATATTAATGGGCCATACAGGGTATATGCTTTTTTAAATCATATTGAAAAGGACCATAGCCATAAATTTTTTTATGCATCAAAGGATAATATTACATCGCATGCCATCAAGCTGAATAAGCTGGCTGAAATGGTTTGTAAGGATGCAGCCGATGATGATTGGTTATTATTTATTGATGGCGATGCCTTTCCCATAAATGATATAGTTACTTATGCTAAGCTAAAACTTTTAGATTACCCGCTACTTGCTGTACAAAGATTCGAAAATCTTGAAGATAAACAGCCGCATCCATTGTTTTCCATAACAACGGTTGGTTTTTGGAAGCAAATAAAGGGGGATTGGGAAAAGGGTTATATGTGGCAATGTAAGGGAAGAATGGCAACAGATGTAGGTGGTAATTTATTAGGTATTCTTGAGCGGGAACAAATTGAATGGTACCGCATTTTGCGTTCTAACAAGAAAAATCTTCATAATCTGAATTTTGCCATTTATGACGATTTAGTGTATCACCATGGGGCAAGTTTCAGGCGCAATATTTCCCGGTTTGATAAAATGGATCGTCCATTCAGGCCGGGCAAATTGCTAAAACTCTTTTTAAAATCCCGATTTACAAAAAATATTACATTTTACTTTAGAAAGAAGCACGAACAAAGAATTGTGGAAGAAAACAAAAAACTTTCAGATGAAATCTTTGAATTAATTAAAAATGATAGAAATTTTTATAATATATTTCAATAAAGGTTTAAAAGGGGAATCTGTATTTATGGTACCATTAGAAGATTATGAAAGAATTGGCTGAAAAAAATGCTATATTTAAAGTAGATGTATTAACTAATAAGTTAACCCCATCCACTTTGCAATCTTCCCCAATATTTTAATCGCAAAATCCGGTGGGTTTTTAGCAATGATATCATTCCTGTATTGGTTCATGAGCAACCCAAGATAGAGTTTGGTTGTCAGGTTCATTTGAAACGGTTGAGTTCTGTTTTTGGTTACCTTATCCAATACCTTACAAACATCTTCAAAGTAATTTTCCATGTTTAGTGCCGGTTGGTGCGTATTGTACACTTTTACTATTTCATCTGTCGGATTTCTGAAAGCATGGGTAACACCAACAGGTACTGTGAGTTTATCACCTTTATGCGCTGTAATCCATTTATTCTTTATGAAAAATTCCATTTCGCCTTCCAGTATTTCGTAGGTTTCAATAGCATGCGGATGTGTATGAACGAGCGGGTCTTTCATATTGCATCCCGGCAATAGTTCCCAATGCAGGTCAAGCGATTTTCCATCGGTTTCCATCGCATTTTTTAGCACGGTGAATTTCATACCGAGAGGTGTCATATCGAGAATTTTACGGTTCATGATGGATATTTTTTTAATACCAAAGATTCTAAATTTTTTTCGATTTGCTGGTGTTCTTTCCAGTTGCACCGGTTAGTAGATGCTGCTGTTGCAGATAGTCCCGATAGCTACCGGAACCAACAACGGCATATTTCTAGATAGATTTCGTGATAGGACACCGTTAATAGCAGAAACCCCTGAAATTTGCTTTATGCCTTTTATTCGTTCCTTTTCTATTGATACCAGCAACCGGCATGCATTCCCTTTTAAGGTGCCTGCTGTGCTGCATGCCCGCGATGTAGTACTTTCGAATGCCGTTACCATTTTTGTGGGTGATAATGGCAGCGGCAAATCTACCCTGCTCGAAAGCTTGGCAACTAAGTTGCGGCTGAGTGGGATAGGCGGAGGTCTTGATTTGGAAGATGGAGATTATGCTGCCGCAGGTGAAATTATCCCAAGGCTCAACATTACCTGGAGTCGTGAAATACAATACCAGGGTTTCTTTTTCCGCGCCGAAGACTTCAGCAATTTTTTGCGTGGGTTGGACAGGGAACGGGTAAAAATTAACCATCAACTTTTTGATCTGAAAGGGGAAGTAGATGATTCCATAATCAAACAAATGGAAGAAGGCATGAATTGGAAGCTGCGAGCCATGAGAAAGCAATACGGCGACAATATGCAGGCTTATTCCCACGGCGAAGGATTTCTAAAAATATTGGAACAACGGATGAAGGGCAAAGGAATTTTTGTGCTCGATGAACCCGAAGCTGCGTTATCTCCTTTACGGCAACTTTCGCTTATTGCCATGATTATGCAAATGGCAGCAAAAGGCAATGCACAGTTTATTATGGCTACCCACTCACCTATATTGATGGGCATACCTAATGCGACCATTTACCAGGTTACCGAAGATGGAATGGAACAGGTGGCGTTCCGTGAGACTACGCATTATTCTATCACCAAAAATTTCTTGGATAATCCGGAAGGGTTTTTAAGGTATTTGGAGGATGTGTGATTTCGAGAGTTATTGGTGGAAAATTTACCAATTAACATAGAGCTGTCAACAAATGCGGAAATGCATGATTTGATTCTTAGGGAGTCAGGCCGCTGTACGCATTTCGACTGCTTTTTTGTATAAGTTGTCGAATCGGTCAGTTTGTTTAGTCCAGTTTACTATGTCTGCATTGATCCAGTTTAGTATTTCTAAAATGCTATTATGGTTCGTAGCCAAGGCTCTAAGGTCATTGCAAATAGGTTCATAATGAAAAATACGGTTTCTGAATTTCCGAATGTGATTGAGTTTGTAAGAAATTTTGTCCCTACGTTTGAAGGATGTTTCCAGTAGTGGGAAGGAATACATTAAAGGTTTCCAAAAATCTTTTGCATATTGTTTATTGAAAAGACTTGTCCAAAAACCAAAGGTTAATTCGGCTACCACTTTATCTGCCTCCATTGGATGGTGTCCGGCAAGTATTTTTCTTTTGGCAATATTAACCTGGTCAAATAATTCGGGTTGATTAAATTCGGAAAACCAGTAGGCGCTTTTAAAATGAATGGCAAAAGAATTATGTATGGAATTTCTCAATGCTATTTCCAGATTTGAAAGCATTGGATAAAGAGATTCTGAAATTTGGGTGTTAAGACTATAATATTCAATAGCTTTTTCCTTATCGGTAGGAAAAAGGTTATAGTAAGTGCTGAGCCTTTTTCTCGAAAGTAGGGTTTCCAAATCGTTAATGTTCATCAAAATGCCTTTGTTGATTTGTATCAAATGTAGGTAAAAGGTGTATATTTGCATTGCGATACCCGGTAAATCCTCTCTCCCTCTTGGGATGATGAAACCGGGTTTTTGTTTTTTTCAGGATTACACATTTTTTTTGATCTGCATAATCGCTGCTTTTGCGACTTCTCGTGGACAAAGGCAGGTCTTTTGAACCAACGACTACAAAGTTTTACAGTGTCGAATATTTTTTGGGTTATATGTAGTTTAGTAGCTAAAGAGTATCGTGTGTTGTTGGTAAAAAATCTACCAATCAAAAGACAGGCACCAACAACGGCATGTTTACCTCTACTCCAAACCAATCCAATCAATCAACAATTCGAAATCTTCTTCCTGCTTGTTGGCAATCAAAAAAGTCATTTGTTCGATGCTTTTAAAATTGAAATTCGGGATGTTCAATTTGCGCCCCCGAAACTGGGGGTAAAATTCACTGATGGGTAACCTGATATTTTCCCATTCACCTGAAGTGGCAAATGGATGTACGTAAGACTCATACTGCGAAACATCACCTGTCAAACGAAATTCATAGCGCTTGCCATCTCCTTTTACGCGCAGAACAATAAACTTCTGCCCTTCCGTAAGTTTGATTGATGTGTTCAATTGTATCGATGCAAATCCCCCGTTATTTGCCAATGAAACGTGACCTGCAAATTTTCCATGTCCGGCATCGGTAACCACAAGGGAGCTTTTGGATATACCACCCATTACCCCATCGTTGACAATGCGCCATTCCTTACTGTTTGTTTGAGTGGAGAAAGTATAAATCTTTTGCATGGAGGATGTGGTGGATAAGCTGAGAGTGAGTAAAATTAAGGCGTATTTCATTTTTTATGGCCGTTAGATGCTTTATGTGCCTATGTATAACGTCGCTCTTTATCTTTAGTTTTATTAATGTTTCTAAATATTGCATCATCGATGGTCTTTTAGACCAATAGTTCATCTCCCGAACTTCCTCCCCCTTTCCCTGTTATTCATACATGTCCTCCACCTTCCTCACTGCCGAATGGCGCAAACTCATCATGGCCAATTATGCCGTTGACCCTGAAATACTCAAACCTTATTTGCCCGTCGGTATTGAATTGGATTATTTCAACGATACCTGCTACCTAAGCCTTGTGGGTTTTTTGTTTGATAAAGTAAAAATCAAAGGTGTCCCCATTCCTTTACATACCCGGTTCGAAGAAGTAAACCTGCGGTTTTATGTGCGGCATTATGATGGTACGGAGTGGAAACGCGGTGTGGTTTTTATCAGCGAAATTGTACCGAAGCCCGCGATAACGCTTGTGGCGCGCGTGCTGTATGGTGAAAAATACAGCACCATGCCGATGCGGCATCATTGGATACAGGAAGCAGGCACGCAACGAATTGGGTACGATTGGAAAAAGGGAAACGAGTGGTTTTCCATAGAAGTGCAGGCGGCAAAGCAGCCGCAGGCGATGGAACCGGGTGGCGAAGCAGAATTTATTTTTGAGCATTATTGGGGTTATACCACCAAGCGCAACGGGAAAACAGGTGCTTACGCGGTTTCGCATCCGCGTTGGCAGGTGTACGATGTGCAGGATTATACCATTCAGGCCGATTTCGAAAAGTTATATGGGAAGGGTTTTGCTAACCTGAATCATGAAAAGCCTTTATCGGTTTTCCTTGCAGAAGGTTCGGCGGTTTCTATCAAGGAAGGGATTATTTTAAATTAAGCGAATAGGTTGACGAGTTGACGTGTTAACTAGTTAACTTTTCAACCCGTCAACCCGTTAACTGATCAACTTTTCAACTAGTCAACTTTTCAACTCGTCAACTAGTAACTAATCAACTTTTCAACCTATTTTCATGCAATGGATATCTGGATTGAAATCATCGGATGGATTGCTTCGGTACTGATTGTGGGTGCTTACTACCTTAATATTCGCGGTAAAATACAGGTGCATTCACCGGTTTACATTTGGGCCAATTTAATTGGTGGTGCATTTTTTGTTGCCAATACCTATTGGCATGGCGCCTACCCATCTGCTGTGGTAAATGTAATTTGGGTACTTATTGCCATTACAGCGCTGTTTAAGAAGCGAAAGCGGAATACAGTGGCATAAATCTGGAAGACAGCTATTTTCCATAAATTTTTCCATGTGGAGTAAGGGTACATGAATATTGGGTTGTTATCCATGCAAACAACATCACACTTCATGAAACTCCGATTTTTTCTGGCGGCACTGACCCTTCTCCCGGCAATGGCTGCATTTGCACAAACCAATCTTTCTCAAACCATCCGCGGTACCGTTTCCGATGCGGACTCCAAACGACCGCTTGCTGCAGCAACCATCCGGCTTGTAGTGGGAGAAAACGCAGCTATAAGTGATAGCCTTGGCAATTTTGTTCTTGCAGCCGTTCCTGTTGGCCGTCAAACACTCATCATTTCCTGCGTGGGATACGAAGACCGGCAGATTGCCGAAGTAATGGTTTCTTCCGGCAAAGAAGTAGAGATTAATATTGCCATGGTTGAAAAACTCAACCAGTTAATGGGCGTACAGGTAAACGGCCGCCGCCGCACCAACAAGGCACTCAACGAATTTGCTACGGCAAGTTCGCGCTCTTTTTCGGCAGAAGATACCCGCCGATACCCGGCTTCGGTTTTCGATCCGGCACGTATGGCCTTGAACTTTCCCGGGGTAAGCGCCAATGGCGATTTTGGAAACGAAATTGTAGTAAGGGGCAACTCGCCCAAAGGCATGCTGTGGCGGCTGGATGGCATCGAAATCCCTAACCCAAACCACTTTAGTGCGCTAGGTAACGGTGGTGGTGCCATTAGTATGCTGAGTAGTAGTACGCTTGGTACTTCCGACTTTTTTACCGGTGCTTTTCCTGCCGAGTATGGCAATGCTTCAGCGGGTGTTTTTGACCTTAACCTGCGCAATGGCAATACCCGCAAGCGGGAGTATGCTGTTATGATTGGTGCATTAGGTATTGAAGCAGCAGCCGAAGGTTATTTTAAAAAAGGTGGACAAGCTTCGTACCTGGTAAATTATCGTTACAGTACGCTTGCTTTACTCAATAAAGTGATAGACTTTTCGGGGAGTTATGTTCCCGAATACCAGGATCTTTCTTTTAAAATAAACCTACCTACCAAAAAAGCGGGAACCTTTAGCCTGTTTGGACTTGGTGGAAGTAATCAGAGCAAAAACGAGCCAATTCCCGATAGCAGCAAATGGGATGAAGATGATGGAAATTTTTTCAGTATTGATAAGGGAAAAACAGGTGTTGCAGGTATCAGTCATCAATATTTTTTCAATGAAAAATCGTACCTGAAAACTACCCTTGCTGCTACCTATAATTTAATTGATATCGAAGCCGATACGTTGGACATTGATGACAATTACAAAGCATTCCCCATCCTTCGGCAAACCACAAAAGACATTGCATACCGCGGTAGTTTGCTGTATAATAACAAACTGAATGCGCGCAACACTTTCAGGGCGGGTTTTATAGCTTCGCATATGCGGTTCGATTATGGCGAAACCCATTACGAAGAACTTTCGGAGCAATATGTAACCGGGCTTAATCTGGCTGGCAATAATAATTACCTGCAAGGCTATGCGCAATGGAAACGTCGGGCAGGTAATAATTTTACATTTACCGGAGGTTTACATGGAACCTATTTTGATGTAAACGATAGCTGGAGTATCGAACCACGCGCTTCAATCCAGTTTCGCCCCGACAATGTGCAGTCATTTACGCTTGCAGCAGGGCTGCATACTAAGCCTGAACACCTGAGTACCTATTATTTTCAACCCGAGGGTGCTGCACCGGGTGCTTTACCTAACAAGGACCTCGCATTACCCAAAGCAATTCACACAGTACTTGCCTATGAAAGGGCATTAGGAAAAGGTGTGCAGCTAAAAGTAGAAACCTATTATCAACACCTGTACGATATTGGTGTGGAAGCAAAAGAAAACAGTGAGTTTTCGCTGATAAACCAGGCAAGCTTTTGGGATTTGTTTGGAAAAGAAGCGTTAGTTAGTACAGGCACAGGCACCAATGCCGGTGTGGATATATCATTGGAAAAAGCATTCCGTGATGGTTTTTATTATTTGCTTACCGGTTCGCTTTTTACATCGAAGTATACCAACTTTAGCGGTAATGAATACAACACGAGGTATAATCGTGGTTACCAAACCAATATTGTTGCGGGAAAAGAATGGAAGACCGGCACTGCGGGCAAACGAATTTGGGGATTGAATGCCAAACTGCTGGCAAGCGGCGGGTTACGTAATTCACCTATTGATCTTGTAGCATCGCAGCAGGCGGGTGAACAGGTACTTGTGCCCAACCAATACTACACCGATGGCGGGCCCATGTATTTCCGTACCGATGTAAGTGTGAGTTATAAAATAAATGGGAAGCATATTACGCATTCGATCATGCTGGATTTGCAGAATATTACGAATCGTGAAAACCTGTTTTTTGAATATTATGACAGCGATACCCAAACCATCAAAAAAGCAACACAGGTTGGATTGATTCCTATTATTAATTATAGGATTGAGTTTTAAAGAAACCTCTTTACTGGTAGGTGAGGACACCTACCAGTAAAGATTGTAACTATTATTGGCAGGTGTCCCCACCCGACCATATGCTTGCAAACCCCTTCTTCCATGAAATTTGACTTTTTCACTTCCAATTTTCATGGTTAAATCCTTTTTTTCCATGAAATTTGACTTTTTCACTTCCAATTTTCATGGTTAGGTGTAATCCGGCCAACCAATAGTTATTATGCCGGAAACCAAACAGGAAAACAATCTGAAAGCCTTCTTCGATGAAAAAGTGCGCGCCTATAACCGCCCCGCATTTATTGCCGACGATCCTGTTTGCATTCCCCATTTATTTGCCAAAAAACAGGACATTGAAATTGCGGGTTTATTTGCCGCTGTTTTTGCATGGGGAAACCGAACCACCATTATTCAAAAAAGCCGCGAACTAATGAAGCGAATGGACATGCAACCCCATGCTTTTATCATGCAACATTCCGTCAGCGATCTTAAGCGGCTTGAAGGATTTAAGCACCGCACTTTTATGGCCGATGATGTATATTATTTTGTAGAATTTTTACATCATCATTATACGCACCATGATTCATTGGAAACAGCTTTTACCCAGTGGATGGATAAAAAAGATGCAACCATTGAAAAAGCATTGATGGGGTTTAAACGCTATTTTTTTAGCCTCGAACATTTGCGCCGTACGCAAAAGCATATCAGTTCGCCGGAGCAAAACAGCAGTTGCAAAAGATTGTGTATGTACCTGCGATGGATGGTGCGGAAGGATAAGCAAGGGGTAGATTTTGGCATTTGGCGTAACATAAAACCTGCGCAACTTATTTGCCCTATTGATTTGCACGTAGCCCGCGTAGCCAAACGGTTTGGGCTTATGCAGCGCAAACAACCCGACTGGCAGGCGGCGCTTGAACTAACGGAGCATTTACGTAATTTTGATAAAACCGATCCGGTGAAATATGATTTTGCCCTGTTTGGCCTGGGGGTAATTGAAAAATATACATGACCGCAACAGATACCATACTTGACCTGGCTAAGGTGAATGACGAAGCATTGGTGCATTCTCCCGAATGGTGGCGCCAATTGGTGGATGCGGTAAATGACCTGTTGGTGAATGATTTTAATGCGCTGGTACAAATACTGTACCGGCTCGATGTGGATGAAGACAAGATTAAAGCATCGCTTGCGGGCAATGCTGGCACCGATGCCGCTGAACTGATTGCCAGACTTTTGCTGGAAAGACAAATACAGAAACTGGCTTTCAGAAAAACGATGAATACTGATTTGGAGAGGGATGGAGAGGAGATATGGTAAAGCAAGGTTTCACCATAATACGCTGGTACAAATGGTCCACCGGGTTTATGAAGATGCCTTAAAACAGCACAAGACCTATCCGGGCCCAGTGAAAGCAAAAATCAACGAAAAAGTTGATCCTATCTTGCACATTTCACACAAAGCAAGCTTTCTGGCCTAACCAATATTCTACCTACAGCAATGGTTTTGCCGCATTTTAAACATACGCCAAATGAATCTGTACCTAATTGCGACAAAACCTTTTTGAGTGCTTTAAGTTTTACTTTAGCATGGTTTTGAGAAGCGTAAGAAATGGTTATATTATTAAGTTCATTCATGTGGCTAACACGCCCTACGGAATCTTTATTTGCTTCCGGTTTTTTCATTTCTTTAAACGTTAAAATAAGCTTTTCAGTTTTCGTAATTTCTTTAAGTATTTTCTGCTTAATTTTTTCTATCTCCATTATTAATTGTTTTATGAAATTTTATTATTGAATCGGTTGAAACTACCTTTTTATACAATTTATGATTCAAGACTAATTTGGCTAGCAATGGAAATATAAGTGAAATATTGTACTAAAATTCAAAAAAAATGAAATTTGTATTGATTTAACTTTTTCCGGACAAAAGAAAACCAAATATAAAAGGAGTACACCAATATTGCGAAATCTATCTTCAAAAATTGAAGGATGTTAGTTTTCTGCTTTTTCTTCTCTTTTTGTGCCTATTCGTTTTATGGTTTCATGAAGATATTCAATATTGGTTAGTAAATTATCCAGCTCCTTTTCAAAAAATATTGCGGTATAGTCGTTCCAAACATTGGGTCTGAGGTCTAATGCTCTGAAGCTATTTGCTAATGAATCTACATATATTTTCTTTTCCGAAACATCAGTAATAAAAGTTGGTGGATATAATTCATACATTAATAGCCAGTTTTTAGCAAGTCGGGTTACACGTCCATTACCATCCACAAATGGGTGAATACGTATAAGCTCATGGTGAAAATAAATAGCCTTAATAATAGGGTTTGAAATTTTTTCCATTTGATACATTAGGTTATTCACAAGCATTGGTATCTGGTTTGCATCTGGGCATATATGGGCGCCTATTTGCACAAGGGTTTGCCTGTATTTATTTGGATGAATAGCATATGCCTCTGGTGAAGCTATTTTAAGTAGCTGAAATAATTGCAGCTCTTTTTCAAAGTTATTTTGAGAAACTATTTCTTCAAGAACAAATTCTAAGGCTAATGTGAAATGTATTAAATATTCAGCAGCTTCTTCCTTAGTTTGGGCTTCCATTTGTGCATTCTTAAGGCTTAGCAATTCTCTTAAGCTAAGTATGCCCTTTTGATATGAATCTAATAAGTCATCGTCGGAATGATACCTGCTGTAAATGATCAATCTATAAATAGCGCGCACGATATCGTCAATTTCTTGAATTTTTCTATGGTTTATCTGTATAACTTCTGGTGGTAGTAGTTCCATTTTTTTTGTAAAATTATAAAGTTGCATTTTTAAATCACCAAACCAGTTACTGGATTTGCAATCGCATTCCGCTGGGCGGTCGTCATTCCTTGAATAATAAAAAAAGTGCAGACGTATTTAAAACTATGGTAATTGATAGAAGCGGAAGGTACGCTAATTCGGGAAAGGGTTGGCGATTTGGTGGCATTCGAAAATTGGCGCACCATAAAAAAAATTATAGCCCCTTAATCCATTCTCCAACAATTTCTTCAAGCGGCGATTGATAATCTCTGTTCATTTTCATGTCCTGCATTCCCTCTGCTTTACCAATCAGTTCTTCCAGGTTAAAATGCTCCTGATCCATACTAACAGACCAGCCTTTAGTTGCCAATCGTATTGAAAGATACTCCTGTTCGGTTTGCCCGGGCGTGGGGATGCAGGCAATGGGGGTGCCCAAAGCCATGGCATCCATGAGTGTGCTGTAACCGCTGCGGCTGATGAGTAACTGACAACGCAACATAAGGTCCTGCATTTCAGGGGCCGATAAGTGATTGTAAACGGTAACATGTGCAGGCACTACCGGTAATATTGTTTCACCAGGCAGCCCGCGCACAAGCCAAACAGGTTCCTGAATGGAATTCAATTCCGCCATTATTTTTTCTTCCAGTATTTCACGTTGCGGTTCGGGGCCAGATAAACTAATGAGAATGAATTTTTCGCGTGCAGGTGGTATTTCGGGTTTTTCGAAGCGGCTAAGCCATCCAATATATTTCACAGGCATTTCCGGTAGTTTTTTGGGGTGGCTCATATTGCCCGCGAGCGAATGATGGTCATTGGCGAGATCGGGTATCCAGCAGGCACCAAAATTTTCAATATGATGGTAGAGCATTTGTTGAACGCCTGCGCGCATAAAAGCTGCCCATTTGGGTATTTGTAAAGCCAGTTGATGCGTAATGAGTACAGATGGTACTTCGGTACTATACAATCCATAGCGATTATCGGAGATAACTCCGTCAAAACCATGTTCGCGCACGGCCTGCTGCAGCCAGGCATGCTCGGTAAAAATATGCCGGCGTATTACATGCAACTGCCCAAGCAGCCGAAGCATTACGCCATACCTGCCATAGGAAACTCCGTAGCCGGGGAGGTGCAAAAAGTTTGCATCGGGAAATTCGCTGCGTAACAAAGTTTCCTGCATGCCCGAAGTGGCAATCCAAACATCGGCACCTAATTTCCGAAGCTTCCGGATAACCGGAATGATGCGTGTAGCATGGCCAAGACCCCAATCGAGCGGGGAAACCAGGATGCGCTTGTTAAATTTTACCGTTTCAGACAATTTATTCCCTTTAGGTTAGTTAGTTATTCAGAAAACTTTACCAAATTCGTCAATCAAATTCAAATATGCGCATAAACAAAACAATTCCTGCCTTGTTGTTACTGGTACTTTTATTAGCAGGGTGTGCAGCTTCCAATAAACCTTATGGAAAAAACTGTGGCTGCGCGGCTAAAAAAGGTATGTCGGGGTATTAATACTTTCGGATGTTCACAGGAAATTTTTAGTAAATAATTGTTATGAAATTCTCCCGCTCAAGAGATTTACTCGTTGTTTCGCGCATGGCTGCGATTTCAACTGAATTATTGCAAATTGAAACCGAAGGTCTTCACAAAATGCTTGACAACATTGAAGCTACTGCCAATGTGGCTAACAGTTGTGAAATACTAAATCTCGTAAGGTACCGGGTAGAAAAAAGAAAAGAAAAAGTATTAAAGGCCCTTCAACAACCTGCATATCAACCTTTTATTTTTATTTTCAATAAGAACTAAAAAAGAACCGCTACTTACCATGCAGCGGTTCTTTTTTTATACCAATTGGCTTACTACTTTTTGTATAATCTTTGGTTTGCCCAGCGTGTAATAGTGTAACACGGGAACACCAAACGCTTTTAGTTCCCGGCTTTGTTGCAGCAACCACTCCGCACCTACCTGTTCCACTTCTTCATCGCTTTTACATTTCATTACTTCAAGGCTAAGATCCGTAGGCAGATCCACATGAAAAATGCGGGGTAATACGCTGAGTTGTTTTTTGGTAGCCAACGGTTTCAAACCCGGAATAATAGGTACATTGATACCAGCTTTACGGCAGTTTTGTACAAAATCAAAAAACTTTTGATTGTCAAAAAACATTTGCGTCATTATGTAATCGGCACCTGCATCCACTTTGGATTTCAGGTACTTCATGTCAATTTCGAGGTTGGGTGCTTCAAAATGCTTTTCGGGGTAGCCGGCCACACCAATGCAAAATTTCGTTTTACCCCCATTTTGAATATCATCTTCGAGGTAAATGCCATGGTTAAGGTTAACCACCTGTTGAATCAGGTCGGTAGCAAAACGGTTGCCGTCGGGATGCGGGGTAAAAGTAGATTCGTTTTTTTCAGCATCGCCACGTAATACAAGCACATTGTCAATACCCAGAAAATTGAGGTCAATCAACGCGTTTTCTGTTTCTTGTTTGCTGAAACCGCCACAAATTAGGTGGGGCACGGTATCTACATTATAATGGTTGCGGATAGCCGCACAAATACCAACGGTACCCGGGCGCTTACGCACTTCTACTTTGTCAAAAGTACCATCAGCACGTTTTTTAAACATGGTTTCGGCCCTGTGATAGGTTACATTTATCCATGGAGGTTGAAACTCCATCAGCGGATCGAGGTGGTTGTACAGGGTTTCAATGGTTTTACCCTTTAGCGGCGGTAATACTTCAAACGAAAAAAGTGTTTTACCCCCGGATTGTTCTATATGTTCAGTTACTTTCATTTTATGTAATTGGGTGCAAAATTAGGGTTTGGTGCTATTTACACTGAAAATGTTCATGAAACGGGTAATAAATAGCTATAATCAGGTTTCTGATTGCTTAATCCGTTAATATTTGGCGGTGCGGGCTTTGGCAGTTGGGTTGTCCCTATTTTTGTCAAAATATCATTGCATTGAGTCTGGTTATTTCAACAAACGAACTGGTAAAAACCTATGGTGGCCGCACGGTGGTAAACCATGTAAGCGTAAATGTACACCAAGGGGAAATCGTAGGATTATTGGGGCCAAATGGCGCCGGTAAAACCACCACTTTTTACATGGTGGTAGGCCTTATTCGTCCCGATGAGGGAAAAGTATTTGTAAACGATACCGAAATTACGGGTCTGCCCATGTACAAGCGTGCAGGCATGGGACTGGGTTATTTGCCACAGGAAGCAAGTGTTTTTCGCAGCCTGAGTGTGGAAGATAACATTATGGCGGTATTGGAAATGACCAAAATGACCAAAAAGGAAAGGCAACGTAAGGTAGAAGAATTGCTCGATGAATTTAATCTGCACCACGTTCGTAAAAACAATGGCGATAGCCTGAGCGGTGGCGAAAGGCGCCGGACAGAAATTGCTCGTGCCCTGGCAGTTAACCCTAAATTTATTTTGCTTGATGAACCTTTTGCCGGTGTGGACCCTATTGCAGTAGAAGATATTCAAACCGTTGTAGCACGGCTGAAATATAAAAATATCGGCATCCTGATTACCGATCACAACGTAAATGAAACCCTGAGCATTTGCGACCGTGCCTACCTGCTGATTGAGGGTAAAATTTTTAAACACGGCACCGCACAGGAATTGGCGGATGACGAACAGGTGCGGAGGCTATACCTCGGTACCAACTTCGAATTGAGAAGAAAGGACTGGATTATTGACATGGAAAGAGATAATGCTCAAAAGTTGCACGATAGTGGCGGCGTATTGGGATGATGGATTGATTATTATTAAACATTCAATTTATTTAGTGAAAATGAAATTCTCCGTCTGTATAGTTCTTCTTTTTGGAACATCTTTTTTTTGCAATGCACAAACTGCATCAGACTCCATAAAGCAGGTAATTAATGAAATGTTTACGGGTATGCGCGAAGGCGATACGATCAAGATAAAATCCTGCTTTTCTGAAACGGCTTTTCTGCAAACTTTTGAACGTAATAAAGATGGAGTAGTGGATATTACTACTGTTAAAGTAAGTGACTTTTGTAAAGCTGTGGCATCCATGCCTAAAGGTGCTGCCGATGAACAGGTTGTTTATAAAGACATAAAAGTTGATGGGAATATGGCTTCGGTATGGGCACCATTTAAATTATGCTTTAACGGGGCTTTTTATAGCTGCGGGGTTAATTCCATTCAAATGGCAAGGCTGAATGGACAATGGAAAATACAATACATTATAGATACTAGGCGTAAGGATAATTTTGTGGAATAGGAAATGGATTGATTTTTTTTTGCAGTGTTTTTTTTATTGTTGGCTTACCTGAACTTTTCCTGCCCACACAACCAAACTCCATTCCCTTCGACAAGCTCAGCGCAGCGCACTACTTACTATTCACAATTGACTCATTCACTAATTCACTAATTGTCTATATCCATCCAAGTGCATCAGTTAATTCCTTGCTATATGCATCGCTCACCGGCAAGGTTTGTTTTCCAATGGTAACCTGTGTTTTATCGGCCTTATCAATTTTTTTAATATTCACCAAAAAGGATCGGTGAATCCTGATGAATTGTTTGGCGGGAAGGCTAATTTGTGTTTCGGAAAATGTAGCTCTTGAAAGTACTTTTTTATTGTCGAGCACATACGTTACATAATTGCCTGTGGCTTCAATGTAAAGTATCTCATTCATCATTATTTTTATTTGTTCATTTCCGGATTTTACAAAGCAATAATCTGCAGTTTGCGGCTGCCTGTTATTTCTTGCATGAAACAATTCCAGCGCTTTGTTACAAGCTTTCATAAAGCGGGTAAGCGAGAAGGGTTTTAGCAGGTAATCAATGGCATCTAGTTCGAAACCGGAAACAGCATGTTCCGCATAAGCCGTGGTAAAAATGACCAGTGGCTTATGCGGAAGGCTGTTGTAAAATTCGAGACCTGAAACATCAGGCATTTTAATATCGAGGAAGATCAGGTCGATGGAATTGCTTTGCATCCAGGTAAGCGCGGCAATGGCATTGGAAAAGGTTGCCGTAAGTTCAAGAAAAGGCACTTTTCCGGCATGTGCTTTAATAATTTCCAATGCAAGCGGCTCATCATCAATAGCAATTGCCTTCATAAATTAACCTGTGTAAAGTTTACAAAAGTACAGTAAGCTCTACATTATACCCATGTTCATCTTCCTTCACCGATAACAGGTGGCGTTCAGGATACAGTAGCGCAAGTCTTTGCTTTACGTTGCTCATTCCAATGCCATGGTTGTTTTTTTCAGGATCATCCAGCCAAATGCGGTCGTGGGTGCTGTTTTGCAAGCTGAAAATCAACTTGTTTCCTTCTAATTGAATGCCCAAACGGATGTAGGAGTGTGATTGCAGACTGATGCCATGTTTGAAAGCATTTTCAACAAATGGAATCAGTAACATAGGTGCAATGGTGAGTGTGGGTGAAATGGTATCAGGAATTTCCGTTGACAGTTCAAAATTGGGATTCGATCCCAGCCGCATTTGCTGAATGCCCATATAGTTTTTCAGGTAATCAAGGTCTTTTTCAAGCGATATTTTTTCTTCCTGGTTTTCGCGCAGCATAAAGCGCATCATCTCGCTTATTTTCTCTATAGCATCTGCCGATTGTTCAGCTTTTTCAGTAATAGCAAGGCCATAAACAGTGTTGAGTGCATTGAATAAAAAGTGGGGATTTATTTGTGCGCGTAGCTGGTCTAATTGCGCAGTGGATTGTCCCAGTTTTTGCTCAAGCACCTGCACATTAGCCTTTCGCTTTTGCTGATAGTGATACCAATACCACAATGCAGGCGCGCCTACCAATACCATAAAAAAGGAAGTGATAAATGCTGATGTTAATGCTGCTTCGTGATTATTGGAAACGGATACTGCAAGGGCAATGATAGACCATGAAATAAAACCTGCTATAATTACGCCAAGGGTATATAATAATTTTGACCTTTTTTTGGTAAGCACATATGGAATAAGCCTGAAGATGCAGTAGTTGTAAAACAAGATCAGCAGTGGAATTACGGTAATCCAAATAAAGAAAACTTCGGGTACTACAAAAAACAACAACATCAGCCCAATAAGAAGGGTGAGTAGTAATATCCATAACTGTTTGGGTTGAAGTATGGCCATTTTGGGTGGATGCGCTTCGAAATAGGAAAGGATGAGCAATCCACCATATTTAGCCAGCGAGTAAGTTATAAAAGCAAAGGATAGCCAAAGTGTATAAATCAGGTTGGATTGCGCTACGTAGGAAGTGGCTTTATCATCGCTCTCAAGGCTTCTCCATAAATAGGCTCTCAGGTAAATATCGGTACTGATGTTTATGGCCAATATGAATACTAAACCCAGGCCTATCAACGCAAATATGCTTTTCCTCGGCGCATCATCTTCCATAAGCTTTGGCAACAGCTTGAAGTTAAAAAACATGAAACAGGTGAAGTAGGTAATGTATCGGATAATATGAGGAATAAAATAATGCTTGTAGTAGCCAAACTGTACACCGGCATCTGCAAACAATTCCTTTGGTTCATTATCACCTGAAAGCGATGGATTTCCAAGGCCTCCCCAGGTAAAAAATAATACACTTATGAAAAAGACAGAAGTAAGTGCCCAAAACTCAATTTCGCTGAATCGCTGTTTTGTATCAGTGGTAATGCGCATATAAATGATTTGTAAGGCAAGATTACTGTACCATCTTATTGCTTTATCCGTCATGTGACGAAATGCCAAAACGGTGTGACAGAACCGCTGCAATCTATGTTGATACAGGTATCAACTTATAGATAACTATTTATTTGCGTGTTATAATGTTGGGTTTTTATGTTAATGGTAAAAACTTTTCCTTGTATTTATAGGTAGCTACCGATTCCAGCGCCTGACCAATATCCCATATCAAATCTTTATAATTTTCTACACCAATAGATAATCGTACCATGCTTTCTGTTAGCCCAAGGCTTTCCTTCTCATCATCCGGCACATCGGCATGCGTCATGGTGAATGGGTGTTCCGCAAGGCTTTCAGTTCCGCCGAGGCTTACCGCGAGTTTTATTAATTTCAGGTTGTTTAAAAAAGTGAATGCTTCCTTTTCTCCACCCGATATATCAAAGCTTATCATAGCACCACTACCCACACATTGACGTTGATAGATTTCGTATTGTGCCGGGTTATTTGTTTCACTAAAAAAGCCGGGGAAATATACGTTGGTAACCAATAGATGATCGGCTAAATATTCTGCAACCCGACGGGCATTTTTCGATTGCTGTGTCATTCTAAGTTTAAGGGTTTCAAGGCTGCGCAACAAAAGCCAACTTGTAAAAGGAGCAATCATGTTGCCAAAAAAGGTTCTTAGTGTTTTGATTTGGGTAATCAATGCCTTGCTACCCAATACGGCACCTGCAATTACATCGCTGTGGCCGCCAATATATTTGGTAGCACTGTAACAAACAAGATCAGCACCGTGCCTGAGCGGATGCTGCCAAATAGGACCCATATACGTATTATCAACCGTTACCAAAACCTGCTTTTCTTCGGTGGAAAAACGTTTGGCTATCCTTGAGCACATTTCAATGTCTATCAAATCGTTGGTTGGATTGGCAGGGGTTTCTAAAAATATCATTTTCAGTTTGCCAGCCTTTCCGCTTTCGAGTAACAGATTTTCTATATCTTCCTCATTCTGACCTACATGAAAGCCTATTGCTTCAATACCCCATTTTGCCAACACATGATGAATAAAGTGGTGTGTGCCACCGTACACCGGGTTGCTATGTAATAATACATCACCCGGTTGCAGCAAGGCCATAATGGTAGTAGAAATGGCGCTCATGCCACTTTCGAAAGTGGCACAGGCTTCTGCTTTGTCCCATAGGGTAAGCCTTTCTTCCAATATCTGCATATCTGGATTGTTGAGCCGGCTATAGATAAGCCCCGGCCCTTTTCCATCAACATCTTCCTTTTTGCCATAGGCTAGTTCAAAAAAAGCTTTTCCTTCTTCGGCACTATGGAACACGAAGGTGGAAGTTTGGTAAATGGGGCATTTTACAGCTCCTTCACTCCACAGGGGATTGTAGCCATAACTCATCATCAGGCTTTCCGGAGCAAGGTTGTTTTTCTGCATCATGATTTTATCTTTTTATACTGCAAATTTCTTTAATTTTAATCATTAAATCTTACATTTTAGCTATTAGTAGCATATTATTCTAAATTTGATAAGATAATTACATGTTTTTTCTTTTTTTATCGACAGGAATATTTAAAACCGAAAAATTTTCTAATGGAAACACCGCATTTTGACCCCACTGACGTGCTGATTTTGCAATTATTACAGCATGATGCACGCTTAACCAATAAAGAAATTGCCGATAAAACAGGTAAATCAGTAACACCCATATATGAGCGTATTAAACGGCTTGAGCTGGATGGGGTAATTGAAGGCTATAAGGCGGTACTTAACAAGGATAAAATTGGCCGGTCGCTGATTGCCTATACCAATGTGCAGTTAAAGGAACATAGCAAGCCTATGCTGCAGGCATTTGAAAAATCAATTGTACAAATTGAAGAAGTATTGGAGTGTATGCACCTTACCGGTACTTACGATTACCTGCTAAGGATCGCAGTTGCCGATATTCATGCCTACCATGATTTTTTGACCAATAAACTCGCTGCATTGCCCAATATTGGTACTGTGCAAAGCGGGTTTGTTATGAATGAAGTGAAAAGAAGCCTTGCATATCCGGTACACTAAAGTTTATAATGGATAAGCAAGGCTTCAAATGTATGGCTACTGTAAAAGTTCATCCGGGCTTGGTGCGGCCTTATTGGCTTTTTTACCTGAATTGGCAAATGTGTAAAAAATGATTCTGCCATACTCCTGTGTGGTAGTTCTGAAAAGGATGCTCATGCCATCGGTAACTGTCAGTAGCTCATCCTGTGTCATGCTCGATGCGAGTACAGGATCTAGTTTCTTACCCATAGCATTGAATGGTTTAAATTCTCCATTCTCCTGCTCAACCATAAGTGGCGCTACCATTTTACCGCCGGTAACCTGTATTTGTCCCATCAGGCAAATAGTGCCTTGTTCGCCCCTCAGGGTAATGATTACCGGCTGCATGCCATCCGTTACCGGCTTTGCGCCTTTGGCACGCATTTTTTCATACCATTCCTGGAAACAGTCTTTTGGTGTTACCACAACAGATGTATCTGCTTTAACTGCCACAGAATCCACTGGCACAGCAGTAGCTTTCAATGTTGTGTCTGTTTTAGCCACAGCAACGGAATCTTTATTCTGTGCAAGCCCTGAATGGGAATGCCCTAAAATAAACATCACTGATAATATTGTTATTAAATTTTTCATTTATTTATTTTTATGATGATCTCATTTAAAAATCCAAAACCGTCTAGTCTTTTATTAATTCATCGGGGCTTGGGGCTACTTTATTTGCTGTTTTATCTTTTTTGGCAAAAGTGTAAAAGAGAAGTCTGCCATATTCCTGACTAGCCGTTCTGAAAAGAATGCTCATTCCATCGGTAACATTATACAGTTCATCTGCCGACATGGTTCCTGTAAACCCCGGGTCTAATTTTTGGCCCAATAAATTGGCGGCTATGTATTCGCCATCCTCCTGCTGTACCATTAGTGGTGGTACTATTTTACCATTGGTAACCTGTATTTTACCCATCATGCATACGCCCGATGATTCACTTTTAAGGGTAATAACTACCGGGTGCATACCATCGGTAACCGGGTTTGCTCCGCGGGCACGCATCTTTTCATACCATTCCTGGTAACAATCTTTTGGAGTAACTATTACAGCGGTATCTGCTACGGCAACTGCCTTGGGTGAGTCGACTACCACAAAGGAATCTTTTGGTAAAACAGGCACTACTGCTACAGGTGCAACTACTGCAACAGTGTCTTTGGGCGGTGGTGGCGGTTGGCCTTTTCTTCGTTGTGCAATGCCCCAAAACGGTGCAGCTATCAGCAATGCTACCAATATCGAAAGGATTGATTTTTTCATGGTCATATTTTGTATAAAATTACATGGGGGCAATACCCCTTAATATGACCAAAATCATTCATTTAACCGTTAATTGCCATATGTGTACAGAGCCTTTTAATGGTTCAATAAAGGCTTTATCTATTACCCCATAAGGCATTTCGATAAAAACAACGTACCAATACTTTAATTTAAAAAGTAATTTAATTATTCAATAAAAAAACTTCATGAATTTTCATCCACGAAGTTTTCTTTATTGGCCATTGTAAGCCATTTAATTAATTACCGTACACACTTAAAAACTTAATCCGCATAATCTTTAACTGTTCCCAGCTAAGGCTTAAATCGCTCAATTCTTTTTGTGCTATTTCCAGTGAAGATGTATCGCAACCTTTAAAATATTCTATGATATCTTCCTGATCCAATTCGTCCACCATATCGTTTAAGGCGTAATCAAGGTTTAACTTGGTGCCGCTTGCTGCAATGCTTTCCATTTCTTCCAGCAACTCATCCAATCGCATATCCTTGTTTTTGGCAATGGTTTCCAGTGGTATGCGCTTATCAATATTTTGAATAATATAGATCTTATTGCTGCTTTTGTTTGCAATGGTTTTCATTACAAACTCTTCCGGCTTTTCTATCTCATTTTCTTCTACATACTGCGCAATTAAATCAACAAAAGCCTTGCCAAATTTAATGGTCTTTCCTTTGCTTACCCCGGCGCATTTTTCCAATTCTTCCAGCGAAGTAGGGTACATGGTAGCCATATCGATTAGGCTGTTTTCAAGGAAAAGTACAAAAGGTGGTAAACTGCGCTTTTTAGCTTCACGCTGCCGTAATTCTTTCAGTATTTCCAATAATCGTTCATCGGCTGCTGCCGTTCCGCCGGCACCATCGGTTTCGTAGTCGCCATCATCTTCGTTGGCGTCTTCAAAACGATTGTTCATGGCAATCTGGAACGAAGTTGTTTTTTTCATCCATGCTTTACCCTTGTCGGTAAATTTCAGCAGGCCGTATTCTTCAATATCCTTGCGCAGGAGCGTATCCAGCAGCATAGCGCGAATCAGGCTGTTCCAGTAGTGGTTGTCTTTGTCTTTACCAATTCCAAACTCGGGAATGGCATTGTGCCTGAACATGGCCACCTGCGGAATAGGATTGCCCATCAGGATATTAATATTATAATCAATATTAAAGTGTTCTCCCAATGCTTTCACCACCTTCATCACCTTCATGGCATCATCCATGGCTTCCATCTTAGGCTTAGGTGTACAGTTGTCGCAGCCACCGGTGTTTTTACATTTTCCGGTATCCCATTCTTCACCAAAATAATGCAATAAAATTTTGCGGCGACAAACACTGCTTTCGGCAAATGCAACGGTTTCGTTTATGAGTTGTGCACCTACTTCGCGTTCGCTCAACGGCTTATCGCGCATCAGGTGCTCCAGTTTAGCTACGTCGGCATGGGAATAATATAGGAGGCATTTGCCTTCCAATCCATCCCTTCCGGCGCGCCCGGTTTCCTGGTAATAGTTTTCAATGCTTTTTGGGATGTTGAAGTGAATAACAAACCGAATATCGGGCTTATCAATACCCATACCAAAGGCAATGGTGGCTACAATTACCTGTACATCTTCATTCAAAAACTGATCTTGCCGGTCGGCACGCAATTTTGCTTCCAATCCTGCGTGGTAGGCAACTGCTTTAATATTATTGGCACGAAGTACTTCTGCCAGTTCTTCGGTGGTTTTACGGTTCAGCGTATAAATAATACCGCTTTTGCCCCTGTTTTGCGAAATAAAACGCACCATGCTTTTGATGGTTTGTTCCTTTTTTACTTTAGGTAATACTTCGTAGTGCAGGTTTTCGCGGTTAAAAGATGATATGTACACATTGGGGTCGCGCAATCCAAGGTTCTTTACGATATCGCTTTGCACTTTGGGAGTAGCCGTAGCTGTAAGCGCAATTACCGGTACTTTTTCATTGATTTTATCCATCATTTCCCGGAGGCGGCGATATTCCGGGCGGAAATCGTGTCCCCATTCCGAAATACAGTGCGCTTCATCTACTGCAAAAAAGGAAATATTCAAATCGCTGAAAAAATCGAGATTGTCCTGCTTGGTAAGTGTTTCGGGGGCAACGTACAATAATTTGGTTTTACCGCCGAGCAGGTCGTCCTTTACTTCTTTTTGCTGTGTCTTATTGAGGGTGCTGTTTAAAAAATGGGCGATATCATCATTGCTGCTGTAGCCGCGCACAAGATCCACCTGGTTTTTCATAAGCGCAATCAGTGGGCTTACCACAATGGCAACTCCTTCGCACATAAGCCCCGGTAGTTGGTAGCAAAGGCTTTTGCCGCCACCGGTGGGCATAATTACAAAGGTATCCCTGCCCGAAAGCAGGCTTTGAATTGCATCTAACTGAAGGCCTTTGAAATTGGTAAATCCAAAAAAATCGTTGAGACTTTTAGAAAGTTCTTCAATCGAAAAGGGGGAATATTTTTCGTTAGCAATATCTCTAACCTTTACAACCGCCCTATTTGTTTCCCTTACTGCTTTGTCCTCTGCGCCCTTAACAGGGTCCGCTACTTTCTTTTTTGCCGGCGACTTTTCGCCGGTAGTTGTTCTTGCCATGTTGCACTATTATTATTCTAACCCACGACTGGGGCGGAACATTAAAGTAAATCAATTTTTATGAAATAATCCGGATTTTTTTTACGCTACGCTTCCGGTAATTATTTTCCTTTCTATTGCAAAATTCTGCCCTGGAAAGAGCCTTGCTTTTTTTGAAAGGACAGCGAAGTTACGAAAATCGTATGAAAGGCATTGCGCTTTTTTGCAGTGTTTTGATGGTATCCATTTGACCGGTGGCTGAAACCTGTATTTTTGCAATCCATGGGTGCAACAAATATAAAAACGGCTGCTTTGCGTACCATTCAACTGGAAGCTGAAAGCATTGCCGGGTTAGCTAATTTTATTGATGAAGCTTTTGAAAAGGCAGTAGAAACCATTGAGGCTTCGGGCGGCAGGGTAGTGGTAAGCGGTATTGGCAAAAGTGCCATCATAGCCCAAAAGATTGTAGCCACTTTTAACAGTACCGGTACGCCGGGGCTATACATGCATGCGGCCGACGCCATCCATGGCGATCTTGGCATGATACAGCCAAACGATGTGGTAATCGTAATCAGCAAAAGTGGTAACAGCCCTGAAATTAAGGTATTGGTGCCTTTTATCCGGCGCTTCGGCAATACACTTATTGGTATGGTGGGCAACCTGGACAGCTACCTTGCATTACAGGCCGATATAGTGTTGAACACCACCGTACCGCAGGAAGCCTGCCCTAATAACCTTGCACCTACAAGTAGTACAACTGCCCAAATGGTGATGGGAGATGCCCTTGCAGTGTCACTTATGGAGGTAAAAGGGTTTACCGGCGATGATTTTGCACGCTACCATCCCGGGGGCACGCTGGGTAAAAAACTGTTTATGCGGGTGAGCGATCTTATTGCCAATAATCCAATACCAAAGGTTTACCCGGATACACCCTTGCCGGAAACGGTAATTGAAATGACAAGCAAATTAATGGGTGCTACCGTAGTAGTTAACCCCGATGGCACCATTTATGGCATAATTACCGATGGCGACCTTCGACGGATGCTGGCAAGTAAACAACCTATAAACGGCGTTTTTGCACGCGATATTTGTAGCCGGTCGCCAAGGCAAATTAGTCCGGATGCGCTGGCTGTGGAGGCGCTGGACCATATGCGCAAAAACGACATTACCCACCTGGTGGTATCTGAAAAAAACCGCTACATCGGTATTCTGCATTTGCACGACCTGGTAAAAGAAGGATTAATTTAATAACCTGTTTTAACGGATAGATACCCTGTAATCAGCCTACCTTTGTCCCCAAACAATCATCGCACTTCAAACGCATGGATAATAATCATTATGTAGCCATACTGGCGGGCGGAATCGGAAGCCGGTTTTGGCCGCTTAGTCGCAACAGACTCCCTAAACAATTCCTTGATATTTTGAATACCGGTCAGTCGCTAATTCAGGCAACTTATCACCGGTTCGCATCCTTTATACCTCCCGAGAATATTTTTGTAATTACTTCATCGGAGTATGAAGACCTGGTGAGTGAGCATTTGCCCATGATGCCTGCAGGTAATATTTTATGCGAGCCAAGCCGGAAAAATACAGCGCCTTGTGTAGCTTATATGGCATTTAAACTGGCCACCCGCAATCCTGATGCAAAGTTTATCGTAGCCCCTGCCGACCACCTGATTTTGGATACGGAAGGCTTTGAAAAAGCATGCATGAAAGCATTGGATTTTGTAACAAATAACCAATGCCTGTTAACGTTGGGTATTAATCCTACCTATCCCAACACTGGCTACGGGTATATTCAGTATAATCATGATGAGGTAGCGGATGGCATTTTCAAAGTAAAAACTTTTACCGAAAAACCCAACCTCGAACTGGCGAAAACCTTCCTGGCAAGCGGCGATTTTCTTTGGAATGCAGGTATTTTTATATGGAAAGTGCGCGATGTAATGGAAGCTTTGGAAAAGCATATGCCCGAAATGTACGATTCGTTTCTGGCGGAAAAAGATAAGTTTGATACGATTGATGAAACGGCCGCCATTGAATCCATTTACCCGCAATGTGGAAATATATCCATTGATTATGGTATTATGGAAAAGGCAGAAAATGTGAAAATAATGCCTGCTTCATTTGGCTGGAGCGATCTGGGTACCTGGAATGCTGCCTACGAAAATATGGAGAAAGATTACCTGGGTAATGCAGTAACCGGTGATAATGTAGTTGTTATTGATGCCACTAAAAATGTAGTGCATGTGCCTCACGATAAGCTGGTATTGCTACAGGGGCTTGATGATTTTGTGGTGGTAGATACCAAAGATGTACTGGTAATTTGTAAAAAGGAAAAGGAGCAGGAAATAAAGGAATACTTGGCAGAAATAAAACGTTACAAAGGCGATAAATATATATAGGATTTTTACAAAAACCTTTTTACATCCCAATTATCGTTTTTATAACAAAGAAAACCCCGATTTTGCATTAGAAATTAGTTGCATATTCAATAAAAATCTAAAACATGAAAAAAATATTCGTTGTTGCAATGGTTATGCTCACAACCTTTTCGGCTGCATGGGCACAGCGTTATGCTATTATAGACACAAGGTATATTTTGGATAAAATGCCGGAATACAAACTGGCACAGGGGCAGCTTGACCAAACCGCCAATACCTGGCAAAAGGAAATAGACGCGCTGCAAACAGAACTTACCAAAATGTACCGTGACTTTGAAACTGAACAGGTTATGCTTACGCCCGAATTGAAAAAGAAGCGCGAAGACGAACTTTTTAATAAGGAAAAGACAGTTCGCGATCTTCAGCGTAAGCGTTTTGGTTTTGAAGGCGACCTGTTTTCCGAACGTCAAAAATTGATAAAACCCATACAGGACAAGGTGTATACGGCTATTCAGAAATTGGCTGTTGCCCGATCTTATGATTTTATTTTAGATAAAAGTGAAGGCATTACCGTTATCTTTGCCGACCCAAAATTGGATAAGAGCGAAGATGTGCTTCGTGAACTGGGTGTAAAACCCAATTAATTCAAGTAAAAATAGTAAAACTGATTACAACAATGAAAAAGTTAGTTATGGGCGTAGCCCTAGTAGTAGGGCTTTGTTTTGCCGGTAATACCGATGCCAATGCGCAAGCTCAGCCCATTAAAATTGGGTATTTTGATTTGGAAGCTATGATTTCCCTGATGCCCGGAACCGAAAAAATCGACTCGATTATGCAGGCTTTTGCCCGCGATTCTATCAATACCGAGTATGATTTCAGGGTTTCGGAGTTTAACTTTAACGATAGCACCCTTAAGGCTGATAGTGCTAAAATGCCACCAAAAGTTTACCAGGAGCGTAAAACCAAACTCTTCCAGGAATTTTATCTGTTGCAAAACTGGCAGGAATATAGCCAACAAATGTACCAGGCAAAGCAGCAGGAATTAGTAGGCCCATACGCACAAAAGGCTATTGAAGCTTTCCGTAAAGTGGTTGCCGAAGGCAAGTACACCCATGTATTTAAAGCTGACTCCTTTTACGAAGCACCCGAATCGGACAACCTTGTGCCGATGGTAGCAAAGAAATTAGGCGTTACCATCCCTGCAAGTGCGAGACCACAAGGTGCGGGATTACCTAAATAGAAACAGCATATCATATATATAAAGGGCCGCGTAGATTTTTCTGCGCGGCCTTTTTATTCTCAGGCATTTCGCCCGGATTAATATCCTATTGGTAAGAAATTGCCTGGGTGTTTTTAAGGTACTGATAGTCGTAAGGCTGAAAATTACTATCGGTACATTCGGTTTGTACATTAGTAAGGGTATAATAAGCATTCCCAAAAATGCTCGCTACAGATGCATCGGCAGCATCTCTGCCATTGGCAATCTTAATCAGTCCATTCAATGGTGCTAGCATAGTAGGGTCGAAAAGGAGCCATTCGCCTCCAATATAGGCTTCAAAACAGGCATGAAAATCTTGCGGGTAAAGTTTATACGAATAGCAGGTGAAATATCGAGCGGGTATAGATAATGCCCTGCAAAGTGCAATGCCTAAATGAGCGAAATCCCTGCATACACCAGCCCTTTCAGAAATGGTATCCAGCGCAGATGTACCGGTATTCGTGCTGCCAATAATGTATTCTACATTATTGAAGATCCATTCATTTATCGCCAATACTTTTAAATAGGTGTTATCAATGCTGCCAAATTCTTTATTCGCCAGTTTTTGCAGTTTATCACTTTGGCAATACCTGCTTGGGAAGATATAGGGAATAACATCTGCATGAAGGGTGGCCATTGGAAAATTATTCAGGTACTTGCTTTCATCCGTAATCTTATACAGGGTATTCACTGTTGCCGTATAAATTATTTTAAAAGTAACCTGTTCATTTACCTGAAGCCTGATAAATCTTGTTCTTCCATCTTGCGATGTAAATTCTTCCAATGGATAGTATGGATTAATGGTAATAAGCTCTTCAACCACCGTTTGGCTTGAAGTTCTTGATACCTGTATGTTGAAGATAAAAGTACTGGGCATTAATACCTGGTATTCGAGTTCACTATATACTTTGAATTGCATAAATTTTTTCTATATTTATTTATTCTTCCCTGAAATGCAATATCGGTACTTTAGGGTATAACTTAATTTATTAAAATTCAGGTTGTCATATAGGTATGTTAAGTATAGCGGTTGGGAGAAAAGGTATCACATGGTATTTCCCGTTTTATTTTTTTAATTATTTTCACGGATAAAAGAATTTGAAGGAAAATAACAGAAAATGCTAAAAAATATCAAGGATAGTTTTAGGATTTGTTAAGAGAAGAATGTAGAGATGATAACATTTACCCATTGAATTTTAAAATGAAGGCACCTGTTATAATGGGGTATAATGTCATTTTTATTTTATCCTTAAACTTGAGCATGTTCGCTATTTGCCAGCCAAAACCTGATACTTTATGAAAGGACTCAAGGAAAAGATGAAGCTTATTTATTTGCCTTATTTGTTGATTTCCATTTGTTTCATTGGGTGTTACAGTTTATTGCATTGGCTTCTTTTTATTAAAACAGATTTTATCCCGTTAAAGGAAGACACAGTAAATCTTTGGCTACCTTTTCTGCTTCCGTGGATTCCGGTTTTAATTTGGCTGAAGCCCAGGATTAAACTGCTCAGGTTTAAAAATGATAATGGTTCATTTGGGTATCAATTAATAGCATCAATGGCAATAACCTTTCCTACCATTATTGCGCAGGAGTATTTGGCAACCGCTACCGGTAAGCTAACGCAGCTAGAGAACATAAGGCAATTTGAAAGTAAGGAAGCTACAAAATACTATTCCATAAAGAATTACTTTATTGATAAACAGAATATAGGAAAGATTAATACTGCAAGGGTAAGTGGTAAGCATAATGAAACTTTAAACCTGCTCATTTACATTGCACTACCACTTGTCACCAATCATGCTGATAGTATAAAGGGCGAGTGTTCATTTTTCATAGGAAAAAAATATTCAAAAAGCATTAGCAACCGGCTTTCTGATGAAGATAAAGATAAATTGTTTGAAGCGTTTACTGAGGAAAGTATGGACGAATTTGATAGAACGAACTTTCATGGTTTTACTTACTTAGAAAAACTTGGTCGTTCTTATGACCACGATGAATATGATAGGGCACTTACCTACAGTAGTTATGTGAGATATAAAGATCCTGTTGTATTTATTGCTCACAACGAGCCCTTCGAAAATAGAAACGGAAGTAAGTTGGGTTGGATATTCAAATCATTTGGCATAGGTGCATTGGTTTGGTTTATCCTCTTACTCTTTCCTAAACTTCACGATGCAAGCATCAAAAGATTTAAAAGGGGAATCAAATCAAAGAAGCCGGACCTTAAAGAATCGTTTGCCTTGTTAATTCCAAGGGATGGATTTTTTATAACGCCCATTATTATGAATTTGAATATACTTATTTACCTGGTGATGGTGATTGCCGGGCTTGGTCTTGTTTCATTCAAAGGTATCGACCTACTTCATTGGGGCGCCAATTATCGACCGTCCATTGCTAATGGCCAATGGTGGCGTTTATTAACGAGCATTTTTTTGCATGGAGGGCTTATGCATTTAGCGGCAAATATGCTGGGGCTATTATTTGTTGGTATTTTCCTTGAGCCCTTACTTGGGAAAACAAAATATGCAGCTATTTACTTAGGAACTGGAATTATAGCGAGCGTAACAAGTGTTTGGTGGTATGCTGGTACGATTAGTGTGGGTGCTTCGGGTGCTATTTTTGGGCTATATGGACTTTTTCTTTCCCTTATGTTATTAAAAGTATTTCCCAGAGATTTCAGCAGAATATTTTTAGTAAGCACATCGGTTTTTGTCGGGTATAATCTGTTGATGGGATTTGCCGGAGGCATTGACAATGCTTCCCATATGGGTGGACTCATTAGTGGGTTCATTATCGGGCTATTTTTATCGCCTTCCTTAAAGCGGGAAGTTGAAGAAAGGACAGGAAAAAAGCTGAAGAAACCTGTAAAAAAATCTGCGTAAGACCTTCAGGGATAGCGATTATGCCGGAGTTTTGCAGAACCTAGCCATAAATAAAATGATCGGTAAATCCGGAGTAATCAATTTTAAGCATTCATCCCCTTCCTTATTTATTACCTTTAACCACATTCAAAAAACACTATGGAATCACTGAAAAATAAGGTAGCACTCGTAACCGGTGCAAGTAAAGGAATAGGCAAAGCCATAGCGCTTGCTTTGGTAGCTGAAGGTGCACAGGTAGGGCTTATTGCAAGGTCGGAACCGGACCTGCAAATGCTGGCAAGCGAAATACAGGCCAATGGTGGCAAAGCGGTGTATGCCATGGCCGATATCAGCGACCGGGTATCGGTAGAAGCAGCGGTGAATACCATCACAAATGAACTCGGCCCTATCGACATACTCATTAACAATGCTGGTACAGGGAAATTCGGCAAATTTTTAGAGCTCGACCCCGAAGATTGGGAAAGACAAATTAAGGTAAACCTGTTTGGGGTGTATTACACTACCCGCGCGGTACTTCCGCAAATGATAGAAAGGCTTTCGGGAGATATCATCAATATTTCTTCTACCGCTGGTAAAAATGGCAGTGCAGCCACAAGTGCTTACAGTGCTTCTAAATTCGGTGTGTTTGGGTTGTCCGAAAGCCTGATGCAGGAAGTGCGCAAACAGAATATACGGGTAACGGCCCTCGCGCCAAGTACCATTGTAACCGATTTGGCATACAGCGCAAACCTCATAACCGGTGATCCTGAAAAAGTGATGCATCCCGAAGATTTTGCAGAACTCGTGATTGCACATTTAAAATTGAACCGCCGGATGCTGGTAAAAGAAACGAGCGTTTTTTCTACGAATCCCTGATAGCCTGAATTCATTTAACATCAACATTATGGAAAAAAATATCAATCCATTTGGCCGGCGAAAATTTATTCGTTCTACGGCTGCTATTACCACTGGCCTGCTTGGGCTGAATGGATTGCAAACGCTTGAAGCGCACCATGTTCCTGCAAGTGACGAATTATTTGTAATAGGGCCTATGGATGGATTTTCTCCGCAAATTGGCACGCTTGTTTCCATGCTAAACTATAACCGCCATACCATCATAAATGCGGTTAAATGGCTAACAAAGGATGAATTGGACTACCTGCACGATCCCAAAGCCAATACGATTGGTGCTTTGATAATGCATCTTGGGGCTACAGACAAATTTTATCAGATAAATTCGTTTGAAGGGCGACAAGCATTTAATGAGGCAGAAAAGAAAATGTGGCTGGTGCCTATGAGTCTTGGCCCTGAAGTAAGGGAAAAAATAAAGGGCCATAAAGTAAATTATTACCTTGACCTTATTAATGAAGTTCGCGAAAAGACCATCGAAGAGCTAAAGAAGAAGGACGATAAGTGGTTAATGGCCGTTGATCCATTATGGTCTAAAGATCGCCCGATTAACACCTTTTGGAAATGGTTTCATGTTTGTGAGCATGAATCGAACCATCGTGGGCAAATAACCTGGTTAAAAAGCAGGCTGCCGGGCGCAAAGGCAAGTAATGACTAACGAGCCTGCATTCTGTTAGCAGGAAAACATAGTTATATATATCCTTTATCTTTGGCGCCATGCCTATGCGAATGAATTTGACTTTTAACCTGCTGTTTGTCTTTCTTTTTTCGGCTTTTCAAGTGCATGCTCAAAATACCGGTATTGATAAATCAGCCTATTACAAAGCACTGGAATCGGGCAATTTAGCGGCCATAGATGCACAATTAAGCAAAGTAAATGCAGCGCCTGCAGTTGAAAAAACTGCTTACGAAGGCACGCTTTTAATGAAAAAAGCCCAACTTGTCAGTAAATCAAAGGATAAATTAGACCTGTTTACATCAGGACGTTCCAAGCTGGAATCGTGCATATCTAAGTATAAGGAAAACACAGAATACCGGTTTCTAAGGCTGATTATACAGGAAAATGCCCCTAAAGTTGTTAAATATAACACTAACCTGGATGAAGATAGCAGGTTAATAAAAGCGAACTTTACAAGCCTTACCCCGCATCTTCAACAGGTAATTTTGGATTACAGCAGGAAATCAAACATCCTGAAATTAAGTCAGGCTCAATTTCCAACCCCATGAGTAAAAAGGTTTTAGTAATATACTATTCCCAATCGGGGCAATTAGGTGATATTATCCATTCGCTTACTGCACCGCTTACAGCGGCCGGTAATACGGTTGAAATATGCCGCGTAGCGCCTGTACAACCTTATCCTTTCCCCTGGTCGGGTAAAAGTTTTTTTGCTGTAATGCCCGATTGTGTGTTGGGTGTGCCAACCGAACTTCAGCCTATTCAATTAAAGGAAACTTCCTACGACCTCATTGTGTTTGGATACCAGGCATGGTTTCTTTCGCCAAGTATACCGTCTAGTTCTATATTGAATCATCCTGCAATAATCGCAGTAATGAAAAACACGCCGGTGGTTACCATTACGGGTGCCCGCAATATGTGGATCAGTGCCATGGAAGTTATCCGGAAGATGCTGAAAACCCTACAGGCAAAGCATGTTGGGAATATTGTACTGGTGGACAAACATGCCAATTTTGTAAGTTTTGTTACCATACTTTATTGGATGTTTACAGGAAAGAAGGACCGTTATTTGGATATTTTCCCAAAACCGGGCGTTGCCGATAGTGATATAGACAATTGTTCAATTTTTGGAGAAATATTGGTAAAATATGTAAACAAAGGTAATTATGAAGGGATGCAGAAAGCTTTATTGACTAAAAATGCAGTTGAAGTAAAGTATAACCTGATGTTCATAGAATCAAAAGCAAAGCGCATTTTTACCATTTGGGCCAATTTTATTTCAAAAAGACATAATAAAACCCCCTGGCTTGTTGCTTTCAAATATTACCTTATAATTGCATTGTTTGTGGCAGCGCCTGTAATTTTAACAGTGGATGCCATATTTTTTAAGCCATTTTTATCAGCGCGCATTAAAAAGCAAAAAGAATATTTTTCAGGAGTAAACTAACTATACGATGTCGTTACAAGAAGTATATATAAATAATACATCTGTTTATTTTCCAAACGATCCCATCAGCAATGATGATATGGAGGAATATCTTGGATATATTAACGATACGCCTTCAAGGTCAAAAGCAATTGTATTAAGGAATAATGGAATTAAACGCAGGTATTATGCACTCAATAAACAAGGGATTTCAACGCATACCAATGCCGAAATTACTGCGCTTGCTGTAAAGGGCCTGTTTAAGGATAATCCTGAAGCTATAAAGTCGGTTGATCTACTGAGTTGTGGTACATCATCGCCCGACCAAATGATGCCATCGCATGGTGTAATGGTTCATGGTTGGTTGCCCGAAACAAATTCCATAGAAGTAGTATCGCCCGCAGGTGTTTGCTGTGCAGGCATGCATGCTTTTAAATATGCCTATTTGGCTACTAAAACCAGTAATGCCACTCAATCTGTTGCAAGTGGTTCAGAAAGGTTTTCTGCTTCGCTGGTATCAAAGAATTTTGAAGACGAAGCCCAAAAATTAAAAGAGCTGGTTGAAGATCCATATATAGGTTTTGAGAAGGAATTTTTACGGTGGATGCTTTCCGATGGCGCGGCTGCATTTTTAATGTCGAATAAAAAAAATGAAACTGGCATTAGTTTAAAGGTGGAATGGATAGAAGGTTTTTCTTATGCCAACGAATTGCCGCCCTGTATGTACATGGGTAGTGAGAAATTAAAAGATGGCACGCTGAAAAGTTACCTCGATTATACGCCCGAAGAATTACTTTCAGAATCCATTCTCAGTATAAAGCAAGATGTAAAACTACTGGGAAAAAATATTATTAAATATGGTGGCATGGCGTATGCTTCGGCAATGAGCAAACATGGCCTTACATCTGATGATATCGATTATTTTCTTCCGCATATGTCAAGCGATTTTTTTAGGGAGAAAATATTTCAGGTGACCATTGAACATGGCAACCCTATTCCTTACGAAAAATGGTTTGTAAATTTAAGCCAGGTAGGAAATGTAGGCGCAGCTTCGGTTTACCTGATGGTGGATGAGTTGTTTCACAGCGGAAAATTAAAGAAGGGAGATAAACTATTATTAATGGTACCTGAAAGTGCCCGTTTTTCCTATATGTATAGTTTGCTTACGGTTTGCTAAGACTTTGGGATGTTTGAAGTTTGATGTTTCTGGAACACTGTGCATCACACAATAATCTTTTATTATATGAAGAAAGAAGATATACCACAGGATGATGGCGCCCTGAATAAAATTACAAAAGAGATCGTGTATGTAACGGACGATACAGGAAACTACACGACAGGATTAAGTACGGGCTGGGAAACAAAGGTGGAAGCACTCGATGTAGCATGGGAAGATATTGAACAAAGAATTGAAGATGCCCGTCAGAAAGTATTGAAAAACGAGGCAAGTCCCATATTATATTTTACGGAACTCAGGTTAATGGATATTGGTATTGTTGCTGCATATACCGGGTTTTGGAAATGGACAGTTAAGCAACATATAAAGCCGGATGTTTTTAAAAAACTATCTGATCAAAAATTAAAAAAATACGCCGAAGCATTTAATATAAGTGTTGAAGAATTAAAAACCATGAAGGTGAATGAAACATGAATTTAAACATTTGCAGGCGGCACATTGTGAGAATGGCGTAACTACTAACTTGCTAAGGTCGGTTGGAGTAGATAAAATAACGGAGCCGCTTTCTTTTGGAATTGGATCGGGTTTATTTTTTGTGTACGTGCCTTTTCTGAAAGTAAATAAGGGGCCGGCAATTGCATTCCGTACCATGCCTGGCTTAATTTTCAAAAGAACCTGCAATGCACTTAATATTCCGGTTGTAAGAAAAAAATTTAGTTCAAAAGAATCGGCAAGAAAGTTTTTGGATGAATGTCTGCAGGCAGGTCGTCCGGTAGGATGCCAGGTAGGTGTTTATTATCTTGCTTATTTTCCAAAAGAATATCGTTTCCATTTTAATGCACATAACATTATTGTGTATGGTAAAAATGATGATCGTTATCTTATTAGTGACCCTGTAATGGAAACCGTTACTTCGCTTTCTGATTATGAATTGGAAAGAGTACGATTTGCAAAAGGTGCCTTGGCGCCAAGAGGACAAATTTATTATCCCAAAGAAAATACAGTTATTACCGATGATCATATACGAAAAGCCATTGTAAGCGGGATAAAAAGAAATGTTAGCCACATGATACGCATTCCCGGCAGTATAGCCGGTGTAAAGGGTATTGCATCTACAGGCAACAAAATAAAAAAATGGCGTGATAAATTGGGTCAGCAGGAAGCTGGATTATACCTCGCACAATTGGTACGCATGCAGGAAGAAATTGGAACTGGTGGCGGCGGATTCAGGTATATCTATGCTGCTTTTTTGCAACAGGCGCATGCCTACCATCCGAATGATGCCTTGTTGGAAATTTCAAAAACATTTACAAAGGCAGGAGATATATGGCGTAACGCCGCCGTGCAGGCTGCAGGTATTTACAAAGGAAGAATTGGTACACAGGCAGATTTTAATGTAATGGGCGATTTCTTGTTGGAAATATCCGAAATTGAGAAAAGTGCATTTCAGGCATTATCCAATATAAAATGGCATACATGAGCAATGCAGCCGTAAAGATCAGCAACCTTACATTCAGATACAAAGGGCAGGCAACGGATTGTTTTAGCAATCTTAACCTTGCCGTTAAGGAAGGTGAACGGTTTGGTTTGTTTGGCCCAAACGGCGCAGGCAAAACAACCCTGATGAATTGCATGACAGGGCTGCTTAGGTATCAGCAGGGAAGCATTCAACTGTTGGGTTCCGAAGTAAAAGGAAACAGAAAAGAAATTAATCAACTATTTGGATTTGTACCACAGGATTTTTCTTTTTACCAGGAATTAACCCCCATGGAAAATCTTTATTTTTTTGGCGCATGGTCGGGCATGGATAAACCATCGGTTAAAAAGAAATCGGAAGAGCTATTGGAGGTGCTTGAACTTACAGATGTGCAGCATAAACAGGTTCAAAAATTTTCCGGTGGCATGAAGCGAAAAGTAAACCTTGCTATTGGGGTGATACATACACCACGTATTTTATTTTTAGACGAACCTACCGTTGGCGTTGATGTAAATACACGGCAGGCAATTATTCGTTACCTCAAAGCATTGAATGAAAAAGGAACAACACTTATTTATACTTCTCATCAGCTAAATGAAGCAGAAGAATTATGCACGCGTATTGCATTGATGGATAATGGTAAAATTTTAGTGGATGATTCGCTGGAAAATTTGTTGGTAGCGCATAAGGAAGATGGGCTGGAAGAACTGTTTATACATTTAACCCAAAAAAAGTTTAAGGACGCATAAGTAGGAAGTATTGAAATACATTATGTACAAACTTTGGGCAACCATATTAAAGGATATTCAAATATTAACCCGCGATAAAGTTGGGCTGATATTTATGTTTGCCATGCCTGTGATTTTAGCGGTTGTAATTACCGCTACGCAAAACAGTACATTCGAGTTGGTAAATAGTAATAAGGTTCCGTTGCTTTTGTGCAATAAGGATACAGGAGAAGCGAGTAAGGAATTGGTAAATGCCATTGAAAAAGTAGGTATGTTTGAAGTGAGGCAGGTAATGGCTGAAGAAACGTCGAAACAATTGGCAGACCGCATGCATGAAAAGGATGCACTGATTGCCGTTATTATTCCTGCTGATTTTTCAGAAAGGATAGGTGCGAAGGCCAAAGCCACCGCAGCAAAAGCATTGAGCAATTTTGGCCTTGAAACCGATACCGTAAAAGCAGGCACAGATATTCAAATTGAACCCATCCAATTAATGTATCATCCTGTATTGCAAGCGTCTTTCCGGCAGTCAATACAGGGTGCATTGCGCAGCAGTTTGCAAATGGTACAAAGCAGGGCGGTTTTAGGAAGTTTGTATTTCACTTTAAATGAAGCAGAACTGCCCGATTCACTTGAAAATGAGATTATAAATAATGATGTTGCCATAAATGAAATGCCTGTATCAAGAGATGGTAGCACCACCATTCCCAATGCCACACAACACAATATTCCTGCCTGGACTATTTTTGCCATGTTCTTTGTAGTGATATCACTCGGAAGCAGCGTAGTAAGAGAAAAATTGAATGGAAGCTTTATTCGCCTGAAAACTTTACCCACTAATTATTTGCTGGCATTATTATCCAAACAGCTTACTTACCTGTTTGTAACGCTACTGCAAGCAGCATTAATTTTTGCTATCGGTATATGGATTTTCCCTTCCATGGGATTGCCTCAATTAAATTTACCATCCGATGTGTTAGGGTTATTGCTTGTTTCATTTATTTGCGGATGGTGCGCCGTAAGTTTTGCTATTTGTGTAGGCGTATTTGCACAAACACAAGAGCAGGCAAATGGAATCGGCGCTGTTTCGGTCGTATTAATGGCCGCTATCGGCGGGTTGCTGGTGCCTAGTTTTGCAATGCCGGAGTCCTTTCAGCAAGTAATAAAATTATCACCCCTGCATTGGTGCCTTCAGGCATATTATGGTTTATTCCTTGAAGGGGGTAAACTGAAAGATATTCTTATAAATATTTTACCGTTAATAACTATTACTGTAATATTTCAGTTATTTGCATGGTTCGGTTTAAAAGCAAAGAATCTGATTTGAAAATATTATCATGGACACACCACAATTAAAACTACAGCTTAAAAGCCAGATCGTTGAATTTCTGAACCTGATTTCGGTTAATCCGGCAGATATCAAAGATGATGAACCCTTGTTTGGTGAAGGCCTTGGATTGGATTCAATTGATTCCATTGAACTTATTGTTTTACTAAGCCGCGAATATGGTGTTGTAATCGAAGATCCAAAAGAAGGGCGAAAAATATTGGTCGATATTAATACCATGGCTGACTATATTGAAAAGCATCGTAAAAAATAAAGGTATTTTTAATTGAGCAGGATTGTTGTAACAGGTATGGGAATTATCAGTGCTGTAGGTAATACAGTAACTGAAAACCGCTTATCCCTTGTAAGTGGAAATTGCGGCATCAGTATGTTAGAAATGTTCCCTTCCAGATTTTCGGGCGTACTGCCTGTAGGCGAAATTAAAATCAGCACTGCTGCATTGAAGGAAACCTTACATGCGCATGAGCCGGGTATTACACGTACTACGTTACTCGCCTTGCACGCTATGCAGGAAGCGCTTGCTGATAGCGGTTTAACTCGAAACGAAATTGCTGCAGCTGATACTGCACTAATCGGCGCAAGCACCGTAGGCGGCATTTGTTTAACCGATCAAATGTACAGTGATGCACAAAGTAATACCACCGACCTTACCTTTCTTTCTTCTTACGATTGCAGTGCTACCTGTATCCATCTGCAGCAGTTATATGCGATGAATGGGCCGGTAAATACCATCAACACCGCTTGTTCGTCATCAGCAAATGCTATCATGTTCGCAACACGGCTCATTAAGCATGGCAGGGCGCGCAGGGCAATTGTTGGTGGCTTTGACAGCCTTGCAAAATTTACCATCAATGGATTTAATGCACTGCATATTTTATCCAGTCTTCCATGTACCCCTTTTGACGAAGAGCGTAATGGTTTGAATTTAGGTGAAGGTGCTGCTTTTCTTGTATTGGAAAAAGAAGAAGATGCGGTGGGTAAAAAAATATATGCAACCATAAGTGGTTATTCAAATGCGAATGATGCTTTCCATGCTTCATCACTTTCTGATAATGGTGTGGGGCCTTATAAAGCAATGAAGGATGCATTAACAATGGCCAATCTTAATCCATCGCAAATTGATTTTATTAATGCCCATGGAACCGGCACTGAAAATAATGACAAAGTGGAAAGTGTTGCTATGATCCGGCTGTTTGATAAAGTGCCTTCTTTTATTTCCACTAAGGCTAACACCGGGCATACATTAGGTGCTGCAGGTGCCATTGAAGCCGTTTATAGTATTTTAAATCTTTACGAACAGGAAAGCTACCCGGGTATTCAATTTACTGTTCCCATAGCTGAAACTGAATTGCTGCCTAACCTTGAATATAAAAAAACTGCCATCAATCATGTAATGTCAAATTCATTTGGATTTGGCGGCAATTGTTCATCGCTCATTTTTTCCAAAGCCTGAACTTATGTTTTATATTCATCAATCAGCATGCATATCGCCTCAGCACACAATTGGTGATGCCGATTTGAATACATTATGTGCTTCAACAGAGAATAAACTAAAAGCCATTGAGCCGGATTATAAAGGTATTCCTCCCGGTATTTTAAGACGCATGGGCAAATCTGTAAGGATGGGTGTTGGTACCGCCCTTTCCCTGCTTACAAACAACATCAGCTTCGATGGCATTATTATGGGAACAGCCAATGGGGGAAAAGAAGATTGCGTGAAGTTCCTTAGCCAGGTGATAGAGTACAATGAAGGACTGCTTACCCCTATTGGTTTTGTACAAAGCACACCCAATGCTGCCGGTGCGCAAATAGGTTTACTTACCCGAAATCATAATTATAATGTTACGCATGTTCATCTTGGGCTTGATTTTGAGTTTGCGATGTTGGATGCTGATATGCTGATTGCTGAAAATCCTGGTTGTAATTACCTGCTTGGTGCCGTAGATGATATTTCTGCTTATGATTATAACATGGAAAGAAAGTTGGGCTGTTATAAAGAAGCAGAAGTTTCAAATAAGGATTTATATCAAAGTAAAACACCGGGTAGTATTGCCGGTGAAGCAGGTGTCATGTTTTTGGTGAATGGTATCGCAGAAGGGTCTGTGGCCATGCTAACCGCCATGGATACATTACACCATCATGACGAGCATGTGGTTAAGGATAAGTTGTTGCAATTTATACAGCAATATTTACCTGAAAATGAAAAAATAGATATTTTATTAACGGGTGAAAATGGAGATGAACGTTTTGTGAAGTACTATACCGCCTGCGAAGATGCAATGAACAACGATGTTACCATTGCCCGATTTAAGCACATGAGTGGTGAATACCCAACCGCTACTGCCATGGCTTTATGGATTAGCTGCCATATGCTTCAAACCCAGTCTATACCGATTCACATGCTTAAAAAGGATACCCATAAATCGGGATATAAGCATATGCTGATTTATAATAATTTTAAGGGGATTCAGCACAGTTTTATGCTGGTTTCAATGCCAGTTTAATTTCAAATTCATTATTTTTTGATGGGTTGACTATTGTTTTCTCTACTGTTTCTTCGCTGGTATTTCCTGTCCACCCTGATACAATACCAACGATTCCGTTTTCCCTTCCGCATTCTTTTTAAATTCAATATCGGCATCTATCCCCTTGGTTTTAAACCTGGTAGTGGATGTGGCTTGCAGTTCAAGTTTTTGCTGTCCTGTTGCCTGTGCAAATAATTGATCACCTTCCTGGGTAATGGTTAGTATAAAATTGGGTGCTAATTCATAATTGCCCACATAGCCAGCTAGAATGGAAGCATCTACTTTAATGGCAGTGGCATTGGCAGGTAATTCTTTGTTGGTTTTTGTCCAGAGCATTTCTTCCTGCCTGCTTTTGTACATTACTTTCTCAACCTTTCCTGATCCATTTCGTTTAAATTCCAATGTGGTCAGAGAATTATCAAAACGGAATTTATCTTTCTCAAACGGTATGATTACTAACTGTGTTCCGGTACCCCTTTGCGATGTTAATTTACCATCTACCCAACGAATGATTCGTTCATCGCCATCTTCGTTGGTATAAACACCTTCATATTGTTTGCCATCTGTTTCATTAATAGCAATGGTGTTTAATTTATAAGGTTTGCCAATGGCCATTCCTGCCATCTTAGCTGTAATATCGCCCGGGCTTTCGCAATCGCAATTAATGAATATGGCAACAAAAACATCTTCTGCAGGCAGGTACAGGGCATCTGTAGCAAAGCCGGGGATACCACCACCATGTTCAATGGATTTGCTGCCCTGTATGTTGCCAATGGATAATGCATATCCATAGTTGGTAGATTTTCCATCAGGAAGTATAAATGGCGTTATCGCTTTATCCACCCATTCTTTTTTAATGAACTTATAGTTATACAATGCTTTATTCCATTTCCACAAATCTTCAACGGTAGATATGAGCGACCCTGCTGCATAGGGTAATGTCATGCTGATATAATCCGAATTTTGGAAAACAGCCCCTTCTTTCTTATAACCCTTTGCACGGTTTTTAATAATTTTCGATTCGCTGCCATAATACGATTGGCCCATACCGGCAGGTGTAAAAAGGTTTTTGTTTACATAATCTTCATACGACATTCCAGACACCTTTTCAATGATATATCCTAGCATTACATATCCCGTATTGTTGTAATTCCATTTGGATCCGGGCTTAAATTCCAGCGTATCATTTTCTGTTAACTTAATTACTTCCATTGGTTTCATATCGATGCGCATCTTTGTTGGGAAGTCCGGCTTATTGGTATAACTTTTTATGCCACTCGTATGAAGCAATAAATGCTCAACTGTAATAGTTTCCTTGAACGGTAATTCGGGCATGAACTTTTTAATATCATCCTGCAATGAGAGTTTCCCCTGATCGGCGAGTTGCAGAATAGCCACTGCGGTAAATTGTTTGGTTATGGAACCAATCCGGAAAATCATTTCTGGTTGAAGGGGTACATTCAATTCCATATCAGCCATGCCAATTGCCTTTTTATAAATAACCTGTCCCTTACGCACAACTATGGCTGCTGCACCCGGTTCGTTGGGCTTAAATTCCTTGTTAAGCAGGCTATCAAAGGCCGCCATTTGTAATTTATCTGTTTTGACCGGTGTTTGTGCAAGAATTGAAGTACTTGAAAATATGACTAATGCAACGAATAGTTTTTTGGCCATAGAGAATGCTTTAAGGTGAACAATAGTCAAATATAAAAAGATTCACCTGCTTTTCTTAATACCTATTTAAACGGCCATAATAAATGAGTAATGATTGCAGGGTTACTTGTACGGTGATAATTGTCTTTTTTGTTTGGTTTACCCTTACTGACATAGTAAACAAATGGTACCGGAAGCATTTCAGAACCTTTAATTAAAAGCGCTATAGGATTTTACCGATTTTGTTATTACATTTGATTTGACTATGTTTAAAGGTAGGATTTGGTCCAGTGCCCCAATTTTTTACATCTTGAAATTAAATCTTGCATTCATGAAACAAATTCAAATGATGGCCTTCTTGTTAGCAGGCTTCTTTTATTCCGCATTTTCGCAAAAAGTATCTGTATCCGGTATTAGTGAGCAACGTTCCACCAACGAAGGCTCATTTTCTAACCGGTGCGATATTGAATTGAAAATTACAGGGGATGAAGTACGAAAATATAAGTTTGTAAAGGTTTCGAAGATCACCAAAGCCATGGATGATCAGGGCTTGGACTTGTTGAGAAATGAAGATGAAAATAATTTTGAATATGAAGAAATTGATGAAGAAGGGCGTGTACGGTTTGAAACCAAAATCCCTTCGAGGAAGGCAACCGTAATCAAGGAACTTTCCGGCGAATTAAGTCTTTATGGACCCACCGAAGCGAATGGTGGCATTCTTAAAATACCCAATTACCAGGCAAAAGCCAATACAAACCTGTTGCCGGAGAGCGCCGGGGTTAAGTTGGTTTATTTAACACCTGCATCTATTGAGAAATATGCGAATGAGCAAAATCAAAAGAAGGAAGAAGAACTAAAAAAATTACCTGCAGGCGCAAGGGAAATTGCTGAACTTTTGATGAATGCGCTCGATGGTTTCTCCAGTTTTGGTGATGATGAAAATCAAGCTATGTTTGTGATGGATGGAGATGAAACTAAACTGGTGGAAGTATATTTTGAAGACCCCGCCGGAAAAAAAATTGAAAGAAATGGCTATACGAAAAGTGGCAATTTGATAGCTTATTATTTTAATGAAAAGCCAAGCCCCAATTGGAAATTAGTACTGAATATTGAGTCGGCGGGTTCTATTAAAAAAATACCATTTGCATTGATGAATATAGATTTACCATAGATATTTGGTAATGCAGTTGCATGGCAAATAAAGATTTGCAAATGCAAAACGGAAATGCAATTTAAAAAGTATGTGAATGGAAGAATGCATTACGCAAGTTCAACCCATTGATTTTTAGTTGCACTTTCAAACATTGCATCAATCACTTTCATATTGTTTACAGCATCTGCAATAGGTGTGTACACAGGTATATCTTTCAATATCGACTGCGAAAACGATTCGCATTGTAAGGTATATTGGTCCGCAGCATCAAACATTACTTCTTCTTTTCCTTGCTTGGTGTACATCCACAACCGTGAAGGTAGATCTGCCGGTATATTAAAAGGAATTTCAATTTCAATCACGCCTTCGGTGCCTAAGATGGTTGCCCGCTGAAACGGCGCCATTTGTGTGCTGCAGGTAAACAAACTGTTGCCGGTTCTAAAATCCAATATTCCCGAAGCTAGCCGATCCGTCTTCATTACCGGGTCAAATTCCATGAGTGTGGATACGCGCGCAGGCTCCTGCCCAAACAACCATCGCGAAAGTGAAATAGAATAACAACCAATATCCATTAAACCACCGCCACCAATATCGCTTTGGTTCCTGATATTGTTGGGGTCTGCATTAAAGTATGAAAAAATGCTATGGATGTTTCTTAGCTGTCCGATGCTACCATCTGCTATTTTTTGTTTTGCAAATTTCCATTGTGGGGTATGGCGGTACATAAAGGCTTCCATCAGTTTTAGTTTCGGATACCTTGCTATTGCTTCAAGCAATAAAGATGCTTCTTCAGCATTAAGCGCAATGGGTTTTTCGCATAACACATGTTTACCTGCCTGTAGTGCTTTTATCGTCCAGGGAATGTGAAGGTGGTTGGGTAGGGGATTGTAAATAGCATCTATCTCAGGGTCATCGAGCAATGCATCATAACTGCCATAGGCTTTTTTAATACCAAGTTTGTCGGCTGCTTTTTGCGCGGCTTCTATATTGCGTGATGAGATGGCGATTACTTCCGCATTCCCGCATTTCATCATACCTGGAATTACTTTTTCTGTCCCAATTTTTGCCGTGCTGATGATGCCCCATTTTACTTTTTTCATCTCAAAGGTATTTGGGTTGCAAGGTAGGACATAACAACTACTGCCAAGCTAATCATGAAACGTGAAATGGCAAACGTGAAATGCTTTCGTTTCAATATGGGTTTACTAATATGACGCTTTTCAATTTATATGAATTGCAGAATTATGGAGCACCTGAAGGTTTCGAAGGATTATCTGTTACTTTGTTCAATGAATTTACGTAATATGATGCTTGCCATTAATTCAGTAATCCTTATTGCAGGCTGCGCTGCTAATTCATCAGGTGGCAAAAGGGAAAAATGGCAACCGCTTTTTAATGGAAAAGATTTGAATGACTGGATCGTAAAAGTATATCATCACGAAGTGGGGGATAATTATGCCAACACATTTCGTGCGGAAGATGGCATGATTAAAGTGCGCTATGATCAGTATGACAGTTTTAATAACCGTTTCGCACATTTGTTTTATAAGCAACCCTACAGCTATTACAAACTTCGGTTTGAGTACCGGTTAACGGGCGAGTGGCGTAAGGATGCGCCATCTTATACACAGCTTAACAGCGGTGTTATGTTTCATTCGCAGGATCCGCGAACGATACTTAAGGAGCAGGATTGGCCGATTTCTATTGAGTTTCAATTGCTCGCAGGTTTGCCCGATGGTCAACCAAGACCTACCGGCAATATGTGTTCCCCCGGTACAGATGTAGTTTATGATGGAAGAATAGATGCCCGCCATTGCATAAACAGTTTTTCAAGAACCTATCAGCGCGACCAATGGGTAAGATGCGAAATTATTGTGTTAGGTGATGAACTGATTACACATATTGTAGAAGGGGATACGGTATTGCAATACAGCAAACCTACCATTGGTGGCGGGGTTACAAGCGGTTTTGACCCAAAAATTAAAGTGAATGGTACGCCATTGGAATCGGGATACATTGCTTTACAAAGTGAAGGTCAGCCGGTTGATTTCAGAAACATTGAATTACTGAATCTGCAAAGCAAGAAATGAGTTTTCTATCTTTTGAAAAGCATAAATAAAGACCCAATCAGCGTTAATACTATTACCACTTTTCTGTAGCTCGTATCCTGTAATTTATTTACGATTTTAATGCCCAATATAAATCCCAATGCCAGTACAGGCAACAGAATGAAATCGGTGAGCAAAGTATTACTGGTAATATTTTTCCAGTAAAAAGCCTGGAAGGGAAGTTTAAACAAATTGATAACTAAAAATAACCATGCAGCAGTCCCAATAAATTCGTTCTTTGGTAACCGCATGGCAAGGAAATACAGATTGGCAAATGCACCTGCAAGATTGCCCATCATGGTGGTAAATCCGGCGGCAAGCCCTGTACTTGCTGCAAACAAAGGATGATGGTGTACGGTTGTTGATTTGCGTAACTCCATCCACACAACAATCACAATCGTAACGACAACAATAACTGCCATTAACTGCCGGAATATTTGTTCATCAAGGTCTTTGCCAATAAATCCCCCGAGTAATATCCCAATAGCCATCCATGGAATTAGTTTCCAGAAATGATGCCAGTTTGCATGCCGGTGGTAATAATAAACGGCAGCTATATCGGCCACGCATAATAAGGGCAACACAATGCCGGTAGATGATTTGCTGCCAAATACCAATGCCATGATGGTAACCGACAGCATGTCAACGCCTTTTAGCCCGGCTTTGCTTAAACCGATGATAAATGCTGCAGATAAAATGAAAAACCAATGAGTGGGTGAATAAAGCGAAAAAATTTCCATAAGTAATATGAGTGCAATATTACATTAGGAACCCAGTTGAACTATGTTTTATTGACCAGCTTTTATATCCCGGATGATTTTTCGTAAGGTGCTATCATCTATTGTATCGAATTCTCCTTTGTCGTAAATTGTAAGCAAATAGACTTCCTTATTCTCGGTAACTAAATAGGTTATTACCCGTGCTCCACTACTTTTTCCGGAGCCTTTGCTTTTTATTGAAATTCTTATTTTATAAGTATTATTTCCTAAGGATACTCCCGTTGTTGGATTTACTTCTAAAATAGATGAGAGTTCGCCTAATTCCTTTTTGAGAGAAGGGTATTTCTTTACAAGTCTTTTGGCTTCTTTCTTGAATTTTTCTATTGGAATTATGCTAAAGGTCATTAAGAAAGTCGTTTAATGATTGCTTTTTTGCCTTGGACTTTTGTAATTGCGCAACTTCTTGAAACGCATCTTTCAGCTCTGTCTTAATTTTTAGTGTTTGTTCATACTTTTTTAATTTAGCCATCAGCTTTTCCCAATCATTCAGTGGAATTTGAACAGATTGGGTTTTACCCGTACTGTCATTGACGTATTGAAGTGCAATTTTCATTTGTTCATTTTTTAGTACGCAGCCTTCTTAGATAGCAAAAATACTTTAATTCAGATAAAATTACCCCTGATTTGCAAAATAGCTCAAAATTTCATTTTCAATGCGAAAGTTCCCCCATGCCGCCAATGCGTGGTGTTATCACTTGCATTTCCTGCTCGTAATAGGAGCCGAAACTTTATCAGGGATTTTTTATTACATGGTTAATATCTAACAGGCACCAGCAATTCGAAAGAAAAGTTATCTTGCATTAGTAGAAACCTTCCGATAGCTATCGTAATCTTGTTTGAGCTGGTAAAGAAAGATAGGAATATATTGGGGAAGTTCTATTGTGTAGCAGGTTTGAGTAAGGTTAGCGTATCAGAAGTTTAGGAGCTGTTGGTGATAACACACAACAGCGGCGGCTTCGGATGCGATATTTGGTGATAATACAAACACTGGAAAGAAATTCTTTAACTGCGGGTTCCGACTAAAAGAAATTCATTTATAAATTAGTGATATTATGTTAACTGGTATTTATAAAAAGGTATTGGTTTCTTTTATTTTTTTTTGCATAGTTATAGTAAAGGATATACTGATAAGTGATCTTAAATTAATTCCAATCAGATCACCAATAAATAGGATGATAAGCTGGTTTGTAATTCTTCCTATATTTTTTATTGGCTTATTGTTTTCAATTCAGTATTTTTATCAAACGTTTGTAAGAAGTAGAAAATCTACTGATGATAAAAAGTATCTTAATACTTTTCTTGCATTACCAATGTTTCTTTATCTTATTTATATAATTCTTATTCTTTTTATATAAGACATCCATGCCGGATGTTATGCATCTTTCCGTAAATGCATGTGTTCATCTTGTGGCTACGATGTAGCATTTCCTGCTCACCTGCGAAGCCGATAAACGCTTTTTAGTTTTCCAATTAAAGCATACTAATCATCTCCACATCTTCTTCCTCCACAGCCTCAATACTAGCTTGCTTAACAATAATCTTTCTCCCAAAAGTAAAAACCAACAATGCAGTAAGCGTGCAGAAAGCCATTACCCCGGTCATAGGAGAAAAGTAATGTTGTAAAATACTCACCATTGCCGATGCTGCTGCACCTATGGACATTTGAATGGCACCCATCATGGCCGAAGCGCTGCCGGCTTTGTGGCCATAAGTCGCCAATGAAAGCGCGGATGCATTGGGGAAAATAAAACCCTGGCAACTGAGATAAGTGAAAATGAGAAATATGGTAACAAATAAATCGCTCCATCCTGCATAAGTAGTAACAGCGAGTATCATCCCGATAATGCATTGGCAGCTTAATGCCACTTTAATAATCTGGTCGCTTGTATAATTTTTAAGAAGTACTGTATTGATTTGCGCAGCACCTATCAGCCCCATGGCAATCAACGCGAATATCCATCCATACTGCTGCTCGGTTACCTTATATATTTCCATAAAAACATGCGGCGACCCACTAATGTATGCATATAATCCGGCTGCAGCAATTGCCCCCGTTAATGCATACGTATAAAATTGCGGGTGTTTTATAATGCTCAGATAATTGGTGATAATGGGTCGCGGTTTAAGCGAAAAATGGGTATCGGGTTTTTTGCTTTCGGGTAAATAAAAATGTACGGCAATAAGAATTACAAGCGCCATGCCCATCAGTATAACAAAAATAGATTGCCAGCCAAATAGTGCAGTAATATATCCGCCCAAGGTAGGCGCAATAATGGGTGATACGGCCACCACGAGCATGAGCAAGGAAAATATTTTGGCATTCTCTTTTACTTCAAAAAAATCCCGCACCATGGCCCTTGCTGCCACCATGCCTGCACAGCCACCTAAGGCCTGTAATAGCCTGAACATAATCAATGCATCTACCGATGGGGCCAATGCACAACCCAATGATGCCAGAATGTAAATAACCAATCCAAAATACAAGGGTTTTTTGCGGCCATAACGTTCCAGCAACGGACCATAAATTAATTGCCCTAAGGAGATACCAATAAAAAAGCTTGAGAGCGATAGCATTACCTGTGCAATCGTAGTATTCAGTCCTTTGGCAATATCGGGGAAGGCAGGCAGGTACATATCAATCGAAAAGGGGCCGATTGCCGTAAGCATACCGAGTATGAGAATAAGATAGAAGTTGCTGTTTTTTGTAGTTGTATGCATGAGTTGCCTTAACAATAAGGAATAGTGAAGCTAACAAAAATGCCACGGTTTTTTTTCCGTGGCATTTTATAATGAAGTATGGTTATGTATATTACTTTTTAATTACCCTTATATCCACCCGGCGGTTCATGGCGCGCCCTTCTGCAGTGGTGTTATCCGAAATGGGGTGCAAGGGACCATAACCTTCGGATGCTATGGTAGTTCTTCCTGAAGCAGTTTGAATAGCCGTAGCAACCATCATGGCTCTTTCGCCGCTTAGTTTGGTATTTACATCGGCACTTCCGGTGGTATCACTATAACCACCCACTTTAATATCTGCTGTTCCAAATGCTTTCAGAATGGCGCCCAAACGACCAATTTGCGCCTTAGACTCTTCGGTAAGTGTAGATTGATTGGTGGCAAAGAAAATGCGATCACAGGTAATCCAGCCCTTGGTTTTATCAACGATATCCACCTGCATGGCATCATTGCTCAGGAAATTGAATAGTTTGGCTTCTGTGCTGTTGCGGCCAACCATCAGTTTGGTTTTAGCCGAATCTGGGAGTACAATTTCCATTTCTTCCCCAAGCTCATAAATGTAATTACCGGTTACGGTATCCAGCATACCGAGTGGCAATGCTGCAGTACCATGTGCACCACCATGGCCTTCGGTATGTGCGCCACCGGCCTGTTCTATACGATAGAAATCGAATTCCTTGTTGTTGTTATTCCAGAGCCACCAAACAAAAATTCCGATGATGACAAAAATGGCAGCAACGATAAAAATACCCATTCCATTGGTGTTTGTGCCAAATCCGGGCGAGTTGTGACTGCTGTGGTGTTCGTTATGCATAACTATTTTGTTGATTTTTAGTGCCGCAAAGCTATAAAGAAATGGCTGATTTTGAACCGTAAAACATGTTTGGCTCTATAGAATTTGATTTACGTGTTATTTCCTGAGACTGATAGATTCAATTTCGAAACTAACGCCTTCATTTTTTTTACCTCGATTATCTTTTTCATCTATTACAAATTGTATGATATCAATTTCTGCCGGTTTAAGCGCCGGTACAGTGCCTGTGTAATTAAACCAAAGTGGTAAAAATCCGGGGTACGGCCTTGGAAGCAACAAGTGGCGGTCTCTTACAAATGAATAAAGTGGCAGCACCTGTTCGGTAAAACTATTGGTAAGTTCTACAGTGTTGCTGTAGGCAATTCCATCTTTAGTTACAAGAATCAATTTACCTTTTATATGCTCATTGAGCAGTGTACGCACCTTCAAACCAATTTGTGTGCAGGTGGCTGCATCTGCAAGTCGTTCCTGAATATTTTGTTGTACTGCATATTGCATAGCAACTATGCTGTCGGCAGGCCATTTAGGTGCTACATATTGAAAAACAAGACTACCGGGTAAAGCACCTGCGTTTAATCCTGTTTGTGTGCCACGTCCCCACGATGGGAAAGTAATGGTATTTCTATCCACTGCCGGATTATACAAGGTAACATCCGAACCAACAGCGCCTGCATACACTTCCCACGGGTTGCTTTCCACATAATCCCAGGCCAACGGGCTACCCTTGACGTTGCCGGGAAATACCGTTACATCATTGCCTTGTTCCACCATAATGCGGTATTGTATAAGCCCCGGTGTGGTAAACGATGCAGGAACCACCGCTTCGTAATGGTAAGCATCTTTTTTACCCATGGGTATTACCATAGGCCGGCCCCAACCCGGTTTGCCGGCAAGTAACGAAACCCTGCCGGTGTCTGCTCCCCACACCGAAGCGTTAATGGTAAAGGGTTTTCCCGATGAAACAGCAGCGGCCGGTGTATGGCCTACCTGCAATGGTATCGATGAATTTTGGGGTGCTACAAATTCATTCAAACCTATAACACCTAATGCAGCAGCATTTCCGGAAAATCTTTTACCATTTGCGGTGAGTAAATACGTACCAGGTGTTATAGTGAAACTATCTGCCGATATCTTATTGTTGGTTTTATTTCCTTTGTTAAGTCCTTTTATGGCAAAGCCATTGCCAAGCGATGGTAATTGAATATGCATGGCATGTGTGCGCCACCGTATGGCTGATACCGTTTTGGAAGGAGATGCTTTCTCATACGGGTCACGCACAAAAAAGGCATCGGGCATTACTTCGAGCCGCCATACGCCTTCTTCTACTTTATCTAAAAAATAAACACCGGTTCCTTCATACTTTACTACTACTGAATTGCCCACTCCGGCTATATGCGTTAAGCCGGCCACGTTAACCGGTTGAGTGGAAGTATGATTCGTGTAGTAAAATTTTTCTGCCGAATTCATTTCGCTCAGTGATGAACGATAGCTGATTCTGAAGGGTCCAAATACACTATCAGCAGGATATGAATTCGTTGGATTGTTTTTGGGTACGGTTCTGAATACTTCGCCTGCTATCAGCATACTAATGGCTTTGGCGGGCGTGTAAGCCAAATTAAGAAAATGGGTTTGATACTCAGTGTTTGCATGTGCAATAGCCATGGGATCGTAGGCAAATTGCGTGGCCCACTGAAAGCCTGCTCCCCTGAAGCTGCGTGCCATAGCCGGATACATAATGGGGTGTAAAATATCTGCAGGATCAAACTCATACACCATTAAGGGCTTGTTCTTAAATACAGGCAGCGAATCACCAAAAGGAATCGCATATTTGTTTACATGTGGCAAGCTGTTGCTTTGCAGTGTACGGCCACCTACAAGCCCCGATGGATACCACTGAAAACTATAGCCATCGGCTTTTGATGCAACAGTGGCACGGGCATAGCGCGGGTTTTCGCTGATGTTGTAAAAAATAGGTTTTGTCCACCCGGTATTTTGAATAGCGTTGTATAGCCGATCAATATAGTTGGTTACATCCTGTTGTGAACCGCTATGGTTAGGCTCGTTATTTATTTCGGTTGCAATAATATCCGGGTCTTGCTGATAGGTAAGTTTTGTGTAGGGATTTACATGCTTAAAAAACTGCTGTAAATAATTTTCCTGTGCCCGAATCGCCGTATCGTTAATGGTCGCTTTTCCTTTGCCGAAATAGCGCGAAAATCCGGGTGTATCTTCATCTCTTTCAGGATATCCATTTCCCCAAAAGGCAATGGGTGTTACAATGGTTTTGATGTTTCGCTTTTTTAGTTCGGCCAGTAAAAAATCGAATAAGCGCAAATGTTCATTTGCTAACAGGTTTCCTTTTGTATCCGAAATTTCGGTATCCCAAACATGTACCCGAAAGGCATCAAAACCCAGCCGTGCAAAGTGATAAACATCATTGCGGATGGCATCTTCAAGCGAAACATTCAATGCTTTATGGGCACGATAAGCGTAAGCAAACGGTGTGGTGTAATTTACGCCGTACAGGGCCACTTCTTTACCATCTTTCACCCACTCAAGTGTGCCGTTTTTTATAACAACCTGTATTTCAGTTTTTATTGCTTTCCTGTTTTTTTGTGCTATTGAAATATGGCCAAAGCCAATGGCAGCGATTGCTGTAAGCAAGCATTTTAAATGATACATGCGGCAAATGTCTATTATTTGCAGCATGTATCATTTTCAGTTTAACACAAACTTGGTTCTTTAAAAAGTATTTCTTTTAATCTGCAAAAGCATCTAACGCCTCGGTAGGTTTACCGCTGTTGTCAAATGCGCCTTTTGTATAACCCTGCCAGTTGCCATAGCATTGTGGCTCCCAATACAATACGCCAATTCCTTTATTATCTTTTACGGATTTTACTTTTGTAATAAGGTCGGCAATAAATGCTTTGGATGCCGCTGCCTGATCCCAACTCATGCCAATTTCAACCACCATTACTTCCTTACCGTATCTCGTCACCATATCATTCATATTGGTGAGGCACTGTGCATTCCTGGTGGACCAATCGGTAGGTTCAGGATACAATGACATGCCGATTACATCGAATTTAGCGCCGTAGCTGATAAGCCCGCCAATATTCCAGGTAAACAATCCATTGTCATGGCCATTAGAAATATGCACGATTACCCTTGCTGTTGGAAAAACGGCTTTTACCGCATCATAACCTGCATTTACAAATTGGGCATAGTTACTCATTCCCAATGCTTCGGATGCGCGACCCGTTGGCCACAACATTCCATTATTGGTTTCATTGCCTACCTGCACCCATTCCGGCGTTACCCCTGCAGTTTTCAGCGCATTCATAACCTGTGCAGTATGGTTCATAATGGCTGTTTTTAGTCCGGTAACATCCAATGCGGCCCATGCAGCAGGTTTGGTTTGGTTGCCAGGGTCGGCCCAGGTATCGCTGTAATGAAAATCAATCATCACACGCATGCCCAGGTTTTTAGCCCTAACGGCTTTGGCAACCACGTCATTTACATCGTTCCAGGCAGGCGTTGGATTTACCCATACACGTAAACGAATCGTATTCATCCCAAGCGATTTCAGCAAAGCCATGCCTTCTGTTTCAACACCTGTTTTACTGTAAAATTTTTTGCCCGATGCCTCCATTTGGGTAATCCACCCTACATCAGCTCCTTTGGAAAAAGTGGAAGGTGGAAGTGGTGGAGGTGGTACAATTACTTCACCGCCGTCATCACCGTTGTCTTTTCCGCAAGAAGCAAGTAAAATAATCAGTGCAAGAAATATATTTGAGATTTTGTTCATGGCAAACAGTTTAGGCTTAAGCATTCCTAAGAATGGTAAAATTAACAATTGTGAGCATGCTGCGATGTTTTGTAAAGATAGTTTGTGGTATATATCTAATAATTCATAACACAATCAGCAAATTTTAGGCCATCATTTTTCACTTTGGTAATTATCGGGTGCAATTAAAATTTCAATAATAACATTGGGTCAGGGCAATTGCTTTTAAACGCATCCACGGCTGATGGTGCACAAACGCCCGGGTAATCTCCGGTTAGGCCCTGCATATCTGCCATTACCTGGAAATGCAGGTGCGGCGGCCAATGCCCGTTTTCTTCCGGTTTGCCAAAATGAGCTATTACTTCCCCGGCTGTAACAGCTTGTCCGGGTTGCAGTACCAAATCGGCAAAAGAAAGATGGCCATAAAGCGTATAGAATGTTACGCCATCCAATAAATGTTCTAAAATAATGATAGCGCCATAATTGCCATATTCGGGGTGGTTGCCGGTGCTATGAACGATGCTATCTAATGGCGCCATTACCTTTGTTCCGGATTTGCCCCAAATATCTACACCTAAATGAAGTGTACGCGGTTCTTCCTCCTGCGATGTGGCATCAAACACCCGCGAACGCGCATAGACTTTCCGGTTTTCGAGATATCCGCCAATTCCATATTTAGCATTGGCTTGTAACAGTAAATGATCTATGAATTGAGAGAACAAATGAGTGTCGCCAAATATTTCCGGTGTAAGCGATGTATTGGTTCCGGAAAGATTAAGCGCAGTAATCTTATCTTTTTCGGTATCATATGGAACTACAGGGTGAAATTTCCCGCGGTATTTAGCAAGTATTTGGTTGAGCATATCGTTTTTTATTCTCCCAACATCAGACGAGCAAAAACAGGGAAATGGTCGGAACTGAATAAGCCGCCCCATGTTTGGCTAAGTGTGGCATGTTGTGCTACCTTCCATTTACCTTTCAGGAAAATATAATCAATGGGTTTATCTGCCTGTTCTTTTGGACCAAATGCATTGAAGGTTCCATTGGGGCCATAATGCCCGGTTGTTGAAATGGCTTTGCTGTCGATTAGCTTCAACGGGTTGGCAACATCCATAATGACCATAATAGGTTCATCATCGGGCTGGGCATTAAAATCACCGGTTATTACGGCAGGAGTTTTGCCCGCAATACTATCCACCGCATGTAACACCATTTTAGCACTTTCCCTGCGGGCTATTTTTCCCACATGGTCAAAGTGCGTATTAAAAGCATAAAATACTTTTTTGGTTTTTTTGTCTTTAAAGCGCGCCCAGGTAACAATGCGTGTAATGGCAGCATCCCAGCTTTTGCTACCGGGCATGGTAGGTGTTTCACTAAGCCAAAAGGTTTCGGATGCCTGCAGTTCGAGCCGTTTGGCATTATAAAAAATACAAGAGTATTCACCTTTTTGTTTTCCATCATCACGGCCGGGACCTGTAAATTTATAACCCGGTAATTCTTTTTCCATTTCCATTACCTGGTTATGAAGTGCTTCCTGTAGTCCGATTATATCTGCCTGGTGAAAAAGTATTTGAGATGTTACTTTATCCTTTCGGTTGGGCCAATCATTAGGTGCATCTTTTGGGTTGTCGAAGCGAATATTAAATGTCATTACATTAATGGAACGTTGGGCTGTTCCCTGGAATGCCATGTGCAAGGTGAACGTAAATACGGCTATGCTGATTAAATTTTTTATTTTCTTTGAAAGTATTGTCATCGTTGCGTTTTAAGTAATAAATTAATTTTAATTATATTTAATCAACCTGGTAAATTTCAAATTTCATTTGGGATTTACCAGGTTGATGTTTAAACGGTTGGTAAGTATTTTTTAATAAAAGTCTTTACATCTGCCACTTGTAATTTATCTTTTGTAAGGTAGTCCTTACTATAACTTACCGTGATGGAAAATCGTTCATTCTTTTCGGGTAGGATGTAAAAGTAAGATGAATCTGTCAGAAGCTGCGTGCCGTGTTATTCACTTTCAGGGCAGCTCTTTTACTACTTTCTTACTGTCTTTACAGTTAGTGTTATTTTAATTATTACTTTGGGCCATTCGTTTTATTATAAATATTTAATTATGAAAAGAATATTTGTAAGCTTGCTTGCAGTTAATTTAAGTTTCTTAGCTTTTGCGCAGCAGGATGCCCATTGGTTGCGTTACCCAGCCATCAGCCCCGATGGGAAAACCATTGCTTTTGGTTACAAAGGTGATATTTACAAGGTTGATGCGGCGGGTGGTATAGCCATACCTATCACCTTGCATCAGGCGCATGATATGATGCCGGTTTGGAGCCCCGATGGAAAATCCATTGCCTTTGCAAGTGACCGCTATGGAAATTTTGATGTATTTAGTATGCCAGCCACCGGAGGAGAACCTACACGGCTTACCTACCATGGTGCTGCGGATATACCTAACGATTTTTCCCCCGATGGCAAACAGGTGCTTTTTGCCAGTTCACGTATGGCGCCGGCTGCAAGCGTTCGTTTCCACAACCCGCGCATCTTTCAAAACTTATATACTGTAAGTACAAATGGTGGACGAGCCAACCTTGTAAGTGCTGCCGGTGCCGATGTTGCGCGCTACAATAGCAAGGGCGATGCCATCGTTTTTCAGGATCGTAAAGGATATGAAGACCCATGGCGTAAGCATCATACTTCATCAGTTACACGGGATATTTGGATGATGGATCTGAAAACCGGGACCTATCGTCAACTGAGTGGTTTTGCAGGTGAAGACCGTGAGCCGGTGTTAAGCTCCGATGATAAGCATCTATACTATCTCAGTGAAAAAAATGGCTCGCAAAATTTGTTTAAGCAACCATTGTTAACCCGCGAAGCTGAACGTCAGCTTACACAGTTTAAAGACCATCCGGTAAGGCATTTGTCTATTTCAAAAAATGGTACGCTTTGTTTTACCTGGGATGGAAGTATTTATACACTTACCGATGGTGCTGCTCCCAAAAAACTAAGTATTCAGGTAATGAATGATGGACGCTCCGGGGTGGTATTAAACGTACCCGTTACTGGCAATGTAAGCGAGTTTGCCCTTAGCCCTAATGGTAAAGAAATTGCTTTTGTGGTGCGTGGCGAAGTATTTGTAACCAATGCGGATGGTGGTACTACCAAACGTATTACCAATACACCGCAACAGGAGCGAATGCTTGCATGGGCGCCCGATGGGAAAGCACTTTATTACAGCACTGAACGGGGGAATAGCTGGGATATTTACAAGGCAACTATAATACGTAAAGAAGATCCTTATTTTTTTGCATCCACGCTGGTAAAAGAAGAGCCGGTAATTGCTTCGGATAAGGATGAATTTCAACCAAAAGTGAGCCCGGATGGAAAAGAGCTGGCTTACCTGGAAGAAAGAAATATCGTAAATATTTACAATGTATCATCCAAACAATCCCGTACTTTAATGCCTGCCGGTCATAATTTCAGTTATCGTGATGGTGACCAGTATTTTGAATGGTCGCCCGATAGCAAATGGTTAGCTATAGATGATGGAAGGGGCTATTATGGTATGCGTAATACCGGCATTTACAAAGCGGATGGTAGTGTGCCGGCAACTTACCCGGTAAACAGCGGCTTTGGCGATGGTCAGGCAAAATTTTTTATGGATGGAAAGCTTATGACATGGGCGAGTAATCGCGATGGGCGCAAATCCATTGCCTTTTCCGGGAGCCGCGAACTTGATGTCTATGGTGTATTTTTAGATCAGGAAGCCTTCGACCGTTTTACCCTGAATAAGGAAGATTATACGCTTACGGAAGAACTTGATAAAAAAGATACCGAAAAGGCCAAGCGTGATAGCATTGCAAAGAAAAATTGGGTACCTGCGTTTGATAACATTCAAAACAGAAAAATAAAACTTACGGTTGCCAGTGCTTCTATTGCAGATTATGCTGTAAATAAAGATGGAAGCAAACTATATTACCTCGCTGCATTTGAGAAGGGATATGATTTATGGGTAACTGATTTGCGTACGCGCGAAACAAAAATACTGGCTAAAGTAGGCAGCACATCAAGTGATATTCAGATGAGTAAGGATGGAAAATCGCTGTTCATGATGAATAATGGCAATATTGTAAAAGTAGATGATGCCGGCAAAGCGAGTCCTGTAAGTATTAGTGGCGAAATGATTCTGAACGAAGCCGGTGAACGCGAATATATTTATCATCATGCATGGCGGCAGGTAAAAAAGAAATTTTACGATCCAAAACTCCATGGCCTTGATTGGGATATGTACAGAAATGCGTATGCAAAGTTTTTGCCGCATATAAATAACAATTACGATTTTCAGGAACTGCTTAGCGAACTCCTTGGTGAGTTGAATGGTTCTCATACCGGTGGCCGTTACAGCCCGCGTCTCAACAACCCTGACAACTCCGCTTCATTAGGTATTATTCCCGATGAAATTTTTGTGGGTAAAGGCGTGAAAATAGATGAAGTAATGGCAGGTGGCCCATTGGATAAGGCCGAAATGAAAGTGCAGGCCGGGCATATCATTGAACAGATTGATGGGGTAGCCATAACTGATGAAATGGATTGGACGCAACTGCTGAACCGGAAAGCAGGAAAACGTACTTTATTGAGTATGTATGACCCTGTGGCAAAAACCCGTTTCGAAGCTGCTATGAAGCCTATTACAATAAGCGAAGAGCAAACATTGATGTATAACCGATGGGTAAAAAGAATGGAAGATATGACTGATAAATTGAGTGGCGGGAGAGTGGGCTATATTCATGTACAGGGGATGAATGATGGTTCATTTCGCGAAGCGCTGGATAAAACCATGGGGCGCAATAGGGATAAAGAAGCGCTCATTGTTGATACCCGTTTTAATGGTGGCGGTTGGCTGCATGAAGACCTTTCTAACTTTCTTGATGGAAAACCTTACGCAACCTTCAGACCGTATGGAAATATAACCAAAGGCGGCGAGCCGCGCGATAAATGGTCGAAGCCAAGTACCGTACTTATGAGTGAGAGTAACTACTCCGATGCCCATGCATTTCCGTATGCATACCGGGCAAAGGGTATTGGCAAATTGATTGGTATGCCTGTGCCGGGCACAAGTACGGCAGTGTGGTGGGAAACCCAAATTGACCCTACCATTGTGTTTGGTATTCCTATGATTGCTTTTTATGGCATTAAAGAAGACAGGCCATTGGAAAACCTGCAACTTGAGCCGGATATAAGCGTGCCATTGAAGTATGAAGATTTCCTGAAAGGAAAGGATACGCAATTGGAAGCGGCGGTAAAGCATATGCTGGAAACCATAGGCAAAAAGTAACATCTAAACGTATTCGTTGGTGCCATAAAAAAAATCCCGCCGCATTTTTCGCGACGGGATTTTTCGTAAAATATTTTTTGTAAAAAGTTATCACTGTGTGGGCGCTCCATAGGTTTTTTCCTGTATACTTTTCACCCCTTTTTTCACCGTTATAATGAACATGTTGTCAAAGTCAGTTTCGGGAATGTTGCCGGCGAAGCTGCAAGGCAAACCAAGGTGGCGCACCATTGCCGGAACCGTGTTGCTATGGCCCGCAACCAAAAATGTTTTTCCTTTTATGGCAATAAGGCTGTCCACCAATGCATCGGATGCCGGCTGACTTGCTGTGTATTGTTTTACCACAAGACCTTTCGATTGGGCAGTGGGTTGCACCGTTTGTTGTGTGCGTTTATAGGTGGTAGCATAAACTGCATGTATATTTTTTGCGACAAGGCTATCACGTAGTACCAAGGCACGTGCAAGCCCTGCTTCCGATAATCCAACATCATTGGACATCATACCTGCACTTGGGTCCTGTGGCAGTTTTTCTGCATGGCGTACAAGGTAAATAGTGGTGGTACTGCTGCAGGCAGTTAGCAGAATAAGTATAAAAAGACTATAAAAGATGCGCATAAGGCTAAAAATTTCCGGAAAAGGTATGGAATCCTGACAAACAGCTATTATTTTTAAAGGGTAAAATCTGCACCAACGGCATGCGTCGGAGATGAACGACTATGAAGATGCCCATTTTTATTAAGCTACTTAAACAAGCTATATGCCCGGCACCCCTTTTTCATTTATACCTATTTGGCGAACGGCTCCTTTCATTCGTGTAGTTATTCCGCTGGTTGTTGGCATTTTATCAGCTTATTATTTTCCTGCGTTGTGGCAACATTGGCATGTAATAATGGGTGTAGTTATTTTGTTTTTGGGTTGGGCACATTGGAAAGCACTGTTTTACCCAAAAATTTACGGTGTTGCTTTATTTGCCTGCTGGCTGGTATTGGGTGCTTCGCTTTATCGATTAAGTCGCTTCGAAAACCATGCTGATTTTATAGGTAAGCAATACCAAAAGGGAGTACTTGTTTCTGCTACTCTTACAACACCACCCGAACCTAAGGCAAAGTCATTCCGTGCAGAAGCAACGGTGCGGCAATGGGATAGTACCACGCAAAGCTGGAAGGCGCTTTCAGGTAACATAATTATCTATTTTGCAAAAGACTCCTTTCCTGCAGGCTTGGGTATCGGGAGTAAGATTGCATTTATTAAAACCTTGCAACCCATTCGTGGAGCTGGTAATCCGGGCGGATTTGATTATGCAGCTTATACTGCCAACCAAGGCTGGTATTACCAATTGTATGTAAAAAAGGGAGAGTACGTTATTTCAAATGAAAAGGTAAATGGAGGTTGGCGCAATTGGCCACATAAAGCAAGGGATTTTTTATTGTCTACACTGCGCAAGTACATTCCCAATCCAATGAATCTTGGTGTTGCGGAAGCCCTGCTTACCGGCTACCGGAATGATATGGATAAGGAACTTTCACTGGAATACGCGGGTAGCGGAGTTGCGCACATTATTGCCATCAGTGGCTTGCACCTTGGCATGATTCAAGCCGGGCTATTAGTACTCCTTACACCCCTTACGCGTTTACGCCGTGGAAAAAATATCCGGGCATTAATCGTAATTATTTGTCTTTGGGTTTTTGCACTCATTACGGGTGCAGGTCCATCGGTAGTAAGGTCGGCAATCATGTTTAGCATCCTGCTTTTTGGTGAAGTAATTGGCAGAAAGGGAAACTCCTATAATTCTTTGGCAGCTTCGGCTTTTTTACTGTTGCTTTGGAACCCTGTTGTATTATTTGATGTGGGCTTTCAGCTAAGCTATAGTGCTGTATTAAGTATTTTTATGTTCAGTGCACCTATTGGGCGCTGGGTACAAACGGGTAACCGATGGATCAATAAAGGCTGGCAAATGCTTTCAGTAACCCTTGCAGCACAGATGCTCACCTTACCCTTTGTGGTGTATTATTTTAATCAGTTTCCGGTTTATTTTTTGCTTGCCAACCTGCTGGCAATTCCATTAAGTTGGGTTGCATTGAATCTTTCTTTACTGCTCACGATTTTCTTTTTTTGGATATCACCTGTTGCAACATGGCTAGGAAAGGGCGTTGATATAAGTATTGCTGCCATGAATGAAAGTATTTCCTTTATTAATGCCTTGCCCATGTCGCGCATTGAAAATATTCATCTGCCGCTTCCACAAGCTATTTTGCTGATGGTGGTGATTGCTTTGTTATCAGGCTGGCTATTGCTTAAAAATAAGGAATGTGCGGTTTGGGCACTCGGCGGTTTGTTATTTTTTATCTGCTACAGGGAATGGGTTTGGCAGCGTAACAGCGAACAGCAAAAGTTAATTGTTTACAACATCAGCGGACACACCGCCATTGATATTATTAAAGGCCACGAAGCCTGGTTTTGGGGCGATTCAGCGTGTGTTACCGATCCGTGGCTGTTCCGGTACAACCTGCTGCCTACGCATATTTTGTTCCAGGTAAAAAAGCAAAACCTGCTGCCGGCAGACACCGAAGCATTCCATCAGTTGGTTGTAGGCGGGCAAAAAATAGTGGTGGTAGATAAAGAATTGGATACCCGGCAATCAGGTAGGGTGGAAGCAGATATTTTGGTGCTCGCAGCCAATCTTAAGGCGAAACCCGCGTGGATACTGGAAAAAATTGGTTGCCATACCATTGTGGCAGATGCGAAATTGCCTTTTTACCGTGTTGCCCAATGGCAAATTGCTGCCGACAGCCTACATTTGCGCTTTCATCCGGTAGCCGAAAAAGGGGCATTTGTGCTCAATTTAAAAGCACCCGGCCGGTAAACCGGCACCAATCGTACAATTCAAATCATGGAAAAAAAGATACAAAGCGCGCTTATCTCCGTTTTTTACAAAGACGGACTGGAAACCTTAGTTCCTACACTGCACCAACTCGGCATTACGCTATTCAGCACCGGCGGTACACAGGCATTTATTGAAAAACTGGGTATCCCTGTAATTCCGGTGGAAGACCTGACTACTTATCCAAGCATTTTAGGCGGAAGGGTGAAAACCTTGCATCCTGCAGTATTCGGCGGTATTTTGGGCAAAAGGAATGATGATATCCACCTCCAGGAAATGAAGGAATACAAAATCCCTGAAATTGACCTGGTAATAGTTGACCTGTATCCTTTTGAAGAAACGGTTGCTTCAACTACTGATGAAGCTTCCATAATTGAAAAAATTGATATCGGCGGCCCAAGTATGATTCGTGCGGCGGCCAAAAACCATCGCGACCTTGTGGTGCTTGCCTCCAAAGACGATTATTCAGTACTGAATGAAATGTTGCTGGCACAAAATGGTACGACCACACTTGTTCAGCGCCGTGCTTTTGCTGCCAAGGCTTTTGAAATTGTAGGTCAGTACGATGTAGCGATCAGCCGTTGGTTTAATCCAGATCCCAATCTTTTTTTCCAAACAAGTACTGCGATGCCCAACAGCCTGCGCTATGGTGAAAATCCACATCAGCAGGCCAGGTTTTTCGGAAAAATCGATGAACTTTTTACACAATTAAACGGAAAGGAACTTAGCTATAATAATTTGGTGGATGTGGATGCGGCGATGAACTTGATTCGGGAATTCGGCCCCCTCCCCGAACATCGTTCCTTCCCTTCGCATGGCTCGGGAACCCCCAAAGGGGGAGGAGACGACATTGTAGAAAATGTCGTTTTTGCTATAATCAAACACACCAACGTATGTGGTATTGCGCAAAGGCCAACTGTGGTAGACAGCTGGTATGCAGCCTTAGCCGGTGATCCTGAAAGTGCTTTTGGTGGTGTATTGGTTTGCAACCATACCATTGATGCAGATACTGCGAATGCCATCAATGAAATTTTCTTTGAAGTGTTGATTGCTCCTGCTTTTTCCGTAGATGCATTTACCATTTTAAAAAGCAAGAAAAACCGTATTTTACTTCAGCAAAAACAACAACTTGCTGCATCAACCACTTACCGTTCGCTGCTGAATGGCGTGCTTACGCAGCAAAGCGATGAGGGAAACTATACGGAATGGAATGAAGCAGGCGGCCGGGCAACCAATGAAGATGAAAAAGCCAATCTTGCTTTTGCCAATATTGTGTGCAAACACCTGAAAAGTAATGCCATTGCACTGGTAAAAGATAAACAACTTGTAGGAAAGGGTTGTGGTCAAACAAGCCGTATTGATTCGCTTCGCCAATCAATAGAAAAGGCAAACCAATTTTCATTTGATTTGAAAGGTGCTGTGCTTGCGAGTGATGCTTTTTTCCCCTTTGATGATTGTGTGAAAATTGCACATGAAGCAGGTATTGAAGCATTTATTCAACCCGGTGGTTCTATACGCGATAAAGATTCTGTTGCTTATTGTGTAGAAAAGGGACTAGCGATGGTGATGACGGGGATGCGGCATTTCAGGCATTAATTTTTTTAATTCCTATCGTAATGAACCTTCTCATCGTATCCACTTCTACTGTTTTCGGACAACCCTACCTCAGTTATTTATCGAATGAAATCCTTGATTTTTTCAAAGGGAAAAAGCGTATTTTGTTTGTCCCGTATGCAAGGCCTTCGGGCATTTCGCATGATGATTATACAGCAAAGGCAGCGGCGGTATTTAACGCGCTTGGGTTTGAAATGCGTGGTGCACATGAATTTGTCGATGCCCTCGAAGCAGCCAATTGGGCTGAAGGTTTTTTTACAGGTGGTGGCAATACATTTGTGCTGTTAAAAGCGTTGTACGATACGGGGTTGTTTGCGGCCATAGATGAACGTGTACGCGCTGGAATACCTTACATGGGCACAAGCGCGGGGTGCAACATTACCGGCCTGAGTATTGGTACCACTAACGATATGCCGGTTGTGCATACACCCGCTTTACAGGCTTTTGGTTGGGTGCCATTCAATCTCAATCCACATTATCTTGATCCTTTACCCGATAGCACGCATATGGGTGAAACAAGAGAAGAACGAATAGCAGAATTTCATCATTTTAATGCACAACTGGTATTGGGTTTACGCGAAGGAAGCTGGTTGCGCGTGGGGCAAGATCATATAGCATTAAAAGGTCCATACACTGCAAGACTTTTCAGACAGGGTTTGCCTGCAGAAGAATTAGCACCGGGCATTCAAAGCGGATGGTTTTAGTTTTTTTGGCCAGCTACTTCCAATTCTCTTATCCTATCAAACCAATCCTGTATGCCAAGCTTGATTTGTTTGGCTACTTTATTGCGAAAGTCCATGTTCATTACCATTTTTTCATCGTCGGGATTGCTGAGGAACGCAACTTCCACAAGACAACTTGGGTATTCAGTAGGCTGAACAGGTTGGAAGTTGAAACTGCCTACCAATCCAAATTCCTGCAGGTCGTTTATTTCCAACAGTTGGTTTAAAATAGATGTAGCAAGGGGTTTGAATGCTACATTTTTGTAATAGGTACTTGTGCCGCGTACTTCTTTTCTTCCCGATGAGTTAAAATGTATAGAAATAAACAAATCCGGGTTTTGGGCAATCGTCCAAAGTACCCGGTCTTTATTATCTATCAGTGTATCCTTATCGCGAACCATTAATACCCGTGCGCCTTTTTCTTTTAGGGCTTTCTCAAGTGCTTTGGCAAACAGTAATGTGTAATCTTTTTCCAAAATACCACTTGTGCTGCCTCGTGCACCAATATTCGTACCGCCATGGCCCGCATCAATTACTATCAATTTGTCTTTTAATTTTTTATCCTGCGGTGGTACACGAACAGTAAGCAACAACTGATTGCCGCGATAAGCAATATGATAGCCATAGTGCTGCATATGGTTAAGTTGAATAACAACTTGCACTACATCATCTTCCACCTGCCAGTAATCAACAGAAGCAACTTCGCGGGCCGATCGTAATTGCGTAATCCAGTTGGTATTTGCCTGAACGCCATACAACTCAAGAACTATGCGCGATGGCTGGGTTTCCATCCAGCTTTGATAGGCTACTTTACGACCCAGGTTTATCGTTAAGCTATCTGGTCCATCACCGCCTTTTACCCGCCACGATTCGGAAGTAACAACAGCCGGTTTCATAACCATTTCAATGGGTGTAACCAGCGATTTTTCAATATAAGCATGGCGGTTGGCAGCCAGTTTTATTTTGTACAGGCTTCCTAAAGTATCCGCTACTTTCAAAATAATGCCCGTATCCATGTATCCCATTTTTGCACTGCCCAGCCGGTCGGCACCCGCGCTCCAAGCGAGCTGTGGAAGCTTACCGGTTGTTTTTACATACAAGGGCATTTCTGACTGCGCCCGCGCCCTCTGAGATGGAATTGCGGCACAAAGCAGCCATAATATGCTTACTAATAATTTGATTTGTTTGAAAGCGTGTAAAAAGGCCATAATGGGCAAATTAAGGCAAACCACCCCACTTAACGAACAAACACAGATGTATATCTTATAAAATGCATGTTATTCAGCCATTCATCCGTGTAACAAAATCTTAACGAACCGCTTATCAGGAATTTGTATTTGTTTAGAATATGAAAACAGTGGGGTTTTTTCGACCAAAAAAACGAATCTTTTCGTACATATTTTCGCTTTTATGAACCGTTCATCCTAAATGACTATTATGAAGCATCCGTTCATACTAAACCATTTGGAAATCATATGCATGCCGGTGTACGTTTGACTTGCAATTATCACATTCTATCACACACAAAATTTGAACACCATGAAAAAGCTCCTGTTGAGTTTTAGCCTTGCAACTTTTAGCCTGTTGGCTATTGCAAATCCCCCCAAAAAGCCTGGTACTGAAATTTACACCTACGCGGTTGAGGAAGGCCTTAAAAGTATGTATGGCGAAGTGGACAATCTCCATTGGGTAAAAAGCAAGGACGATATGATTCGGGCCAATTTCACAATTGATGGCGATGCATTTTCTGCCTTCTTCGATGCAGACGGCAAGCATGTAGCAACCACAAGCGAAAAAACGGTTGCAGAATTGCCTGCTATGATCCGGAGAATGGTAAAAGCAAGATTCGACGAAACAACCATTGCAAACATTGTGCAGTATGAATCTCCGGTGGAAAACGCCTACTTTTTAGAAGTGGAGCAAGAAGGGGGTAAAAAAATCTATAAATTGAATTCGGGGGGTAGGATTTCCCTTTGGAAGTAAAATTAGTAATACAGTTTTCTCAAATAAGCACGGACCGGTCTTTTGCCCGGTCCTTTTTTTATGCCCTTAAAAAACTAATGCCTTCTTCACGCGGTTACTTTTAATTTTGCACTTGTAAATTAAAAATAACTTTTGTTATGAGTAAAGGTCCCGTAAGTCAGTTTATTACCCACCACTACCGCCATTTTAATGCTGCTGCGCTTGTGGATGCAGCCAAGGGCTACGAAACCCACCTATTGGATGGGGGCAAAATGATGGTTACCCTTGGCGGTGCCATGAGTACAGCCGAACTGGGCGTAAGCCTTGCAGAAATGATACGGCAGGATAAAATACATATTATCAGTTGTACCGGTGCTAACCTGGAAGAAGATGTAATGAATCTTGTAGCACATAGTCATTACAAGCGCTTGCCGAACTGGCGCGATCTTACACCGCAGGATGAATGGGACTTGCTGGAAAACCATTATAACCGAGTTACCGATACTTGTATCCCCGAAGAAGAAGCCTTCCGCCGTTTGCAAAAACACCTGCATCGCCAATGGGTAGAAGCCGAAGAAAAAGGTGAACGCTATTTCCCCCACGAATTTTTATACAAAACGGTATTGAGCGGCGATCTTGATGAATATTTTGAAATTGACCCGAAGGACAGTTGGATTATGGCGGCAGCAAAAAAGAATATTCCTATTGTGGTGCCGGGTTGGGAAGACAGCACGACCGGTAATATTTTTGCCAGTTATGTAATTAAAGGCCAATTAAAGGCGAGCACCGTAAAAAGTGGCATTGAATATATGGTGTGGCTTGCCGATTGGTATCGCCCAAACAGCGCCGGAAAAGGTGTGGGCTTTTTTCAGGTTGCCGGCGGCATTGCGGGCGATTTCCCGATTTGCGTAGTTCCAATGATGTACCAGGACCTTGAATGGCATGATGTACCTTTCTGGAGTTATTTCTGCCAGATAAGTGATAGTACCACCTCGTATGGGTCGTACAGTGGTGCGGTGCCCAATGAAAAAATTACCTGGGGTAAACTCGATATTCATACGCCCAAGTTTATCATTGAAAGCGATGCTACAATAGTTGCGCCACTTGTATTTGCTTACATATTAGGTTGGTAATAAAATATAGAATTCATTTTATGTAAAGCCGGTGGAGTTATGCTCTGCCGGTTTTATTTTTTCCCTGATTTTTATTTTTTTAAAATACTGAGCGATGTTCCGTTAGTAATTTCATTGATTTTTTGTCAGGTGGCCATCATTTGTTGGTTGGTAAAACCGCTTTCATCCTATTGAATGAATGAACATTGGAAGGATGGTTTAATGATAAGATTATATCTCTTTTTTCGCGTTGGGTTAAGTGTAAACTTAACGAAGCCGGGTGTTCAACATCACGTGGTTTATATTCAAAAACAATTCTTTCAAAAGAGGTGCCCATGGCAATTTTCATTCGCTCAATCTGCCGTAGTTGCTGATATTCCTGGAAACGGAAAAGGTTGGTTTGTGTAAGCAGTGCCGGTCGTGTAACCAGGTCCATTATATTTTTGTTTTCTTTATCGCGACTCCAACCGCCTTGAGGCTTATCTCTTATTTCTACCATCACTACTTTACTGCAGTTTAGTTGTATCCAATCCCGGAAAGTGGTTAAAAATTTCAGCGAAGTTTCAATACCTGAGTTATCTCTGAAACCTGCATCCATTACATCAATTACAGGCTCTGTAGGTAGCCATACACTTGGTAATACATACGGAAATGTTGCACTCATACGAATGGCGGTAAGAAATCGTAAGTTACCCGGGCTACGTCCGGCAAAAAAGCTTTGAAAGCAAATAGCATCGGCATCAGTAACAGGACCCATTGTGCTATCCAGCATTGGCTGCATCATAAACCTTACCGGACGGGTCCCCATTATAATATTTCTTCCATCGGCAGTTACTACTGCATTTATAAGCAGGGTTGGAATATTTGCTTTCCTTTCAGCAACAAGGTAACTGCTTAAGGGCTTGTCCAAAAAGCCTTTGGTATTTTGGCTTAACTGTTGCTCAAAAGCATAGCCGCGATCTTTAATATACCTGGTGCCATCATAAGTAAATCGTTTGGGTGGTGCCAATAAATCCCTTACTGCAAAACTGCTGAATACAGGGTTAAGAATATCTTTACTAATTTCATTTATATATGGTTTCAGCGCATCCTTTTTTAGTTGGCCTTTTAGTTGGCGATACTTAAGTTCCCGATACCATGCACCACCCATTACGCCACCCGATGCGCCGGCCATCAGGGTAGTTTTATTAAAAAATTTACCATCCGTAATGCTATCAAGCATGTACAATACTTCGGTGGTAAATGTGGCCGATCTTGTACCGCCACCACTCAGGCAGGCAATAAACATTACAGGCTTTTCTTCAGGCTGTTTTTGTTTCCAATTATTGAGAGTAGCAATAAATGTAAGTGAATCGGCCTTTATAGAATCAGGCAGGCAATAGGCAAGCAGACTTTCGTGCGTGTACTTGGGTTTGGCAAAATTATTTGTGTAATTAAGTCCGTAGGCTTTATTCCGCGGATCGAGAATGTCCTTTTGGTAAAGCATATTTAACCCAACAAATAAAACGAGGACAAAGGGTAGTGACCACTGCCTTAGAAAATAAGAAACAGCACCCACGACAGCTACAAGAATGGCATAGATTACTGTAATGCTTGAAGCAGCCGGCACACGAAATACCTCCAAATCAATAAAATAGCCCGAAATAATGAGCGATACAAAAGCAAGCAGAATAGCAAGCATAGCACTATAGTGATGCTGTGTAAATATTCTGCTGATAAACTCAGGCGCGTAATGTCGTGTGTCGCGCGGCTGTCTTAATTTAAACTTAGGTGTCAGGTACCATTCCACGTGCAGCTTTCCGGGCCTGGCAGGCAAACGGTAATGCCCCACTTTATTTTTCATTTCTTCAATTACCTGCATGGCGCCCGGCGATCCATATCGATATATGGTATGATCTGCACCAAAGAACCAACTAAATGCTATTATCAACGTCAAGATGAGCCCCGTTAGGAAACCACCCATTAACCATAAAATCTCTCCCCATTTCAATAATTCCTGCACATGGGCAAAAGCTACTGCCTTAACCAGGTAAAAAACCAGGAAAATAAGCGGCAGCAGGGCATTATTAAAACAATATTTAAGAAAGGGTTGTGTAGTGGTTGCCAGAAACTCCACATTGCTGCTATGCAAAATGAAAGTGGTAATGTTCCAGCTCATAATAAAAATGCCAATAGAAATACCAACGAGCATGGTACTTACAAAACCCACATGTCCCAGGTATTCAGGAAAAAGATAAAGCATATGGGCGCCCAGCTTAAAAAGAAAGGATCCATTAACCACGGCAAATAACAGGTACCAAAATAGCAGCAATGCCTGATATCTTCTGAAATGAAGAAACAGCAATTGAACAGGCAGCGAAAACCATATACCACGCAGGTAAGCAAGTACCTTTTTTATCATACAACTTGCAGGCGATTAACCAAACCTGAAAGTAAGACTTTTACACCCGTTTTAATGCTGACTTTTTTCCACTAGTTGTTAAATAGAGCAAATACACAAAGGAAAGTAGCAGCAGCATACCGGTTAATTGATGCAATTGGGCCATCCATTCAAAAGTGCCCCATTGGTTTGGAACAATGCCGGTACTTGTAAGCACACTCAAAATGCCAAGGATTACTTGTACCAATAAAATGATTGCGGGAAAATACCATGTCCTGTTCAGCGTGAGAGAATTTTTGGGTAGCTTATATAATGCATAGGAAATAGCAATACCAAATACAAGTAATACATACGCAAGGCCCCGATGCACATAATGCACCATTATTTTATTATCAATAAAATTCATAATGCCGTGATCCGATTTGTAAAGACCCGGTGGTGACAACAGGTAGCCGTTAATATCGGGCCAAGTAGCTGCTGCAGATGCTGCCTTGTGACCCGCCATGAGCGCGCCATACATTAACTGAATAACCAGCAATGCCAGCATAACCCATACCATTTGGGCGATTTTTACTTTATTTTCCCTTTGATGTGATGGCACCCGAAGCATAAGGAAAAACCAAAATGTGTATGAAAGTAATCCAAGCGCAAAAATAAAATGTAACGCAAGCCTTGTGGGTTTTACATATACCGCATCGCCTTCAAGCCCGCTTGCAACCATAATCCAACCCACAAAGCCCTGCAAGCCACCCAGTAAAAAAAGTATAACCAGGGGGCGGATAAATTCCCTTTGAAACTTGCGCGTTACTGCAAAGAAGATAAACCCGGTGGCAAATACCAAACCAATCAACCGTGCCCACAAGCGATGAAACCATTCCCAGAAAAAAATGAATTTGAAATCGGAAAGTGAAAAATCACTGTTAAGTAACTGATATTGAGGGGTTGCCTTGTACTTTTCAAATTCAGCCATCCAGCCAGTAGCGGAAAGCGGGGGAAGCGAGCCGGTTACCACATCCCATTCCGTAATGCTCAATCCACTGCCGGTAAGCCGGGTAATGCCTCCGAGTAAAACCTGTATAATCGTCATTATTACCCCTGCCAGCAGCCAATTGGCTACCATCCGGTTGTTTTTTTCATAATCGTTTTCTAATCCTTCTCGTCTTGCCACCACACGCATATGTACTATCTACTTTTTATAAGAAACTTGAAGAGCAAAGATAAATATCGAAATTTGCCCCGAAAGCTTTGTTTATAGAGAGTTATGATAGAAAGGAATAAAGGGATAAAATTGTTGCCTCAATTTCAGGAAATTTTACCTGAAGCGGGGGTGGATGAAGCCGGAAGGGGTTGTTATGCAGGCCCGGTAGTGGCTGCGGCAGTTATGTTGTCAAAAGGATTTTATCATTCGCAACTTAATGATAGCAAACAATTAAAGCCAGCCCAACGCTATGCATTAAGAACGGTAATCGAAAAGGAAGCTATTGCCTGGAGTTATGCCATTATCCGAGTGGAAGAAATAGATCGGGTAAATATTTTACAGGCTACATTCCTGGCTATGCACAAAGCAGTAAATCAATTGAAAACGCAACCCGGCTTATTACTGATTGATGGAAACCGGTTTAAGCCCTATACGGGTATTCCTCACCAATGCTTTGTAGGAGGCGATGGTAGTTTTGCATCCATTGCGGCGGCAAGCATTTTAGCCAAAACCTACCGCGATGATTATATGCAAATGCTGCATGAGCAATTTCCGCACTACGGATGGGATAAAAATAAGGGATATGGAACGGCTGTTCACCGCAAAGCTATTGAGGTAAACGGGCTTTGCTTGCATCACCGCAAAAGTTTTGCTATTTGGCCAAATCAACTTGAATTAAAACTTACATCAATTTAGTATATAATCGCTAAAATTTGTTCCCGGGTTAAGCTTGTTACATCTTTAATTAAATCTATGGACAGGCCTTTTTTCAGCATATCGGAAGCTACTTCGAGTTTTCCTTCGAGTTTTCCTTCGAGTTTTCCTTCAAGTTTTCCTTTCTCACGCCCGGTTTCTAATCCTTGCTTATAGCGCTGATCTTTTGTAATATCAATAGTTACAGGCATTTTACTTACCTCCTTTATTACGTTTTGTTGCGAATTATCTCCCCTAAGCAGGGAAAGAATTTCCAATTGTCCAATTCCTTTCTGGAAGATAAATCTTTCATTCCCCGAAATTAATTGCAATTTATGTAAAATTCTTTGGATGATATCTAATTGTTCTTCTTTCGATTGTACACCTGCAAGTATTGAAAACACAATTTCATCCGGGTCATCCGAATCTAAAAATATATCCGGATCCAACTGTTTTGTATCAATCATTTCACAGAAATAATGAAATCCATAAAAGGATAGATTATTTTTCATGCGGATGGGGTCGTTACCCACATATAGTACAAGGCCTTGCACATCCAATCCGTAGGTTTGAAAAAGCCAAAGGTCATAGGTGGCCATTCGGAGCGCCATTTTGGGGTCATTTGTGCTTTGCCATTCAATATGTAAAATGTATTGTTTTCCTTCTGCATTGGTAATTTCAAGAACCGTATCTCCTTCTTTTTCCGTAACCATTTGCTGAACTTTTGGTGCTAATGGCACTACTTTAATAATTTCATCATGCAATAACTGGTATAGCAATGCCATTTTCGGTTGACGAAATAATTCCCTTAAGAGTTTATCAAATTCATTGGCCATGCGTTAAGCTTTTGAAGGTTACAAATTCCATTCCCCCTTTCCTTCTCTTATAACTACCGGCAAATCACCGGTAAGGTCAATAATGGTGGAAGGTTCCATGCCGCCTGTGCCACCATCAATCACAATATCTACCAGGCTGTCAAAATTTTCTTGCATTAATTCAGGATCAGTATAATCCTCCACCATTTCGCCCGGTAGCGTTGTACTCAGCAAGGGATGACCAAGTCTTTTTACAATGGCCTGTGCTATCCGGTTATCGGGTATGCGTAAGCCAATCGTTGCTTTTTTGTTATGAAAAATTTTAGGAACCAATCTGCTGGCGGGTAGAATAAAAGTAAACGCACCCGGTAAATGCTGCTTTAATAGTCGGAATACAGGTGTATCTACCTGTCTTGCATACAAACTAAGATCACTCAGGTCGTTACATACAAAGCTCATCCTTGCTTTTTCTACCTGCACATTTTTTATACGTGCAATACGCTCAATGGCCTTGGGCTGAAAAATGCTGCAGCCAAGTGCATATAGTGTATCGGTGGGATAAATGATAATAGCGCCCTTCTCAAGGCGTTCCACCACCTGATTTATTAATCTTTCCTGCGGATTTTCAGGATGTATACGTATCAACAATGACATGGGATAAAGGTAAAGGTTTTCGCTATTAGCCATCCGGCAGGCAATTATTAACTGTAATGATAATTTGAGAATGTGCATCGCTTATCTTTGAAACTTTATTTTTCTACGTGCTATGATGCTATCAAAAGTGACAGTGGTTGATTCCATTGGGCCTGAAGTTTTTCGTCGTGAATTTTATGATCCATCCATTCCTGTGGTGATGAAAAACCTCGCTAAAAATTGGCCTGCTTATCAAAAATGGAATTGGGAATATTTTAAAAAACTGGTAGGTGATCAGCAAGTTGGCATTTATAACAATATTAAAAGTGACGCCTATACACCCATTAATACGGCAGATGATTACACCAGTTTTGGTGAATATATTGATATGGTTCGCAGCGGACCGGCAGAATGGCGTATTTTTTTGTTCAACATTTTTGACCATGCCCCGGAAATAACCAAAGACTTTAGCTGGCCTGAGCATTTAATGAATGGGTTTGTAAAAAAATATCCCATGTTGTTTGTGGGAGGGCAGGGTAGTATTACCCATATGCATTTCGATATTGATATGAGCCACATTCTGCATACGCAGTTTTGCGGTCGTAAGAGGGTGCTTCTTTTCCCTTTTCAAGAGCAGCATAAGTTGTACCGCAAACCTTGGGAAGTACTCAGCCTTGTAGATTTCAGCCATTATTCCAACCCCGACACCTCCAAAGTAGATTACAATGCCTTTCCTTCAGTAAGGCATGCAGTAGGGTACGACCTGGTGCTTGAGCCCGGCGATACACTTTTTATGCCTGCCGGCTATTGGCACCATATGGAGTATATAGAAAGTGGGTTTGCTATGAGTTTGAGGGCAATGCAACCATCCATTTCGGGTAAGCTTCGCGGCGTTTGGAATCTTTTTGGTATGCGAAGTATTGACACCGTATTAAAGAAAACCGCTCCGCAATGGTGGTACAACTATAAGAAGGAAAAAATATTTGAAGCGGCTGAAAAGGTGAATTCGCTTACTTAAATTTTTAACATCTATACCTGTCAGACGTACCTGGATGCAGCAGAAAGAAAGGATGATAGCCTTTTTAACCCTTCTCAGACCCATTTTATAAAATAATTTGTGCTTTTTAAAAAGGGTTTAGCATATTTGAAGGATAGTCTCCATCGAATTTCTTCATGTCCTTCATCAGTAAATTTTATTTTTCCATTACATCGGCATTAATCGTGCTCCAGTTACAGGCGCAGGTTGATACGCTTTCCCAACCTAAAAAAACATCTTACCTTGTAAGTTATCCCAAAAATATAGGTGCAATGATGACTTCGCCGAGTCATTGGAAGTCTGAACAATGGTTTCAATTGGGCGGCTCGGTGGTGGTGGTGGGAGCAATCGTTACCATGGATGAGGTAATGAATATCCCCTTTAAAAACTGGCAAACTCCTTTTGCCATTAAGTTGGGAGAAGCAGGGGATGTGGTTGGAGGGCTTCCCTTTCAGTTTGGGTTAACGGGGGCTGCACTGGGCGTGGGCTATATCAGCAAAAACAAAAAATGGCAAAATTTTGCGCTCGACAACCTGCAGGCACAACTATTTACCGGCGGAATTACCTGGGTAATAAAAGAACTTACCCATCGGGCAAGACCCGAAACCGGCGAAAATAACTATGCCTGGTACGGTCCTTTTAATGGCAATGGAAATGAGAGTTTTTTTAGCGGGCATACAAGCCTTTCCTTTAGTACCGCCACCATGATTTTTTTACATTCCGACAGGAAATGGTGGGTTGGCCTTTTGAGTTATGGTACGGCTACCGCTGTAGGTATAAGCCGCATGCAGCAACAAAAACACTGGGGAAGCGATGTAGTAGCCGGTGCATTGGTAGGTACGGCCGTGGCTAATTTTATATATGCCCAACAAGAAAAGAGGCGGAGCCATAACTCCAAATTAAAACCCTTGCCACAATGATTTTGCCTTTCGAAAACCGAAATAAAACCTTAGGTAAATGGTAATCCGGGTTCACTTAAACCATTTACCCATAAGATTGTCATTATTTTGCACTTTATTTTGGTAGTTACGACTACGATTCCTTTTTGGCGATTATTAAATATTTTGAACATGATAAGAACTGGCAACCCGGTAATTAGTATTTATACCGAAATGACTCCTAACCCGGAGACCATGAAGTTTGTAGCTAATAAACTACTTTACCCCGGTAAAAGCATTGATTTTCCGGATGAAGCAAGCGCATCTCCTTCGCCATTGGCCAAGGAATTATTTGCTTTTCCTTTTATAAAAAGCGTTTTCATTGCCAGCAATTTTGTAACCCTTACCAAAACATCCGATACGGATGAATGGCAGGATGTAATACCTACGGTTAAGCAGTTTTTAAAGGAATACCTCGAAAATGGCGGTCCTGTAATTAATGAAGAAGAGTTGCAAGCAACCCGTAAGCAGGATGCCAGCAATACCGTACAGGCCGACGATGATGATGTGGTTAAACGTATAAAGGAACTGCTGGAAAACTATGTAAAGCCTGCGGTGGAAATGGATGGTGGTGCTATTCAGTTTAAGAGCTATTCCGATGGAGTGGTAAACCTAGCCCTGCAGGGAAGCTGCAGCGGATGCCCAAGCAGCATGATTACCTTAAAAGCCGGCATTGAAGGCATGATGAAGCGTATGATTCCTGAAGTGCAGGAAGTAGTGGCGGATGCGGAATAACTGAAAGTAATTACAATATATAATGCAGGGCGAACCGATGGGTTCGCCCTGTTTGCTATTTGGAGGATGCTTCGAAATCCTGTTTTATGCTTTTTTATAGAGATACTTGGCAGTCTGTGGGTGCTTCACAAAAAACCGACCGGGAAGCTATGATTGCGAATTTGTTGCTCGAGATGGATCAGGAGTGGGATTAGGTTCTATGGGATGCAGGAAATTGCGACTAAATAATTGAGGATTTTAAAATTGAATGAAATGATTATTTTTTTTATGAACATTGAATTGGAATACCTGAATGATAGAAAGGGAAAGGTTCGCGCCGTTCAAATTCCTATTGCCGATTGGGAAAAAATTTTGAAGAAAGTAAAGAAATACGAACAAACCCTTCGGTTAAAGGCCAACATCGAAGAAGCAATGAATGAAGTGGCCTTATTAAAAAAATCAAAAGCCCGCAAACAAACCCTAACTGAATTCTTGGATGAAATTTAAAGTAATTCCTGCCGAAAAGTTTAAAAAGTAAGCTAAGCGGCTTGTGAAAAAATATTCATCCTTAAATGAAGAACTGAGGCTTCTATCCGACATTCTTGAGAATAACCCTGAATATGGTACCCCTTTGGGTAATCATACTTTTAAAATCAGAATTTCCATAAAATCGAAGGGAAAAGGTAAAAGTGGTGGGGCAAGGGTTATCACTTATGTAATAACCGAAAACTTCGAAGTTTATCTGTTGACCATTTATGATAAGGCGGAGTTTGATATTATTGATGATACAACCTTGAAAAAAATTATTGCTTCCATTGAAAAGAATAAACAATCCTAGGAAGTAAAAATGAAGTTGGCAGGACGTTGCTGCTAAAAATTACCAAAAAAACTGGCGCATTGTTTTTATGCATCAGTTGGGCCGTAAGGTTATCGTACGTGGCAAAGGTTCCATCGTGCATAATGTCGGCAAAAAACAGAAGGGCAAAGTCATCATCCTTAACGCCTTTAATTTCACGGCCAATCATTATCACCCATTTATCGAAAACCTGTTTCAGGTTATCGGGCGTAATTTAGGTACTGATAATATCACCATGTGCAATTGCATTTTTTTATGGTAATGATAAACTCATCTTCGTGGGTCTCAATTTTATAGGCACTCATACCTGCGCCATGTGCCAAATACCTAAAGGTTTTGCTTTGCCATAGTAACAAAAGCACTTCTTTTAATGAATGATTTTCTGCCGAGGTTGCCTGATGCTTTTCCGAAAGTCCCCTTAATGGTTCTTTCACAGTAAAAAAGAAGCAACGCATAAAATACTCCCGGAATTCCAACCACAAAAAGGGCTGTTCGCAAGCCAAAATGCTGATCTATCCAACCGCCGACAATAAAACCTATTAAAATTCCAATAGATATTCCCGATGAATAAATTACCACGGCGGTGGCTCTCTTTTCTGGCGGATAAAGGTCAGAAATCATGGAGTGTGTGGGCGGACTGCCCCCCGCTTCACCAATAGATATATCTACTAAAAGAAGGAAGGGAACCTTGCTTATCCATGGTAGTAGTGCAAAAGTCTCTTTCGTGAGATGTTGCTTTGAAATTCAATTCGCGCATCCCTTTCAGAAAACCTTACTTGTATCCCAACCCAAATGGCGCTTTTTGCAAAAACTCCATCTATTCCATTAGATTGCAGGGTATTAAGCACCTACATAAAGACCAAAAATATAAACAAACAAATAATAGAAAAGCCATGAGCCAGGGTACTATTCACCAAAACATGAGGATTTATCACCGCTACCTCGGGTTCTTTTTAGCGGGAATTATGGCCATGTATGCATTAAGCGGCATTATGCTCATATTCAGGGATACAGATTTTCTTAAAAGGGAAATTCAACATGAAAAACTTTTAGAGCCGGGTATAACCGTTGAAGCCCTGGGTAAAGCGTTGGGGATGAAAGGACTAAAAGTGGATAAGGAAGAAGGAGATATACTTAGTTTTAACCAAGGAACTTTTAATAAAGCTACAGGGCTGGCAAAATATTCAACCAAGGAATTGCCATTTGTAATAGATAAAATGACCCAAATTCATAAAGCCAACACTAAGGATACATTGTTTTTTCTGAATATATTCTTTGGAGCTTCATTATTGTTTTTTGTAGTATCATCTTTTTTGATGTTTTTACCCAAAACAACCATATTTAAAAAGGGGTTGTATTTTACATTGGCAGGAATTATCCTGACGATTATTTTAATCTTTCTATAAAAAATACAATAGTAAACCAACCATTACACTTTGGTAGATCAACTACTTATTCCACCTTATTCATTAAAGCTTTTCCCGCTATAAAATCATCCACATTCTGTATGGTTACCAGCGCAATCTGCGTCAAGGCTTCCTCCGTTAAAAATCCCTGGTGCGCCGTTATGAGAACATTTGGAAAACTCATCAGTCGTAAGATCACATCATCCTGAATAATGTCCTCACTCAGGTCTTTAAAAAATAGTTTGCCTTCCTGTTCGTACACGTCAATGCCAAGGTACCCAAGCTGTCCGGTTTTAAGCGCCACAATGGCGGCATGCGTATCGATCAGTCCACCGCGGCTTGTGTTAATCAGCATGGCACCTTTTTTCATCATGGCAAGCGTTTGGTCATTTATCAGATGCCTTGTTTCGTCGGTTAGCGGGCAATGGAGCGATACAATATCGCTTTGTGCCAGCAAATCGTGAAGTGGCATATAGGTTACGCCGGCAGCCTTCATTTCTTCGCTTTCGTAAATGTCGTAGGCTAATACCTTACAGCCAAAGCCCAACATAATTTTTGCAAGGCATTGGCCAATTTTTCCTGTGCTTACAATTCCTGCCGTTTTGCCATTTACATCAAAACCTATCAGCCTGTCCAGCGAAAAATTTCCTTCCCTTATCCTGTTATAAGCTTTGTGGGTTTTGCGGTTAAGCGTCATCATAAGCGCGACAGCGTGTTCAGCTACAGCATAGGGAGAGTAGGCAGGTACCCGAACCACGGTAATTCCCAGTTTTTTGGCAGCTTCAATATCCACGTTGTTGAAACCCGCACACCGCATGGCAATCAATTTTATACCCATTCCTGCAAGGGTAGTCAAAATTCTTTCGTGCAGGTGATCGTTTACAAATGCACAAACTGCATCGTGCCCGCTTGCAAGATTAACGGTTTCCGAATTTAGCCTGTCGGTATAAAAAGATAGCGAATGATCTTTACGGTACAATTCAAAGTACTCCCTGTCGTAGGGTTGGGTAGAAAAGAAAGCGATTTTCATATTAATTATTTAAACACCATACCTGGTGCTTTGTTTTATTTTAATCAGTAATCTCCATTTACAAATTTCTGGTAGAATGTTTATTGATGAATGGAAGTTTCAGGCGTGTAAGTTACCACCATTTAACGGGTTTAAGAGTCGAAATACCCATGGAACAAAAAGCAGACGAATCCCACGCAGGCAATCCTATTTGTTTTTAGGGTAATGGTAGTTCAAGCGACTTAATCCGTTTCCACGAACCATACGCTCCACATAAGCTGTAAATGCTTTCTTTTGGTACATCCAATTCTATTTCCCGGCCGTTGCAGGTATATCTAATCACCAATTGCCTGGGTAGCATGTCGTACTCGTTGCCTTTTTCTACCATACAATCTTTTGCAGACATATTGAGAAAAACCACCTGATTGCCCTTCAGAAAATTTTGGTCTCCCCTCAAACGCTCCGGCATATAGCGGCTACGGGTACTATGAGGATCTGCTTCCATTGCAGCCCTTACTTCCTTTTCGGTAAGAAACCGGGTGGAATCAACATAATTGGTAAGGCGGCAGCTATCTTTTCGGGTAGTTTCCTTTTCCAGCAGGTAAAATGTAGTTGCGGACATAGTTTTGTTTGCCTTACTTATGCTGATAGCAATGGTATAAAGGCCATCAAAAGGGCAGTGCTGTGCGCTTAATTCGGGCATTACCAACCCAAGCAGGCAAATGGACAACCAAAGTTTTTTCATGACAGGGATTAAAATTAAGGTTCTGCGTTCAATTTCGTAGTGCCTGCCCATCAAATTTCAAAGCAGCCCTTAAAAAATATGGTCAACATATAATTGAAGTGCTTGTTAGGTGGCATTTGCAAACCATCATACTATTATCTTTGCAGCCCTGAAAAAGTAAACAGGATTTTTTTTCGACCGGCATACGAGCTTTACCCGGCATCGTTGTGTCACTCACTTGTACCGCAGTGCATATTGCGGCTAAATCATCAGTTATGGCTTTCAACATCCGTAAAAAAATTATTGACGCATTGCTAAGTAAAGAAATGAATAGGCCAGTTATCATCATGGGATGGGTGCGTACTTTTCGAAGCAACCGGTTTATTGCGTTAAATGATGGCAGTACACCCAATAACATCCAGATTGTTGTAGATTTTGAAAATGCTGATGAAGCATTATTAAAACGCATTACCACCGGGGCCTGTATTAAAATTACAGGCGAAATAGTCGAAAGCCAGGGTAGTGGGCAGCAGGTAGAAGTAAAAGCCAGTATCATTGAAATTTTGGGAGATAGCGATCCTGAAAAGTTTCCAATTCAACCCAAGAAGCACAGCCTCGAATTCCTGCGCGAGAACGCTCACCTGCGTATGCGTACGCAAACTTTTGGCGCAGTATTCCGTGTACGCAATGCGGTGGCTTATGCCACGCATAAGTTTTTCCAGGAAAAGGGGTTCATCTATTGGCATAGCCCTATCATTACAGCAAGCGATGCAGAAGGTGCAGGCGAAATGTTTCGTGTAACAACCCTTCCGATTGATGGCAGCGCCCCTCGCAATGAAGATGGAAGCATCAACTTTAAGGAAGACTTTTTTGGCAAAAGCACCAATCTTACCGTAAGCGGACAATTGGAAGGTGAGTTGGCAGCCATGGCTTTCAGTGAGATTTATACGTTCGGACCCACTTTTCGCGCCGAAAACAGCAATACCACCCGTCACCTTGCTGAGTTTTGGATGATTGAACCCGAAATGGCGTTTTACGATATTGAAGATAACCAAAACCTCGCTGAAGAATTTATTCAGTACCTGATTCGCTATGCCATGGAACATACCATGGACGACCTTAAATTTTTGGATCAGCGCTTAAAAGACGAAGAAAAAAACCTGCCACAGGATAAGCGCAGCGAGTTGGGATTGTTGGAAAAACTGGAGTTTGTGGTGAGCAATCAATTTGAGCGTATTACCTATACCGAAGCCATTGATATTTTGCGTTGCAGTAACCATTACAAGAAAAAGAAGTTTCAATACGATGTACAATGGGGCATTGACCTGCAAAGTGAGCATGAACGTTACCTCGTGGAAAAGCATTTTAAAAAGCCTGTAATTGTAACCGGTTATCCCGCAGCCATCAAAGCCTTTTACATGCGGCAAAATGACGGCTGCGAACCGGGTAAAGAAACCGTTGCCGCCATGGACATTCTCGCACCAGGCATTGGCGAAATTGTAGGTGGCAGCCAACGTGAAGAACGCTACGACAAACTTGTAGCTCGTATGGAAGCCATGCATATTCCAATTGAAGAAATGAGCTGGTTCCTCGATACCCGCCGGTTTGGCGGATGCCCGCATAGCGGCTTCGGGCTTGGCTTTGAGCGCATGGTACAGTTCGTTACCGGCATGACCAACATCCGCGATGTGATACCTTTTGCGAGGACGCCGAAGAACGCGGAGTTTTAACTCCGCGCCGCAAGACCTATAAGGTTTCAAAAACCTTATAGGTCTTCGATGTCTCATCTTGCACCTTCCAAAAGGTTTGTTTACCTTGGCTACAAATTTCTTTGTATGCCCAAATACCACAAGCCGCTAATTCCCGGAGAAACCTATCATCTTTTTTCAAGAGCTGTTGGCAGCGAAAAGCTATTCAGATCAGATGAGAATTATCGTTATTTTTTAAGCAAATGCATCATACATACCGGAAGGGTAGCTGATTACTTTACCTATGCCTTGATACCTAACCATTTCCATTTACTAGCCAGAATAAAACCTGCAGAAGTAATCATCCCCTTTTATGAAGAAATAAAGCAAAAGCCATTCGATCCCTTGCAAGTTGATTTATCAGATTTTATTATGGAACGATATAGTAATTGGCTGAATGGATATACAAAGGCCTTTAACAAAATGTATAACCGTAAAGGCGCTTTATTTATGGATTATTTGCGGCGCAGTCATGCTCTAACTGATAAAGATTTTTGCAATTTTATTTTTTACGTCCACAAAAATGCAGTTCACCATGGCTTGACCAAAACTATCGGCGATTGGAAATGGGATAGTTATAATAGCATTATCAGCCAATTGCCCACCCAATTAGAAAGAGAAGAATTATTGGATTTTTTTGGGGGAAGGGATGAGTTTATCAAATTTCATCAGCGTCCTATAGCGTTCCACACAAAGGGCTGGATGGATATGTAGCTCGCCAGTTGTGCTAAACCTAAAAGGTCTTTTCTAATCGCTAGAAAAGACCTTATAGGTTTTTATAGTTTTAGCGAACGCGACCTACTTCGCCTTCAACGTCAACCGCATCCCCACCTGCAAATCTGGCAGCCAACTCTCGTCATAATCCAATGGGTTAATAAACCAACCGCGGTTCTGAAGTATTTGTGCATCATCCGGTAAATCGGGATAATAGTGCCGGTAGCGGATGCCAAGCCCCCACCAAAACTCCATTCCCATAGGGCTTGTAGCGCCAAACGTAAAACCTTTTCCCATACGTACTCCAAAAGTAAAAACATCTTTTCTGGAAGTTACCTGCATTAATTCTTCAAAAGCCGGTATACCGCCAACTACGCCTCGGCCAACCCATTGATTGCCACTTTTGTAGCGGGCATTTTTAAAGGCTGCTTCGGTTTCCAAAAAAGTAGGTTTACGCCGGGTGCCATAATACCATCTATGTGCTGCTTTTACTATATAGCCGGTTGCAGGCTGAAGCTCATCGTTTACATTGCCATAAATGGATGCCATAATGTAACCGGCATCCAGAATAAGACTTTTGTTGGTTGCATAACTGTATTCCGCACCTAAAGTAAGGTTAAGGTCAAATACGTTAATTAATCCAAGTGGAGACCAGCGAAATTGCAAATCACCGTTTTCTACATATGCAGGTGTTTTTTTTACAGCAACCGCCTTAGTGTTTCCTGAGTCTTTTCCATTATTAATTTGAGCTTGTAACAACAAGCTGTTGATAAAAATACAAAGTAGTAAAAGGAACCGGGTAATTATTTTCATGACGAAATGCGAAACTAGTTTATTGAATCATGCTGAGTTTTTTAGGTTCAGCGGGTTTTGTAATATCGTATATAACAGCACCGGTTTTTGTCCATGCAAATAAAAGATCGCCATAGGGAATTACATCATAATAATCGCCATCGCGCAGCTCATTGAGGAACCGGGGTTGGTAGGCATTCTTTATGCTGTAAATCTGTAAGCCGGGGGGATCGCATACGTATAGCACCGTGTCGGAATATCCCAATCCCCTTGGTTGATTTAGGGGTATGGTTGACCGCTGAACAGGGTTTAAAATATCCTTTATGTCAAACACGGCAAGAACACTTTGAAATCCACCGCATTCGGTACCGGACCTTAACGTTGCGAATGCTACCGTATCTTTTGCCACCACCGGATCACAACGGCGCATAACCGTTGGAGAAATAGCCGTACTCAGCTTTTCGGGTTTTGCAGGGTTATCAATATTGAAAATATGAATTACACTGGTGCTGCCAATAAAAAGCTTATTACCAAAAGGGAAAATGGTTTCTATTTCAAAACCTACATCTTGTGTATTTACCGGAGTTGGATTAGCAGGGTCTGAAATGTGATAGGTGCTAAGCTTTCGTGCATCAACAGTGTATAGATAATCGCCGTTTAGGGCAAAACGAGCCGTACTGCCACCCTGACCCTGGTAAGATTTTGATGAGGATGCGCCATCCTTTGTACAGCCTGAAATATAAACACAGGTAAGAAGGATAAAGAAGTATTTGAAAGAAATTTTTTTAAAAGGCATTGTATAAACTTTGTGTGGGTAAAAAATGAAATGAATTACCTGCGACATTTAGTCGAAATATTGCTTTTAAGTTCCCAATCAACTACAATACCTTTCGCAGGATCGGGGCATTCGAATGCAACATTAAAAAAAGGTGGATAGTCTTGGTTGGCTGGTGGGAACACATTTTCAATTCGCTTTAGTAGTTTAGGTTCTCCTGGTCCCCTAAGGTCGAACACTAAAAGATCATCATAATTATTTGTGTACAAAAAGCCTTGTTTTACCGCTATTTCGGTGCAAAGGGGGATTTCGAGAAAGCCTAGTTTTTTAGGTGATGCGGGATTGGTTACATCAATAATATGAATGCCTTCGTTAATATCATTTTGCAACAGCAAACCGCCAATTACATATTGCTTGCCTGCTCTTTGCATGGGCCTGGCAGCTGCAAATTTGGTTACTTCAATATTTTCGGATTTGTAATAAACCGGTACGTAGGCCGATTGAGCTTGCGGAGGCAATTCATCGGTGGTAGGCGTGCAACCTGCAATGCCAATAATAAGGGCAAGCAGTAGTGAGAATCTTTGCATGGTTATGATATATGCTAATAAGAGCAGAATAATTGCAATAATGCTGCAATAACTTAAACTCTTTCTCAAAATAAGTTTTTGAAGCAAGATAAAATTTGCAGAGAATCCACCACTAATAACACAACAGCCCACTACAGGCTATCCCATTTATTTAAAAAAAATTATTAAGCTGTAAAATGAATGATGTAAAGCTGCCCGAATTATGCATCAAAAGGGTCTGATCCGGCATCAGAAGGGCTTTGGAAAATATTATCAACTGCCCCGCCTAACATTGGAAATTTCTCTTTTACAAAATCCTTAATTACATCAAGGGTTTTTAAGGCCTGTTCCGGCGTGATACCTGCTTGTGATGCTATTTTATCTATCAATTCGTTCATATAGGTAGGTTAATTTTCGATAAAAAAAATTTAGTAAGCTTACTGAACCTGCGGTTAAAAAAAATATTAAATAAATTGATATTAATTTTACGCCACACGCAACTTACTCATTTTACTACTTGCAAATTGGTCTTTAGCATAATCAAGGGTTACTACAAATCGCTTTTGCGAAGTGCTGGGCAATTCAAACATAGCATTCGTAAGAATATTTTCGCAAATGCTTCGTAAACCTCTTGCACCTAATTTAAACTCCATCGCCTTGGTTACAATAAAATCATAGACTTCATCCTCAATGGTCAGCTTAATGCCTTCCAGATCGAATAATTTATTGTATTGCTTAATAAGGGAGTTTTTAGGTTCGGTAAGTATGAGTCGTAAAGTAGCTGCATCCAGCGCTTCCAAATGGGTTACAACGGGTAAGCGGCCCAATAATTCAGGAATAAGTCCAAATGATTTAAGGTCCTGAGCATTTACAAACTGAACAAGGTTGCGGCGCTGATACTCCTGCATTTCCTTATTTACATTAAATCCAATGGCATTGGTATTTACCCTGCGTGCAATAATCTGGTTAAGTCCGTCAAATGCACCACCTGCAATAAACAAAATGTTCTGGGTATTTAACTTGATCATTTTCTGCTCGGGATGTTTCCTTCCGCCCTGGGGTGGTACAAGCACTTCAGTGCCTTCAAGCATTTTCAATAAGCCTTGTTGTACACCTTCGCCACTCACGTCGCGGGTAATGCTTGGGTTATCGCCTTTGCGTGCAATCTTATCTATTTCGTCTATATAAACAATGCCCCTTTCGGCAGCCTGAACATCATAATCGCAGGCCTGCAACAATCGGGTAAGCATGCTTTCTACATCTTCGCCCACATAACCGGCTTCCGTAAATACGGTAGCATCTACAATTGCAAAGGGTACATTGAGTAGCCTGGCAATGGTTTTGGCTAACAGGGTTTTACCAGTACCTGTTTCACCTACAAGGATAATATTGGCTTTTTCAATCTCCACTTCATCGGAACTCACACGTTGTGTAAGTCGCTTATAGTGATTGTAAACGGCCACACTCAGAATTTTTTTTGCTTCATCCTGCCCAATAACATACTGGTCAAGGAAATTTTTAATTTCCAGTGGCTTTTTTACATTGAGTTTAAATGCACCGGGTGCCGTAAATTTTTTATTATAAAGTGCAAGTTCCTGTTCTACAATTTCGCGGGCGCTTTCTACGCACTGTTCGCAAATATGTACTGTTTCCTGACCGGCAATTAAAATTTTCACTTCATCACGGCTCTTGCCGCAAAATGAACAATGAAGGGGATGCTTCGACATATTGTATACTTAAAAACCCGTCTGATTGCTTAATTATTAAATTTCAAGCGGTTTGCAAAGATAGAATATTAAGCGTTTTGCGATGTTAAATAAAAACGGGCTATCGTTTATTGATGAAACGATAGCCCGTGGTTGTTATCCAAAAAATTAAAAATCAAGCCCCAGGGAGAAATACCAAACAGGTTTTCCTTTGAAAAAACCATTCATTGGCCAACCCACATCCACTTTAGCGAGGTAACCTAACAAGGTACTGCGGGCACCAAAACCGTAGCCCCCGGCAAATGGACCAACGCCCGGAGACTTCAACGTAACTAAAACCGGGTTATTGGGATCCACACTACCATAGGTTACACTTGGCCGCTTAATACCATTAAATGTGCCTTCCCATGCGGTGCCGAGGTCAATAAATTGGGTTAGCTGAAAGTTGCGAATCAAGGCGCTATTAATAGGTTTGTTGGAAAAAGTGGCAAAAACTGGTAGCCTGAATTCGCTGTTAATTACGGTAGCATTGTTTCCATTTGCAAGGTTTTGGTTGAAACCACGCATATTCAATGCCAGCGTTTGGTACACATAATTTACATTAGGATTAGGCCGGTTGGCGCTTTCAAACTTGGGCGAAATCCATGAATCAATACCACCCAGATAATAAATTAATTTCTGATTACCCCAGCTTGCATCAAATGCTGCCCTGCCTGCCCATATAAAATTCCGGTAAATAGGGACATAATACCTGAAATCACCCCCTACATTAAATGTTTTTTGCGAAGATTCACCTGCTTCTACCTGTGTTTCAATGATCGTTTCTGCATAAAACTTATAACGCATACCGTTCCAGATGTTCTGTGCTTTATTTATGCTGTTATCGTACACATATTCTACACGCAGGTTTGCAGAACTTAAATTCTTATCTGGTAAAGTAAGCGTTTCTATGTTTTGTGCAAGTGCAACCAATTTATCCGTACGGAATGAAGGGAATAATCTTATACTCCTGATTTTATCGAGCGGATAAGCAATTTTTCCCTGGTAAATGGTCGTAAATTGTTTGCCGGGAATACCGCGTCGTGGATCGTAAAAAAGCTCACTGTTAGCACCGCGGTAAACAAGCATACCCCAGTCAATGCGCTTTCTGAAATTATCAAACCCAACATAATATTCGTTGTCAGAGAAGTCTATTCCGGGTTTAAAGCCCCCGCTGAAACGGTAATCTTCCATTACATCGCTTATGCTTCCCAAAAATGCCCAGCTTATATTGTTTCCATTATTAAGTTGTATAGGGCCCGATCCGCCTGCATAGGGTTGAAAACGATTGATAATTACGTTATTGCTAAGTCCACCCAGTAAGAAGTCGCTGCTGAATTTAGCTTTGTATTTATAAAGCCGTGCCTTGTCCAGCGAAGATGATTTATACAACCGGGGATCTTCCATTTGGCCCAAAAAGCTTTTTAATAAATCGGTACCTGAACTATCTTTTACCGTTTGGGCAGGTTTGTCATCTTCAAATTCTGTAACAAAGCCTTTTTCAGAAGTTGAATCTTTCCCTTTTTGGGATGGTACTTTGTAATAAGTTGCTTCACCTTTTTGAGTGCGGGCAGCAAGCATTTCCCGCTTCATATAATCTGTAGGCCGCTGTGTTACATTTCTCCGTCTAAGTGCAATGCTATCTACACGCAGGCGGTACAACATTTTTAAATCACTTTGCTGACTTACTTCACTTACCTGTCCGCGATCGCCGGCATTGCGTGTTTCCAGCAGGCTGCTTTGGTAATTGGAAAGTGGAAAAGTATAAGTACTATCGCGGGTAAGCGTAACAAATCCAATAGAATCGGGTTCGGGTAAGTCCCAGGCCAGTAAGGTGCTGTCAATTTCTTTCAGACTTGGGTTTCGTAAAATTTCATCCCCAATTTTTACCAATGTGTCAATACCATCTGCCCGGGTACTAAAAAAGCCTGCATAGCGGTTACCTACGCCATTTTGATCTGATACAAATGTGTAGTGATTCACATTGTATTGCATGGGGAAACGTGCATTGCCAAAAGGCATTTCGGTAAGTTGGGTAATTTGACGGAAACCGGCCTTTTCATCGTAATCGGCAAGAAAAACATTGTAGCGGTTAAGGCTTGGCAACGATGTATCGCCGCCTTTAACTATTGGATTGGGGCGATTACTGGAAAATATGATACCTGTTTTATTAGGGAAAGAAACATAGGAAGCATCCAAATCATCCCATACATCATCCGTAAGCTGATCAATTTTCCCATTGTCAAGATGGTAAATATATATATCGGTATGACCGTTTTTAACGGCGCTCATTACCAATTTACGATGATCCAAAAAATATTGAGCATCCTGTACCTGGTCGAATGGGAGATCCATTTTGCGGTCATTTGCCCTGTTCACCAAATCCTTAATCATGAGTTTGGTTTTGTCTTTTTCCCAATAAATAACTGCAAGCCTTGTGCCACGGCCATCCCAGGTCATAATAGGGTAATTTGGGTTACGCTCATGAATTGGTGTACGAACTCCATTTTTTATTAGTATCGACTTGTTGGTATAATTTTCATAAAGGGCTACTTTATAAAAACCTTTATAGTATTCAGCAACTGCATAAGTATAGGAACGAGGGTTGGGGTTAGGGGCAAAGTGGTAGAAATCTTTATTCTCATTAATATCTTCGGTAATACTTATGGTTCCTTTAGGCATGTTGCGTCTGCCTTTTATGTCTTCGTAGTATTTATCCGTTTCTTTTTCCATGAAATCGGCCAATACATCTTTAAACTTCTTTTTGCAAATACGCTGCGAAGCGCTATTCAGGTTTTTATACAAAATAGACAAGTACATGAAGTAGGTTACATTCTCCTTCTTATATGTATTGGCTATATAATTCCAAAAAGCATGTCCAGCAAGGGTTGGGTCTTTGTAGGCAAACTGGTAAAAATTCTTATAATCCTTTGCCAGCAATGCATTTTTTAACTTGTCATCCATTTGCACACTCCAGGGCTCGGCAGTATAAGTAACATAACCATCGCTAAGCCATTGCGGCAGGTCTAGCAGCGCTGTATTACCGGCAATTTCGCCAATATTATCACCCATCAGGCGGTTATCAACCAATATCTTGGTAATGCCTTCCCTTATTTGCTTACGCAGGTCGGCATGGTTTGCGTTAAAATAAATAAGCATTTTATTATTTACTAAGCGGCTTAACCCACCTACATCGGGTAAATTGTTTACCAGTCCAATATTGGTGGCCTGCAAATCATCGTAGGAGTTGTAAACAACGATATTAGCGCGCCTTTGTAAACCTGTTTCGGTAAAAGATTCAATTTGCCCAAGCTCTTCTTCGGCTATCTGCAACACATATTTTGCTAGTTCAAGTCCGCCATCATTAAAATGAACATTAAAATTGGGCGTTTGATAATATCGCCAGTTATACTTACGGTATTGAATCCGGTTTTTACCAAATTCAACAGATGATACCTGTGCCTTAACTGACAACCCAACCATGACGGGTGCCATAAAAAGTATAATTAAGCGGGCTATGCGGCGAAACGAAAATGTAAAATCCATGCAACTGATTTTGAACAATAACTCCTTGAACGGTGAAATAACAACAAATAAAGATAGCTGTTTCAATGACAGGGAATTTTTATGGTAGTTTATTTAAATTTTAACCCCAAAAGGCGGTTTGACGTATTTGGCATTTCTTTGCCAAAGGTTGCCATTTAAGCCTTACAGGCAATAACAATTATTCATTATGCTGCAAATAAAACAATTTACCTTCAGCCCGCTGTCAGAAAACACTTACGTGCTGTATAACGAAAATAAGCAGGCATGTATTATTGATCCGGGTTGTTACACGCCTGAAGAGCAGAAAATACTTGCGCAGTTTATTAGTTCGCATAACCTGAAAGTGGAGCTTTTGTTGCTTACCCACGCTCATTTAGATCATGTATTCGGGCTCAAATGGGCAACTGATCAATATGGTCTGCATCCATATTTGCATGTAAATGAATTGCAGGTGCTGGAACGCGGGCCTATGATGGGAATGGTATATGGCTTGCCTTTTCCTGCTTATACCGGTTCTACATTGGCTGTAAAAGAAGGCGATATCATACAACTGGGCGAAGACAAACTGAAAGTAATTTTCGCTCCGGGACATTCGCCCGGTCATGTATGTTATTACTGCGAAGGACAGAATTTCGTAATAGGTGGTGATGTGCTTTTTCAAAGAAGCATTGGCCGCACGGACTTACCCGGGGGTAATCATGAAGTTTTGTTAGCGAGCATCCGAACGCAGCTTTTTACCTTGCCGGATGATACAATTGTCTACAGCGGACATGGCCCTGCTACCACAATCGGCGAAGAAAAGCGGTTTAATCCATTTCTAACATAGTGTTGATTTAAAATATTTTTCATCTTAACAAAACCTTTTTATGTAAATCAATGTTTAAACATTAAATTTGCATTCTTAACAATAAAAATCACACTATGAGCGACTTAAGAACTTTGGTAGACGGACTTAACCAAAAAATTTTAGAAGGAAAAATTTTAGAGGCTTTTGAAGAATACTATGCGGAAGAGGTGGTAATGCAGGATAACGACTATCCAGCCCGCGTGGGAAAAGACGTAAATCGTCAGTATGAAGAAGCATTTGTAAATGGACTAACAGAATTCCGTGGTGCAAAGCTGGTAAATACGCTGGTAAGCGACGGTATTACAGTTTCGGAATGGTGGTTTGACTATACACACAAGGACTATGGCGTTCGCAACTACACACAAACCTGCGTTCAGCGCTGGAAAAACGGTAAAATTGCAGAAGAGAAATTTTACTACAATAATTAATTACCTGATGCAGCGAAAAATGCCCGGCGGTCTTTCATGGCTGCCGGGTTTATTTTTTCAAAACCTGAAATCATGCAATCACCTTATTTTTGATGTTACAACTTAAATATATGGGTTTAGAAAAGGATATCCATCAGAAGCGTTTTCGCAACGAAAGGCAAAAGGCAATGATCAACCTTACTTATACCCACAACTGGATGAGTGAGCGTTTTAAAAAGTTTCTTGACCAGTTTGACCTTACTTCTCAGCAATTTAACATTTTGCGTATTTTGAGAGGAGCAGGAACGCCGCTTAGTACTTTGCAGATACGTGAACGTATGCTCGATAAAATGAGCGATACAAGCCGTATTGTAGATCGGCTTATCCTGAAAAAACTGGTAAAAAAAACTACCTGTACCCACGACAAACGACTGGTGGATGTGGTTATTACCGAGGAAGGGCTCGAAGTATTACGTTCAATTGATGGGCTAAATGATGAAATGGATAGCCTCATAAATGGATTAAGCGAACAGGACGCGCTTGAATTGAACAAACTGCTTGATAAAATGCGTGAAAACTAGTTGTTAACACCCCAATTTCAACCCTTCCATTTCCCAAAGAATTATTAACTATTTCACATAGAGGCAACCCGCGCAAAGTTTTCTTTTACATTCGCCGGATGAAGATTTTTGGACTTGTTAGCCTGTTGCTGATGTTGCATTTCGCGGGAAACCTCTCTTTTGCCCAAAAAACCGAGTTTCGTGGCGCATGGGTTGCTTCCGTTGCAAATATTGATTGGCCGGTTAGTAAAACACTTACAACCGAACAGCAGAAAAGTGATTTTATCAATCTGCTTGAAATGCATAAGCGCAACGGCCTTAATGCAGTGGTGGTGCAAATTCGTCCTGCCGGGGATGCCTTATACGAAAGCGCTTACGAACCATGGAGTGAATACCTTACCGGAACACAAGGAAAGGCGCCCAATCCTTATTACGATCCATTGAAGTTTATGATTGAAGAATCTCATAAACGTGGAATGGAATTTCATGCCTGGCTTAATCCCTATCGGGCGATATTCAATACAAGAACATCATCAGTCGCGAGCAGTCATCCTACGCGTCAGCACCCCGAATGGTTTGTTGATTATGGGTCCGGTACCAGTATTACCCGCTATTTCGATCCGGGTGTGCCCGAAGTAAGAGATTTCGTAACCACCGTTGTTCGCGATATTGTTCGCCGTTATGATGTAGATGGCATACATATGGATGATTATTTTTATCCCTATCCGGTTGGTGGTAAAGCTTTTCCTGATTACAAGAGTTATATTAAATATGGCAACGGGTTGGAAAGAAATGAATGGCGGCGCAGCAATTGTGATAGTATTATAGTACAATTGAAAAATGCCATCAGGGAAGAAAAGCCCTGGGTGAAATTTGGTATCAGTCCATTTGGCGTATGGCGCAACCAAAGTAGGGATCCTGAAGGGAGTAATACAGATGCCGGCATTACCAATTATGATGATTTGTATGCTGATATTATTCTTTGGTTGGAAAAAGGTTGGATAGATTATGTAGCCCCACAACTCTATTGGTCAATTGGCCATGCAAAAGGCGACTTTCTTACCCTGCTCGATTGGTGGGCTGACAGAACATATGGTAAACACTGTTATGTGGGTGTAAGTGTATTTGAAACCGGAACGAATAATGCACGTAAAGATCCCACACAACTTCCGCGCATGATGGAAGCCATACGTAAAAGGGAAAATGTGCAAGGGGTAATTTTTTATAAATCCAGCAGTTTCAAAAGCAATCCCAATGGATTTAATGATGTGCTACGCCAAAACTTTTTTAAGGATTTCGCAGCCACTCCGGAAATGGGTTGGTTAATGAAAAAGAAGTAAAAGCGCAATTATAATAATGATGAAAATTTTGCTTCATCAAAACCGGCTGTAATTGTTCCATTTATCCATTCCACTACTGGTCTTTTAATAACACTCGTCTTTTCTTTCATCAATATAATTGCACCTTTTGCCGATGATGCGGCAACTTGTTCGTCCGGCGTCAATCCGCGCCACGTTGTACTCTTTTTATTCAGTAAAACATCGGTACCAATGACTTTGGTCCATGCCTTTAGTTTGGCTTCGGAAATACCTTCTTTTTTAAAATCATGAAAAGTAAATTCAAGCTTATGTTGCTTTAGCCAATCAAGTGCTTTTTTTACTGTGTCGCAATTTGGAATGCCGTAGATGTGAATCATTTTAGTGAATTAGTGAATAGGTCAATTAGTGAATGAGTCAAACGTGAAACGTGAAAAGGGGAATGAGTCAATTTTTGAATGAGTTAATAAGTGAATATTTAATTTGAGAAAACATTTTTGCGTATTTGTGAGCTGTCATCTAGTTAACCTGTTAACTCGTCAACTTTTCAACCCGTCAACGCGTTAACTCGTCAACCAACCCATCACAAACTCACCCCCTTCACATAATCTAAAATAGCTTTTATATCGTTATCAGTTAAATCAGGATGCGGCAACATGGCCGTTTGGTTCCACTCAAGCCAAAGTTCGCGGGCGTATTTATCGTTGCGGATTACTTCTTCGCTGTTGCGGATGAAGGCATACAATTTTTCCTTATCGGGCCAGCGGTCTTCTACGCCTTTTAGTGCAGGACCGGTCATGTCTTTATTTACCATGTGGCAGCTTGCACATTTTGCATAAAAGAGTTTTTTGCCGGTTTCATTGGGTGCAAGGTCTGTTGCCGCAATGGTTTTGGGTTCGGGGGTGGGCGCTGGCGTTTCGCAGGAAATAAAAAAAATGGTAATAACCAAACCAATGATAATTCGCAAATACATGATGCAAAATTACTGAAGCAGGTTTATTGTCAGGTTGTTGTTTAAGCACATAGATCCTTTTTTTCAGGAAAAAGATTATCAAAGAAAAGAACATAATGAAGAAGGGTTGTTTACACATAAAATAAAAGCGACCCCCAAAAGGGAGTCGCCCACAAGCAAGCAATCAGCCTTGTTAACAATCGCTGCTAACCAAGCACTTCGCGGGCAATCACGATTTTTTGAATTTCGCTCGTGCCTTCGCCAATGGTGCATAGTTTGCTATCGCGATAGTATTTTTCTACCGGAAAATCTTTTGTGTATCCATAGCCACCAAATATTTGTACAGCGTCGGTACTTACACGCACCGCAACTTCGCTTGCATAGTATTTAGCCATAGCACCTTCCTTGGTTAGTTTGGTGCCGGTTTGTTTATTATGGCAGGCAAGGTTAATCAGCATTTCTGCCGCAGCTATTTCGGTAGCCATGTCAGCTAATTTAAAGCTGATACCCTGGAAACTTGAAATCGGTTTGTCAAACTGATAACGCTCCTGTGCATACTGCAATGAAGCTTCATAAGCACCTTTTGCAATACCCAAACTGAGTGCGGCAATACTTATGCGACCGCCGTCGAGTATTTTCAGCGCTTGCCTGAAACCATCGCCTACTTCTCCCAACCTGTTTTCGTCCGATATCACACAGTTGTCAAATATCATTTCAGCGGTTTCGCTTGCGCGCATACCGAGTTTGTTTTCTTTTTTGCCACCACTAAATCCGGGTGTGCCGCGTTCTACTACAAATGCGGTTGCATTGCCACTTGTTCGAGCTTCGCCGGTACGGGCAATTACTACCGCTATATCGCCGCTTTTGCCATGCGTAATCCAGTTTTTAGTACCATTTAGTACCCAATTTTCGCCATCTTTTACAGCCGTGGTTTGCATATTACCCGCATCGCTACCGGTATTGGGTTCAGTAAGTCCCCACGCACCTATATGGGTTGCACTCGTAAGTTTGGGCAGGTATTTTTGGCGTTGCGCTTCGTTACCAAAAGTATAAATATGATTGGTACAAAGGCTATTATGCGCTGCAAGGCTTAAACCTATACTCCCGCAAACCTTTGAAATTTCCTGTATAATGGCGCTGTATTCAAAATAGCTAAGACCTGCACCACCATATTGCTCCGGTATTACTATGCCCATCAAACCAAGTTTTCCCATGGCTTCAAAAACATGACGGGGAAATTCCTGACTTTCATCCCAGGTCATTACATGTGGCTTAATATGCTGTAAAGCAAATTCGCGGGCGGCTGCAGCCACTTGTTTTGTTATCTCACTTGTTTCAAAATGCATAGGAATCACAAATACTTAAATCGGTGGCAAATATAGGCTAACGAACGTTAGTTTGTATTGTTCGATCCAGTTTTCTAATCTTATGCATTTTCCAAAAGAAACTCGGCAGAAATATTAAGCACTTTATGTAGTTTTTTAGCTTGCCGTAGGTTGATAGAACGTTTGCCTTTAATAATTTCTGAGATTCTGCTTTCAGGTTCATCTAAAAGTTTTGCCAGATCCTTTTGTTTGAGTCGTAGCTCAAACATTTTCCATTCTATCATGGCTTCAAGTGATTGCGGGCGTGGAAGCTGATAGTGCACAGATTCATATTTATTAATTTGTGCTGCAAGTGATTTTAATTCATCTGACTCGTCAGGAGTAATGTTTTCACTCCCCTTCAACATGATGTGTTGGGTTCTTGCTAACCAATTTTTATACTCGAGTTCTTTTTGCATTGTAAATCAATTATATTGCTTTCGCATTTATTTTATCATATTCGCTGTGTGTGCCGATAAACCTGATAAATACTGTTCTTGTATTAAAAAATAGTAGGGCGATCAGTCGGTAGTTATTTCCTTTAATATTGAACACAAACCTATCATTTCCTATAAAATCGGCTGAACTATAAGTAGATTTCAATTCATTAAAATTGTTCCAATCCGCTTCCGAAGTTACCATATACCACCTAAGCAATGCATCCGTTGCATCAGGATGAATCAGGCAAAAAGAAGTGATGGCGGATCTTGCAATAATGACCACTTGTTTGGGTTTTAATTACATTTACCAATCAAAGAATACAAATCTATCGAAGTTTAATTGAAATTACAAAAAATGTAATTTAATTCCATATAATGTAAAATATAATTATGCTTAAGAAGGTCGTTATTTTTATTAGTTTATTGTTTTTGATTTTAGTTTCTATCCTCCTTTTCAACACTTTTCGCAGCGGTTCCACCCAAACCCAGTATGCAGCCAAGCTCGCGCCAAAAGTCACCGATTCGGCGCTTGCCCACCTACAGAAGTCGATTTCCTATAAAACCATTTCCTATGGCGATGTTTCCCGTTTCGACTCATTGCAATTCATTGGTTTTCAACAGTTTTTACAGCAGAGCTACCCGCGTATGCACGCAACTATGCAGCTTGAAAGGGTAGAAGGATATACACTGTGGTTTACCTGGCAGGGCACCGATACCACCCTGAAACCCATCATTATTATGGCACATCAGGATGTGGTACCGATTGAAGAAACCACCCGAGACCAATGGACGGTGGATCCTTTTGGTGGGGAAGTGAAGGATGGGTTTATTTGGGGAAGGGGCACCACTGATGATAAAATCAACCTGATTGCTATTTGCGAAGCGGTAGAAAAAAGCCTCGAAAACGGCTTTACCCCCAAGCGTGCCCATCATTTTATTTTTGGTCACGATGAAGAAATTGGTGGCAAAGGTGCAAAGGAAGTTGCCCGCCGCATGGAAGTTAAGGGACTTACAGCAGACCTGTTGATGGACGAAGGCGGAATTATTACCAAAGAAAAATTGCCCGGAATTACCAAGCCAGTGGCGCTGTTGGGTACATCGGAAAAAGGGTATTTGTCGCTGGTTTTAACGGCGGAAGCGATGGGCGGGCATAGTAGCATGCCCGAAAATGAAACATCGGTAGATATTTTGTCGAATGCGATTGTAAATCTCAGATCCAACCCATTTCCGGTGCGATTTACCGAACCTATGAAGGGCCTAATGGCATCCGTAGGACCCGAAATGCCCTTTTTACAGCGCATGGCTTTTGCCAATCCATGGCTATTTAAAGGACTAATAGCCGGTACTTATGAAAAAACAGGCGCTGGAAATGCCATGTTGCATACCACTTTGGTTCCTACCATTATTGAAGGTGGTATAAAAGATAATGTGGTGCCTACACAAGTAAAAGCAACGATTAACATGCGTTTGCTGCCCGGCGATTCGGTATATGCGGTAATAAAAAGGGTGGAAGAAATCATAAACGATAAAAGGGTTAAAGTAGCGAAACATGATGGGGCCATTGCCGAAGCTTCATCAGTTACACCTGTAAAGAGTTTTGGTTATGAGAAAATGGACAGGATTATGAAGCAAAGCTATCCTGAGATATTAACGTCTCCTTTCCTGATGATTGGCGCAACCGATTCGCGGCATTTTGGTAAGGTATCATCCAACATCATCAAATTTAGCCCGATGATTGATCCCATTGGATTTCATGGTATCAATGAAAGGGTAAGTATTGAGAGCTATCAAACGGCATTGTGGTTTTTTGAGCAATTGCTTACCGATAACAAATAAGCAATGCTTATTGCCTAACGGCAGCGCTCCTGCCTTTTTGCAGGAGCGCATGAAAAATAAAGAATTGTGTGCGGTATGGGATATGGTGGGGGAGTGCTGCTAATATTTTTATAAGTCGGCTGACTTCAATTTACGGGGAACTTTAATGGTAAGATTTTGCGTTTGACCATTGCGTAACACTTTCAGGCTGATAGATGGCTTGTCTTTTTTAGTATCAAGTAATTCACGAAGGGCATCTACACCCGTTACTTTTTCCGCATCTATTTCAGTAATAATATCATCTTCTTTCAGTCCGCCTTTAGCTGCGTTACCTTCATCATCTACATCTGTTACTTTTACGCCGCGGCTGTCTTCATCATCCTGAATACTCATGCCGTATTTGGGGCGGTCGTTGTAAATCATCAGGTTTCTAAATTCTTTACCATTCCACATAGGCGTTTCTGGTAGGGATGGAATTCGCGGCATTTCAAACCGGTAGGAAAAGGCTTCCGGGCTGGTATTCCAGCTAAAAGAATCATTTGATTTGCCAAGTGTAGCTTTGCTTTTCAGTTTTTTTCCATCGCGTATATAATCAACATCAATAATATCCCCGGGCTTTTGTTTGGTAATGGCGGCTACAAGATCATCAGGTGATGTAATTGGACTTTTATTTACCCCGGTAATAATGTCGCCAACTTTTAACCCCGCTTTTTCGGCACCGCTGCCATCGCTTACCGATTCTATTTGGGCTCCTTTATCCATTTTTTCAGAAGTAACACCTAAAAGCGCGCGATTCTCCATATTGTTACCCCTAATGGTAACCGAGCCTTTTCCGGGTATAACCACATTATTGCCATTTATAATTATATCATCGTCAATTATTATGCGCTCTTTGCCTTTATAATCTTCCGCAGGCTTACCATTGATGGTTATATTATTTCCATCAATTTTTATAACCATGGTTTCTTTCTTACCATCTTCCTTTTTTTCAATGGTAATTTCTTTTTTTTCTGTTTGGGCAAAAATGGTTCCGCCCAAAAGCAGTGCAATAGTCATCAGAGAGAGAGTGATTTGCTTCATAACTAAGAAATTTTTCGTAGGTCAAAAATAAGGGATATTTTTAATCTACGAACAAATTCGGAGATGTTAAAGTTTTGGAAAGGTAAATTTGAGGCTTCGTGCACCATTCTAAAAATTTAGGTAGATTTGTTTAAAATAGGATTATGGATATTCTTGAATTAAAATCCGGGATTATTGCTCGTGTAGATCAACTTGAAGACGAGGCGGTTCTTCAACAAATAAGGGCAATACTGGAAGATGTAGAAACAGATTGGGGCAAAGGCAGCATTGAGATTTTGGGCAATGTAGACTGGGTTGAACTTGAAAACGAAGCCAATGAACCGATTACTCCTGAAAATTCGCTTACCGAAGTTGAGTTTAATGAATGGAGAAAACAAATGAAATGGATATAGTTTTTAAAAAGAGATTTCAAAAAAAGGTTTCCAAACTTTCCCTATATCTTGAAAAGAGTTTTGGGCAAGGAAGTGTCAAAAAATTTTGGTCTGCCTTTGACCATCAAATTTCAATAATCCGAAAATTTCCTGAATCGGGAGCCCAAACCAAAATACCCGGAGTAAGGTCATTTATTGCAGGTAAACACTCAAGAGTATATTACAAGGTGGTAGACAATAATATTGTGATTATTAATATGTACGATATGCGCCAAAATCCTTCCAAAAATATTTATAAATAAAACAACCCCAACCGCTTACCGCTGATCAAAATCCACAACCACAATTGGCGTTTTAGGATGACTCTGACAAGTTAAAATATACCCTGCTTCTATTTCATCCTGTTCCAACCCGTAATGCACTTCCATTTCCACTTCGCCGGAAACCAATTTGGCTTTACAGGTACAACACATGCCACCTTTACAGGCGTAGGGAAGTTCCATGCCTTCATGTAACGCGGCATCCATTATCGGGTCGCTGTCATAGGAAAGGTCAAAGGATGTTTCCATGCCATCAATCCGAACGGTTATCCTGCTTTTGGGGCTGTCTTCGTTTGCTGCTATTTGTTGTTCTTTTCTTTTTCCGGATTTTTGGCCAACTGTAAAAAGCTCCTGCTTTATTTTATTTGAATCTATTCCGTGTTGAACGAGGGCATTATGCACGCAGGCGCTCATTTCCTGTGGGCCACACAAGAAGAATTCATCCACGCTATTTACATCCAGCAATTTTTCGAAAATTTGTGCGCACTTTGGTGCATCTATGCGGCCATAGTTAATTTCGGCATCGGTTTTTTCACGGCTAAGGATGTGGTAAATACTCAACCGGTTGATGTACCTGTTTTTTAGCGCTTCGAGTTCTTCTTTAAAAATAATGCTGCTGCGACTTTGATTGCCATAAATAAGCGTAAAACTGCTATTTGGCTCAGTAGCAAGGGTTGTGGCAATAATGGAAATTATAGGGGTAATACCGCTACCCGCTGCAAATGCGGCATAATTTTTTTTATTTTCTGGGTTTAATAACGGTGAAAATTTACCATTCGGTGGCATTACTTCGAGTGTATCACCTTCCTGCAACCATTCGTTTGCCCAGGTGCTGAAAAGACCGCCCGGAACTTTTTTTACAGCAACCGTCCACTTATGCTCCAAAGGGCTGCTGCACAGGCTGTAGGTGCGCCGGGCTTCTTCGCCATGTATATCTTTTTTAATGGTAAGGTATTGGCCCGGTTGAAAGGCAAATATGGCTTGCAAAGACCCTGGAACTTCAAATTCAATGGCTACTGCATTGCGTGTTTGCCTGGTTATTTTTTTTACTTGTAGCGGATAAAAAGTCGGCTTCACCTGTATAAGTTTGAGTATTGAATTATGAATAATTTTTAGCTGCACAAACCATGCAATAAAATGCGCACCATATCTTCCTCAATTTGTGCGGCACTTATATTGCGGGGATTACGGTGCCAGAATTCGATGCCCCTTACGGCGCTTAAAATGGTAAGCACGGCTGCGTGCGGGTGTACAGGCTTTATTTCACCGGCATCAATAGCTTGTTGAACCAACTGTGCAAATCGTTTCTCATAGGTTTTACGCTGTTGTAAAAAATTGCCGAGCAGCGGTTCTTTTAAATGTTTCCAATCGCGGTTGGTAACATACACGGCTTCAAACTGCGTCATCATTTCACCAATATGAAATCGTACCATTTTTTCTATTCTTGCTACAGGTGAAATGGCTTCGTTTTCTACCTTTTCAAGATGTGCATTGTAATGCGTAGCCATGCCAAAACAAATTTGCTGGAGCAACTCATCTTTGCCGGTAATATGGTTATAAAGGCTCGCCGCTTCCATGCCCATTTGCTCCGCAAGGTGGCGCATACTCGTGGCGTTATAGCCCTTTTCGTGAAATAACCGGGTAGCAATTTCTACAATTTGCTCCTTGCGGTTGATGGTTTTAATAGCGACCGTTTTACCCATGCCGCAAAACTAACGGTTGTTAGTTAAATAATAAGTTCCATTTATTTACGCTATAGATTTCCTTTCTTTGCCTGCCGCCCGAAAAATGTGGCATCTAAATAATCTAATATGGCGCTAATTGTAATGGGTACGATGGCTTATGATGCTATTGAAACCCCTTTTGGAAAAACGGACAAAATTGTAGGTGGAAGTGCAACATACGCGGCTTATGCAGCCAGTTTTTTTGTAAAACCCATTCAGCAAATCAGTATTGTAGGCAACGATTTTGAAGAAAGTATTATGGATGACCTTCGTGCCCGTGGCGTAATGACCGATGGTGTAGAAGTGGTGGCCGATAAGCCTTCTTTCTTTTGGAGTGGCAAGTATCATTTGGATATGAATTCCCGCGATACCCTCATAACCGACCTGAATGTACTCGCCGATTTTAACCCTGTAGTTCCTGAAAGTTATCAAGGTTCGGAGTACATGATGCTTGGAAACCTGTCGCCCAATCTCCAGAAAAGTGTAATTGAACAAATGCGGGTGCGTCCTAAACTCATCATATTGGATACGATGAACTTTTGGATGGAAATTGCCCTTAACGATTTGTTGGAAAACCTGAAGTTGATTGATGTGCTGATGGTAAATGACAGCGAAGCGCGTCAGCTTACCGGCGAATTTAGCCTTGTAAAAGCTGCCCGGAAAATATTGACCATGGGCCCTAAATATGTGATTATTAAAAAGGGGGAACACGGCGCTTTGCTTTTCCATGAAAACAAGGTTTTCTTTGCACCTGCCCTGCCATTGGAAGATGTATTTGACCCTACAGGTGCCGGCGACACTTTTGCCGGAGGCTTTATAGGTTACCTTGCCAATACGGATGATATCAGCTTCGAAAATATGAAGTCTGCTATTATTGTAGGTTCGGCGATGGCATCCTTCTGCGTAGAGAAATTTGGCCCCGAACGTTTACAGGAACTTACCCGCGAAGAACTTGAAGAGCGCATTCAGGAATTTATTGATTTGGTTCAGTTTGAAATTGATTTGAAGTAAAAACCGATGCGTTTTTAATATTTACCCCTGTGTTGTAAAAGTGATTTTATGGCGCAGGGGTATTTTCTTGTAAGCCTATTCTAATCGTGACTTGATTGGCTTACTTCCATAATTGTTTAAAGTTGCACTAATCACCAAAAGGCTATCTTTTTGGTGATTACGTTCACCAAAAAGACGTCTTTTTGGTGAATAGAACCTTTTTTAGAACTTTCTAGCCACCGTAACCCCTTTCTTAAATACTTGCTTTTTACCGGCAAGGTTAAAGGCTTCAAAGAAAATGATATAGTTGCCGGCTGCCACCCGTTGCTGTTTATCATTCAGGCCGTCCCAACGAAAGGAACCCGTAGCCGCAATTGTAGTATTGCGTTGTAGCACGCGTACAGGTCTGCCGGCAGCATCCATAATGGTAACATTAGCCACATAGCCGGGTTCGTTAAAGGCAAATTCAATCAGTGTAAAATCTTCAAACCCATCATTATCGGGGCTGAACATTACGGGATTAATGGTTATGCTTCCAGCAGGGGTGGTGGCTTCTTTTCTGTACTGACTGTTTTGGTAACCCGGCGTTCCAAACCCGGCACTTTGCGCGGCACTTGTCCAATTATCAGGCAAATTGGTGCGTCGTTCATAATCAATGCGCTCCAGCGAAATACCTTCGTTATTATCAATTAAGGCAAAATGCCAGCGTTGGTCGTAGTTCAATTCGTCGGTAATTTTTCCCAACTGATTGAGTAAAACAACGGTTCCCTTATCATCGGGGAATGAAGGCATGGTAGCAACTTGTACCAGTGCGTCGGGGTTTTGAATGGAGAAACTTTGTTTTATAAGGTCAACATTTTCGGTTACTACATGATACGCGCCGGGAAAAATAAGTCGGTTTGAAGGGCTAAGCGGGTAAATAGTGCCCAGGTTGCCGGATGAACTGCTTCTGTTGGTAAAATAGATATTGCCTGCATTTAATGTTTTATTGCTTCGGTTATAAAATTCTACATAATCTACGCCCAAAGGCTTTGGGTTAAATAAAATTTCATTAACAATCAAATCAAGGCTATCAGGTATTTGCGCAAGGGCAACGGTGGTCGTATTGCTGCCGGCAATCAGGTTGCCTGCGCAATCGCGCACATTGCTGGCAGTTACGGTATAAATGGTGCCTGTTTGTAATGCATTGGAAAACCTGAGCTGTACTGTATTAAACTGCGGAGCTGCAAGGCTTACAGAAGTGGGTGTTCCTATTCCGTTACCCACAGAATAAGTGGCTACGGCAGATAATGTGCTGTCCAATGATTCACTAAAAGTAAGAACGATGGTATTGGCATCTTGTGCAAAGCCGCGTAATAATTGCGGTGCTGTTTGATCTTTATTGGATGTGGCAATACTGTTTGCCATTCCCGGTGTGCCCCCGCTTGCATGGGTACTTGCGCGCCAGTTACTGCTACCTGTACATGGGTTACCCGCATCTATCATTTCAAGTGACCATCCGCCCTGTGCTTTAACCTCATTTTGATACCAGCTTTGGTTATATTCTACCGAATGCATAATTCGGCCCGTAGCATCTTGCAGCCAAATTAACTCACCTGTATTGGGCAGGGTAGGAAAGCTTGTAACAGCAAGGGTAGTGCCAAAGGGCGAAAGAACAGGAACCTGTGAACCCGTGCAAAGGATAATAAATTGCCCGGGGCTGATAAAGTAGGCTGGGAGCGGGCCACTTAATCCGGAGGACCTGCCAAGACGGTAGCCTTGCAGGTTAATAGGAAATGCGCTTGTATTTCTGATTTCAATCCAATTTGCAATAGGTAAACCCACTTGCGGCGTTGGGTCAACCATTATTTCGTGTAGTACAATATCGTAGCGCTGCGGTGTATAATAGGCAAAAGATGCGGTGCCATTGTTTACAATATTGCCCGCCACATCCTGTACATTATTTACGGTAAGGGTACAGGTGGTTCCATTAGGAAAAGGAGTGGCAAAAGTCAACCGCATTTGCAAAGGGTTAGCAGGATCGGGTACAACGGAGGTCGGATTGCCGATGCCATTATTTACCGAATAATTTGCAGGAAGGGTTGCGGTAGCCGGATTCAATGCTTCGCTGAATAATACATCGAGCGCAGTTGATGAAATGGCATTGGCCCCTGTAACGGCAGGTGGCGTAACATCGGGTATAAAATCTTTTATTTCAATATCATCAACGTAGTGCCGCTGAAAAAAGCTCGCAGTACTTTGCCTTATCCATATGCCAAAAAATGCCGAAGTAAGATAGGATGCATCCGTTGCCGTTCCTTCAGGAATAAAAGCACCGGTACCGCCAAGGTCGCGGCTTAGGGTCCATACATTGGCAGCATTGCGGGTGACCCTTACACGAACTATATTATTGCTACTGTTCAAAAGCCCGTCGGTACCATCAATTATTTTTATACTGCTACCATTTGCATCTTTACGGTACAGGCTGATTTCATCTTGTGTATCACCAAAGCGAATAAAATAGCCGCTCGTATTGCTAAGGGTAATATTGCTTTGCGATGCGGTAAGATATACATCGGCATAATTAGCGCCCGAAGGATTAAAGGCGAGTCTCACCCAAAAATCCCATTGGGCGGTGGTGGCTTTGTTGCTTTCGGTACTCAGGTAAAAATTGCTATTGGCAGTGGTGTTATTACTTTGTAACTGCTGTTCGGAATTTACAATCCATGCATCCACATTACCCGTCCAGGCTGGATTAGCCGTAAAATTTCCATCCGAAAACTTTTCTTCTGTTTGTGAAAAAAGGCTGCACGGCAATAAAGCTGCTATACAAATACAAATAGATAGCAAACAGCAACGGGAATAATTAGAAAATGACCGACTATATTCAGGTATGTTATGGTGCATATAAAAATGATCGTAAAATTAGGGTAACGGTTTTAAAACAGCTACTTTGCTATAAGGGAGGATATGGCTTAAACGATGTAATCCGTATAAAAGGCCATAATTACCACAGTATGCATAAAATTCTTTGTATTGGCGAAGCGCTTATTGACATGATTTGTACCGATAAAGGCAAACCTTTATCGCAGGGAGAAAACTTTTTGAAAAAAGCAGGCGGTGCACCGGCTAACGTAGCTGCTGCCATCGCCGCACTCGGCGGCCCGGTTGATATGTCGGCTAAAGTGGGTATTGATCCTTTTGGTCAACACCTTGTGGATATGCTGAAAGAAATGGGTGTCGGCACGCAATACGTTATCAGGGATGCTGCGCATTTTACCACATTTGCTTTTGTATCCTTAATGGAAAATGGCGAACGCGATTTTTACTTTAACCGCGGTGCCGATGGTGAACTCAGTTTGGAAGATATTTCACGCATTAACCTCGATGATTTTTCCATTATCCATTTTGGCAGCGCTACCGCATTTTTACCCGGTGCTTTGCAAGCCACCTACCTGCATTTGCTGCAACAGGCTTTGCAGCGAAATTTGTTTGTAAGCTTCGATCCCAATTACCGTCAATTGTTATTTGCACATAAGAAGGATACATTTATTGAACAATCATGGGTGTTTTTAAAAGCCTGTCATTTTTTTAAAGTAAGCGATGAAGAAGCTATGTTGCTTACCCATACCACCACCCTTGAATCAGCCACCAAAGTTTTGCTTGCCCAAACCCAATCCGTATTTGCCATTACGCTTGGTGCGCGGGGCACTTTGCTGGGTTTTAATGGCAAAACCTGCATTATTGAAAGTATAAAAGTTACACCCATAGATACCACCGGTGCGGGTGATGCGTTTGTGGGCGCGGTATTATTTCAGTTGCAGCAATTGGGCGAAGTGGATTTATCATCGCTTAGCCTTGAAACCTGGAAAGCCATTATACGCAATGGCAACAAAGCCGGTGCGCGTACCTGTACGTATATGGGGGCAATGGAAGCTTTCAGGGAGTTGAATGAGGGGATATTTGAGGAGTAGGATGAAGGGGTGGTTTTAGGTGATGCTGGGTCTGATTTAATAACTCCTTTTTTCGGGAATTACTCCCCTGACGCCCCCTCTTGGTTCATCAACATCACCATTATATCTTGGAATAATGTGAATGTGCACATGACTAACTGTTTGACCTGCGGATTCATTGATATTTATTCCAATATTAAAGCCATCCGGATTGTACTGTTTATCTAAAACATCTTTTGCCTTGTTAGCCATAAACCAACAAGCAGATTGCTCTTTAAAACTCAATTCAAAATAATTGGCAACATGTCTTTTAGGGATAATTAATGTGTGCCCGGCATTAACCGGGAATTTATCAAGTATAGCATAGGCTGTTGCTGATTCCAGTAATATTTCTCTATCCTTATCGGGATTACAAAATGGACAATCCAGATTCAATGTCGTTTACTTAAGGTTTTACAACTGTTTATAGTTCATTGATGGTGGTTTTTTCTGTGTTTTCTTTCTTGGATTAGTTCTGTTTGGTCTTATTAGTTCTGTTGTTGATTGAAGTATCTTATCCATAGCTTTTA
>JBGSLS010000026.1:0-25296 GCA_041740575.1 Chitinophagaceae bacterium | reverse complement strand
TGGGTCAACATCCCGGAATGCTTAACATAATCCTATAATCGAATCTAAAATGAATACCGAAAAACAGGTGGGTCAACATCCCAGAATGGTGGGTCAACATGATCCGGAATGGTGGGTCAACATGGTCCGGAATCTACAATTGCAAAACCTTACTATTTAAAACATAGCTTCATAGGATTCCATACATCTACTTCATTATCATCAGCACTAGCATCACCAAAGGTGCTAAAACTGATAGGTCGAGGTAATGATTTAGCTGAATACTCATGCAGCTAATTTGCTAAAGACCACTTATAGGAAGGTTATAGCGTTATCCGGAAAACCCCAAAAAATGAGTAGAATTGAAGATTGGGCTTTTCACAGTTTGCCCTTAGCCAAAATGATTAATGCATGTGGGATATTTATACCATTCTTTTTACCGCCTCTGTATTTTTAAAGATATATAATTCCCGTACTTTGCCAAATAATTTAAAAACAAAATGGCCATAACTATAATAATTAGTATTTGTATTTTATTACTGCTTGCCTATCTTTTCGATATTACATCATCAAAAACCAAAGTTCCATCTGTAATTTTATTACTAGTATTGGGCTTTTTAACAAAACAAGCCAGTAGTTTTTTTGAAATAAATATTCCGGCACTTAACCCAGCTTTACCTTTTTTAGGAACAATGGGTTTGATTTTGATTGTATTAGAAGGTTCGTTAGAATTAGAAATCAATCGATCAAAACTATCTGTCATTGGGAAATCTTCATTTATAGCACTGATTCCCTTGCTTATTTTCAGTTTTGGACTTGCTTATGCCTTTCAGTACTTTGGCCATGTATCATTCAAAATAGCCTTGGCCAATGCCATACCTTTTGCCATCATAAGCAGTGCTATTGCCATACCTAGTGCAAGAAATTTATTAGCTAAAAATAAAGAATTTATAACTTACGAAAGCAGTTTGTCGGATATTTTTGGTGTTATCTTTTTTAATTTTATCGCCACAAATAGTAATTTTCGTTCGTTATCGGTTTTACAATTTTTTGCAGAATTACTATTGATGTTAGTGGTATCCTTTGTTGCCACCTTAGTGCTGGCATTGTTTATACATAAGATAAAACATCATATAAAATTTATTCCAATCATTATTTCCATTACGTTAATCTATGCAACCTCAAAAATATTTCATTTACCTGCCTTGATATTTATTTTACTTTTTGGTTTGTTCATGGGAAATATCGACGAATTGAGGCGTTTTAAATTTGTTCAGCAATTTCATCCTATTAATTTTAATAAAGAAGTGCACAAATTCAGAGAACTTACTACAGAAATTGCATTCTTAATAAGAGCCTTGTTTTTTTTATTATTTGGTTTTCTAATCGAAATCAATGAAATACTTAATACAGAAACTATATTATGGGCCATATTAATCGTAGTTGGAATTTTTATTTTACGGATTATTTTTTTAAAACTATTCAAATTTCAATTAAGCCCGCTATTATACATTGCGCCCCGTGGTTTAATTACCATACTGCTGTATTTAAGCATCCCAATAAGCCAAACCATTGAAATTGCAAATAAGGCATTAATTATTCAGGTTATTATTTTAACTGCAATTGTAATGATGATTGGCTTAATGAATCATAAAAAAATTACAACTGATATACCAGCAGCATAAAAGAAACCAGAAAGAAACACCTGGTCGTTTTTTTTAAATAATTCCATCCAAGCAGAAGTTTAAATACTTTTACCATAAAAAGAGAACATGAAGAAAACGAAAATATTAGGGATAGCCTTTTTTATACTTCCTTTTCTCGCTTTTTCACAAGACATTGGACAACAAGTATTAGATGCTGCCATTTTAAAATTGGAAAATGCTAAATCCTATACCTTGAAAGTGTCGACATTGATGCCGGCAGAAAAATATGAATTCAAACCAAGTACTGACGAAATGAGTTTTGGGGAACAGTTACTTCACCTTTCTTCCAATATGGCCTGGTTAAGTGCTGCCTACCTAGGCGGGGCAAAAAATCCTATTTCCAATGAAGACAAAGCACAAACCAGTAAAAAAGAAATACTGGTGATTGTAGAAAAAACCTACAATTATGCTTTAGAAACCCTCCATCATTTTAAAAAAGAAAATCTTTTGGATACCGTAAAATTTTTTGCCGGTCCCATGAATAAATTGCAAATTCTTACCCTGCTCAATGATCATCAGACCCACCACCGCGCACAAATTTTGGTGTATTTAAGGCTAAACGGCCTTAAACCGCCGGATTATATCGGCTGGTAGAAAGTAAATAATTAACAGGAAAATGGAATAGAAAATGGAATAGAAAATGCTTATAAATAAAACAAATACCACGGTCAGCAAAAAGATAAGCTTCGAACTGACAAGCGCCTTATTTTTTCTCAGGAATGGCTACCGCCTCCAATAAAAAGCCAACTGCCCAATATTATTATTGATATTTTGTAAACCTTCCCTGCGGTTAACAAACTGCCACATATACCCTGCTTCTAAATCAAATCCTTTGGCAACACGATATCCAATGGCGCCATACAACCGGTTTTGATCGAAGGTTTCGCCATTCACATTTTGCTGGTTGGTTATATTGAGAAATAGCTCGTTTTGCAAAGCGCCAAACCAACCCTTTTCAAATGCTTTGCCTGTTTTGGCGAATGGTAAAACCGTGCGGACAAAATAGCGGACACGGCTGCTGAATGCGTAATCATCCGTCATTAACTCACCATCTTTGGTAACCGGTATGGGCACAAACCGTTCTTCTAACCTGAACCGATGCTGAATAGCCGAAACGCCGATAGGTTGATTGACAATGAATTGTTGCCAAATCCTGTGTTCGGCAAGCAGGGCATTGTCTTCCATGCTTACATACCGGTTGGGTATAAAAGCATAGCCTGCAGTAATAATTTGATTTTGCTTAATATGGTAGTTGATGCCCGGCCTGAAAAGAAAAGTTTGTAGTTGCTCCACATCATCGGTGCTGCGCCATTGCACATCGAGATGAATACTCCATTTAGCGTTCAGTTTAAAAGTATTAAATGAAGCCAACCACGCTGTTTGGGTTACATCCTGCGCCCATACACCCGGAATTACAAAAAAGATGGAAAACAATACCAACAATATACTTCTATTCATGCCGCGAAAATAGGATTATGCCACTAAAACAGACCGGTTAGCAACCTGCAGGTATCACAATCTTTCCATAAGTTACTGCAACCCTGTACCTTGCACCCCTTACATTTTACCTATAACATTTCAACCTGAATGGCACGACGCGGCGGCTTTAATAGCAATGGAAAACAAGCGGAAGAAACGCCGAAGGTTCCCATGAATAAAGAAAATCTGAAACAGGCATTGGTACTTTTTACCTACCTGAAACCCTATCGTACCAAGTTTATTTTAGGCTTGGTATTTATTGCACTTTCCGCTTTTACTACCAGCCTTTTCCCACTTTTTTTGGGTAAAATGATTGATGCAGCATCACCCGGTGCCGAACTGCCGGGCATGGGCGGCATGGGTGGCACTTCCATTGGCGGCTTCAATCTTAAAAGTATCCAATGGAGCCTGAACACTACGCTGATGTTGATTTTTATTCAGTTGGGAGTACAAACGATCTTTTCCTTTATGCGGGTGTACCTGCTTACCGAAGTGGGCGAAAAAAGCCTTGCCGATATGCGCCGCGATGTGTACACCAAACTCATCAGCATGCCCATGGCTTTTTTTAGCGAAAAGCGTGTAGGTGAACTTAGCAACCGGATTGCCAGCGATCTTTCACAAATACAGGATGCCATCAGCTTTACATTGGCCGAATTTTTACGTGGCATTTTCACGCTTGCCATCGGGCTTGTTTTTATTTTTTGGATCAGCACCAAGCTCGCCTTGATAATGCTTGCCGTGGTGCCGGTAATCGCCATACTCGCAGTAATTTTTGGTAAACGCATTCGCAAAATGGCCAAGAAAGCGCAGGACCAATTGGCCGACAGCGGTACCATTGTGCAGGAAACTTTCCAGGGTATTACGGTGGTAAAATCTTTCACCAGCGAGTTTCACGAAATAAGCCGCTATGTAAAAAGCATTTTAGCAGTAGTGGAAACAGCAATTGCCAATGCACGGTATCGCGGGGCATTTATTTCTTTCATGATTTTTAGTGTGTTTGGCGCCATTGCATTTGTTATGTGGGTGGGTGCCAATATGATTCAAAGCGGTGAAATGACGATTGGCGCCCTTACGATGTTCGTAATCTTCTCCGTATTTGTGGGTGGCACGTTTGCCGGTTTTGCCGATATGTTTAGCCAATTGCAAAAAACACTCGGCGCCACGCAAAGCATCCGCGAAATTTTGCGTAACGATAGTGAAGCCATTGCATTGGAAACCATTGCCATAGCACCTGAGTATAAATTGAATGGGAAAGTGCGTTTCGAAAATATCCTGTTTAGTTATCCAAGCCGTGCAGATGTAACGGTACTTAAAAATATTTCGCTGGAAGCAAAAGCCGGAGAACAGGTTGCCATTGTTGGCCCTAGCGGCTCAGGAAAAAGCACGCTTGCTTCATTGCTGCTGCAATTTTACCAACCCGATGGCGGCACCATTTTTTATGATGATAAAGCTGCAAGCCAATACCCGTTATCGCAATTAAGGGCACAGATTGGGTATGTGCCACAGGATGTCATGTTGTTTGGCGGTACCATTTTAGAAAATATTGCCTATGGCAAGCCCGGCGCTTCGGAAGCTGATATTCAGGCCGCTGCGCAAAAGGCAAATGCACATGATTTTATTGCAAAATTCCCTGAAGGCTATCAAACAGTAGTGGGTGAACGCGGTATGAAGCTAAGCGGCGGACAAAGACAACGCATTGCGATTGCAAGGGCAATCCTTAAAGACCCTGCCATTCTTATGCTGGATGAAGCTACCTCATCACTCGATAGTGAAAGCGAACAACTCGTACAGGAAGCATTGGATAACCTGATGCAGGGCCGCACGAGTTTTGTAATTGCACACCGGTTAAGTACCATTCGCAATGCCGATCGTATTGTGGTAATAGATCATGGAAAAGTAGCAGAAACCGGCAGCCACAGCGAACTGATGCAGCATAACGGTTTATACAAGCGGCTGAATGATATGCAGTTTGAATTTGATATTACGGTGTAATATTATTCAAAGCATGGACATCTTTTATAAGGTTGATGCTGGCGAACAAGGCAAATTTAGTTTTGTAAAAAAGCTATGTTCTTCCATTTCTACTACGGTGCCCGGCGCTTGTTTTCCCAATTGAATATCTTCAATGGAAACACGTATCAACCGGAGACATTTATGCCCAAGTGTTGCTACCATTTTGCGCACCTGGTGATATTTACCCTCGGTAAGCGATAATTCAACCCATGTATAGGTGCCGTATTTAGGTATCTGAATTAAACCGTCATAAAATGTAGCGGTTTTATCCATATTAAAAATAGAAGCTTTGCAGGGCTGGGTAAGATAAGTGTTGCCGCCTTTTGCCGAAATTTCAACACCCCGCTCCCATTGCAGGCAGGTTTCGGGTTGCACTTTTCCTTTTACCATTACCAGATAAGTTCTTACATGAGGCCCTGAACCCTGGAAAAGCAAACGGGTGATAGCTTTATTGGTAGTGCACAGTAACAAACCTTCCGAATGCGAATCGAGCCTGCCGATGGCATGTGTGCCTTCCGGGAAAGCATAATCCAAATCGCCAAGCAGCCCCACATCATGCGAACTTACAAACTGTGAAACCATGTTGGGCGGCTTGTGTACCACGAAATACCGATGAAAACCCATAGATTGATTTGGCTAATGCGCGAAAAGCTATTTTTGCAGCCATTTACAAAGAAACATAAAAACAAAACAAAGATGGAAACGATACCACTTACCAAAGTGAGAATGCAAACCAACAAGGGTGTAATGGAATTTGAATTGTATGATGATGCAACACCTATTGCAGTTGAAAATTTCAAAAAGCTTATTGCTTCAGGCTATTATGATGGTTTGAAATTCCATCGTGTAATCCCCAACTTTATGGTGCAGGGTGGTTGCCCCGATGGCACCGGCGCAGGTGGTCCGGGCTATAGCATTCCATGTGAAACGGGTGCTGCTAAGCAATATCATGATCGCGGTGTATTATCTATGGCACACCGCGGACGCAATACCGGTGGCAGCCAGTTTTTCATTTGCCATACGCGCGATACTACCAAACATTTGGATGGCGTGCATACGGCTTTTGGTAAACTTACTTCCGGTTTTGAAGTACTCGATTCCATAAAAGGAAACGATGTAATGGAAAAAGTTGAAATTGTATAAACGGAATTTCTATTGTAAAAAGTGCCTTCTTATGATGTTAAGGAGGCACTTTTAATGAGTACCAGTGTCGTCATACACCTTATATCTTCCACAATAACCGTTTTTACCGGTTCATCAAGACCAAAAGGAAAATTTTTAATCAAGGTGTGCAGTAACGGCCTTGTCAATAAAAAACGTTGCGAACCATCGGGCAGGTTGTATACCCCGTCACCAATTAGTTCTATAAATCTTTCAATACCTATTTCGGATGTCATTCGTATAAATAGCGAGCCACCGGGTGCAAGTACACGAATCATTTCACCCAGCATTTGTAAAAAATGATTTTCACTTTGGGCAAAATGCAATACGGCACTACAAATAATATGATCGAAAAAAGCATCTGGAAAAGGCAGGGCATCTAACCCAGCTACCTGCAACTGTTCAGTTGCCCATGCAGGATACTGTTCCTTCAATGATTCAATAGCTAAAGCATTGGTGTCTACTCCATACAAGTCATAACCGCCATGCGAAAACCAATGAAGGTTGCGCCCACCACCTACCCCTGCATCAAGTATCCTTTCGCCAGGTTCATAGCGATTTTTCATCACCTGGTCGAGCAGGTAAATATCTATATCGCCCAAATAAGAAAGTGTGTTTTGCACCATAGCTTTTATTCGGCAGGTTCCTGTTTATCCGTTCTTCGTGTACCGGCATACAATTCATACTCCAATAAGCGACAATCAATTTTGCCTGTATAAAACTCTATGCGACGGCTTGCCTTCAGTCCAATTTTACGAGCCAATTCAAGGTTTCCTGTGAAAATATATCCTGTATAACCTTTACAATTTTTCTTCATAAAATCCCCGATCCGCGCATAGGTTTCTTCGAGTTCATCCACATCGCCTAGCCTTTCACCATATTCTGGATTAAACATAATGACACCCGCAACATCCTGTGGCACAGTGGTTTCAGCGAAATCACATTCATCCCAGGTTATATAGGATTCAACCCCGGCAATGCCCGCATTTATTTTTGAAATGTTGATGGCATCATCGCTTATATCGGAGGCAAATATTTGCAACCCTGCAATCTCGACAACTTTTTGCTTTGCATCTTCCAGCGCATCAAGATAGAGTTGTTCTTCATAATCCTGCACATGCATAAAAGCATAATTGGTGCGCAGCAACCCCGGTACACGATGGGTGGCTATTAACGCAGCTTCAATGGCCAACGTACCCGAACCGCACATAGGATTTACAAACGGCGATTGCCGGTCCCATTTGGTGGCAAGTACGGTAGCGGCGGCAAGTGCCTCGAGCATGGGCGCTTTACCGGGTATTTTACGGTAACCATGTTTGGCAAGTGTTTCACCGCTGGTATCTATGAAAATCTCGGCTTCTTCATCTTTCCAAAAAAGGTAAACAACGGTGCCTTCAAGGGTAGGCCCGGTATCGGGACGCTTGCCGGTTCTGTTACGAATACGGTCCACAATGGCATCTTTCACCTTTACGTTGGCAAACATATCGGTACGAATCATGTGGTGGTACACATTACTGTTGATGGACAGGTAACCATCTTCCGGAATTATGTTTTCCCATTGCATTTTGTGGATCGTGCGGTACAAATCATCAGGGCCGCGGCAGGTAAACTTTTTCAATGAATACATCACCTGGCTTGCACAGCGAAGGTGAATATTGAGCCTGATGCAATCGGTCATGGTACCGGTAAGCCAAACGCCGGTGGGTTGCACCGTATCTGGTTTATACCCAAGTTCGGCAAGTTCCTGCACGAGATAAGGCGCCAACCGCTTATTGCACGTAATAAATATAGATGAAGACGTAGAAAAAAATGCCATACCACACGAAAGTAGCGGAGTAATGGCATCCTCAACACAACATAGTTGACGATTACAAAAAAAATCGCATATTCGCTAACTTAAATAAACCAGCTAACTATGAAACAATTCACATTGATTCTTTGCCTTGTTACCCTGCAAACAGGTTTGCTTTTTGCGCAAAAGGCTGATACAGCGAAACAGGAAGATTACCTTTCGCTTTACCGCAGGGCTTTACAGTACAATGATCTGGGAAGTGCCGCCTATGCGCTTACCGGCTACCTGCAGCAAGGCGGCGAAGCAAATTTTAATGATACGCTGGCGCTTATTTATTATAACATGAACAACTTTGGCGGTGCCTTTAAACTGGCCGGAGAAATAAACGAAAAAGACGCAAAAAACATTACCGCGCTTACGCTTTTGGCTGATATAAGCGGTAAAGCAGGCGAAGTAAAAAAGAGCCTCGAATGGTACGAAAAACTGCTTGAAGTAGCGCCAAGCCCCTATAATTACTACCAATTGGCCACCAAACAATTTATACTCGAACGCATCCTTGAATGCAAACAAAGCTTACAAAAAGCAATTGCTGATAGCGCGGAAGCCAAGCAACAAATGGTGAGGTTGGATATTGGTGAAGGATATGGTGAAGATGTTCCCGTTTTTGCCGCAGCCATGAATATGATGGGGGCCATTGCTTATAAAGAAAAAGATAACAAAGCCGCCGAAGACTGGTATAATAAGGCCATTGCTGCTTACCCCAATTTTGTAATTGCCAAGCAAAACCTCGATGAATTGAAGAAACCGGCCGCCAAACCCGGTACGCCGGCAAAACCACCGGTAAAGAAGGGATAAATTAATCGTGAAACGTCAAATGTGAAACGTCAAATGTGAAAGGTGAAAGGTGAAACGCTCGTAAAAGTTTCACCCTTCACGTATCACCATATTCGGGGGCTTTTTTTTGCCCCTGTAACCTTTTTATCTTTACCTGCGTCTTATGAGCGAACAATATGAAGACCACCCCAACCGACAGGGAATTGATAACGCAAGTGCTGCAAGGGAACCAACAACCCTTTGCGGAACTCGTGTCGCGCTATCAAAACATGATGTTTACGGTGGCCTTTCGATTGACCAATAACCGGGAAGATGCTGAAGAACTGGCCCAAAGCGCATTTGTAAAAGCCTACCGAAGCCTTTCCGATTATAGGGGCGACAGCAAATTCAGTACCTGGCTCTATACCATTGTACATAGCCTTGGATTGAGTTTTCTGCGCAAAAAGAAGCTGGATACGCTGAGTATGGAACAGGATAAAGTACGGATAGCAGCGGAGAACAAGCAGGCAGGTGGTGGTGCAATAATGGTGGAAGCCAAATCAAAAACCACCATGGTGAATGAAGCCATTGCCATGCTTTCCCCCGACGATGCCAAAGTGCTTACCCTTTTTTACCAGGGCGAACAATCGCTCGAAGAAATTGGTAGTATAATGGGTATTGACCCTAATACCGCTAAAGTAAAATTGCACAGGGCGCGCACCCGGCTGAAACAAAAAATGGAAACGTATTTTGCAGAAGAAGTACGAAATTTATACGCCTGAAAAGAAAAAAACTATGGCAACAGAACAAACGATACAACAGGATTTGCAAGACTACCTGGATGGATTATGCTCCCCTGAAAAAGCCGCTGAAATTGAAAATAAGCTGGCAACTCATCCCGATTGGCTACGTGAATTTGAAGCATTTACCGATCTTGATGCAATCCTAAAATCCCCCAACCAAATGATGGAGCCTTCGGTTCGTTTTACCAAAAATGTGATGGAATCTATAGAAGGATTGCAGGTAGCCAAACCCATTAAAATGAACCAATTCCTGTGGATTTTCCGCATCGCAAGTGGCTTATTAAGCGCTATTCTTATAATGATTTTAGGGTATTCAATCAGTCTTACAGACTTTTCTCTCGAGGTTTCCGGTTCAAATTCCCCGATACCTTCAATGGCAATGCCCGAAGTGAACTGGAGCAAATACCTTGGTCAGGAAACTACCTTAGCACTATTTATGATATGCACCATTTTGGGGTTTTACCTTGTCGATAAATTGGTAGGCAAAAAATCATTGAAGCACTTGTAAAACAACTCCATTTGCGAGCGTAACGGATGCTCCTGAAACACAATTCAGATTTTTAATACTGGTATTTGCATTTATTACAGGGTATCTGGGTCTGCCCGTGGGAATTACAACTGCAGCATTAGAATCCGGTACCGTATTGCCACTCCAATTGCCTGGATTTTCCCATGCTGTACTTATATTGCCTGTCCATGTAAAATCAATAGCCGCAGCCGTTTCAAATTCCCACAATTCGGCACCATGCATTAAATCGGTTGCTGTAAAAATCAATTTTGTACCCATTGCAGTTAGGGCACCTGGATTAGATGAAGTTGGGCCTTCCAATATATCGAAGCTGACAGTACCCGCATCCGTACCGTCAGACTTCCATAATTCAAATCCAATAGTAGAAAGGTTGGCAACAAAAAACAGGAAACCATTTACACCTATCAGTCTTCCGATGGAAGGTGACCCGGAACCTGGAATTATGTCCTTAACCAACATCGTACCGGCATCGGATCCATTTGATTTCCATAATTCGCCACCTGTACCCAAGGCAGCAGCTATAAAATATAGTGTGCCGTTTACAACAGTCATTTCCGTAGGAGAGGATGATGATGTGCCTGCATAAATATCTTTTACCATTACTGTGCCATTTTCCGAACCATCGCTTTTCCAAAGTTCAACACCATTGGTACCATTGTTGGCTGAAAAAAAGAGGGTATCATTCATTACCAAAAGACTAGATGGACCCGATCCGTTTGAACTGGTTGGCCTGATGTCCTTTACCATGATAGTACCTGCTTCTGTCCCATCGCTTTTCCACAATTCACGGCCCTTAACACCATCATCCGCAGAGAAATAGAGGGTATTCTTATAGTTGATCAAAGAAGAAGGGCTAGAAGGCAAAGTACCCGGCCTTATATCTTTTACCATAACGGTTCCCGCTTCGGTACCATCGGTTTTCCATAGTTCTTCGTCATGAAAATTACCTGTAGATCCGTTTCGCGCGGTAAAATATACTGTACCATTTACCCATGTAAAATTCGCAGGGTTGCTTGAACCTACTGCAGCTATATCCTTCACCATCACGGTACCGGCTTCGGTGCCATCACTTTTCCAAAGCTCCCTTCCAACCCCGGTAACCGAGGCTGAAAAATATAAAGTACCATTACAGTTCGTAAGACCTATCGGATCAGAATTTCCACTCGCAATATCCTTCACCATTACTGTACCGGCTTCCGTTCCATCGCTTTTCCAAAGTTCACGCCCAAAGCCTGCAGAGCCTGCAACAAAAAATAAGGTGCCGTTTACATTAGTCAGGAATTCAGGTCGACCAGTTCCAATCACCCATATGTCTTTTACTAATACTGTACCGGTTGGCGTACCATCTGTTTTCCAAAGTTCTTCTCCTAAAAGGCCGTTATCCGCGCTAAAGAAGACAGTATTCCCAATAGCACATGTATTACTGATATCCGAACCGGAATTGGTAGTATTTATGTCTTTCAACAATATCGTACCCGCATCGGTGCCATTGCTAATCCAGGGTTCGGGGCCGGTAGCAGTAGAAGGATGGGCCGCCTTGTATCCATTATGTACAAAAATTAAATTATTTCCAAAGCCATAAAGGTTGGAGAGGGTTCCATCTACCACCACAGCGTTAAGATGAACTGTTCCTCCGGCTGTTCCATTCGATTTCCAAATCCCCTGCCCCATCACGTTTCCGGTGGATACAAAAAACAATGTATTATTGGCAACAGTAAGTTGTGTTGGCTGCCCCCCCATGTTGCCAGGAATAATTTCCAGTACCATTTGAGTTCCACCTTCAGTTCCATTACTTTTCCATAATTCAAACCCTGTAACTCCATCGGAAGCGGAAAAATAAAGACTCCCATTCATGTGTACAAGGTTAAATGAAGTGCTTACACCTGAGTTGTTACCAGGGTTTATATCCTTTACCATGCTTGTACCCGCATCGCTTCCATCGCTTTTCCACAATTCAAATCCGTTGGTGCCATTGGTTGCATAAAAATAGAGGATGCTATTCATTACTACCAAATTGGAGGGAATGCTTCCTGCTGTTCCAGGGTTAATGTCCTTAATCATCACAGTACCAGCTTCCGTTCCATTACTTTTCCATAACTCCGTACCATTAGCTGAAGCACCATTGCTTGCAGTAAAGTAAAGGGTTCCGGCCATGTTAACCAGGTTTGCCGGAGCTGATGATAAGTTTCCCGGATTGATATCCTTCACCAAAATAGTGCCATCAGCGGTGCCATCTGTTTTCCAAAGCTCGAAATTGGAAGGACTGCCCGTTCCTGCTGCCACAAAAAATAAAGTACTATTTACAGTCATGAATGTTCTTGGGGTAGAACCGGAAGCACCGGTGTAAATATCTTTTACCAGCACTGTTCCTGCTTCAGTTCCATCACTTTTCCATAATTCTGCGCCTGTGCCAGCACCTGTTGCTGAAAATACAAGGGTACCGTTGTAGTTGTATAGGTTTGCAGGAACCGATGATCCCGCATCAGGTGAAATATCTTTCACTAAAATAGTTCCTTCCGGAGTTCCATCTGTTTTCCAGAGTTCTATACCCTTAGTACCATCATTTGCGGTAAAAAATAAAGTTCCATTTACATTGGTCAGGTTTGCGGGTGATGATGAAGCAACACCAGGATTAATATCTTTCACTAATACCGTTCCATCTTTGGTACCATTGGTTTTCCATAGTTCAAATCCGGTTAAACCGTCAATAGCCGTAAAGTAAACTGTATTGCCCACAGCAGTAAAATTGGCGCTGCCTGTAATGGAACCGATAGTAGTATAGTTGTAAATATCTTTTACCAGTTCTGGCATTTGGCTATAGCCAAAGTATGAAATGCAAGCTAATACAATCAGAAAGTTAAATTTCTTAAGCATGGGTCTATATTTAGAATTAAAATCCTTTAGTTACCATCGGAAATAACCTAAAAGGTCATCCAAAAAAATAAAAGTTTACCAATCAAAAAGCAACCCGAAAAGCCATAGGATATTTAATTTGCCGTATTCTCAAAGGGGCTTTTCAATAGCGTTCCCAATTCTTCATCACGGGCATTGTCGTAATATCTATCAAGCCCATACCTGATTTCGGATGGATCTAGTTCGCGGTAGGTTCCAAACATACGGTCCCAAACAGATAAAGCTGTTCCATAATTACTATCAGTATAAGGCTGTTTCCAATGATGGTGTACCTTATGCATATTGGGACTTACCAGCACATAACTCATTCCTTTATCTAACCAGCGTGGCAGGCTGATATTTGCATGGGTAAACATGGTAAAAATGCTCATAAAGGTTTGTGCAATCATTACTGCATAAATAGGCAAGCCCATAATAAAAACACCGGCAGTAAAAAATATCCATCGGTTCAATGCCTCCAGTGGGTGATGCCTCAGCCCCGAACTCACATCCACATTATTATCGGCATGATGAACAATATGAATACGCCAGAATAAGGGAGATTTATGTTCTACCCAATGCACGAGCCAACCACCAAAAAAATCCATGCTTAATATGCCGGCCACCACAATGCCCCACACCGGAAGACCCAGCCAATGCACTACTCCAAATTGATTTGCCTGCGCCCAATCGCTCACTTTTACGAGGAAAACGGCTAGCAGGCCATGAATAATAAGATGACAAGCGGTAAACCCAAAATTAATCAGTGCATGCGGCAGTTTGGCTTTTTTATACCGCATACGCATGAGTGGAAAACCATTTTCAATAAACCAAAGTGTTAGTATGGGAAGCACAAGAAAAAGCATCCTATGCACAGGTTTCTCATCCAGCGAATTAAAATACTCCAGCAATCCGTCCATGGCAATTGATATTATAGAGTAAAAATATACATTTACCCGTTTACCTATTGTATTGTTTAAGTATTTACTACCATTGTGCCAGTTGAAATTTACTTTCCAATAAAATGCTTAATGATGCTTCAGCCCTCTTTTTCGGTTATGTTCCGCAGGCTCATAAATCAAGCGTACAAATGAGCTAAGCCGTTGATTTTCCCGCTCTATTGGAATACCTGCAACGATACCAATCAAAAGATTATCGGTGATTCCCAGGCGCATTTGCGGTCTCAATGTCAAATCAAAGTCCTGATGAAACCATTCGGCATTAGATTCCAATCCGATAAAATTGCGCGTACCCGGTAGCATATAATGTAAACTAAAATTTGCCTGCGCACCACTATTCCAATCCTTACCACCGTTTGCTTTCTCAAAAACAGGCCCTGTATAAAGCAGCGTATGAAAATTATTACCCCATCGTTTTGCAGCAACAACAAAAGGCTCAAATTTATGTCCCGAAAGCATCGTTAATTTTTTAAAATCACGGAAAGATGGCATTAAAAATTGATGTATATAACCAATGGCGATTGATGTTTTAGCTTTGGGGCTTACCAAAAATGTCCACTGTGTTGCCAGTTTTACACTTTTCAATCGGCTCCCCGGATTTTTAGATTCGAGTGTATCTGAATGCAATCCGTTTGAATGGTTATAATAAAATGAAAAGGGCAACTCTATTTCAAAACCAAGCCTGTTGATAGGCGCCCATTCATATTCTACCAATGCTTCGTAAGCATCGTATATGTAATTATCGGTTAGTCCCATGCCAAAATTCCATTCCCTTTCCCCCTTTCTTGCACCGAGGTCCCTTATCAGATCTATATATAAAGGCTCAGCATGCAAAAGCTTTACAGGAAGCTGCTTGCCATTCTCAAAATCATCAATAAATAAACGATCCATTCTTTGAAATAAACTATCCTGTTTTTGTGCTTGCACCCATAGCGTGCATAGCATGAATGCACACGATGTGCTCATGAATTTAATCATAATAAAAAATATAAATGTGTAAGTGAAGAAAACTAAAAGTCTAAAACAATTTAGTCTTACACATTCGGCGGTTGAACCCAACCGGCAATAAAAGGATAGGGAATTTTGGAAAGAATATAATCTGCGTATTGGCTTTCATAAAAAGCCGGGATAACGACATAAGTAGTAAATTCATTAAACGCCAGGGTTATTTTCAGGTTTTGCGTACTACCCTGCTCGTCTGAACCATTCTCTTCTTCCGGTATAGCATCTTCTAAACCAAACATTTCTTCTGCTATCCATTCATAACAAGTATCAAAATCATCGAAAATAATTTGGCCTGTTGAAAGGTTATATTGCTTATTTGATAAAGCGTGGTTAGCAAAGTCCACCCAACCATTTACCAGCAATAACAGCATGGCCCAAAACACATATTGTGCCACGTTACGTCTGAATAAAAAAGGATTTTCAACCATTATAAAAATATCAGCAAAAGTATAAGTTTACACAAAATAGCAATACTCATTAGTCCGGGTTAACGGAAACTTATCATTTACCAAGCAACATCTGAATTTAGGTCATCCAGTTTTCACTGACCAATTTACTGTTAGTCAAAATCCCGTTTCATTAACTACCTTCACTCAAATCATTCAGTAAATTAGCAACCAGCGCCGTCCACCCGGTTTGATGACTAGCTCCTAGCCCACGTCCCGAATCGCCGTTGAAGTATTCGTAAAAAAGCACTAAGTGCTCATTACCCGGCCGGGTGTAAAAGCTATTATATTCAGCATGCAGCTTACGGTTTCCCTTTTCATCGGGTAAAAAAAGACTGACTACTCTTTCAGTTACCTGTTTTACGGCTTCCTTTAATGGCATCGTCTCCCCGGAACCCGAAGGGTATTCCACATTCAGGTTATCGCCATAAAATTCACCGAATTTTTGAAGCGATTTAATGATCAGGTAATTAATAGGCATCCACACCGGCCCGCGCCAATTGCTGTTGCCGCCAAACATACTCGATGTACTATCACCCGGATCATACTGAATGGTATAATCATTGCCTTCGAGGTTAACGGTATAAGGATTTTTTTCGTGATACTTGGACAAAGCACGAATACCACCTTCACTTAAAAATTCAGCTTCATTCAGTAACCGCTGCAACAATGCTTCCAACCTTTCCCGCGGCAATAAGGATAAAAGAATTTCCTGGCTTTCTGCCTTTTCTTCATTAGGCCAAAACTTACCGTTGGCTTTCCGGTAGTTTTCAAACCAACTGATACGCTTATTAAAATCGTCCAGTTTTTCGAGCATTTTTCTATCGATTACTGAAACGGCAAACAAAGGCGACAACCCAACAATAGATTGAATACGCAATTGAATAGGAGCAGCATTGGGTCTGCAAAGCGTATCATAATAAAACTTATCATCTTCATTCCAAAGATGTAGTTCATTCAATGCTTCTGCAATCAAAACGAAGTGTTCAAAATACCTTGTAGCGCTATCTTCAAAGGAACGGTCGTTCATACCAATTTCCAGTGCTATATCCATCATATTGAGCGCATACATTCCCATCCAGCTTGTGCCATCTGCCTGATCAAGCTGCATTTCGCTGTGCAATTGAATACTCCGGTTAAATACACCAATATTATCCAGGCCCAGGAAACCACCTTCAAACAAATTATTTCCACCGGGATCTTTACGATTAATCCACCAGGTAAAATTTACAATCAGTTTTTGAAAAATGCGCTTCAAAAAATCAATATCGCCTTTACCTGTTTTTTTCTTTTCAATCTGATATACCCTAAAAGCAGCAAATGCATGAACCGGCGGATTAACATCACTAAAATTCCATTCGTAGGCAGGCAATTGACCATCAGGTTTCATATACCATTCGCGCATAACGAGAACCAGTTGGTGTTTGGCAAAAACCGGGTCAACCGTAGCCATGGCAATACAATGAAAAGCGAGATCCCATGCGGCGTACCATGGATATTCCCATTTATCGGGCATTAAAATGATATCCTGGTTTTTCAGGTGCATCCATTGATGATTTCGCCCTTTTAACCTGTGCTCAGAAATAGCTTCAATACTTTCATTATTATGAATCCATTTCTCAACATCGTAATAATAAAACTGTTTACTCCAAAGTAATCCTGCAAGCGCCTGCCGTTGAATATTACGTTGTACATCACTTAAATCAGCAGGTAATATTTCGGCATAAAAATCATCCGCTTCCTGCTTCCGCTTATCAAATATGCTGGAAAAATCACGAGAGAAAGGTGTTTCCATCATAGCATCTGTAAGCCGCAGATAGAAACTTTTAGTTTCCCCGGCAGCTACTGTACACTGATAAACCGGTGCACATTTTGTGCCTGACTTTCTTTGTTGTAACGCGTTTACATTTTTTCCATCTATAATGGCATCATGAAAAGCATCTTTCACAAATATGGAATCATTCTTCCCCCCGTTTAACTTTTCCTTATTTGTTTCATTATCGGTAAAAAGTAGTTTTTTGGGTTTTTGAAAATACAGGTAGTAATTACCCATACGCCCATGCGAAGCTTTTACCGAAGTATCATTCAGCCATTTAATTTGCGGTTTCTTTTTTTCATTATCGTTCCGGTTGAAAAACCATAATGTAGGCAGCAGGGTAACGGGGGCCGGCTTGCTGTAACGGTTAGTAACATCAATTTTAATGGAAATATCTCTTTTACCATTCTTAGCATAGGTAATCAATACGTCGAAATACTGATCATTATCAAATACACCCGTATCGAGTATTTCATACTCAACTTCCTGCTTACCACGTTTCCCATTCTCTTTTCTTAATTTATCATAGGGAAATGCCTTTTGCGGATACTTGTATAAAAACTGCGCATAGTAATGCGTTGGAACATTGTCGAGATAATAGTACAACTCCTTTACATCTTCGCCATGATTGCCTTCATAATTTCCTAATCCAAACAACCTTTCCTTCAGGATATGATCGCTGCCATTCCAGAGACTTACCCCAAAACATAAATTCTGAAAATAGTCGCATATACCACCAATGCCATCTTCACCCCAACGGTAAGCCCGGTAATGCGCCTGATCGAATGGAAAATAATTCCATGCATCGCTATTGTCACTGTAATCCTCTCTAACGGTACCCCATTGACGTTCCGGCAAATAGGTTCCCCATGGCTCCAACGGAACCTTACGCGCTGCATTTACTTTTAGTCTTTGCTGTTCAGCATTCATCTTTGTTCATTTAAAAATTAACCATCATTTTTCACCGGCATCGTCAATCTTTTACGGATAAACATTTTACATCAGAAAACATGCAATTGGTACCAGGCTGATTAAGGGGAAGGCAGCAAACGCTTGTCAGGCTTCAATACACAAACATCTTCAATAACAACCTGTTGAAACAAGGGATGGTGTACATGTAAAATAATATTATAATCAATAGGAAGCAGTACAGATGGCATTTCCATTCCAAGCCATTCACCGGATGCAATCATGTCTGCACCATATTGCTGAAGATTGGGTGGTGGTGGAAAATCTTTCCAATTTTCAGGTAATTGCTCGGGGGTAAAATGCTGAATGGGGCCTTCAGGAATTAGTAGCGTGGCTAAACAATAAACTTCATCCATATCGCGGTCGCGGGCATGTGCAAGCCATTCAAGCATGGCAAGCGATGCTGTTGCTGCTGTATAAAGTACATAACTTCCTTTTGGGTTCCACCTTCCGCCATATTTAGCCGAACCTGCACCCGACAAATTGCGGATAAATTGCTCACTTGCCATTCGATATACCTTTCTCATGCTGAAATACCGTGTTCAATTCTGCCAAGGGTATCATCTACCAAAGAAATACCTACCGAGGTATCCAATAAATCAAGCGGACGCTGATTGCCTAAACTCAAAATGGTACTATTAAGCCAACGACGGAACCGCACCGGACTGCCAAATACATCGATGCCATGTGCATACAGTTTTGCCAATTCTATAAGGCGTTCGCTTTGCTCCGGGTTCAGTAAACTATCTTCAGTGTAACGGCGCATAGTACGATCCGAAGTATGCAGAATACGTGCCATATCCAAAGCGGTAATATCATAATGCAACATCATACGATCCATTGCCATTTTGGAAAGCCCTTGCCTGATAAGATGCACCAAATCAAAATCGGAAGGAGCATCGAGCATACTATCGGGCTGTGCTAACCCAAGTAAGGCTATTGCATGTGCCAAACCACCTCGCTGATAACTGGTAGAAACTGTTTCTTCAACCTTATAATTTACAGGCTCAGTTATTGGATAGGGTTTGCCTTTTATTTGCGCTTCCTTTTTCATAATTCGGACATTTGCCACAAATTTATGACATTTTTCCGATTTTTCTTCATTTCCTTCCCATTTTTCTTTCTATTCTCACCTCAATTTATGCTTCTATTTACATCAATCTAAACCTTACTATCCTACAAATCAATCTTCCATTCATTCAGCATTTCTCTTCCCAATAATTTGTTGGCTTCCTTATCCCTTCGGAATCTTTCTCTTTCAGGGCTCCACTCCAAGGATCTTTCTAATTGGTAAGCAATGTTGGCAATGTTGGCAAGGCTTGATGTTCGATGGCCTGTTTCCACATCGCACACTGGTTTTGTCCTGGTTCGCATAGCATTCAGAAAATCTTTATAATGATTCTCACTTTTGTAAACATGCTTTTCTGTTTCACCAATTATTTTATCCTTTATGGTAGCAGGTGTGGTTTCCAACTTTCCCCTTGCCACTTTCAATTCTCCTTCTGTGCCTATGAAATGAACCGCATTGCCCCATTCCCATTTTTCATGTGTCATTTTTATTCCATTTTCATAAACCATGGTAAGCACCGGGTATCCATTACCTGGAGGAAAAAATTTTACAGGACCGCTATTATCCTTATCAAGCGCCCACTGCACAATATCAAACATATGCGCTCCCCAATCGGTTACCATTCCGCCACCAAACTCTTTATACAACCGCCAGTTAGGGTAAACATCCTTACTTACCGGTGGTGCCAGTTCGGTATTAAAATTTTGAAAACCGTTAGGACCTAACCATGCCGACCAATCCAATCCTTCGGGCATTGTTTCAGCAGGCAGATTATAAGGCACCGGAGGTCCACCCACATTTACTTTTACTGATTTTACTTCTCCTATATATCCGTTCCTTACCAATTCAACTGCATGCCTGAATTCTTTCCAGGAACGCTGCATACTACCTGTTTGAAATACCCTTTTATATTTTCTTGTAGCATCAACCATTGCCCGGCCTTCCTTTACCGTAAGGGCCAAAGGTTTTTCACAATAAATATCTTTGCCCATCTGGGCAGCCCGCACTGCCATAGCCGCATGCCAATGATCGGGGGTGGCAATTACCACCGCATCAATATCCTTTCTATCCAGCAGCTTTCTAAAATCACTATACACTGCTATTTCAGTTTTACCAAGCGCTTGTGGGTGTTTTGTAAAATACCCTTCTACCTTTTCCGTAAAACGATTTGCCTTCCCTTTATAAACTTCAGCAATTGCCAAAATATTTATTTCACCGGTATCCAAAAAATAATCACTCAGGATACAGCCCTGCTTTCCGGTACCAATGAATCCAAGGTTTATTCTATCGCTTGGTGCAAGAAATTTAGTCCCATTTTTACCTACACCACCCAGTATATGCCTGGGCATAATTAAGATACCGGCGGAACTAAGGGCGGCTAGCTTTACAAAATGCCTGCGGCTATTTGGCAACTTTTTTTCAAGGCTCATATGGCAATCATTATTAGCGATAAAAATAGGGAAACGCTCCTGATTAAATTTTTAAATTATAATATGCATAATAGCAGTCATAAGTAGTTATTTATTTAGAAAAACATGCCGTCAAATGAAAGCATTTGGAATTCTCATTGTTTAACGAACATATTTACCATTATTTGCGTCAAATCATCTTACCAAAACAAACTCACTGCTTTTATGAGAAAATCGTTGTTTTCTGCTTTGCTGTTGGCAGCTATTGGCTGGCATGGCCAATCTTCATTCGCTCAACCTGTTTCTATTGAAAAGGATTTTAAAAACCTGAAAGCACGCAATATTGGCCCGGCGGGCATGAGTGGAAGGGTTACGACCATTGATGCAGTGCATAATAACCCCGATATCATTTACATTGGAGCAGCAAGTGGTGGTGTTTGGAAAACCACAAGTGGTGGTGCCAAATGGGAACCTATTTTTGATGATCAGCCTATTTTGAATATTGGCGCCATCGCTATTCAGCAAAGCAATCCATCTACCGTATGGGTAGGTACTGGTGAAGGTAATCCCCGAAACAGCATTAACCTTGGAGCAGGGATTTACAAAACCATGGATGGTGGTAAAACCTGGAAAATGATGGGACTTGAAAAAACGGTTTGTATCCATCGCATTATAATTCATCCCACTAATCCCGATATCGTTTACGTAGGCGCCATTGGCAATCCATTTGCGGCCCACCCCGAACGCGGGGTCTACAAAACCACCGATGGCGGAAAATCCTGGAATAAAATTCTATACACCAACGAAAATGCAGGTGTAGGCGATATGGTGATGGATCCATCGAACCCCAATAAAATTATGGTCAATATGTGGAACCACCGCAGAACACCCTGGAGTTTTACCAGCCAGGGCGATGGCGGTGGATTATACATAACCTGGGATGGTGGAGAAAACTGGAAGAAAATGGGTAAAAAAGAAGGCCTGCCCGATACCACCGGCCGGATGGGATTGGCCATAGCCAAAAGCGCCCCCAATGTGATGTACGCCATGATTGAAGCCACCAAAAACGGTTTATTTCGAACAGAAGATGGCGGTTTCAATTGGGAAAAAGTAAACGACAATCCGCAATGGGTTACCAATCGTCCCTTTTATTTCCAGGATATTGCTGTGGACCCCACCAATGAAAACAGGCTCTACAATATTTACCAGATGATTGCCCAAAGTGATGATGGCGGAAAAAGCTTCCGGGTAATTATTCCCTACAGTGGTATTCACCCCGATCACCATGCATGGTGGATACATCCTGAAAATCCCAGTTTTATCATTAACGGAAACGATGGAGGTATTGCAGTAAGCCGCGACCGTGGTCGCACATGGGCTTTTGATGAAAAATTACCCTTGGGACAATTTTACCACATAAACACCGATAACCAAATACCCTACAATGTAATGGGTGGCCTGCAGGATAACGGTAGCTGGCATGGACCAGCCTATGTGTGGGCAGATGGCGGCATCCGCAACAGCTATTGGCAAAGTGTAGGCGGTGGCGATGGTTTTGACGTAATACCCGACCCGGATAATGCCGATTGGGTGTACAGCATGAGCCAGGGAGGAAACCTGGGCCGTACCAACCGCATGACAGGTGAGCGCTGGTCTTTACGCCCGCCTTCACCCGATGCCAATATTCGCTTGCGCTATAACTGGAATGCAGCTTTTGCCCAGGATCCATTTGACCATAACACTATTTACTACGGCAGCCAGTTTGTACATAAAAGCAACGCCAAAGGCACTGCATGGAGCATAATTAGCCCCGACCTCACGACCAATAATCCTGAAAAACTGAAGCAGGATGAAAATGGTGGTCTAACGATTGATATTACCAACGCCGAAAACCATTGCACCATTCTCGCTATTGAGCCCTCCAAAAAAGAAAAAGATGTATTGTGGGTGAGCACCGATGACGGACAAGTACAGCTTACACGCGATGGTGGCAAAAGCTGGAATAACTTAACTGCAAATATTAAGGGACTACCTGCCTTTTGCTGGATTCAGCAAATAAGAACCAATACATACAATGCAGGTGAAGCGGTAATTGTTGCCAACCATTATCGACTCGGTGATATGGCGCCTTATATTTTCCGCACGATGGATTATGGAAAAACCTGGACAAGATTGGTGGATGATAAAAAAGTGAAAGGCTATGCACTATGTTATATACAGGATCCGGTAGAACCCAACCTTTTGTTTGTAGGAACAGAGCAAGGGCTTTGGATAAGTGTAGATGGCGGAACCACTTTTCAGCAGTTTAAAAATGGTTATCCTTCCGTTAGCACGTATGATCTTGCTATTCAGGAGCGTGAAGGTGATTTAGCTATTGCATCTTTTGGCCGCTCACTCTTTATACTTGATGATTTACGCCCACTTAGGGTAGCCGCAGCGGGCAAGGGAACCATCGGCAGCAAGCCACTCACCGTTTTGCCTTCACCTATAGCTTACCAGGCACAAATGCGTGGCCCATCGGGTATTGAGTACAGCACATGGGGCACGTATGCTGCCGATAACCGCAATGAAAATGCACCGATTAATTTTTACTACCGTCCGCAACCTGATACGGGCAAAGCTGCAAAAACAGATAGTGTAACCATAAAAATTTATAATGCAGGTGGCGAACCTATTCGCACCTATAAGGCAAAAGCCGACACCGGATTTAACCGCGCTTACTGGGGTTATCAAACTAAAGGTATTCGCCAGCCACAACAACCCAAGCCACGCCCGGGTGCACCGGAGCAAAGCGGTGGTATGCAGGCTGAACCCGGCACCTATAAAGTGGTGGTTACCGCAGGAAAATGGAGCGACAGTACGCAGCTTGAAGTAAAATATGATCCGCGTATTGCTTACCCTGCTGATGTTCGCAAAGCACAAAAACAATACATGGACAGGTTGTACAAAATGACTACCAACTTAACCGATGCAAATGATGCACTTACCGATATGGATGATGGCATTAAGAAAATGGAAACCTTGCTGAAAGATGAAAAAGGAGCGCAGGCCGATTCACTTCGTAAGTCAGGAAAAGCCATACAGGATAGCATAAAACTTATACGTGAATACATGTTTGGCAAACGCCAGGAAAAGCAAGGCTATGGAACCGCCTACCAATTAACCGTACAAAATAAAATGAATGAAGTGCGACAGTTGGTAATGGGAAAAAGCGTCATACCCGGCGAGCAGGAAGAGCGTGCCATTCAGATTGCCCAGTCGCTATCCGGTGATGCCATCAACCGTATCAATACGTTGAAAAATAATCAATGGAAAAAATATAAAGAACTTGTATCTCAATATCCCATGAAGATACTAAAGGATTAAGGGTGTGGGTGTTATGTTTGGTTTTATACCCCGCAGGTGTTCCTGCGGGGTTCTTTTTTTATATAGCCGGTGCATAAAACAGTTTTACACCCGCTATCTTCACATGCAAATAATATGATATGAACAAATTACTGCTCGCTTGCCTTTTTTCCACATTGATAACTTTCCACGCACAAGCCCAACAGGACTATACAAAAGATGTACAGTCAACCGATGCAATTATAAAAGCGCTTTACGAAGTAATATCCGGCGAAGGCAATGAACCCCGCAATTGGGACCGTTTCAGGTATTTGTTTGCAAAAGATGGGCGCTTAATTCCCACTACTAAAACACCCGACAGTAACTTCACCTATGTTGTCTGGACACCGGAAGAATATATCACCCGATTCTCAAGCCGAACGGCCGGTTTTTTTGAATATGAAATTGGTAATAAAACCGAAAGCTACGGCACCATTGCCCATGCATTTACCACTTATGCAACTAAACTTACCAAAAATGGCCCGGTTACCAACCGCGGTATCAACAGTATTCAATTGCTGAAAGATAAAAACAGGTATTTTATTTTGAATATTTTTTGGTGCGCTGAAAGCCTCGGATTTCCATTACCAGCTCAATATCTGCAACAATAACATGAAGTGGCCTTGCTCAATTTTTACTCCATTCACACAGCCCTAGCAGCTATTGCCTAAATTAGGGTTTGCATAATGGAATGAAAGTATATATTTTTAGGGATGCATATCAATCAACTGAAAAGGGTTATCCGGCATCCGAAAAGCAAGGCCTGCAATTCCAGCCTGAAAAATTTCCGCTTTTCTGGTATTATTTTATTACTGTTTCTTTTTGCGCAATCCATTGCACAACCCATAAATGATGATTGCAGCGGCGCGCTATCGCTTTTGGTTCAGCCCTTCGGGCAAACCTGCACCATTGCGACCAACGTTACCACCGCAGGTGCCACCCAATCTTCCGCACCCGTTAATGCCTGTGGTAATGCAGATAATAACGATGACGTGTGGTACAAATTCGATGCCACTTCAGCACAGCATATTTTCCGGTTTTCAGGTATGACCCAATTATTGGGCAGCCCCAA
>JBGSLS010000025.1:0-3100 GCA_041740575.1 Chitinophagaceae bacterium | reverse complement strand
ATGGCGTTTTTACGAACATCTTTCGGCACACACCATGCGACGCACTGCCATTACCACCCTGCTACTTCTTGGGGTAGATGAAGCGGTGGTGCGCACCATTTCGGGGCATGCACCGGGCAGCAAGGAATTTTACCGGTATGTAGCTTTTGTACAGGGCTACTTAGATAAACAGGTAATAAACGCCCATAAATTACTGGTAGAAAATCCCAATTGCTACATGGAATAATGTACAGAATGGGTTAAAAAAATGCGGGTTTTTGTGAAAAAACCTGCATTTTTACCATATTAATGGTTCTTTGAAAAGCAGGTTGGACGGGGATTGAGGCAAAAAGCATTATTACCCGTTCGGACTAACAATGGCTGGCATCAGCAGTAAGGCGAGTGGGAAGCTGGAAAATAAGTTTAAGTATAACGGTAAGGAAGAACAAAGGCAGGAATTTAGCGATGGCAGCGGGCTTGAGTGGATGGATTATGGGGCGAGGATGTACGATGCGCAGATTGGGAGGTGGAACCATATTGATCCGTTGGCGGAAACTAGTAGAAAATGGAGTCCTTATACATATGCTTATAATAATACGATTCGTTTTATAGATCCCGATGGCATGCAGAATAATGATTTTCGCAACGTTGGAGATATGGATAAGCATGATAGAGAAAGACAAATTGGGCTTTTAAACGAAACAAAAGATAATTTTTTAAATTGGTTAAATTCAGGTGGATGGGACGGTAATAATCAAGAACCTGATAACCAATTAAATATTGAGTCTGATGTAAGGAAACTCGTTGAAGCTAAGAACTATTGGGGGGCTTTCGATGCAGTTGCCAAAACGTATCCGGATTATTTTAAGTCAAATGCCCTTTCGAAAATAAAAAGGAATGAAGATTTAAATGATGAGGGACACACAACAGAATATATTCAACATCTTGATAAAGATGCAGCAGAAATGACTCTGGGAAAGAATTGGTTTGCAGGATTCATGTCTGGCAAAATTGGCTATGGTGATCTTGTGCGTTCCTTTTATCACGAGGTATTGCATGTAGAATTAATGTATGGCTTAAATGGAAAGGAAAATCTCACCAAATACGCTACCTATGAACAGCAAGAGTCACTTGCTCACTATTATGCGATTTCCCTATCGGAGACTAAGTTACCTCAATTTAGTCGAGGAATTATAATTTCTTTTAGTGACCTTGCTCTTCAGTATTTTAATCTAACAGATTTAAAATTTCAATCCACACATGCTGGAAAAATAAATTATTTAAATAATAAGAAAAATGGTAAATAATTTAATGTTAATCTTATTCTCAGCTATTTTTTTCCTTGGAGAGCAAAAAAATGTATTTGCACAGTCTGCCAATCCTTATTGTAAGATAGAATCATTCTCTTGCCAATTAGACTCAATCAATGGTTTAGTTTTTAAAGGAAAATTGACCTTAGAAAATGGAATCAAATTGCCCCAGAATATGATTTTTGCCCCTCAATATGACACTATTATTAAACTTTTTTCAGGCAACTACGAATTAGAAATGCTACATGATGAATGTTTCAAAAGCATTAAAAATACCAGCTTTTATAATAATCCTCCACTGGATGAATATACTAGATTAGATGACTATTCCCGGGAAAGATTTTTTGCCGGAAGGATTAATTCGAATAGATTTAGAAAAAAAGGCTTTTACAGAATACGAATTCGATTTTATTTTTCTCATTTTTGTGATAACTGTGTTGATTTGTTTTCTGAATGGTGTTATGTGACAGTGGATTGATTCTTTTATCCCCCCGATATCTGTAGCGTTCGTTCTCTCAGTTGAGTGCTGTCCTGAGTTCCCGCTTAGCACTCCTACCGGTAAATATTCACTTCATTCACCCCCTGTTGATTACGCAACCCGCGATACATACCTGCACTATTAAAAATTATGGCTGTTTGCCCCGATGCATCCACACCAATCATGCCGCCTTCGCCACCAATGGCAACCAATTTTTCCATTACTACCACTTCCATAGCTTGCTGCAAGCTAAGCCCTTTGTATTCCATCAGGCAACTCACATCATAAGCGGCAACCGCGCGGATAAACAATTCTCCATGCCCTGTACTGCTGATGGCGCAGGTTTTATTATTGGCATAGCAACCGGCACCAATAATGGGTGTATCGCCAATACGGTTATATTTTTTATTGGTCATGCCGCCTGTACTTGTGGCTGCAGCAAGGTTACCCCGTTGGTCGCAAGCCACGGCGCCTACTGTACCAAATTTTTTATCTTTCATCAATTGGCTTACCGCATGTACATTATGATCGAGCGCATAGGTTTCGGTATCCCGCACAGCCTTCCATTGTGCCTGCCGGAAGGGCGAGAAAAAATAATCGGGTGGCATAGGAATCAACCCCCTGCGTAAAGAAAAATCTTCCGCTCCGCGACCGGATAAAAACACATGATCGCTATGAAGCATAACTACTGCTGCGAGTTTTATCGGATTTTTTACATTGGTAACACCTGCTACTGCACCTGCATCTAAATTAGCTCCGAGCATAATGGCTGCATCCATTTCGTGACCACCAGTATTTGTAAAAACCGAACCCCGTCCTGCATTAAAAAGCGGATTATCCTCCATCACAATAGTGGCAGCTAAAACAGCATCGCCGGCATCGCCACCTTTTTCCAAAATAGCATAACCTGCATCCACCGCATCCTGCAATACAAGCCTGTATGCCTGTTCCAATTCAGGGGTCATGTCTTCCGGAACAATCGTTCCCGCACCGCCATGAATGGCTATTGAAAAATTCATACTGTTTTACAATTAGTACCCATAAAAAAATCATCCATCACCTTGCCCGCTCAATCCTTCTTCGTCGGTCAATAAATGAATGCATTCATTTTGCCTATGCATGTGTTCTCCCCGTTTTTGCCCGCGTTGGTTTTGTCCTTAGGCGAAAGCCCCTCTCAACCCGCCGCCGTTGTGTGTTTTTCACCAACGGCTCCAAAACCACTGCGAAGTCGAAATCTTTCTACGAATAAATAAACGACATCCCCTAATTTAGCCCTACAAATAGTTCTTTGAGAAGCCACACATTATTATCCGTTCGGGTTAACAATGGCGGG
>JBGSLS010000024.1:0-47570 GCA_041740575.1 Chitinophagaceae bacterium | reverse complement strand
ATGGCGTTTTTACGAACATCTTTCGGCACACACCATGCGACGCACTGCCATTACCACCCTGCTACTTCTTGGGGTAGATGAAGCGGTGGTGCGCACCATTTCGGGGCATGCACCGGGCAGCAAGGAATTTTACCGGTATGTGGCTTTTGTGCAGGGCTATCTGGATAAACAAGTAATAAATGCCCATAAATTACTGGTGGAAAATCCCAATTGCTACATGGAATAATGTACAGAATGGGTTAAAAAAAATGCGGGTTTTTGTGAGAAAACCTGCATTTTTACAACATTATTGGTTCTTTGAAAGGTTGTTGGGCTGTGGGTTTGAGGTAATTGCATTATTACCCGTTCGGGTTAACAATGGCGGGGATAAGTAGTAAGGCGGCAGGGAAGTTGGAGAATAAGTTTAAGTTTTCTTCTAAGGAATTGCAAATCCAAGAATTTTCTGATTTTTCAGGCCTAAATTTATATGATTTTCATGCAAGGCAACATGATCCCCAAATCGGTAGATTTTTGCAAATCGACCCTATGGCAGATTCCTACTTTAAATTTACACCCTATAACTACGTTGCAAATAATCCTATAAATGGGATTGATCCTGATGGAAGGGATATAATATTTCTAAATGCCAGTACCGGTGCTAAAGGTGCTGGTCATGCGGCTGTAATTATAGGAAATCCAAAAGATGGTTGGTTCTATTATTCCTTAAATGGAACAAAGGAACACGGAGCTTATGGTGAATCATACATGCCCGATATTGGTACGCCGTTAGGAAATGGAACTGATATCAACCAGTTGGTACTTGAAGCAAATAACATAAATAAAGCCCATCCTCAAGCATATGACCGCTATGTGGCAATTAAAACTACGCCAGAGGAAGATAGAGCCATGAAACTAAAAGCAAGAGAAGTTGCTGCGAGCAAAACTTACTCGCTTATTGGCAATTCTTGTATTGATGTTTGTCAGGCTGCATATTCAACTTTAGCTACAAGCAGAATAGGATCGGCTCATGGATTGATTGATCAAAATGCTTTAACTCAAATTGAACCTAATCTTTGGACCAAGTTCCTGCCAAATACTATTAATAGGGTTAATTTTTATATTTCCATGTTTGGCGGTGAGGAAATAAAAGGAAGAAGAAATCCTGTAATAGTTGTACATCCACTTAATGAAGATGTGCCAGATTTGGATGGCCAAAAAAATTTAAAGCAATGAAAGATAATATAAAATACATTTTTATCATTTTATTGATAAGTTGCGGATTATATCTTTTTTATGATTTTTTAGCAGATGCTGCTTACGGAGAACAAAATTGGATTTTTCGAAAAATGTCTTATTCTGTTGTGGAATCAGTGGAACGAAGGGTTTTTGTAAGAAAACTAGATTATAAAGTAGATAGTTTTTCAGGCCCTGAATTTTTCTTTGAGGCATTTATTGAAAAGGCATTTACCTATGGCCATGAATCTGTAAAGGAAACAATTCTAATGGAAGGAACTGAATTTCCTTATAGTTTAAGTTTTAATTCAAGGCCTACCCCAGTACTAGGTATATTTATAAAACGTGACCAACTTAGTAAGTTTGATAGCTCTAATTCTGTTTGGGGTTATTTGAAACGTCCTTATCTGGCTGATACCATTTTGCTTGAAATCAGGGGAGAAGGTATAAAGTCTGGCATAATAAAAGTATGGTAGAAAAGGGTAGCTCTCTTTTTCGATTTCAACGAGCGTTTCACCCAACCCTGCCGCCGTTAGAATTTTTCGACCAACGCTTCTATAGCTTCTTTTGCCATTGTTGGTATATTGCCTTAATCAAGTTTCGCCCATCCCCGCCGCCGTTGTGCCTGCCTGCCGGCAAAGGCAGGCCTTTTCGACCAACGGCTCCTAAACTACAGCGAAGACTAAAACAAGTTGAAGGTTTCTTATAAAATTCTCCCTAATTTAGCCCTGCAAAAAGTTCTTTGATTAGCCTTCACATTATTACCCCTGCCCGTCCGGTCAGGCAGGCGTGCGACTTAATAATCGCAGGGATAATTAGTAAGGCGGTAGTTACCTTATTGGGGAAGAAAAAGTTTAATGAAGGCAGTGAATTACAAAGCGAAGCGTTTAGTGATGGTAAGGGTTTAAATTGGTATGACGTTGATATCAGACTGCCTTTCTGCCCATTATAGTCTTTATTAAATTCTATCGGGCTGCCGTTATCCCATTCCTTCCATTGGGCTTAAAACCAACACTTTTGCACCCTAAACCACTGAAATACCTGAATTTTTATACCATTTATCAACCAATCCCCTTACCTTTGCCGCCCCAAATTAGGTTTAATGGCCTGATTCACTCTTGTTATCATTATAAGAGCGTCCATTGGAAACATTTAAAAACAAACAGGGATCATGAACAATTATGAACTGATGGTGATCTTTACCCCTGTGCTTTCGGATGATGACTACTCCAATTCCCAAAAGAAGTATAAAAACTTCATTACGGAAAATGGCGGTACCATTGAATCTGAAAATCCATGGGGCTTAAAGTCTCTCGCCTACCCCATCCAAAAAAAGACAACAGCGCTTTATTGGGTAATGGAGTACAAAGCTCCAAGCGAACTGAATGAAAAATTAAAGATTCAGTTTCTGCGTGACGACAATGTAATGCGTCACATGATTGTGAAACTCGATAAACACGCCGTCGAGTACACAACAAGAAAGAGAAGTGGTGTAAAAGCAACGGAAACCCAAAACGCGGAGGCTTAATACCATGGCAAGACAAGAAATAAAATATCTGACCGCCCACAAGGCCGAAAAGCGTGCCAAGAAATACTGCCGCTTTAAGAAAATGGGTATCCGCTATGTGGATTATAAAGATGCCGAGTTCCTCAAAAAGTTTTTGAACGAACAAGGTAAGCTTCTTCCCCGCCGCATTACCGGTAACAGCCTTAAGTTTCAGCGCAAAGTTGCCGAAGCTATCAAGCGTGCCCGTCAAATGTGTTTGTTACCTTATGTAACCGATCTGATGAAATGATGATTTATGATTTTTGAATGATGATTTAATAAATCATCATTCAAAAATCATAAATCCTAAATATTTAGTAACCATCCCTAATGACGCTTCAGGCGTCAGACAGCAAAAGCTGGGCTCTGGGAGCAATACAATTTACAATGCAAGTAATCTTAATTCAGGATGTGAACAACCTGGGCGGTGTAGCCGAACTGGTTTCTGTAAAAAGCGGCTATGCCCGTAACTTCCTTATCCCGCAAAAATTAGCGGTGGAAGCTTCTCCTTCGAACTTGAAAATGCGCGAAGAAAAGCTGAAAGTAAAAGCTAAGAAAGAAGCCAAATTGCTGGCCGAAATCAACGAAGTAATTGCCAAACTGAAAGATGGTGCACTGAAAGTGGGCGCCAAAGTAGGTACATCCGGCAAAATCTTCGGTAGCGTTACTTCGGTAGTAATCAGCCGCAGCATCCGTGAGCAAAAAGGATATGATATCGACCGTCGTCGTATTACCATTCTTGATGATGTAAAAGAAATTGGTACCTACAAAGCAAGTGTTGACTTTGGTAACAGCAATGTAACTGAAGTTGAATTTGAAGTGGTAGCCGAATAAGCTTTTTCAACAAAAAATAAAAAATCCCCTGCCGGTTATGGTGGGGGATTTTTTTTATGGCCCAAAAAATTCAAGGCATAAAAAAACCAGGAATAATCCTGGTAATTTTTTTGAGGTACCGAGCGGATTCAAACCGCTGTACGAGCTTTTGCAGAGCTCTGCCTGATCACTCGGCCACGGTACCTGGTTGAGATATTCAAATCAAAAATTCCAAATTCCAAAAAAAAACTGAAATACTATATTTGAATAGGCTGCAAAAATAAGGGTTTGGTTGCAATTTTGGAAAACCATTTGCAACTGAATTAACAATCTTGCATGTAACATACTTACCTTTGAACGATGGCACAAATTGCTGAAAGTGAACTTATCCTCAATAGCCGGGGCGCTATTTATCATCTCAATGTTCGCCCCGAAGAATTAGCTGAAACCGTTATTACCGTTGGTGACCCGGGCAGGGTTTCACAGGTTTCCAAGCACTTTGATGAAGTAGAAGTGCAGCAGGAACACCGCGAGTTTATTACCCATACCGGTCGAATTGGCAACAAACGTATATCGGTGGTGAGCACAGGTATTGGGACGGATAATATTGATATAGTATTAAACGAATTGGACGCACTGGTTAATATTGATTTTGAAACCCGCACCATTAAGCAGGAAAAAACAAGTCTGCAAATAATAAGGATCGGTACGTGTGGAAGTTTGCAGGGCGATATTCCCATTGATGCCGCTATTGCAGGTACCCATGGATTAGGTATCGATAATTTGCTGAATTACTATTTACTTGATCCCCATGATGAAGAAAATGAACTGCTGCAGCAATTTATTACCCAAACGCAGTTGAACAGCCAGTTTTCCAAACCTTATATTGCTGCGGCAAGCATGGCTTTGCTCAAGCATTTTGTAGATGGTTTTTATACAGGTATTACCGTTACCTGTCCGGGTTTTTACGGTCCGCAGGGTCGCGTACTTCGTTTAGGATTAAGGCAGCCCGATTTAGTAGATTCTCTTACCCATTTTAATTATGGCCAACATCGGATAGCCAACTTTGAAATGGAAACCAGCGCCATTTATGGTTTAGGAAAACTGTTGGGACACCAATGCCTTAGCCTGAATGCTGTAGTAGCAAACCGTGTTACCAAAACATTCAGCAAAGATGGCACCGCAGCCGTTGAATCCCTGATTGTAAAAGCGTTGGGGATTATGGAAGGGATTTGAATTTGAAATTTGAAATTCCAACTTGAAGTTATTCTGAAACCATCATATTCACCAATTGACTTATTGATTTATTGACTTTTCACTTCCCCCCCACTCATCAACCACACACCCCCACTCTACTCTCTATTCACTATTCACTTATTGACTCATTGACTTATTCACTATCATGAACATCCCTTTTGCAAAATACCACGGTACCGGAAACGATTTTATCATCATCGATAACCGTGACAAAAAACACAGCCTTACACAGGCACAGATTGAAAAGATATGTCATCGCCGTTATGGCATTGGTGCCGATGGACTCATGTTGCTTGAAAATGAAAATGGGTTTGATTTTCGTATGGTGTATTTTAACTCAGATGGCAAAGAAGGCAGCATGTGCGGCAATGGCGGCCGGTGTATTGTACAATTTGCCCACGACATTGGCATCGTAAAAAACGAATATCATTTTATTGCGGTAGATGGGCCGCATAACGCTGCTATAGAAATGAACCGTACCATCCGGCTGAAGATGAAGGATGTTCCCGAAATAGAATCACATACCACATTCGATTTTTTAAATACAGGCTCACCACATGTGGTAAAGCAGGTACCTGAATTAACTACCTACGATGTGGTAACACAGGGAAAAAATATTCGCAACAGCCCCAAATACAAGGATGATGGCGTAAATGTGAACTTTGTGCAGGTAGTAAACGATAGCCGGATCTTTGTTCGCACGTACGAAAGGGGCGTGGAAGATGAAACCTATAGTTGCGGCACCGGGGTAACGGCAAGCGCATTGGTGCATGCCCATAACGAAAGAGGCTTTAACCATGTAGAAGTAGAAACCAACGGCGGCATGCTGTATGTAGAATACGACCGGACCGGAGAGACATCTTTTCAAAATATCTGGCTCGCAGGTCCGGCCGTAAAAGTATTTGATGGTGTCGCCTTATTGTAAGGCAGCCAGCGCATTTTTAATTCTGCCAAAACCTTTTTGCAAATCGGCCCTGCTTGCTGCATAGCTTATGCGGATGCAATTAGGTTCTCCGAATGCACCACCGGTTACCGTACTTACATGGGCAGTTTCCAGCAAATACATAGCTAGGTCGTCGGCATTGGCAATTTCCTTATCGCCTATTTTTTTCCCAAAATAGCTGCTCACATCGGGGAAAACATAAAAGGCACCATCAGGTTCGGATAATCGCAACCCCGGTATTTCGGAAAGCATTTGTATAACGAGACCTTTACGTGCTTGAAACTCATCACGCATAGCCATACTTGGAGCGGTGTCATGCAGTAGCGCTGCCACGGCACCTTGTTGGGTAACCGCATTGGCACCGCTTGTAATTTGTCCCTGGATTTTATCGCAGGCCTTTACCAAATCCAGGTTGGTGCAGGCTATATAACCAAGGCGATAACCCGTCATAGCAAAGCCTTTGCTAAGCCCGTTAATAATCACTACCCTATCCTTAATATCATCAAATTGCGCAATACTTTCATGCTTGCCCACATAGTTTATATATTCATAAATCTCATCGCTCATAATCCATATTTCAGGGTATTTGCGAAACACTTCTGCAAGCCCTTCTAATTCGGCCTTGCTGTACACACAACCCGTAGGATTATTGGGGCTGCTAAACATGAACAACCTCGTTTTATCGGTAATAGCCGCTTCAAGTTGATCAGGAGTAATTTTAAAACCCGATTCCAGTGATGTACGCACCATTACCGGTGTAGCATCCGCCATTCTTACCACTTCGCTATACGAAACCCAGTAAGGCGTAGGAATAATTACTTCATCACCCGCTTCCACCGTGGCCATTATCAGGTTAGCAATACTTTGCTTTGCACCGGTGCTTACAACAATATGTTCCGGTTTATAATCCAGGTTATTATCACGTTTCAATTTAAAGCAAACGGCTTCGCGTAATTCGGGATAGCCTGCCACCGGAGGATAGTGTGAAAAGTTGTTTTCAACAGCTTTAATAAGTGCTTCTTTCACATGATCGGGCGTATCAAAATCGGGCTCGCCGAGACTAAGCCCCACTACATCGTGGCCTTGTGCACGCAGTTCGCGCGCCAGTTTTGCCATTTTTAGTGTTTCTGGTTCATTAAACTTGGTAAGTCTTGTAGCTAATTGCATGACAGCGGTAAAATTTCAGTTGGTAAATGATAATCCGAACGTTCGGATGACCGCGAATGTAAGTCAGTATTAATAAACGAACGATCGTTAGTAAAGCAAAATATCACGCAGAAAGTTGTGATAGGTTTGAAAAGTTGGAAGATTATTGTGTCCGCCACCTTCAATACGAATGAGGGTAATTTTCCCCGGCATCAATGCTTTTAGCTTTTCGCTATGTTTTATAGGAATGAGCCAATCCCTGGTTCCATGCAGGATATACGTATGGCAGTTTACATGTTTTATCCATTTATCGGTACGTAAATGATAACGTAATAACCATCGGCTTGGGAATAAGGGGAGAAACCTTTCCACTACTTTTATAAAACTGTAATAAGGTGCATCAAGAATAAGGTATCGCGGTTTATTATCACTTGCAATTTTACTGGCAAACCCACTTCCCATACTTCGGCCATAAACAATAATATGATGTTCATGCATGGTAACCGCAAGTGTATCATACACAAACTGCATATCCTTCAGCATTTCGCGCTCACTCCGTTTGCCGGTGCTTTTTCCGAATCCACGGTAATCAACCAAAACCACATCATATTGAAACCGGTAGAAATCGCGTGCATATTTTGCCCAACCCTTTATACTACGGCTGTTGCCATGAAAATACAATACCAGCCCTTTGGGATTTTTTACATAAAAATGCAGGCCATTGATGCGCACGCCATCTTCAACATCAAAGTTGATTTCTTTAAATGGCGCGTCATATTTATACGCAAAATCCTGGGCTAATTTTTCCGGCTTAAAAATAAACCTGTCCTGTACAAGGTAAACTACAATGGTAAGCACCACATATCCAATGGCTAAATACCACCAAAAACTCAGTAAAAAAATATACAGCAAATCCAAAGTGATTTCCCCGGTTGAATAGTGAAATTAAGGGTTCTCACTCTCCATTCATCATTCCATATTCATCATTATCATTAAAAAGGCACCTGACTATCCTGTTCAAAACTAATTCGCTTTAACTGAATATCAGAAACCGGCGCCACAATCAGCGGGAATTTTTCAATGCTTACATAACTGGTATCAAGTCCAAAACCCTTTTCTTCACTTAGTCCTATTGATTTAAAAACAAAATAAAGTTTCATAATAATCTTTTCATAAAATGGAAGATCATTATCTGCACTCAGGTATTTTTCCATTACAATATACTGGAAATCACCTACTACATTATTCTTTTCAAGGCTTTCGTACCGGCTGGTAATATTTACTTCCTTATTGGCTACGAGTTCTTCAATTACCTTACGGAACATCAGGTTAATGCGCGGTTGCACACGGAATCCAAGCCTGAATTCTACCCGGATGATATCATTCGGAATAATATGGTCAACATGGTATTCGCAGGTATAAGGATCATCCATGGTATCCACATGCACAAACCAATAAATATCAGCCCTTTTTGGTTTTCGGTTTAGGATGCTGTAGATTATTTTATGTTCAATCTCCTTTGGATTATTGGCACTGGTAAGGTAAATAAGGTGGGTTGCAAACTTCGGTACACTTTTGTCGTTGCTTAATTCCTGTATTTGTGGAATGTAGTTCTCCATCCGCACAAATTCAACATACCTGTTTTTAATCTTGCGTGAACGGAAATATACAAACATAACCACGAAAATAACAGCGCCTATAATGATGGTGAAATAACCACCATGCGGGAACTTTTCCAATAATGCAATGAGAAAGAATACTTCAATAAATAAATAACTGATTAAAAAGGAATAAATATAAACCGACTTAAACCGGTGTAATACCATGTAATTGGCAAAAAGGATGGTGGTAGCAATCATGGTGGTAATAATAGCCAATCCATAAGCCGCTTCCATTTTTGATGACTCCTTAAAATACAAAACCACCCCTACGCAACCGAGGAACATAAAAAAGTTGATACTTGGAATAAACAATTGGCCACGCGTTTCTGATGGATAGCGAACCCTAAGTTTTGGCCATAGATTTAAACGCATGGCTTCGCTGATAAGCGTAAACGACCCTGAAATCATAGCCTGGCTTGCAATAATGGCTGCGGTAGTGGCTATAATTACACCCGCCAATACAAACCATTGCGGCATTAAATCGAAAAAGGCATTAATATTATATTGTTCCCTTGCAGCAGCATCTACCAACAAACCTTTATGGTGCGCCAACAGGCTTGCTCCCTGCCCAAAATAGTTGAGTAAAAGGCAGGTTTTAACCACAACCCATGTCCATCGGATATTCTCTCGTCCGCAATGGCCAAGATCGCTGTATAAAGCTTCAGCACCCGTAGTACAAAGAAAAACAGCACCCAACAGCCAAAACCCATCGGGATAGGTGGCCAGAAAATTTCCTGCATACCAGGGATTAAAAGCCTTTAGAATACTGAGGTCATCAAAAATATGCAGCACACCTAATACTGCAAGCATTCCGAACCATACCATCATAATAGGGCCAAAAAGCCTGCCAATGGAATGGGTGCCAAATTGCTGGGTGAAAAAGAACAGCACTAAAATACTCAGTACTATGGCAACAATCGTATCCGTACCAATATCTTGCAATGCAGGTAATTTGGTTAATCCTTCTACTGCAGATGTAATAGAAATGGGTGGTGTTATTATACCATCAGCAAGCAGGGCGGCCCCACCAATCATAGCCGGCAATACCAGCCATTTTCTACGTCGGCGCACTAGCGCATACAATGCAAAAATGCCACCTTCACCCTTATTGTCGGCTCTCAGTATTAGGATTACGTATTTTAAGGTTGTTTGAAGTGTAATCGTCCAGATGATACAAGATAATGCACCTATAATAAGGCCTTCATCAATTACCCGATTCGTAATAATGGAGTTGAAAACGTACAGGGGTGATGTACCAATATCTCCGTAGATAATCCCTAAAGCAACCATCAGCCCGGCTGCGGTTACTTTATTAATGTCGTGCTTTGCCACAGTTTTAAGAAATGTGTTAGAGAAACAAAAGTAACAGGTTCAATATTCATACACCTAAATTGATAAAAGTATTTTTGATTGACCGTTTATATGGGTTTCACACATGGTTAACACAACAAACATATTTCAATACCACATAAAGCTAAATTTGCACAAACACTTCTAAGTCACTTATGAAAAACTTTATCAAAACAGCCTTATTGTTCTTTGTGGTATTTTTGGGAAGCAATGGAGTCCTTCTAGCACAAAAAAGCCTCACCGATGCCTTACCAATAGATCCAAAACTTAAAGTAGGAAAGTTGGAAAATGGCCTTACCTACTATATCCGGCAAAACAAAAAGCCCGAACAAAAGGTAGAATTACGCCTTGTTGTTAACGCCGGCTCTGTATTGGAAGATGATGATCAGCAGGGGCTGGCGCATATGGCAGAACACATGGCTTTCAATGGAACTAAAAATTTCAAGGAAAATGAAATTGTAAGCTACCTGCAAACCATTGGCGTAGGTTTTGGCAACGACCTGAATGCTTATACCAGTTTTAATGAGACAGTTTACATGTTGCCCATACCTACTGATAAGCCGGGCAATCTTGAAACCGGTTTCCAAATATTAGAAGACTGGGCCCACCAGGTTAGTTATAATGATGCGGATATAAATGATGAACGTAATGTGATTTTGGAAGAAAGCCGCGCTGGACAAGGCGCCCAGGAACGCATGCGCCGCAAATGGCTACCCGGTTTGCTTGCGGGCTCCAAATATGCCAACCGTCTCCCCATTGGCGTTGATAGTATCATTAAAAACTTTAATCCTGCTGCTATACGCCGCTTTTATACCGATTGGTACAGGCCTAACCTGATGGCCGTTGTTGTAGTGGGGGATATTGACCCTGCAAAAGCTGAAGAATTGATAAAGAAGCATTTTGCCCATATCGCAAATCCAACCAATCCCCGCCCCCGCCCCATTGAACCACTTCAACCTTATAAAACAGATAATGCCGTAGTGGTAACGGATAAAGAAGCTACCAATTATACTGCATCTATTTACTACAGTGCTATACCTGTAAAACAGTCAACTACACTCGGCGGCTATAAGGAAGATATCATAAAATCCCTTTTCAGCAGCCTGATCAACCAACGTATGCGCGAACTAACCCAGAAGGAAAATCCACCTTACCTTGCTGCAGGCTTAGGTTTTGAAACCATTGCTTTAGGATATGAATTACCCTATGTGTCAGTGGTTTGCAGCGATCAGGATCCTAAAAAATCAATGGAAGTGGCGCTGGAAGAAGTAGAAAAAGTAAAGCGTTTTGGCTTTACCCAGCCAGAACTTGACAGGTTGAAAAAAAGTACCATGGCGGGTATAGAACGCTCATATAATGAGCGCGAAAAAATGGAATCTATGAATTTGGTTGATGAGTACATCCGCCATTTTTTGGAAGGTGAAGCCGTACCGGGTATAGAAAATGAATTCAATTATTACAAACAACTCATCCCTGAAATTACCCTGAACGACCTTAATAACCTGGCAAAAAGCCTGGCTGCACAATCAGGTAATTTTTATGCCATGATGATGGGACCTGAAACCGGCGATAATTCGAAAATGCCAACAGAAGCGGTAATAATTGCCACCACAAAGGCGGTTGCTGCCAAAGAATTAAAGCCCTATGAAGAAAAAGCTATTTCTGAAACCCTGGTAACCAATATGCCAAAAGCAGGCAAAGTAGTAAAAGAATCAAAAGATGCGGTTTGGGGTGCCACCATTTGGGAACTAAGCAATGGTGTGAAAGTTACCGTAAAGAAAACGGATTATAAAAACGACCAGATTTTGATGGGTGCGCGCCGGGCAGGTGGCACATCTAACTATGGTTTAGCCGATAAATACAATGCAACCTATGCAGGTGGCGTTGCCGAAGCCATGGGTATCGGAAGCTTTAGCCCTACTGATCTGCAAAAAACGTTATCGGGTAAAGTAGCAAGTGCAAGGGCGGTATTTGCCAGCACCTTTGATGGATTTTCGGGCAGCAGCAATGTAAAAGATTTGGAGACGATGCTACAATTACTCTACCTGCGCTCCACCGAACCACGCTTGGATACTGCCTTATTCCGTTCTTTTGTGCAGCGCAATAAGCAGCAAATGGCTTTCGCAATGGCAAGTCCGCAGACTGCTTTTATTGATAGCTTGTTTACCGTGCTTTATGATAAGAATCCCAATGCACCCATTTTAGTGCCAAAGCCTGAATACTATGATAAAATAGATGTTAACCGCGCCTTAGCGATTTATAAAGAACGCTTTGGCGATGTAAGCGGAATGCATTTTGTATTTGTAGGCAGTATTGATGAAAATGTACTGAAACCACTGGTAGAAAAATACATTGCAAGCCTGCCTGCTTCGGGTAAAAAATTCAACTTTAAGGATAACGGCGTAAGAACTGCAAAGGGTGCGAAACAACTGGATTTTTATAAAGGCGAAGCACAACAAAGCCTCATTCTTGCCTTGCATACCGGCGAAGTTCCTTACAGCGAAGAGCTTGATTTGCAGGCAGATGCCTTATCTGAGATTTTAAATATCCGTATTATTGAAGAATTACGTGAAAAAATTCAGGGCATTTATTCGGGCGGCACGAGTTCTACACTGGATAAAATTCCGTACAACAGTTTCCAATTTCTTTTTCAACTCCCCTGCGGACCTGAAAAAGTAGATACACTTGTTTTTGCCATGAATGCTGAAATTGATAAACTAAAAAAAGATGGCCCTTTACAAAAAGACCTCGATAAAGTAAAGCAGCAATGGTTGGAAGCCTATAAAACAAGTTTACAGGAAAATGGAACCTGGCTAAACCGCATACTTGGAAACCGCTTTCCCGGATCAGATGCTGACCGTTTTATAAATTACGAAAAATATGTAACCAATCTTACAACAGAACAGGTAAAGAGTGCTGCCAATATTATTTTCAGTAGAAAAAATGTGGTAACTGCCATTCTACGCCCCGAAGCTAAAAAAGAAGCAACGGGCAGTTCTAACTAAAAAATGGTTATCAATAGACCCAACTTTATACTGCCTTGCCATTTTCGAATCGGCAGGGCAGTTTATTTTCAGGAGATTGGGTTACATTCGTGGCTTATGAAGAAATGGTTATTGGGTGTTATTTGGGTAGGACTTATGGGTATTTTGGCTTGCGGCACTTCCGAAGAAGCCCCCGAAACTCCCATTGATGCCGGAAGGGCTTTTATTTCGGCCATTTATAATGGTAATTTTAAAAGGGCTAAAAAATTGGTGGTTCAAACGGAAGCTACGCTAAAAATACTGGAAGAATCTATTGAAAAAGATTTCAGGAGCAGGGACGGATTTCAAAAAGAAGCATTAAGCAAAGCAAGTATTCAGATTATAAAAATTGAAAACCGCGACAGTGTAAATACCGTTGTTCAATTTCTTAATGCTTATTCCGGCAAGGCCGCTGCCATTGATGTGGTAAAAAAAGAAGGCATCTGGCAGGTAAGCCTTGAAAATTTTAAGCCATAAACCGGATGCAAATTCAATTTTCACATATTTTATTGGTGGGTATTGGCGGCATGTTGGGTTCTATTTTACGGTTTGTAACCGGTAGCTGGTTTGTACAACACATTCCGCCCACCTGGCCCTGGGGTACTTTCATTGTAAATATAGCTGGTTGCCTTATAATCGGTTTGGTGTTGGGTGCGCCCTGGAAACCGCATACTTCGGAATTGTGGAGGCTTTTATTGGCATCGGGCTTTTGCGGGGGATTCACTACCTTTTCGGCCTTTAGTAACGAAGGTTTTCAAATGGTAAAACATGAAATGTACTTCCTGTTTGCTGCATATGCCGTCAGTTCTATAGTTTTGGGGCTGCTGGCAGTAGCAGCAGGTTATTTATTCATACGTTCGATTTTATAAATTATGGAATTATCACATACTATTTTACATCCATGGCACGGGGTTGGTCATGGCGACAATGCGCCCCGCATGGTAAATGCCATTATTGAAATACCGCAAGGTTCAAGGGCAAAATACGAAATCGATAAAAAAAGCGGCCTGCTCAAGCTTGACCGTGTAATTTATTCGTCTTTCTACTATCCGCATAACTATGGTTTTATTCCCCGTACTTATGGTGATGATAAAGATCCGCTGGATATTTTGGTTTTAAGCACCTTGAGTGTACAACCTATGTGCATTGTAGAAGCCAAAGTAATAGGTGTAATGCAAATGATTGACAGCGGTGAGGGCGATGACAAAATTATTGCCGTGGCTGCGCATGATATGAGCGTAAACCACATGAACAATATTGAAGAATTACCACCGCACTTTTTCAAGGAATTACGCCAATTTTTTGAAGATTATAAAAAACTGGAAAACAAGGCTGTAAAGGTGGAAGACTTTGGTGATAAAGCCACTGCACTCAATATTGTACGTGATGCAATAGACCATTACAAAAGAACTTTTACCCCCAATGCCGATTGATAAAAAACCTATGGATACACAAACCATTCTGATCATACTCATGATTGGGCTTGCTGCAGGTGTACTTAGCGGGCTTGTGGGCGTAGGCGGTGGCATTTTGATTGTCCCTGCACTGGTATTTTTTCTGCATTATACACAGCATCAGGCACAGGGAACATCATTGGGTGTCCTATCTTTTCCGGTGGTGTTATTAGGTTTTCTAAAATATTATTACGATGGCAAAAAGCCCGGTGGCGATCCTATTGATATGAAAGTGATCGGGCTTATTGCTGTTACCTTTTTTGTAGGCGCCTACTTTGGCAGCAGTATTGCATTAAAAATTAATCAGCAAATGCTGAAAAAGGTTTTTGCTATGGTACTCCTATACACTGCCTTTCGCATGCTGGATTTGCACACGATCACTGGTGCCTGGTTCAAAAAAATCTTTTAATAATGCGTAGCTGATGTGTTCTATCTCCTTCTTCGGTATGCACAATGCCGAGGTGGTCAATGGGGTCTATACGGCAAGATGCTGATGCGTGCAATATTTGCTGAGGGCTAAGTAAAATCCCTACATGTACAATTTTGCCTTCGGCGTTATCAAAAAAAGCAAGATCTCCTGCACGAGCTTCCTGTAGCAGGTTTACAATTTCTCCTTCACGCGATTGTGGCCCCGAATCACGTGGAAGCATTAAACCGCATAACTTGAATACCGTTTGTGTTAAACCGCTGCAATCAATGCCATAACGACTTTTTCCACCCCATAAGTAGGGCGTTCCTAAAAACATGCGTGCATATTTTTCAACCGCTTCTACTTTGGATGAAACAGCCGGTTCATCGCGCTTTACATCAAATCGCAGCGCATAGGGCCCTATATGTAATGGCTCCTGCGAATCGGCAACAAAACAGGTACTGCCCGGCGATAATGCAATACGCGTTCCATTTACCAATACTATATCATCCGGATGAGTACTGTATTTGGTAACATAGGGATAATCATTACCTTCAAGAGCGGCTAGCTGCTTGCGCTGGCACCAACCTTCATATCCGTCGTAGCGGTTTTTTACCCTTACAAAATCACCCTTAGCTTCCAGTTCATCCACCAATTCACCAAATAAAAGCTGGCTGATCATTTCACTACGATGGGAAGGTTCGGCGCGAAGCGGGGCTACAGCGGTAATTACAAAGTAAGTCATTGTATATGAATCATTGATACGCTGCAAATGTGGGAAATAAATAGCAGCATCATTGTGGAAATATAAATAGTTTGCATCTTATAACAAAATAGCAAAAGCCACTTGAATCCATTACAGGCATATCAACAGATGGAAGACCGCGAACTGCTTAACCGCTATCGTCAAAACCATGACAAAGATTGCCTTGGCATTCTACTACAACGATATACTTTATTGCTGCTCGGTGTTTGTATGAAATACCTGAAAGATGAGGAAGAGGCAAAAGATGCTGTACAACAGGTATTTTCAAAAGCTTTAACCGAAGTGGATAAATACCAGATTGACCATTTTAAAAGCTGGATTTATACAGTGGCACGCAACCATTGTTTTATGCAACTGCGTCATAAAACACATTCTTTGCCCGAAGAAGCCATAGAAAAAAATAATAACCTGTTATTTTCGGAAAATAGCACCGATACCCTATCGCGCATAAAAGAAAAGGAGCATTTATTAGAGATGGTGGAAGAAGCTTTGCAGTGGCTGCAACCCAATCAAAAAGAATGCGTATCTTTATTTTACCTTGAGCAAAAAAGCTACAGGCAAATAAGCGATGCCACCGGTTTCTCCTTGTTACAGATAAAAAGCTTTATACAAAACGGTAAACGTAACATTCGGATGGTGATTGAAAAAAAGTTGAAAGAAAATGCATCCTAATTTACTCGACATATTATCCAAACAGGAAGTACCGATAGATAATAAACTATTGGCCGACTACCTGAGCGGAAATTTGAACGATGCCGAAAGACACACATTGGAGAAAAAACTAATGGAAGGTGAAGCATTGGAGCAAGATGCCATGGATGGGTGGCAGGAAGCTGGCCCCAACGTGGATATACTTCGCCATGCAGAAGAAATAAACCAAAAATTGCATAAACAGCTACACCCTACCCCAGCCCGAAAAAGGAAAAAGATCATTACCGATCTGCCGGTTATGTGGTTAGTCTTTGGACTTTTATTTGCATTAGTCGTAATTGCTTGGTTCATTATCAGCAGGCTATCCTAATATTATTTTTTTATACTATGACCTTAATCATTAACTGAATAAGGCTTCGTTAAGTACTTTGTATTTCAAATAAAAAACATGTCACTTGATGCTATCCGAAAACAGCTAAATAAGCTGGAACAACAATTTTCGGGATCAATAGACGACTTTGATAAATATTTTGCAAGCACCGTATTGGCTGAACATAAGGAGTCGGCCATTAATCTGTTGCAATACATCAACCTTCGCAAAAAAAGTATCATCCGTATACAGGAAATGCTGCATGAAAAGGGATTATCTTCCCTTGCGAGTGCCGAATCACATATTCACCGGCAGGTGCAGGAAATTCTTTTGCGGCTTGGGCATCCCTTTAAATCAAAGCAATTAAGTACCCTTACGGCTGACCATGCACAAAAACTAACTGCAAAAAATACCAATACCCTTTTCGGTGTGCTAAAAAAGGAAAAAAAAGTAGCTATTATGGTTACCCTGGATAGCGAAGAACATATGGAAAAGCAGGTGATTACCCAACTCATGCAAAGGGGGATGCACATTGCACGCATTAATTGTGCGCACGATACACCTGAAGTTTGGGAAAAAATGATTCAGCTAATTCGTAAAGCTGAAAAGGAGACAGGTCTTGCCTGTTCTGTTTATATGGATTTAGCCGGGCCAAAATTCCGGATTCACACAAGACGAAATGGGAAGGACGTAAAAAAAATCTCTTTGTCGGTGGGGGAATCTTTGCTGTTAACCGAGTCGGAACAGCCGATACAGGAAATTGAAGGAAAAACCCTTTTTTGCCAAATTCCCGGACTTACTTCCTTTTTGCAAAAAGGCAATATTGTAATGATCGATGATGGTATGGTTGAAGGTATAGTTACCGGCAATCAACTCAATGGAATAGAAATTACCATCATTCGTATTTCGGGGAAACCCATGCTCAAATCGGGAAAGGGCATCAACTTTCCCAATACCCTTATTCCTATTGACTCGCTCACACGTGAAGATATTTCAACCTTAAGCTTTGTAAAAAAACATGCAGATTTGGTTGGGTATAGCTTTGTACGTAATGTTGAAGACCTGTCATTTCTTCACAAACATTTATACCAGGGATCTCTTGCAAAAATGCCTGGGCTTATTATAAAAGTGGAAACCCCCGAATCGGTAAAAAATCTTCCCCATCTTTTGCTGTACGCAATGCGTTATCCAAATTTTGGTGTAATGATTGCGCGCGGTGACCTTGCCGTAGAAATAGGTTTTGAACGTATGAGCGAAATTCAGGAAGAAATATTGTGGCTATGTGAAGCTGCGCATACACCCGTTATTTGGGCCACACAGGTACTTGATCAACTCAATAAAACCGGCATAGCATCGAGAAGTGAAATTACCGATGCCTATAAAGCAGCACAGGCCGAGTGCATAATGATTAATAAAGGCAAATACACACATTTGGTACTTGATACATTAGCTGATATTATTCAGCGGAGTCACCGCCACCACCTTAAAAAACGGTATGAAATGCAGGCTTTGAGTATTGCGAAAAAATTTTCTTTAAAAAGTCTTAAATTGCAAATAAATCCAATTAAAGCCTGATGAAAGAATGCTTACCCTAAATAATCATTATTAATTTAGCAGTGGGTTGTATACTTGCATTTATTCGTTTATCCAATGCTTAGAATAACCTTACTGTTTTTTATTTCAATTTGGATGTTTTTTGCGACAGCCCAAACAAATATGCCTTTAATTCCACAACCGCAGGAAGTTCAGTTGGGAGTAGGTGCTTTTTACCTGAGCCCCAATACCGCTATCGTTACAGCAGACAGTACTTTGCAAAAGGAGGTTGTTCTCTTTAATACGCTGCTGAAGAAATTGGCCAATTTTGAATTGCGTACCCGCAGCAATGTTCCTGAAAGTATCAAATCCATTCTTCTTACCATTAAAAAGGATGCAGCAAAGCCGGAAGGTAGTTACCAAATGCAGGTAACTGCTACGAACGTAGTTATAGAAGGCATTGATGCAATAGGTGTTTTTTATGGGCTAAACAATCTTCTTCAATTTATAAGCTCATCAAAAAACAAGGGCGTTCCTGGCTTTACCATACCGGTGATGCAAATTACTGATGCTCCACGCTTTGGTTATAGGGGCATGATGCTTGATGTATCAAGGCATTTTCGCAGTATAGATTTTATAAAGATGCACCTTGACAGGATGGCAATGCTGAAACTAAATGTTTTTCACTGGCATCTTACCGACGATCAGGGATGGCGGATAGAAATAAAGAAATATCCTAAACTTACTGAAATAGGCGCATGGCGGGATGGAACTATTATTGGTTCTTATCCCGGTAAAGGAAACGATAACCAAAAACACGGCGGATTTTATACACAGGAGCAGGTAAAAGAAATTGTGCAATATGCTACCGAAAGGCATATTACTGTGGTACCTGAAATAGAAATGCCGGGCCACGGAAGTGCTGCAATAGCCGCCTACCCCTGGTTGAGTTGTTTCCCCGATGAAGAAACCAACATTTACCTGCATCCATCCGATTCATCTAATATAAAAAAAGGCAAAAAAGTGCAGGAAACCTTCGGAGTGTTTGAAGATGTATTTGCCCCTACGGAACAAACATTCACTTTTTTGCAGGATGTAATGGATGAAATTATCCCGCTTTTTCCCGGTAAATACATACATATAGGCGGCGATGAATGCCCAAAAGAAGCATGGAAAAAAAGTGCCTTTTGCCAGCAACTGATTAAGGAAAAAGGATTGAAGGATGAACATGGACTCCAGAGTTATTTCATTCAGCGAATGGAAAAATATATCAACACAAAAGGCAAACAAATAATTGGTTGGGACGAAATACTCGAAGGCGGACTTGCGCCCAATGCAACGGTGATGAGCTGGCGCGGCGAAGAAGGCGGCATTGAAGCGGCCAGGCAAAGCCACGATGTAATTATGAGCCCTACTACTTACGTTTATCTTGATTATAGCCAAACCAAAAACGAAGACAGTGTGGTAATTGGCGGATACCTGCCACTAGAAAAAGTGTATAGCTACGACCCCATGCCAGGAGCATTGGAAGGAACACCTTACGCAAAATTTGTAAAAGGCGCGCAGGGAAATTTATGGACGGAATATATAAGGTCGGATAGTAAACTGGAATACATGCTTTTTCCAAGACTTGCCGCATTAAGCGAGGCAGTTTGGACACAACCTGAGGAAAAAGATTGGGATCGCTTTCAGCAAAAATTACCTTTCTTTTTTACCATGCTGGATAAACTGGGAATCAGCTACAGCAAAGCATTTTATGAAATACAAACTGCTATTATTCCCAATACAAATAAAGATGGCTTGCAATGGCAACTGAGTACTAAAATGCCGGATGCGCAAATATTTGTTTCAACCCCTGTCAATCCAAATCCCGTCAGGTACTTAATTCCGTTGGATATTCAACAGGGCGGTGTGTACAAAGCATTTATTCGTAAAGATGGAAAAGACGAGAAACCAGTCGAACAAACTTTTTCTTTAAACCTTGCAACAGGTCGAAACCTTACTGTTACCACTCCACCTTCTAAAAAATACCCCGGTAATGGTGGTACACATGGGCTTGTAAATGGTGCCATAAGTAATGCAGGATTAAAAAGCGCTGAATGGCTTGGCTGGGAAGGTGGCGATATGGAAGCCGTGATAGATCTTGGCAGCAGCCGCACCATCCACGAAGTGAATGTGTATGTACTGGAATCAAAGGGAAGCTGGATTTACAGGCCATCTGATTTGAAAGTATTTGTATCGGATGACAACAAAATCTTTTCATTAATTGGCACTGGTAAAAAAGATGAATTAACAGCAACTGAACTGCCTCGCATTTTGCATGCAACCTTGCAGCAACAAAATTCAAACATAACAAAAGGCCGTTATGTAAAAGTAGTGCTTAACAACTTTGGTGTTATTCCGTCAGGCATGCCTGGCGCAAGCCACAAGGCATGGTTGTTTGTAGATGAAATAGAAATAAATTAAAGGGCAATTCCCCAACGGGCGCCGGTTTGACGCAGGTCTTCCAGTATGGAATCGACCACTGGAATTCCTTCCTTCATACGAATGGCTTCAAATTCACGTTCCGGATCTCCGGGCACGAGTACAGGTTGTGCAGGATCAATAGGAACGGCTTCACGAAAACGTGATATCCAGTTATCCATGTGTTGTTTAAATTCATCTGCAGGCCGAAAAGCATCCACCCGCATAGTGCCAAAAAAATGTCCCAGCCCTTCGCCCGGCATATTTTCCGGCATGGGCACATACGCAGGAAATGGAGGCGCCCAGGGTCCGTAGCTTGCACCGCTTAAAACAGCGCTAAAAATATCTACAATACTGCCCAGGGCATAACCCTTATGGCTGCTATGTTCGCGGTCGCTGCCAAGCGGCAGTAAAGCACCACCTTCTTTTAAAATATTGGCATTGGTGGTTTCATCGCCTTCATTTGTTTGGCCCCAACCGGTGGGCATGGGCGAACCTTTCCGTTGCAGTATTTCAAGCTTTCCATTTGCCGCAGTTGTGGTGGCAAAGTCGGCCACAAACGGGGGTTGTTCCCCCGCCGGAATTGCTACACAAATGGGATTGGTACCCAGCATTCTTTCTTTTGAAAAAGTAGGCGCTACCAGTGCAGAAGCATTGGTCATGGCCATTCCTATCATATCATGTTGCAGTGCCATCATGGCATGGTATCCGGCTATTCCAAAATGATTACTGTTTTTTACACTTACCCATCCCGTACCGCATTGTTTAGCCTTATCAATAGCCACTTGCATGGCAAAAGGAGCCACCACAAGGCCTAGTCCGCGATCACCATCCACCACCGCGGTAGATGGTGTTTCGTAAACAATTTTTATATCAGGCGTGGCATTAATCCGGCCTGCTTCCCAAAGCCTTACATACCCGCTTAACCTTGCAATTCCATGACTATCAATACCACGTACATCGGCATTTAGCAATACTTTAGTTGCCAATTCAGCATCCTGTTCGCTGCAACCCATTTTCAAAAAAACAGATTGTGTAAACCGGTAAAGCTGATCGTAAGGAAATGTCATAGGTAGATGAATTTGAATGAAGACGAAAAGCGGAAAGCCTAAATGCAAAAAAAGCTTAAGGCGGGTGCCGGAAATAAAACCTATTTGCGGAAACCTTACACCTTAAGCCTTTACATGGGAAACCTGAATAATTAATCTAATAAGATAATATTTGACTTTTGGCCATTGATAGAAACCATTTCAATATCAAAAACAAGCTCTTTACCCGCCAGCATATGATTGGCATCAAGGATTACTGATTCTTCTGATATTTCATGAATGGTTACCGGGAAAGGACGCCCATCCTGCGTACGCATAGTGAGCTGCATTCCTACTTCAATTTCCAAATCGGCCGGTAAGTTTTCTTTTGGAAAAGGGAGTGTATTTTCTTCTTCCCAGGTGCCATAAGCATCTTCGGGCAAAATGTTAAGCGTTTTTTTATCACCAATAGACATGCCAAGCACGCCTATGTCAAAACCGGCAATCATTTGCCCGGCACCTACCGTAAATTCAAGTGGTTCCCTTCCCTGCGAGCTATCAAATTCTTCGCCGGTGGTAAGACGACCGGTATAATGTACCGCTACTGTGTCGCCATTTTTTACAATTGCCATATTATGGTTTTTAAAATGAGCCTGCAAGGTAAAGCGAAAGCCCCAAGTAAATAACAATAATTGATGAATTTCGCAGACCTTTGACAACCCAAATGAAACAGCCATTTATGAAAATACCAATCTATTTACTTTTAGGATTTATATCACTTTTGAATATCCATTGCAGTATGGCACAGCAGCCGTCTGCCGTTATTTCGCCCAATTCTTCACTCATTAAGCCGGCTGCTGAGCGTATCAGCACTTACCTGCCATTGCTAAAGGGAAAGAAAGTTGGCATTTTTGCAAATCACACATCCATGGTAGGAAAGACCCACCTGGTGGATACGCTGATGGCCTTAGGGGTAAAGGTTGAGCTGATTTTTGCCCCCGAGCATGGTTTTCGGGGAGAAGCCGATGCAGGTGAAAAAGTAGGTAATACCAAAGACCCAAAAACCGGTATTGAAATTATTTCTTTGTATGGTAGTAAACGCAGGCCATCGCTGGAAGAAATGGCCCGGGTGGATGTACTTATTTTTGATATTCAGGATGTTGGCCTTCGCTATTATACCTACATTTCATCTCTCGAAGAATTGATGAACGCTGCTTTGGAAAATGCCAAACCGCTGCTGGTGCTCGACCGGCCCAACCCGAACGGATTTTATGTGGATGGCCCGGTGTTGGAAAAACCTTTTAAAAGTTTTGTTGGAATGCAACCTGTGCCTGTCGTGTATGGTATGACAATTGGTGAATATGGGATGATGCTTGCAGGCGAAGGATGGCTTAGCGATAAGGCCAATAAAAACATGGCACAGTTTGTAAAAACAGAACCTACAGCAGATACGCCCTTTCATTTTATGGTGATAAAATGCGAAGGCTATACGCACAATAGTTTTTACGCCCCCCCTGTTGCCCCCTCTCCCAACCTGCCCAATATGCAAAGTGTACTGCTGTATGCTTCAACCTGCTATTTTGAAGGCACGGATGTAAGCCTTGGACGCGGTACCGATAAGCCTTTCCAGCTTTATGGCCATCCCACTATGCCTAAAAATTTATTCAGTTTTACACCACGTAGTGTGCCCGGAGCCAAAAATCCCCCGCAATTAGATAAAATCTGTTACGGTGCCGACCTGAGTGGTGAAAAAATAGATATTACAAAGCCTGAATGGCAAAAAATTCAGTTGAAATACCTGATGGATGCGTACAGGATTTTCCCCGAAAAAAGCAAGTTCTTTTTAACCCCCAAAAAAGAGAATCTGCAGCCGCAGGATTATTTTTTCAATAAGCTTACAGGCAATGCAACAATGATGGAGCAGATTAAAAATGGCGTGAGCGAAGAAGCCATCCGCAAAAGTTGGGAACCAGGTATTGCAGCCTTTAAAGTAATTCGTAAGAAATACCTGTTATATCCCGATTTTGAGTAAACTATCATCTGGCCATCAATCATCAACTTTCAATTATCAACTATCAAATTATCAACTATCAATTATCCACTATCCACTATCCCAAAGCCACATCCAATATCATCATTACTAAAAAGCCACCAATAAAAGCAAGTACCGATTGGTCGGTGTACTTATCTCGTTGTGTTTCAGGAATTACTTCTTCCACCACTACATAAATCATGGCACCGGCTGCAAATGCAAGTGCGAAAGGTAATAGTGGCTGCATGGCAATAACGGCAAAAGCGCCAATTACACCAGCCACCGGCTCTACAATGGCAGATAATTGTCCATACCAAAAGCTCCGTTTTCTTGAAACACCGAGTCTCCGTAAAGGCATGGAAACCGCAATCCCTTCGGGAAAATTTTGGATACCAATACCAATGGCAAGGGCAATCGCTCCTGTGATAGATGCATCCGGAAAACCGGCTGCTGCCGCACCAAATAAAACGCCCACCGCAAGACCTTCGGGAATATTATGCAATGTAATAGCGAGAATGAGTAAGGTCGTTTTGTGCAGTTGGGTTTTTATACCTTCTGTTTCTTTGGCATGAAAATTTATATGCAGGTGGGGCGTAAACTTATCGAGTACAAAAATAAACATAGCGCCAAAGAAAAACCCAACAGCAGCAGGCATCCATTTCATAGTAGGATACATGGTTTCGCTCATGGCAATGCTAGGTGCTAGCAGGCTCCAAAAACTTGCGGCTACCATTACGCCCCCCGTAAAACCAAGCATTGGGTCTAATATGGAACGCCGCATAGTTTTAAAGAAAAAAACCAGTGACGCGCCGGCTGCGGTTACCAGCCACGTAAAAGTAGTGGCAAGGAGTGCGGCATAAACCGGACCAATTTCCACCAAAAAAGAACTGAGCTTTTCTATCATGAGTTAACAGGATTTACGAGGATAAATTTTGCAAGACGATAGGATAATGAAACAGGTTGTTGTCCATTTACCAATACTTCAATCGACTGATCGAAATCAAATTTTTCAACCACCTTTATTTTGTCGCCCAGCCCAATCTTTTTATGGTTCAACATACTCATTAACTCAGGGGTTTGTTGCCCTACCGAAGCAAAAATTACTTCTTTTGCTGAACCCATTTCTGATAATGGCTGATAGGTTACTTCTGCCATTTTTCCATGCTGATCGGGAATGGGGTCTCCGTGCGGATCAAAAGGAGGCCGGTTTAAAAAATAATCCAGCTTTTCAATTAAAGCAGGATGGTTAACATGCTCTAATTGTTCTGCTATTTCATGTACTTCATCCCACTGAAAGCCCAATGTATTTACCAGGAAGAATTCCCACAAACGGTGCCTTCTTACTATACCAAGGGCAACTTTTTGCCCGGCTGAGGTAAGCCTTACGCCATAATACGGTTGATAATCCAATATTTTTTTAACCTTAAGCTTTTTAAGCATATCGGTAACTGAAGCGGGTTTTGTATTCATGTAACCCGCTAGTGCATTGGTTGAAACAGCCTTTGCCTGCTTTTGTAAATGGAATACCGCTTTGATATAGTTTTCTTCTGCGTTGGAAAAAACGGATTGCATATTGAGGCAAATCTAAAAAAATATTTTTGATAACCTTATTTTTTTCTGGTAATATAAGATTTGGTTCACCCATCGTGTTGAGTAATTTGCGTATAAAATACACTTTACTTATTTGATTTATCCTATCTTGCGGCCCTCTCATCAATATAACTGTATATGTCATTTAACGACTACAAAGTACCTTATACGATTGCAGAACGGTATAATAAGAAAGTAGCATATTTCAGTATGGAATTTGCTATTCACCAACCATTAAAAATCTATAGTGGTGGTCTTGGTTTTCTTTCCGGTTCGCATTTACGCAGCGCTTATGAACTTAAGCAAAATTTAATTGGAATTGGCATCCTTTGGAAATACGGGTATTATGACCAGGCCCGCAACCAGGATCAAACATTGCAGGTGCAGTGGAATGAGAAGGTTTATAATTTTCTGGAAGACACCGGTATAAAGTTCCAGATTCCTATCCACGACCACCCGGTTTGGGTAAAAGTTTTATATCTTAATCCAGAAACATTTAAGTCTGCTCCGCTTTTCTTATTAAGCACAGATTGCCCGGAGAATGATTATGTATCGCAAACGATCAGTCATCGGTTGTACGATGCAAATGTTGCAACCAAAGTAGCACAATTTATCCTTTTGGGTATTGGTGGTGCAAGGCTTATCGATGAACTTAATTTTAATCCCGATGTATATCATTTAAATGAAGCGCATGGCGTAAGCAGCGTATTTTACCTGTACCGCAAATATGGCGACATCAACGAAATTAAGAAGCGCCTTGTATTTACCACCCATACACCCGAAGAAGCCGGAAATGAAAAGCACGATATTTTCCTTTGCGAAAAAATGAGCTATTTCTATGGCCTGCCCATAAGTACGGTTCGCGAACTTACAGGGATAAAAGATGATTTATTTAACCACTCATTGGTTGCCCTTCGCTTTGCAAGATTAGCGAATGGTGTATCGCAATTACATGGTGAAGTAAGCCGTAAAATGTGGGAACCCTATGAAGGAGTGCCACAAATTAAAGCGATTACCAATGCGCAGAACTGGCAATATTGGGCCGATAAACAAATGTATCGGTTTATGGAAGCCGGTAATGATGAAGCATTTGACGACAGGAAGAAATACCTGAAGCGTCGTGCATTTGATCTTGTTGCCGACCAAACCGGAAAACTGTTTGATCCCAATGTTCTTACGGTAGTTTGGGCCCGTCGTTTTGCCGGTTATAAGCGTGCTGAATTGCTCACCCGCGACCATAAGCGTTTCGAAGCCTTACTGAACAATAAAAAGCATCCTATTCAATTTATTTGGGCTGGAAAGCCGTACCCTGTTGACTATCCCGCCATCAGCGACTTCAATCACCTCGTTAACCTGAGCAAGCAATATAATAATGTTGCAGTATGTGTAGGTTACGAACTTTCGCTGAGTAAGCGTTTAAAACAAGCATCGGATATTTGGCTAAACAATCCGCGTGTACCGCGTGAAGCAAGTGGAACAAGTGGTATGACAGCCTCTATGAACGGTTCTATTAACCTGAGTACCAATGATGGATGGATTTGCGAATTTGTAAACCATGGCAATAATGGCTATGTAGTTCCGCCGATTGATTATTCCAAAGTACATGTACAGGAACAGGATGCTTACGATCTCGATAGTTTATATGATATTCTTGAAAATGAAATAATCCCAACCTATTATGAAGAACCCGATACATGGCGTCAGGTGATGAAAAATAGTATGCGTGATATTCGTTATCAGTTCGACAGCAACCGTATGGCGGATGAGTATTATAATTTGATGTATAACGGATAAGTTGGGAATAAGAAATAATAAATAAGGAAAAAGAAATGATGAAGTGGCCGCCTAGCGGCGATTGAAAGATAAATACGAAGTACGAATTAGATATCGTTTAGGTGCGGAGCCCGGGCATTGAAAAATGCACCGGGCTTTGCTTTATTTGCAGTTTCTGATAACTGGATATTTCAAGTTTGACCCACTTATCATTGCTCCGCACCCCATTGGCCTTTTCGGCAACGATTGCATAAAAATTTCTTCCTAATTGGTAAGTATCGAAGACAATTATACGGACTTTCACATTGCGAATCATTGTTTACGTATGGAAAAACCGGTGATGAACCGGGTGCCGTCACTTTTGCTGTATTTATTATTTTATTCAATTTTAAACAACTGCTATTATGAAAAAAAATTTACCCGGATTTTCAAAAAAATTAAGGTCAAAAACATCCCTTCTGTTTTCTGGGCTTTTGATTGCTGCTACAGGTTTTGGACAGGTTGTTGATACTATACCCGAATCTCATAGTAATCCAAACGGGTTTGGAAGTGACCCAAGGCAATCTTACACCTATTCAACCGGGGATGTAATTAATTATTTGGTTGCATCTGGTGATGTTACTTTTACTTTTGAACCCGTTGCAACCCCAGGAATTACAACAAGTACAACTGCTGCATGTTTACCTGCCAAAAGGCGTATACAAGCCAATGCTTTTGAATTGGAAATGAAATCCACTTCTGCCGGAAAATTTGTAATAGGCCTTGGAACATCTTCTTCAACAGGCGCCATCAGACTTCTAAGGGCACTATATGTAAATGGAACTTTATTAGATCCTGCGAATTATACAGCTATCCATACTTTTCCGGAAACAGGTGTAACACAATCAACCTGTGCTGAAGTAATTATTGATGGCCTATCCATTCCCAAAGATGCTAAAGTAACTTTTGTTTTTGGTAGTTCACCTACCAGTACGCCTCAAAACATAAGGTTGAGTTATATAAATATATTTGATGCAGCTCTACCCGTTCGCCTATTAAGTTTCGATGCGGTTAATCGTTCAAATGGCATAGAAGTAATGTGGAAAGCGGATAACGAAGCGGAAGGAAAATCTTACAGTGTAGAACGCTCTAACAATGGTGTTGCATTTGAAGAATTAAAGAAAATAGAAACCATTGGTGCGGGTGTTTACAGCTATCTTGATAAAACAGCAAAACTTGGTCCTGTGGCCTATTACCGCCTCCAAATGATAAGTGCAGATGGCGAAAAAACCTACAGCAAAATAAAAGCTGTTGTTATCAATGGTGCCAATACATTAAGCATCAGCCCTAACCCGGTAAGAGGTAATAGCCTGAATGCAACTTTTAAGCCATTTACCGAACCCACTACGGTTAAGATTTTGAATATATCCGGCAAGGTGTTGCTTACACAACAAATTGCGCCTTTCACCAGTCAGTCTTCTATTAATACAACAGGACTTTCAAAAGGTATCTATATCATTCAGTTTGTAAACGGAACTGAAGTAAAAACCAGTCGTTTTCTGAAAGATTAAAACGAATAATTTGTAAACAAAAATGCTATGGAAATTCAATCCATGGCATTTTTTATTTGAACCTATCCCTAATACTGCTTACTCACCGGGATGATAAATTCTTTTAGCCGTTTTCAAAACTTCCTTCTTATCCAATGTCATGGGCTTTGTTTTCTGATTCAAATACAAGTCCACCTGATCATCAAAATGCGGGCTTCCAGGTTTGGCAGAAGCGCCATACATATTCATAGATTCTATAATAGGTAATCCTGTTTTAGGAAAGCGTACAAACATTACATAACCATCACCACCGGTTACTTTAATAGTACCATCTTTTTCCTGTTCACCCCATTCGGCTGTTAGCACATCGGGCACGCCGTACATAGGAAAAATTTTATCACCGCGTTTCAATTTCTGCAAATCACCCAATGTAATATCTTCTCTTCCAAAAGAAGTTAGTTGTTGTTGTTTCACATACTTAAGGGTTTCCACACATTCAGCATTACTTAATATGCGTGGCGGTGTACTTTGCAATTTTCTGTAGATTAAAAGAAACACAGCCGCTCCTTTACTTTCCGGCACAGCATTCCTATCCCAGTTTTGAATCGCCTGAATTTGTAAAGCAATTTCGGGATGCTTTGCAACTTCCAGCATAAACATCGTATCAATATTTATGGGATAAGCCAATTGTGCAGGCAGTTGTTTATCATACTTGATGGCTTTCAATTTTTCATAACTAATTTTTTCTTCATCTATCAACTCATAAACCCTTACACTCCTGTTGTTTTGATGAAGTTCCCATCCATCTTGCTTAGCAAATAATCCAGGTTTCAGATTATCTTCTTTTCCTGAAGCGGCAAATGATGTATGATTGGTATTAAACAATACACCACTTTTAGGATTTACATATTGCGGCAAAGATGAAAGTGGTTTAAAGCCATTCCAAAGCGTTTTTGATGTATTTCCCGGCAAAGTTCCTTTCCAGTCAAATCCACCGGTAGTATCACGGTTTGGTACCAGTGCATTGTTTATATAAAAAATGGTATCGTATTTATCCGCATACATAATATTGAACATGGAAAGTGATTGCTGTTGTAAAGCCCTATAAAATTCAGAATAATTTTTTGCCTTGTTCATATTATACCATTGTTCCAACGCAGCTATTTCCATATTTGCACCCATGCGCATACTGTAATACCCTTGCTTATTTTTCATGGTTGCGCCATATACACTCCAATACACTTTACGTTTTATTTTTACCGGCACACCTTTTATACGAAGCTTTACCGTTTCCACCTCCAGCTTTTTCCATTCTCCATCAAATTGATAGGTATCGGCTTTATCGGGATGCATGGTGAGTTTAAAAATATCAAACCGATCCACGTAATTAACCGTGTGTGCCCAACCCAAATGCTCATTTACACCATGCAAAATACAAGGCCCGCCTGCAAGCAATCCGCCTAATGCATTCCATCCTTCTTCGCTGTTTACATGTGCTTCATAAAAAGCTTGCGGCCCCGTATTCGGCTGATGTGCATTTACTACAAGCATATTTTCACCGGATATGGATTTTGAACCATGAATAGCAAAAGCATTACTACCCTTTTTCCCATCGGGCGCCGGCGGATCGGGAACTTTATTATTGAAAATACGGCCCAATGCACCTTCGGCACCGTTAAATACCGCAAGCGCCAATACAGATGATGAAACATACTCTCTCGATGTAATCGGAAAAGTTCCTTTTACCAGTACTTCCTTTGGATGTTTAGCGGCATACGCATTTATTCCCTGTACATATCCATCAATTAACCGCAGAAATTCCGGTGAAAGTTCGTTCCAGCGCGCATCGGTAACCTGCCGGCAACGCAATAATTGAAAGGCATAATCGCCCGCAGCACCTGCTTTACCCAACGCCTTTCCCATTAATCCTTTTGCAGGCCAAATCACTTCCTGCAAACTATGAAAATCATCTTCGGCATGCGCATAAGCGAGTCCATAAGCCACTTCGGCATCAGTTTGGGCAAAAATGTGTGGCACACCAAAACTATCACGGGCAATGGTTACACGGGCAGGATTAATTTGTGCATCCACAAAAAAAGACAATAAAAAAAAAGCAAAAATGAATTGAAAACGCATAGCAAAGCAATATTTCGGTAATAATAAACAGAAACTCCGAAGGTTCAGCTAACAGCGCAAAATTTGATAAGCCTATCTTCGCCGGCTCGAAGTAAATATATACATGCATTATCTATCCGCTGAAAATCTCACAAAGGCATACGGGGTTACCCCATTATTCAACAATATTTCTTTCCATATTAACGAAGGCGACAAAATTGCGCTTGTAGCGCGCAATGGCGTGGGAAAAAGTACTTTACTACGCATTATTGCCGGGCAAGAGCAGCAGGACAGCGGAAAACTATGGGTACATAAGGATGTAAAAGTGGTGCTTTTTGAACAGGAGCCAAAGTTTTTGGAACAAAAAACCATTGCTGAAAATATTTTTCAGCACGACCACCCTATTCTGAATGCCATCCGCGATTTTGAAATGGTAAGCGAAAGCGAAGACACTGATAAAATTATAGAAGCCATTTCGCAAATGGATAACCTTGGCGCATGGGATTTTGATACTAAGGTTAAACTTATACTTACCCGGCTTAATATCCATCATCTCGATCAGCGGGTAGTATCTTTATCGGGCGGACAGCGCAAACGTGTAGCACTCGCACGCACGCTGATTGATGTAGGCTTTGACCCGCAACACTCGCTGCTGCTGATGGATGAACCTACCAACCACCTTGATGTGGAAATGATTGAGTGGCTGGAATATTACCTCAGTCAGGAGAAAGTAACCTTACTGATGGTAACCCACGATCGTTATTTCCTGGATGCAGTGTCCGATGATATCTGGGAAATGGAAAGCAGCAATATTTACAATTACAGTGGTGATTATGCCAACTATCTCGAGAAAAAAGCTGCACGGATAGATAGTGAATTGGCTACGATTGACAAGGCCAAGAATCAGTACCGAAAAGAACTGGATTGGATGCGACGTCAACCCAAGGCACGTAGTACCAAGGCCAAAAGCCGTATTGATTCTTTTTACGATGTAGAAGCGGTTGCAAAAAGGAAAATTGTAGATGAGCAAATGCAACTGAATGTGAAAATGACCCGTATGGGCGGAAAGGTTGCCGAGTTGAAAAAAGTAAATAAACAGTACGGTGATAAGATCATTTTAAAAGGATTTGATTACACGTTTACCAAAGGCGAGCGCATTGGTGTAGTGGGAAAAAATGGCGTAGGTAAATCAACCTTTCTCAATATGCTGCTAGGGCTGGAAAAGGCAGATAGCGGTAAGATAAATATTGGCGATACGGTGGTTTTTGGCAATTACAGCCAATCGGGTCTTGAATGGAAAGAAGATATGCGGGTAATTGAATATGTAAAAACGTTTGCAGAAACATTTCCGTTGGCTGATGGCGGCGCGTTAACTGCAGGCAAGTTTCTGGAGTTGTTTCTTTTTTCACCCGAAAAACAATACACCTATTTAAGCAGCCTGAGTGGTGGTGAAAAACGTCGTTTACAATTACTCACTATTCTTTTTACCAATCCCAATTTCCTCATTCTCGATGAACCTACCAACGACCTTGACCTCCCCACCCTTGCCGTACTTGAAAACTTTTTAAGCGATTACCAGGGTTGTGTCATGATTGTAAGCCACGATAGGTATTTTATGGATCGTTTGGTAGATCATTTGTTTGTATTTGAAGGCGATGGTGTGGTGCGCGACTTCCCGGGCAATTACAGTCAGTACCGGATAGACTTGTTGAACAAGGAAAAGGAAGCTTTGCAAAAACCGGTAGCACCTGTTGCAGCGGTGGTTGAAAAAGTTGCAGAACCCACAGCGCCGAAACGAAAAATGAGTTTTAAAGAACAACGCGAATTGGAACTATTGGAAAAAGAAATGCCTGCATTGGAAAAGGAACGCCTGACACTGAGCGAAACGATGAGTATTGGTGGAAGCGATTTTGAAGCATTGGGAAAAATAGCAAAACGCATTCAGGACATCGAAAATTTACTTAGTGAAAAAGAAATGCGTTGGTTAGAGTTGAGTGAGGGTTAGAAATCAAGAATAGCAAATTTGTGATCTTCTGCTATTTTTTTATCCATTGAATGATAAAATAAACTCTTCACAATTCATAACGGGCAACAATGAAGCCTTGAATCCGTTTGAATCCCTGGTAATAATTATATCCTGTTTCCCTTCAATTGCTGCATAATATTGGATAGCATCTTCAAAGTCTTTAAAATCAACAGTAGATAAGGCAAGATCAACAATTTTTTCATCAACTTTAAGAAGTCCTAAAATAGTACGCAATTTGTTTAGGTGTAATCTTGATTGAGAACTTCCGATTAACTTTGATAAAACATAGTGTGTATTTATATAGGAAAGGCTTGTCGTAAAAAGCTGCAATTCATTCCTGTCTGCCATTGAAAAAACGATCGCAGCAGAATTAAAATAGGGTTCTCGTTCGGCTAATAAATCTAGGATAATATTTGTATCAATAAATACCTTTCTCATTTATACTTTTCTATGATGTGATTTCCATAAGCTTCCTTTTCATCAAAGTTTTCATCGAGCTTAATGACTCCGCTTAAACTTTTTACCAAAGGTGTAATTTCATAATTACGACCTCCATTCTCAACCTTGGTTACATTATTATTTACAACACTTGTTAAATAGGATTCAATCATTTTTGACAAACTAATCCTCCTCTCCTTAGCATAAGATTTAGCCTTTTCGATTACCATGTCATCCAAACTTAAAGTGAGCTTTGTATTCATAATTCAATATTTTATGCCAGATGCTTTATATTTTTTCTTTTTCTTTTCCCTATGACAAATAGGATTTACGTGCAAAAATAAACATTTTATACGTACTTCACAATAGTCTCCAATATCTCAGTTGCCCATTCAGCATAAACCTTTTCCGACGGATGCAAACCATCCGCTGCCAACATCTCCAGTTCCCCGCCTGTTTTTCGGTAATCATCCGTAATATCGAGCCAGGCCACATTGTATTTGGCAGCAAGTAACGAAGCTGTAGTATTGAAAGTGTTGATTTCTTCAGCAATTTTCTTACCATTTTTTGATTTTGCAAATGGCGTTATACCCCAATCTGGAATGGAAATAACCATCACCTGCTTTTCATGTTCGGTACAAAGGCTGATTGCTTTTTTGAGCAGATATTCAAAATCTTCTGCAAAGTCTTCCACTTCCATGTCCCGGTATTGGTTATTTACGCCAATCAGCAGGGTTACAAAATCATATTGCTGTTCAAAGGAATGATGGATCAGGTATTCAGCCAATTCGGTGGTGGTCCAACCGGTCAGTGCTACAATCTCGGGTGCATGAAACGAATGCCCCCGCTTGCGAAGTATTTGTACCACCTGGTAGGGAAAAGATTGGTGCAACGGAACCCCTTCACCAATCGTGTAGCTATCACCAAGGCATAAAATGGAATGAATATGTTTTGACATGGCTGATTTTTATAATTGAAAAGTAAGGTCTTCCTGAACATAACCTATTCTCAAATATAAGCCATTTTATAGCATGAAAAACTGACAAAACGCAATAAAATGGGTTTTTGTACCTTCGCGCCCCCATGGTAGCGGAGCAACATAAAAAATCGGTGGCATTTCATACGCTTGGCTGCAAGCTTAACTTCAGCGAAACCAGTACGCTCGGGCGTATGATGGAACAGGAAGGTTTTGAAAAAAAGGAGTTTACCGATCATGCAGATGTATATGTGATCAATACCTGTTCGGTAACCGATAATGCCGATAAGGAATGCCGCATGCTCGTTCGCCGCATTCAACGCCGTGCGCCTGAAAGCCTCGTGGTAATTACCGGTTGCTACGCACAGCTTAAGCCAAAGGAAATCTCCGAAATACCGGGTGTAGACCTTGTGCTTGGCGCGGCTGAAAAATTTAATTTGGGCAAGCATATTGCCGACTTAAGCAAGGGTGACAGCACCAAAATTTCAAGTTGCGATATTGAAGATGTAAACGGTTTTATAAGTAGTTGGAGCCAGGGCGACCGCACCCGTACCTTTTTAAAAGTACAGGATGGTTGTGATTATAATTGCAGCTTTTGTACGATACCCATGGCTCGGGGCAAAAGCCGTAGTGATTCAGTTACCAATGTGGTAAAAAATGTGTGGCAACTGGCTGAAGAAGGGGTCAAGGAAATTGTGCTTACCGGGGTAAATCTTGGAGATTTCAGGGAACAGACGGCCCCCACCCTAACCATCCCCCACTGGGGGGAGGGAATAGATCCTGCCCTTGCGATGAATCGTGATGATCCTGAGATGCCTGCAGTGTATGAAAAGAACTTTTTGGATTTGATACGGGAATTGGATAAAATTTCTGGAATTGAGCGCTACCGTATTTCATCGATTGAGCCCAACCTGCTTACGGATGAAATCATTGAATTTGTAGCGCAAAGCCGTGCTTTTATGCCGCATTTCCATATTCCATTGCAAAGCGGCAGCAATAAAATATTGGGGCTTATGCGCCGCCGTTACCACCGTGAACTGTATGCCCAAAAGGTGGAGAAAATAAAAAGCCTGATGCCGCATTGCGCTATTGGTGTGGATGTAATTGTGGGTTTTCCTGGCGAAACAGAGGAAGATTTCAAAGAAACCTTCGACTTTTTACATAGTCTCGATATTAGCTACCTGCATGTATTTACGTACAGCGAACGCGATAACACTCGGGCACTAGAAATAAAACCGGTGGTTCCTGTGAATATCCGTCACGATCGAAACAAAGCCCTGCGCAACCTGAGCTATATGAAGTTGCAATATTTTACCCAACAACATGCCGGGCAAAACCGCCCCGTACTTTTCGAAGGCCACAATAAAGAAGGCATGATGGAAGGTTATACCGATAATTACATCCGCATTCAAACGCCTTTTCGCCCCGAATGGGCAAATGGGATTGTGGATTGGAAGATTTGATAATTATTACCTGAATATTAAGGCTTTTTCTTCTTAAACATCTCCAACATTCTATCGGTTACTACAAACCCGCCGACTACGTTAAGTGTTCCCAGCACAACTGCAAGGAAGCCAATTACTAATGCCAGAATATTATCGTGCGATGCCTTGCCCATTACAATTATAGCGCCAATAATTACGACACCATGAATGGCATTTGCACCACTCATAAGCGGTGTATGCAACACACTTGGCACACGGCCAATTACTTCGATGCCAACAAACATCATGAGGATAACGACGTAGATGGTTTGTTGGTGGGTGGAGATGTAGGTAAGTATTGTTTCCATATGGGAATAACAAATAAGTAATAGTTTATAATAAGAAATAATTAATAAGGAATAAATAATAAGGAAGTATGGCTTCAATGAAACTTATTGATACTAACGCCTTCGATCATAGTTTTCGAAGTTTTCTTTAAGTTATTAATACATTATAAATAAGGAACTATTATGACGACTTTGCACTAAAAAATCAACTCTTTCGTCGCTGTCTATCTAATTCCCTATTTTTCTTTGCAGTTTCAACACTTTTCAAAAATATGGCAATTAATTGGTTTGTTTCGCCAAGTGTCTGAATAACTGTTGTATTATTGGGTAACATATGCTTTATGATAATCTTGCAACAAATTCTCGTTTCCCTTAATTCTTTTAATACAACCTTCATCTTGTGAATAAAATCATCACTGCTTTCGGCGGCTTGTGCTTCTCCATAATTTAATGCAGCAGCGGTACCACTTTTAGATAACTGATGTTCCAGATTCTGCCCCGCTTTGGAATTTGGCAAAAGGTCACAAACAACCAATGCCGCGACAGCAAAATCCACCAGTCTGTCCTCCAGATCAAAGGTTTTCTTTTCATTTTCCATACACCCGCTCCCGCAATCGCCGCAAGGCGAAATACTTTCTTATTCCTTATTTATTATTTCTTATTCCTTATTAATCAAAGCACCCACCCTCTCATTCACCACCAACCCTCCATGCACAATACAAGCGCCTTTTACCAAATCATCTTCGAAATTCAGGTTGAGCGTTCCATCTTTGGCAGTAATAAGTTCAAGAAAATTCAGCATGTTTTTACCATACATTTTACTGGCATCGACCGGTGCGGTGCTGTATAAATGACTGTCGCCTACTACCGATACAAAATGATACGTTACTGTAGTATTGTTTTCGGTAATTTCTGTATTACCACCGGTACTTGCAGCAAGGTCAACAATCACCGAGCCAGGCTTCATACTACCGATCATTTCTTTGGTAATGATGATAGGCGCTCTTCTACCCGGGATGGCAGCGGTTGTAATCACCACATCGGCTTTTGCAATACTTTCGGCAAGCCTTGCCCGTTGGCGTTCTTTAAATTCTTCGGTTTGCTCTACTGCATAACCGCCGGCTTTCGAAGCATCGGCTGCACCTTCCACTTCAATAAATTTTCCACCAAGACTTTGCACTTCTTCTTTTACTGCAGGCCGTGTGTCACTCACTTCCACAATGGCACCCAACCTTTTAGCGGTAGCAATAGCTTGCAGCCCTGCTACCCCGGCACCAATAACTACTACCCTTGCCGGCTTTATACTTCCGGCCGATGTCATAAACATGGGAAAATAACGGGGCAGCATTTGCGCAGCAAGCAATACAGCTTTGTAACCTGCAATATTCGCCTGACTACTAAGAATATCCATAGCCTGCGCCCTTGTGGTACGAGGCAACATATCAAGACTAAAAACGGTAGCATTTTGCTCCGCGAGTTGCTTCATTTTTTCAAAAGCTACCAAGGCCTTGTAATCGCCAATAAACACTTTGTTTTTCCAGTCCTTTTCATGCTGCAAATGCATACCGAAAACAAGGTCGCTGAGTTGCATTACTTCCACGCGTGTTCCTAACCGGGCTCCGGCAGCTTTATAAGCACTATCAAAAGCATAAGATTTAAGTCCGGCTTCATTTTGCACTACCACTTTGTGGCCGGCTTTACAAAGTGTAGCAACATGTTCAGGCAACAATGACACCCTGGTTTCGGGCGCCGGTTCGTGCAATACTCCTATAATCATAATGGGCAAGATAAGAAAACCGTTTGAATTAATCTATGAGTCTTAAGCGGAATCTTTTCGCTTAAAACCTTATGGTAAAATGCTGCTTTTCTTTAAAGTCGGGTTTAAAAAATACAATGCCAATAAAAAACAAGTCAATGGTAAGCGTTACCCTGCTATCGCTCTTGATTTTCTCCCATGCCTCCTCCATCTCTTCACTCCAGTGAATATCATCAAAAACCACCACACTATCTTTATTAAGGATTGGAAAAATCGTGTTGAAATACCGGAGCGTTGGTTCAAGCCGATGGTTGCCGTCAATGTAAGCAAAGTCAAGCCGGGGAAGGCTGCCCACAGCAAGGGGCAAGGTTTCATCAAAATTCCCTTCGATCAGCTTTATATTTTCCAGGCCCAATTGATCAAATTGTTCGTTGGCTATATCAGCAATAGATGGCACACCTTCCATGGTTACTACTTCCGCCGCATGATCGGCATGTGCAAGGTAACAGGTAGTAATTCCCAGTGATGTTCCTAATTCAAGTATGGTTTGGCTTTTGAAATAGTTGGCCATGCGAAAGAGCAGGCGGCTGAATTTGGGAGGCTTTAGCGCATTGCGTGCTATATCTGAAATCTTTCGTTGGCTTTGGGTACCCTTTCGGGAACCGGCACCCAAATCCGTAACTTCTATAATTGTATCATTTTCAAGCAACCTTGCACGGAGCGTTTCCACTGCATCATAACAATAATATTCGCCTTTGTCGTTTAACACCAGGGTAACAAAATCAAATACAAAAGGAGAATGAATGCCATGGCCCTTACCGTTACTGGCAGTAAAAACGTACTTCAGATATTTTGCAGCAAGACGAAAAGGACTATACATAGGGAAAATTCCAAAAACAATAAAATTCCAAATTCCAAAGAAGAATTTTCTAAAATCACAATTCAATATTCATAACGCCAAATTATACGCAACACACACACTTCACTCACTCCCTATTCACTTCTACATCATTGACACATTCACTCATTGACTTATTGACTCATTCACTTATTGACTCATTGACTCATTCACCCTTTCACTCCCCTCTCCCAACATTGAAAAGTATAATCAAAAGGATGTTTTTCATCTGCTGAAAAAGGCCGTTCCCATTCAAGTTTCCATTCACTTGCCGGCAATTCGGGAAACCAGGTATCTGCATTATCTATTCTTGTATGCACACGGGTTAGGTACACCCGGTTAACAAGGGAAAGCGATGAAGCATAAATAGAACCGCCACCAATAATGAAAATTTCATTGGTTTGCAGGGTTTGTCCCTGTTGAATGGCGTTTTCAATTGAATTGGCCACCCATACGCCTTCATGTTGCCAGGAAGGGTTTTGGGTAATCACAATATTGGTTCTTCCCGGTAAAGGTTTTCCAAGTGATTCAAAGGTTTTACGACCCATAATTACCGGCATGGCCCAGGTGGTATTTTTAAAAAACTTAAGATCCTGTGGTAAATGCCAGGGCAGTTTTCCGTTGGCGCCAATGGCGTTATTAAGGTCGGCAGCTACAATGATGGTGATGTATTTCAAATTTTATATTTTCTACTACTAACTAAATCATATTTCGTACTTCGTACTTCTACCTTCGTACTTTGATTTTTTTTACACTGCGACTTCCGCTTTTATCCCCGGATGGCACTGATAGTTTACCAATTCAAAATCGCTATAATTAAAGGAAAAAATATCTTTAATTTCGGGATTGATTTTCATAGCGGGTAATGGAAAAAATGACCGCGAAAGCTGTAAATGTGCCTGATCGAAATGATTGGAATACAAATGCACATCGCCAAATGTGTGGACAAAATCGCCGGGCACCATATCCACTACCTGTGCAACCATCATGGTAAGTAAGGCATAGGAAGCAATATTAAAAGGTACGCCTAAAAATACATCGGCACTACGCTGATACAATTGGCAACTTAAACTTCGCTTACCATCGGCTTCCACTTTTGTATAAAATTGGAACATATTATGGCAGGGCATCAGTGCCATTTTGGGTAAGTCGGCCACATTCCATGCACTTACAATCAGCCGGCGACTATCAGGATTTCTTTTCAATTCATTTATCAACCAGCTTATTTGGTCAATGGTTTGCCCGTCTGCACCATCCCAACTGCGCCATTGCTTCCCATAAACAGGGCCTAATTCGCCATTTTCATCGGCCCATTCATCCCATATCCTTACACCATTTTCTTTCAGGTACCGGATATTGGTTTCACCCTTTAAAAACCACAATAACTCGTAAATAATACTTTTCAGGTGTACTTTTTTAGTCGTCACCAAAGGGAAACCTTCTTGTAAATTAAAACGCAATTGATGCCCGAAAATGCTTCTGGTACCCGTACCCGTGCGGTCCGCTTTATCGGTGCCCTTTTCTATGATATGCCTGAGTAACTGATGATATTGCTCCATAAAGAATGCAAAATAAACCCTTTAGATGTTTTTTTCATCCCTAAATAACTCCGTTTAAAGATAGAAACCGGGGTATTTGTGGAAAAGCTAATAAATATCATGTAGGAACGCCATAGAGACGACTAATTTTGGGTACAATAAATCTATAAAACTATGAAAAAAACAATTTTCATTCCTTTCCTGTCATTACTTATTGTTTGTCTTTTGACAATAACTTCATTTGCCCAGGTTTCAGTAGGTGCTAAGGCTGGCCTGAATGTCAGCAATCTTAAAGGATTCGATGATATTGAAGGGCTTAAAACTAATGCACTTGTAGGTTTTCACCTTGGCGGATTTGCAACATTCAATCTAGGCCGCAATTTTGCTATTCAACCTGAATTATTGTTTAGTACGCAAGGTGCAAAATTAGAAGGCGCAGGTAATGAAGAAAATTTGAAATTGAATTATTTTAATATCCCGGTTATGATTAAGTTCTTAACTAATAGTGGTTTCTATGTAGAAGCTGGTCCACAATTGGGCTTTAAAGTGAATACACTTGATGATAAAGATTGGGATGATTTGGATGATGAAATAAAAAATTCGGATGCAGCAGCTTGTTTTGGTTTAGGTTTCCAGCCTACCAAAAGTCCTTTTGGCATTGGGGCAAGATACAATGTTGGGCTTGGAAAGGTTGCTGAATTGGAAGATTTTAACGATGATAATGTTGACATAAAAAGCGGCGTTTTTCAACTTAGCTTGTATTGGAGATTTTTGGGTGGTGGAAAACTGAAAGATTCCAACAGTCATGCAAAGCTTCCTAAAACTGTTTTATAAAAAATAGTCAGTTATAAAAAACGCTGTCCAATTTGGGCAGCGTTTTTTTTATAAGGTATCCCAACCATATTTTTTTCCATATGCAATCAGCCATGCCACAACCCGGTTATAACTTTCCAATCCTTGCGGCTGATTATTTCCCTGCAGGTAAAGCGTATAGGTTGCATCAATCATCGGTTGAAAAAAGCTTTGATGCTCCTTAATAAATTGCCGTTGCGCTTTTCTGTCGTTTCGGTAATAGGCAGGTAAGGAATCCAGGTAAACACGTGCAAGCAGTGAATCACGTCCATATAATTCAGCGATGGCATATTGATGTACGCCGGCATACGCACTGTACCTGAATGCTACATTATCACTCTCCCTTGCTGCTAAAAAACCAATCAGATTTGCTTCGCTTTCGGTGCCAAACCCTAGCTGATGGGCCATTTCGTGGCAAACTGTAAACGGCAATGCGAAATTTGGCACATAAAAGTCTGCATGTGCTTCGCCGGTAAATGGGAAAATATATCCGGCATACCCGGCATACGCCTGCCATTTTCCCAACAAAATAGGTTTAAGACTTGGGTGCTCAAAATGCATAAACGAATAGTTGGTTGATGCAGCTTTATAGGAACGCATTGCTTCATCTTCAAGCTGTTTTCTGTTACCCGTTTTCCCATTTGAAATAGCTATTGTATCCGCACAAATAGTCAGTAATCTTTGTTGTAAAACCCGAGCGAGGGTATCTGATTCTGCGGTGGTATAACTTTCCGTTTGCAGTTGTAATAAATGCGCACTCCCAAGCCGGTAATAATTCATGCCCCAAAATGCATGAAATAAAATATACCCATATAATATCAGGCGGATTGCCCTACCCCATTTTTCTGGCTTAAGCAAACCCAACCATCTTCGGGGCTTTTTTTGCAATAAAAAATGTATGGATTTATAGATTGCCCAACCTATTAAAAACGCCACCAACAAATCACCAACGCTAAAAGGAAGTTTGCCTAACAATTGTCTTAGGGTATTACCTATCCACGGGTAAATGGATTGTGAATAATATTTTTCCACCAAGGCAGGCTGCCGTTTAAACCATTCGAGCCAAATCAGTAAAAGCAGCGGAAACATCCAACGGAGTCTTTTCACCAATTGAGTATTCATCCGCCTTACATTTTTCTTTTAGTTTACAAAACTCCAGTAAATACCTAACCTGAGAATCAAGCCGGGGTTGCCATAGAGGGGGGCGGCCATGTTGTTATTTGTAAAACCAAAGCCGTTTTTAAAATTAATGGTATTTAAATTTTCGGCACGCAAAAAGCCCCTGAAACCACCAATACGTAAGTGGAGAAATGCTGCAATATCCGGACGGTTTGAAATGGTTTGGGTTTGCTGTGTTACCCATTGACCATTGAATGGGCTCCAGTCATCGGCCTTAAAAGGAGAAAAATATCTTACTTCAAAACCCGTGCTAAAGAACAGATTTTTATACAAATTTTGCTCAAAGGCAATCCGGTTGCGGGTGTATAAAAATGGAACATTAATGGCATCATCGGCTGACTGTTGTAAATAAAGTTCACTATACAGATTCCAACTTCGGGTAAGCCTAAACTTTTTTTCTCCCCCTATCATTAATACATTCTGTAGCGTAGCTGTTTGTTCAGGAACCGAAAAATCTTTCCAATACGCATAGTTGGTAATTAAATAATACTTCGCTTTCAGTGCCAGTTTCAACCTGCTAATATATAAATCCCCAGTAATACGGGTCCAGTTTTCGGCAGCGGCAGAAAAAGCGCCATCGAGCCAAAAATCACTTCGCTGCTCAAAAACAAATGATGGGGTACGGTTCGTATTTTGAAAACCCACCTGCAGCGCACCCAATTTCGGGCCGAGGTTAGTTTGTGCCGTGCCACCAAAAGTGTAGTTACCGCTATAAGGTCCTGTAACGTACAACTTCGCATGTGCATTTATATCAAACTTTCGATTGCGTGTACGATTACGGTATTCACCAAAAATATAAGTACCATTAAAACTTTCGGGATTTTCGCCAAACCATCCTTTTAACACCTGTAATGCAGCACCCATCTTTAAATATTGTTCCTGATTTTGCTTTTCAGGAAAAAGAATAATGGCTGCTTCATTGGTAAACTCCTGCCATCGGTCATTCATTACGATAGGCGTATCCACTGCAGCTACCCTAAAATGATTCAGGTAAATTTCTTTATCGGCATCGGTAACAATGGTCTGGTCATTGTAATTAAAAACCCGGTTAAAAAAATGGAAGTTGTGCTGAAAACGAAGACGAGGAAAAAATTTCTGAATTTTCGCCGAATCTTTTCCATAGGTAATTTCTTTTTGCCCAATATCATATTGATGCCGTAAAAAAATGGTTTGGTTTAAATAGTCGTTACCGGTTGTAAGATTAGATGAAAAGAAGTTTTCATTAAAATTTACATCTCCACCAAGGTTGGTAGGAATATTATAGCGTTCATCGTATGCCGGATTTTGATCCGTAAGAAATGAATCACTTTGAATACCCCCGTTTTCATTAACCTTACTTCGGTTTCGTATTACAATAAAATTGCCCGAATAACGACGGTTGGCGGTTGCAAAAGATGAAGAAAGGCGAATATTGGAATGGTTACTATTGGAGTTTTTATAATGGCCCGGAGAATTGATTAGCCGGTAATCGAAAGCGATATTCCAAAGCGGTGTTATATTTTGTGTATGCGTTAATTTAATAATTTGTTCGGCGCTGGCACCTAATATATAATCGAATTCAGTATAAGGTCGGGTGGTATTATACAAACGGGTATTGGCAAGGGTAAATTGGTAAATATCAAATCCATGAAAACCGGGGTCGTAGCCGGGTGTAGGGTTGGGCATAAATAAAACAGAACGTGCAGCATTCCCTAATTGATTCAGGTAAAGGTAATCACCGGGTAATGGATATCTTACCGTATAATCATTGAGTGCACTATCAATAAATTTAACCCTTGTAGAATCGAACATGCGGTAATAAATCGTAATGGAATCTTCATTACTATCCCGTTGTGCAAGGGTATCGCCGCCTGTCGTTTGCGTGTTTCCAATTGGCCTTCCCTGGTTATCAAGCTTTATATTTACCGGAGGTGCCACCTGCGCTATAACTACCGCCGAAAGAAATACCATTAAACACAGGCACACTATTTTGCATGCCAACCCTCGGGCATTAACTAAATTACCTGGATTAATGGAGCGAAGAATCATCAATGGTGTGTGCAAAATAAATGGGGTTACAATCGGCCAATAATTCCTTTAAAAATAGCCGTCATTTTTGGCTCCGCTTCCTTAGCTGCTTCCAGCACTTCCTGGTGGGTAATGGTATTCATGGCATCCCGTATGCCCAAATCGGTAATTACACTCATGGCAAAAACGGGAAGCCCCATGTGCCTTGCCACAATTACTTCCTGTACCGTACTCATACCCACAGCATCGGCACCCAATATATGCAGCATTTTATATTCTGCCTTGGTTTCAAAAGTGGGTCCGGTAACGCCGGCATACACGCCTTTAAACAAATGCAATCCCATGGACTTTCCCAATTCTTCAGCCATTGCAATCAATGCATGGTTGTAAGGTTCACTCATATCGGGAAAACGCGCACCGAGTTCATTTACATTGGGCCCCAATAAAGGATTATGGGCAAAAAGACTGATATGGTCATTAATAATCATGAGGTCACCCACCGCAAAATCAGGGTTCATACCGCCTGCCGCATTGCTTAGCAACAAGGCATCAATACCTAAAAATTTCATTACCCTTATAGGAAAAGCCACATCTGCAGCGCTATACCCTTCATAAAAATGAAACCGGCCAGCCATACATACCACAGGCTTACCCGCAAGTTTACCAAAGATTAATGTACCGCCATGGCCTTCCACCGTACTTACCGGAAAATGGGGAATATCTTCATAAGGAATCTCGCAGGCAATTTCCATTTCGGCCTTAAAATTGCCGAGCCCACTGCCTAAAACAATGCCTGCCACCGGGCGTTCGTCGTAGTATTCTTTTAAAACCGCAACGGTTTCTTTTAATTTTTCAATGATGTTCATACTATATATTTATCGGGCTTATCCCTAAAACCATCTTGTAAAAGTATCAAAACGGTTGGCAAATTTGGGTAAAAAGCATGAGCTTTCCGCAGAGGTTAACAACTCGGTGTATTTTAGACCTTTATAGCTGTTTGGGAATTACCTTTCCCATCACATTTTCCCCAAATAATCCAAAAACAATTGCAGCCCCTTTCTTTTTTCTTCATCAAGCCGATAACTTATATTACGGGTATAATAATGCAACAGGTCATAATGCGGTGAAGGGTTTTCTGCCACCACCTTATCCAATTGTGTAAGCCCCCATTTGTTGGCACGGTTAAAAGCATCAATAAAAGTTTCGGGTAATTCTTTGTTGGAAACCCATGCTGCAAACACAAAAGGTAGCCCCGTCATTTTTTTCCAGGTTTTGGCAAGATCGTATTCATATTTCGATTTTTTGCGTTGTTCAAAAGCCCGGTCGCCAATAACAACGCCTGCCATATTTCCTTTAATTAAATCCTGGTAACCCGGGGCAGCGCGCACCATTTGGGGCGAAAGCTTCCAGAAATGTTTGAGTAAAATCCTGCAAAGCGCCACAGAAGTCCGGCTTTGGTAATCGAGCAAAATGGTTTCTACTTCTTCCAACGGCACATCGCTGTAAATAGCTACGCTTCCCACCGGGCCATTGGCGCCAATACAATAATCGGCATCTATAAAATACTCTTTCAATTCGGGTAAAATAGCAACCGGAATCAGCCCCAAATCAATTTCATCGGCCTTCAGTTGCCGCGCTACTTCCGCCGGGTAATCCATCGAAAGGTCTATCCATTGCCGTACGGGCGAATGCTCAATGCCATATAACATGGGCTTTGTATTTAAATAACTTACTGCACCAACCCGAATCCTGTTTTCCAATGGCTTCTCTGTATTTTTGCGCCGCGAAGATAACTATCAGGTTTGAGGTTTGATGTTTGATGTTAAGGCTTATGATTTCCTTATCTATCTCCTATCAATTAAAAATTTCCCGGATTCCGGGAAACCTCAAACTTCAAACATCAAACTTCAAATTTAAAATTCTTGGAACTTTCGTCTCTTACCGCCATTTCGCCTGTTGACGGGCGCTACCGAAAACAAGTTGCTAACCTTGCCCCCTATTTCAGCGAATTCGGGCTTATCCGCTACCGCGTGTTAGTGGAAGTGGAATACTTCTTTTTGCTTGCCGATAAAAAGTTTTTCAAGCTTCCCATTGCGGCGCGCAGGGCGTTAAAAGAACTATCAGATAATTTTGGCGAAGCCGATGCATTGGCCATTAAAGAAATAGAGAAAACCACCAACCATGATGTAAAGGCGGTGGAATATTATATAAAGCAGGTACTCGATAAGGCAGGTAACACATTGGAAGCCAAAGAGTTTGTACACTTTGGCCTTACCAGTCAGGATGTAAATAATACAGCCATCCCGCTCAGTTTTAAGCACGCTATGGAGTTTGAATACCTACCGGGCGTTATCAACCTTCAAAAGCTGTTACACAACTTCGCGGTACAATGGCGCGACATCCCCATGCTTGCACGTACCCACGGACAACCCGCTTCCCCTACCCGGTTGGGAAAAGAAATCATGGTGTTTGTAGAAAGGCTTGATAACCAGGTGCAACTTTTTAGCTACATCCCTTTTGCCGCTAAGTTTGGTGGCGCTACCGGCAATTTTAATGCCCACCATATTGCTTACCCCAAAACCAATTGGATTGAAGTCGCCAATCATTTTGTGGAAGATATCCTTGGTTTACAGCGAATGCAGTTTACTACGCAAATTGAGCACTACGATCATTTGGCTGCGCATTTCGATAATATTAAACGCATCAATAATATTCTGATTGACCTGTGCCGCGACATATGGACTTATATAAGCCAGGATTATTTTAAGCAAAAAACCAAGGCGGGCGAAGTAGGCAGCAGTGCTATGCCGCATAAGGTAAACCCTATTGATTTTGAAAATGCCGAAGGAAACCTTGGCATTGCTAACGGGATGCTGGAACATCTAAGTGCCAAGCTACCCATCAGCCGGTTGCAACGCGATCTTACCGACAGTACCGTGCTTCGTAATATTGGCGTGCCGGTAGCACATACCATGATTGCGCTGGCATCCATAGAAAAAGGCTTGCATAAACTTGTCCTGAACGAAAAGAAAATCGCCGCCGACCTTGAAGATAACTGGGCGGTGGTTGCGGAAGCCATTCAAACTGTTTTACGCAGGGAAAATTACCCCAATCCTTATGAAGCACTCAAAGATTTAACCCGTGGAACTTCGGGCATTAATAAGGAATCGATGCATGCATTTATTGATGGATTGAAAGTGAGTGCTGCGCTAAAAAAGGAATTGAAAAAAATTACCCCGGGAAATTATACGGGAGTTTGTCCGGCGTATTAAACTTCCATGAATGCCTGGAGTTTTTTTTAACCGCAGAGAGACGGAGTTTTTTGCGCCGAGTAGGCAAGCGGGAGTTTCACCCGCAAGCCTCTCACAGAACCGTGCTTGAAAGTCTCCCTTCACACGGCTCGTGTCATTCTTTGATAATTTCAACTGTACTTTCTTTCCCAATGATAAAATAATGTTGGTTTTT
>JBGSLS010000023.1:0-58412 GCA_041740575.1 Chitinophagaceae bacterium | reverse complement strand
AATATTGCCCGCCAATACAGGTATAGTTATGATGCCGCAAACAGGTTGATGAAGGCTGATTATATCCAAAACCAGGGGAGTTGGAGTAAATCCATTAATTATGATAGTTGGATGGGCGATGGCAACACTTCTGCAAGTGCTTACGACCTCAATGGAAATATACTTAAAATGCAGCAATGGGGCTGGACACCCGGCAATGCCAATACTAAGATTGACGATCTTACCTACAGTTATTATTTATCTACCAATAAATTGAGTGCTGTAAACGATGCTGCTACCATACAATCGGGGTTAGGCGATTTTACCAATAAAGTCAACAACGCCAGCGAGTATGGTTACGATGGTAATGGCAATATGGTATCTGATTTAAACAAGCGGTTAAATGGAACTACCGGTAATTTAGTTACCAGTGGTGGTGCCATTACCTATAATTATTTAAACCTGCCTGCACAAATAATAGTAAAAAATGAAGCAGGTACCGCCAATAAAGGAACGATTGCTTATACCTACAATGCTGCCGGCGGTAAGCTACGTAAAGTGGTAACCGAACCCGGTGTTTCCATTAATGGCACTACCACCACCATAACAACCACTACATTTTACCAGGGGGGGCTGGTATATGAAAGCAAGTCTTACGCACCGTTGCCGGCAGGATATTCTAATTATACTTATCAGTTGCAGTTTTTTGGCCACGAAGAAGGTAGGGTGAGAGTTGTAAGACCTACACCCCAAAGTAACCCCGTTGCCTTGGTGTACGATTATATGCTTAAGGATCATTTGGGGAATGTGCGGATGGTGTTGACAGAACAAATTGATACAACTGTTTACCCAACACTTTCCTTTGAGGGAGCACCCGGTAGTGCTGATGTTAACAATCAAAACCAGGTTTGGGAAAATGCAACGGGACAGCCATTAAATATCACCGCAGGGGTGCGGGTAATATCACCAGCCCCTTTAACAAACAGCAGTTTAGTGCCACCACCATTAGGTTATAGCATGCAGGTTCGCAGCAGTACCGGGAAAATAGGTGCCGGCAAACTCATTAAAGTGATGGCAGGTGATAGGATACATACTTCAGTTCAATACTATTATCCAACCATGGGCACACAACCGCAGGGTGATGGTCTTAACAGCCTGCTGGGTGTGCTTGGCTCAGTAATAAGTAACAGTACAGGAGCTGGATCCCTGGTGAAAACCGCATCCGGCACCCTTGCACAGGGAGTAGGATTAGATCCTGCTGTAGTATCGTTCTTTACCAATCAAAATAATTCTCCAGTAGCGGGTAAACCGCGTGCATATTTGAATGTATTATTTTTCGACGAGCAATTTAAAATGGATCCAAATGCTTCACAGTACCGGCAGGTAGGTACCGGTACTATGAATCCCAATAACCCTGGACAAATTGGTTTTATGGCAGGCAGTGCCGCTTTAGCCAAAAAAAGCGGGTATTGTTATATTTATATTAGCAACGAAACCAATGATCAGGTTTATTTTGATAACTTTACACTCGCTCATGAGCGTAGTTCTTTGATGGAAGAGACGCATTATTATCCGTTCGGGTTAACAATGGCGGGTTTAAGTAGTAAGGCGGCGGGGAAGGTGGAAAACAAGAAGAAATTTAATGAGGGTAGCGAATTAGAAAGTAAAGAGTTTATTGATGGAAGTGGTTTGGATTTGTATTCTACTGAGTTCAGGAAGTATGATCATCAAATAGGACGATTTATACAGATTGATGGGTTGGCTCATATAAGTTTTGAATATTCAACTTATGCTTATTCAAATAATAATCCAATATTATTGAATGACCCGCTTGGACTTTTTAGCGATTCGACAGATATACCTGGGTTTGATAATACTAAGGGAGGTATTGCAAACGAATTGAATGGAGTTGAAGTTGTAGGATCATTAGATACAGAAAATGGCCAAGTACTCCCATCTCTTTCTAGGTGGGATAGGATTTGGGCCGATATCTATGGTAGAAGTTGGGGACCAAATTACCAGAGGTGGCAAGTTGATAATGATGGATATTTAACAGGTCGTCCATATATCGGTTATAGAAAATTTGAAATAACTGCACCTATTGATAGAAATCCCATAACCAGTTTAAAGGCAGCTTTTCGACTTAAAAACTTTATTAAACAAAAATACGTAATTTATCGTGGCCTCAAAAATGGAACCCCTTATATCGGAAAAGCAAAACAAAGTTTAATTGCAAGGTATGGTAGCCAGGCAAAGGCTGACGATATTTTTGCAAGGGTGATAGAAGGGTTAGACAATATTCCTGATAATGCAACTGCGTTAGGTGTAGAGCAACTTATAATTGATCTGAACGGTGGGGTAAAAGGTGGAGCCTTGGCGAATAAAATTCCGGCTACAGTCAAAGAAATCTATATTAATGAAGCAAGAATCTATCTTGATATAACTATACCCAATTGGGAAGTACTTCTTAAGTTTCAATAATAAAAAAATGGCAAAGGGAAATTTTATTAGTGGTTCAATATTGGAATTTAAGGTTCCAAATAATTTGGGGATTGCTTATTGTAAGGTTTTAGATTTCAGGTTTATAAGGGAGTTTGATGGAGTACTCGTCAATGTTTTTGATTATATAGTCCAAGAGCCAATAAGTGACATTACAATATTACGAGATAAGGATTTGTTGTTTGGGACAAGACGAATGCCTTGGTTGCCAGGAACAAGAGGTAAAGGAGCGTGGAAGCTTAGGGGTGTTCTAGTTTCCCCTTTTGACAATATTATACCTGATTTTAAGTATTCCATTAAAGAGCATTTGATTTATGATGACGAATCACAAGCTGGCCCATGGTATGCTATTAGTAATTTAGTAGAACAAAGTCCATTGCCTTTTCCTCATGAGTGTGTATCTCATTTAGAGGACACTATAGTTTCCTCACAAGGATCGATTGAGATAAGGACTGCAATGGAAATTTGCAGAATAAATAATATTGATATTAAAAATAATTTTGATTTCAATAAAATAACTAATGCAATAATTTTTAGGCAAATGAATAATATTCCTATTTATAATACTATACCAAGAGGGATTAGAGGGAAGGTAAATAAATTTTGATTTCAAAAGTATCTGCTGTTTTGCAAACAGTTTTGAAAGCATGCGTTTACATTCGGCATCTACATCACATTTCACCATTTTCTTTTTGCCTGTTCCGTATTTGTCATGAATGAAAGAAATGGATGGTTCTTTATTTCCATTTTCAGTGTTGCAGGTGTAGTTGTGAATTCTTCCTTTTAGAATGGTAGCATAAGGGCTTAAAGGTGTAATGGATAATGGATTAAGATGTTACACAAAATGTCGTTGAAAAAAAACCTTCGAGCTGTTGGTGATAAACACACAAAAGAGGTCGCTACGGAAGAAAATTGAGGGGAAGACCAACCAAGGCGGAGTAGGGTAGTATTTGAGCTGAAAGTAGAATGGTTATTTAATAAGATGTTTTACAAAATGTCGTGGTAAAGAGCTTTCAAGCTGTTGGTGAGAACACACAACAGCGGCGGCTACGGAAGAAAATTCGGAGGAATCCCAACAAAGGCATAAAAAATGCTCCTGCTTTGCAGCAGAAGCATCTTCCATAATCAATCTAAATATTTACTGTGGTAATAAAACCGAATCAATTACATGAATTACTCCGTTTGAAGCTTTTAAATCGGTAGCCACTACGATTGATTTATTACCTTTTGCATCCGTAAGAATTACCTTGCCATCCACAATAGATGCCGATAATTTTACACCGAGAACGGTAGTTAAGGTTGCCGTTCCTTTACCTGCTTCAATTGCTTTTACAACTGATGCTGCATCAAGATTACCTGCAACTACGTGGTAAGTAAGTACTGCGCTTAACATTGCCTTATTCTCGGGTTTCAACAAAAAGTCTACCGTTCCGGCTGGTAATTTTGCGAAAGCTTCATTTACGGGTGCAAAAACCGTGAAGGGTCCTGCACTTTGGAGTGTTTCAACGAGACCGGCAGCTTTTACCGCAGCTACGAGTGTGGTGTGATCTTTGGAACCAACGGCTACATCAACGATGGTTTGGGCGTTTACAAACGTAGTAGCCATTGTAAGGCAAAGTGATGCAAAAGAGATTTTAAAAAAGTTTTTCATTTTATTTTGTTTAGACTATTTAACCTGTTTCCTAAACAAAATGTTTCCTGAAATGCTCGTCTTATGAAAACTTTAATAATTATTCCAGGCTTTGTTTAAGAATACCACGCAGATTTATTTCGGTGCCTTCACAAACATATAAATAGCCACAAACATAAAAATGATATTGGGTGCCCAGGCAGCAAGCATAGGTGGAAAATCGCCCTTGGTGCTAAAAATGGTACTGAACCTATCGGTAAGAATAAAAAGCGCTGCAATAATAAAACCCACCGCAAGGTGAAAACCACTGCCACCGCGTACTTTTCGGGACGATACGGAAACGCCAATTATCGTAAGGATAATAAGCGATACAGGCGAAGCATCGCGCCGGTGCCTTTCTACAATCAGGTCATTGATGCCTTCCTTGCCACGAAGTTTTTCTTTTTTAATCAAGTCTATCAATACAGGCGTGGTGAGCACATCTTTGGTGAAATCTGTTTTTACAAATTCGGAAGGACGGAAGTTAAGGCTGATATATTGCGAATCTCGCTGTTCCAGTTTTTCTGTATTACCATCAATGGTTCGTTCCACTACGTATTCAATGCGCCATTTTCTTTTTGCGGTATCCCATATCAGCGCATCGGCACGCAAATTGCTAACGAGACGGTTGTCCTTTATTTCCTGAAAAACAAAGGATGTACCCCTTTTTTGCGAAGTGTCAAAATAAGAAATTTGTCCATAGTGGGTGGAGTCATTCCGGAAATATAAGGCACTGCCCGAAGTGGTGGTGTAAGCGCTTTTGTCGATGTATCTTGTTTGAAATTCTGTGCGCAATGCATTGGCCGCGGGCGTTACATACCTAAATCCAAACCATAATACCGTAGCAAGAAATATGGAACCAATCCAGTAGGGGCGCAAAAAACGTTGAAAGGATGTGCCACTTGCAAGTATGGCGACTATCTCGCTGCGACCTGCCATTTTTGATGTAAAAAATATGACCGAGATAAATACAAACAGCGGGAAGAGCATGGAAACAATATGCGGTATAAACCCAATATAATACTTGGTAATAATATCGCCGGCACTTAATCCTGAACTTACAAAATCATCTGCTTTTTCACTTACATCAATTACGATGGTAACGAAAGTGAGCAGGATAATAGCAAATACAAAAGTTGAAATAAACTTTTTAAGGATGTATATATCTAATTTTTTAAGCACAAATTTTCCTGTTTTATAAAAAGTATTCTTTATTGAAATCCTTTTTCATTTATAAACTTTACGACATCGTTTATATTCTCTTCCGCCCATTTACCTTTTACTTCCGCACCATTCATAAATACTATACCCGTAGGCGTGCGTAAAAATGTTTTCATTACCGTTCCATCGCAGGTAATAATTTCCAGCTTAAAATTATTTTTTTCATTAAAAAACAATTGCGCATTTACCGGTTGATTGGTAATCAACAACACAGGAATGCCTTCTTCATTAGCTTTCGAATAAATTTTGGTAAAAACTTCAAACCAATCGGGTTGTTCTTTTTCAAAATCTTTTGCAAACCAAAGTATATAGGGTTTACCTGAACCGAGCAACATTTTGGTGGTATCTGTTCCATTTGCATTAAAAAAGGCAAGGTCCTGAATAGCAGGTGTTGCATTCCCTTTTCTAACTACTTTATTCTCCCGTGATATAAATGTATAGCGGGTTTCATCGAAATCTTCCGGAAAATTGGAAGCTTCAAATTCCACTTCTTTTCCATCTAATTTGTATTTGAAGAATATGGCAAGACTATCGGGAACAGAGCCCGGTGGTGCATGCATTTTTGCGAGTAAGTTATTGCCGGTAGCATAGGGAAGGCAATCAACATAGGGCAGGTTTTTTAGTACATGTAACTGACCCCAATACACCAAACCCAGGCTAAACAGGATTAAAAATAGATTGGCACGAACCGGAAGGAATGGTTTAATGAGTTCATTTTTCCAAAATAAAATGGCTATCATTACCAATAATATCAAATCCTTAATAAAAGATTGGTGTGCTTGCAGTGGAATACAATCGCCAAAGCAACCGCATGTTTTTATTTTACCACTTAGTACGGCATACCCGGTTAAATAGGTAAAAAAGATAATCAATATTACTAATATGCCGGTAACAAGTCTCGCCTGCCAACCAAGCAATAGTGCAACCCCTGTTACAATTTCCAATACATTCATGCCAATACTTAAGGGCATACTAAATTGTGTTGCCCAATCCCAGCCCCACACATGAAAATACTCATCCATTTTATAGGCTAGTCCACTGGGATCGTTGGCTTTAATTAATCCCGAAAAAATAAACAGGACGCCAACAATGATGCGTATAATGTTAATGGTACTTTTCATATTTCAATAATACAAATTCCAATAGTTCAAATTTCAAATTCCAATAGTTCAAATTCCAAATCCCAATAGTTCAAATTCCAAATTCCAATAGTTCAAATTCCAAATTCCAATAAATCAAATTCTAAATCCTACATTTTCCTTTGCCCAATAAGGTCTTAGAAGACCATTTCCCCCCTGCGGGGGGATTAAGGGGGGCAATTATCAGCGGGGGGCCAAAATCAGCGCAAAAACCGCATAATTAAATATATCCATATAATTCGCATCAAGCCCTTCACTTATCAATGTTTTTCCGTCATTTCTGATAATCTGCTTCATCCGGTACAGTTTCATTAAGATGAGGTCGGCAAAACTTTCCTGGCTCATTTCGCGCCATGCTTCGCCATAGTCATTATTCTTTTGCTGCATCAGTTCGCGGGTAAGGTTTACGTATTTATCGTAATAAGCTTCGCATGCTGCTACAGGGACTTCGTCAATTTCTTCATCCTGAATGGTAAGCTGGATAATACCAATAATGGCATAATTAATAATTCCTTTAAATTCCGAAGGAATATCATCGGCAACCAATTGAAGACTGCCTTCCTGCAGGTTGCGGATACGGCGGGCTTTAATATAAATCTGGTCAACCACACTTATTTGTCGTAAAACACGCCAACTCGTTCCGTAATCCTTGGTTTTTTTAATGAAAATCTCTTTCGCCGTGGCTATTACCCGGTTGTATTGTTCAATTGTTTGCTCCATAGTTTTTGCTGTAGTAGGTTACAAGGCGTTGCTTTGTCACACAATCCCTGCAATTTTACGCGGTCAAAAATAGCGTAATGTATACACTCAACTGCAAAGGTCGGCTGCTAAGTCTCGAAACGCCCGTCGTTATGGGCATAATTAACATTACGCCTGATAGTTTTTTTGCCGGAAGCCGGCAGATGGGGTTGGATGGTGTATTGGCTCAGGCAGAAAAAATGATAGGGGAAGGCGCCGCCATACTTGACCTTGGCGGGCAAAGTACGCGCCCCGGGGCTGAAAGGGTAGCGGCTGATGATGAAATGAAACGGGTTGTGCCGGCAATTGAAGCCGTGAGCAGGCGGTTCCCCGATGTGGAAATTTCAATAGATACCTTTTACAGCATCGTGGCAAAAGCGGCGGTTGAAGCCGGGGCATCCATCGTTAATGATATAAGTGCCGGCCTTTTGGATAACGCTATGTTGACCACCGTAGCGGCCTTACAGGTGCCTTATATATGTATGCATATGAAGGGTGATCCCCAAACCATGCAACAAAGTCCACAGTATGATAATGTTACCATTGAAGTGCTGGATTTTTTTATAAAACGTATTGAGGACTGCCGAAAAGCAGGCATTACCGATATTATTGCCGATCCCGGGCTTGGTTTTGGCAAAACAATTGCGCATAATTTCCAACTCATTCGTGAATGGGATACTTTTAAAATGTTAGATGTTCCGCTGCTGATGGGCATAAGCAGGAAATCCACCATTTACAAAACACTGGGAACTACCTCGGATGAAGCTTTGAACGGGAGTACTGTTTTACATACAATCGGCTTATTGAAAAGCGCCCAAATATTAAGGGTGCACGATGTAAAGGAAGCATGTGAAGCCATTATTCTGGTGAAGGCTATGGCCAATGCATAATTTTTAATGGGTAATTCATTTATAAAAAAAGGGTAGTTACCAACGCAATAAATTTATTGGGTCACTGGCATATAACTGCTTAATTTGTAACCGATTTAAAAAGGACTTATGAGCAAGCATACCGATACCACTGAGCGTGCCGGAAAAAAAGCAGTAACATCATCCAACGCTGCTATTTCTACTAAAGCTGCCAAAGCAACTCAACATGCTGAAGCACACAAGAAAAAGGTGAATAAAATGCATAAAGAAAAGCACATCGTTGCCGCACCCATTGAACATAAGCGCTACGAAGAAATTCACTTTGTAGATACAACAAAGCCGGTTTGGAATTATTCGCGCTTTACGCCCGAAGATTTACAAAACTATCACCAGGGAACTTTGTACCGGGCCTATGAACTATTTGGAAGCCATCCCATGCACATATTAAATACCGACGGTTATTATTTTGCGGTATGGGCCCCTAATGCAACTTCTGTAAGTGTAATCGGTGAATTTAACCAATGGCAACATCAGGCGCATGAATTACTACCAAGGCTTGACCAAAGTGGCATTTGGGAAGGATTTATTCCCGGATTTGCCAAGGGCGATGCTTATAAGTATCATATAGTTGGTTATCAGAATATAAGACTGGATAAGGGTGATCCTTATGCCTGGTATTGGGAAAAGCGACCCCATACAGCATCTATCGCATGGGATATCCATCAATATCAATGGAAGGATGAAAAATGGATGAAACATCGTGCTTTTCATAATTCACTTAACGCCCCATGGAATGTATATGAAGTGCACCTCGCTAGTTGGATGCGGCCCGTAAAAGATGATGAAGAAAGCTACAATACCTATCCGCAAATTGCAGAAAGGCTGGTGCCCTATGTAAAAGAGATGGGTTTTACCCATGTGGAACTAATGCCGGTAATGGAACATCCTTACGACGGTAGCTGGGGCTACCAGGGTACAGGATATTTTGCGCCCACTTCGCGCTTTGGTACACCGGAAGAATTTATGGGCATGATAGATGCTTTTCATGCAGCTGGTATTGGCGTACTGCTTGATTGGGTGCCATCACATTTCCCTTACGATATGCATGGCTTATATATGTTTGATGGTACGCATACCTACGAATATGGCGATATGCGCAAAGGATTCCATCCCGATTGGAACAGCTATATATTTAACTATAAGCGTAACGAAGTAAAGAGCTTTCTGATCAGTTCTGCACGCATTTGGTTCGATAAATACCATATTGACGGTATTCGGGTTGACGCTGTAAGCAGTATGCTGAAACTCAACTACAGTCGCAACGAAGGGCAGTGGGAACCCAATGAATTTGGTGGTGATGGCAACCTGGAAGCCATTGCATTTTTGAAGGAAATGAATGAAATGGTTTTCCGCGATTTCCCCGATACCCAAACCATTGCCGAAGAAGCTACTGATTGGCCGGGTGTAACCAATCCCACGTATGCAGGCGGACTTGGCTTTGGCATGAAATGGATGATGGGATGGATGCATGATACCTTAAAGCATTTTAAAAAGGATCCCATCTTCAGGCAGTTTCATCAGGATCAGTTTTCGTTTAGTATGATGTATTACTACGATGAAAACTTTATGTTACCAATTAGCCACGATGAAGTAGTACATGGTAAAAGCCCTATGCTGTATAAAATGCCGGGCGATGAATGGCAAAAATTTGCGAATCTGCGTCTTTTGTATGCTTACATGTTTACACATCCCGGTGGTAAATTACTTTTTATGGGTAGCGAGTTTGGTGCCACCGGCGAATGGAATTATAAAAGCGAACTGCAATGGGAACTATTGGATTATGATAGCCACAAATTGCTTAGGAACTGTGTAAAAGATATGTTGCACCTGGTAAAGGATGAACCTGCTTTTTATGAATTGCAATTTGAAAAGGGCGGCTTTGAATGGATTGAACTTAATCGCAGAACCGAATGTGTTATAGCCTATAAAAGAAAAGGTGTAAAAGCTAAGGATGATATGTTGGTGGTGCTCAATCTTACACCGGCAGTAAGGCATGACTTTCCCATTTATGTAAAAGGAAAAACCAAATGGAAGGAAATTTTTAATACGGACAGTAAAGAATATTGGGGAACAGGAGATGTATTTAACCCCGAAATCCCTGTTACATTAATTGATAAAAAAGAAAAGCTGTACGAGTTAAAATTGCACCTGCCTGCTTTAGGAGCTATCATTTTAAAATGATTTAGTTTCCTTTCTTTGGTTTGGCAGGTGTTTTTACAGGGTTTGCAGGTGTTGCCGGTTGCTTCATATTTTTATCCGATTGCTTTTGCAAAACATCTTCGTTTGCAGTTCCATCATCATTTAAAATTAATGAAGGCCTTGGTTCATTACCATCACCACGCATTTCTGTATCAAGCCGTGGTATATACACCCATGCGCCTTTATCCCATTTCAGCCCGGAATAATCGCCTCCTGGAACCAATGTATATCTTCTTTCGGGTTCATTACTTTCACTAATCAAATGGTCCATAATTACCATACCATCTTCATCATCAAAATTTAAACGGGCACGGCTGCCGGTTTTATATTCCATCAGGTAGCGCTTACTATTTTCGGTAAAAGTGGTGGTATATGGTATGCGGAAATAATCACCACCAAAAATAGGTTCGCCTTTTCCATTAAAAGTGAGTGGCTCAATCCATTTACGTGTGGTAATGCTGTTATTTTCATCATAACCAAACAATGCATAAATTTTTTCATTATCCCGCATCGTGGTTACAATTTTGTAATAAATCGCGCCAATCCAATTGCGGTTATCACGCACACTATCCTGTGGCGCTTCGGTATATTCAGAAATATCAAATAAAGGGAAAAACTTAGGTGAGCCATCCGCTGTATTTATTTGTAAAACACCTTTCTGCCGGTAATCGGCATCGTTGAGCGAGTAATGCCAGGTAATAATGCGAAATGTGCTGTCTTCCGGGTACAACACAGGTGCGGTTTGCAACGAATCGAACGGGAAATAATAAGAATATGGAACCACCATGCCCCTTACCAGCATGCGGGTAAAAAGGCTATCGGCCCGCAGTCTTTCAGCAGGATTGAGTTCGTCCAGAATCCGTTCAGCTGTTGAACCGAGTGAATCATCCAATAGCTGCAGGTACTTTAACTGCTCCTTCCCGATTTTAGCAATTTGTGCATGGCTTTCTAACGAAAAGAAAGCAAAATTTAGGCCCAAAAACAAAATGATCCACTTCTTCATTGGCTGCAAGTTACTATTGCCAGCTACAACGCTTAAGAAGCAGGTAATATTTTAACACTACGCTGTAAGGGAAAGTAAAAGATTGGCCAGTTGCGGCAGGTCATCTGCCACAAGGTCGGCCATCCCTTCGGGTATAATTGCATCAGGGTGCGTAGTTCTCACATAGGCAGTTTGCAATCCGGCATTTCTCCCAAATTTCAGGTCACTGAGCTTGTTGCCCACCATCAGGCTTTTGCCAAAATCAATGGCAGGGAAATCTTTTTTTGCCCTGAAAGCCATGCCGGGATTTGGTTTTCGGCACAGGCTGTTTTCATCGGTATCCGGGCAATAATACACGGCATCTATTTTGCCACCCGCCTTTTCTACCGCTAAAGCCAGGTTTTTATGGATGGCTTCTACATTTTCCTGTAAGGTAACACCCTTGCCAATTCCTTTTTGGTTGGTTACAATAATGGTAAGGCCAAAAAGGTGGCTTAGTTGGGCAATGGCATCGGGCACGCCGGGGTAAAACCTGAATTCGTCCCATGAATGGATATAATCGGCTTCTTTTTCGTAATTTATTACACCATCCCTGTCGAGAAAAAGGGTCCAGGTTTTATCGGGTTGTATCATATTAACATGTCAGTTTTTGGGGAAAATTTTGTTTTCAACCAGTTCGCAGATAATATGCCCCATCAGCATATGTACTTCCTGTATGCGTGGGGTAATGGTAGATGGTACATTCAGCAGTATGTCAGATAACGATGCCATTTGTCCGCCAGTTTGGCCTGTCATTCCAATGGTGGTAATGGTAAGATTTCGTGCTGCGGCAAACGCTTTCACCACATTGGGCGAATTGCCGCTTGTGCTTAACCCCACCAAAATATCGCCGGGTTGCATAATGCCTTCCACCAACCGCGCATACACTGCTGAAAAATCAAAATCGTTAGCGGCAGCCGTCAGGTAGCTTGTATTGCAATGCAATGCTTCTGCCGGTAAAGCACGGCGGTTTCTATTATAAAACGGACCGCTGAACTCGGCTGCAAGATGCTGCGCATCGGCAGCACTCCCACCATTGCCGCAAAAGTACACCCGATGACCTGAGCCAAAAGCGGAAGTAATGGCGTTTGTGGCTTCTTCCACCTTGGCCATCAATACACTATCTTCAAGTGCAGCCTGCTTGGTTTGAATAGAATTGGCAAACAATTCTTTTATGGTTGATTGCATAGGAATGCTTTAAATAATAATGGTACAAAGCTAATGGGTATCTGCCAACTGTAGAATGCCCCCGGTAAAAGCAGGCCAACTAAGCTTTTGTTTTTCATGTAGCAAACCTTCTCTAAAACTACCTTCGGGTTTTTCAAAAAAACGATTAATACCACTTGCAATAGATGCAATATCCGGTTCGCAAACTATGCCGGCTTTTCCATCGGGCACCATTTGCGCCAAGCCGCCTACATTTGTTACTATCATGGGTATTTCAAAATGATAGGCAACCGGTGTAACACCGCTTTGTGTAGCACTGCGATAAGGTTGAACAATACAATCGGCTGCGCAAATGAAATATTTTACATCGGCTTCATCTATAAATGATGCATGCAGGTGCACCAATTTTTCAAGCTGTTTATTTTGAATCAAATTAAGGTAAGGTTGCTTGTCTTCGTAAAACTCACCTGCAATCAGCAACTGAATGTTTTTATTTTCCAGTAATGCCATGGCTTCCAACAGCATATCCAAACCCTTGTAATGACGGATGAGCCCAAAAAAAACGAGCAACGGTATTGAATCGTCAATTTCAATATTGAATTTTTCCGCAAGGGTTTTCCGCGCAATTATTTTTTCCACCTTCCCGCCAAAATTATCATACAATGGGTGGGGTAGCAGCTCTGCTGGTTTTAGGGTAAAAATGCGGAGGTCCTTCATTACCTGTTCGCTCATTACCACAAAAGCATCAACCGGACTTATGAAATATTTGGTAAGCAAAGAATCGCCAGGTCTTTTTTCATGTGGAATTACATTATCGGCAATGCATACGATACGTGTATGTTTATTGCCTTTTGCTATGCGTAAAATAGTTCCAAGACATGCGCCCATAAAAGGTATCCAATATCGAACCACCACCAAATCGGCCTTTTCTTTTTTCAATAATCGCCCCACTTTCCACCAATTAAATGGATTAACTGAATTGATAAGTGTACGTATGGTAATGCCAATGGGTGCCGGTGCATCGGTAAACTGACTGCTGCCGGGAAAAAGAAAAGAAGGGTATTGTAAAGAAAAAGACCAAATGGAACAATCGTGGCCGGCTTGGGAAAAAGCGCGGCACAACCTTTCATTGAAAGTGGTAATGCCGCCGGGGCGCAAAGGATGCGCAGGGCCAAGAATGATGATTTTCATACCCCTAATTTTTCTTCCACTCCATACACATTCTTATCCGGACCATTGCGTGCAATAAGCTCTGCTAAAAAGCCGGCAAGAAACAATTGTACACCTACAATAGCCAATACCAATGCTATATAAAACAATGGTTTGCTCGTAAGGTAAAAGGTGGGATCAATAATTTTATTGGCAATCAGAAAGGCACTGATGCCAAAGCCTAATGTAAACATGAGCGTACCCCAAAGTCCAAAAAAATGCATGGGGCGTTTGCCAAATTTGCCTACAAACGTAATGGAAGCGAGGTCGAGAAAGCCGTTTACAAAACGTTCCCAGCCAAATTTGCTGGTGCCGTATTTGCGTGGCCTGTGTTCCACTACTTTCTCGGTTATTTTTCTGAAACCCTGCCATTTGGCAATTACCGGAATGTAGCGATGCATTTCTCCGTACACTTCAATGCCTTTTACCACCCTTTTTTTATAGGCCTTGAGCCCGCAATTAAAATCGTGTAGTTTAATGCCGCTTACCCTTCGGGTGGCCGCATTAAAAAGTTTCGAAGGAATATTTTTGGTAAGGGTATTGTCGTAACGTTTCTTTTTCCAGCCGCTAACGATGTCCCAGTTTTCAACCATGATCAAGCGGTAGAGTTCGGGTATTTCATCGGGGCTATCCTGCAGGTCAGCATCCATGGTAATCACCACATCGCCCTGCGCAGCTTCAAATGCTTCGTTCAAGGCTGCACTTTTTCCATAATTGCGTTGGAACTTAATACCCTTTATACGTTGGTCGGCTTGTCGCAGTTGGGTAATTACTTCCCAGCTATCATCATTGCTTCCATCATCTACGTAAATAAGTTCCCATGCATAACCCTGTGTATTGCAAACGCGCGAAATCCATGCCGTAAGTTCCGGCAGGGATTCCGCTTCGTTCAACAGAGGTATTACTATACTTAGGTTCATGAAAGATTATCAGATTCAAATGGCGTTGGTTGTGGGTTCTTTTTGGCAATAGCAGCACCAATCAATGAACCAATAGCTCCTATTATGAGCGTTCCAATAAGTGCACCGCCAATGGCAAAGGGTACGAAGAATTTTTGTGTCATTTCCAGCGCCTGATCAATCTGGCTTTCGCTCAAATCCTGGTTGGTTTCCATTTGTTTTCTTGCCATATCCAGCGCCTTATCCTTCATTTCGGGGAAAATAACGGTGATGGCAAGTATGGTATAAATAACCGTAATACTGGTAAGTACGGCTGTAACTTTAAATCCATGCGCGAATACATTTCCAAAAGTTACATTATGGTTCATATCGTTAGAGAAAGTGATACAAGCCCATATTAACCCACCAATAATAATGATATAGCTGATCCAGCTAAACTTTTGTTGTTGCTCCATATCAGGTATAGCAACAAACATTACAATTGAGAAAATAATTGAAATTAAACTCAGGATCAATCCTTTGTTTACCGGTGTTAGCATTTTCTTTTCCATGATGTTTTTTTTATTGAATTGGTTAATGAAAGGTGCGAATTATTACAGTATTGAAAACTTTTCCAACAAAAGCATTGTTTTTAGATGCCGAAAAAATATCCTTAATTTCAAACTTGTTCAATACATCGTTTTGATATAAAGTAAGATTTGCTTTTTCTCCTGCTGCAATATTAGGTTGTTTCAACCCAAAAATATTTGCAGGATGTAAGGAAAACAAACCAGCTAATTTCTCAGGTGTTAACTGCGGCAAGGCAGTGGCCGTTGCTGCAAAACAACTTTCCAATCCTTCCATGCCGTATTTGGCATATTCAAATTCGCAAACTTTGCTATCCCATTCATGTGGTTGATGGTGACTGGCAATGCAATCTATCGTTCCATCCAATACAGCCGCGCGTAATGCTTCAACATCGGCCGGAGTACGAAGTGGCGGGTTTACTTTCAGATTGGTATCGTAATCGGAAAGATACTCATCGCTAAACCAAAGGTGGTAGGGAGAAACGCTGCAGGTAATTTGTAACCCATCGTTTTTGGCACGTCGGATTAATTCCACTGATTCAGCAGTAGAAATACCGGTAACATGTAGTTTGCTACCCGTATACCGCAAGAGTTCTATATCCCTTGAAAGCATAACCGTTTCAGCGAGGGCAGGTTTGCCCGGCAGGCCAAGTTGTGTACTTATGATCCCTTCGTTTACGAGTCCGGTGCGGCTAAGGTTATTTTCGTCGGGTACCTGGATTACGATGCCATCAAAAGCTTTCACGTATTGCAAGGCTTTTAGAAAAAGCTGGCTATTTTGAACCGGGTGTAGTCCATCGCTAAAAGCAACTGCACCGCTTGCATGCATATCGTGCATTTCGGCAAGGTCTTTGCCTTCGCAGTTTTGGCTGATGGCGCCAATGGGTAAAACGGTTACCGGCAAATGCCTGCTTTTTTGAATAATATATTCTACCTGGCTTTTGCTATGTACAACCGGCTTGGTATTAGGTAACACAAGCATGCGCGTGTATCCTCCTGCTTTGGCTGCTGCAGCACCTGTTTCCACCGTTTCTTTATATTCCAGCCCGGGGTCGCCTACATGGCTAAAAATATCTGTAAATCCTGGTGAAACGACTAAGTCGGGCAAATCAATGGTTTCAGAAGCTTCGGTGGTAATGGCCGGAGCTATTTCTTCAATGATATCATTGTTTAAAAGAATATCAACTTTTTGACCGTTCCATGCTGAACGGGTATCTGCAATGGTTGCCTGCCTGATAAGTACCTTCATACGGGATGCCTGAATGCTATTGTCGGCGAAGATAAGCCCTTACTTTTGCAAGTATGAATAAGGAAGGCGAAAAGCTTAGGCTTGATAAATATTTGTGGAGCATCCGCCTGCATAAAACCCGCAGTCAGGCATCTGAAGCCTGCGAAAAAGGCAGGGTGAAAATGGAAGGCGAACCGGTAAAGGCATCCCGAACAGTAAAAATTGGCGATGTGTATGAGCTGCGAACCGAAGCCCGCAAATGGATTATCAGGGTTACGGGGCTGTTGTATAGCCGGGCAGCTTACCCCGAAGCCATTAAGCATTATGAAGATATTACACCGCCAGAAATGCTGGTGGCACAGGATTTCCATGCTCCATCTTTTAATACAGGTAAAAGGCTAAGTAAAACGGGAAGACCGGATAAGAAGCAGCGGAGGAATATGGGGGATGCATTTGGGGAAATAGTTGATAATTGATGGTTGAGAATTGATAATTGATCGTGGGTTTGGAATTTGGAATTTGTTTTTTGGAATTTTTTAAAATTGGGGTAGAAAAATAATGCATATAGATATATTAACCGTAATACCAGAATTGCTGGAAAGCCCGCTTAACCATTCTATTATGCAAAGGGCAAAGGATAAGGGTTTACTTACAGTGGATGTACATCATTTACGAAAGTGGGCTGTAAATGAACACGGGCAGGTGGATGATTACCAATACGGTGGTGGTGCCGGAATGGTAATGATGTGTGAGCCGCTGGAAAAAGCCATAAAAGAATTACAGCAGGATGGGGCTTTTGACGAAATTATTTATATGACTCCTGATGGTGAAAATTTTACACAGCGGCAGGCAAACAGGCTTTCGTTGAAAGAGAAGTTGCTTATTATTTGCGGGCATTACAAGGGGATTGATCAGCGCATTCGCGATCATTATATTACACTTGAAATATCGGTGGGTGATTTTGTGCTGAGTGGTGGAGAAATCCCGGCTGCCATGATCGTTGATGCCATTGGAAGGCTTTTGCCCGGCGTTTTAAATAACGAAACTTCAGCATTATTCGATAGTTTTCAGGATGGATTGCTTGCCCCGCCTGTTTTTACACGTCCTGCAGATTATAACGGTTGGAAAGTGCCTGATATATTGTTAAGCGGTGACCCAAAAAAGGTGGAAGAATGGCGATATGAGCAAAGTATTATACGAACGGAAGAGCGCAGACCCGATTTGCTTAGTGATGAAGCTTTTTAAATGGATTCCATAAAAAAAAGCCCTACATGATAAACATATAAGGCCTAAGTTGGATGTTAAACAACTTATGCTTCAGGGGTGTCGGTGTGGGAATTTTGTTAAATGAGTTCGGAATTTAATTTTCAAAAAACACCCGTTACTTTTTGGGTAACGGGGTTTATTGTAATGCTCTGAGGGTATTAAATATCTTTATGATTGCAAACATAGCCTTGAATAACCTGCAATTAAAGGCATAGTTCATGAAGCGGCAGATTGGCTTTGCCAAATGGTAGTCCGGCTTTGTTATATACCCATTGTCGATTAAAATAAGCTAAGGGGAAAGTAAACCAACCAACGCATCTATTCGGTCGGTTGTAATAGGTATAGAAGTTCCGTTCGTTAATTGTAATGTACCCCCATCGCTTCTCAGTACCTTCTTTATGTAGGCTATATTTATGATGTAGCTCCTGTGATTACGAAAAAAACCTTCATTTTCTCCCACCTGATCTTCAAAGTATTTCAGGTTCTTACTAAGAACAAGGGGTGGTTCATTGGCCAATATCATTTTGGTATAACTGCCATCTGCCTGCAGGTAAATAATGTCTTCAAGTTTTATAATTTCAACCCCACTACTTACGGGAACAGCTATTCGCTTAAGCCCTCCGCTTAAGTTTTGTGAGAGTAATTGCAGTTTTTCATAGGATGCAATGTCTTTTTGCTGTTTCCGCTTAAATTTATCTACTGCTGCATTCAGTTTATCTATTTGAATGGGTTTTAGGATATAATCAATGGCTGAAAGCTCAAATGCCTTAATTGCATAATCGTTAAATGCAGTGGTGAATATGATGGAGAAATCCACTTCATCCTCATTGAAAAATTCAAGTAGTTGAAGGCCACTGTAACCGGGCATTTCTATATCCAGAAAAATAAGATCGGGTTTGTGCTTTTTAATACTTCTAACCCCGTATGGAAGATTGTTGCATTTCTCTAAAACTTTTACGTCAGGCTGATTTCTTTCGAGCATTATTTCGAGCATATCGGCTGCTTTTTGCTCATCTTCTATGATAAGGGCTTTAATCATGGAATTTAAAGATAATAAAGGATTATGAATATCCAAAAATGATATTTTATATTTTGTAAGGGTTGGATTTTAATGTACGAAAATCAACTTTGGGTTGATAATGGGATTTTTAAAATAACCAATGTTCCTATTGGTCTCTGGTATTTATCTTTCTTGTCAATGGTTTCAATAGTAATTTTTTTATCCAATGTAAGGTTGAGAATATCCAATCTTTTTTGGTTGGCAACGGTTGCAAAAGAAGCATAATTTTTTCTTTTCTGCTGATTAATTTCTTCACTTGCCACCCGACCAATACCATTATCATCAATTGTAACAAGCAAATGGTTTTCAGCACTATCCGTTTCAAAACGGATAAAAAGTTCCCGATTATCCATTTTGTGAAGCAAGCCATGTTTTAATGCATTTTCTATATATGGCTGCACCAGCATGGGAGGCAGGGAAATGTTGTCTGTATTAAGGTTTTCATCTACATAAATATTTGCTTTCATGGTGTTTTCAAAGCGTATAACTTCCAGATCAATATATAATTGAAGCATTTCTATTTCCCTGGATAGTGTAATCTGTTCTTTTTGGCTATAGTCAAGTATGCGCCTGATGAGATCGCTGAATTTTCCTAAATAATTGCTTGCCTTATTTTCATCATTGGCATATATATATGACTGAATGGTATTTAATGCATTGAAAATAAAATGCGGGTTCATTTGGCTTCTTATAGCAGTAAGGGTACTTTCCCGCCATTGAGATTGTAATGATAATTTCTCGAGTAATAATGCATTTTTCAGCCTGATACTTACAATTCGGGTAGATATAAAAAGGTAAATGCCTAAAGCCGAAATTAATAAACTACCACCTATAAACCATCCTGTTTGCCACCATGGTTTCAGGATGGTAAATGTGTATTTTCGAATGGGGCCTTTAATGCCATTCGCCGAAATGGCTCTTAATTGCAGCGTAAATTTGCCCGGTTGCAATAGGGGGAATTTAAGCAGGTATTGGGCTGCCGGCACACTTATCCATTTATTATCTGCTCCGGCAAGCCTGTATTGAAACCGAAGATGCTTGCCATTATTAAAAGATATACCACTTACCACAAACCTGATATTGTTACTAGCATAGTTTAATATGGGGTTGGGTTGCGTAATGGTATCTTTCTCATTTACAATAACATGGTCAAAAAAAACTTCAGGAAGTTCCTGAACTTTTTCAGTTGTAAGCGGAAGTATTCTCAGGTTTTTTCCATAAGCAACAATCAGGCGTCCTTCCCAAAATACAAAGTCGGTAATATTGCTCAGTGCAATATCATCTCCAAAAGTATGATGGATAATGCTATTATTTTTGGTATCCCACTCATCTATGCTTATATCGGTAAGTATCCAGGCCTTTTCGCTAAAATATTTTATTTTAAGAATATGGTTACTTAAAAGTCCATTGCTTGTATTTATATGATATATGAGTGAATCATTTTTAAAAAGATACATGCCATTTGAAACCGTTCCAATAACTACTTCATCCTGATAAGCGGCTATAGAAGGTGAAAAAATAGATTTTCCATCGGCTTTAAGTTCAGTTTGTTTTCCATTTTTAAAAGCAAATGTACCATCTGAAAAAGCGCTGTAAGCTGTTTGGGTAACAGATGAATATTCAACCGTAAAGCATCGTTTTGCACGAAGGGTTTGAATGGATCCATTTTTCCTAACCAGGTTAAGGCTATAGGCATTTGCTATATATAGATTACCATGTTCATCGCTTGCTATATCTTTAATTGCAGGATGGTCGGACATTATATTGAGTGGTTTTTTTTCAGTTTTGAAAGAGAATAATTGGTTGCTTCCGAAGAGCAGGGTAGAGTCGTTGGTGATATGAACCACCCCTATTGGATCCTTAATAGGTTCATGGAAATTTTTGACTCCTTGCCCCTTTGGCTTTACCATAAAAATTTGACCTTTATTGGTAACAGCCACCAATTGCTCTTTCCAAATGGATAATGCATTAATGATTTCAGTATTAACCGTATTTAATGCTATGTTTTCTTCCTTTGCTTTTTCATTTAGCATATTTCCCAATCCATTTTGAAGGGTGCCTATCCACCGGTTTCCTTCTTTATCTTTTACTACACTCGTTACACTATAGTCTTCGATAATTTCATTGGGGTTTACAATGGAAAATGAATTATTTTTTGCACATATCCATGCTTCATTTTCGTCGATATTACTTACAAAGAATGCATTTTCAGGTGCTAAAAATTTTCGTACAAACTTGTAGCGCTTATTGTTAACCAACAGTACCGAAATGATTTTTCTATCGGCTGATAAGGAATAGATAGAATCCTTGAAACTGCCTAGAAGGATAGGAGAATTGAGCGTTTCGAAGGTTTCTTTACCAAGTGGCTCAACGGCAATTAGTTTCCTATTTTCTAAAATGTATGGCTTATATCCTTTAAGGCAAAAGGCTGTTCCATTCATGTTGATTAATCCAATGCTGAGAAATTTAAAATTTAAATTTCCGGCATTAATTAATGTGTCCTCATCTTTATCTATGGAATAGATATACAACCCATTTTCGTGTGTGGCAACGAGTTCATTATTAGCCGTAATAATAATTCCAGGAAAACTTGTTTGTATTTTCCAGTCGTATTTTTCAAACAGGCGTAAAACATTATTCTTTACATAAAATATTTGTCCACCAAAATTGTGGCACCACAAAACTCCCTGGCGGTCTTCAAAAATATTTGAGAAGCCTAAACTGTTTTGATCGGTAGTAAAATAGTTGGTAAAACGGTTGCCATCAAATCGGCTGAGACCTAATGCGTGTCCCATCCAAAGATATCCGCGGCTATCACGATATACATTATATATCTGGTTGGATGGTAAACCTTCGGTAGTGGTATAAAATCTTATTTTGTTTTGCGAATGCGCATCCTGACCCGCCAAACAAATCATTAAAGCTATCCACCATTTGAACATACTGCAAACTAAATGAATATGATTCAATAATTAGTTTTTAGCAGCATTTAAGGAATGTTTTTTGGTAAATATCATCCGATGTGTTGCCGGCTTGGGCGCTTTTTGCAGGTTATAAAATTCCTGAAAGCTTTGCTATATGAATGAGTGCAGAAGTATCAACGGCGCCCGTTTTGGCAAGCATACGCCTTCTGTGGTTATCAATGGTATAGTTGCTTACATGCAACATTTCGGCTAATTCTTTGGAAGAAAGTCCTGTGGCTATATGGGTTAAAATATCTTTTTCGCGTTGGGTAAGCAAATCTTTTTTCACCATTTTTTTTTCTTCGCTGTGGTAATGGATAAACTGTTTGTTACCCACAGAAGATCTGTACCACCATACCTGATCCCTTAAAAATGGCCGTATATCATGTATAAGATACATGCCTATAAGTGGTAATCCTTTTTCATTTACCTGGATAGGGAAAATCCGGAAAAGGGCTCTTTTTTTGATACCGTTTTTGCTGTTAATAATCCAATTTGCATAGCAGGTGTATGAATCCAGTACACCTTCACCCTTACTTTGGACTATCTCACCGGCAGAAATATTTGCTGCATAGGCGGCAAATTTTAATTGTTCTTCATCGAAACAGGATATAATATAAGCTGCACCCGATTGGGAAATTTCTTCAATGGTTCCGCCAAAAAATTCTGCGGCTGCCTGGTTTATATGTAATATGGAAAGGTCGGCAAAACTAAATACTACTGTAAGCAGATTGCTTTGTTTAATCTGATCAAAAAGCCCGCTTTTTCGAACAAAATCTTTTATTCCATTATGGTTGGGGGAACTTTGAAAATGCTTATCCCAAAGAGAAATAATCTGAGTTACTACTTTTTTTGGGTCAGTCATATGAAATAATCCATGCAGGAAGTCAAAAATAGCCAATTTGACTATAGGCAGGCTATAGCAATTAAAGGAATTTCGCAAATAGGAATTATATAACACACCCTTATCTACATAAGAAGCCTCATGAGAGGCTTCTTTTTTGTGCAAATATCCATTGTAAACAACCAGCCCGGCTACTTTTCGCCGGGCTGGTTGCACATGTTTTTTAAGTTTATTTTTTGGGTCCGATTACCGGCAGGCTTTTTTCCCTGATTAAACTATTTAATTTAGGTAGTTCATTATCCATTACGCTTTTCAATTTTCCTAATTGCACGTCTATTTGTCCGGCAACAATGTCGTAGGCTTCAAGTGTTTGCCTGGTGGGTGCGCCATTGCCTACTGAAGCGACACGATACACACTGCTCAGCTTGTCATCGAGTTTAATAGGGAAATTGAGAACATCCTGCCCGCTTTTTGCCTTGGTTTGATGCAGCTCATTTTCAATAGCGGAAAGTTGTTTGCTGATGCTATCTGTCATCGTTTTTACTTCTTTAGGACAATCTTTGCCCAACCTTGTTGTGTAATCGCTCATTTGTTTTTTAATGTCACCAATATTTTGCTGCGCCTTCATGGTTTCGCTAAACTTGTCGCGTGCTTTTACCAAAAAGTTGAATTGTGCATCATATTCTTCCTGTGAAATGGGGTAGTTTGGATCAGCAAGCAGGGTAATGGGTACTTCGGCTGAATCCTTATCCACTTTTATTTTTGCCTTATAATTGCCGGGAGGCGCCATGGGAACCATGCGGGCACGATTCCACAGAATGAGACCTTCTGGCGTTTTTTCCCCTTCCGGATAATTCATGTCCCATGCAAAATAATTCAGTCCTTCATTCCATTCCAGCTTATTGTCTTTTGATGTGGTGCTGTATTCTTTTACTTCCTTACCTGCTTTGTCATAAATGGTTACCGAAGCTTTTGAGCTGTCGGTCATTGTTTTTACATAAACAGGAATTACCGCACCTGCCGGCGGATTGCTGCCTGCATTGGGTACAGGGCCGCCACCACCCCTAAAGCCACCACCCGAAGATTGCATGCGGTAGGTAGGGGCAGGCGTAAATACCTGTAAGTTTTTTCCGCTTTGCGATGCGTCATATTGTTGTACCACACTCAGGTCATCCAGAATCCAAAAGGAGCGGCCTTGCGTGGCTACAATCAGGTCATTATTTTTTATTCCCAGGTCGGTAATGGGCACTACGGGCAAATTCAATTGAAAAGGCCGCCAGCTTGCACCATCATTATTACTTATGTACATGCCAAATTCTGTACCTGCATAGAGTAATCCTTGCTTTTTACGGTCTGCACGAATGGCACGGGTAAAATGCAGGGGATTAATGCCATTGTCTATTTTCTTCCAGGTTTTGCCATAGTCTTCGGTTTTATACATATAGGGTGCAAAATCATCACTTTTGTATCTCGTACCGGCAAAATAGGCAGCACCCTTTTTAAACGGATCGGCTTCCACACAATTCCACATAATACCCGCGGGAATTCCTTTAGGGGTTACATTTTCCCAATTTTTTCCGGCATCGCGGCTTACATGAATCAAGCCGTCATCGCTACCGGTCCATAACAAATCTTTTTCATAAGCGCTTTCAGTAGCGGTAAAAATGGTGCAATAGTACTCCACACTTGTATTGTCTTTGGTAATGGGGCCGCCGCTTGGCCCTTGTTTCGTTTTATCGTTGGTGGTAAGGTCGGGGCTAATTTGCTCCCAGCTACGGCCTTCGTTTTCGGTTACAAATAAATGGTTCCCCGCTGCATAAAGCCTTTTGGGATTATGCGGGCTAAAGAAAATGGGAAAATTCCATTGGAAACGGTATTTGGTGGCTTCGGCACCTGCTCCCATATTATCAATGGGCCATACATTTATCATGCGGCTTTCACCGGTTTTATGGTTAAGTCTTTCCAGCAATCCCATATAGTTTCCACCATAAGTAATCTCAGGATCCAGCGGGTCGGCAACTACATAGCCACTTTCAGCGCCAGCCGTTTCTTCCATATCATTGTTGGTAATAGCAGCGCCATAGGTTCTGCTTTTAATGCGAAAGGCGCTATTATCCTGTTGTCCGCTCATAATACGATAGGGAAAAGCATTGTCAACACCAACGCGGTAAATCTGTGCTGTGGGTTGATTCATCATGGTGCTCCAGTTTTGGGCTCCGTCAAAGCTTACCTGTCCGCCGCCGTCATCACCTACAATCATGCGTTTACCATCTTTAGGGTCAATCCACAAATCGTGATGATCACTATGCGGCGTGCGCATTCCGGTAAAAGTGCGTCCACCATCGCGGCTAACCATAAATCCAACATTGAGGCAATACACCAGGTTTTCATTAACAGGGTCAACGAACACTCTTGAATAGTACCATGCCCGCTGACGGATATTGCCGTCGCTGCTGCGAAGGCTCCAGGTTTTGCCACCATCTTCACTTGCGTACATTCCGCCTTTTTCATTTTCTATGATGGCATATAATTTATCTGTATTGGAGGGAGCAATGGCAATAGCATTAATGCCCCAGGTGCCTTTTGGCAAACCCTTGCTTGTACTTATATTGGTCCAGGTATCGCCGCCATCCATACTTTTCCAAAGCGCACTGCCTTCGCCACCGCTTTCCATGGTATGTGGTTGGCGTATTACCCGCCAGGTGCTTGCATACATTACTTTTGGATTTCCAGGCTCCATTACGATTTCAAATGCGCCGGTTTGGTCGTTTACAAAAAGCGTTTGTTTCCAGGTTTTGCCGCCATCGGTGGTTTTGTAAATACCGCGTTCTTTATTGGGGCCAAAAAGGTGCCCCATTACGGCAACCCATACCACATCCGGATTTTTGGGATGAATAACGATACGTACAATATGCCGGCCATCTTTCAGCCCAAGGTTGGTCCAACTTTTGCCGCCATCTTCGGTACGCCACATGCCGCCAAGCCCTTCGCTCACATTGCCGCGCATGGTTTTTTCGCCTTCGCCTACATAAATAATGGTTTCATCACTGGGTGCAACGGCTACGGAGCCAATCGTGCTGCCAAAGTATCCGTCGGAAATATTCTTCCAGTTGCTTCCGCCATCCGCGGTTTTCCATACACCGCCACCGGTAGCGCCAAAGTAAAATACATTTTTATTTACATAGCTGCCGGCAACTGCTGCGGAACGTCCACCGCGAAAAGGTCCTACCAGCCTGTATTTCAGCCCGTTAAATACCGGGTTTTCTACAGGTACTTCGGGTGGGGAAGGGGCATTTTTATTTTTTTGGGAAAAAGCAGTTGGACCCTGCATCAGCAGTACGAATACGCCCAATGCGATTAGAAGATTCTTCATAAGCAAAATGTCAATTTTTTTAAACGTGGTGAAAATAAGACTCTGATTGATAATAAACTATTCGGATACCAGGTAATCTTTTTCGGATATAAGGATGCCTTTACGTTATTACACATTGCGGGTAAATTGGTAAACTGAAAACCAACCATTATTTGAAGGCATTAATGGATGTTTTTTACATCGGCCTTGATCAATCAACTAAGATGGTATGCGGTGAAAAAAATAGTAAAAATGCAATTTTGTTACATATTTCTTTTTTCTAATAAATAAATTTAGATTTATAGGTCGCATTGTATGGTGAGGAAAACTTTTGCTTGGTAACCTAAATGAACTAACATGAAAAAATTAATGTTCCTGCTTTTGCAGGTAGGCAGCAGTGTACTGCTTTTTGGGCAGGTTAAGCCCCTTAACTTGGAAAGCACCACACATGCTGCCATTATCATTGATCCGGTTAATCCACCTGCTTGCTGCGATCCAAAATTTGTGAAAATTAATGTTTCGCCAGCCTATGGTTTAACCTTTAATAGTAGCAATAGCCTGACACTTTCCCAAAACATTTCCATAAGTACAACTCCTGTTAACCTGATTAAAAGTATCAAGGCTGAAATCAGTTATTTCGAATTTTTGCCTGAAAATGAAAACTGCCTTGTATGCAACCAAAACAGTGCCACGTTTGGAAATTTTAATAGCGGAACCGCAGCACTGGTAAATGGAACGGGTTCCGGAACCCATGCATTATTATTTTCATTCACGCCATCCAAGCCACCCGGTACTATTCCCTTTTCCTTCCTTGTATCCTTACCCCCAACGGTAGGTTGTTGCAATGAAATCGTCCGTTTTTGTATCCGGTACACCATTGCTTTTGAAAACTGCTCGGTTTGTACCCGAACGGTTTGTTATGAGCGAAAAAACTCCGGTGGTGCAGTAATTGGAAATCCTAATGATAACAGTGGCAAAAACTAACAGTTATGAAAAATACATTTATCATCTTCTGCATATTAATTTCGGTTTTGGGTTTTAGCTATACGGCAAAATCCCAATGTAAGCCATGTCCTGAGCGCTTTTTAATTACCGATAGCAGTTGTACAAATATCCAGGCTTTCGGATTGCCCATTCAACCACCTGCCCCACAGGTATTTATTATAACGGATTCTATAAGGGCATGTGAAGGAAGTAAGAGTACCTATAATATTACGCCCAACTTTGGGCCATGTACCTATCCGGGAATCACTTACACCTACCTGGTTTCCAATGGAACGCTTATCAGCAGCAGCGGCAGCCAATTTACCATTCAATGGGGCAGTGCAGGTTTTGGGGCGGTTACTATAAATTATACCATTCCAGCGAGCATGCAATCAGAAAAATGCTCGGGATCCTTTACCATCACCAGCATTTTATTTCCGAAACCCGTTGCGGCATTTACCATTGCTCCTAATCCTACCTGTATCAACAATCAACCTATCTGTTTTAATGCAGCCACAAGCACCGGCGCAGTTAATTACTTCTGGGATTTTGGTGATGGTTTCCAGGGAACAGGCATTAATCCTTGTCATACTTATTCATTACCCGGTACTTATACTGTAACCCTGATAGCAATAGGTAATACTTTTAACAGCGGCGGACAGCCCCCACGGACATGCCCTGCATGTATAGATTCAATAAAACAAACAGTAACTGTTTATACACTTCCCGGTCCGCCGATTGATTCATGCTACGGTCCGGTTTGTGCCGATGAAGAGGCAAAATATTGCACACCCGTTCCACCAGGCTGCGGTACCTACGTTTGGACAGTAGTAGGTGGCACTATTACCTCAGGGCAGGGTACACCTTGTATTACGGTAACCTGGGGAAATGGGAATCCACAGGGTTCGGTTACCCTGCAGATTACAGGTTGCCCAACTTATTGCACCCAGGGTACTACCATTAATGTTCCCATTATTCCTGCTACCACCACCATTACCGGAAGTAACATTGCTTGTATCGGAAGTTCTGCATCTTATTCCTTACCAGCCTGGCCGGGTGCGAGTTATAGCTGGACGCTTTCCGGTGGCGGTACCATTTTGGGTAACAATACCAATACCAACAGCATTGCTATTAACTGGACAACAGCGGGCAGTTACACCCTTACCTGCAATTATTATGATTCGGCAAAAGAATGTGGCGGTACAGGAACGCTTACCGTAAATGTTTTACCTGTGGCAAGCATTACTGGAAACAATACTTTTTGCGCAGGTAGTTCCACCACGCTTACCACAACCGGTTTTACATCATCATGGAGTATAAGCCCAACCGGCGCTTCCATTACACCTTCAGGCACTTCAGCTACCGTAACATCCAACACACCCGGAAATTACATGGTTACGGCCACACCTACCTCACCTTTAGCCTGCAATGCGCCAACTTATGCAATAACGGTTTTGCCAAAACCTATGCTGAACCCCATAACAGGTGCGGACAGTATTTGCAAAGGACAGACCTATATCTATGCTTTAAGTTCCAACACACTGGGTACTTTTAACTGGAGCATAACCAATGGAACCTTTACCAACATTGGTACTTTCAACGATTCCATACAAGTAACCTGGAATAATACCGGCGGGCCATATTTACTATCTGTTACACAAATCGGGAATATATCGGGCTGTATTTCAGACCCTGTTAATTTTACGGCTTATCCGTATCCCGTACCCGTAATTACCGGGCCTATAAATGTTTGTGCGGATGCTGTCGTGAGTTATACGATTACCAATATGGGCAATCTGCCTTTTAATTGGTTCGTTACGCCTGGCAATCTCGGAACGATTATCAGCGGACAAGGCAGCAATACCATACAAATAAAATGGCACGGAAGCAACAGCCCGGGCAGTTCGAATACCGTTTACCTGCATGCAGATTTCTGTAGCGATGATTCTATTGCTATTACGATAAATGAACCTGTACTCCCGGTAATTACGGCAACAGGTACACTTTGTGGCGGTGGGGTAAATTTATCGGTGGCGGCCACGGGCACTTTCAGTTGGTCTTGTACCGAACATCCTATTACGCCAACCCAATCCAATACACTTTCCAGCTTAACCGGGCTTACACTGCCAGGGCATTATACGGTTTCCATTTCTAATTATAATGGTACCGGTTGTACCGTTTCAGCAACCTATTTTGTTCCGGATATTGGAAGGCCTACAGCAAGTATTTCAGCAAGTAATCTGGTGGATTATTGTTTGCCTGCAGTTCCCAATATGAATCTTGTTGCTGCCTATACACCCGGTTATCAGTTTCAGTGGTATCAGGCACCTGCAACACCAATTGGAGGCTTAACCACTAATCCGGTTTTACCCATCAATACTTTAACGGCAGCCGGGACTTATACTTTTTATTGTGTGGTTACATTGAATGGTTGCAGTGTTACATCCAACACGGTAACCATTACCATTCAAAATTGTCCCGGAGGTGGTACCATTCCACCTTGTAATGGCTTATTGGGAATATCGGCTATAACAGGTTGTAATCCATTTACGCTGAACTTGTTTGCAGCGCCTCCGATTGGTGGAACCATAGTTCCCGGTACAACCACCATTTCTTATCCCAACCTGCTGCCTACAAGTGGTAATACTACGGTTACCTATGATTCTGTGGGTTACAAACAAATAAGGGTTTGTGCCGATATAGCATTACCTGGTGGTGGTACTACCCGTTGTTGCAAAGACACGCTGGTATTGGTTACGGTGGCTTCTAAATTTCTCGCCAATGAAACCTGCGGCGTGGTTACTTTAACTGATCTATCTACTGTCATTTTTCCGAATACCATCAGCAGTTATGCATGGACTAACGGTACCAATCCGGGCAATTTTGCTGTACCAGTATCGTCAGCCAATTTTAATAATGCATCGCTGCAAAATCCGGTGGATACCCTTAAGGTGACAGGATCCTATATTATTACCCAAACCATAACATCTGGTTCCTGTACGGTTTCATCTTCAGATACCATTAATGTGGTAGTGCCCAATGCAACTTTCACAGCGAATAATTCGTGTGTGGGTACGCCCATTAATTTGTCAGCGGTGGCAGGTTTTACCAGCTACTTCTGGGATTTTGGTGATGCGGCCACTTCCTATACACAAACCACTTCGCATGCCTATGCAGCACCGGGGGTATTCACCATTTCGCTTATGGTAACCAATGCAAATGGTTGTACAGATACCGTTTCGCAAATCGTTACCATTGCGCCTGCACCTACTTGCACATTAACCGTATCAGGGCCAACCACTTTCTGTGCCGGTGGTTCGGTGGTACTGCAAAGTTGTGCGGGGTTAACAGGTTACCAATGGTATAATAATGGTAACGCCATTCCATTGGAAACGAATCAAACATTTACCGCATTGCAAACTGGCAATTATTATTGTACGGGCTTAAATACCAACGGTTGTTTGGTGGTTTCGGATACCGTGGCCGTGCTGGTAAATGCCGCGCCTGCTGCCAATATTACCACATCGGGCGGTAACTGTTTGGGTGGCACTTTTAATTTTAGTGTGCCTGCCTGTTCAAGTTGTACTTTCTTTTGGACCGACAACGGCAATCCCATTATCGGGGCTGGTAATTCTGGAAGTTTCACCATTGGTCCTGCTGCCATTGGCCCGCATACTTTTGTAGTAACCGTTACTAATAATATTACAGGTTGTACAGCAACCGGCACTACTACGGTAACTTTTTATAATCCGCCGACGGTTTCCATAAATGTGGCGCCCAATCCATCTTTGTTGTGTGCTGGTACACCTTACCTGTTAACCGCTACAACAAGTGCAGCAAGCCCTGTATGGGCATGGAATTACAACGCTATTAATTTTACCATTTCTACTACCAACACAGTTACAGCTTCTGCAGCGGGTAATTATAATGTAGTGGTAACTGATGGTGTAACAGGTTGTATAGCCACTGCATCACAAACCATTCTTCCAAGGCCGGACCTTTCATTGTTCCCCATGGGTTGTGATACGTTATGCGATAGCTCAAAGGTGTTTTTGCCATTAGGGTCCATCAATAATAACCTTACCGGTTATACCATTACCTGGTACAGTAATGCGCCACCATTTACCAACGTGGTAGGGACAGGACCTATTTTATCATTAGGTAGTCCGCTATCTCTGGGTAACCATAATCTTTCAGTAATTGTTGCAGGCCCAAATGGCTGTGTCGATACATCTAACAACTATTCCATTTTTGTAAAACCCTGCAATGACTGCACCTGCGATAGCAGCGATTGGGGCGAACTAAGCTGGAAATATGATACAATAGATGGACCTGTTGCAGGTAAAAAAGTGGTGACCAATCCACAGGTGAAAGTTTTTAAATGCGGAGATAACCTGGGTAAAATTGATTGTACCAAACCCATATCAATAAATGGCTCATTTAAATGCAATCCATCATCTTGTGATAGCCTGATAAAATATACGCTTACCGGCCCGGTTACTGCATCGGGTTACCTGCCATTCAGTACAAGCGGGTTGCCTGCGGGAAGTTATGTTCTCATACTTGAAGGTAAGTGCGGCGATTCCATTTGCAAGGTTTGCGATGTGCCTTTTACCATTACATGCGATACCATTACGGATTGTTGTAAAAAAAGTTATTGGGCCGAAGGGTTGACCTGGACTGAAGGGAATTCTGAGACCGGAGGCAATGCAGGCAAGGCCATTATTTCTGCAAATGTAAAACCCATAAAATGTAAGCAATCGAATTTCATCATCAGCGATGAGTTGGGAAATTGCAATAAACCGGTTACGATAACAGGTAGTTTTATTTGTGGCAGTGGTTGTCCGCCAAAAGTGGTATATAACTTAATTGATATAGGTTCCAATACGACCATTGCAACATCTGTAGGTTCATTAGTCATTCCGGTAAGCCTTCCCAATGGTTCTTACTCGGTAACTGTTTACGCATATTGCGGTGATAAAATTTGCGACAGTTGTGTATTTACCTTCAGAAAAAATTGCGACGATTGTTGCACCAAGAGTCATTGGACCGAAGGCCCGACCTGGAATACAGGCGGTTCAGATGTGGGCGGTGGTGCTAAGCTAATGGCTTCCCCCATTACCTGCGGTAAATCGACTTTTTATATAAATGATGCTTTGGGTAATTGCAACACGCCTATTACGGTAAATGCGGGTTATGCCTGTGGAGGTAACTGTCAGTCAAACGTGGTATTTAATTTGTATAATACCATTACCAACACGCTTATCACAAGTGTAACGGGGTCGTTGGTTATTCCGGTTGGCTTGCCAAATGGTTCTTATTCGGTTACCATTCTTGGCTACTGCGGAAACAAAATTTGTGACAGTTGTACATTCAGATTTATCAAAAAATGTACGGTATGTGAATGTGACCAAAACAAGCCTATTTCCGTAATACTCACCACCAATAACACTTCGAAAAAATATAACTGCAATAGTAAACTGCCGGTTATAGATTGTAAAACGAATGTGGTAATGAATGGAAGTTATCAGTGTAAGCCTGACAATTGTCCTGCTTCCTTAACCTATCAATTAGTAGGGCCTTTTGGAACATCAACAGGTACACTACCGCTTACCTTAAGTGCATTGCCTCCGGGTAATTATACTATTTTGCTGAATGCATATTGTAATAATGTGCTATGTAAAGAATGTCAGTTTAGTTTTACAGTAAGATGTGCTGGGGTACCGCCGCCTGAATGTTGTCCGTATAAAATAACGGTCACTCCATTTACGCCTACTTATCAATTAACCACATCGGCCAATGCAACGGTGGTAAATCAGCAATTCAACTTTACCGGGTTAACGGGCATTCCATTAACCGAAATAAAAGCAGAAGTGCTTAGCTATAACATTAGCAGTAATTACGAGAATGAATGTCTTGGCTGCAAATCTTATCCGTTTACCTGGGCGAGTGTAATGAGTGCCGGAAATGTAGGTTCTATTGTTCCAAAAATTACGCTTTTTGGTGGTGCCACCACGCCGCTTTTCAGTCCAACAGGCCCCGCTGTTTACCAAAATCCGCGGGAAGTTATCTGGAATAGCAGCAGTCCGTTTTTACTGTCGGGTCCGCTTTCTATTAATTTCCTGGTACCGCCACCGCCCAAGATTGATTGCTGTGTGTTAAGTGGCAAGATTTGTGTGAAATTTACTTTCAGGGATGCAAAATGCCGGGAATGTGAAGTGATTACCTGCTTCGATTTCCAGGTTTCCAAAGACCTGAAAGTTATTTATGTGAAGCAATAAAAAAATGCCTTTCGTAAACGAAAAAGGAGAAACTAGGGTGGTTTCTCCTTTTTTTCGGCTCATTTATGGCCTATCGTTTCCCTATCATTTGCTTGAAAATCAATAGGGTAGCGCCTTGTTTTTTTTCAAGAATTTTAATTACAACAAGCGGCCCAACTGGCTTACCTTTGCGCTCTTTAAAAAATAAGCATACAGCCGCAAACAGCTATGATCAGTGCAAAAAATATCACCCTCGCATATGGCAAAAGGGTATTGTTCGACGAAGTAAACATCAATTTCATTAAGGGAAACTGCTATGGCGTAATTGGCGCCAATGGGGCAGGTAAATCTACTTTCCTGAAAATATTGAGTGGCGAAATTGAACCCAACAAAGGAACCGTAGAAATTACCAAAGGGGAGCGGCTTGCTATTTTAAAGCAGAATCAGTTTGAATTTGACAACGAAACCGTTTTGAATACCGTAATGCGCGGCCACGATAAAATGTGGAAACTGATGCATGAAAAAGATGCCATTTATGCCGACCCTGAAGCTACCGAAGATGATTATATGAAGGCAGGGGAGATGGAAGCCGAATTCGGCGAAATGGGTGGCTACACAGCCGAAAGCGATGCCGCCACCTTACTAAGCAGTCTTGGTGTAAAAGAAGAAATGCACCAAAGCCTGATGCAGGATATACCTTCCAACTATAAAGTAAGGGTGTTGCTGGCACAGTCACTATTTGGTAGTCCCGATATTTTGCTGCTCGATGAACCTACCAACGGTCTTGATATTGAAACCATTGGCTGGCTCGAAAATTTTCTGGCTGATTACGAAAATATTGTACTGGTTGTAAGCCATGACCGTCACTTTTTAGATGCCGTATGTACCCATGTGGCAGACGTGGACAGGGCAAAAATTAAAATTTACACAGGTAACTATACTTTCTGGTACGAAAGCAGTCAGTTGGTTGCCCGCCAATTAAGCGATAAAAACAAGAAAACCGAAGATAAGCGTGCAGCCTTGCTTGAATTTATTGCGCGCTTTAGTGCGAATGCATCCAAGAGCAAACAGGCCACATCACGTAAAAAGGCATTGGAGAAACTAACCATTGAAGAAATTGAACCCTCCAACCGCCGTTATCCGGGTATCATCTTCCAGCAGTTGCGCGAAGTAGGCAATCAGATTCTAAATGTAGAGGCATTGAAGAAATCGGTGGATGGTCGTGTGTTGTTCAGTAAAGTTAATTTCAGCATACATAAAAACGACAAAATTGCTTTTTACAGCCGCGACCCATTAGCCGTTACTTATTTCTTCGACATTATCAATGGCGAAGCACAAGCCGATTCGGGTAAATACGAATGGGGTTCTACCGTAACCAAAGCTTATTTACCCGTTGAAAACAACGAGTTTTTCAAAAAGCCGGTGCCTATGATGGACTGGTTAAGAGATTTTGTACCACCCTATGTAACCGATGCAGATGAGCCATTCTTACGCGGGTTTTTAGGCAAAATGCTTTTTACTGGCGACGAAATTGAAAAGAAAGTAAACGTATTAAGCGGTGGCGAAAAAGTGCGCTGTATGCTTAGCCGCATGATGCTGCAAGGTCCAAATTGCATTATTCTCGATCAGCCTACGAACCACCTCGATCTAGAAAGCATTCAATCTTTTAACGAACAGTGCGTAGAATACAAAGGTGTGGTAATGCTTACGAGCCATGACCATACTTTTCTTGAAACCACAGCCAACCGTATTATTGAACTTACCCCTAATGGCATCATTGATAAGCTGATGACTTTCGATGAATATCTGGTGGATGAAAGGGTGAAAGCGATGCGGGCTGAGTTGTACGGGGATTGATGGGTTCTTTAAAGAACGCAACGCAAACAATATTTAAGATTTTTATTAGCCACGAATGCACGAATTGATTTTGATTTGTGTTTCGTGGTTTTTCTTTGTCTTTATGTCGTATTGAATCTAATTGAGATACTTAAGATTTACAAAGTATCAACATTCAAAACTTGTATTATCTGTTAATGGATTCTCGAATGTTTATGATAGATTTAATAGTTTACACCTGGAAATATGGTTGTAAATTTTATAGGTAAATTTCGCTTGTATGAAAGATTTTTTCTTTGATTATATTTATTATAGATTTCAAAAATTTTATAGAAGATGGGATGGGGAGAATGGGATTACCTCCGTTATAGGGGTAAGTATGATTCAGGCAGTCGTTTTTTTTGATGTTTTCCTATTTATTTTAAAGCTTTTCTATACCAGATCTGAAACGCAGGAATATTCAAAAGTATTTGGTTATTCAGGGGTTATGATTTTGATTCTTTTGATTATTTTCAATCACTATAGGTTTAAGGATCGCTATGATTCATTTGAAGAAAAATGGAAAAATGAACCATTGAAATTCAAGGTGCTAAAAGGTATTGCTGTTATATTTTCGATTTTGGCCCCATGGATAATTATAATTTTGATTGGATCCCAATAATCTAAGCCATAACTTTTAATCTGCCTAACCTTAACGCAATCTCTTCCTTTCTTTTCCGTTTGTTATCTTGCAAACTCAACTAACTGCGGTAGAAACTTTTGTTGCGGCTTATTTTTATATTAACGGGTATTTTCCTGATCCTTGCCTTTTGGCGGTTGGATGCGCAATCCTTATCCAATTTCAGGCAGAAAAAGATACCTGTAACCAGCGAAATGCTGCAATTAGACTCGTTGAGTATTGTTCCCGGCACTTTTTTTGTAACTAATATTCTCCCCAAAAATTATAGGCTTAATGAAGTAAAAGCTACCCTTGAGTGGGTTTCCTACCCTGACTTTGACAGCGTGTGGGTGAGTTACCGGGTATTTTCTTCGCTACTTGAGCAAAAAGCCTACCGTTACAGGTACGATAGTATTGCCGATTTTTTTAAAGCCGCCCCGGTAAGACCCAAATCTGTTCAGGATGCGGACAATGCCAATAAGTTTATTGATTTTGGCAACATGAGCTATACCGGCAGTTTTGGGCGTAGTCTCAGCTTTGGTAACTCGCAGGATGCGGTGGTGAACTCGTTATTCAACCTGCAATTAAATGGCATGCTCGGCGATAGCATTGAAGTGGCCGCGGCCATTACGGATAATAATATACCCATTATGCCCGATGGCACCACGCAGCAATTGAATGAGTTTGACCGTATTTGGTTGCGGTTTCGTAAACGGCCTTGGGAACTTAATATTGGTGATATTGATGTGCGACAGCAGCCCACCTATTTTATGAGTTACTATAAGCGGCAGCAGGGTTTATCCTTTCAAACCCAAAATAAACTCAGCAGAAATATTACCCACAAAATGCTGGTGAGCGGCGCCATTGCCAAGGGGAAATTCACCCGCAATATTTTTAACGGACAGGAAGGTAACCAAGGCCCATACCGGCTTACAGGTGCAAATAATGAATTATACTTTGTAGTGTTGCCGGGCACAGAGCGCATTTATGTAGATGGCCTGCAGCAGCAACGTGGCGAAGATCAGGATTACATCATTAATTATAATACAGCCGAAATAACTTTTACACCGCGGCAAATTATTAATAAGGATAAACGTATACAGGTAGAATTTGAATATGCTGATAGAAACTACCTGAATTCCTTACTATATTTTGGCAACGAATTCCAGGTAGGGAAAAAATGGGATGTAAATCTTGCATTTTACGCCAATACCGATGCAAAAAATGCACCTATCAATATTACCCTTGACAATGCACAAAAGCAATTTCTGAGCGAAGTAGGGGATAGCATTGACAAGGCTTATTATCCTTCTGCAGTAAGAGACACTTTTGATGTAAATAAAATTTTATATGCAAAAAGGGATACAGTAGTAAACGGGAACATGTATAATATTTACCTGTATAGCCCGGTGGAAGTTCCTGAATTATACAATCTTTCTTTTTCAGAAGTGGGTATAAACCGTGGCAATTATATTCCCTTGTTTAATGCATCTAATGGAAAAGCCTATCAATGGGTAGCGCCCGCCAACGGCGTGCCACAGGGCAGTTACGAGCCGGTTGCATTGTTGGTAACACCCAAGCAGCAACAGATGGTAACCGCTTTAATCAGGTACCGCATAAGCGAGCAAACTACACTTCAGGCAGAAGGCGCTTTGAGTAAATGGGATGTCAATCGCTTTTCATCAAAAGACAAAGGAAATGATGGTGGAGCAGGCATAAAATTGAAAGTGTTGGATGAAAGAAAAATCAATAACAAAGGCAAAGTGTTAAACTTGAAATCGGGTGTGGGTTACGAATATGTGGGCCGCGATTTTAAACCGCTCGAACGATTGCGCAATATTGAATTTTTGCGCGATTGGGGTTTACCTTTTGATGCGTCGGTTACTGATGAAAATATACCATCGTTTAATGTTCAGTTAGCAAACAATGGTAAGCAACAGGTATCATATAACTACACCGGCTATTTACGCGGTGATGGATACAAAGGTCATCGCCATCAAATTGATCATAATGCCAATATGCAAGGGTGGATATTGAAAGATGCATTATTAGCGACCACCATAAATGGTAATGACTTCAGCGGTTATTTTTTAAGACCGAATATTGGGTTTAGCAAAAAACTGGAAAAAATGAAGCAACTCGAACTTGGACTTAACTACTCGCTCGAACATAATGAGCTGCGTCAAGCCACCACCGATACCCTGTTGGCCACAAGTTTTAGTTTTCGCGATTGGAATGCTTTTTTGCGCACCGATGCAGAGAAACCAAATCGTTTTTCCATTAACTGGTTTAATCGCGCCAACCAATTACCGAACGGTGCTGCCTTTGTACCGCTTGATGAAAACAATACCTTCAGTGCATCATGGGAAAGGTTTGGAAGCCCTAAACATCAATGGCGCGTAGTGGCTACTTACCGTGATTTACAAGTAAAAACGAAGGGACTTACCAATCAGCAATCGGATCAGAGTTTGATTGGCAGGGCCGAATACCAATGGAACCTGATAAAGGGATCACTTACGGGTAATATGTTGTATGAAATGGGGGCAGGGCAGGAGCAGCGTCGCGATTACAGTTATGTAGAAGTACCTGCAGGCCGTGGCGAATTTGCATGGATAGATTATAACAGCAACGGTGTTCCCGAGCTTAACGAATTTGAATTAGCACCCTTCCCGGATCAGGCAAAATACATCCGCATATTTACCCCCACCAATGATTTTATCAGGGCATCGTATAACACGTTTAATTATGTAATCAGCTTTAGTCCGCGCATGCTGTGGCGAACAAGTAAGGTTCCCTTTCAGCAATTTTTGTCGCGCTGGATGGTACAATCCGCTTTGCAAACCAATCGTAAGTCGGAAAGTAATGGCGAATTTCAATTCAATCCATTTGAAGGAAATATTGAAGATACCGGTTTGATTGCGCTGAATGTTAACTTCTCCAACACGCTTTCCTACAATCGCTTTAGCACCACATGGGGCGCCGATCTTACCCAGGTGCGCAACATAGCAAGGTTGTTGCTTACCTATGGTTTTGAAACCCGCGAACTCAATGATTATACACTTCGTTTACGCCGTAACTTTGGTAAAAAGTTTACGACAGAAATTGCCGGAAAAACCGGTACCAATGAACTGATTACACCCAATCCAAAATTTGATAACCGCAACTACAACATTAAACTTTACAGCACCGAACCCAAACTAACCTATACCAATGGCGCGGTGTTTCGTACCGCATTAAGTTATCGCTACGATCATAAAGATGCTACGGCTGCGGCAGGCGATCAAAAAGCGCGTATCCATAGCATGGTGCTCGAATCGAAGTACAATGTGCTGCAATCGAGTGTATTCACCGGTAAGTTTACTTTGAGTCAAATCGATTTTAATGGCCCCACCAATACTACCGTTTCGTATATCATGCTCGATGCCCTGCAGCCCGGCCGCAACTTGCTTTGGAACCTTGAGTTTACCCGGCGTATTGGCAATGCGTTTGAAATTAGTTTTAATTATGAAGGCAGAAAGCCGGGGGATACAAGGACGATACATATTGGCAGGGCGGCGCTGAGGGCGATATTGTAGAAAGTGTTTTAATCTGCGCTGATCTCCGTAATCTGCGGGCCATATACTCCCGCTGATTTTACAGATTAACGCAGATTTGAAGGCATTTGGTGTCTCAGCCGTGTCTCACGCATGTGGACACGGCGTAGGTTTTCCATTAAACGAATTTCTCGTTTTTAGCATACCGGATACGCCGTGTCTCCGTTGGGAGACACGGCTAAGACTCTTGGTCTCAGCCGTGTCTCACGCAGGTGGACACGGCGTAGGTTTTCCATTAAACGAATTTCTCGTTTTTGGCATACGGGATACGCCGTGTCCCCGTTGGGAGACACGGCTAAGACTCTCTCCGGGTAATTAGACCATTATGAAAAGTGCGGTACCGCTTGGACCAGTTCCTTGGTCTCAGCCGTGTCTCACCCATGTGGACACGGCGTAAGCTATCTTTGGTCTCAGCCGTGTCTCCCGCTAGGGGACACAGCGTACGAGATATTTTTGGTCTCAGCCGTGTCTCCCGCTAGGGGACACGGCGTATGAGATATTCTATTACTTCAAAGGCCCAAAGTCAAGATCATTTCTATTATTCAAGTTTATTACAGGGTACATCCCAATTTTACCTATTGTATAATACGATGCTGAACTATATACATATTCAGAGGGGCTCTCCACTAATTGCCATTTACCTCTTACCGGGTTGTTATTAATGTAATCGAGCTTTTGTAGAATAAATGCATCCGAGTAGCATTCTTTACAATCAAAAGATGGTTCAAATACCTGATGCAGTTTTCCCTTTTTTCTGTCAGATGGCGAAACCGCATCAGAAAGTTGTAAAAGCGTTTTGCTATCATTGGACTTTTGTAATCTTTTTACCATTTCATATGCCATAAATCTTTTTCCGTTTGATACAATTTTATCAATGCCGGCTTTGTTTTCCCTTATCCCAACAATACAATGAAAATGATTAGGCATAATTACATATGCAAAAATGTAATGCCCTTTTTCTTTTAAATAATCAAACCAATTATATACTACATCGTAGGCGTTTAATTGGCTGAAAAGTGGAATCCATTGCGAACATGTAATGGTAATGAAAAAGATACCTGAAGAATTATGGGTGCCATATTTTACTGACATTTGAATAGGGGTTTTTTTAATAAAATTAGGAGGAAGATGGATGATTTTCTAAAAAAAAAAATTGAATTTGACATAAGCGGGATATGCCATGTCCCCGTTGGGAGACACGGCTAGAACTCTTGGTCTCAGCCGTGTCTCACGCATTTGGACACGGCGTAAGTTTTCCATTAAATGATTTTCTGGTTTTTGGCATACGGGATACGCCGTGTCCCGGTTGGGAGACACGGCTAGAACTCTTGGTCTCAGCCGTGTCTCACGCATGTGGACACGGCGTAGGTTTTCCATTAAATGATTTTCTCGTTTTTAGCATACCGGATACGCCGTGTCCCCGTTGGGAGACACGGCTAGGACTCTTGGTCTCAGCCGTGTCTCACGCATTTGGACACGGCGTAAGTTTTCCATTAAACGAATTTCTGGTTTTGGTATACAGGATACGCCGTGTCCCCGTTGGGAGACACGGCTAAGACTCTAAAGGGGGGGGATTACCCACAAAAAAAGTGCGGAACCATACGGCCCCGCACTTTCCAAAACAATTTACCTTAAACCTTAATTAAACAATCCACCCTTCTTCATCGAACGAACCTGTTCGCCAATCTTAAATCCATTGTTATAGATTTCAATTTTGTAATTGCCTTCTGTAAAGTCCTTGGTATTTTTCCAATCGAAGCTAACGGGCATTGACTTGCCGCCTTCGTAGTTAACGGTAACTTTCGATGTATAGAGCTGACTATTGCCTTCGCGGGTCATAAATACATCTTCGTTGCTGTAAGAAACTACTTTGCCTGCAGGGTCTTTAATCACTACAAATAATTCCTTGGGTCCGGGCTGTGCAATACGGTTGTCATCAATATTAAAATTAATACGCATTTTATCTGCCTTCTTTGCGTTAGTGGTGGCAACTTCTTTACCACTGTTCTTTTCATTGATGGCAACAATATTAATATTTGAAGCTTTTAAGGTACTTGCAATGTCCTTGGTATTATCAAGCTCTTTTTTAACACTTTCTTTTTCTGCTTGTGTCATAGCTAGGTTTTGTTCAACCTGCGCTTTTTGGCCTTTGATCTCTGTATTTTCACTTGATAAGGCCTGGTTTTCACCTTTCAGTCTTTCAACTTCTACTGCAAGACCTTCAATTTTGCCATTCAGTTCGTTAATCATTGCGCGGGCACGCTTAAGGTCCGATTCCGAAGCATTCTTGTTTTTAACAATCTTATTGATTTCTACCTTAAGCTTTGCAATTTCAGCGTTGCGGCCTGTCAGGTCTTCCGACATAGCTTCATTTTCACCTACCAGCGAATCAAGACGAAACAAAGACTCGTTATACATATCTTTTACGTCACCCAATTCGGTGGTAACTGCTTCAGTCCTGGTAGTAAGCATGGTTTCGGTTTCGTTTGCCTTTTTATTGGCAAAGAAAAAATAACCCCACGAAATAATTAATGCAGCGCCTAATAAACTATAAATAAGAACACTATTGTCCTTTTTGGCTGGTTGTTGTTTAAATTCTTGATTTTCCATGATTATGCTACTAATTTAGTTAATGTATGTAAGGAACGTATTATTGTATATTATATTTTATGCAAAGATGTTAAAAACTATTTGCATAAATCTGATACATAGTTTTTTTCTTTGGCACATGGCGGTTGATAAAATTATCAAAGACTTTCAGCGCGGGCATTTTAAGCCGGTGTACTGGCTTGAAGGAGAAGAGCCTTTTTTTATTGACCAGGTGATGGATTACGCTGAGAAAAACATCCTGAACGAATCGGAAGCCGCCTTTAATTTATCGGTTTTTTATGGCAGAGATGCCGATTGGGCCGATGTGGTGAATGCCTGTCGTCGCTACCCTATGTTGTCCGAAAAGCAGGTGGTGCTGCTAAAAGAAGCACAGGGCATGAAAGATATTGACGAGAAATTGCTCGGCTACATGGAGAACCCGCTGAAAAGCACCATTTTTATTGTGGGTTATAAAGATAAAAAGATTGATGGCCGCAAGAAGTTTGGTAAAGTAGTGAAGGAGGTAGGAGAACTGATAACCACCAAGAAACTCTACGACAATCAATTACCCGATTGGGTAGGCCAAATGGTGCAGGCACGAGGCTTTACCATTGATTCCAAAGCGGTTTTTTTATTGGTAGAAAATATTGGGAACGATCTCGGGCGCATATTTAACGAAGTAGGGAAAGTTACCATTAACCTTGTTGGGCGGAAGCATATTACGCTCGATGATATTGAAGAGTTTGTAGGTATCAGCAAGGAATACAATGCACTCGAACTGCAAACGGCACTTACGCAGCGCAATCTCACCAAGTGCCTGCAGATTATACAATTTTTCGAAAGCAATCCGAAGGCTATTCCCATTCAAATGCTTTTACCATCTTTATATACCTTTTTTAGCAAGGCTTACCTGGTATTCGGAGCAGGAACAAACAACGAGTTTGAAATCAGTAAACAATTGGGTTACAACGGCCCCAACCCGTATGTGAAAGATATTATTCAGTGTGCAAAAAACTATCGGCAAACAGGGGTGGAGCAGGCAATTATGCTGCTGCACGAATACAACCTGAAAAGTATTGGCATAAATAGTAACAATTCCACAAGCGATGCATCGCTTTTGAAAGAGATGATTGTAAAAATGATTCACCTTGCTTCGCAGGGGGCAACCGCCTTTGCTTAGGCGTTTAATAGCTTCCGGCTTTGGATTTCGTCCTGGGCTAATTGTGCCTTCAGGGCATCCAAACCATCAAATTTCACCTCGCCACGTAGCCGGTGGTGAAAATAAACCCGCAAGTTTTCCCCATAAATTTCCCGGTCAAAATCAAACAGGTTTACTTCTATCGTTCGATGTGTTCCCTCTACTGTGGGGCGCACACCTATATTCATCATTCCCTGTAAAAGGCAGGGTGCTTCTTTAGAAACAACACCTTCGGCGGGCATGAGGCAGGCAGTAACTGCGTAAACGCCGTTTGCAGGCACCAGTTTTTCTTCATCGTTCAACTGAATGTTGGCCGTAGGATAGCCAATAGTCCTCCCCAGCTTTTTGCCAGCCACTATGGTACCCTGCAAAAAGTAGGGGTAGCCCAAAAAATCTTGTGCCGTTTCTACCTGGCCATTTAATAATGACTGACGGATTTTGGTACTACTTATGGTAACATTGTTGAGTACTTTCTCCGTAATCTCTGTAATTCGGTAGCCGTGTTTATCTTTCAGCGCTTCAAGCAATTGGAAATTACCTTCACGGTTATGGCCAAAACGGTGGTCGTAACCTATAATGATGGTGTGCGGTTTAAAATGATTGATCAGGAAATCTTCCACATAATCCAATGCGGAAAGTTTAGCAAATGCATCGGTAAAGGGTACAATTACAAGATGGTCAACACCGTATTTTTCCAGCAGTTCTATTTTTTCATCAAGACTGTTCAGCAAGCGCAGTTCATTATGCTGCCCGCCCACAACCCGCCGCGGGTGCGGGTGGAAAGTAATAATCACCGATTCGCCTTCTGCTTCTTTCGCGGTTTCTTTTAATTGGTTAATGATTTGCAGGTGGCCGGAATGGACCCCATCAAAAGTGCCAATGGTAATTACAGCATTATGAAACGGGGGAAGCTGATGAGAGTAACGATGAACCTGCATGCGGAATTGGAAAGCTTTCAAAAAAAATGATGGGTGCAAATGTAGCATAATTGATGCCTTGATATGTACCGGGTTTATGGCCATGCTTGGCTAACCCACCCGCACAGCTTACATTTGCCACCGCTGGCGCAGGAGCGTCTATAATTTAAGTAAACATGAGCAAATCGCTATATGCCGAGCGGGGTGTTTCGGCCCAAAAGGAAGAAGTACATGCCGCTACGCAAAACCTCGATCAGGGGCTGTATCCTAAAGCATTCTGTAAAATTTACCCCGACCTGCTTGCGGGCGATGCCGATTGGGTAAACGTAATGCATGCCGATGGCGCGGGTACCAAGAGTGTGCTGGCTTACCTGTATTGGAAAGAAACCGGCGACCTGAGTGTTTGGCGTGGCATTGCACAAGATGCCATCGTGATGAACCTTGATGACCTGTTGTGCGTGGGTATTTGCGACAATATTGTTTTTAACAGCACCATTGACCGTAATAAAAAACTAATCCCCGGCGAAATCATTGCCGAAGTGGTAGAAGGTAGCCGTTTATTATTTGAAACGCTCGCTGCCATGGGGGTAAATATTAGCTACCTCGGTGGCGAAACCGCCGATGTGGGAGATGTGGTGCGTACCATAGCCGTAAATGGTACCATGACCGCCCGCTGGCCCAAAAATAAACTGATTACCAACGAAAAAATTGCACCCGGCGATGTAATTGTCGGCTTTGCTTCCTATGGACAGGCCACTTACGAAAGCAGCTACAACAGCGGGATTGGCAGCAACGGACTAACAAGTGCCCGTCACGATGTGCTGTCGAAGCACTATGCCAAATTTTACCCGGAGAGCTACGAACCTTCACTTAACCCGGAAGTGGTGTACATTGGCAAACACCATCTTGCTGAGTTGGTAATGGATGAAACCCATTCGATCGGACAACTGCTGTTAAGCCCAACGCGCACTTATGCGCCGGTGCTTAAGCAATTGCTAACTGATCATTTTGACAAAATACATGGACTGATTCATAGCAGCGGTGGCGGGCAAACCAAATGCCTGAAATATATGCCCGAGGGTGTACATATTGTAAAAGACAATCTTTTTGCACCGCCATATATTTTCGAAATTATCCAGCAATGCAGCGGTTCCGATGCGCGCGAAATGTACCAGGTATTCAATATGGGCTGCCGGATTGAGCTATACTGCAAACCCGAAGATGCAGGCGTAATGATAGACGCTGCCAAGGCGTTTGGAATCGAAGCAAGGGTAATTGGTAGGGTAGAAGCAGCAGAAGGAAAAAGCCTTTCGATAACTACCCCGGATGGTGAAACCATTGAATATTAATGTTAAACAGGCAATAACCGGCAATTGATCACCGTTTTTTAGACCTTCAACCGTTACTTTTGTAACAATCTAACAGCAAAACCTCGTCAATGAGTGAAAATATAGTTTCCTTAAGGAATGTAAATATTTACCAGGGCAGCGCGCTTATTTTACAAGACGTAAACCTTGAAGTTAATAAGGGTGAATTTGTGTATCTCGTGGGTAAAACCGGTACGGGTAAATCTTCGTTGCTGAAAACCTTGTACGGCGAGCTTACCCTGCGCGAAGGTGAAGGCAATGTGGCGGGTCACGACCTGCGCAAACTTACCTGGAAAACGGTTCCTTTCCTGCGCCGCAACCTTGGTGTGGTGTTCCAGGATTTTCAATTGCTTACCGACCGCACCGTGGAAGAAAATCTGCGCTTTGTACTGAAAGCCACCGGCTGGAAAGATGAAAACATGATGAAAGCCAAAATGGACGATGTATTGGAAAAAGTTGGCTTGAAAGGAAAGGGTTTTAAAATGCCATTTGAAATGAGTGGTGGCGAACAGCAACGTGTAGATATTGCGCGTGCTTTGCTCAATTCTCCTAAATTGATATTGGCCGATGAACCTACCGGAAACCTTGATCCCGAAACCACCGATGAAGTAATGCTTTTGCTAACCAATCTATGCAAGGATTATGGTGCGGCACTCATCATGGCTACGCACGATTATAATGTTATCTACAAATTTCCTGCGCGTATTTTGAAAACGGAAAAGGGAAAAGTGTATGATAGTGCAAAGCAAGGTGCGGGGGCGTAATTGAATATTGTTCTATTTTATTGTAGCTGAAAATAAAAGGGCTGACGTAGCCTGCCTTTTACCGGCTTATTGAACTGAATTGCCGGTTCCCATTTTGGAGTTATTTTTATTAATCGTAAGGCTTCATTGGTTAACATTTCGTCAGGTGAGGATATAACTTTTATGTCATCCACTGTGCCATCTGTTCCTACTACAAACTCCAATAAAACCGTGCCTTGAATATCTTTCGCTATGGCCGCATTGGGATATTTCAGATTTTTCATTAAAAAATTACGCCAACCTTCTTTGCCTCCGGGAAAAAGGGCAAAGCGTTCAAAAATACACTTTCCTTCAAGACGGGTTTTTCCATCATCTGCAAAGCAGATAGTTTGAGCAACCGAATCTTTTATAAAATCGGCCTGCATCTGGTTGGTCCCATCCTCTCTTTTTACGGTCCAGGTTCCATTTCTTAATCCACCTGTCAATGGTCCGGAAAAGTGAATACCGCCTTGTTCAAAATATATTGTCTCCTTCCCATTGCCTTCTTTATCTGCAATTAATAAACTGGAAAGGTTCCCGTTTTTGGAAAATGATTTTCCGGTATCTATTTTTATTCCATTTGCATATTGATAAATATTCATCAGTGTTCCATCTTCATACCAGCTTTTGAAAATACCATTACGTACTTTTTTTAGATAATTTCCTGAATCTTTTATGGAACCGCTTGGATAGTAAATTTCAAAAGGTCCGTCAAGCACCTGTAACGAAATATCTGCATACATCGTTTTGCGAAGTAACTTCTGCTCACCATTATTCGTGTATATCTCCAGTCGGTATTTTCCATTTTCCGGCCATGATTTTTGAATATGAACCGCATTGCCATTTGATTGTACCCTCCCCGAAATATCAACATAGCGAACAATGGTATCAACCCTTTCAACGGGTGCATGCATCATTGTGGGCTGCGCCAATAAAATGGAACTCATTAAACAATGAAATGCCAGTAATATGAGTGATTTCATAGTTGGAAAAAATAAGTTTTAATAGAGAACATGGTTCAGGCTTCTTCGATTGTAAACGAAATAAATAAAAATTCGGGTTCGCCATTATTTTAATTTAATCTGAAGGTTACCGCCTGTACCTTCTTGTAAATAACGGGTTGATTATTTTCAATGGCTGGTAACCATTTAGGACTTTTTTTCATAAACCTGAGTACTTCATCTGATAGGATTTTATCGGGCGAAGAAAGAATCATAAAATCACCAATAGTTCCATCGGTATAAATCGTAAACTGAATATTTACGATGCCTTGTATTTTTCTATCAAGCGCAGCATCCGGATAACGCATATTATTTCTCAGAAATTCCTGCAAGCCTTTTGCTCCATTTGGAAAAGCTGCTTCTCTTTCAAATATGCACTCGCCTTTCGCCTGCGTTATTCCATCAGTTTCAAAACAGGTAGTTTGTGAAATCGAATCCAACATATAAGAAATGGTCATCATTTTGGTACCATCTTCCCTTTTCAATGTCCATGGGCCATTCCTTTTACCTTCCTTTATCCTGCCGAGCATTTTTACCTTACCATTTTCATGATAGTTTTGTTCTATTCCATTTCCTGTTGCATCCGCAATAATCAGTTGCGAAAGTTCGCCGTTTTCGCGGAATACATAACCCGTATCAATAGGCAATCCTTTGTCGTAATGTAAAATATGATGTTCTACTCCATTTACATACCAACCCCTGAATGTGCCCTGCTTTAGATTGTTTACATATTGTCCTGAATCCTTTGGCATTCCATTGTCATGATATTCTTCCCAACTTCCATCTTTTTCTTTAAAATCTTTATCCTTGTACCAGGCTGCTCGAACAACGTTACCTTCTTTCGCCTTATAATGTATTTCCCTGTACTTCCCATTTTCGGGCCAGTATTTTCTTATAAATGGCATACCTGGCAAGTTTTGCATTTTACCATTTTGGTCAACCATTACATATGCCGTGTCCTTATCCCTTTGAAAAGGTTCTGCGATTTCATTTTTTTGACCAAAAAGGTTAAGGCCAATGGTCAAAAGAAAGGGGAAAGTGGTTAAAAATTTCATTGTATTTTTTTTACATATTGACGAGCTAAATTATAATCACAAAAGAGTAAAAAAGAATCAAAAAAACACAAAAGAATGCATTCACATTTCCTATACTTTTTGTTCTCTTATGTTTCAATTTTGGTAAAAAATACTTAATTCGATATTTTTTTATAGCCTGGTTCGGACTAAATTTAAATATTTTTCAAGCTGCCATTATTCTAATCTAAACGTAATTGCTTGGATATGCCTATAAATTACAGGTTTATTATATTGAACGGCGGGCAACCACTTTGGGCTTTTTTTCATCAACTTGAGTACTTCATTGGATAAGCTTTTATCAGGAGAAGTTAAAATAGATAGTTCACTTACGGTTCCATCCTTGTCCACAATAAATTGAACCCTTACAATGCCTTGAATATTCTTTTTAAATGCATCATTAGGATACCTTAGATTTTTTTGCAGAAAGGCAGACCACTCTTTTTCAAAACCGGGAAACTCTGCCGGTTTTTCGAAAACACAATCTCCCTTTATGATCGTTTTACCATCTGCTGCATAGCAGGAAGTATTTGCAATAGAATCTGCTATAAAGTTTACTTCCATAATTTTTACACCCCCTTCATCTTTTACCATCCAGGCCCCATCTCTTTTTCCGGCTTTAATTTTTCCGGAAAGTTTTTCTTTTCCTCCTAGATAATATTCCGTTCCCGAACCTGTACCCGATTTGTCAAAAGAGCCGCGGAATTTTATGGAACCATCTTCATGATATTCCCATGCTGAATCAACAGGAACACCATTTTGGTAGGTGAAAATCTCAAAAGGTTTGCCATCTTCATAAAAAGACCGGCATGCGCCTTCTTTTTTATTATTTACAAAATTGGCGGTTGATTGCGGCTTCCCTTTTGCGTGAAATTCTTCAAAAATGCCATCTTTTACTTGCAATTCAGGGTCTTTATACGATCCCGCCCTCGCTGTGAAAAATCCAGCCTGATCTTCCAAAATTTCTTTCCATTTTCCGTTTTCGGGCCAGGTTTTTCTGATATAAGGCATACCTGGCAGGTTTACGATATTTCCCATGTTGTCTACATAGGCAAAAGTGGTATCCTTTACTTTTTTAAACGGTACCGAATACTTATCCTTTGGTTGTTTCTGACAAATGGCGCTGAAGGAAATGAGCAATCCAAGGCTTAAGAGATGTATGATTTGCATAAAAGTTTTGGTTAAAGCATCCTATAAACAGGATACCTGTTAAATGAAGGTTCAAAATAAGGTGAATTCCGGTAAATCCAATTCAACATCAGGTTAACATTTTTTGAAAAATCAGGTTCCGCAGCTTTTTTCTTTTCAAACTCGGCTTTTAGCTGCGGGTTTTGCTTTAGCCAGTTAGCCGCTACATCTTCCCAACGGTAATTGCTATAGCCTTCTTTTTGCTGTAAAATGGCATCAAAAAAATTCCATGCGAAATAACTATCGGCGCCGGTGGGTTCCAGCATTTCTACCAGGAACCTGTCGGCTTTTTGCCCGGTGTAAATAATATAATCACCCTTAAGACAGAGAATTTTTTCTTTTGAAGAAGTTGTTTTTACATTGCTATACCGGTAGTGGCCTTCATAAGCCCTTGTGGCCGGTGTAACGCTTTCAATGCGGTACACTTCGAGTTCCATCAGTGTATCTTTTTGCAACCGGCTCATGATTACTCCATTCAGGGCAAGCTTTTCATTCACTTTGTACCAACCGTGCGGAATGATATAGGCCTTAGGTTTTTCTACCGTTTGTGTGCCATTGAAATAACAATTAAATTTAATGTTTACATCATAAGGTTTATCCTGCCTGTAATACATACGCGGCAAGCCGGTTACTTCGCTTATCATCGTATCGCGTTCGTACCCCTTAAAAGTCAGTGTATTATTTTTGGAAGAATCAGGACGCCAAACCAGCGGAAAAGTTTTTTGCTGCATTACCTGTTTGCGTAATGCAGCCCTGATCATTTTTATACTATCAGCATGTTCATTTGCTTTTTCTGTAATGCTTATCATGAGGTCGTAGGTGCTGCGTACCCTGTCGGCAAAGGGTTTCAGCATATGTGTTTCGGGTACAAAACCAATGGTTTGAAAAAGTGCTGCATAACCAGATGAATAACGTGGCGGATCATAAAACTGCGTCATACCTTTTTTAAGATCGTAAGCATCAAAGTTTACATAGGGAAAAATATCCCATCCCCTTGTTTTCATATTAGTATAAATAGCCGGTTCAAAGCTGTTGCGCAGCCAGTTACCCAGTTCACCGCCAAGTTTATCATATTGGGTAGTAAGCAATGTCATAGTATGCTGAAAATCGGCGCCATCACTTACATGATTATCAATCAGTATGTGCGGATCGAGATAGTGAAAAATATGCGCAAAAGATTGAGCATTCCGGCTATCCATTTTGGTGAAGTCCCGGTTCAGATCAAGGTTTTGCGCATTGCCCCTGAAACCATAGTTTTCGGGCCCGTTTTGGTTTACCCTGCTATTAGGGCCGCGATTAAGTGCGCCGCCAATATTGTATACAGGAATGATGGCAATAGCCACATTATCCGGCAGGTTCACCTTACCGTTTGTCATATCACGCGCCAGCATCATGCAGGCATCGGTGCCATCAGGTTCGCCTGGGTGAATGCTGTTGTTAATTAAGATAACCACTTTGCCCTGCTGCCTCCACTTTTCCGGATCCGATGAACCATCTTTGCTTAAGAGAACCAAATGCAGCGGATAGCCGGCATCCGTTGCCCCCATTTCTTTTATATGAATCGTTTTGTTTTTTTTGGCGAGCATCTCAAACCAGGCAATGGTTTCAAAATAGGTAGATGATACTTTGCCCCCTGATTTTTCAAATGGCGTTACATCTTTTTGTGCACATACCATTATGGGTAGTAAAAACGTTATTAAAACAATAAAATATTTCAGCATGCGCCAAAAATAGGGAATGCTGCGGTGTTTCTTTAGATGCTAACAGGTGTAGGGAAAAACTTTAAAAAGATTTCCATCAATTTCCTTATATTGCTTCTGTCAACGAGTTATGAATCAGAAACCCCTGCGTTTACATAAAATATGGAAGGTACTAGGTATCGTGCTGCTGTTCCTTGGGTTACTGGCCGGCGCTATTCATACCTACCTGTATTATCGTGCCGAAGTGTTATTCAAAGCCTTTGTAGAGCAAATAAGTAACGGTACCTATACTGCATCTACAAAAAAACTCCGTTTTGGATATTTTCCCTTGCGAATTAAGGCGGTGGGCGCACGCTTTTACCCATTGGATACGGTTGGTATTAATAATCTCTATGAAATAACCAGCGATACCATTCAAATGCGGCTTACTTCGCTTGCACCTATTCTCCTGTATAATTCGCTCGAAGTAGTTGAAGTGCGATTGGTGAAGCCCATGGTTACACTTTCATCTTCGGGTGAAAAACAACAAAGGGAAAAAGCAAGGTTTCATGTTCCACTTAAGGAAATCCAGGATGGACTTTTGAAAAGTCTTTCGCTGTTGCAGGTAGATAAATGCGAAGTAATTGATGGCGGTTTTGAACTTACGCGAAAAGATGAAGATGAAATGCTCGCCATCAACCATATCAATTTAACGATTGATAATTTTTTGGCTGCACGCAAGGGGATGCTGCTTGATAATGGCGATACGGTTAATGCCAATCTTACTTTAAGTCTCGATAAACCCGATATCATCATTCCGGATTCTAATTTCCTGGTGGATGTAGACCGTCTTTTTATTGATACCAAAAAAAATGTTTTCAGTATTGATGAACTGAGATTTTCTCGTAAAAAAGAAAAAGGAACCTATGATACCATAAAACTTTCTTCTATTGAACTAAGGGGATTAAACTGGGATATGTTTTTGCAGGATGGCATTATTGCATTGGATAGTGTAAGGGCCAAAAACGGGTTAGCACATATTGATCTTACAGACAGATTTATTTTTCAGAAACGAAAAGAAAAAAATGGAACGGAAAAATTGCATGTAGCTGTTCCTTTAATTCTCAACCATGTAAATATTGCACAGGTTTCTTATAAACTTCGTTCACAAAGAAAGACGGGTCCTTTTACGATATTGCTGGATGGTGACAGCTTGCAATTGAGACGCTTTGCATTACTCGATACAACCAAAAGGGCTTTCAATGTAGAATCGCTTTCGCTGAATGTTCGTAATTATTATGATGAAGATGATAAGAAAACCTATCTCTCAAGTTTCGACAGGCTTTTGGTAAAAAATAATGATCTTACCATCCGCAATTTTAAGTTGCTGCCCGTAAGAAGAATAGGGTTTACGGCGAATAACCGTATTGAAATACCTTCTACTGTTTTGTTTAATTACGATTTGGAAGCCCTATTGCAAGGCAGGTTACAAGCGGACAGGCTCGAAGTGAATGAGCCTAATATTGTTTTGGATATATTAAGAAAAAAGGATCAAAAAGGTCCTGCAGATGCAACGGATATATTTAATGTATTGAACAAACTGCAACCATCACTTGATATAAAAGAACTGGGGATAAACAACGCAACGATTACCCTTCAGTCACCTACAAACCTTTCTAATAATATAAAAATATCACAGCTTAGCACCGAATTGAATGTAGAAAAATTGCTTTCGGCCAATTCAATTGATGATTTATTGCAGGTGGCAGAAGGTATTCAATCGGATCGCTTTTATATAGCCGGTCCGCGTTTTGATCTTGAAGTGATGAATGCAGAAATTAGCAAGGGAACCGAACAGATAAAAATGAGCAGGTTGCGCGGAAATATTTCTAATACACTCGAAATTGATCTGGATAGTGTAACCATTCAGGCAAGACCCGGTGAATTAATTATTCCGGTAGATGGAGATTTAAAACTGCAAAGTGTTATTGTGGGCGCAGGTGCGATGATGATTTTAAGGGATGCACCACAGCAAGCGGATAGTAATATCGTGCGCAAGACGGCATTGAATGTAAATATTGACCAAATACAAACAGGTAATTTAGAAGTAACTTATTTTAAAAATAGCGGGTCGCTTTTTGCCATCCAAAAAGTAGCGCTTAATATGCAGGGGCTCGATGTGTCAGAGAAAAAAGTGAACTGGCTTTCACTCTTTTTGAGAGGGCAAACCCTTGTAACCACTGCGGGTGAAAATAATTTCCGGCTTGGTGAATGGGAAGGCAATGTGCCGGGTAGATTGACCCTGAAAAATGTGAAAGTATGGCCTACTGCTCAGAATGTACTTGGTGTAAATGTAGACATACCCACAATGCAGGTGAGTAATACCGTGCAATCTATGAAGTGGGACCCTGAATCCATTACAGATGTACGCATTATTAATCCCCAGTTACGTTGGAATTTTTTGCCGGGCAGTACCGCAGGTGCAAATTCCGTTTCAACCACGCCGCCGCCCATATTTTTGAAAAGCCTTACGATTATTGATCCTGATATTTCAGGATACCGTGTAACCGAATCAGGGAAAAAAAGATATGCCGAAGCTGAAAACGGAAGGATAGAACTGCGTGATATTGACTTTTATTATACACGGACTGATAAAATTGCCGTAGCAAGTTTTTATGCAACGCTGAATGAACCCATAATTGAAGTAGATAGCAATTGGACTTTGCACCCCAATAATATTTTGATGAAGGCGCGTGATATTTCCATGAAAAAGGGTTCAGCACCGAAGGCGTTTATAGATTCATTACTAGTGAGCGGCATTGGAAATATCCCGGTTTTCAGCGACACCAATCATTCGTTGCGTATAGCAAAGGCGGGTATTGCAGGTTGGAAATATCCCTTTTCAACGGATAGTCTTTTACAGGTATTTACCGAAGGCCCTGATTGGTGGGTTGGCGGTATTAATTATTCTTTAAAAGGTAAGAATAGTGATATCCATATTTACAATGCAGAAGCCAACCGTAAAAACCGGACTATACAGTTTGATAGTCTTGCGATGGTTCCAAACATGACACGCGATCGTTTTTGGGCAAGCAACAAATATGAAAGCGATTATTTCGACCTGAAACTTGGTCGCACTAAGCTTACGAATGTATTACCGCTATCGCTGAAATTCGATAAGCTCAGGATGGATAAAATGGAAACGAGCGACATGCGTTTTCTTGCTGCGCGTGATAAGACAATGCCCGATGATACGATTGCTTATCGTCCATTGCTTGCACATCAGTTTATGCAGATGCCATTTGATATTGCTATTGATACAGTAACGTTGGATAATGCGCAGGTCAACTACCAGGAAATTGGTGACAAATTTGGTCTTGAAGGCATGCTTTATATTGACAGTTTATCGGGCAATATGTATGGTATGAATACAAGACCGCTTAAGGATTCTGATAGCCTTCTTTTGCTGTTGACCGGAAAATTTATGGGTACGGCTCCAATGACCCTGCAGTACCGGCAACCCTATCTTGATACCATGCAACCATTCCTTTTTGATTTAGGTCTTGGCCGCTGGCAAATGAGTGCCATCAACCCCTTGCTGTCTCCGCTTAATTCGCTGGCTTTCAGGCGCGGCAATGCAGATACCATGTGGCTGCATGCAACGGGCAACAGGGACCGTGCTTATGGCTGGATGGGTTTTAGATACAATAAAATGAACATGGGTATTTTGAAAAAGGGCGCGGAAAGCAACTACTTTATGTCGGGGTTGGTGAATGCCGCGGTGAATGTTGTTTTGGTAAATAATAATGATGGGGACGAAACACCTTTTTATGTAGAAAGAGCAGAAAATAAGGCTGTGTTTAATTTCTGGGGGAAAATATTATCGGCAGGTTTAAGGGGAAATTTGGGAATGCCCGGTAAGAAAAAACAAGCCCGGAAGGCCATGCGGAAAGAAGGCCTTCCTGCACAATCTCCCGGGCGTTAACTTTAATCTGAGGTGAATAAGTCAATAGTTGAATAAGTCAATTAGTCAATAGGTGAATATGTAATTAGTAAAACGATTTGCCCTTGTTAGTCAAGCACAGCAAGCGAACGTGAAATGATGTCAACACATTCCATTATTTGTTTTTCATTGATAAGTAGTGGCGGTGCAAAACGGATTTTATCGCCATGCGTAGGTTTGGCCAACAATCCGTTTGCTTTCAATTCAAGACAAAGTTGCCAGGCGGCTTCAGGGTTTTCATGCTTAATAACGATGGCATTCAACAACCCTTTGCCTCGTACAAGTTCCACATGACTGTTATTCAATTTTTCCAATTCGCTGCGCAAAAGGATACCTATTGCTTCCGCATTTTCCGCCATCTTTTCTTCCTTCAATACTTTTAATGCTTCCATGGCTACGGCACAGGCCAACGGATTGCCGCCATACGTACTGCCATGCTGCCCGGGGTGAATATTCATCATCACATCATCATCGGCTAGTACCGCACTTACCGGCAATACACCACCGCTTAATGCTTTACCCAATATTATAATATCGGGGCGCACATTTTCATGATCGCAGGCAAGCATTTTACCCGTACGGCAAAGCCCCGTTTGAATTTCATCGGCAATCATCAGCACATTATATTCAGTACAAAGCCTTCTTACACCGGTTAAATAACCATCATCCGGCACTACCACACCCGCTTCGCCCTGAATGGGTTCCACCATAAAGGCCGCCACATTTTTATTTTGCAGCGCACGTTCCAGGTCCGCAAGGTCATTGTATTCCACCAGTTCGAAACCCGGCATAAACGGCCCGAATTTTTCATAACTGCTGGCATCGGTACTGCTGGAAATAGCCGCCATGGTGCGGCCCCAAAAGTTATGCTTGGCAAAAACAATAATGGCTTCATTATCGGGAATACCTTTTTTTACATAACCCCAGCGGCGGGCAAGTTTCACTGCCGTTTCGCCGCCTTCAACACCTGTGTTCATGGGCAGTACTTTATCGTAACCAAAATACGCCGTAATAAATTTTGAATATTCGCCCAGTAAATTGCTGTGAAAAGCACGGCTGGTAAGCGTAAGCTTTTTGGCTTGTTCAACAAGCGCTGCAATAATGCGCGGATGGCAATGCCCCTGGTTGATTGCGGAATAGCCGCTTAAAAAATCGAAATAGCGGTTGCCATCCACATCGTACATAAAAACACCTTCGCCGCGGTCGAGCACTACAGGTAAGGGATGGTAATTATGCGCACTGTATTGTTCTTCAAGGTCAATAAAATGCTGTGTGGCCGGGCTTACCGGGATGAGTTGGTCGGTCATAAAAATGGTGTTTGGTGCTTGCCGCAACAAGCCTGAAAAAATGAAATGGAAAAAGATGTAGAAAAGGAAACGATGGGGCACACTGCCCCCAACTGCGAACGATTACCCGCGTAGATGGTCGAGAAAATCGAGGTTCGACCTTAGAAACGATATGTTGGGATTACGTGAAATAGCGATTGCTTAAAGGGCAAAAATAGGGGGAAATATTAAATTAAACGAACCATCGTTTTTTTGCTGCGGTAAAATTTCATTATCTTTCTACGTCTGTGCTTATATAAACATGGATTTAGTACTTGTAAAAACCTTCATAATTATTTTCATACCTTTTTGTTTGGCCAAAAAGGTACCCAAAAAGGCCTCCCGCAGCTTAATACCCCCAAGCTGCGGGAAAAGCCCTGATTAGGCTTTTGCACTACTGTAGTGCCATGCATTTTTGCCCTGATGCTGTTCATAAATTTTAAGATTTCTATCTTTTTGATTTTTTTAGAATAGCACAACGCGTTAATTATAAATATAATACCATTTTGCTTTGATATATAAATAAAAAGTATCATCTTACCTGCCCTTTAACTTTATTAAAACATTTCAATCACCATCGAAAAAATCATTCTTATGCAGCGCAGGTCATTCATTAAAAATTCATCGCTTACGGTACTAAGTATCAGTGCCTTTGGAACGTTAAACTGGAATGGTACTGGTTTTGAAGCCGACAGCCCCACCACCACCGATATACTCGGGCCCTTTTACCGGCCCAACGCCCCCATACGCACCAACCTTATCCGCCCGGGTGCAAAGGCAAAAGAACTGCTGCTGAAAGGCGTGGTGCTGAAGGAAGACGGTAAAACACCGGTTAAAAACGCCCTCGTGGAAATTTGGCATTGCGATGAAAATGAAGTGTACGACAACGCTTCCGACGAATACCATTACCGCGCCGGCCAAAAAACCAATAGCAAGGGTGGCTATGCCTTTACTACCATTATCCCCGTTCCTTACAAGGCAAATCCCGATAATGAATCATCCTGGCGTCCTGCGCATATACACATGCGGGTATCGGTGCCCGGGCAGCAAGACCTGATTACCCAACTATATTTTAAAGGCGGCAAATATGTAAGCACCGACCGTTGGGCATCGGCACCGCAGGCCGTAAACCGCGTGCTCGACATAAAAGAAGACAGCAAGGGCGCGAGCGAAGTGGTTTTTAATGTCATCATGAACAAGGAGTTTATGCCCGACCCTATGGTTTTTGAAAAGGTAACCGGGCTTTTCGTTATGGAAGACAAATCCATCAATGAATTTACCAAAAATGATGACCTGCTATTTATAAAACATAACGGGCAGATTGTGGAAGGGTTAAAATATACGGGCAACAACAGCTTTGAAGGCGGGATTGGTTATCCCAAAGTAAGTTTTGCCCTGCAACCGGACGGTGCCACCAAAGTAACGATAGCTCTCAACGCAACCAAAACGGTGGAAGGGGTTAAAACATTCAAGTATCAGTAAAACGGCATTTCGTCATTGGATTTTTTTAAGCGGGTTTGCAGAATGTAAGTGGGCAGCAAATGGACGATGGCGATGTCATGGGTATTTATCATGCGGTCCATTGCCCATCCGCTCCGATGCCGGGCTACCATCGTTTTCCGGATGCGATCATGCGCTCCTGTTGGTGCCATAGGGTAATCATTTTATATCCTGTTTCTACCTTTTAATAAATATTCCGGCTTTATTGAACATTCCATTTATTTCCCCCCTAATTTTATAAAAGCAAAACCGGTATTAAAATCCTGTTTTAGGTAAGCATACGGGAAGCCATCATTTGAATGGATATGCAAACGACATTATGTGTTTATAAGCGTTTGAAGTCGTTTGATGGGGAGTAGCGTATATTACCGAGTTGAACCAACATTGCCATTCGGCAATGAGTTTTCCTTAAATATTTATACCTTGTAACCATTGTTAACTTTAAAATTGTTTTACAATGGAAAAAAAACATTTCTCAGTGGGCAGTGAATGCCCTTCAGCGCACGTCTGA
>JBGSLS010000022.1:0-14619 GCA_041740575.1 Chitinophagaceae bacterium | reverse complement strand
TATGCACTTTGGAAAAATCAATCAATCTCAAAAGGTTGGAAAATCGGTGTGACAGTAGTAATAGCTTTAATAGTTCTTGCACAAATTGGCAAGGACGAAAAAGGCAGTTCTACATCTGCTGACAATTCATCATCAAGTTCTAGTGAACAGACTGAACAAAAAACAGAAGCACCAAAAGGTGTTGGTATTGGCGAAACTTTACGAACGGACTACTTTGACATCACCGTAAACAAAGTAAGTTTAGAAGACCGAGTAAATACAGGAAACGAATTTGCCGACCTTAAACCTGAACAGGGTAATTTGTATTTAATCATTAACGCATCATTCAAAAACACTGACAAAGAAAGTCGTATGCTTATGGACGGTTCTGTTTGGATTAACTACAACGGTAAAAACTATGAGTTCGACAAAGCTGAAACTGTTATGCTTGAAGGTTGGGGACTTCTACTTGACCAAATCAATCCATTAACGACTAAGACAACTAATTTGGTTTATAAAATTCCTGCTGAAATTAAGGGTAACGCTTATTGGCAACCAGGACGTGCAGACAGCGACCAAAAAATACTATTAGGAAACCTGTAAAACACAGACAAATCAACGGCTGACAGAAGAAGAGCAGCCCATAACAGCACCTACAAGAAATTGGCGGTTCAGTGCTCCGCAGACACATTTGTGGTTAATCAAAGTTTGGTTCTCCGCATCAACATTTGTGGTAAAAATCGCCAACTTCTTGTAGCTGCAAAACGTTGGTGGTAATTTTTATGAGACCTTCCTTTACAATCAACAAAAAAACTATTCTAGCAAATGTTCTTTGCCTGACGATTCTATTTTTTAGTTGTTCGAAACTCAATAAATTATCCAACGATTTTTGTAATCGAGAACATACAATTGTCGATGGAATGGGTTTTGATAAATATAAAATCGATTCAACAACTATTGACGAAGTCATCAAAATTTTAGGCCGGCATTATAAAAAAATTAGGCATAAAGACTTTTGCGTCGAAATCATTTATGAAAAATATGGCCTTTCATTTTGTTATGATCCGGAAGACTCAGAAAAAAAGATATTTAGCATGGAATTTTTTTATCCTTTTAGAGGAATCACATCAAGGGGAATCGTACTTAATAAGTCCACGATGTTGGATGTGAAAAATGCTTACGATTCATTAGATTGGTATGCGACAAAAAACTCAAAGTATTGGGTAAGCGAATATCCCGGAATAGAATTCTCCGTTGAAAGAGAAATGTCTTTGCCGCAATTTCCTTTGGATGAGAATTTGCATTCAAAGAAAACTATTACTCGAATAGAGGTTGTAAACAATGACTGAATGACGAAAACTCCCTACCACATTGGGTTTTATGCAAGTTGGGCTTGACAAACTAAGCTTCAACAAGTTGCAAAGCCAAGCTTTGGTTCGGGCTGGACAAACATCGCTGAACTTTTGTTCTTAACTTCATCATCATATTTTTAATCAGCAGTGGTTCGGGCGGACGGAATTCTAATTCCCAACCTGCATAAGCCCTACTCGTTAGGCACCATTCTATAAACACCCAGCTATTTTGAAAGAATTAATAGAAGACTTTATAAAACAAAACGAGATAATTGTTGACTTGTTAGACAACTCTAGCCAAGACTATGCAAAAGCCGACAAAATAATTCCTTTGTTTGCAAACAAATTAAGACAGACAAGATTCAATCCGGCATTGGGACTAGAATTTGCAAAACTCCTTCAACTATCAAACGACAAAGAAATTTTTGAGCAATATAACTTGACAGACATAAGTAAACTATTCGAAAGTCTTCTAAGCCTACAAGACTCATCACTTGACACATACATAGATGCAGCATATTTCGAATGGTCTGTAATGGACAATATCGACAAAGCAAAGGACATCATTACTGCAGGACTCGACAAAGCAATGAAACAAACAAGCGAATTAAAACAGCTTATGGACAAAATTGAGAGTAAGTGACGAATAACGGTGCATTATAAAGGGTTTTGCGCAAAACGGGCGGACGAATATCGCCCATCAGCATTTGGAATTCTATTGAAGTTTTGTACTTTGGCCGTATTAAATAAAAAAGTTACGGCCAAGCCAGCGGAAGGAATAATATTTCCGGTACTTCGTAAAGCAACAGCCGTATAGGCATTTTAAAAATGACAGCAGAGATAAAAAATATAGTCACGAAAATTGACGATGAAATCAGACGACACGAATGGTTTGACTTTCACGTATTAAGTTTTGACGGTATCAAACTGACAGTTGCAGGTAGCGTTGACTTGACATATTATCATAATATTGAAATAATATTTGAAGACATATTTTTTGTGTCAGGATTTTTCCAAGGTTGGCACTCGGACACCAAACAAAAAACTTTTTTTCAGCCGGAAAATGAAAAAGAATTGAATGATAAATATGAAATCGAAGAAGGATATCAACTATTCACATTTAAGACAGAAGACTACAAAAATGACGTTGTAATCGCAGCCAAAAAGATTAAATTTAATACAGACACTGTGTATTACTACGAAAGACCTAACCTTAAAAAAAATGAAAGAATAGCAGACTTTGTGAAAAACAAAAACGCCCTATAACAGGTTTTGTATTAGTGGGCAGACAGAGCGTAAAGAAACATTTAAGGAATAAATAAACTTTGGTGCTGCAGACAGTTTACGGTTTCAAAATCCCACCAAAGCAAAGCTCAAAACCGTTGGCAATAACCTTCCAATTTATTTCAACAGTCCAAATTGAAAAAGAAGGTTAAAGCCTAAATACAGGCTTACTGAAAAATCAGAACCCAAAATCATCCACCTTTACTTTTTTTTCTTCTTTTTCTTCTGTCACTTTAGCCTGCAGGTGCACCGGATTGCCTTCTACATAAATAGCCCGGAAGGGGCGTACCGGGCAGATATACTCGCAGCCACCACAACCCACACAAAGTTCATTATGGATGGTTGGTATCGTAAGATTGCCTTTATAAGGCTGCATGCTTACTGCCTGTGTGGGGCAATGTTCGGAGCATGCACCGCAGTTGGTGCCATCCGTAACTACTACGCAATTTTCCTTTACAAATTGTACCAACCCAACCTGTAATGTTTTCTTTTCCTTTTCTGAAATTGCTACGATTGCTTTTGAAGGACAAATCTCAGAACATAAAGTGCAATGATAATTACAATAGCCATGTTCGAAACGCATAGCAGGTTGCATCATACCAATGATGCCATACGCTGTAAAGGTGGGTTGCAGCACTTGTGAAGGACATTTGCTTACACAGAGCTGGCAGGCGGTACAGGAATCATTAAACCTGTTTACATCCACCGAGCCCGGAGGTGTAATGGGATGCTTTTTTTTGAAAGGAACATTGTGAGAAGTGTAAATCTCGTTGATCTTATGAGCAGAATCTTTATCCCTTCCTGCAAATACTTTTTGAATAGAAGCCAGCCCCACAAGGATAGAAGCAGAAAGAAATGTACGTTTTGTGGCATCATAACCCTTACTATCCCGTTCCATAGTGTGCGGCTTGTTGGGTGACCAACCCGAAAATTGATACGCAATGGCCTTTTTATTACATACCTCCAAACAATTAAAACACGTAACACAACGGCTGTAATCAATCTCTTTTGTTGTAGCATCGATACAGGATGCTTTACATCTCATTTCGCATAAACCACAACTATTGCAACCATCGTTACCAAGCTTTATTTTAAAGAGTGAAAATTTGGCTAAGAAGCCAAGAATGGTTCCAACAGGACAGATGGTGTTGCAATACAAACGACCATACTTGTACGAGAGAAAACCTATTATCAATAAGGTGCATACGGCTATTACCAAAGAGCTGATACTTGCCATAAAAATATTCATTTCATAAAAATGATAATTATTGAAGTAATTACCCACTGCTGCCACCAGGTTGTTAATAGCTAAATAAACCGGTTTAAAAATGTTAGTGGCTATGCGTCCATATGCACTGTAAGGATCCAGCAGGTTGAGTATCAGATGAAAGCCACCTGCAAATGCCAACACTACCAGGGCTACCATTGACCAGCGCAGGATTTTTTGTTCTTTAAAGTGAGGGTATTTCTTTTTACGGTGAAAACGTTTAGCCAACCCATCAGCCATATCCTGTAAAATTCCCATTGGACATAGAGAAGAGCAATAAATTCTTCCAAATAAAAGCGTGATAACTACCAGGGAAATCACTGCCACCATATTCATGGCCAGTAATGCCGGTATGAATTGCCATCTCATCAATCCATGCAATTGTTGCGGCAACAAATCAGCAAAGTCTAAAAAATAGAAAGTAATTAAACTAAACAGCATCAGCGATATCACTATCCGAACTTTCTTCATTTCAAATCAATTATTAACATCATTGCTCCATCAAAGGACAGACGAAACGTTTTTAATTGGAATGGCATCCATCTGCCTTATATTTTTACACGCTTTATGTTTAACTTTTCCAGTTGGGTGGTGCCTATTTTTAAAGTCTCTCCTTTGCCAATATATTCTACCGTCTCAAGTGGCATTGCAGAAACCTGGTTAAAGAATTTAGTAGCGGCCGTATCCACTGCAACAATATCTGTGGAAATGAATAGCCCTCGCGATGTAACTACATCGCTCAATGATTTACCCTGTGGCCCGTTGGATTTCATCAAACGATAAGCATCTACCACATTGAGGGTGGGCTTTTTGGCCAGGGTGCTGCAGTCGGCAATACATTGTTGTAAATTATTATTATGAAAATACCTTCTGTCCCATACGATGCCCATCAGGTTTTTCATAGCGATAGACATTTTTGCGCCGCCATGATTTTTTAAAATGGGCACATTAATCCATACATCCGAATCAAGTATAGCCTGGTGAATTTTTGTCGTTTTAAGGGTTACTGCTTTGGGTAACTTAATTTCACGGTAATAAGATTCATCGTGTCCGGGAATCATTTTTCCACCTGCTGCCACTACTGCATCTTCAATACCACTGTTCTTATAACATTTTCTCCAGTCGTCGCAGGTATGGTCAAATACAACAACTTCTTTTGCACCGGCTTTCAAACATTGTCTTATAATTTCACCTACCAACACCGGGTTGGTATTGGCTGCCAATTCGGGGTTTCTGTCCCATCCTATATTGGGCTTGATGGTTACTTTATTTCCGGGTTTCACATACTTTCCTATGCCACCCATTTCAGCAATGGCCCTGCGAAACATTTGATCCGGTTCGCCTCCCATTACTGCCACCAGGTCATATCCTGCAGATCCGGAAGTAGCTTTTGATGTTTGCGCCAGTACTTCGAAACCATCTACTATTTTCAACGTGGAAGCAACACCTGTAATGGCCACTGCTTTCAGAAAATATCTTCTTTCCATTTGTTATGTATTTATAAATGAATAATAGTGCTGTTCGGTTTATGCAGCCATTGCCTCATTATTCATACTATCCAGGGGAAGCTGAAACAGTTTTCATCAAATAGTGAATAATCCGCTTTGCCATTTACGGCAAAGGTTTTTACCAGTGCCGCCCCGGATAATAATGCTTTAGCATATTGCAAAGTGGCACCCGTTTTTACACGATCTTCAACCAGTAATATTGTTTTGCCGGTTACGTCAAAATGAATCTCTTCCATCAATTTAGGCGCATCGTAAATAGGTTTTTGCTGTTCATTGCGAAAGCTTAGTTTCAGCAGTTCTATTCTTAGCTGTAAACGTTGATTAATTAAGGCAGCCGGTATAATGCCTCCATTGGCAATGGCCACTACCAGGTCAAAAGTTTCTGCAAAATCCACCGTGCGGATTTTGTCTGCTATTTCCTCCCATGATTTAGCATTCATAATCTGCCAGTTTTTTTAATAAAATCCAGCCACCAAAAACCTGTATAATCATACCGGGTATGCCTATGGTAAAATCCTGCGTTGCTTTTGCAAAGCTCTGCGTGATACCCCATTCTGCCAATGAACCTGCTATTTGATAGGCTAAGACCACCACTAATAAATGAATAACAGAAACTTTTTTGAATGTAGCAGCTACATAGGCAGCAGCCATGGCCAAAAAGCACGATTTCAGCAGGATTACGGGTAATACTGCCATTGGCGGCATTCCTGTTAAAACAGCATTAAGCAATGGAGAACAGATGGCTGTGAGTAACCCTACTTTTAGCCCGAATTTATAAGAAGCAATCAGCGTAAAAAAATAAACGGGTAAAAATATCAGTCCGCCGGATGGGATGAGATGACACAATTGTGGCAAAAACAGGTTGCCTGCTGCAAACAGGAATACAAACAGGTAAGTGCGTGTATCTAACCATTTCAAATCCAGGGGATGAAAAGTTGTTGTTGCTGTCATAAGTGGGGTATTTTTTTGTTATTAATAATTTACAAAGTGCAGTAAAGCAATAGGGTATTTCACTAGCCGTGATTCGTTTTGCATGATTACATTAAATACCCTTTAAAAATAGAAAAAGTGGCAGGTCATAAATATGACTGTCGTTATCCAGTTACATGATAATTGTCATACAATTATTTGTAAGAAGTTGCTATTGGTGAGGGGGATGGAAATGAAAATGTAACATAATCTATGTACAAGCATCAGCAGTGGTTCGGGCACTACGTTCAATGTTCAGCTTTAGTTCTTACCTTCATCAACATATTTTCTACTGAGCATTTGTACCGGGCTGTACAACCAATAAATTCCCTGCCTTCGCAAATACTTGAACGTTGTAAATGAAAATTAATAAATACATAAATTAAAATGACAATGACTATAAAAACTGAAACCATTACAAAAGGGTTTGTTATTGCCGGATTAATGAATATGACAGTATTAATTTTTTCGAGATTCTTCACTAATGCTGTTATTCCTGAATCTGATCCTGTTGTGATGTCAAATTTCGGATTATTAATGATTGTTGTTTGGGGCCTGTCCTATATATCAGTTGCAAGAAATTATCAAAGTGTAAAATGGCTGGTAGGCGTGTTTGCTTTTGAAAAATTCATTTATGGTTGTATTTGGATAAAATGGATGCTTACTAATAATGTTTCGGATGTTTTTGCAAAAGATAAAATGGCTGGTATATTTTACTGTACTTATGGGGTAAATGATTGGATGTTCTTCATCTTCTTTTTATTTGTATTCATCCGTCTGGTCAAATTTGGAACTAATAAATAACGCATTGTGCTATTGAAAAATACAAAAGGGAAGAGATCTTTAAATATATCAACAGTATCAGGGCAAAAATGCCTGGCACTACAGTAGTGCAAAAGCCTAATCAGAGCCTGTCCCGGTCCTGCGGGCGCTTTTGCCGTCTCTACAAAGTAGAGAGGGGTATTAAGCTGCGGGTGGCATTTTTACTAACTTTTTGGTCAAACAAAAAGATAGGAATTAAAATAGGAGCACGAATTTGTATAAGATTATAAAAAATATATACACCATGATCACACCATTCAAACCAAACGGTTACAATTCAGCTTCACCCTATTTCATTGTAGATGGCGCACAAAAATTCATAGACCTCATGAAGGAAATTTTTGATACCATAGAACTCAGGCGCTTTGACAGACCCGACGGAACCATCATGCATGCTGAAATTCAAATTGACGATTCGGTTATTATGCTCAGCGATGCCACAGACAAACTTCCACCCGTTTCATTGATTATGCATGTGTATGTGCCGGATATTGATGATACGTTTAATAAGGCAATAACAGCAGGTTGCGAAATAATGGAACCACCTAAACAACAGGAAGGCGATCCCGACCGGCGGGGCACTTTTACAGACTTTGCCGGGAATATGTGGTCGGTGGGAACGCAGGTTTAGGAAAGGTTGCCAGTAGCAGGAGATTTTTTTTCCACATTACCCTTACCTTAGCAATGCATAAATACGGATATGGCTCGGTTTAAATAGCAACAAAATAATGCCCGAACAACAAAACATAGAATACAAACAAAGCTGGCACGATGACTACCTGAAATGGGTTTGTGGTTTTGCCAATGCTCAGGGTGGTGTAATTTTCATTGGTAAAGACGATAATGGAAAGGTAGTTGGTGTAGCTGATTATAAACAGCTCTTGAATGAAATTCCCAATAAGGCGAAAGACCTTATGGGTATTTTGGTTGACGTAAACCTGCATAATCAAAAAGGATTGTACTTTCTTGAAATCATTACGCAGCCCTATGCGGTACCTATTTCTTTACGTGGCAGGTATTACTACCGCAGCGGAAGTACCAAACAGGAATTGATTGGTACTGCACTTACAGATTATTTACTTCGAAAAAGCGGTAAGACATGGGATGAAGTTGCAGAACCCACCGCAACACTTGATGATATTGACGATGCCAGTTTAAAATCATACATAGCGGCATCCCTTCAAGCAGGCAGAATAGCAGATGTGGATGGATTGAGTAAAGCAGATTTGATGGCCAAACTTCGTTTGACAGATGATAACGGCAATTTTAAAAGAGCAGCCATTGTTTTGTTTGGAAAGAACCCGGAAAAGTTTTTCAATAATTGTGTTGTAAAAATTGGCCGCTTTGGTAAAGACAGCAGCGACCTGAGATTCCAGGAAACAGCAGAAGGAAATATTGTTTTTTTACTGAAGGAGGTGCTGGAGCAATTAAACAGGAAGTTTTTTACCCGTGCCATTTCATTTGAAGGTATGCAAAGGATTGAGAAAGGTGAATATCCTGTTGCAGCACTTCGTGAAATGCTGCTGAATGCATTGGTTCATAGAAATTACTTAGGTTCATCTGTGGTGCAGATGCGTATGTTCGACAATTACTTTAATATCTGGAACGAAGGTGAATTGCCCGCCGGAATTAGCCTTGATTCACTCAAACGACAGCATCCATCACGGCCAAGAAATTTGTTGATTGCCGATGTATGTTTCAAAGGTGGATACATTGATGCATGGGGAAGCGGGACATTAAAGATTATTAGCACTTGCAAAGAAGCTGGGTTGCCAGACCCAGAAATTATTGAACAGGACGGTGGCATATTGGTGACTTTGTTTAAAAACAAGTATAGTAAAGACCAGTTACAGAAATTAGGATTGAATGAACGGCAGGTAAAGGCGGTGTTGTATGTGGTGGAGTATGGGAGTATTACTAACAGCCAGTATCAGCAAGTATGCAATACTTCCGAAAGAACGGCTTTGCGTGACCTTGAAGAATTACTTGGGAAAGGAGTTTTTGTAAAAATAGGTTTAAAGAAAGGAACTTTTTATAAACTTACTGATGGCTGATTTATGGCGGATACGTGGCGGTTATGGCGGAAATGTGGCGGTTATCACAGCAGGCATTTCTTATCAGCTAAAGGAAAATAATGGGGTAAATGGAACATTGATTGGGCAAAAAAAGGCAAACAATCGACTCAAACGACTCATGATTATCTCATAATTGACTCAAATGCTCCATAATCGCGTCAATTTTGCTTCGTCATTTAGTAACAGATAAAGTAAGCTGGCGCAAAAGGAGTAGAAATCAAGTATGAACTAAAAGAATAATTGGCCGTATTGACCGCTAAATGACCGTATTGACCGTTAATTGTCCAGAAATTGGCCGCTTTTATTTTGAAAAAATATGAATGATACTCTTTCTAATCACATTCAACTCTTCAAATCTATATTCAAAGGAAGAGAAGATGTTTTTGCAGTGCGTTGGGAGAAAGAAACTAAAAGTGGCTATATGCCTGCGTATTTTTATGACCCGTATATGTATCGGGCACATAAGATGAAAGGAGGCACTTTCCAGAATTACAAAGACAAAACTTACTTAAAGCTAACCAATAAAGAAATTACAAAGCACTTAAATGGCGAACAATTTATCGGCATTTATCCTTTGCTTACAGATAACTCATCCTGGTTTTTAGTTGCCGATTTTGACAAGGAAAATTGGAAAACGGAAGCCAAATCATTTATAGAATCTTGTGAGGCTAAAGGAATCCCTGCATATTTAGAACGCTCGCGTTCTGGAAATGGTGGTCATGTTTGGATATTCTTTGAACAATCTTATCCGGCAATTAGGAGCAGAAGAATTTTTATTTCAATACTTGAACAGTCAGGGGCATTTTCTATGTTCGACAAAACATCAAGTTTCGATCGGTTATTTCCCAATCAGGACTTTCTTTCGGGGAAAGGTTTGGGAAACCTTATTGCCTTACCACTTTTCAAAAAAACACTTGACCAGGGGAATAGTTGCTTTATTGATGTTGATACATCACAACCTATCCCTGACCAATGGCAATTTCTTCAAAATTTAAAAAGGATATCACAGCCACAACTTGATAAACTATACCGGGAAATATCAAACTTTCCAACCCAAATGGTTCAAAAATCGACAAAAGGGAAGTTAGTAATTTGCTTAAATAATAATGTTAGGATAAGCCGAGTAGGAATGACAACACCCTTAATAAATTTCTTGAAAGATGAATTAAATTTTGCAAGCACCGAATTCATTATCAAAAAGAAAATAGGCAAGAATACTTTTGGAACTGATCGCTATTTCAAATTCGTAGAAGAAACAGAAAACGAAGTGTTTGTTCCAAGGGGCTTCATAGGAAAGTTAATTCGTTTTTGTAGGGAGAATAAGATTGAACATGATTTCATTGATGAACGAAAGAAACAAAATGTAATTCCTTATTTATTCAATGCACAACTAAGAGATCATCAGCAAACAGTTTTAGAAACGATTGCTAAGAAAGATTTAGGTGTAATTGTAGCCCCTCCCGGTTCGGGCAAAACAATTGTTGCATTAAAATTAATATCAGATAAACAGCAACCTGCCTTAATCATTGTTCACAGAAAACAATTGGTTGACCAATGGACAGAAAGGGTAGAAACGTTTCTTGGCACTCCAAAAAATGAAATTGGGAAAATCGGGCAAGGTAAAAGCAAAATTGGAAAGAAAATCACCATTGCAACCATTCAAAGTTTATCAAAAGAACTTGAAAAACCTGATGCGGAAAATATTATAACAGCTTTCGGAACTATCATAGTAGATGAATGCCATCATATTCCAGCCGAAACATTCAGAAATTCGATAGCAAAGCTTCAAACTTTTTATTTATACGGTTTAACAGCAACACCTTTCAGGAAATACAATGACGGAAAATTAATTTTCACCCATTTGGGTGAAATAATTGCTGAAATTAAATCAATAGAAATAAGCTCAAATAGACAGGCAAAAATAATTATCAGAATTACAGAGCTGGATGTGCCTTACAATTCAAAGACAGATAATTTTGAAACACTTTCTAAAATCCTGATACATGATTCTGCACGAAACAAACTTATTCTTGAAGATGTGAAAGCCGAGATCAATAAAGGAAGTAAAGTTGTCATAATCACTGAACGTAAGGAACACATTGATTCGCTTTATCAATACCTGAAACAATCTTATGAAACGATTTCGTTAAGTGGAGAAGATTCTGAAAGCCTTAGAAATGCTAAATGGAAAATACTGAAAGCCGGAAATTATCAGGTATTAATTACAACAGGACAATTTTTTGGTGAAGGAACTGATTTACAAAATGCAAACTGCCTATTCCTGGTTTATCCATTTTCATTTGAAGGTAAGCTTATACAATATATAGGAAGGGTCCAACGTTCGGAATTGGCGCCAAGTATTTATGATTATCGTGACATTAAAATTGATTATTTGAATAAATTGTTTCTAAAACGGAATACCTATTACAGAAAGATTGAGAAACAGGCATCGCTATTTGATGAGCCAAAAGAAGAAATTACCTATTCAAAAAATATTACCTTAATTGAGAAGGAAATAAAAGTGCCTATTAATGAACTTGAATTTCGTTATGGCAGTATTGCCTTTAAATATCTGATACTTGAAGCAAAATCAGAACTTGAATTTGAAATTGAAAATCTTGAAGTAAGACCAGAGTTTGATGTATTGAAACCCTATTTTGAAAAAGCAATTAAATCAAAGAATATAAAAGTCTTCATCCATGCTGAATTTGAACATTCCAAACTGGTTTCTCAGTTGGCAACTTCTGGAGATATTGAAAAAATAAACCGGGAAGTGATTGAAGGTGTGAAAATAAAATTTATTACGAAGAATTTTTTCGGGCAAAAACCGCCAAAGCAAGAAAATCTTTCAACGACGAGCGAATTGCAAAGTGCTAAGCAAGAACTTTATTCCGATGGGCAACACCTTCTGGATGACATTTTAAAGCATAAAAAAATCAAACATTCTCAGCATTTACGCTTTTTAGCAAACAGGCATGAAGGAACGCTTCTTAAAATCAGATTCGTATTAAGCCCTTTCTCATTCGTATTTCTATTATCAGGGGAACAACAGTTTCATATTATTTTGGAAACACTTGACACGGAAGAAGCCACCTATTTGTGGCACATAGCTAAAAATAAACAAACCCTTATGGGTAAAATAATGGAAATTGACAAGCAACTAAACATGATACGCAACAAAGGCAGACAGGCATTTTTGGAAACAGACCCTGAAAATTTCTCAAGAATATTGCATGATTATTCAGACACCAAGAAGGGATTTATTATTTGGAGGGATTTATTAGAAGAACAAATTGTATGACGGAAAAAGTAAATAATGGGCTCATAATTGGCTCAAGGGGTTCATAGTAGGCTCAAAAAAAGCCTTTCATTTATCCATTTTACTTGTTTTACAGCTAATCACTGCCTGCACCCAAAGAAGCTGGCAAAAAGTTGCGACTCATTTGCGCACGTCCGCTATCATAAGACGTTGCTTGAAAACGCGTCCCGAAAACCCCATATTTCCATCCTTTACAATTTACCCTTATATTGCAATCGCACTTTGGAGCAACGTCTCTGCCTGCGACCCAAGAAGCATGCAGAGACGTTGCTAAAACCCCAACAATAATGATTGGCCTATGCTCGTAAAAACCTATGGCAGCGCTGTACACGGTGTGGATGCCATTACCATAACCATTGAAGTAGATGTAAACCAACAAGGACAATTTATTGCCGTAATGGTTGGCCTGCCCGATAGTGCCGTTAAGGAAAGTATGATGCGGGTGGAAAGCGCGGTAAAAAGCAATGGCTACAAAATGCCACGCACCCGCGTAGTGGTTAACCTAGCTCCTGCCGATATCCGCAAAAGCGGCACAGCATTTGATTTACCGATTGCCATGGGCCTGCTTGGCGCTACTGACCAACTTACCAACCCCGATATATTGTCGCAATTTGTAATAATGGGCGAACTAAGCCTTGATGGTGAAATTCGTCCCATAAAAGGTGCGCTGCCCATAGCTATACAAGCACGTAAAGAAAAGTTTAAAGGACTCATTCTTCCCCTTGCCAATGCACGCGAAGCGGCTATTGTAAACAGCCTCGAAGTGTATGGCGTGCAGCATATTTCGGAAGTAATTGATTTTGTAAACGGCATCAACACCATTCCGGCAACGGTAGTGGATACCCGCGATGAATTTTACCATAACCAATATGAATTTGGTGTGGACTTTAGCGATGTAAAAGGACAGGAAAATATAAAACGCGCATTGGAAATTGCAGCGGCAGGGGGCCATAATGCCATCCTGATTGGCCCGCCCGGGGCAGGTAAAACCATGCTGGCAAAAAGGATTCCAACCATACTGCCACCACTTACATTAATGGAAGCACTTGAAACCACGAAGATTCATAGTGTAGCGGGAAAATTACCTGCAAACAGTACGCTTGTTAGCCGAAGACCTTTTCGCAGTCCGCACCATACCATTTCAGACGTGGCGCTTGTTGGTGGCGGCGGCAACCCGCAACCCGGCGAAATTTCTTTGGCGCATAACGGGGTATTATTCCTCGATGAACTGCCCGAGTTTAAACGCACCGTGCTCGAAGTAATGCGGCAGCCCATGGAAGAACGAAGGGTAACCATCAGCCGTGCAAAAATAGCGCTCGATTTTCCGGCTTCGTTTATGCTGATTGCAAGTATGAACCCCTGCCCTTGCGGATTTTACAACCACCCCGAAAGAGAATGCACCTGTCCGCCGGGTGGTGTACAAAAATACCTGAACAAAATAAGCGGTCCGCTACTCGACAGGATTGATTTGCATGTTGAAGTTACCCCGGTTCCTTTCAGCGAATTATCGGCTATTTCCAATTCGGAAAAAAGCACAAGCATACGCGATCGGGTAATGAAGGCGCGCGATATTCAAAGCAGCCGTTACGAAGGCCATGCTGGCATTTATTGCAACGCGCAAATGGACACCGGGCTTATGACTGCGAATTGTGCCCTCGATACAGCAAGCGCCAACCTGCTGAAAGCTGCCATGGAAAGGCTTAACCTGAGCGCCCGTGCTTACGACCGTATTTTGCGCGTAAGCCGCACCATTGCCGATCTTGCAGGTTCCGAAAAAATTCGCGCCGAACATTTAGCTGAAGCTATTCAGTATCGAAGCCTTGACAGGGAAGGTTGGGGAGGATGATTGTTTATTGTTTATTGTTGGCTGATGCATTAATCTTGTTACTATTTCTTATTCCCTATTCATAAATCATCATTCAATGTCGTTTACTTAAGGTTTTACAACTGTTTATAGTTCATTGATGGTGGTTTTTTCTGTGTTTTCTTTCTTGGATTAGTTCTGTTTGGTCTTATTAGTTCTGTTGTTGATTGAAGTATCTTA